>NZ_JACLCP010000011.1 GCF_014243395.1 Winogradskyella flava | reverse complement strand
TTGTTATCGTGATTACCGTTGGATCATCTTCTGTGTTGCCGTCCGTATCATCACCATCGTCACTTATATCTGAAATCTGGTTATCATCAGGATCATTAGCAGTTGCTTCCACACTATTACTAAATCCTCCTGTATCTATGGCGCCCTGTCCAATGACATAGGTAGCTGTATAAACAGCTACTTCTCCTACTTCTAATATCCCTTCTACATTATCTGAATTAACAGCATCAAACGCTGGGCCGGCTGTAAACATCAATGTATTGCTATCTGCATCCTCAAATGTATCTACAATACCTACTCCATCTAAGGTTACATCTCCTGTGTTTGTTACTGTGATTGTATATTCTACTGTATCTCCTAAACTTGCTCCTGCTGGTGCGACATCATTAGTAATCGCTACTGTCTTAACGGCTTCAATAGATGTATTGCAAGTAATAACGTTTATACTTGTTGTATCAGACGCGGTACAACCGTTACCATCTGTATAGGTGTAAGTCAAAGTGATTGATCCACTCAAGCCACTTGGATCGAAACTTGACGTTCCATCACCATTATCCGTAACTCCCGTTCCACTCCATGTTCCGTTTGCATCTGTTGGTGTTCCGATTAGATTTAAATCTAAGTCATTCTCACATTGATCTGCATATGTGCCTGCTTCTACGACCGGTAGATCGTTAACAGTGATGCTTGCTGTGTCTGACGCCGTGCAACCATTACCATCTGTATAACTATAGGCCACAGTTTGTGAACCACTCAAGCCACTTGGATCGAAACTTGCCGTTCCATCACCATTATCCGTAACTCCTGTTCCACTCCATATTCCATTTGCATCTGTTGGTATTCCCGTTAAGGTTATCGCAGTGGCATCCTCGCATAATGCTGCATATGTGCCTGCCTCAACAGTCGGTAATGTAAATTCTGTGAGCGTTACCGCTGTTCTAATAGCACTTGTACAACCACTTACTAAAACTCTAGTTTCGGCATAATATGTACCTGGACCTGTTGGTGTAAAACTTGTATTATCACTTAACAATAACGTACCTCCTGAAGCAGCATCATACCAATCAATAGTCTCCCCAGCGTTTACACTAGCAGACAAAGTTGGTATTGTTGAACCTATACAGTAAGACTGATTCACAGGATTTATCGGAGCATCTACCACTGGACAGTTACAATTTGGTGCTGTTACACTCAATGTTGTATCACATCCATTTCCACCTGTAACTGTTACTACTATTGAATTTCCTGAAGTTACATCTGTAATACTCCATACATTTCCTGATGTATTAGTCACAGTGCCTTCCGTACTTGTTACTGTACCACCAGAAACTGTTACCTCTAACGAATATGTTGATAAATCAGCCGAACAAGTTGGTCCTGAGCTTAAAACTATTGTTGGTAGATCGTTAACAGTGATGCTTGCTGTGTCTGATGCTCTACAACTATTACCGTCCGTATAACTATAAGTTACAGTCTGTGAACCACTCAAGCCACTTGGATCGAAACTT
>NZ_JACLCP010000010.1 GCF_014243395.1 Winogradskyella flava | reverse complement strand
AACACGAGCAATGGCCAGATCGTCCATGTACGAGTAGAGGACACGGTCACGGGCTGTTATGATACGACGACCTTGGAACTTGTGGTGGAGCAGGCACCAGTTGCCAATGTGCCACAGCCGTTAAGGTACTGTGATCCCGATAACGATGGGACGGGCATGTTCATGTTGGCGGACGCTGACAACGAGATCACCGGAAGCGCACCGGGACTCACGGTGAGCTACCATGATACGATGGAAAATGCGGAGAACAATGCAGACGCACTTGACACGACGATTGCCTACGGCAATACGACGGCCAATATGCAGGCGCTCTATGCACGTGTGGAGAGCAGTACGATCGCCACGGACTGTGCCACGATAGTTGAACTAGTGCTTATCGTAGAGCCGACGCCACAGATAGAGGAGCCCACGCCATTGGAAGAGTGCGATGATCCATCAGCGGACGGATTTGCCGAGTTCGACCTAACGAGCAAGGCGGCGGAGGTGTTGAACGGTCTTGACGCCACGCAATATATGATCAGTTATTATAGGAGCGAAGCGGATGCTGAAATGGATAACAATCCCATAGGCAGCCCGGGAGCCTATACCAACACGGTCGAGGACGGCGAGCTGGTCTGGATACGCGTTGAGGACGGCAATACGGTCGAGGGCTGTTACAAGCTGACGAGCCTTGAGCTGATCGTGCACCCATTACCGGTATTGGCCATGCCAATGCCCTTTGAGCTATGTGACGTGGATAACCCTGGGGATGAGGAAGAAGCTTTCGATCTAGAAGATGTAAGTGCCGAGATACTTAATGGAGTACCAGGGGTAACGATAAGCTACCATGAGACACAGGTGGATGCCGACAATGGCACGGGTGCCATCGTAGGGCCGTATACCAACATGGCGACGGCACAGACGATATTTGTCAGGGGCGAGAACAACGCCACGGGCTGTTACAGCACGACGACCCTTACGATACGTGTCAACCCTGTCCCGACACCGACACCGAGCGACCAGTTACCGGAGATGGAGCTGTGCGATGAGGTCAATACGGGAGACGGTATCGAGATCTTCGACCTGACCACTAACGAGATACTCATCCTTAATGGTGAGACGGGAGTCACGACGACCTACCATGAGACAGCGGAAGATGCAGATACGGGCGACAACCCAATAGGTGATCCAACGAGCTATACGAACGCGGCAACACCGGAGCAACAGATCCATGTCAGGGTCACCAACAATATCACGGGCTGTTACGCCCTTGTGGACTTTACCATACGCGTGAACCCATTACCGGAGGTCGTTGCGGTAACGGACTTTATCCAGTGCGAGCTCAATACGGACGGCATTGACAGCTTTGACCTGGCGACCAAGAACGAAGAAGTACTTAATGGGCAGGACCCGAACCGTTTTATAGTGACCTATCACGATAATATAACAGATGCCGAATCGGGCGCGAACGCGCTGGTGCTGCCATATACTAACACGAGCAACCCACAGGAGGTCATCGTGACGATAACGGATACCACAACGGGTTGTTCGATCAGCACCCAGCGTTTCAACTTGCAGGTGGACGAGGCGTCCCAGGCCAATGCGGACATGGAGCTCATCCTATATGAACAATGTGACGACAATATGGAGACTGATGGCGATCCTGGCAACGACAGTGTACAGTTCGACCTATCGACACAAGATGCCCA
>NZ_JACLCP010000001.1 GCF_014243395.1 Winogradskyella flava | reverse complement strand
TATTACCGTCCGTATAACTATAGGTCACGGTTTGTGCCCCACTCAAACCACTTGGATCGAAACTTGCCGTTCCATCACCATTATCCGTAACTCCTGTTCCACTCCATGTTCCATTTGCATCTGTTGGTGTTCCCGTTAAGGTTATCGCAGTGGCATCCTCGCATAATGCTGCATATGTGCCTGCCTCGACAGTTGGTAGATCGTTAACAGTGATAGTTTCAGTCAATTCTTCCGGACAACTATTATTTGCGCTTGTTACTTCAACTCTATACTGCACAGCTGGTGTTGCTGCCGCAATATTATTCACATTTAAAGTTGCGTTAGTTTCGCCACCAATAGCTGTAAACGTAGCTCCATTATCTGTACTTATATACCATTGATATAATAATTCGCTCGCCAATAAATTTTCGGTAGTATCATCACCTGTTCCTCCTGTTGTACCAAAATCAGTCACCCTAATACCAGAAGCATTGGCAGTAAATGCCACATCCTCACCTGCACAGACTACTGTGCCAGGATTTGTTGATATTGATGTAAGGGTAATTGTCTCACTCACCGTAACGGCTCCAGATGTTAACTGTGGAACATTACTTGAAATATCTACACCATTAGTATCTTCAATCGGTAAACCATTTCCATCGACAACTCCTTCATCTGCATCCGCTAAATTATTATCTGTTGTAAGATCATTTTGAACAAAATCTCCTGAAGCTTCAACAGCATCAGGACAGCCATCATTATCAGAATCCACATCTAATGAATCAATTATACCATCGAAATCGGTATCTATTGCAACACAATATTGCATTTCATAGAACTGTAGATTTACAGTTCCAAGCTCGTTCCCGTCTTGCTTACCAGCAAATATAACAACTTCCGTAACTGGCCCAAGAACTTCAATATTTATGCTATTTGATGGTGCGTTAGCCGTTGCAGAAGCTCCCGTAATTGCAGTCTGACCTCCTAAGGTTAAACCTACGCCAACATTGATATCTGAAATATTAACCGGTACATTTTCAGTACCATTTGCAGCTGTTAACTCCACTCTCTCAAAATCATCTAATCCACCTATCTTAAAATTAACATTATAAACAGGTTGAGAGAACGTAAACGAATATCTAACAACTTCACCTTCTGGAAATGTCGTACCATCTGCAATAGTATTGATGTATTCTCCATCAGGCATAATAGCCGGATTATTTTCACTTGTTATACCTGTCCCAGCCCAAGCAGAACCTCCAAAAGGTTCATACCCAAAGGTGACGCTTGCACCTCCATAGTTATATACATTAGGAATAGATTCACCGTTAAAATTCGACCCTGTATTATCTGCAAATGTTTGACCTAAAGCAAGTGGTCCAGAGGAACAATCTTGCTCATCAACATCAAGAATACCATCATTATCATCATCAACGTCACAAATATCTGAAACATTGTCACCATCCGAATCCGTGTTACCTGAAGCCATGGCGTCACAAGGTTCACATGCGGTAGTTATTAAAGGATCTGTTACTGCAGTATTTGTACCTAAATCATAATTTACTAGTCTAAATAAATCTACTAGACCTGAAGCATCGACATTAGGAGGATCTGGAAAACCAAACTGTCCACCATCTGCGCCTGCAGCATTAACATTACCATAGGCTTCGTTAGCATCTGGACAACCGTCACCATCACTATCTGTATTTTGATAATCGAAGGTCATATCATTTAGAGTGTCTATTGGATCCAAACCAGTTCCTGCGGAAGCTGGTATACCTGTTGATGGATCTACAGCACCATCTGCCATACCATCATTATCTACATCTTGTCCGCCAGCCTCATCAACATCATATATACCATCGTTATCCGAGTCTAAATCCACAATATCATTGACACCATCATTGTCTGTATCTAAAGCTACACAATATTGCATTTCATAGAACTGTAAATTTACAGTTGCGAGCTCGTCTCCATTTTCTTTACCAGCTATTATGACAATTTGTGTAACTGGACCAAAAACTTCTATATTTATACTATTTGAAGGCGCATTAGCAGTAGCGGAAGCTCCAGTAATAGCAGTCTGACCTCCAAGTATCAAGCCAGCTCCAACATTAATATCGGACATATTAACAGGTACATTTTCAGTACCATTTGCAGCTGTTAAATCAACTCTTTCAAAATCATCTAGTCCTCCTATTTTAAAATTAACATTATAAACAGGTTCCGAGAATGTAAAAGCGTATCTAACAAAATCGTTTCCTGGAAACGTCGTCCCATCTGCTATGGTGTTGATGTATTCTCCATCTGGTAAAATTGCGGGATTGTTTTGATTTGTTATACCTGCCCCAGCCCAAGCAGAGCCTCCAAAAGGCTCATATTCAAAGGTGGCACTTGCGCCTCCGTACTCATATATATTAGTAATAAATTCTGTGTTAAAATTAGACCCTGTATTGTCTGCAAATGTTTGACCCAACGCAAGTGGCCCAGAGGCACAGTCCAAATCGCGGATATCTAAAATACCATCGTTGTCATCATCTGAATCACAGTAATCGGTGATACCATCATTATCCGTATCTAAATTACCCGAAGTTAATGCATCACAAGGATCAGGACCACATATTGAAATATTAGGATCTGTGACTGCAGCATTTGTACCGTACAAATAGTTAACACCTGTCTCTGTTACTAAACCATTTGTAGCATTAACCGAAGCTGGATCTGGCTCACCAAATTGTCCATTATCAGATCCTGCTGCAGTAGCATATGAATAGGCCTCATTAGCATCAGGGCAGCCATCGCCATCACTATCCGTATCTTGAAAGTCTGGACCATCATTGTTAGCAGGATCACTATCTACTGGAGTAACCAGTTCTGCATCATCATCTGCACCATTATTATCTAGATCGGAGAAGCCAGTATCATTACTATCTACTACACCATCATTATTAGTATCTAAAGCACCATTGCCTGCTTCATCTACATCATAAATACCGTCATTATCTGCATCTAAATCTAGATTATCTGAAACTCCATCTCCATCTGAATCAGGACAACCACTAGCAGAAGCATATAAAAATGTTGGTGGGCTAGTATTCAGTTGACTAACTACTATAGTATTATTTCCCGAAGTATTCCATGTTATTGTATTGAATTGAGGAGTTGTAGGATCTACAATCATTTCCTCTAACTCAGTTGAAGGATCATTATCTCTCTTAGCTAACAATGTTACTGCTCCTGTCTCACTGATGATTAATCTCATCTGCAGAAATGAAGGGTTTGCATTATTGAAATTTAGAGTCCAGACGCCTCCGATGCCTCCTTGTCCATAGCCATTATTATCTGAAGCAAATATTGGAAAAGAATCACCTACTACAAAAGTAGATGCGTTCCTTGAAAATTCAATGTCTTGTGGCGCTAGTAATGTACCGTTGATCTCAATATTAAAGTTGTTATCTATAGATGAAATATCCAATATCATCCCAATGGATGACTCCATATTAAATGAAGTACTCGCTCCGCTTGAAATATTGAACGGTGGAATAATCGCAGCAGCACACTCGTTAGCATCAGTAATACCATCATTATCATTATCATCATCTGCCGAATCCCCAATACCATCATTATCCAAATCATCTTCTATAACTATAGTTACTGTTGCTGTTGAGCAAACCAATGGTCCATTAGAATCATTACAAACTTCATACACCACTGTAACTGTTGTGCCTGCTTCACTATCTAAAGGCGTATAAATTAAAGTCCCAGCATCCGCATCAAAAGTTATTGTGCCACCCGCAGTTCCTGCCCCTGTATCCGTAATTGTTGTTGTACCTAAATTATTTCCATCTAAATTATCTAAGTAGTCGTCATTAAATAATATGTCAATTGAATTCGGAGTATCAAGTAGAGCAAATCCTGAATCATCACTCGCCGTGGGTGTATTTGGATTTGGATCTGTACCATTTGGGTTTCCATCACCATCATCATCATTACTCGTACACGCTAAATCGATTAATGCATCTGTGACATTTGTATTGGTGCCTAAAGCATAATTTACACCTGCTTCAGTAACTAAACCATTAGTTGGATTGCTTGCGGCAGGATCTACGCCAAACTGACCACCATCACCACCATCGGCAGACTCATTTCCATAAGCCTCATTCGCATCAGTACAGCCATCACCATCACTATCTGTATCTTGAAAATCTGGGCCATCATTATTAGCAGGATCACTGTCTACTGGTGTAACTACTTCAGCAGTATCATCTGCACCATTCATATCAGTATCTGCGAAACCAGTATCGTTAGCATCTACAACACCATCATTATTAGTATCTAGAGCTCCATTACCAGCTTCGTCTACATCGTAGATACCATCATTATCAGAATCTAAGTCAAAAATATCATAAACACCATCACTATCTGTATCTAAAGGTACACAATAACTAAGCTCATAAAACTGCATGGTTACATTATTAGAATCACTAAGATTCTTACCAACAGTTATTTCTATTTGTGTAACCGGACCGACAATTTCTACTGCAATACTATTTGCAGGAGCGTTTGCACCTGAAGCAGAACTCACAGCACTTTGTCCCGTTATCGTAAGATCTGCTCCTAAATTAATATCTGATATTGAAACAGGCACATTTTGTACTCCATTTGATGCAACAAAATCAGCTCTATCCTCAAAATCCAGACCGCCAAATTTAAAGTTTACATTATAAACAGGTTGAGAAAATGTATAAGTATACACAGCAACATCCCCGTTTGGAAAATCTGTGTTATTCGGCTGTGTATTGATATAGGAACCAGCCACACCAACAGCAGTATCATCTTCGACACCACCATTCCAAGTAGCACTCCCTCGCAAATCAAAAGTGGCATCTACATTAACTCCTCCATAAGCATAAATATTATTTACGATAACAGGATCACTAGAATTATCATTAAAAGTTTGTCCTAATGTAACAAATCCAGGAGAACAATTCAACTCATTAATATCTAATATTCCATCATTATCATCATCTGCATCACAAGCATCTGGATATGCATCTCCATCGTTATTAATGTTATCATCACCGTTTGCACAAATATCGTTTGAATTTGATACTCCGTCCCCATCATCATCTGCCGGGTCAAAACCTGTAGCTGTAACTAAGCTTCCTAAAGCACCATGAATATCTGCTCCAGTGGTTGTGTCATCTGGAAATGAGGTAGGATCCAAAAGATCATCCGAATCGAATACGTCATCTCCAAAAAAAGCAATACCATAGAATGTTTGACCAGCGCCTATCCCTAAGTCATTAAATGTAATTATACTTAACCCCATTCTTTCGGAATTACCACCAACTCTTACTGGTTGGTTGTCACTATTGGTATCTTCCATAAAAGAATACGCTCTCGCCGGATTAAACGAATCTACTGTTGGCTCACCATAAGCTGCATTATTAATAGTCACAAGGTTTCCAAAAGATGTTGGATTTCCTGCTCCATCAATGGATAGAATTGCTGCAGCTTTGAAAGTGTTATTTCCATTTTTTTCAGACGCTAAAAATCCATTAAGATCTAAATCACCTGTATTATCTACTCGTAATGATGGAAAAACCACATCAATCCTTTCGATATTTGACGGTCCCTCACCAGCGCCATTTGTACCTTGATTCCTAAAAACATCTAATGCTCCTCTATTTATAATAGGCTCCTTTAATATAGTTTCTAGATCTATTGCTCCAGGAGTACCTGGAAGACCCGGGCCAAATATAAAATTAGAGGCGCCTGTGCGTTCGTAAAAAATACTGGCTTTATCACCGAGAACTGCAACACCTTGTGCGTTAGAAGCGATATCATCTCTTCTAAACAAGTAAAACTGACTTGCAAATGGAATTGTAAAAACACTTCCATTCCATGTCACAGATGATATGGTTACTTCATCTCCTTGTCCATACTGATGATTTTGCCCACCTGCAATATAACTATCTGAATCAGTTGCTGACTGTGTAGTTATTGTCCAACTATCTACGGCATTTTGAGCAGATAAAAAACAAGTAAATGAAAAAAATAAAAAGAAAAACGATAATTTACATTTCGAGAATCGGGTAGAGATTTTCATATTATTATAGTTGATGTATAATTCAATTTTATGTAAAATTAATTTACAATTTATCGGCAAAGTGGCAAATATATCCGATAAAGTGTAAAAAACAAATTTTATTGTACGATTATTCTATTGGAATAGAACATCCTCATTATATTCTTAAAATAAAATACTGAAACTTTAAGAGACAAGCTATTGCCAACTGAAAAGCAACATTTTTTATCTTAATTAATTATTACGATAATTAGTTAATAATTTAGACACGATATAACTCTTAATAGTCACATCCCGAAACTTAAACTAATTTTACTATTGCGAAGAGACTAGCTATCAATCAACTTCTTGCAAAGTGTAAGAAAATTGTCTTAAAATTTTCTTAATGCTAAATTACAAAAAAAGACTTTATCTTTTTTGATACATAAGAAATTATGGACATAACGTTTTTATCTACGACAAAATACTTTAAACATACTATATTTGCAGCCGCATTTATATTACTATATGAGCTTTATCAAAGAAATTGACAGACGACGAACTTTTGGCATCATCTCGCATCCAGATGCGGGAAAAACTACACTTACCGAAAAACTACTATTATTTGGTGGTGCTATACAAGAAGCTGGTGCTGTAAAAAGTAATAAGATAAAAAAAGGTGCCACAAGTGACTTTATGGAAATTGAGCGTCAACGTGGTATATCCGTGGCGACATCGGTTTTAGCTTTTGAATACAATGGTATTAAAATTAATATTCTAGATACTCCAGGTCACAAGGATTTCGCAGAAGATACTTTCAGAACCTTAACAGCCGTCGATAGCGTTATTGTAGTTATTGATGTGGCTAAAGGTGTTGAGGAACAAACAGAAAAGCTCGTGGAAGTTTGTCGCATGCGTAACATACCTATGATTGTTTTTATTAATAAACTAGATCGTGAAGGTAAAGATGCCTTCGATTTATTGGATGAAGTTGAACAAAAATTAGGTCTAAGGGTAACGCCTCTAAGCTTCCCAATAGGCATGGGTTATGACTTTAAAGGCATTTATAATATATGGGAAAAGAATATAAACCTATTTAAGAGCGATAGTAAACAGCATATCAATGACACTATAGAAATTTCTGATTTAAATTCTGAAGAATTAGATACTCTGGTGGGTGAAAAAGCAGCTGAAACCTTAAGAGATGAAATAGAATTGGTAAGCGGCATTTATCCGGAATTCAATAAAGGAGAATATCTTAATGGGGAGCTGCAGCCCGTGTTCTTTGGTTCGGCATTGAATAATTTTGGTGTTAGAGAACTTTTGGACTGTTTTATTGAAATAGCACCTAAACCTAGGCCAAAACAAAGCGAGGAACGCTTAGTAAAACCTGATGAAAAAAAATTCACTGGATTTGTTTTTAAGATACATGCCAATATGGATCCCAATCATAGAAATAGATTGGCATTTGTCAAAATCGTTTCTGGGGAATTTAAGCGAAATACACCATATCTTCATGTGAGACATGACAAAAAACTTAAGTTTTCTAGTCCGAATGCTTTTTTTGCTGAAAAAAAGGAAATTGTGGATATCTCCTACCCTGGTGATATTGTAGGATTACAAGATTCTGGTAACTTTAAAATAGGAGATACACTTACCGAAGGAGAAATCATAAATTACAAGGGTGTCCCAAGTTTTTCACCTGAGCATTTTAGATACATCAATAATGCCGACCCAATGAAAGCCAAACAACTTTATAAAGGCATAGACCAGTTAATGGATGAAGGCGTTGCTCAACTGTTTACCTTAGATTATAATGGCAGAAAAGTTATTGGTACTGTAGGTGCACTTCAGTACGAAGTGATTCAATATCGACTAGAGCATGAATATGGTGCAAAATGCACCTACGAAAATCTCAATGTACATAAAGCATGCTGGGTACAGACTGAAAATGAAAAAAGTGAGGAATTTAAAGAGTTTCTGAGAGTTAAGCAGCGTTTTCTCGCAAGAGATAAGCAAAATCAATTGGTGTTTTTAGCAGATTCCATGTTTTCATTACAAATGACTCAACAGAAATATCCAAGTATAATCTTTCATATGACTTCAGAATTTGAATAATTCTAGTGTATTTCATCGAAAACTTAATATTTAACACAACACTTTGTCGAAGATATTTGTTTTTTGTCGATAATTTAACTATTCTTGGAGCACGATAAATAATTTCAAAGTTAAGATTAACCCCAAACTAATCTACTTATTATGGAAACAAACGCTAACGTTTATAGTAATAAACATATTACTGTAACCTACGAACCGAGATGTTGTGCAAATGCAGGTCTTTGTGCAAGACAATTATCAGATGTATTTAGAAACGCTGTTATCCCATGGATCAATTTAGATGGTGCTGAAACCAATGAAATCATTGATCAAATTAAAAGATGTCCTTCAGGCGCATTAAAATACCATTTGAATCAAAAAGATGTTGCCTAACTTAAATTCAGGCAAAAAAAAGCCCTTTGCGATATTAACGCAAAGGGCTTTTTTTATGCTTGCCCTGTGGGTCCGAAGTTCAATGGAATCGGAGGTTGTTCATAATCTTTAATCTCTCCATGAGCTTTCTCAAAACGAGACACGTTATCACCTAAGGCCTTTAATAAACGCTTTGCATGTTGAGGTGTTAATATAATGCGTGATTTCACTTTACTCTTTGGAGTTCCTGGCATAATACTAACAAAATCTACTACGAATTCTGAAACAGAATGATTTATGATTGCTAAGTTAGAGTATGTCCCTTCAGCAACTTTCTCATCTAACTCTATATTTATTTGACCTTTTTTAGGATTATTCTTTTCGTCTGCCATCTTAATTGTGTTTTATTTATAACTTTTATTGAAAAAGCCTTCAAACTAAATTAGAATGAAGGCTTTTAATCTATTTTGACACCTACTTCCGTAGGATCATCAAATTCTAGTTGAAGTTCATTTCTTCTTTAGCCTTCATCATCTCGTCAAACTCTTCTTTAGAACCTACAATAATGCTATCATAATCTCTAACACCAGTACCAGCTGGTATTCTATGACCTACAATTACATTCTCTTTAAGTCCTTCTAAAGTATCAACTTTACCATTTACCGCTGCTTCGTTAAGAACTTTCGTTGTTTCTTGGAACGATGCTGCTGAAATAAATGATTTAGTCTGTAATGACGCTCTAGTAATACCTTGTAATATTGGAGTAGCTGTAGCAGGTCTTACATCTCTTGCAGTCACAAGGTTCTTATCCTCTCTTCTTAAAATTGAATTCTCATCTCTCAATGTTCTGACGGAAACGAGCTGGCCTAATTTTAAGTTCTCAGAATCACCTGCATCCTCAACCACTTTCATTCCAAACATTTTATCATTTTCTTCAATGAAATCTGATTTGTGAACCAATTGGTTTTCTAAGAAAATAGTATCGCCAGAATCTATGATTCTAACTTTACGCATCATTTGTCTTACAACAACCTCAAAGTGCTTATCATTAATTTTCACACCTTGCAAACGGTATACCTCTTGTACCTCATTTACCAAGTATTGCTGCACTGCAGATGGGCCTTTGATATTTAAGATATCGTTTGGTGTAATTGAACCATCAGATAATGGCATACCAGCTTTTACATAATCATTTTCTTGTACAAGAATCTGATTTGATAACTTCACTAAGTATTTCTTTATCTCACCTAATTTAGATTCGATAATGATTTCACGATTACCACGCTTAATTTTACCAAATGATACAACACCATCAATTTCACTTACTACAGCTGGATTAGATGGATTACGTGCTTCGAATAATTCCGTCACACGAGGAAGACCACCAGTAATATCCCCTGCTTTAGCAGATTTACGTGGAATCTTAACCAAAATTTTACCGATATCAATTTTCTCACCATCATCAATCATAATATGAGCTCCGACTGGTAAGTTATAAGAACGAATCGTTTCGCCTTTCTTATCCTCAATCAGTAATGTAGGAATCAATTTCTTATTTCTTGATTCAGAAATTACTTTCTCTTGGAAACCAGTTTGTTCATCAATTTCTACTTGATAGGTGATACCTTGTTCGATGTTTTCATATTTCACTTTTCCAGCGAATTCTGAAATAATCACACCATTATAAGGATCCCATTGACAAATCACATCGCCTTTCTTCACTTTATCTCCTGGCTTCACAAAAATATGAGAACCATAAGGAATATTGTTAGTACTTAAAACAATACCTGTTTTTGCATCTACCAATTTAAGCTCCGAAGTTCTTGAGATTACTACATCTACTTCCTTACCTTCATTATCTTTAGACTTAACAGTTTTTAAATCTTCTATCTCGGCAACACCATCGAACTTCACAGTTAATTTATTCTCTTCCGAAATGTTACCAGCAATACCACCAACGTGGAATGTACGTAGTGTTAACTGTGTACCTGGCTCACCAATAGACTGTGCAGCAACTACACCAACAGCTTCACCTCGTTGTACCATTTTACCAGTAGCAAGGTTACGTCCGTAACACTTCACACAGATACCTTTCTTAGCCTCACACGTTAAAGGCGAACGCACTTCGATAGATTCTATAGCAGAATCTCCTATTCGCTTGGCAACAGCATCATTAATATGACCACCCGCCTCAACAATTAGCTCCTCAGTATGCGGATCGAATACATCGTTTAATGATGTACGACCAACAATTCTAGCTTCAAGAGACTCAATAATTTCCTCGTTCTTTTTAAGAGGTGAAACTTCGATTCCTCTTAATGTTCCACAATCTTCTTCATAAACAATCACATCTTGAGAAACATCTACCAGACGACGTGTTAAGTAACCAGCATCGGCAGTTTTAAGAGCCGTATCTGCTAGACCTTTACGTGCACCGTGAGTAGAAATAAAGTATTCTAAAATTGAAAGTCCCTCTTTAAAGTTAGAAAGAATTGGATTTTCAATAATTTCACCACCACCAGCGTTAGATTTTTTAGGCTTAGCCATCAAACCACGCATACCAGTTAATTGACGAATCTGTTCCTTAGATCCACGAGCACCAGAATCTAGCATCATAAATACAGAGTTAAATCCTTGTTGATCTTCACGGATACGCTTCATTGACAATTCTGTCAATTCAGCATTAGTCGATGTCCAGATATCAATTACTTGATTATAACGTTCGTTATTCGTAATAAGACCCATATTATAATTGCCCATAATACCATCGACTTGCTTATTAGCAGCATCAATCATACTATGCTTCTCTTGTGGTATTATGATATCACCTAAACTAAATGATAATCCACCTTGGAATGCAAACTTATAACCTAATGTCTTAATCTCATCTAAGAACTCAGCCGTTTCAGGAACTGAAGTTACTTTAAGAATACCATGAATAATATCTCTTAAAGACTTCTTAGTTAAAACCTCATTAATATAACCTGCAGCTTCTGGTACTTTCTCATTGAAAAGCACACGTCCTACTGTTGTTTCTATGATTTGAGTCGTTAACTCACCGTCTTCATTAAAGTCTTTTGTTCTAACCTTTATACCTGCATTAAGATCAACTTTTTTCTCATTATAAGCAATAGTTACTTCTTCTGGAGAGTAAAACGTTAATCCTTCGCCTTTAACCGTATAATCCTTATCCGTTTTACGATGCTTGGTCATATAATATAAACCAAGAACCATATCCTGTGATGGTACGGTCACTGGAGAACCATTCGCCGGGTTCAAAATATTATGGGACGCTAGCATTAATAACTGAGCTTCCAAAATAGCCTCAGGGCCTAATGGTAAATGTACAGCCATCTGGTCACCATCGAAATCGGCATTAAATGCAGTACAAACCAATGGGTGTAACTGAATTGCTTTACCTTCGATAAGCTTAGGTTGGAATGCTTGAATACCAAGTCTGTGTAATGTAGGCGCACGGTTTAGCAACACTGGATGTCCTTTAAGGACATTTTCCAAGATATCCCAAACCACAGGCTCTTTTCTATCTATAATTTTCTTTGCAGATTTTACAGTCTTTACGATACCTCTTTCTATTAATTTTCTAATAATAAAAGGTTTGTATAGCTCTGCTGCCATATTTTTTGGCAATCCACATTCAAATAATTTTAATTCTGGACCAACAACGATCACAGAACGCGCAGAGTAATCCACACGCTTACCTAGTAAGTTTTGACGGAAACGTCCTTGCTTACCTTTAAGCGAATCTGATAATGATTTTAATGGTCTATTAGAATCAGTTTTTACTGCAGAAGACTTACGTGTATTATCGAATAATGAATCTACTGACTCTTGAAGCATACGCTTCTCGTTACGTAAAATCACTTCTGGTGCCTTTATCTCAACCAATCTTTTCAAACGGTTATTACGGATAATTACACGACGGTATAAATCATTTAAATCTGACGTTGCAAAACGACCACCATCTAAAGGCACTAAAGGTCTTAATTCTGGTGGAATTACTGGAACAGCTTTCATGATCATCCACTCTGGCTTGTTCTCTCTATTTAAATTAGATTCTCTAAACGCTTCAACAACTTGTAAACGCTTTAACGCTTCAGTTTTACGCTGTTTAGAGGTTTCGTTATTTGCTTTGTGTCTTAAATCATAAGATAATTGATCTAAGTCTATTCGTGCTAAAATGTCAATAAGACATTCAGCACCCATTTTAGCAATAAACTTATTTGGATCCGAGTCTTCTAAATATTGATTTTCTTGGGGAAGTGTTTCGAGAATATTCAAATATTCTTCTTCCGTTAAGAAATCCATTTTTTGAACAGGTTCACCTTCTGCATTCATTGCTATACCAGGCTGTATAACAACATAACGCTCATAATAGATGATCATGTCTAATTTCTTAGATGGTAATCCTAAAAGGTAACCTATCTTATTCGGTAACGAACGGAAATACCAGATATGAGCAACAGGAACTACCAAATTAATGTGTCCTACTCTATCTCTACGCACTTTCTTTTCTGTTACTTCTACACCACAACGGTCACAAACAATACCTTTGTAACGTATTCTTTTATATTTACCACAAGCACATTCAAAATCCTTTACAGGACCAAAAATACGCTCACAGAACAAACCATCACGTTCAGGTTTGTGAGTTCGATAATTAATAGTTTCTGGCTTTAATACTTCACCACGTGATGCTGCCAAAACAGATTCAGGTGATGCTAAACCGATAGAAATTTTATTAAATTTCTGCACTGTATTTTTATCTTGTCTTCTTGCCATGTTATTTTTAGTATGTAGTTTGAAGTAGCAGTTTTAATAAATAAAACTGCTACTTGCTCACCTAAATTTATTCTTCTAATCTAATATCTAATCCTAAACCTTTCAATTCGTGCATAAGTACGTTGAATGATTCTGGTAGTCCTGGTTCTGGCATTGGCTCACCCTTAACTATAGCTTCGTAAGTTTTGGCTCTACCAATAACATCATCTGATTTTACAGTTAAGATCTCACGTAAAGTACTTGATGCACCATATGCTTCGAGTGCCCAAACTTCCATTTCACCAAAACGTTGACCACCAAATTGTGCTTTACCACCTAATGGCTGTTGTGTAATTAATGAGTAAGGTCCAATAGAACGTGCGTGCATCTTATCATCAATCATATGACCAAGCTTAATCATGTAGATAACACCAACAGTTGCTGGTTGATCAAAACGATCTCCTGTTCCACCATCGTATAAATAAGTGTGACCAAATCTTGGTACGCCTGCTTCATCAGTATATCCATTAATCTGATCTAAAGTTGCACCATCAAAAATTGGTGTTGCATAGGTCTTACCTAAGTTTTGACCTGCCCAACCGAGAACAGTTTCATATATCTGACCAATATTCATACGTGAAGGTACACCTAGTGGATTCAATACGATATCTACAGGAGTTCCATCTTCTAAGAATGGCATATCTTCCTGACGAACTATACGCGCCACAATACCTTTGTTACCATGACGACCTGCCATCTTATCACCAACTTTAAGTTTACGCTTTTTAGCGATATAAACTTTAGCCAATTTAATGATTCCAGCAGGTAGCTCATCACCTACAGAGATTGTAAACTTCTCACGTCTCAATGACCCTTGAAGATCATTTTCTTTGATCTTGTAGTTATGAATTAAGTCTGCAACCAATTCATTAGTATGATCATCAGTTGTCCACTTACCAGAAGTTAAATGTGTATAATCATCTACAGCATTTAGCATTTTTAAAGTGTACTTCTTACCTTTTGGTATGATTTCCTCTCCTAAATCATTATAAATACCTTGGGCTGTTTTTCCATTTACAATAGCGAATAATTTTTCAACTAACACCGCTTGTAAATCATCAAAACGCTTATCATAAGCATCTTCTAGCTTCTCGATATCTTCTTTATCCTGAGCTCTCTTACGCTTATCTTTTACTGCTCTCGCGAATAATTTCTTATCAATAACAACACCATTAAGCGATGGAGATGCTTTAAGTGAAGCATCTTTTACATCACCTGCTTTATCACCAAAGATAGCACGAAGTAATTTCTCCTCTGGAGTTGGGTCTGATTCACCTTTTGGAGTAATCTTACCAATTAAGATGTCACCTGGTTTAATCTCAGCACCTATGCGAATCATTCCATTTTCATCTAAGTCTTTGGTAGCTTCTTCAGAAACATTAGGGATATCATTAGTTAACTCTTCGTTACCTAACTTAGTATCTCTTACTTCTAAAGAATACTCGTCAATATGAATAGATGTAAAGATATCATCACGAACAACTTTTTCTGAAATTACGATCGCATCCTCAAAGTTATACCCTTTCCAAGGCATAAAGGCTACTTTCATATTTCTACCAAGAGCAAGTTCACCGTTTTGTGTTGCATAACCTTCACAAAGTACTTGACCCTTTGCAACTTTGTCACCTTTCTCAACGATAGGCTTTAAGTTAATAGAAGTCCCTTGGTTAGTTTTTCTAAATTTCACTAAAGGATATTCTTTAGTGTCACTATCGAAACTTACCATGGCTTCTTCTTCGCTACGTTCGTACTTTATAATAATTTTATCAGCATCTACATATTCAACAACACCAGCACCTTCTGCATTAATTAATACCCTAGAGTCTGATGCTACCTGACGCTCTAAACCGGTACCAACGATTGGCGCCTCTGGTCTTAATAGAGGAACGGCTTGACGCATCATATTAGATCCCATCAAAGCACGGTTAGCATCATCATGCTCCAAGAAAGGAATCAATGATGCCGAAATCGATGCAATCTGGTTTGGTGCAACATCTGTATAATTTACATTTGTTGGCTCGATTACTGGGAAATCTCCTTCTTGACGAGCAATAACCTTATCATGTTGGATTTTTCCTTTGTCATCAACTTCAACAGTCGCTTGGGCAATTAATTTTTCCTCTTCTTCTTCAGCACTTAAATATGTTGGAGCATTTTTGATATCAACAACTCCATTTTCAACTTTTCTATATGGTGTTTCAATGAATCCCATAGAATTTACCTTTGCGAACACAGATAAAGAAGAAATCAATCCAATGTTTGGACCTTCTGGTGTTTCAATAGGACATAAACGTCCATAATGTGTATAGTGAACATCACGCACCTCAAAGCCTGCTCTTTCTCTCGATAGACCACCAGGTCCTAAGGCTGATAAACGACGCTTATGAGTAATCTCCGCTAATGGATTGGTTTGATCCATAAATTGAGATAACTGATTTGTACCAAAGAATGAATTAATTACCGAAGACAAGGTCTTAGCATTAATCAAATCAATGGGTGTAAATACTTCGTTGTCACGAACATTCATTCTCTCACGAATTGTTCTTGCCATACGCGCTAAACCAACACCGAACTGAGAAGATAACTGCTCACCTACTGTGCGTACACGACGGTTAGATAAGTGATCAATATCATCAATCTCTGCTTTTGAGTTAATAAGCTCAATTAAGTATTTTATGATGGTAATGATATCTTCTTTGGTAAGTACTTGCTTGTCCATTCCGATATCCAACCCTAATTTTTTATTCATTCTATAACGACCTACTTCACCTAAGGAGTAACGTTGGTCAGAGAAGAATAACTTGTCAATAATACCACGTGCTGTCTCCTCATCTGGCGGCTCAGCATTACGCAATTGACGATAGATATGTTCAACAGCTTCTTTTTCAGAGTTTGTTGGGTCTTTCTGTAATGTATTATGGATAATTGCGTAATCTCCCTGTTGTGCACTTTCTTTGTGTAAAAGAATAGTTTTTACTTCTGCTTCAAGGATTTCCTCAATATTATCTTTGTCTATGATTGTATCACGATCTAAAACGATCTCATTACGCTCAATAGATACGACTTCACCAGTATCTTCATCAACGAAATCTTCATGCCATGTGTTCAACACACGAGCAGCAAGTTTACGACCGATGACTTTTTTTAATCCAGATTTAGAAACCTTTACTTCTTCTGCGAGATCAAAAATCTCTAAAATATCTTTATCTCGTTCAAATCCGATAGCACGGAAAAGCGTTGTTACCGGTAATTTTTTCTTCCTATCAATATATGCGTACATAACGCTATTGATATCTGTAGCAAATTCTATCCAAGATCCCTTAAAAGGAATAACTCTTGCAGAATATAATTTAGTTCCGTTTGCGTGGAACGACTGGCTAAAAAACACACCAGGTGATCTGTGTAACTGCGATACAACTACACGTTCTGCACCATTGATACAGAATGTACCACTAGGTGTCATGTAAGGTATAGTACCTAAGTACACATCTTGAACGATTGTCTCAAAATCCTCATGCTCTGGATCTGTACAATACAATTTCAATCTTGCTTTTAAAGGAACACTATATGTTAATCCTCTCTCAATACATTCTTCAATCGAATATCTTGGGGGATCAATGAAGTAATCTAAGAATTCTAATACGAATTGATTACGAGTGTCTGTAATTGGAAAGTTTTCCATGAAGGTATTATACAATCCTTCTGCTCCTCTTTCTTCTGACTTTGTTTCTAATTGGAAAAAATCCTGAAAAGATTTTATTTGAATATCCAAAAAGTCTGGGTAATCTGTTCTATTTACAATAGAAGAGAAATTAATTCTTTCAGCCTTTTTTGCTAACATTGATGAACGAGATTTTAATAAATAAAAACTAAAATATGTATATAACGTTTATATACACAAAAGGGTTTAGGTCTTAGAGGGACTCTCCAGACCTAAACCATATGTTGTAGGTTAAGCTGAGCTTACTTAAGCTCAACCTCAGCTCCAGCTTCTTCTAAAGAAGATTTTAAGCCTTCAGCTTCATCTTTAGAAACACCTTCTTTAATTGTACTTGGTGCTTCGTCTACTAAACCTTTAGCATCTTTTAATCCTAAACCAGTTAATTCCTTAACTAATTTTACTACTGCTAATTTAGAACCACCAGCGGCCTTAAGGATTACGTCGAATTCAGTTTGCTCTTCTGCAGCGTCTCCACCAGCAGCACCACCACCAGCGGCAACAGCTACAGCTGCAGCAGCAGGCTCAATACCGTACTCGTCTTTTAATATAGTTGCTAATTCGTTAACTTCTTTTACTGTTAAGTTAACTAATTGTTCTGCGAAATCTTTTAAATCTGCCATTTTTCTATTGTTTTAATCTGTGTGTTTTTATTTTATTTTTTAATGTGTGTATTAGTTGATTACCCTTCTCTTTCGGATAATGTTTTTACAATACCAGCGATTGTTCCTCCACTAGATTTAAGTGCAGAAATAACATTCTTGGCAGGAGATTGTAACAATGTAATAATCTCTCCAAGAAGTTCTTCTTTAGACTTAATATCTACTAACGTGTCTAACAATTCGTCTCCAACATAAATAGCCTCTTCTATGAAAGCTCCTTTTAACAAAGGCTTTTCAGATTTTTTACGAAACTCTTTAATAACTTTTGCTGGAGCGTTACCAGTTTCAGAATACATTACTGATGTATTTCCTTTTAAAGTCGTTGGCAACTCACCGAAATCTTTATCGGATGCTTCCATAGCCTTCTCTAAAAGTGTATTCTTAACAACCGCCAACTTAATGTTAGACTTGAAACACGCTCTTCTTAAATTTGAAGTTGTTGCTGCATCCAATCCAGAAATATCTGTTAAATAGATATTTGTATTATCTGCTAACTGAGCAGTCAACTCTTCAATTACTTGGGATTTTTCTTCTCTTGTCATAATATTCTAAGTTTAACTACTATCCTATTTTTGTATCAATTGCAATACTTGGACTCATAGTACTTGACATGTAAATACTCTTTACATAAGTACCTTTTGCAGATGTTGGTTTTAACTTCATCAAAGTAGTTAATAACTCGTTTGCATTACCTACCAATTTCTCAGCACTAAATGATGCTTTCCCAATTGGAGCATGAACGATTCCTGTTTTATCTACTTTAAAATCTATCTTACCAGCTTTTACTTCACTTACAGCTTTACCTATATCCATAGTTACTGTTCCTGTCTTAGGGTTTGGCATAAGACCTCTCGGTCCTAATACTCTACCTAATGGTCCCAACTTACCCATAACGCTTGGCATAGTAACGATAACGTCTACATCTGTCCAACCATCTTTGATCTTTTGTAAGTATTCATCTAACCCAACATAATCAGCACCAGCTTCTTTAGCTTCTGCTTCTTTATCTGGAGTTACCAATGCAAGAACCTTCATATCTTTACCTGTACCGTGCGGTAAAGAAACTACACCACGAACCATTTGATTGGCCTTACGTGGATCTACACCTAATCTAACTGCTAAATCTACTGAAGCGTCAAACTTTGTATATGTGATTTCTTTAAGTAAAGCTGAAGCTTCTTCTACCGAGTAAAGCTTGTTCTTGTCAACCTTTGCTCTTGCTTCTTTTTGCTTCTTTGTTAATCTTGCCATTTCTAAAAATTTAGTTTGGAGCTTCACCTCCTTTAACAGTGATACCCATCGATCTTGCTGTACCTGCTACCATTTTCATAGCCGATCCGATTTCGAATGCGTTTAAATCTTGCATCTTGTCTTCAGCAATCGCTTTAACTTGATCCCAAGTTACTTTTGCTACTTTACGTCGGTTAGGTTCTCCTGATCCTTTCTTTACTTTGGCCGCTTCTAATAATTGTACTGCTGCTGGTGGAGTCTTAATTACAAATTCAAATGATTTGTCTTTGTAAACAGAGATTACCACAGGTAAAACTTTACCTGGCTTATCTTGAGTTCTAGCATTAAATTGCTTACAGAACTCCATGATATTAACTCCAGCGGCACCTAAAGCGGGTCCTACCGGTGGCGATGGATTCGCAGCACCTCCCCGAACTTGTAACTTAACTACTTTGTCTAGTTCTTTTGCCATTTTTTAAATTTTAGTGCGCTTATCTACGTTGGAAGCCTAGATAAAGACGCTATCTTTATTGTAACAATTATTATAATTTTTCTACTTGTATTATAATTTTTCTACTTGCATATAGCTTAATTCCAATGGTGTCTTTCTTCCGAAAATCTTAACCATTACCTCGAGCTTGCGCTTTTCTTCATTAATTTTCTCGATTGTACCATCAAAACCATTAAATGGACCATCGATAACCTTTACCGTCTCCCCTTTAGTAAAAGGAATAGCAATGTTTGCATCTGCTTCGATTGCCAGCTCATCAACCTTACCTAACATTCTGTTAACTTCAGATTGTCTTAATGGCACAGGATCACCGCCTTTTGTTTCACCTAAAAAACCTATTACATTAGTAATTGATTTTATAATATGAGGAATCTCACCACTTAAATTAGCCTGAATCATAATATAGCCCGGAAAATAAACTTTCTCTTTATTTATTTTCTTTCCATTGCGGATCTGAATTACTTTCTCTGTAGGCACCAAAACCTGATCCACATAATCCTCAAGACCTAATCTAGAAATTTCATTCTCTATATAAGTCTTTATCTTATTCTCTTGGCCGCTAACAGCTCTAACAACATACCATTTTTTTTCTGACATCTCCTTATCGTGTAAATTGTTAGTTAACTTATAAATTCAAAATAGGCCTTTACCGCTCTACTAAAAACCGTATCAACGCCCCAAATAGCTAAAGAAAAAATAATTGAAAATACCGCTACAAGAACAGTTAATCTTTGAGCCTCTGGCCAAGGTGTCCAAGACACATGGTTTTTTAACTCATCGAATGATTCTTTTACGTATGTTACAAATCCTGCCATTTGATTTTTATTTATTAGAGTTATATCTAACCCAAATTATTCTCTGCACGGGTTGAGAGACTCGAACTCCCGACACCTGGTTTTGGAGACCAGTGCTCTACCAACTGAGCTAAACCCGTAAATAATAATCAAGGCATCCCGATATTTCGGGACACCTTAACATATTATTTAACTATTCTGTTTAGTCTAAAATTTCAGTTACCTGACCAGCTCCAACTGTACGACCACCTTCACGGATAGCGAAACGTAAACCTACGTTCATTGCAATTGGCTGAATCAACTCAACAGTAATTGTTAAGTTATCACCAGGCATTACCATTTCAACTCCATCAGGAAGCGCGATGTTCCCTGTTACATCAGTTGTACGCACGTAGAACTGTGGACGGTAATTATTATGGAATGGCGTATGACGACCACCTTCTTCTTTCTTAAGGATATAAACCTCAGCTTTGAATTTAGCATGTGGTGTTACAGAACCTGGCTTAGTAATTACCATACCTCTAGAGATTTGAGTTTTCTCAATACCTCTTAATAAGATACCAGCGTTATCACCAGCTTCACCTCTATCTAATATTTGACGGAACATTTCAATACCTGTAATAGTAGATGTTAATTTTTCCGCACCCATACCAATAATCTCTACAGGATCACCAGTATTAGCAACACCAGTTTCGATACGACCTGTAGCAACAGTTCCACGACCAGTAATTGAGAATACATCTTCGATAGGCATTAAGAAAGGCTTATCCATATCACGAACAGGCTCTTCAATCCACTCATCTACACTGTTCATTAATTCCATAACAGTATCAACCCACTTTTGCTCACCGTTAAGTGCGCCTAAAGCAGAACCTGCAATTACAGGACCATTATCACCATCGTACTCATAGAATGATAATAGATCTCTTATTTCCATTTCAACTAATTCTAATAATTCTTCATCATCTACCATATCCACTTTGTTCATGAATACAACGATACGAGGAATTCCTACCTGGCGACCAAGTAAGATGTGCTCACGAGTTTGTGGCATAGGACCATCTGTTGCAGCAACAACTAAGATAGCACCATCCATTTGAGCAGCACCAGTAACCATGTTCTTTACGTAATCCGCGTGACCTGGACAGTCAACGTGAGCATAATGACGATTAGCTGTTGCATATTCTACGTGAGAAGTATTAATTGTGATACCTCTTTCTTTTTCTTCTGGTGCATTGTCGATTTGATCGAAATCTTTTGCTTCAGATAAACCTGCATCAGCTAATACTTTAGTAATAGCAGCAGTTAAAGTTGTTTTACCGTGATCTACGTGTCCAATAGTACCAATGTTTAAATGTGGTTTTGAACGATCGAAAGTTGCCTTTGCCATGTTTAATTTATTTTAATCTTATTTAATATTAGTGTTCAATTTTTATTCTAATTGTATCTTAGAAAAAAGAGCCAATGACGAGATTTGAACTCGTGACCTCTTCCTTACCAAGGAAACGCTCTACCCCTGAGCTACACCGGCGTAAAGTGTTTTGATTCTCATTGCGACAATGAGATTCCTGCCTTCGCAGGAATTTTGAGCGGGAGACCGGGTTCGAACCGGCGACATTCAGCTTGGAAGGCTGACGCTCTACCAACTGAGCTACTCCCGCTTTTATAATTAAGCTTCCTTAATTAAAGGTTTTCAGTATTTCAAACTTTGGATTATCTCGCTCTGCTGGATAATCCTGGACTGGTAACCCAATCCAAAGATTTTTCAAACTCCGTTGTACAAAAAACAACTTTTGACAACTCTTTTAAAAAATCTATGTGGGGAGAGCAGGATTCGAACCTGCGAAGTTAAAAAACAACAGAGTTACAGTCTGTCCTCGTTGGCCGCTTGAGTATCTCCCCAAAACCAATTTAAAAAATTGGTAGATTTTCAATATTTCAGAGCCGATAGAGGGACTCGAACCCACGACCTGCTGATTACAAATCAGCTGCTCTAGCCAGCTGAGCTATATCGGCTTTTTCTTACATTTTTGCAGTTGAATTTAGACCACAAAAAAGTCCGCTATTTCTAACGGACTGCAAATGTAGTGTTTTATTTTTTTATTCAAAACATTTTTGAAAAAATTTTAATTAAGCACGCGCTCTTAATTTTTCCTTTCTCTTCTTTATCTGTCTTTCTAATGAGGCAATAGCATTATCAGCGCCTTCCTCGAAGGTCTTACATTGTTTTTTAACTACAAAACTGTCTCCTGGAACACTCACTTTAGCTTCAAAAACTTTGTTCGCTTTATCACTTGTGTTCTCGACTTTCAAATAGACGTCCGATTGAATTATTTTATCGTAAAACAAGTCTAGTTTATTCATTCTTTTTTGAATGAAATCTATCAGTTTACGATCTGCTGTGAAATTAACGGATTGGGTGTTTACTTTCATGCGTAGTTTTTTAAGTTAAACATTATATTGATTTATTTCAATACCTCTCATAATGCTAAGTTTAGCACTTAACGTATATTTCTCGGATGCGACTTAGCATAGACCTTTTTTAATTCTGCTATACTATTATGAGTGTATACTTGAGTTGCTGCTAAGCTGGTATGTCCAAGAAGTTCTTTTACTGCATTTAAATCTGCGCCTTCATTTAAAAGGTGTGTTGCAAATGAATGTCTCAATACATGTGGACTACATTTTGCTTTTGAAGATGCTTCACTAAAATACTTATTTATTATTCTGTAAACAAGCATTTCGTAAATTTTAAGACCTTTTTTTGTTAAAAACAAAACATTTTCATCTTCGGTAACTGATAGCTGGTCTCTATAATCCAAGTATGCGTTTAAGGACTTTATCAATGAATCTATAAGCGGGATATAACGCTCTTTATTACGCTTACCTAAAACTTTAAGCTGTTTATTACTAAAATCGATATCAGTGATTTTAATTTTGACGAGCTCTATTCGTCTGATACCTGTAGCATAAAAGAGCTCGATGATTAATTTATCTCTTGAACTTTCAAAATCATTGACTTCTATTGAATTTTCAAGAACTCGCCTTAATTCTTCTTCTGAAAAAGGGAGCTGAACATCTTTGCCAGCCTTTAAAGCTTTATGATGCTTTAATGGATAAGCTTCTATACTTTTCGTTTTTTGGAGGAATTTATAGTATGAACTTAATGAAGATACCTTTCTATTAATTGTTCTGTTTGAAACCCCGCTATTTACTAGTTCTACAATCCACTGTCTAATCTGCGAATAGTCTACTTCTCCAATAGACTGAGCATCATGATTTTCATTCAAGAAATCCTTAAACGTTTCCAAATCCCTAATATAGGCCAGAACAGTATGCTTAGAATACTTCTTCTCTAACAATAAATAATCTGAAAATGCTTTTAGACTCATCGAAATATAATAATCAATTAAATATAACCTATTAGATTGGATAAAATTTGATTGCATAAAAAAATCCCACATAATTGTAGGATTTTCATCATTATACATTTATGATTTTAAGTAGCAGGCTTATAGTCTTTATCATCAATAACCATCTTAGCGATTATTTCTCTTAGAATCTCGGAAGTACCACCTCCAATTGGTCCAAGGCGGCTATCCCTTGCCATACGGGCTAATGGGTATTCTTCCATATAACCATAACCACCAAGGAATTGAAGACATTGGTATATGACATCATCTGCCATTTTTGTAGATTGCAATTTAGACATGGTTGCTTCTTTCACAACATAATCTCCCATATCCAAGCGTTTAGCAACGTAATAATTAAATTGCTTACAGATTTCCATTTGGGTTTCACAATCTGCATAGGTGTGTCTTAATGCTTGGAATTTATTAATAGTTTTTCCAAATGCTCTTCTTTCCGACATATATTGTTTTGCATATTCTAATGCAAACTCTGCCCTTGCATGCGCATTGATTCCCATTATTAATCTTTCTAACGCAAAATGTTGCATGATATAAGCGAATCCTTGGTTCTCCTCACCCATTAAATTTGATGCAGGTATCTCAACATTATCGAAGGCAATCTCACCAGTGTCAGAAGCTCTCCAGCCTAATTTATCTAATTTGGTCGCAGAAATACCTGTAGCATCCCTATCTATTACAAAAATACTGATACCTCTATTTCCAAGTTCTGGTGTTGTTTTTGCTGCAACCACTAAATAATCACTGTAAACACCATTTGTAATAAACGTTTTAGATCCATTAATCACATATTTATCTCCCTTCTTTACGGCTGTAGTCCTCATTCCAGCAACATCGCTACCTCCAAAAGGTTCGGTTATACATAAGCAACCAATAGCTTCTCCTAGTGCGCTTGGCGTTAAATATTTTTCTTTCTGCTCGTGATTACCCTCCTTATTAAGATGTGTCATCGCTAAGTAGGCATGGGCCCAAATTGCTGCGGCAAATCCTCCTGAATTTATGCGTTGCATTTCTTCTAGTAATATTACTGTGTAGAATAAATCTAGATCTAATCCTCCATAAGCTTCGGGTGTAGACAGACCAAAGTAGCCCATATCCCCAAATTTCTTCCAGATAAAACGTTCAATTTGACCTGTTTCCTCCCACTTCTCAATATGAGGAACGACTTCTTTTTGAAGAAAATCCCTAAGACTTTCCCGAAATAAATTATGTTCTTCAGTGAAATATAAATTAGACATAAATCGCAATTTTTTTTACAAATGCAAATATAACTTAATTATCTCGATCTTCTTTACTGGAAAATCTTCAACTTTTGTTAATTCATCTAATGATTTAAAACCCTCCCTTAAGGTTCGTTCTTCAATAATGTTATTGGCAACTTCGTAGTCTATGTATTGAACTTGGACCAATTCATCTCTTGTGGCTGTGTTCAAATTAAATCTTGCAATTGCTCTAGGTGTCTTTACGGTAAATTCATTTTTCAAACGTTCAATCACTTCTGGTGTTAAACCATATACCTCTGAAAGTTCTACATCATCCACAAATCCTCCTTTATACTTATTACGATAACTAATAATACGTTCTGAAAGCTTCTCACCTACACCATATACTTTTTGAAGCTGACTGGCAGATGCTACATTCAAATCTACTTTCTGTACAAAAGCTTTAGGTCTCGAGTTGTTTGAAAAAGAATTATTGTATCGATTTGATTTTGGTTTAGGATTTGTAACCCAGTCTGGAAACTTAAAGTACGGAGATATTGATGCCAGTAAAGAATCTGATACTTTAGTGACATCTTGAAACTGCTTGACTGAATTAACCCATTGATTGGATTCCCTGAACGTATGAAGTCTGTCGATTTCCTCATTAGACATGCCTAAAGTATAGCCTTTATAATCTGTAATATAATTTGGATTGAACGGATAGATTTTTAGTTCGTTCTTTTCAAACTCAACCAGACGAAGTGAGTCTAGTTCTTCTCTAAAACTATCCAGTTCTTGATTGTCTATAGGAATCTCGCCATCAGAAAAATCTACGAAATTGTAAATACATTGCAAGACAATTATTATCGCTAACAATAAAAAAATCCCATTCCGTTGTTGGTTAGAAAACTGGAAATGGGATTTCATATACTAGTAATATCAATACTTATTAGGCTTTTCTAGCCTTTATCGCATCCATATATCTTTTCAATTCCTCTTTTACTTTTGGCGCTAAGATTGCTAAACCTATCATATTAGGTACCATCATTGCAAAAATCATGGCATCTGAAAATCCTATGACTGAATTTAGGCTGGCAGCTGCACCAATAATGACAAAAATACAGAAAATCACCTTATATGTGTATTCGGCTTTTTGTGTTCTTCCAAATAGATAAGACCAGCCTTGAAAACCATAATAGGACCAAGAAATCATAGAACTGAAAGCAAAGAGTACAACTGCAATCGTCAATACATAAGGGAACCAAGAAATAGACGAAGCAAAAGCACTTGATGTCAATAATATCGCTTGAGCGTCATTAGCAGGTGGATTTAATGGATCTACAAAACCTGTAATGATCAACACTAATGCTGTCATTGTACAAACTACAACAGTATCTATAAAAGGCTCCAATAAAGCTACCATACCTTCAGAAGCTGCATATTTAGTCTTAACAGCTGAATGAGCAATAGAAGCCGAACCAATACCTGCCTCGTTAGAAAATGCGGCACGTCTAAATCCTTGCACTA
Organism: Winogradskyella flava; assembly: GCF_014243395.1. GTDB lineage: Bacteria > Bacteroidota > Bacteroidia > Flavobacteriales > Flavobacteriaceae > Winogradskyella > Winogradskyella flava. Next base: position 1,638,759 of record NZ_JACLCP010000001.1, on the reverse strand, counting down.
AAACACCAACTGCTCCACCAGCAATACCTTCTGGACTAAATGCTCCATTCCATATTTGCGCAAAAGCAGCTCCAATTAAATCATAATTTGCGAAGATTACGAATAAGGATGCAGCAACATAAATCACAACCATAAAAGGCACAATTTTATCAGTTACTTTGGCAATCTTCTTAATACCTCCAATAATTACTATACCAACAAAAACAGCCATTACTAAGCCAAATAACCAACCTCTATTGTGTAAAAAAGATTCACTTCCACCAGTAATATGTTCAACTAATTGAAATGCTTGGTTGACTTGAAACATATTTCCTCCACCAAACGATCCTCCGATTACAAAAATGGCAAATAAGACAGCCAGTACTTTTCCTAATCCTGTGAGCCCTTTTGACTTCAGTCCTTTCGTCAAGTAATACATTGGTCCTCCATAGACCGTTCCATCAGCTTCAATATCTCTATATTTAACACCCAAAGTACACTCTACGAACTTTGAAGCCATTCCTAAAAACCCCGCTATTATCATCCAAAACGTTGCTCCAGCACCACCAATAGAAACTGCAATAGCCACACCAGCAATGTTTCCTAAACCTACGGTGGCAGATAAAGCAGCGGTTAATGCTTGAAAGTGGGAGACTTCACCCTCATGCCCTTCGACTTTGATTGTTTCAATGGCATCACCTCCAGGCGTGGAATCACCAGCACCAACTAATGACTCACTATGATCTAACTCGTCATATTTACCTCTAACAATATTTACTGAAGTGAAAAAACCTCTAAAGTTGATAAACTTAAAATAGACTGTAAAATAAATCGCACCAATAATTAATGGAAATAACACCCAAAACACTCTTACTCCTCCTCCAAAATCAATTTGATAAAATATAGCCCTTACAAACCAGCCAGTAGCATCACCAAAAGCCTGATCGATTTTTTGGTCTATACCAACTTCTTGTGCTTCTTGCGCAAAATTTAATAATGGTAGCAGTAATGTAAAAAATGATAGAAGATATTTCTTCATGAGTATAGTTATTAGTTAGTTTTCGTTTTTATAGCCGACAAGATGCTAAAAAAAAATGAGTTTTTAAAGCCTTATACGTTAAAATGGAATTAGTACTTAAGCGATATTGTATTTAGAATTTAAGCGCTCTATTTGTTCTGGTCGACCTAAAACTATGATTTTTGAGCCAGACACTAATTTAGTATCAGCTTCTGGGTTAACAAGATATTCACCTTTAGCATCTTTAAAACCAATAACTGTACAACCCGTTTTTTTACGAAGATCCAAATCTCTTATAGTCTTAACTTCATTAACATCGTAAAGTTGCTCTACTTTAACTTCTTCAACATTAATATTTCGCTCTCCTACGATGCCTAAATTATCAATAAACTCTACTAAATCTGGAATCACAACTAACGAAGCCATATGGTCTCCACCAATTCTATCTGGTAAAATAACGTTATTGGCTCCGGCGAGTTTTAATTTGTTATATGACGTCTCTTGAGAGGCTCTGCTTATTATAGTCATTTTATCATTGATTTGTCTAGCAGACAATACAACAAACAAATTATCAGCATCACTTGGTAAGGCAGAGATAAGCGTACTTGCGTTTTCAATGCCAGCCGAGTAAAGTGTTTCATCTTCGTTGGCGTTCCCAAAAACATATGGAATCTCTTCTTCTTGAAGCTTTTCTATTATGTCCTTATTTCGCTCAACAATGACATAAGGTTTTCCATAATCTTGTAATTTCTTGGCCGCTTGTTTACCATTTCGTCCAAAGCCACAAATAATAATATGGCCAGACATGGCTTCAATTTCCTTTTGCATCTTACGTTGTTTTAAGTCTTCTAAATTATTTTTACTCAGGATATATTCTGTAATTATAGAAAGTGCATATCCTAATATGACAACACTGGCCAGTATCAGAAATATGGTGAATATTTTTGCAGGCACACCCAACGGTTGCACTTCTCCAAAACCGACAGTAGTAATAGTAATCACAGTCATGTAGACAGAATCTATCCAGCTCAAACCAGAAATTCCTCTATAGCCAATAACTCCGATACATAGCAATATTAACAGCAAAATAACTGCAGTATAAATTTTTGATCTAAAGAGTCTTATGAGAGGATTATTCATTTTACAAATCGAAAACTGAAGAACGTTTAGTATAAATTATATCTTTAATCCGCATCCAAAATGCTAAAAATAAATATAGCGCAAAACCAAAGCCAACTGTTACAAAAGTTAAGTACATAAATGATGTCCTAACAATCTTAGCCCTAATACCCAATCGATCTGCTATGCGTTGACACACATAATAACCGCGTTTCTGAAAATATAGCAAGAGTGTATAGAACAGATTCATCTTTTAATAATTATTGTTTTGAATAGTCAAATGGAATTCGCCAATAAGAATTTCGGTTGGTATCAACTTACTTTACTATGGTTCATTTCATAAGCGCAAGTTACTTATTTTTAGTGATTAGTTGATTACCCATTGCACATTGTAAGCATTTATTTTTATCACAGTATTCTTCTTTTAATTGCAGCAGAGCTTGCGACGTTAGACTAGTCTTCTGCATTGCTTTTAAGTCTAGAAATTTCTTAACAATGCTGTTGTTTTCAATCTTTATCTGTTTAATAAGTTCTAATAACTCATCATCAATTGTTCTACCTTGTGCTTTGGCATAGCAAAATTTTAATGGTATTACAGTATTTATTAATAATAAATCTACAAACGATTTGGTTAATAGTTTTTTTGAAACTTTTGATGTTTTTGAAAATGTATAATGTGTCATCCAGAACTCTGAAACCCCTTTTCTAAAAAGCTTATGAAATTCATCTAACTTATTGATTTCAATTACCTTAGAAAACAATTGATGTTCCAAGGTATATAAATTTGCAAATTGAGATAAACGTATGGTTGGAAAGTTGGGTGGTCTCAGTCTAAAAAACTGCAATTGCAAAACACCTTGGTTGTCAAGTCCAAACTTCTGTTTTAAAAATTGATATCGATGTTTTAAATCTAAATAATAGACGTCTTGAATATCATCGTCAAGACAATCAGCTTGACCAAATAGCAAAGCTTCTAATCCTAGAGCATCATTTTGAAGTTTTCGAACTACAGTATAGTCTACCGAATTTGCCAAACTAAAAAACGCATCCCTATTGATCTTTAGTCCGAAATTCTTTAGAAGCATCTTGAACAAAACCGCCTCCCAATCATTATTGGATTGTTTTAATAGTTTTGATATATCCTCAGACTTACGTTCAAGCCGTTCAACAAACAAACGTTCTAACCAATTATTAAAGACAAAGTCACCTACTGAAGAAAAATCGCTTTCGCAATTGATCCAAGACTTGGACTGCATCAATCTTTTATAATTCTCCTGTAAACCTATATCGACATAGTGTTTTAACTCAAGTGTCGGTATTTCAGAATTATCCTTTCTAAAGACCTCTGTGTCATGTTCCCAAACTACATGTAAAATAACATTATCATAGGCTTTATCTATTTCATGGTTGTGAATGTACCAATCCGACGATTTAACATGAATCTCTACATTACCAGCCCAAAGCTGACCGTCGATACTTAACTGTGCATTAAAAAAATCAGGACCAGCATTGTAGTTGTGTTGTCCAAGATTGTTAATCACAATAGTCTCGTCCTTTGTTGTGTTGAGAACTAAAGTAGAAAATGCCCTATGTTTCCATACGTAATTAAGAAAGTCTTCTTGCATGGTTCTAAAATAAAAAAATCTTCATAAAATTTATGAAGATTCAATTTATCTAGTTTAAAATAGCTTCTATCCACTTATTCAATATAACCCATTCCACGCATCCAATCGTCATTAAACATCTTACCCACATAACGGCTTCCATGATCATGATATAGTACGACGACCACATCATCTGGTCCAAAATGTTCTTTTAATTGCAAAACACCTTTGATAGCTGCACCAGCTGAATTACCTAAGAACATTCCTTCTTCCTTCGCCAATTTTTGCGTGTAAACCGCTGCATCCTTGTCTGTTACTTTTGTAAAGCCATCAATAACATCGAAATTAACATTTGCAGGAAGTATATCTTCACCAATGCCCTCAGTGACATAGGGATAGATTTCGTTTTCATCAAAAACACCCGTTTCATGGTATTTTTTAAATACTGACCCGTAGGTATCCACTCCCCAAACTTTTATATTAGGGTTTTTCATTTTTAGATAGCTTCCTACTCCAGAAATAGTACCACCTGTGCCTACACCAACTACAAAATGTGTGACTTTCCCATCTGTCTGCTCCCAAATTTCTGGACCAGTTGTTTTAAAATGGGCTTTACAATTGCTTGGATTATCATATTGATTAACATACCAAGAGTTGGGCGTTTCTTCTCCTAAGCGTTTAGATACCGAATAGTAACTGCGAGGATCGTCTGGCTCTACATCTGTAGGACAAACCACCACCTCTGCGCCAACAGCTCTAAGTATATCCATTTTTTCTTTGGACTGTTTGTCGCTAATTACAAAAATACATTTGTAGCCTTTAATAATAGCAGCCAATGCCAAACCCATGCCTGTATTTCCCGAAGTACCTTCTATTATAGTTCCACCTGGTTTTAAACGACCATCAGCCTCAGCATCTTCAATCATCTGTAATGCCATGCGGTCCTTAACCGAATTTCCAGGATTAAAAGTTTCATATTTGGCAAGTACAAGACAAGGTAAATCTGCTACCAATTTGTTCATCTTTACCAATGGAGTATTGCCTATTGTGCCTAATATATTTTCTGAGTAATCCATAAATCTAATTTGCGCTGCAAATTTAAATGAAAAGTGTTAAGTAGAAAGTTAAAAATCCTGTTTATTCATCAATCAAACCGAATGGCTTTAACAGGCGAAATCTTGGATATAATTATTGATGGAATCAAGAGCATTAATAAACAAGCGATAAATGTTCCTATGTTTAGAAATAAAATATAATCCCAGCTTATGTAAACAGGTGCTTCGCTCACATAGTAAGTATCGGGATTTAAAGGGAATAATTTAAAATACTTTTGTGCGAATAATAGTCCTAATCCTATGAGGTTTCCCCAAAGTAATCCTAATCCAATTAAATAAGACGCATTATAAAGAAATACTTTCCTAATGGTCCAATCAGAGCTTCCCAAAGCTTTTAAAACGCCAATCATGTTAGTGCGTTCTAAAATTAGCACCAATAATGTTGTAATCATATTGATACCTGCAACAATAATCATAATAGCGATTATGATATTGGTATTGGAATCAAAAATCTTAATCCATTCAAAAACGGTATAGAATTTTCGTGTGATTGGTGTCGCATTAAAAAAAGATCCTGTCTCCTGATATACTTGTGAGGACACCTCATCTAAATCTGAAAAATCATCAATAAAAACTTCGAAACTACCGATTTGATCAGCATCCCATTTATTTAGACGTTGAATATGTCTTAAATCTGCAATACAGAATTTTTCATCCAATTCCTGAAAACCTGAATTATAAATCCCTACGATCTCATAGTTGATTATTCGAGGTATTTTATTCAGATTATCGGGGAACAAAGTTTGAAACTTATCACCTACATTAAAGCCTAACCTGTTGGCTAAATAATTAGAAATTAGAATTTCTTCATTACGTTTTCCAGAAAAGTCAGGCACACGACCATCTACTAAGAATTCTTCAAAATAATCCCAATTATAATCGGCTCCAACTCCCTTTACAACGATACCTTCGAACTCGGTTTCAGTTCTAATAACCGCAAACTTAGTAGCTACGCCTTGTATATGCTTTACGCCCTCGACATTATTAAATTCAGGATAAAAATCTTGTTTGATTGAAATTGGTACTTGAGATTCATCTGAAGCATTAGTATCGAAATTTGTAATTTCAATATGTCCATTGAAGGCTACAACCTTATCCCTAATTTTTTGTTGCAAGCCTAATCCTGTCGCTATAGCAATAAGCATAACAATGATACCAATAGCTATTGCGGCAATACCAATTTTAATAATTGGTGCCGAAACACTACTTTTATACGTTTTATTGCCAATAATACGTTTAGCTACAAACAACTCAAAATTCAAACCTATATATGTGTTTTAAGGTTTTCAAAAATACAGTTTTATTATTAGTCTTGATAACAATATCCTGTGCCGAAAAAGTTGGAGGCGAGACCTTGGAATCTCGGAATAATAGAGTTGAAGAAAATATTTCGAATGAGGCCCTAAAACAAGTTCAAGATGATAAGAGCATCATTGTTGGAGCCAATCGAATTGAGAAGTATCTTCCAATGCTAAGAGGAAAGCGTGTTGGTATTGTGGCCAATCAGACTAGTGTCATATTTAAAACAACAGTAAATTTAAAATTAGAGGTGCCAAAAGATCTTTCAGGGCAACATAAACCATTCGAAACGTCGGTACAATTAAAAGAACACTTGGTTGATTCTCTCCTAAGTTTAGAAATTAACATTAAAAAAGTATTCGCACCAGAACATGGCTTCAGAGGCACTGCAGATGCTGGCGAAGATGTGAAAGATGGTATAGACAAGCGAACAAAATTGCCAATATTTTCACTTCACGGCAAGCATAAAAAACCGACAAAACAGCATTTAGAAAATTTAGATATAGTGGTTTTTGATATTCAAGATGTTGGTGTGCGTTTTTACACTTACATTTCTACATTACATTATGTCATGGAAGCTTGCGCAGAGAATAATGTCCCATTACTTATTTTGGATCGTCCAAATCCAAATGGGTCCTATGTCGATGGCCCTGTTTTAGAAGTCGAAAACAGTAGTTTTTTGGGGATGCACCCTATCCCACTTGTACACGGTATGACTATAGGTGAATATGCAACAATGATCAATGGTGAACGTTGGTTAAAAAATGGCATTGCTTGCAACATTACCGTTATTGAAAATGAAAATTATGATCATAATAAACCCTATAGTTTACCTATTAGACCTTCTCCGAATTTACCTAATGATCAGTCCATTATCTTATATCCAAGTTTGGGTTTGTTTGAAGGGACAACAGTTAATGCTGGCAGAGGCACTGAATTTCAGTTTCAACGCTATGGTGCACCATTTTTAGATGCCAAGCACTACACATTTAACTATACTCCAGAGTCAAATTTTGGAGCCAAGTATCCAAAGCATAAAGGAGAAATTTGCTATGGTGTTGATTTATCAACCATCGAAGCTCAAAGATCGTTTACTTTAAAATACATTATTGACGCCTATAATAATTCAACTGACACTTCAAAATTTTTCGACACTAACAATTTTACCTCGCACGCTGGTACAGCAAAGCTGCAAAAGCAAATAGAAAATGGTGTGGCAGAAGAAAACATTAAATCATCTTGGCAAAAAGATCTAGCTGCTTACAAAAAAACCAGAGCAAAGTATTTAATTTATGATTAATTATTACTTGAGACCGGAAGCACTCTAGGTTCTATGGCAACTACTTCATCAGACTCTATCTGTAAAGGCTTTTCCTTTGGGATATCCTTCAAGATTCTTACCACAAAAACAATACGTTTAGGTGATTGCACAGCCACTAAAACGTGTTTCCCTTGTGGTAGTTTATTTAATGGTAATCTATAATGTGTCGTATCTATATAAACATCAAAATCTCGCCCATAGTCTTTATTTATAGCATATAGATAGTTTATTTTTGTATCACTTTGAAGTATTAAAGTATCTCTGGTTTCATTCAGCTTATGGATTAGTCCTTTAGCTTGAATATTCTTGTTCTTTTCTAATTTGGCATAATGCTCTTGAGCTTGCAATGTAAAGCTTAATAAGAAGATTAGTATAACGAGGAGGAAAATACGGATTAGATTTTTCAAGACATTATAGTATGAAGTTAAACATGTGTTTGTTTATCTCAACAATAATTAATCAATCCAAGGCAAACATAAGCGGTTTCAGATAATAGACTATAAAAATCCTATCATCTACACAAAAATTAGAAGAACGACAATTTATGTTAATAAATATGTTGAAAACTTTATTTTGAAAGTATTTCGATAAGCAAGTTTGGGTAATCTGTGATGATTCCATCTACTCTCCAGTCTATCATTTGTTTCAGGCCTTCTTTTTGATTAATGGTCCAAGGAATAATCTGAAAATCTTTGGCTTGATAAGCGCTAACTTTCGCTTGGCTAAGTAACTTGTAATACGGGCTTATAATTTCTGGCTTGTATGATAATGCCTCTAACTTGTTACTGATGCTTTCATCTTCATCGATTAATAAAGCAACTTTCATTTTAGCTGATTGTCGCTTAATTTCTTCAAGGATGGCTAGATCGAAAGACTGCAGATTTACTTGGTCAAACATTCCGCTTTCAATAATTTCATTCACAACTATTTCTACATATTGATTTGGCCAAGGCGTGTAAATTCCGTAATACTCTGGTTTTGACTTAATCTCGATATTGAACTTAACCCTAGGATTTTTCTTTTTAGCTAAATCAAAAACTTCTTTAAGCAGTGGTTTATATGTTTTTAATTTTTCCTGATCAGGATATGAAATGTGAAATTTAGAACCACAATCAAACCGTTTAATCTCTTCATGGGTCATCTCATAAAGATTGTGTTTCATATCCATCGTTTCTGGAATTTCATTACCGTCTGGATTAAAACAAATGGTTCTACTCATAAAAGGTTCGTGAGAAACCACGACTTCGCTATCTTTTGTGATAGCAATATCTAATTCTAAGGTATGCACACCAAGATCAATGGCTTTTTCGAAAGCTGGTAAGGAGTTCTCAGGCAGTAAACCTCTGCAGCCTCGGTGTCCTTGGACCTCTATTTGTTTTTCAGAATTGCGACGCATTCAAATAACAATGAAAAAGTAGAAATAGTCTATTCGTCAATATCAGAAGAAAGGGTAGGTTTTTCATACTTCTGAAAGGGCTGCTTTAATAATTCACCAATATTCGTATTCTTTTTTTCATCTGGAAATACATCCACGCCATATACTAACTTTTCACGGCCCATGTACATATAGGTTCCAAAGATACGATCCCAAATACTGAAGATATTACCATAGTTAGAGTCTGTATAAGGCAACCTGTAGTGATGATGGATTTTATGCATATCTGGTGATACAAGAACATAGCTCAATACTCTATCTAAACGTTTTGACATCTTGAGATTAGCATGGGTAAACTGTGTGAAAATTAATGACATGGCCTGATATAACATAACGATGGCAATTGGCGTACCAACTACAAACACACCCAATAGTGTAAACGAAAATCGGATTAAACTCTCAATTGGATGATGTCTGTTTGCTGTTGTCGTATCTACCTTATGGTCTGTATGATGCACCAAATGCACCATCCAAAGCGGTTTTACTTTATGCTCCACAAAATGTGCTAAATAAGCACCAAAAAAATCAAGAAATAGAACACCTAACAACACATAAAGCCACAAAGGCATTGTTGGCAACCAGTTTATAATCCCAAAATCATTTGCCTTGACCCAATCTGCAGTACCTAACAACAAAAATGCCAATGCAAAATTTATGACAATTGTGGTCATAGTAAAAAACAAATTAGGTAACGCATGCTGCCATTTATTATACTTAAACTTAAATAGAGGCAAGCCACTTTCCAACAACCAAAAAAATGTTAGACCACCAACTAATATAAGGCTGCGATGCGATGATGGTATAGTTTCAAAATAATTAACAAGAGTTTCCAAGGCTTAAGAATTGAGGTTGATAATCACTTGTGCTTTTTTCAAATTTACTGAAGATATTTTAGATTTCCATGATTCCGCATCCTCCAGCCTTTTTGAACTCATGTAGGCTGTATAGTATAAATAGGCAATAAATGAAGTATTAGCATTGTCAATCTTATAAGCATCCATTTTTTCCAAGAGCCTCAGCACTTTTTTTGGACGTTTTAGCAGTAAGTATTGATTTATCTCCAATAAATTACATCTCTGGGCTAAAACTGACTGATCTTCTTTGGATTCAGCCTTAGCAAATGACCTAGCTTCATCAATATAAATTTTTGCCAACTTTAAAAGATCTGGTCTTAATTTTTCCTTTCCATATAGTGAAAAATCCATGTATTTAGAGGCCAAATAATAAGCAGAATAGAAATCTTTTTGGGTTTGATACCCCCTTAATTCTGGAGCTAAAAATTCAGTATCCAAAGCATATTTTTTGATAATGGTGGATATATTCTCCAAATCTTCCAAATAAATATCGGATGTATTTAAAATATTACCATTAACATCCATGATTTTTATGGAATTATCATTGAATTTTTCGATATAGTTTCGGCTTCGTTTACCTTTAATTTCAGAATAATAAACACCATATTTATTTTCACTGACAATTACAGGTACAAAGTATTCCCATATCAAAGGACTTAAATTCTCATCTAAAAATAGATTATCTACATAAATCTTTCTTCCCTTTTCGTTATTTACGAAAACAGGATAAGGATATTCCGTGGTTCCCTCCCAAACCATAAGTACCATTTTATTCTGAACCAAGGCTAACTTTTGGGCTATTTTTAAATCTGTCATCCATTCTTGAGCCGTGGATAAATTAATAGCAAATACAAGGAAAATTAGTTTTACGAGGTGGCCTTTCATTTTATTTTTTATTCTCAATTGTATCAATAATTATTCCGAAACTAACAATTAAAGCTGAATTTGCCTTTTCATTTCCTCAACAATATTAAATGCAGCGGGACAAATAGCTGTATTTTTTAAAGTCAAATTAGAAATTTGTTGAAATTTCTTTCTGTCCGTATGCGGAAATTCCCTACATGCTTTTGGTCTAATATCATAAATCGAACAGTAATTATCGGTACCTAAAAATACGCATGGCACTGATTGCAGCACATAGTCATTATCTTCATCTAACCTTAAATATTGCTCGATAAATTCCTGTTCTTTCATTTTAAAAGACTTAGCAATACGCTGAATATCCTTGTTAGTGAACAAAGGCCCAGTGGTCTTACAACAATTAGCACAATCTAAACAATCCGTACGCTCAAATTCTTCCTCGTGTAATTCCTGCATTATATAATCTAGCTGCTTTGGAGGTTTTCTTTTGAGCTTAGTGAAAAAGGTTTTGTTTTCCTTATGCTTATCTTTGGCGCGCTTAGGCAAATTATTGATTTGTTCGTGCATAACACAAATTTAACTAAAGTTCTCGATACAATTTTGATAAATCGGAATCACTCGAACTGACAAATATTATGAGTAAGGACATTTTCGGAAAAGCGTTGTTGGATTATCAAAACGGGAATTACACAGAGGATATTATAACATCTACTAATATCTCTGATGAAGACACCCTGCCACTTCCTTATTTGTTTAGGGATTATGCTAAAATGCCAAAGCTAGAGCAAAAAGCTCTGCAACTTTGCAAGGGTAAAATTCTTGATGTTGGTTGTGGAGCTGGAAGCCATAGTTTGTGGCTCCAAGAAAAAGGATTTCAGGTAAAAGCTATAGATAGTTCTAAGGGTTCTGTTTCCGTATCGAAAAAAAGAGGTGTTATAAATGCCGAATTGAAATCACTTTTAGAGGAAACCGAGATCTTTGATACCATTTTGGTGTTAATGAATGGTACTGGTATTTTTCAAGAACTAACTCAAGTTCCGAAATACTTGACACATCTAAAATCATTACTAAAACTGAATGGTCAAATACTTATTGACTCATCCGATATCAAATACATGTATGAAGTTGAAGATGGTGGTTATTGGCTAGACATCAACGCTAATTATTATGGAGAACTCGATTATTATCTAAGCTACAAAGGTGAAGAAGAAGTACCCATAAAATGGCTCTATCTCGATTTTGAAACCTTAAAAACTGCTTGTCAAACCGTTGGACTGCATTGTGAAAAGATTACAGATGGAGGGCATTTTGATTATTTGGCGAGGGTAAATCTTTAATCATTCTTTGACTCGTACATATTCAATTTTAGAATCTCCATTTGTAATTACGAAGCTATTCTTATTCAATTGTAATATCCTTTCTTTATAACTACTTATCAATTCAACGAAATAGATTTCGAATCCTTTGTCAGTTTTCAAAATCTCAATAGCTGGCTGACATGAAACAAAATTTATCTGTCTTTCCTCAGCTGTCCTTTCTAATTCATCAAATCCTCCAACCTTACCTTTAAACCATATATTATAATAAATGTTACTTATAGAATCTTTTATTTCCCAATTACCATGAAGTGATTTTTGTACATCCTCTAATGTTTTGCAACAATCAACTCTTGAGAAAAGCTAGCTATTGACGCAATAAAAAACACAAAACAAAATAAATTCTTCATTTTAAAAATTATAAAATCCTAAACAGGCTTCGAGAACCTCAGCCTCCGTTTAGGATGACAAAAAGGAGATTCTTGCTTTCTCAGGAATTTTACTGTACTTCATCACCTCCAACAACAGTTTTTAACACCTTAATATTTGGAATCTCATTAACATCAACTGTCATAATATCTTTATCTAAAACAATAAAATCCGCAAATTTCCCGACTTCGATACTGCCCTTTTCGTTTTCTTCAAAATTGGAATGGGCTGCCCAAATGGTCATTCCTTTTAAGGTTTCTTGCCTAGTTAGTGCATTTTCCATTTGAAAGCCTCCTTCAGGATATTGTTTCAAATCCTGTCTTGCCACTGCGGCATAAAAAGTTAGAAATGGACTCACACGCTCCACAGGAAAATCAGTTCCCAAGGCGACTTTACCATAGGCTTCTAATAATTGTTTGTAGGCATAAGCACCTTTCACACGTTCTTCACCTACCCTATCCTTTGCCCAATACATATCACTAGTTGCATGCGTTGGCTGTATAGATGGGAATACATTTTTATATAAATCAAAATCTTCTTGAGATACGACTTGAGCATGTTCTACGCGCCATCTTCTATCGCTTTTGCCCTCTAAAACTTTGTTATATGTTTTTAAAACTGCATAATTGGCCGAATCACCAATAGCATGCGTATTCATCTGGTAGTCCGAATTTGCAATGCGTTCAGCAGCCTTTCCTAAGGTTTCCAAATCCGTTACTAATAATCCTAAATGCCCTGGTTTATCACTATAGGGTTCTTTTAACATTGCACCTCTGGAACCCAAAGCGCCATCTGCATAAAATTTAAATGAACGCACATTTAAATGCTCTGTTTTTATAATGCCTTTATCTAAAAAGTAATCCATATTCTTTGGCGAATAGGATACCATAGCATACACACGCATCTTTAAGTCTCCAGCCTTTTGAAGGCTGTCAATAATTTCTATAGCGTCTTGTCCAAGGCCTGCATCATCAACTGTTGTTAATCCTAAATCAAAACAAATATCTTGGGCTGCCATCAGCGCCTCTACCATGTCCTTTCTATTTGGCTTAGGCCAATAATTCATCACTAGATTTTCGGCATTATCCACTAAAACACCTGTAAGTTCACCATTTTCAAGAACGACTTCTCCTCCATCTACTTTGCTTTTAGCTGTTACTTTTCCTAAATCCAAAGCTGCTTGGTTGCAAAGTATCGCATGTCCATCAACACGGGTTAAAGCGATTGGCGTATCTGGAAATAGCTTGTCTAATAACGTCTTATTTGGAAACTCTTTATCTTCCCAATCGTTTTGATCCCAACCTCTGCCAACAATGAAGTCTCGCTTGTACTTATTTTGAAAATCTATAACACGCTTCACAACCTCTTCAAAACTTTCTGTCCCGACCAAATCTACAGCTTGCTGATTAAAACCTAGCCCCAGGAAATGACAATGGGCATCGATTAATCCTGGAACAATTGTATGTCCATTGGCATTTATAGTATCTGCTGCGCTATACTTCTTTTCAATAGCACTCGTAGTACCAACTTCTATGATTTTACCATCTTTAACAGCAAAGGCTTCTGATTTACTAAAATCTTTATCTACCGTATAAATATTGGCATTGACAACTATGGTATCTGCTTCTTGCTTTTCGTTTTGGCAAGAAAGCATTGTGATAAGAGCTAAAATTGGTAATAATTTTTTCATGTTTTGAGTAAGATTAAAATGACTACTAGTTACGATTCTGTAAATGGTAAAACCACTCGAAGTGACAATAAATGTAAAAATAAGAAAAGCGTTTCGAATTAAAACGCTTTAAATTATAACTAAAAAGAAAGAGATTGCTTTGTCACAAGTTCCTCACAACGACGATAAGTCATGAGATCCTGTGCAGATTTCGAGAACCTCAGCCTCCGTTCAGGATGACGCTTCGCGTCAAAAATCAAATTGATAGGTTGCACCTGCCAAGGCTTGTATCCCTTGAACAGGGAAATTTAAATAGCGCTCATAATCTTGGTTCAGCATATTATTAACCTTAGCAAAAACCGATAATTGGTCATTGACCTTATAGCCTACATGTGCGTTAGCATCAAAATAACTTTCCAAAGTGGTTGTTATCGGAGGATTGGGATTAACAAATGGACCTATTCGTTCTTGTTGGTCTTTTCGCTCACCGACATAAAAGGCACTTGCACCAGCAAACCATTTCTCAGTAATCTGAACATCCATAAAAATAGATCCCGTAACATCTGGTAAGTTCCATGCTTCGGATTGTTCATCTGTATTATAACTGAAATACTCACCTTTAAATCCAAGTGTGAAATTCCTATTGACATCAATATTTAATTCACCTCCAACTGAAAAGGTATTAACGTCGTCGTACACTACGCCAAATGAATTTCCAAATTGATAATTAATATCATCTCTATCACCAAAGGGCTCACTGTTAATATTATTCGCCTTAAAAAGCGCTTTATTGCCTTCAGAATAATAATTACCCTTAATATTATAGCTTACGTTGTTAGATAGCTTTCCTTTTAGTCCTATAAAACCATTGAAACGTTGATCAGTCGGGACCACAAACAGTGTTGGTGACACAAATGGATTCTCATTGGCAAAATCGTAATAAGAGTTTTGCTGCAGTTGTCCTGTAATACCACCATAGGCAATTAAAATTTCATCAACTAAACGATAAGTCGCTTCAATATTTGGATAAATAAAGAATTGGTTATCACTAAACTCCGTATCATTTAGATACACTAATCTCAAACCTAAATTAACGGTTAGATCATCTTGTTTTAATTGAAATGATGGTGATAAGCCAAATGTGACATTTCCATATTTAATTTCATCTGGAGAGCTAAAACCATTATCAAAACTACCACCAATGTAGTCTATATAAAACTCTGTACTGATTTCCTCACCTTGTACAGGCACATCAAAACTTGTTGTTGCAACAAATCGATTTTCACCTGAGTCATAATCATCTCCAAAACGCCTAAAACGTACGCTTCCATCTTTAATGATAGCATCATCAAACTTTAGCTTACCTCCAAGATGGAAACCGCTAAACGTGTGCCTGGTATCGTTTTGATCAACTGGAGCTTCAGAAAAGAAATCTTCAGGCAAACCATACCAATTATAGGTCATTATGTCAAAACCTCCATTCACTTTCCATGAGAAATCTCTTAATTTTTGAGAGTAGTACGCGTTTAAACCTGTTTTTGCAAAGCTGTCATCTAACAATAATCCATCAATGCCTCCTCCTGAAGAGTGATGGCTGAAATAACCACCTACATTTTCGGTATTACTTAATTCGTGGTTAAGATAAACCTCACCCAATATTGTCGTATATGTTCCAACACCTAAAGAGGCATAATTATCATATAGGTATACAGGCTTCGCCTTATCCACCTTTGCTGCTTTACCTTTTGCTGGTGTGAATGTTGATGCCACTGGAATTGAAAATATATTATACTTGACTTCTTTTTTCTTTACCATATTGGAATCGCTCAATTTTGGTGTATCCTTAATTTTAAAGGCATCCGAAATTGTTGGTGTATATGGCTTTACAACATTTACAACTTGATCATCAATAGTGTCTTTGGTGCGCTCTTGAGCGAATGTAAAAGACAGACTACTTGATATGGTGATTATAAAGATTAAAAACTTGATTTTCATTTTATATATTTTGATTGCACTTAAACGACACTTCGAGAGCCTCAGTGTCCAGTTCTAGTTGTCGTCTGTTTCGATTGATGAATTTGTTTTTGCTTCTTCTGCTTTTATTTTATTAAGTTCAAATTTTGCCTCTTGGACTACATCGTCAAAATCTGGGAAATTAGAAATTACACTTTCCAAAATATACGTCGCTTGAAAGGCGTCTCCCAAAGCATAGAAGTTCTTTGCCATTACAACTAGCCCTTTTGCGCTGTAATATTTATAGCTACTGTAGTCTTTAGCTAATTTTTGAATGGTTACATTGGAAGCTTTATACTTACCTTCCTTATTTTTAAAATAGCCATTGTAGTACAACGCTTCAGCAGCGACACCTCCTGTTGCAATCTTCTCTACATCTGCATAAGCATCTTTTGCTCTAGCCTCGTTTCCGGTTTTTATAGCGGAACGCGCAATGATAATCTTAGCATCGCTTTTTACTTTGTTATCTAAATTTGAATTCGCTAACACTTTTTCAGCATAACTTTCCGCCGAAGCGAAATCTTCTGTTTGATAGTACGCATTCATTAAATTCGATTGCGCATACAGAACATTTTGAGGATAATCGGCTTCCGTTTCTAAAGTTTTTAAAACTGGAATCGCTTTAGACCAATTAGAATCTGTCAAATAGATTTCACATAGCCGTACCATGGCCTGCTCTGTATATTCACTTTTTGAGGCTTCAACTACATATTGGTAATGTGGTTGTGCATTTTCGAACAAATCTTTTTTGTAATATAACTGCGCTAGATAGAAGTGCGATTTTAAAGCATGAATACCATTCGGGAATTGATTTAGATATTTATTGAACTGCCTTATGGCGTTATCGGTATCATTGTCTAAATATGGCTTTTCAGCTGCTAAATACATAGTGTTATCCAACTCAACATCTGTGACCTCAACATAATCCAATGATTTTACCCAACGTGCATACTCGTCTACTCGTCCTAAATCTATATAAATTAAACGTGCTGTAGACACGGCTTGAACCGCTTCACCAGAACCAGGAAAATCCTTGGCTACTTTTTTAAATTTGGCTAAGGCAAGCTCATTATCACTTGCATTATAGTAGACTAAGCCTTGACGCAACAATGCTTTTGATGTAAATGCGCTTCGTCTATATTCGGAATTCAAACGATCGTACATTTGCATAGCTTTATCAGAATCACCAGACTTAACATAAGAATTTGCTAACTCATACATGGCATCATCTCTTAAAGCTGATTTTGGATAGCCCTCTATAAACGTAGATAGCTCAGAAATCTTTTTGGTGCTTTTTCCCAAATAGCCTTGACTCATTGCTTTCTGAAAAGCAGCATAATCCGTTTCAATCTCATTGATTTGAATTGCCTTATCGTAAGCATTTATAGCACTTTGATATTTACTCGATACAAAATAACCATCAGCCAACCTTAAATAGGCATCGTTTCTTCGTGATCTGTCGCTAGAGTTTTTATCTATAAATTTCTGAAAATATTTAGAAGCATTGCTGTAATCCTTCAATTTAAAGTAGGTATAAGCCAAATTATAACCCAAATTGTCGCTTTCCGGTAAACTTGAAGATTCTCCCATACCATCAAATTGCTTAAAGCCAATCAGCGCATCATTATAATTCGTTAAGTTGTATTCTGTTTCTGCTTTCCAAAATGTAGCTTTTGCAACAAAAACTGGGTCTCTTGGCTCCTGTAACGAACTATTGAATAAATCCAAAGCTTCGTTATATCGTGTTTCATTGTAGAGTTCAATGCCTCTTAAAAATGCTACTTTTTGATAAGCCACCTTATTTTCAAAACTATTCATTCCTTTTAGGAGTTCTAGTGCTTCTTTATAGTTTTTGGACGTGATGTAGGAATCGATTAACAATGTTTCAATTTCCTCTTTATAACTCGTTTCTGGATATTTATCTAAATAACCAGCTAATACTTGTGGAACAGACTGATATGGATTACCAATCTCATAACTGATCTTAGCATAGTTTAACCATGCATCTTCTTGGATTTTTAAATCATAATCCATTTCCGAGGCATTCCTAAAAGCATTTAAAGCTTCCTGCTTCTTATCTAAATTGATATAGCTTTCACCCAAATGGTAATATGCATTTTGGGCTACTGCATTGTTGCCATCAATGATTTTATTGAACTCTGAAATCGCAGATTCAAAATCATTTTGCTTGTAGTATGTATAGCCTAGCTGATAGTAATCGGTATTATTCCATTTGCCACGTTTACCTTCATAGACCTTTAAATATGGCAATGCTTCGGCGTATTGCTCTAGGTTAAAATAACTTTCACCAATGATTTTGGATAGTTCTGATTCCTCTTCGCCTCTTACATTTGGTAATTGTTCCTTTGCAAGCTCAATAGCCTTTTCAAATTTTCCTAATTTGAAGTTTAAATCCGCCTGATAATAAGAGAGCTTCTCCTTGTACTTTTCATTATCGCTTACTTGATCGAAATACTCATTTGCCGTATCATAATCATCACCTTCATAAGCCATATAACCAATATAATATTTGGCTTGAGAACCATATTCCTTAGAATTTACTACACGATTTAAATACTTAGTCGCCTGAGTTTTACTCTTAGTGGCATAAAGGCTATATCCATAATTAAAGTTGAATCGATCCCGCTCAGAACGCGAGATACTTAGTTCATCTACTTTCTGATACCATTTACGTGCATAAGCATATTTGGAATTTTCAAAATAATAATCCGCAACGTCCAAGAATGCTGTATTACGCTTGGTACTCGTTGGATATTCTTCAACAAATTCCGTAATTAAATCGTCTGCATTATTTTGATTTAAACGCACAGCGCAATTTGCAATATAATAAGAGCAATCTGACTTTATAACAGCATCGTCCGTGTTGTACTTAATATCATCAAACAGAGATTGGGCAGCTTTATACTGTTTGTTATTATATAAGGTCAATGCTTTCTGGTAGTCTTTTAAATCGCTTGTATACACTGCCGAATTTTGTGTAAAACCCAAACAAGTAAAAGCGAAAAAAACGATAATGATTTGTCTTTTGAGAAGTAGCATTTTAGTCGTTTTTTGATTATTATTTATTGATGATTCTTTCTATTCAAATATAATTCAATACAAAATCTATAACGGTAGAAATTATGTATAATTATAAACGGATTTATTAAATGTTAAAAGTCCATGTATTAATTATTAAACTTTGATGTTAAACTATTTATTGTTGATTTGATATTTGATTTTATTAATAATACATTTACGCTAATCAAAATTTAAGCCAAAATATGTCCGAAACGGTTTTACAACTCAAAGATGCAATGATATACCAAGGTAACAATTTGGTACTTTCTAAGGTGAATTTTGAAATGCAAAAAGGTGATTTTGTATATCTTATTGGTAAAACAGGAAGTGGAAAAAGTAGCTTTATGAAAACGCTTTATGGTGACTTAGAACTCAATGAAGGGGAAGGCACCGTAGTGGATTTTAATCTTAGGACGATGAAAGAAAACGATATTCCTTTTTTACGCAGAAAGTTGGGTATTGTTTTTCAGGATTTCAAGTTACTACCAGACCGAACCATTAATGGTAATCTTGAATTTGTTCTTAAAGCCACCGGCTGGCAAGATAAGGATAACATAAATGAGCGCATTGAAACCGTATTGGATAAAGTAGGCATGAAAACTACAGGCTTTAAATATCCTCATGAGCTTTCTGGTGGAGAACAACAGCGTATCGCTATCGCAAGGGCTTTGCTAAACGATCCAGAACTCATCTTAGCCGATGAGCCGACAGGAAATCTAGATCCTCAGACCAGTATTGAAGTTATGGAGGTGCTGCAAGACATAAATAAAAACGGCAATACCATATTAATGGCAACCCACGATTATGCGTTACTTTTGAAATACCCAAGCAAGACTTTAAAATGTGATGAAAATAAGGTCTTCGAGGTAGTACAACGCAAGAGCTAATTGTATAAATACCATGCTATCGATACTCATTCCTGTTTATAATTATAAAATTAAAAATCTTTTAATTTCATTGGACAATGCTTTTGAAATTATTGATTTCGATTATGAAATACTGTGCTGGGAAGACGGTTCAGTACTATACTCGCAGGAAAATAAGGCTATTTGTAAATCTATTGAAAATGCGAATCATCTCATTTCAGTAGAGAATAAAGGACGCATTACTTCGCGCAAGTCATTAGCTCAAAAAGCAAAATACGATTGGTTGCTTTTTTTAGATGCAGACGTTATTCCCGAAAGCAAAGACTTCATCGAAAGATATTTTGAAATCATAAAAAAAAATAACTATGAAGCCATCTATGGGGGAATTTGTTATGATTCTGAAACACCTGAAAGTGAATATATTTTACGCTGGAAATATGGTAGGAAATATGAGCAAATCGAAGCTAAAAAACGAAATAAACATCCATACAAGCATATAGTTTCTTCGAATTTTTTGATTAAAAAAAATATCTTCCTAAAGATATGTTCTCAAATCAATAATGATGGCTATGGCTACGACCTCTTTTTTGGAGCTTTAATGAAGTCCCATAAATCAAACATCTATCATATAGATAACTCTGCAATTCATAAAGGACTAGATAAAAATGCTGAATTTTTAAAAAAGACGGAAATTGCTACTCAGAGACTCTATGAACTTTATAATCACGAACATATTAGAAATACCGAAAATAGCCTTTTGAAGCTTTTTGAGAAAATAAAAGAACTTCATCTTAGAAAAATCATAGCAACTACGTTTTTTATTTTTAAGAAACCTTTGACAAAACAACTGCTAAGCACCAAACCCAATATTAAGTTACTACAATTTTATAAATTAGGTTACCTTAGCTCATTAACCTTTTAACAAAAATGACTCCATTTTTTTCAGTTGTAGTAACTGTATATAACAAAGCTGAATTTATAAAAGAGACCTTAAATAGTGTATTACAGCAATCGTTTCAGGATTTTGAAGTTATTATTATCAATGATGGCTCTACTGATAATAGCAAGACAGTCATTGAATCTATTGAGGATAAGCGTATTCGACTAATTTCCGCGTCTAACCAAGGTGCTTCTTTAGCTAGAAATAGAGGCATAAAAGAAGCTAAATGTAACTACATTGCTCTATTAGATGGCGATGACGAATGGGATAAAGATTATCTAAAATACATTCATCATGCCATATCAGCATATCCTGAATATTCAATTTTTACAACAGCAGTAGCGCACAAATATTCTAAAAAAATTGTCCCAGCGAGTTATAGTTTTAGGCAAAATAAAATGACCTCAATACATAATTTTTTTGAATCTAGTTTGGATCACACCATTTTAACCAGCTCAAGTATTGTTTTTAAAAAACAAATCATAGAGATCACTGGATACTTTGACCCTGACATAAAATCTGGTCAGGATACGGATTTATGGATTAGAATTGGCTTAAATTATGATATCGTTTTTATAGACAAAATTTTAGCTTATTACAGATTTGTTGCAAAAAGTCTGAGTAATACAACTTTTAACGTTGGAGCAAAACCTAAATTTGATAAATACCTAAATGAAGAGCAAGAAAATAAGTCATTAAAAATCTATGTTGATAGAAATCGTTTTCCTCTAGCAATACTTAGCAAATTAAATAACGACCAACAAAGCTTTGACTATTATAAAAACAGTCTCGATGAAAACCATTTAGTTTTAAAACAAAAACTACTCTTAAAATCTCCTAAATGGCTGATAAAACTTCTGTTAAACATTAAGTCCTTGAAAGGAGAGAAACTATATTACCCCAAAAGCTGATTTACAAAGGTTTTGTAATCTCTAATATATTCATCTTCGTTATACTCCGTTGAGGCCAAAACCAAACATACTGAACCGGATGAGAAATTATCAATTTCTCTCCAAGTATGGGTCGGAATATACAAACCTTGAGTAGGCTTATTTAACATTATGCGTTCCCTAGACTTACCATTGTCTATGGTGACCTCAAAACTACCACTAAGTGCTATTATAACTGATTCTTGTTCTCTATGTGCATGACCACCTCTATAACTATCACTTGGTACATCATATAAATAATATATGCGCTTTATATCAAAAGGAAGTACTTCTTTTTCAATAACAGCAAGTGAACCGCGTTCATCGTGCACTTTAGGTATGTTCAATAACTTTATGTTGCTGATGTTATGCATACTAATTTAATATTGCTTTCCATTGTAGTCCAATAGTCTTCATTGATAAATGGGCAACACTGGATTTTGCGTTAGCTTTACAGCGTAAATATAATTCTTTATCCTCCACTAATCTATCCATAGCTTGTGCTAAAGCTTTAATATTATGATTTTCTACTAGCAGCCCATTATGTTCGTCTACGATAATCTCATTTGGTCCGGATTGACAATCTACGGAGATTACTGGCGTACCGAGTGCCAAAGACTCTATAAGTGTCCTCGGAAAACCTTCATATCTACTTGTTAAAACAGTAAAAACAGCCTCTTTTACCCAACCATAAGGATTAGACTTATACTCTAAAAAACTTACACTATTATTAAGTCTTAATATTTCACTTTTATTCAATAGCAAGTCTTTATCTTTTCCCGCCCCAAGTATGATCAACTTAATTTCTTTTTGAAAAATTTTTGATTCAGCATATGCTTGCAACAAAAGAGAGATATTTTTTATAGAATCATCTAATCGACCAAAAAACAGAATAAATTTATTCTTTACATCCACTTCGGACATAACAGATACATTATTTATAACGATAGGATTGTTAATTACAGTGAGATTTTTAAACCCATATTTCTTTTTTAATTTTACTGAAATACCGTTCGATACTGCAATAATTCTATGAGCAGAACTATAAAGCCTATCTCCAAAAAAGCGATTTGGATTAATATAACCATCAGTATTGTAGCTGCGAACACAATAAATCGTTTTTTTAGGGTTATATATAAAATTAGATATTAAGAATTCCTTAAATAATCCTATTCTAGTTCTACTATCAATAACGTAATCGAAATGGTGTTTTTTGAGATAATTCTTAAAAACCTTTAATCGCTTTAGTCTTCCTAAAATAGAATCATCCTCATCCTTTAATACACCAAGATTTAGTAATGTGCCCTTGAAAGGATAATCTATTTTATTGAGTACAGAAACTATATGAATATCATAACCCAGATCAAACAACATTTCTGACAAAATAGCCGAAGATCGCTCTGCACCACCAGCACCGAGAGAAGATACTACAATACAAATTTTTTTAGTCTTGGGTTTAACCATTAAAATTTATCTTTGAAAACAAATGTAACGATATAGATATAAATGAAGATTTTATTAGTTGGTGAATATAGCAGACTTCATAATTCATTAAAAGAGGGTTTAATAAAACTAGGTCATAATGTTACTATAGTTGCCTCATATGATGGCTTTAAGAAGTATGAGGTTGATTTTTTGATCAGGAAAAAATATCAAAAAGCACTACTTAAGAAAATAAAGAATTTTGTTTACAGGATTACTAATATTGATTTAGAATCCTTAAATGTTAAAAAACAAATTGAAAGGCTTCAACCACAAATTAGTAATTATGATGTTGTTCAATTTATTAATGAAGCATCTTTTGGATGTACAGCTAATATTGAGAAAGATATATTTGATCTTATAAGCAGTTGGAATAAAAAGACTTTTTTGCTTTCTTGCGGTACCGACTATCTAAGCGTTGGTTTTGCCAATGATGAAAAACTTAGGTACTCAATCTTGACTCCTTATAAAAACGCGAAAGACAAAAGCTTTTCACATAGCTATGGCTTAAAGTTTCTACTACCAGATTTCAAAAAGCTTCATGAACATATTTATAACAAGATACAAGGTGTTATCGCTTCAGACCTAGACTATCACATACCTCTTCAAGATCACCCAAAGTACTTAGGATTGGTTCCTAATCCTGTGAATACCAATCTTCTTAAGTTTAAGAAAAATCAAATAAAAGACAAGATCATTATTTTCCACGGTATAAACTCCAATAATTATTATAAGAAAGGAAACGATGTATTTGAAGAAGCTCTTGCCATTCTAAGCGAAAAATATGCAGAAAAAATTAAGATTGTAACAGTAAGAAGTTTACCCTATAAAGATTACATTAAAGCGTATGATGATTCACATATCCTCTTAGATCAAATTTACGCTTATGATCAAGGCTATAACGCCTTAGAAGCCATGGCCAAAGGAAAAGTGGTTTTTACAGGTGCAGAAAAGGAATGGGTAGATTATTACAACATTCAGGAAGATACTATTGTCATTAATGCATTACCAGATGCTAAAGCAATAGCAAAAAAATTAGAGTGGCTAATTCTAAACCCAAATAAGATAACTCAAATTTCAAATAAAGCACGCCAATTTATAGAAGAACACCACAATTATATAACGTCTGCTAAAAAGTATCTGCATATCTGGCAGCACAACTAGCATCAGTAATCTAAGTGGTCTTGGAACGTTTATCGCTATAATAAGAATTAACAACAAAAATCACGAGCACAAAATATATGATATATCTCACTAGATGTGCAATAACAACACCTTCTGTATCATAATACTGAATAAATATCTTAGTAAGCGCAAAAAATAGCACTAAAGATATAATCTCTGTAATTACAAAACTCTTAACCAAACGCTTAGCCAAAAATTGATGCGCCAATACTAAGGCGCAAAGACGAATAAAGTCACCCAGTAATTGCCATTTAAATAAAGGCTCCATACCGATGAAATTTGGATAAACAATTTCTATAATCAAATTTCTAAATAGATATACCAAAATCATCCCTAGCCCAAATATGGGTAATATGGTTTTATAGATATTTAATATCTCCCTTTTAAATTCAGTTTTATTATGAATATTTGCGAATTTAGGGATCACATAAAGCGAAAATAATCCTGTAGCAAATACCATGTAGTTTTTAGAAATAAATGTAATAGCAGTCCAATAACCAGCCTCATTGACATTGATATCATTTGCTACCATTGTTCTTATATTAATTTCCACATAGTTCAATAAGAAAGCAGATACAAAAGACATGAGCGTAAATGCCAAGAGCTGATTTTTATAACTAAAACCAAATTTTAAGTTCCTAAATATTACATACTTTTTTAATCTTTTACCAAAAACAAAACCTAGTACTATGAGTTGAATTATAGGTGCCAGGGCAATTGCTACAATTACTCCATCCAGGTCAGAATAGTATAAGCCTATAAGAAGAACAGCTGTAGCTAATAAGTAGCTTATCAGTTCTATTTTGGCGTATTTCTTATAGTCAGATAGTCCGCTTACAATCCCATTAATTGTTCTATTAATAGCAATACAAGGTACGATTGCCGCCAACAGTTTAAAGACATATGAAAACTCATTAGATTTAAAGAGGTAGTTAGAAAAATAACTCGATCCAAAGAATAATACTAAACTAGATACTAAGGATCCCAGAATTACAAAGACGGTGGCTGTAGAGAAGAGTTTGGTCAACTCAGGTTTATCTTCCTTAAGTTCTGCAACATATTTGACGATACCACTAAACATTCCCAATGTTGATGTGCTAGTTAACATTGCGATAGCATTGCGCACTTGACCAATACTTGCAATACCGGCTTCACCGACCGTAATTGCCAATAAACGCTGCACAAAAATTGAAACAATTAACCTAATAAAAATGACAATGGCATTAAGCGAAGTAATCTTAAATACTATATTACCGCTAAGAAATTTTGGAAGCTTCACGTTAGTTTTATTTTTTTAGTAGTCATCTATTCCTTCTTCATTTAAAACACCAAATAAAGAACTACCAAAAATCAACAATATTATACCAAAATGCATTAAATAACTTAAACAATGTCCCATGACGGCACCTTTTAGTCCAAAAATATCTATGAGATAAATACTAGAAACATACATGATTACAAAAAGAAATATTTCAATAATTATAAAATGCGCAAACATTTTCTTGGCCAAAAATTGATAAGCTATTACCATGGACATGACACGCATAAAATCACCTAAGATTTGATATCCGAATAAATCCTCAATAGGCCTAAATTCTTCAGTAAACAATATAGTTACCAGGAAAGATCGCGTCAGATATACAATTAGTAAGATTAAGGCGAATATTGGTAAAACCGTTTTATAAAAGCTAAACACCTCTTTTCTAAATTCTTTTTTAGAATCAATTTGAGTAAAACGCGGTAAAATATAAAGAGCCATTAGAGAATAGATAAACATAAGATAATAGTCAGAAACGCGATTTACTGCTTCCCAATAACCAGCCTCTTTTATTCCAATTTCGTCAATAATATAATTCCTTATAATTATTAAAACAACTGGTATAGCAATTGAAGACACCAAGGCCATTATCATGTTAGGACTTAATTGTTTTAATACTGAAAAGTCTATGCTAGTGATTTTAATGTAAGGCGCTAGATTCTTTCTAAATACAATACCGACAAAAGTAATAAGTAAGCTCAATGCTGGCGTAATCACAATGGCCAATAAAGCACCATCAATTTTGTTCTGCCATATTAACAAAATAGTAACCAGTAAGCCTAGAACCTGGCCAATAATATTTATAACTAAGAGTATTCTATATTTTGAAAACCCATTCATTATGCAAAACAAAAACATATTCAAGGCATAGAATGGTAATACAATAGCCAATACTTTTATGATATACTCGTAGTCATTGTTAAGAAAGATCAGCTCATTAATATATTGGGCATTGTAAAAGCAAACGAATGCTAAAAATACAGATGAAAAAAAGCCAAAATAAAATACGGTTGATAGTGTATTGGTAAGCTTGTCAATATTGGTTTTCGTTCTGCTTATAAATTTCACAACACCATCATACAAGCCTGCAATAGCCACTGACTGTATCGCACTTAAAAAATTCCTCAGATTGCCTATAAGCGCCATGCCTTCCGGACCTATGAAAACGGCAATACATTTAGAAATTATAATCCCAGCAATAATCTTAACACTGATATTTGCAGTGTTAAGGCTAGCTGCTTTAATCAGTACCTCAGAATTTATATAATTAAAAAACTTCTTCAATTAGTAGGTGTTTACAACTTCTATGACAGAACGAACTTCTTCTCTAGCCATAACTGGGCTAATTGGCAAACTTATAATTCTTTTATGAATTTGTTCGGTTGTAGGTAATTTTAAATGGGAAAATCGATGCAGCGCATCTTGCTTATGAGGCGCAATCGGATAGTGAATCAACCATCCTATGTTATGTTTATCAAGAAATTTCGTGAAATCTGCTCTATGCTCTACTTCTACCACAAAAGCATAAAATACATGATTGGATGACCCATTGTAAAATGGTAATTTTATTTTTGGATTATTGATATCATTAAGATACTGCTTTGCAATCACACGACGTCTTTGGTTGTCGTCATCTAGGCACTTTAGCTTTATACTTAAAAATGTCGCCTGTACGTCATCCAATCTACTATTGTAACCTATAATGTTGTTTTTATATTTTTCTTTGCTGCCATAGTTCCTCAATAATTTGAGTGTTTCATGTAGTTCTGAATCGTTTGTAGTTATAGCTCCACCATCTCCCAAAGCGCCTAAATTTTTACTTGGGTAAAAACTAAATGCAGCTGCATCACTTAAGTTACCAGCTCTTGTAGATTTGGAATTTGTCATCGCTCCATGCGCTTGAGCTGCATCTTCAATCAGCAATAGATCATGTTGATTTGATAGATGTCTTAATTCTTCTGCTTCTGCCAGCTGACCATAGAGATGCACCATTATAATGGCTTTAACATCCTTAGTTAGTATTTTTTTAACTTCTTGAAGCGAGAGGTTATGAGTATCTGGATTGGGCTCTACCAAAACAGGTTCTAAATCAGCATGCAATACAGACAATATAGTAGCAATGAATGTATTTGCGGGAACAATGATCTTATCCCCTTTTTTTAATTTACCTAATTGAATATATCCTTTTAAAATTAAGGTCAAAGCGTCTAATCCATTGGCTGTACCAATACAAAATTTAGTGCCACAGTATTGAGAAAATTCTCTCTCAAATGTTGAAACATTTTCCCCTAATATAAAATGTGAAGCATCTAAAGATCTACTAAATGCTTCCTGAAATTCCTTGCGAAACCTATTATTTATTTTACGAAGATCTAAAAATGATATCATTACAATTCCAATTTATAAAAGTCTTGGGAATAAACCTCACATCCCAATTCCTCTTTTTGCTTTAATAGGCCCTTATTGTAACCCAACTCATTGTTCTCCGTAACTGTGCCCATGGAGAAAAAGTTTTTCTCAGATCCCTTATACTTATAGATGAGATGCAAAAACAAATACTCTAGAGCACGTTCTTTTTCACCTTTATTTGTCGTTGCTCCATATTGTGATTTAACAATTGGTCCTTTATCAAAAATGGTGATTCCTGCCAAAATATCATCATTTAAATAAATATTGAACTGCCTTACATGATTAGGAAATCGTGATCTCAAAAGGGTTATTTCTTCTAAATTATGAACTGGAGTTGCTTTGTGCTTCTCTTTTAATCGTGGTACTAAAACCATATTCCAAAATAACGAAAAATCGTCAGTCTCCTGTATTACAAACCCTTTTGCATGATTCTTTCTGTAATTTTTAAGTTTGGTCTTATGAATGGCGAATGGCTTGCTGTAATCGATTGCTAAAACCTTGTCTGTTCTATAAACTTCTGCATTTTTATTTGTTAAGGGTATCTCCAAAATATCAATGCCATCATTATAATAAAACTGAGGTAGATTCTTTATATAAAGTGCTTTTATATCTTTTTGCTTCAGGAAATTTGCAACAGCATCAATTATTTTTTCCATATTGGTTATTTCAGAATCGCCATTGATTATAATACCTCCATAAGTTAGGCCTAGATGCGAAAATACCTCATCATCAATTTTATTTGCAGGGAGCACTGCAACGAGTTCATCATCTTCGTAAATCATCAAAGAGAAATCCTGAAACCGATCGCTGTGATAATCCATGAAATTGCGATGGAATAAAAAAGAAGCTTGTTGAGCATTCAGCAAAAATTTATCCCAAACACTATGATCATCTTGCGTGTATTTGCGTATTTCTATAATGATATTGTCCCTTTAATTATTTATTGAATTATTCTACCCTCACCATCAATAAGCTTTTTCACACGCTTTATTCCGAGTGAGTTCAGTCTTAAATTGTAGCTAGAATCATCCTCTAAAGATTCTAAATACTTAGGATTTTCACTTAATGCCGAAAATAAAACACGAAAAATATTCACATTAGTCCTTAAAGCTGTATCATAGTTTTTAATCAAATTTCCATTCCACTTTATTGCAGAAATATTTGAAAAAGTCGAGGTAATCAATTCTGACTCCCTAGCCGAAAACAAATGATTAAAACTTTTTAATCCAACCCAACCGCCATGATCCGCTAAAATTATGATTATACTATTTTCATCATGCTCTGTAATATACTTAATCGTTGTCTTCAACCATAAATTCACTTCTTTGATTCTCTCTATATATCTATCTCGTTCTTGTACTACAGATTCATCGGTTTTATAAAAACCTACGTGATGTGGCAATAATTTCTCTACAAAGAAGAATTTTGGATTATCGCTATCATGCATCACCAACTTTAAGTCAGCTAGAACATCCTTAACCGTATCGTCCCCTTTGCTATTCAACGGAAAATCATCTATCGCAATATTATAATAATCAAAAACTTCTTGTTTTTTATTTTGTTGAAAGTATTCATCCTCAGCTATAAAATAGGTTTCATAGCCATTATTTTTAAAAATATTGGCTACCGCATTGGACGTTGTTATAGATTCTCTTGCATTAGCCATCTCTATTTCTGGAAAAATCATATCTGCGAACTTATGATGTTTCATATTAAACAAAGATGCATTCGATGTTAAGCTAGCTGGATAATTACTCCTGAAGTTATCATAAACTTTAAACTCGTTATTTCGTAACCAATCAAATAAATCATTTTGATAATTGTATGGACTTTTTTCCATCGTGCTTTGTGCAACATAACCATCAGGTTGAATCATATAAACGTTAGGAAAAGATTTGAATTGCACATTTTCAATGTCATCACTTTGCCTTAACCAATAATCTGGTTTTACATCTTCATACATATGAATAACAGTTCTAAAAAAAGAAAGACTTGAAAAGGCAAAAAAGAAAACTACAATCTTCTTATAGTTCTTTCTAGGATTTCGCCAAAGAAAATAGCCTAAAACTGAGACAACACAAAAAAGAGCCATTCCGCGGTTAAAATTCATAAAAAAAGTATACCACAAAAACAAAAATGCAAAAAGCAATACTAGAACCAGCAGTGCATGGCTAACATGCTTCTTTATAGCTATTGTATTGTTGAAACTGTAGTATATTGATAAACAAATTAAAAACGACGTACCCAAGAAAGACAAAGTGAAGTATCCTAAATGTAACCAAGAATTAACGGACCAATAATTATTTGCATAATGAAATATCATTGGTGTAAACCCACATATAAACGCTAAGAGAAATGGCGCCTCTTTTTCACTATTGATAAAGCTAATAATTTTATCTCTAAACCTTTTCATTGTTTAACTTCCATTAAAAACAAAATACGCTCCGAATCAGCGACCACTTCTTCTTCAAGAATATTAAAATACTTCTGATAGGAATTCTTGAATTCTACCAAATTATAAAACCCAAAATGATCCTTAAAATCCATCTTATTTTTTAAAAGTCGCTTTACCCAAGAATCCTCACGTTTAGGAAACTCAATAATGAGATGTTCTGAGAACGTGGCGAAAAACTCAGCAGATCGATCAAAAGGTACATTGCCAGATAAAGACATATGATGTATCACGGCCAATGCCAGGGTGATATCTGGAGCGAACGCCTTAACACGATCCAAAAACGAATCACGCTCCGTATTATTAAGACCAATTGCCGCTGATGGATTTAATACATCCAACACAAAAGGAAGCATATAATCTTCCTTGGCTAATTTCATCGTTTTATGATTAAAGTCTATAGCATTATTATCAATATCGCAGACCAAAGCGGTTTCAACGGATTGTTCTAGCTTTCTTACAAACGTACCATCGTTACCTCCAATATCAATCAAACTTTTTGGTTGTAAGGTGTTTACCCAATCATTGATAATTCTAGATTTCTCAACGAATGCCTCATCCGAATAGTTGATTTTATCGTAATAATTACCCCATTCCGAAGCTTCCTTTAATTCTAATTTCTTAATATAACCATAAAGACTCTCAATAATATTGAGTTGCCCCTTTTTTGTAAGTTTTCCTGCCTTTGCCTCTCCTTTATAGTCTTCGTTATGTTTATCTTCCAACTTGGCCAGTAAATGGATATTAGAATATAACAGCGGGCTCAATTTGGTCTTTAAAGGCAACATTGAGCTTATCATCTTTACCGGAATACCATCAATAAAATTACTCAATAACTTTAACTGCTGCGCACCATGATAATGTGCTAAAACCAATGGTCCAAAGAAATGCATGATAAATTGCTTATAGGCGCGCCACGGTGAATCCTCCTCATAAAAATCAAAAGATAAGGTATCAATAAATATCGCCTTGCTTTTATGAAAGGCAATATTGAAAGCCGTTGCATCCTTTAAAGAGAAACCATGCTCTAAACTATATTTCTGAAGTCTTAAGATTAGCAAAGCGGCTTCTTTATACATATTGAAGCTCCACTCGTAAGGATACGTTATAAAAGGGATTTTCTCTGCTTGAATGACAACATTGTCTTCGGAACTTGAAATCTCCTTATGAGCAATGAGCAAATCATTTTTAATAAGGTTCTGGTAGAAACCGCTATCTCTCAATGCTTTATATTGCTCAAAATATATTGGATTTATGACACGATTTATTTTTCCATCCTCAACAAAAATATAACCGGAAGGATCTCTAAACGAAGAAGCATGAGCGTTTTTGGCGTTCACTTGGGTTAGTTGTTTTCTTTATCGGAATCTTTAATATCTATATCATCAAAAACATCGTCCTCAATTGGTTTGCCTATGCCTAAAAACACTTTGATCTTATGCATCAGGTTTTTGGAGAAAAGAATCACTCCTGCAACGGCAGCTATAATAGTTTGAATTATCATAGCTCCTAAACCTGGATCGAAATAAAGAAGTGTCATATTGCTTTTTTTGTAAATATAAGAAAACAAAAAAGAGAATGTAAAATACATTCTCTTTAAATATTTAGTTTATAAACTCAATTATAAATTCTTGTTACGCTTACGATCTACCTCTTTCAATAAGACCTTACGTAATCTTAAATGATTTGGTGTTACCTCAACATATTCATCTTTCTGAATATATTCTAAAGCTTCTTCTAAGGAGAATTTAATTGCAGGTACAATCTTAGCCTTATCATCAGCTCCAGATGAACGCACATTACTCAATTTCTTGGTCTTTGTGACATTAACTACCATATCATCTCCACGAGAATTCTCACCTATGACTTGACCCTCATAAATATCTTCTCCCGGATCTACAAAGAACTTACCTCTATCCTGTAATTTATCAATAGAATAAGGAATAGCTTGTCCGTTTTCCATTGATACTAAGGATCCATTCTGACGTTCTGGTATTCCACCTTTAAGAGGTCTATAGTCCACAAAACGGTGGGCCATAATAGCCTCACCAGCCGTAGCAGTTAACAATTGATTACGTAAACCTATAATACCTCTTGACGGCACAATGAATTCACAGACCATACGATCTCCTTTGGCTTCCATACTCAACATTTCACCCTTACGCATCGTCACCATTTCTATAGCTTTACCAGATACATTTTCTGGTAAATCGATAGTCATTTCCTCAAATGGTTCGCATTTTATACCATCAACTTCTTTAATAATAACTTGTGGCTGACCAATTTGGAGCTCATAACCCTCGCGACGCATCGTCTCGATTAAAACCGATAAATGCAATACACCACGACCAAATACCATGAATTTGTCTGCGCTATCCGTTTCTTCAACCCTTAACGCCAGGTTCTTTTCAAGCTCTTTAGTCAAGCGCTCTTTAATATGTCTTGATGTTACAAATTTTCCATCCTTACCAAAGAATGGTGAATCGTTTATGGTAAATAGCATACTCATTGTAGGCTCATCAATCGCAATAGTCTTTAGACCTTCGGGATTTTCTAAATCGGCAACGGTATCGCCAATTTCAAAGCCTTCCAAGCCAACAATAGCACAAATATCACCCGCTTGTACGCCATCTACTTTCTTGCGTCCTAAACCTTCAAACGTATGTAATTCCTTAATCTTACTTTTTACGATCGAACCATCCCTCTTTACTAAAGAAATTTGCTGATTGGCTTTTAAAGTTCCTCTTGTTAAACGGCCAATAGCAATTCGTCCTGTAAATGATGAAAAGTCTAAAGAGGTAATCAACATTTGTGTCGTTCCTTCCTGAATTTTTGGTTCCGGAATATGCTCAATAACCATATCCAATAGAGGCTCAATATTTTCAGTTTCATCTTTCCAATCGTCACTCATCCAGTTGTTCTTTGCAGAACCATAAACCGTAGGAAAATCCAATTGCCATTCTTCAGCACCTAGTTCGAACATTAAATCAAACACCTTTTCGTGAACTTCGTCTGGTGTGCAATTTTCCTTATCGACCTTATTTATGACAACACAAGGTTTCAGTCCTAGATCAATAGCCTTTTGCAATACAAAACGTGTTTGTGGCATTGGTCCCTCAAATGCATCAACCAACAACAAAACACCATCAGCCATGTTCAGAACACGCTCTACTTCTCCTCCAAAATCCGCGTGACCAGGAGTATCAATAATATTGATTTTAGTATCCCTGTAAACGACAGAAACATTTTTTGAGGTAATGGTTATTCCGCGCTCGCGTTCCAAATCATTATTATCTAGAATCAAGTCTCCAGTATTTTCATTTTCGCGGAATAACTGACAATGGTACATTATCTTATCTACCAAGGTAGTTTTACCGTGATCAACGTGCGCAATAATGGCAATATTTTTAATCTTAGTCATAACAGATGCTGATTTAAAGCGCGCAAAGGTACATCTTATTATTGGCATTGCGTTAATTATATGTTATATTTTGGAAATCAGACAATTTGAGTTCGTATCTTACGTTAAAATCATATGATTAATAGTAGCAGCCTACGTTGAAAATCAAAGGCTAATTGGACTATTTATTCTCTAGTGGCTTACATTTTCACGATGCATACAATTAGCAAATACACCAAGTTTATTCCTTATCTGTATTTTTTATCAGTAATCGTTTGTTGGTTTACTGACGTTAATAAACTTGAAGGTATTTCAGCCTATCCTATTTTGTTATTTGGCATTCCATTTATTTGGCAATTGATTAAACCCAGCGGAAAATTAAATTTTTCCTTAGGCATTGTGTTTGTCTGCTTATCGTCTTATCTCATATTAGCTTATCTCGCTGATATCTTAAATATTGTAGATTGGTCCGAATCGGCTAAACGCATTTTATTTTATGGTGGCGCATTGGTCGTTGGGAATTTTGTAATGTCACTTTGGATCATAAGAAACAGTATAAAAAAGGTGTTTTAAAATGTTATCTTTGTGGCTTAATATTTAAGTCTTAAGCTTTGATTTCTATTCCAAAACTAAAACATACCGACTCCAATAATTTCTTTTTACTTTGTGGGCCTTGCGCTATAGAAGGGGAAGACATGGCACTTCGTATTGCTGAGAAAGTCATTACCATTACGGACAAACTTGAAATTCCATACGTTTTTAAAGGTAGTTTTAAAAAAGCCAACAGAAGTAGAATCGACAGTTTTACAGGAATAGGCAACGAAAAAGCACTAAAAATTCTAAAGAAAGTTTCAGAAACTTTTGACGTCCCAACTGTTACGGATATTCATGAAGTATCTGATGCTGAAATGGCTGCGGCATTTGTAGATGTATTACAAATACCTGCGTTCTTAGTGAGACAAACAGATTTGGTCGTTGCAGCTGCAAAAACAGGTAAGGTAGTGAACCTTAAAAAAGGACAATTTATGAGTCCTGAAGCCATGAAGCATGCCGTTCAAAAAGTAAAAGATGCTGGTAATGAAAACGCATGGATAACAGATAGAGGTACCATGTTTGGTTATCAAGATATGATTGTGGATTTTAGAGGTATCCCAACCATGAGAAAATATGCACCTACGGTATTGGATGTCACCCATTCTTTACAGCAACCCAATCAGAGTATTGGAGTTACTGGTGGACGACCAGATATGATTGAAACCATCGCTAGAGCTGGTGTTGTAAATAATGTCGATGGTTTATTTATTGAAACACACTTTGATCCATCCAACGCTAAAAGTGATGGCGCCAATATGTTACATTTAGATAATTTAGAACCTTTATTGACCAATTTAGTAGCCATCAGGAAAGTGGTTGCTACCTTTTAGATTGTTTAGGCTTTAAAATTAGTTTAAACGGATTTGTGTTGATCTCCAATTGCTTTTGAAGCACGTATACCACGACCTCATCATTAATATCTTCTACGGATTTATAGCGTAGTGACCGTATCGATTTTCGATTGGCATCGACAAAATATTCAGTAAAGGCATCCATTTGGTCAAAGTGCCAAAAAGCTAGATCTACATAATCCTTGGATTGATTAAAATAGCATAGGGGAATACCATTGCAATAGTAAAAAGGGATTCGCCATTTATATAATAATTCAGAGTCTGGAGCTACGGCTTCAACAATAGCTTGTAGTTGAAGTAAGATAGATTTATAGGGTTCTTGCTGTTTTAATATGTAAGCTTCTGCTGGATTCAAATCAAACTAAAATAAACTCAAAACACCAAGTACAATAAGTACAATTCCGATAATCGCTTTAAAAGGCATGAGCTTAGCAGATATTTTCCTTAGACTGGTTTCTAAGGCTGGCACTTTGCCAAAAACATGCGTTAACAATAAAATCCCTCCCAAGATACTTACCAAGCCCAGAAGATTAAATTTTAATATTGGTAACACCACAAGTGCACCTCCAATTACAGTCTGAAATGGTGCTAAGACGCCAGCAATCTTATTAAAAAAATTACTTTCTCCATCCCATTTATCTAATGTAGCAAGTCCTAGTAATACACCACCTGCTATATTCGCTATTGTTAAAAGTAATCCGATCATACTATTAAATGTATTTAATTGTTAGAGCATAAATTTAGTTAATATCTTCTAAAATTGTTTTGCTGAATTGAAATAAATTCATTTACTTTGTATTTCAAAGTACTTTTTATTATGAGCAACGAAGATTATTTAAAAGACATCAGCGAGATTAAAAACCTAATGAACAAGTCGTCTCGTTTTATTTCGTTAAGTGGCTTGTCAGGCGTTTTAGCCGGTATTTATGCCTTAATTGGTGCAGCTATAGCTTATTGGTTGGTAATTGCAAAAAGTGATGGTACATTATATATCTTTCATGGGTGGGTATTTTGGACATGTATGTTTGTGCTCGCTATGGTAGCATTTTTAAGTGCCTTAACAGGAATCATACTTACAACACAAAAAGCAAAAAAGAATGACGAAAAAATATGGGACGGTTCTTCTAAACGATTATTAATTAATTTTTTAATTCCTCTTGTGGTTGGCGGTATTTACTGCCTCATCATTCTAAATCAAGGACGATATGGCCAAACTGGTGGATTAATGCTTATATTTTACGGACTTGCTTTAGTAAGTGCTTCAAAATATAGTATTGGAGACATTAAATATTTAGGATATATTGAAATCATTCTTGGACTAGTCGCTAGTTATTATCCTGGTTCTGGGTTTTGGCTTTGGATCTTAGGTTTTGGAATTATGCATATTATTTATGGGAGTTGGATGCATTTTAAGTATGATAGATGAAAAAAAACACGCTGAAAATATTAGTAATACTTTTAATACTCTCTTCTTGTAATAACAAAGTTGAGGCAATTTTCAAAATTTCTAATCAAACAGGTTTTGAAATTGATTCATTAAAAATTGAACCTATGGTAATCCAGGACGGCAAATATATTTCTCTGAAACCTGAAGAAGAAATTAAGTATAGCTCTGATATGACTGGCATTGCTAAAATTGATGGTAATTACAGAATTTCCTACCATCAAAATGGTGAAACCATAGTAAAAGACTTTGGGTATTACACTAATGGTTACCCACTTGAAGATTTAACAATTATTGAAATATTAAGTGACACCATTTTAATTAAAAGTGAAATTGACAATACTTATTAAACAAAAGAGATTCCTGCTTTCGCCGGAAGTTATATGAGCATCATTACCAACATAAACAAACTTTTTGATCATAGGATACGACTTGGTATTATGTCCATTCTTATGGTAAACGAGTATGCTGATTTTAATACCTTAAAAGAACTATTAGGTGCGACAGACGGTAATTTGGCGAGCCATACTAAAGCCCTAGAAAAAGCCGAATATATCTTAGTCGAAAAACAATTTATTGGTAGAAAACCAAATACAAGATATAGTGCAACTAAACTCGGCAAAGCTGAATTTAAAAAGCACATTGAAGCCCTTGAAAAATTAATAAAGAAGACCTAAACAGGATGGAATATTTTGTACATAAAGATTCAATAGTCCGAGAGATCTGGGGCAAAAGCGATACTATTTTACTCGTTTTTGCCGGTGCCTCTGCAGAATTTGCTTTAAACAAGGCTGTAGATTGGCTTTATTTCACAGGAAAATTACCTAAGGACCCTTTGGATCGTTTATTCTCCACCGTTAATTACGCTAGATCCATTGTGTTCTCAAAAAAAACTTCTGCCCTAAAAGCGATAGATGGCATCAACGCTATTCATGGTTCAGTTGAAAAAAGTCGTGGGCAAAACATTCCAGAATGGGCTTATAAAGATGTGTTGTTTATGTTGATCGGTTATTCTATAAAGTCTTTCGAACTATTAGAAAGGCCTTTATCAATTTCAGAAAAGCAAGAAGTTCTCGATGTGTTTAACAACGTTGGTAATACAATGGGATTAAAAAGCCTACCTCTAACCTATGCCGATTTTGTAGTCCTAAGAAACGAACACTTAGAGACCAATTTAAATAACGGAGAATTTACTAAAGACTTATATAAACAATACAGAAAACATTTAGGTTTATTGAGATATCAATTGCTGTTGGAATCACAAATTTTATTAGTGCCAAAATCGGTAAGACTATTGCTCAACCTAAGAGGCATCTCATTGTTAACACCTTTGATTTCTGTATACATACTATTTAGAAGTATAAAACTTGATTGGCTGGTGAAAGAAGTGCTTTTACCAGCTGCTTACAAACAAGATATTAAACGCATGAATAGAACATAGTCTATTTTTTTAATCATTTACTTTGAAATACAAAGTACTTTAAAATTCTTAAAATGAAAAAACTAATATTATTTATTGGAGCTTTATTATTCAGCACCTTATTCTATGATAAGAGCATCGGATTAAATTTATTCTTATTCAGTATAGTGACACTAATCGTGCTCTATGTCAATAACAAGGATGATTTTAAAAATAAAAGAGCTATCCTCTACTCTAGCTTATATGTTATTACTGGCTTAGCTGTTTTCTTTCATGATTCATCTTTGGCAATCATTGCCAATATCGTGGCTTTCTTTACTCTCATTGGTTTACTTTCAGAACACAAGTCCTCAATTTATGTCAATTGGCTCAATGGACTCTATACGACCATTGCTGGTTTTTTCCATCGTAATTTTTCTGTCAATGAAGTCACACAAAAGGTAGAGTCTAAAAAAGAAGTTGACTACATGCATTTAGCAAAGATCATAATCATCCCTTTTATCATACTTATCATATTCATCGCACTGTATCAAAACGGAAACCCACTATTTGGCGAATTAATTGATAAAATAGATTTTGGTTTCATAAATGTGCAATGGCTACTTTTTGCAGGCTTAGGTTACTATCTTTTTTCAAACATCCATAAGCCTATTGAAGTAGAACCTGCCACCGAAATCGACCTACAAACTGAAAATGAATTAATAAAAACCAATAACTTTTCTGAACCTAAACTAAAACAAGAGAATCAATTAGGCGTCATTCTTATTGCTATGTTAAACGTCTTAATCGTTATTTTTCTCATAACCGATATCACATTCATTTTTACCAATCTGGAGATAAGAGGTTCCGTATTTTCGGAACAAGTGCACAATGGCATTAATGCCCTTATTGCTTCCATTATAATCGCTATTATTATTCTACTTTATGTTTTTAGAGGTGATCTAAATTTCTATAAAGACAATATTACTGTAAAGCGATTAGC
Organism: Winogradskyella flava; assembly: GCF_014243395.1. GTDB lineage: Bacteria > Bacteroidota > Bacteroidia > Flavobacteriales > Flavobacteriaceae > Winogradskyella > Winogradskyella flava. The sequence continues at coordinate 1,599,374 of NZ_JACLCP010000001.1, read as the reverse complement.
GTTTACATGGATTATTCTCAATACGATTTTGGTACTGAGTATTGCCATTAAGAATGGCCAGTACATTTATTATTTCGGATTGACATATAAGCGTATTGGTGTTATGGTATATCTCATACTTACCGTTACAGGTCTTGTAACTACACTCTTAAAAATCGATAAGCTAAGAAACATCTGGTATTTGCTTAGAATGAACACTAAAGCAGCCTTTGTGGTCTTGATTATGTCAAGCACAGTGAATTGGGATTATCACATCACCAATTACAACTTCAACTTTGCCAAATCCATGGATTTTGAATACCTCATTGAGTTGTCCGACAACAATACGTTTCTATTAAAAGAACAGCTTGAAACAAAAGAATTAGATCAAGATTCGATTCAACTAATTGAACAAAAATACAACTCGTATGTCTATGAATTAAGAACAAATTCATGGCAAGAACTACAATATGATAATTTAAAACTTGAAACGAAGTAATATGCTGGCCTTGATACTTTTTGGTTTCTTGTTTGTTGGGCTAATGACCTTTGTAATCATTAGACTCAGTATATCTTGCATCTTCTGGACCTACTCAAGACCAATTGATAAGCAACATGTATTTAAATTGTGTTTCCCATATTACATCATTGTACTAACTATAATGTGCATAGGCTTGATAATGAATTCAGACTATCATCCATTAGCCATGTGCTACTTCTCCTGTGTTTACTTCATGGCAATCTTAACCTGGAAATATGAATTAAAATCTAGCTTAAAAAAGAATCAAAATTTTGCCGTTGAACCAAATCTATCCCAACTACCATGAACAACCTATTTTACAAATTAAAGGCCTTAAGAAAGCAGCTGATCATTTGGTTGTTTGACCATTCTCAGCGTCTCTATACGTCATTGCTCAAGAATCATGAATCTTGGAATATCACCAAGGTCGAATTACTCAATCTACCAAAACCTACTTTTGGACGACATCTTGGTGAGTTCTTAGATAAGAACAATTTTGAACTGATTCCAAAAGTAGAGCGTCATGATTGTTACCATGTACTTTGTGGCTACAGCACAAAAGTAGAAGACGAAATTGCACTACAATGTCTTTGTTATGGTAATGGCAAGCGAAGTCTGTATCTATATGGAGCCATTATCCTTGGGGTAGCCATTCTACCTGATTACTATGTCTATTATTATAAATCTTATAAAACGGGTAAAAAGGCCAATCCGTTTCATCATTTCGACTATGAGAAATTATTAAACGTATCTATTAGAGACTTTAGAGAGGCTATTTTCCCGAAGTCTGAATTATATAATCTTAGCATTATTACATCATGAAAAAATTGAAATTTATAGTTTTACTAACCTTATTCGTCTTAATGGGAGTTTTTATGACCTACCATTGGATAAGTTTTAGAACAAAAGACTTCATTTACAATGACGTTAACACTGTCCCTAAAAACAAAGTTGGCTTAGTACTTGGTACTGGAAAATATGCCGCAAGTGGCAATATTAATTTGTTTTATAAATACAGAGTTGATGCTGCCGTAAAACTCTATAAAGCTGGTAAAATAGAGTACATATTAGTCAGTGGTGACAATAGCAGAAAAGACTACGACGAGCCATCAGACTTTAAAAACGATTTAATTGCCAGAGGTATTCCTGAACATAAAATCTTTTTGGACTATGCTGGCTTTAGAACTTTGGATTCAGTAGTAAGAGCCAAAGAAATATTTGGACAGACTTCCATAACCTTTATATCTCAGAAATTCCATAATCAACGTGCTATTTATATCGCCAAACATTTTGGTATTGAGGCAGTTGGCTTTAATGCTAAAGATGTTTACAAATCACACTTTAGAGAATATCTGGCGCGTTCTAAGGCTAGTCTAGACCTAGCTTTTAACGTACAACCAAAATTTTTAGGGGAAAAAATCACAATACAATGAAGTTACAATTCAATAAAAACTATTTAGTACTTGCGCACAGTCTATTTTTGATAGAATTAGCCATTGCGTTTATCATAAAAACCGGATTTATTCGCTACACGTTTGGCGATTATCTCGTAGTCATTTTACTATATGCAATTATAAGAGGATGCTCTAGCTTGAGTGTGAGGGCCTCAGCTTTTGTCGTCCTCTTTATTGCTTATGGTATAGAGTTGCTTCAACTTACATCGTTCTTAACCTACTTTAATTTGCAAGACAGTTTTACAGCCAAACTCATTTTTGGAAGTACTTTCCAGTTTGGAGATTTAGTGGCTTATACACTCGGAATAACAACAGTATTATTAATAGAGCATTACAATGGAAACTATAAAAACACTAATACAGTCAAGGTTTAAGACCTTATCACTAATTACGGTGGCATTAACCTTTAGCATTATTGTGCTCATGGTAAGAATAAAGTTGAACAAATCATTCTGTTATTTGTTCTTGGTCTGGAACGTCCTTTTGGCTATTATTCCTTATACCATAACCATGTATCTCAATACCAATAAAAACCTGAGCAAACTAAAGCTAGGGTTTTGGTTTTTGGTTTGGTTAGCCTTTTTACCAAATGCACCTTATATCGTTACTGACTTAATACATGTTAGAATTGGCAATGATGCGTCGCTATGGTTAGATGTATTAGTCATTCTATCTTTCGCCTTAAGCGGCTTATTCCTCTTTTACCTCTCTATTTTAGATATGCAAAAATCGATAGTCGATAAAAATAAAAGAATACCAATAGAAACCTCAACTGTTGTTATTCTCCTGCTTTGTGCATTTGGTGTATATCTTGGGCGATTCTTACGTTATAATTCCTGGGAAATCATAAGTAATCCACAAGTCTTAATCATGGATGTCCTCAACATTTTAATGTCTCCATTTCAAAATGCAGATGCTTGGTTCTTTACCTTGGGATTTGGAATATTTTTAGTTGTTGGGTATTGGATATTCAAAAATCTTAATAATTGCCGAGAAGATTAAAAAGGTTTACCCCATTCATTTTATAGAAAATAATTGTTGTTAATCTATTATCGATAATTGGTGAATTATGTTCATACATAAATTCCTATATTTCTTACCAATTTTCATAGAAATGACTACAAATTTATATCCACCAAGCCCAATTGAGGTACCAAAAAAATTAACTGCTTTACCAGCATCTTATCAAACCAGAGCGTTCTTAGCAATACTATCCATACTATTATTCTTTGTACTATATGGAGCCCTTGTTGTAGCCCTAGGCTACCTAGTGCATTGGGCAATTACCTATGACATTGGCAATGTTAATAAAGTGACCATTTTAGGCAAAGTAGGTGCAGTTGCAGGTTCGGTGATGCTCTTCTTTTTCACGTTGAAGTTCATTTTCAAATTAAAAAACCATAAGCGAGAAAACAGAATCAAACTCACCAAAAAAGACTATCCAGAACTTTGGAGTTTTATATTAAAAATATGTAACGAAACTGGTGCACCTAAACCAAAAGCTATTTATGCCGATCCAGATGTTAATGCCTACGTGTCTTACACCAATATGTGGCTAAGTTTGTTTCTACCAGTTAAGAAAGAGCTCACCATTGGGCTAGGCTTGGTTAGTTGCTTAAACTTATCTGAATTTAAAGCTGTTATGAGTCATGAATTTGGTCACTTTTCCCAACGTAGTATGAAGATTGGTAGTTACATTATTTCTGCCAATACCATAATCCATGACATGATTTTTGATAGAGATAAATGGGACGATCTTTTAGATCAATGGAGAGCGTCTGATTTAAGGTTATCTTTTGCTGCTTGGATTATTACGCCTATTATTTGGCTAATTAGACAAGTACTTAATTTGTTTTATCAATTTCTTAATATTATGTACTCTTCATTGTCCAGAGAAATGGAGTTTAATGCGGATAAAGTAGCTATAAGTACTTCAGGTAGTGATGCTATTATTTCTGGATTGTGGAAACTAGATAGTGGTTTCGAAAAATGGAATAGCACCATAAATTATGCCTATTTAGCATCACAAAAGAAGTTATTTACTGAGAACTTATATACCCATAACAACTTAAGTCTTTCTAGAATTAAAGATGCGCAATCTGCGTTATTAAATGCCTTACCAAAAGATAAGAGAGGCGGTAAAACATTCTTTACAGGCTCAGAACATTCTAAGGTGAACATGTACGCAAGTCACCCACCTAACGATATGCGTCAAGACAATGCCAAAATTCCTTTTGTGCCTTGCGAAAGCAATGAAAATTCTCCTTGGTTATTATTTGGGAATCAAGAAAAACTTCAAAAAGAAATGACTCAGCTTATTTACCAACAATATGTCAATAAAAAAGCAGAGAAATTTTGTAGTGTTGAAGAGTTCGAAAACTTCATTGCTTCAGAAAATCATGGTAAAGAATTACTAAATGAGTTTGGTAATTCATTTGAAAACAGATTTATAAATATTCCTGAAATAGATACTCTTGAAAAAGAGCTTGATGGAGTAGATCTTAGAGCATCTAACTACGAAAAGCTCAAAAAGGATTTAGAGACATTAATGCAACCCGTAAAAAACATTGAATCCTTAATGGTTAAAGCTGGAGAAATTGCACAAGGTACAACCAAAGACAACTCTTTTGCGTTTAAAGGAAAAACCTATAAAAAGAAAACCATAGAAGAGGGATATGGCGAACTTGTTACAGAAAGAGAAAAGTTGTTTTCTGAGACTTTTATTGATTGGGACAAAGCGTTTTGCAAGTTTCATTTAGCACTTGCTAAAAAAGAAAGTAAGTAAGTATAATCACTTAAAAAACCTATATCTACAACATCAAGAACTTACTATGTTCTACAAAAAAACAGTTGGTATTAAGAATACTATTTATAACGAATTGGCCCAACTACAAGCTCAGGAAGTCACTGAAAATGATGTGAGACGATTTGGATATAGAGTAAATGATTTAGTGTTTAGTCTTAATGAGGATTTAGATAATTTTGAAAAGATGACCTTTGTTAAATTACCTAATATTGATGAAGTCAATGATTTAAAAGAAGCTATCATTGATGGTGGTGCATTTAAAAAACAATCTGGCAATATTTTTGAAAACGGAGGCTTTAATGTACTACTAACAGATGTTGAAAATGCTATAGTGCATTGCCAGAGGTTGGACCAAAAAAGTTTAAGCGTTATTTTAGACTTCCATAAGAAACTACATGAAAGATTAAATTAAGCTATTCTTTCCCGTCTACATAATTCTGTAAATAACTAAAACGCTCAGTAAGTTGACCATCTTCTGCGGTAATCCTAGCCCTATTTAAAATACCTTTTTTATCATTATTGAAAAATGCTGGGATAACATGCTCTAGAAAGGTTTCCCCAAAACCCTCACTAGCATCTTTGGGTAATTCACATGGTAAATTATCAACTGCCATAACTGTTATGGCGTCATTAGTATCAAAAGCCACTTCTTTTTCGGTTTGAGGATCGTAACCATAAAAAGGGTCTGCGATAGTGGATGGACGAATCGTACTCGCTACAGGTCCATCGATATCGCATGAGATATCCGCTACCAGATTAATTTTAAAATCGGGATGTTTGGCATCTTCCCTAGTAAATAGAAAAGGCGCATTATTCCCATAAAAGTGACCAGCAATAAAGTAATCGGTTTCCTTGGCATAAGGCATAAAATTACTTTCATAACCTGTTGGATCTTTATAGAATTCCCACTTATCGCCTACTTTACCATCAACACGCTTAGCATATTCCATAACGTCAGCCATGACGTAAACGGGTTCTGTAAATTTTGAAGTCAGATATAAGGCATCACTTATTTCCTTAATACCTAAATGATCTAAAATCTCCTTAGCGCCATGAGCTACTTTCCCAGTACCAGTTAATAAAATTTTAATATTGGGAACCGTGATTTTATCAAGTTTTGATTTGACCTCGTTTAGATCGGCAAGTGTTTCCACTTTTGGCAAATTGAATAATCCATCCCTTAACCCTAGAGCTCTAAAACCATTGTAAGCACCCACCAAACCAGCATAGCGACCAAAACCTATTAAACGCATATTGTCTTCACGAACTATGGTCTCATGATCGTACATTTCAATATTTTTCTTCAACATAGCAACCAAAAGCTTCCTGTTATAAGGTTGCTTTTTAATAGTGTGGGAAAAATAAAAGTACTTTTTATTGGAAATTAAATGTTCTATTGGCACTTCCTTTACACCAATCATCACATCCGCATCAGAGACATCATTAGTCACTTCAAATCCTAATCTAGCATAAGCCTCATCTGAAAACACACGAATATCAGAAGATTCAACCACAAACTGCGCATCAGGAAATCGTTTCCTGGCTTCGGCTAAAGTTTCTGGTGATAATACCACACGTCTATCTGGCGGGTTTTTACGTTCTTTGATGATAGCGAATTTCATAATGATCTATTTTAAAACTGCCAAAATGGTTAGTTTTTAGTCTGGAATAATTTTTGCACGAAAATAATTGGATTTAAGAGGTTGCACAACTTTTTTTGTAACTTCGCCATCCTTTTCAATTAAATTTTGGGGTCGACTGGTTTTGACAGCGAGATTAATGAAATGGTAAGCACGTCGTGTAATGGCATTGAAACACGTAAAAGGCTAGACCAAATTTTAAACGGCGAGAATAACTACGCTTTAGCTGCATAATCTGAATTATAGTAAGATTGGCCTAGGTACACGAGGTGTACAAGCTAAATGTCTCCAGAAAGCCTTGGTTAATGGCGTTCTTTTTAGAGGCATCGTAAATATTAACTAAGATTGGGTAGTGCTTTGATGCCCATTCGAGATTAAGAAGCTAAGTTTTAAGTAGGTTGTCTTTAACCAGCTTATAATCGAAAACCCAAGAATAGACTAAGCGTGTAGAAAGCTCTTTGATTACTTGTTTGGACGAGAGTTCGATTCTCTCCGACTCCACGACACTCACAACTGCGTTGTGAATGAAAATATATAAACTCATCAAGTTTACTTGAATGGGTTTTTATATTTTCAGGCACCTGTCTTGCAAAGACAGGCCGTTGTATTTGCAACTTTGGAAATACTAGAGAACAACGACGTTAATCTCTCCGACTCCTAAAAACTTTCAAAAACGAAATAAAGGTTTTATACCTTTTTTAAATTAAGAAAGGATATTTATTCACTTTTAGTTTGAATAACTTTAGTTTGGATGACCTCATCATTTATAACGGTCTGCTCAAAAAAGTTGAAGATTTTATCCAAGTCTGCGAAAGGAATCGAGGAAATTTCATGTCCTGCTTCTTTTACGATTTTAAAATAAAATGAACTTTCAAAATCAGCCAATTTTTCGGCAATCGCATTTGAACCGTCCAACATAATATAGCCATCACGTTCTGGAGCACAGTAATGATGTGGGGCACTACCATAGGGCACTAATTGATCTTGTGTGCCATGATATAGAACTGCTGGTATCACATTATTTTTAGTCATGTAACGAGCATCTACAATGGCTCCAGCGCATGAAAACACACCAGCAAAATTAACGTGGTTGTAATTCTCCAAACTATCAACAAAAAATTCACGCATAAAAACGGCGTTCAAAACACCTTCAGCACCTGCACTTCTTCCGCCTGCGATAATCTTGGTGGTATCAATCTTAAGTTCATCAGCATGCTCGATAATATATTTTGCAGCATCCATATAATCAACAACAGCTTGTTTAAATGTTTCAAGTTTTAGATCTCTCGAGCACTCACAACCAAAACCTGTTTTTGTTCCTTTTCTCAATAGTCGGTAGGACATTGAAATTCCTATGTAATTTTGCTCTTTAACCGCATATTTAGCTAACTTCACATCATCGGAATCAGCGCGACTCCCTTCAGAAAACCCTCCACCATGCATCCATAGCAATACAGGTAGGCTATCATTTTTCTTAATATTCTTTGGTGTGTAAACATCGAGACTCAATGTATCCTCCCCTTTTATGGAATATATATACGTTTTCTTTTTTTGAGCAGACAATGACATTGTCACTACAACTGTGAAAATGATGATTATTTTTTGCATGTAATTCTTTGTTTTGAACCCTACTAATTACTGGTTATAATAATTAATAGAATCATCTCATTTTGTGCTACAATTTAAGAAATTACCAAGGCATATTATAGTGCTCATCAAATTATGACCAATTAATCTGCCATTAACAATCCTTAACAAACACTACTATAATTTTGTTAACCCATCTAAAAAACTTGAAAATGGCTTTAAATTCTTTTATATTAAAAAGAACCAAAAATTAAATAATTATGAAATTCATAAAAGATAAAGAAGAAGAAAGACGAGATTATATTTTTCAAAAAGATAAGAAAACAAAAATAGGTGCAACCTTTGTTTCTAGCGTACTTATCATACTAATAATTGCAGTTGCTACTACATATTTTACATTAAGTTAAATCTAATCTCGAAATTATTTTAAAAGACCAAAAATTTGAAAGTTTTTGGTCTTTTTTTCGACTATCTTTATAGTTATATTCAAAAGCATATTTATTAATTAGAAAAGAAACCAAACAACTTCAATCGAGATTAAATTTCTTATTTCAACAATGAGGTTGTTTCTGACCTAATTAATACATTATTAACTTACACAAAGAAAGGAAAACAAAGTATGCTAACTTGGAAAGATGTTATCAACTTTTCCGTAAACGGAAATCCAACGCCAGATAGACGCGTTGAAAAAACAGAAGAAGAATGGAGGGCTCAATTAACTCCAGAACAATTCAGAATTACAAGACAAAAGGGTACAGAACGCGCACATAGCGGTGCACTTTGCAGCATCTATGATGAAGGTAAATACAATTGTGTCTGTTGCGACACACCTTTATTTGATTCTACAATTAAATTTAGTTCTGGTACAGGTTGGCCAAGCTTCACACAGCCTATTAAGGAAAATGCCATTAAGTACGAAAAAGACTCTTCTTTTGGTATGGTGCGTGTGGAAGTAATGTGTAATACTTGTAATGCACATTTGGGACATATTTTCCCTGATGGACCTGAGCCAAGTGGACTGCGCTATTGTATTAATTCAGAATCCATGACTTTAGATACCGAGAACGCCTAATGACTTCTAAAAATTTACAAATCGCTACGGTTGGTGGCGGCTGCTTTTGGTGCACAGAAGCAGTATTTCAAGAAATAAATGGTGTAAGAAAAGTTGTTTCTGGTTATTCTGGTGGAAATGTACCAGGAAGACCAACATACAGAGAAATATGCTCTGGTTTAACAGGGCATGCCGAAGTTGTTCAAGTTACTTTTGATCCTAGTGTAATTTCTTACGAGGATATTCTTGTCATTTTTATGACTACACACGATCCTACTACTCTTAACAGACAAGGTGCAGATCGCGGTACTCAATATCGTTCGGTAATTTTTTATAATGACGAAAACCAAAAGGGAATTGCAGAAGTCGTGATAAGAGAACTAGCTAAGTACTACAAAAACCCAATAGTTACTGAAGTTTCTGAGGCTGTTACCTTGTATGAGGCAGAAAAGGAACATCAAGATTTTTATAAGAACAATCCTGATTATGGTTATTGTAATTTTGTGATTGACCCAAAGTTGGCGAAGTTGCGAAAATTGCATTCAGATAAATTAAAAAATGCTTAAAATCTATATCGTAGGGATTACCATTTTATTAATTGCCATTTTAGCAAATGGCTTAGTCATTAAATTAGGGATTAAATCTTGGTATGACTTTATTTCATTACTTTCCAATGATGGAAGTTTAGGATTCAATAAACTTTCGATTATTGACTATCTCTGGCTATTTATTGGTTATCCATTCGTTTTAGGCTTTGGATACTGGATTGGAGATAAAATATATCATCAAATCTTTACATAATTTTTACAAAAAATGGAAAAAACGGTTTCCGAAGCTATTGCACACAGACGCTCTACTAGAGTCTACACAGACGACCCAATAGATTCCGAAAAAGTAAAGCAATGCTTAGTCAATGCTTCCCTGGCTCCAACAAGCAGCAACCTGCAACTTTGGGAATTTTACCATGTTACTAACAAGGATAAATTAAAACGACTGGCAGAAGCTTGTTTTAATCAAAGTGCTGCAAAGACGGCACAGCAATTAGTTGTTGTAGTTACCCGTAAAGATTTGTGGCGTAAACGGGCTAAAGCGAATGTTGAATTCCTAAATAAAGTCTACAATAAGGAAGGTCTTAGTGAACGTGATTTAAAACGTAAAAAAATGGCCATTAATTACTACAAAAAACTAATTCCTACTATTTATACAGACTTTTTAGGAATATTGGGCTACATAAAATACTTTATCTTTCAAATTATTGGTTTGTTTAAACCCATTTATAGACAAACGCGATTAAGTGATATGCGCATCGTAGCTCATAAAAGTGCTGGTTTGGCCGCACAGAATTTTATGACCAGTATGGCGGCAATTGGTTATGATACTTGCCCTATGGAAGGTAGTGATACACTTAGGGTAAAACAAATTTTAAAGCTTCCAAGAGGAGCAGAAATAAATATGGTCGTTGGCTGTGGTATCCGAGCCAATAAGGGCATTTACGGCCCACGCTTTAGAATTCCTTTTGAAGAGGTCTATTTTGAAGCCTAATCTACTTCCTAAAATTCTCTAATCCCATTTTTAACCACTCCAAATAAGTCTCAGCATTAGGTTCATAAGCATTTGTTATATTTAAAAGCTCCATATTATGATCTAATAGAACATAGTATGGCTGAGAATTATTTTTAAAATTTATAGTTTGCAATGTTGCCCATTTATCACCTATGGTCTCAATGTCTTTAACTGTGCCATTAGATCTCAAATATTGAAATTGTTCACCCTCTGGCAACTCTTTTTTATCATCGACATAAAGTGAAATAATCACATAATTGTCCTGTAACATATCATATACATCTGATGTACTCCACACCTGCTCTTCCATTTTTCTGCAATTCACACATGCCCAGCCTGTAAAGTCTAACAAAATTGGCTTATTTTCTGCTTTTGCAGCTGCGACGCCTTGTTCGAAATCCTTATGACAATTAAGATCTAATGGACATTCTGATGTCTTTTCATATAGGCTATAAAACATCGGAGGTGGAAAACCACTTAGTAGTTTTAAGTTGGCGTATTTTGTATTTGTGAGACCTGGTATTAAGTAGATGACAAATGCAATGACTAAAATGCCTGTAGTAATTCTTCCTTTACTTAATTTTTGAAGCAGACTATCATGTGGAAACTTTATTTTTCCAAAAAGATAAAGTACCAAACCTATTCCTATGATGACCCAAAGACCTATAAACACTTCTCTTTTTAAAAGTCCCCAATGCTCCACCAAGTCCGCATTAGACAAGAATTTAAGCGCTAATGCCAATTCAATGAAACCTAAAACTACTTTAACCGTATTTAACCATCCACCAGATTTAGGCAGTGAGTTTAACCATTTTGGAAACATGGCAAACAAGGTAAAAGGAAGTGCCAATGCCAAGCCAAAACCACTCATTCCCATTGTTAACTGTGTTGCTCCGCCATCGGCTGTTAACGAGCTACCTAGTAAAGTACCTAATATTGGACCTGTACAAGAAAATGATACAATTGCCAATGTCAAAGCCATAAAAAAAACACCTATAAAACCACCTATCTTATTAGCTTTACTGTCCATTGCAGCACTCCAAGACTGAGGTAAGGTTAATTCATAATAGCCAAAGAACGAAAATGCAAAAGCAATAAAAATCACAAAGAATATCACATTTAGCGTTACGTTAGTAGATATATTATTTAGGATTCCTGGATCTAATGAATCTAATAAATGAAAAGGAATACTTAATAAAGCATAAATCAAAAAGATGAAGAAACCGTATAAGATAGAATTAAATAATCCTTTTTTGGGATCACTGGCGCTCTTTGTAAAGAATGAAACAGTAAGGGGAATCATAGGAAACACACAAGGCGTAAGTAATGCTATTAAACCTCCTAAAAAGCCCAAAAAGAAAATAGTTAGATTGCTTTTCTCCTCTACATTTTGTTCTTCGTACTTGTCCCAACCTGAAACATTAAGATCCAAGGCTTCTGAAAGCCTTTTACTGCGTTCATCAATAATGACTTCTTTCTTTTCTACTATAGAACCATCTAATGAAAGGTTAAAAGTATAATCACCAGGAATACATTTTGAACTATCACATGTTTGATATGACACAAAAACCTCAACCTGATTTAATGTCCTATTTATTAGACTGATTCTTTGGTAGAATACAGCTTCACCCTTAAATTTCACAACGTTTTCTTCAAAAATCTCATCAAAAACTGGTTCTACCTTTGGTTCGGAAGTATCTCCCTCTAGTTTGTAATTATTATCCTGATCTTTATATTCAAAATAAGTAGTTGGAGCAAAACTATCCTCACTCATCGGGTGTTGCGAATATATGTACCAACCTTTTTCTATTTTGGCTTTAAAGACTAACTTAAATTCAGTGTCTGAAATTTTCTCAACAGTTGATTCCCATTTAACTGGTTCTAGAATCTGGGAATGTAAATTGAATAAAAAACAAATAGTTAAAAAGCAGTAGAGTAGTCCTTTTTTAAGTGCCATATACTTGTTGTTAAAACGCAAATGTAACCGTTGCGCTTTTATTATTTCTTAAGAGTCGTCTAATTTATAAAAACCTTATGAAATAATCAGCTAACCATACAGCATAAAAAAAACCGAGCAGATAACTCGGTTTGAATGTTTAAGATTTTACTTCGATATTTAACTTATCGGAATGTTTCCATTTAGAAATGCCTCCTTCCAAATCATATATTTTTTTAAAACCTGCTTCTTTTAATTTTCGCGCACATTTTGCACTTCTATTACCTCCCTTACAATATAGGATCACTGGTTTTGCCTTGTCCAACTTAGAAATATCGTCATCAAAGGTAGGAGACGTAAAATCGATATTTTGTGAGTTCACAATATGCTCTTGGTCATGTTCTTCTGGTGTGCGGACATCGACCAATTGTACATCCTCCATTTCTAAGATGGATTTCATTTCTTCAGCAGTGACTAGTTTTACATCTGCACTAACTTCTTTACTGTCTAAGCAACTTGTGCTGAAACTCATTGCTAATAAAAGACAACAGATGGTAAAATTTTTTTTCATCTTATAATGTTCCGCGACGACGGAATAATTTTTAATTTATTTGTTGGCTACCTCACCTTGCCATTCGCTAAAACCTCCTTTGAGGTTATAGGTGGTTTTAAATCCTAATTGGTTCATTATTGCACAAGCTTGAGCACTGCGTCCACCAGCCTTACAATACACATAATAATTCTTGGCTTTATCTAATTGTTCTATCGCATCGATAAAACCCTGCCCTTTATATATATCAATATGAATAGAATTAGGTATCATACCCAACCCTATTTCTTCTTCTGTTCTAACATCCAAGACAACGGCATTATTGTCTTCATTAAGCTGTTCTGTCCAATCATGTTGCGATAAATCCACTATTTCTAACATTTTTATTGAACAAAATTAACATTTCCTTATGATATAGACGTAAAAAAATCCGAAGTGTTACACTCCGGATTCAAAATTTAACTTTTAGGTAATACTTAGACTTTAATGGAGCAACCAATTGCTCTTGTCTCTTTTATCTCAATGTCCTGTTTGTTTAACAAGGCATTTACGGCATCTTCAACATATTTAGTTGTTACTGCTTTAGCATCCTTATAATTATCGTCAATGGCCCCTATATACTTTACAATATTTCCTTTTTTGGTTTTTTCTAATATATAAACGTGTGGTGTCTTTGTTGCTCCATACTGTGGATAAATCTTTTGTCCCTTATCCATTAAGTAAGCAAAGGTAAACCCTTTAGCTTTTGCTCTTGCTTTCATAGCCTCCATGTTATCTCCTGGTTTTATATCCGTATTATTCGGCATAATCGCAACTACAGGGTAACCAGCATCGGCATATTTTTTATTTAATGCCTCGATTCTATCTTCGTAGGCAACAGCATAAGGACATGTATTACAAGTAAAGATTACAATAAAGCCTTTCGCGTCATTATAATCAGTTAACGAAACCATACTTCCATCAATATTTTCCAAGCTAAAATCTGTAGCGATATCACCGATTTTATAACCATCGCCATCAATATTAATTGTAAAAGCAGACAGTGTTACTGCCAACACTAATACTGCAAGTAATTTTAAAGTTTTACTCACCACACTTCTACGGTTTAAGTGTTCGTGATTTTTTTTAGTAAAATTCATAAGTCTATTAATTTAAAAATTGTTTTAATTCGATTTCTAATTCTTCTTGGGTAAACGACCTCTCATAGAATTGTCGCTTATTATTATTGTAGATTATTGTTGCCGGTAATGCGCCTGACCATTTTTCATTAATTGCAGGTATCCATCTATTTTGATCAACATCATCAAAGGCGATAACCTTAGATTGTAGATTATGTTTTTTCATAAACAGTTTTAACTTCGTTTCATAGTTTCTTGGAAAATCTAAGCTCACCAAGAGCACTTCAACATTTTCATCTTTATATTCTTGATTTAATTTTTCAAAATAAGGTAATTCCTTAACACAAGGTGCACACCATGTTGCCCAAAAATTTACAACGTGGATTTTATCATCCTTTTTATTTATTAATGGCTCTAAGCCGTCATAATCATAAATTTCAAGATCTATTTGCGAGACATCAATAGCCGTTTCTTTTTTTTCTGGAACAGCCGTATTGGCCTTAACTTCAGCAGCATTTTTTGATTCTTCTTTGCAAGAAAAAACAACAAATAAGCATAAAAGTATTATTTGCTTCATGGCATAAAGTTATTAATCCATTCACTGAACATTAAATAATTAACAAAAAATTAATTCATTCGCTTGAAATTACAAATTATCATTTCTATATTTGACATTCAAATGAAAATAACAACAAATCATATCTGGTGGTGGAAATTCTCAAACTTATGTTCGTGAAATAACCCTTGGTATAAAAAATATAGAAAAGGCTTGTCATTCACGACAAGCCTTTTTTTAATTAAAATTGATGAAAACATTTAGCCTATATACGCATTATAAAAAGATACTCGCAGATACTATTACACCTGTAAGTATTTATCTTAAAATAAGGGATAAGTTCCCCAATAGTATATTGTTAGAGAGTAGTGATTACCATGCTAATGACAATAGCTTTTCGTATATATGTTGTAATCCTATTGCTTCAATAAAAGTTAAAGATGGTAATATTTATCAAATATATCCAGACGGCAGCTCAAAGCATAACTTTACAGATACTGTTGGTGTCGTAGAAGAAATACACAAATTCACACAACGATTCAAAGTAGACTCCAAGAAAAAATTTAAATTTATAAATAATGGGATTTTTGGATATACCTCATATGACGCTGTAAAGTATTTTGAAGATATTGACATATCAAAAAAAGAAGACTCCATTGATATTCCGGACATTTATTATGCTGTATATCAAAACATCATCGCCATTAATCACTTTAAAAACGAAGCATACATTTTCGCACATTGTTTTGATACAGAAAATAATATTAATGACATCCTTCAATTAATTCAAACGCGACAATATGCGTCATATGATTTCAATACCAAAGGTGGTATTGAGTCAAATCTTTCGGACGAAGCATATAAACAACAGGTAGAACTAGCGAAAAAGCATTGTGCAAGAGGAGATGTATTTCAACTCGTACTTTCAAAACGATTTTCACAACAATTTAGTGGCGATGAATTCAACGTATATCGTGCTTTAAGAAGTATTAATCCATCTCCCTACCTATTCTATTTTGATTATGGGAATTTTAAAATATTTGGCAGCTCACCAGAGGCACAATTGATAGTAAGTGACGGTAAAGCCGAGATACATCCAATTGCCGGTACGTTTAAACGCACAGGAAATGATCTTAAAGATGCTGAACTTGCGGAACAACTTATTGAAGATGACAAGGAGAATAGTGAACATGTAATGTTAGTAGATTTAGCTCGAAATGATTTAAGTAGACATGGTCACGATGTTACTGTCGAAAACTATAGGGAAGTCCAATTCTTTTCGCATGTTATTCACTTAGTAAGTAAAGTAACTGGGCTAAAGCATAAAGGAACCGATACCATGCAAGTGGTTGCAGACACCTTTCCTGCAGGTACTTTAAGTGGTGCGCCAAAACATATGGCTATGCAACTCATAGAAAAGTACGAAAAAACAAGTAGAGCTTATTATGGAGGCGCAATTGGTTTTATGGATTTTGAAGGCAATTTTAATCATGCCATAATGATTAGAACATTTTTAAGCAAAAATCATAAACTCTTCTGGCAGGCTGGTGCAGGTTTGGTTGCTAAATCTAATCCTGAAAGCGAATTACAAGAAGTATATAATAAGCTTGGTGCTTTAACTAACGCTATTGAACAAGCTAAAGATATTTAAGAGTGATGAATGATGAGTGATGAGTGATGAGTGATGAGTGATGAGTGATGAGTGATGAGTGAAAAATACAGTTAGAATCATAAAGTTGAGAACAAATACTATTAATTCAAAAAACAAATTCCCTTTCCTCTGGAAAGGGCTAGGGAAAGGCTTATGAAAAAAATACTAGTCATAGATAATTACGACAGTTTTACATATAATCTGGTTCATTATTTAGAGGATTTAGATTGTGATGTGACGGTTAAAAGAAATGACAAATTGACCATCGAAGAAGTTGATGCATTTGACAAAATAGTCTTATCACCAGGTCCAGGAATACCTGATGAAGCCGGTTTACTTAAAGAAATTATTGCTGTATATGCTCCTACTAAAAGTATTTTAGGGGTTTGTTTAGGACAACAAGCCATAGGTGAAGTTTTTGGCGGTTCTTTAGAAAATTTGGATAAGGTTTACCATGGTGTTGCTACTAATATTACACTTTCTGTTGACGATGAAACATTGTTTAAAGGACTGGATAAAACATTTGAAGTAGGTCGATATCATTCTTGGGTGGTTAACACTAATTTACCTGATAGTCTTGAAGCAACATCTTTCGACAATAATGGACAGATCATGTCTCTAAGACATAAGATTTATGATGTTAAAGGCGTTCAATATCATCCTGAATCCGTGCTAACACCGGATGGAAAAAAAATATTGGAGAATTGGGTGAATAGTTAGTAATTGACAATTGACTAAAAAGAGGGAATTTGAACAGAAGCGATAAATTTAAAATAGATTCCTAACTGCACAGGAATGACAAATATGAAAGCACTATTAAATAGACTTATTAATCAAGAAAGTATCTCAAGTGAGGAAGCGAAAAACGTTTTGGTGAATATTTCCAACGGAAAATATAACCAAAGTCAAATAGCTTCATTCCTGACGGTATACATGATGCGCAGTATTACTATAGACGAGCTTCGCGGATTTAGAGATGCGCTTTTAGAATTATGTATTCCAGTAAATTTAGAAGACTATAATAGCATTGATTTATGTGGTACAGGAGGAGATGGAAAGGATACATTTAACATTTCAACCTTGTCATCATTTGTAACTGCCGGAGCTGGAGTCCATGTAACAAAGCATGGCAATTACGGTGTCTCTTCAGCGTGCGGTTCTTCAAATGTCATGGAGCATTTAGGAATAAAATTTACGAATGATATTGGCTTCTTAAAACGCAGTATGGATGAAGCGGGAATTTGTGTTTTGCATGCACCTCTATTTCATCCTGCCATGAAAAATGTAGCGCCAATTCGAAAAGAACTAGGTGTAAAAACATTCTTCAATATGCTAGGACCAATGGTAAATCCGGCCTTTCCGAAAAATCAAATGGTTGGCGTATTTAATTTAGAGTTACTGAGACTTTATGGCTACCTATATCAAGAATCTGAAAAAAACTATGCGGTCGTTCATGCTTTAGATGGTTATGATGAAATCTCTTTGACAGGTAAAACAAAAGTGATCTCTAATAATTCTGAAGCTCTTTTCGGACCTGAAGATTTAGGGTTGAATAAAGTAGAGCAAACCGAAATTTTTGGAGGGAATACAGTACCGCAAGCTGCAGAATTATTTACCAAGATCATTAATGGTAATGGCACTGAAGCACATAACAACGTGGTTTGTGCCAATGCAGGGTTGGCCATAGCTACTGTAAAACAGATTTCGCATATGGAAGGGTTTGAATTAGCTAAAGCATCACTATTAAATGGTAAAGCAAAAGCGAGTTTAGACAAACTAATTGAGTTGAGCAGGAGTTAGGAAGAATGATTAACAATTGGAATTAAAAACAAAATAAAGTAAATATAAAAGTCCTGATTTCCGACAAAGTCGGAATCATCAAAATTCAGAAATAATGAACGAAAGAACGAAGATGCGAGGCGCAGCCTTAAGCACGAAGTTCTAAAAGTGAAAGGTGCTTTAGCAATTTCCTAATTTTGATTGTGATTTTTTGGTTCGTTTTGCATCAAGGCAAAATGAATAGAAGCTATAAATTTAAAATAGATTCCTGCCTTCGCAGGAAATAAGTATGAATATATTAGACAAAATAGTAATTGATAAACGTAAAGAAGTCGATTTACGTAAATCTCTGATTCCAATTCATCAATTGGAAGCTTCAATACTCTTTGAGCGCAAAACAAACTCGCTTGTCCAGAAATTAAAAGCAAGTACCTCAGGAATAATAGCTGAGCATAAAAGACGTTCTCCATCAAAATCTGTTATTAATCAAAGTTTGAATGTTCAAGATGTAGCGATTGGTTATGAAGAAGCTGCAGTTTGTGGTATGTCCGTGTTAACGGATGGAAAGTATTTTGGTGGTTCGCTAGACGATTTGTTGCTGGCGCGTGCGAGTTGTAATCTTCCACTCCTGAGAAAAGAATTTATAATTGATACCTATCAAATCATAGAAGCTAAGGCCTATGGAGCCGATGTTATTCTTTTGATTGGAGCAATATTGACAAGAGAAGAGATTAAACAATTTTCAGAACTAGCAAAAAGTCTTAGCCTAGATGTCTTGCTAGAAATACATAACGAAGAAGAATTACAAAAATCTATTATGCCGTCATTAGATATGCTCGGCGTTAACAATAGAAATCTAAAGACTTTTGAAGTCAGTTTAGAAACTTCAAAACAACTCAGTCAGATTATACCTAATGATTTTGTAAAAGTCTCCGAAAGCGGTATTAGTTCAGTTGAAGCCATTAGAGCATTGCAAGCCTATGGTTACAAAGGCTTTTTAATTGGCGAAAACTTCATGAAGACAGATAATCCAGGAGTGAGTGCAACAGAATTCATAAACACTTTAGAGTCATGAAACTAAAAATCTGTGGCATGAAATCCAATACCGCTGAAGTTGCACAATTGCAACCAGATTATCTTGGCTTTATATTTTATGAAAATTCCCAGCGACATTTTGAGGACACAATCCCAAAGATGTCAAAGACTATAAAAAAAGCAGGAGTTTTTGTTGATGAAAAAGTAGAAGTTATTGTAGCTAAAATCGAAAAATATAAACTTGATGCTATTCAATTGCATGGTTATGAATCACCTGAGATTTGCAGGCTATTAAAATCCACTAATAAAGAAATCATTAAAGTTTTTTCTATAAAAGATGAATTTGATTTTTCTGTGTTAAGTAACTATGAAGATGTTTGCGATTATTTCTTATTTGACACCAAAGGAAAATTGCCAGGAGGAAATGGGTATACCTTTAATTGGAATGTTCTTAAAGATTATCCATCTACCAAGCCATACTTTTTAAGTGGAGGTATTGGGTTGAATGAGATAGAAAAAATTAAAGCGTTTAAAAAGAGTCTAGCATCAAAATATTGTTACGCCATTGACGTTAACAGCAAATTTGAAATTGAACCTGGATTAAAACATATTGAAGAATTAGAAAAATTTAAAAAACATGTCACTTCGAGTGATTTTTGAAGTATGAAAAAATTGTATTGAGAAGCATTAGGTCTTGATACAAAATTCTTGTTAGAATTTCACTCGACATGACATAAATACTTAAAACATGAGTTACAACATTAACAACAAAGGCTATTACGGGGCATTTGGAGGCGCATTTATCCCAGAGATGCTCTATCCAAATGTTGAAGAGCTCCGTCAGAACTATCTAAAAATAATGGCTGAACCTTCATTTCAGGAAGAGTTTCATCAATTACTAAAAGATTATGTTGGTCGACCCTCTCCTCTCTATTTCGCAAAGCGTCTTTCAGAAAAATACAATACTAAGGTTTACCTGAAGCGAGAAGACCTGAACCATACTGGTGCTCATAAAGTCAATAATACGATTGGGCAAATCCTAATGGCAAAACGTTTGGGTAAAAACAGAATTATTGCTGAAACTGGTGCAGGCCAACATGGTGTGGCAACTGCGACAGTTTGCGCGCTAATGGGTATAGAATGTATTGTGTATATGGGTGAAATTGATATCGCAAGGCAAGCGCCAAATGTAGCACGCATGAAAATGCTAGGAGCTAAAGTCATTCCCGCTTTATCTGGCAGTCGTACACTTAAAGACGCTACTAATGAGGCTATTAGAGACTGGATTAATAATCCTGTAGATACGCATTACATTATTGGTTCTGCAATTGGACCTCATCCTTATCCTGATATGGTGACTAAATTTCAATCTGTAATCTCAGAAGAAATCAAATGGCAATTAAAGGAAAAAGAAGGTAAAGAAGATCCGGATTATGTTGTGGCTTGTATTGGAGGCGGTAGCAACGCAGCCGGAACCTACTATCACTTTTTAGATAAGGAACATGTTGGTATTATCGCTGTTGAAGCTGCAGGTAAAGGCATTCATTCTGGTGAAAGTGCCGCAACTTCCGCATTGGGAAAAGAAGGTATTATTCATGGTTGTAAAACACTATTAATGCAAACACCTGATGGTCAAATCACAGAGCCTTATTCTATATCTGCTGGATTGGATTATCCAGGAGTTGGACCATTACATTCACATTTATATAAATCTGGTCGTGGTGAATTCTATTCGGCTACGGATGATGAAGCGATGACAGCTGGTTTGGAGTTAGCACAACTAGAAGGTATCATTCCTGCTATAGAAACGAGCCATGCGCTTGCCATTTTTGAACATAAAACGTTTCACCCAGATGATATCGTTGTGATTAGCTTATCTGGTCGTGGAGATAAAGATTTACAGAATTATATTGATTATTTTAAGTTGTAACAAGGTCATACTGAACTGTCACACTGAGCTTGTCGAAGTGTCGTTTCAGCATCGCACAAGAGGAGAAAACTATGCGACCCTGAAACAAGTTCAGGGTGACGAAAAAATATAAGTTTAATTAAAAAAATTCCCACTTTCATGGGAAGTGAACATGAACAGAATAAATCAAAAACTACAGGAAGACAAAAAATTGCTTTCCATATACTTCACGGCAGGTTATCCCAATGTAGATGACACAGCTACTATTATTCAAAATCTTGAAACAAGCGGTGTTGATATGATTGAAATAGGGTTGCCTTTTAGTGATCCCTTAGCAGATGGGCCAACCATACAAGCAAGTTCTACAGCAGCACTTAAAAATGGAATGACAAGCGAATTATTGTTTGAACAACTTAAGGATATTCGTCAATCCGTATCCATTCCTTTGATTATCATGGGATACTTTAATCCAATGTTGCAATATGGTATAGAGGCCTTTTGCGAAAAGTGTCAAGCCATTGGTATTGATGGGCTAATTATTCCTGATTTACCAGTTGATGTCTATCACTCAGAATATAAAGCAACCTTTGAAAAGTATGGTTTAATCAATGTCTTTTTAATTACACCACAAACCTCTGATAAGCGTATTCATTTCATTGACTCAGTTTCAGATGGATTTATTTACATGGTAAGTTCTGCGAGCACAACAGGTGCTAAAGTGGGCTTTGGAAATACACAAACCGAATACTTCGAACGTATAGCCGACATGAATCTTAAAAATCCACAAATTGTTGGATTTGGAATTTCCAATAATGAAACTTTTACACAAGCTACAACTTATGCAAAAGGTGCAATAATAGGTAGTGCTTTTATAAAACATCTTACCAAAAATGGGGTTAACGCTACTGATGAGTTTATAAATACAATTTTATAAGATGAAACTTTTAAATGACTGGCGTATTATAATTCTATTATGCTTAACTTTAGGATTAGCGCCCTTTTTTCCAGAACCGCATATTGTAGGCAAAGTGAAATGGTTAGTTGGAGGAGGACATGGAATGACAGTTAAAGACTATTTTGATGTGCTTTTACACGGCTTTCCATTTGTTTTATTAGTGAGATTAATCATTATTAAAAATCAGAAAGTGAGATCCTGAAACAAGTTCAGGATGACAAAATGGAAGTAATTATGCCACTAAACATCGTACTCATAGAACCCGAGATTCCAAACAACACAGGCAATATAGGCCGACTAGCTTTAGCTACAGGCTCGCGATTACACTTAGTAAAACCTTTTGGTTTCGAAATAGACGATAAACGCCTAAAACGCGCAGGTCTTGATTATTGGCAACACCTAGACGTTATCCATTACGAGTCTATTGATGATTTCTTTAAAAATAATAAAGATGCAAAGATGATCTTCCTTTCTAGTCATGGCCAACAATCATATTGGGATATTGATTTTTCCAATGATATGTTCTTAGTATTTGGAAAAGAATCTGTTGGATTACCTAAGGCTTTAACAGAAAAACATCTGGAAAATCTATTCAAAATACCCATGTTTAGTGAGCATATTAGAAGTCTAAATCTTGCTAATGCAGTAAGTATTATAGTTTACGAAGGCTTGCGGCAAATTAAGCCATAAGTAGACATTTGTTATCTTTGAATATGAAAATCGCAAAAAATACCAACTTTTTATTTTTTGGACTAACACTCCTACTGAGTTTGGTTTCATTTTCTGGCTTTGCAAATCAATTACCTGTTGAGGCCACAAAAACGACTTTGGTTGTAAAGGGTACTGCCCAAGATTTTAGTCGTTCCATTTTATTTAAGGCTATAAATAAAGGGACTGTTGTTTTAGACAACATGTTTTCAGAGCATTCATTTACAATGCTTCTAACTATTCAAAATTTGCATGATTTGTCCTACTTCAAAACCTATACGCACAAAACTCTTGAGCTTAGAACAGCACAATTGCAGACCAAGCTCTATACATTCTGCACGCATCAAACGCTTTATAGCGACATCGTATAATAGCTTTAGATAGCCTTTATGGCTATACCACAACCTATTATTAATAGCATCTCAAATTCTGGAGATGCCATAAGCTATTATACATATGAAGATTAAAAAAAAGTTCAGATTACTGGCTTTAATAGTTATGATTTTTTTGGCTTGTTTGGTACCATTTCCTTTAAGATTCACATCTAAAGATAACCTGCCTAAAAACCTTATCGAAAATGTTGAAATAAAAGATGACGAAGAAGACAATGACATTTTAAAAGAGATCTTTTAAACCTTTTTTAAATTCTAGAGTCCTACTAGTGTTCATTAATCCATTCGTCTATGCTTTCAAATAGCTTTAGCTATGGCGAATAAAAAAATATAAAATTATGATTTCAAAAACATTAAAATTTAGCCTACTTGCAGTGGCACTGTGCTCCATATCATTTGTAAGCGCACAAGAAAGAAAGGGAAAGAAAAGAGCTAATCCAGAAAAACTATTTCAGAAGTTGGATACAAATGCTGATGGCTCACTATCATTAGATGAATTTAAGGACAAAAAGCAAAGAGAAGAAATAAAAGCAGAAGTCATTGACGAGCGCTTTAAGGCTCTAGATCAAGATACTGATGGTGCTTTATCTTTCGAAGAGTTTAAGTCTAGAAAAGAAATCACAAAAAAGGAACGTTTGCAAAAGCGTTTTGCAGAAATGGATGCCGATGGTAATGGCACTATTGATATGGCAGAATACGAAGCCTTCATGGAAAAAGCAGAGAAAAAGCATCGTGGCAAAAAGCGTAAGCAGCGAAGACGTTAAGAAGTAATCCAAACACTTCCAAATCCTCTAGAAATTCTAGGGGATTTTTTTATTAAAATATACGTAAGGTTACGCATAAAATTGTGCTTAGGGTTTTGTAATTTTAAGAACAGATAACACAAGCACGAATATTGGTTATCTAGAAATATAAACAGGATAAGAGTTGCTTGTTATTACCTGCTTACCAAAGTCCTTGCGAATTTTCTATTCGGTTTGTATTTACTAATTTAGTTGCTCAAACACACAAAGAAATTATACATTAACACCTCTTGTATAATGTCACAAATGATAAATCAATTTAACCTCAAGCTCATTTTATTAGAATGTTTCGCTCTAATTTTTATTATAAGTGGAATTGACCGACAATACGTTACATATCATGGAGACAAATTTGATGCGCTTCTCAATGATGATATAAAAACATTTGCTTCTTTGACCGACATAAGAATGGGAGAATTTTTTCTTAATCAATTATACTGGACTTTTGCATCTATACTAATCGGTATTATAATTGTTAGTTTAGTAAACTGGAAAAACACATTTGGAATTATAAATTCAATAATAGTTCTAATTCTGACTATAGGAATTTATGCAACCGGATTTTACTCATCAGGAATTATAAATAGATACCTGAATTATTTTTGCGGAATATTTGCTAAAGGGTATGGAATGTCTTTTTTAATTGGAGGTTTGATTATACTATTAGTTGGAGTTTTAATCTTATGGAAAACCATAGACCTTAATAAGAAGCACAGCTAGAACCAACCAAATGACAAAAACCGTTTTAAAAATAATTACTATAGCATTAGGCTTATTAGCCATTAAAATGGCTATTAACTTGTTCCCAGATAAAACAGACAGAAGTGTAATAGCTTTTTGTGAAGGGTTTCCTTTTGAAAAGGAACTAAACATTTCAGAGACCTTCACTACAGACTTTGAGTCTTACTACACCATAGGTTATAGTTTAGAGCACCCTAGATCTTATGACAACATAGATTCTTTGCAACCCATACAAACCAATTTTGAGATTTTACATAACAACAAACCCATAGAAATTTTCAAAGACGATAGCTTTTTTACTGAAGCTAATGCAGAGTATCAATTAAACTTCAAATTTGTCAATTCTAACTCTAAACAAAATACAATTAATATTTGTATACAGACCGAACTTCCCGGGCCAAGTTACACGTCATTATTCGAGAGAGAATTCAAATGGGTTTCTTGGATGATTAATGGTATCGTGCTTTTAATTGCTATTATTGCTGGCTATTTAGGGTTTAAAAGAACACATAAGCGACATAACTAACAATAAGGATCCATCATAAAATTCGAAAGGATTTTTTTTATAACTTAATCATTCAAAAACAATTTTGGTTTTGTAACTTTTCAACAAACAAAACTAACTCTTGAAAAACTCAAAAACACTCAAGCTCATATCAGAATACGGACAAATTGCTTTAGGTATCGTACTTGCTAGTATTGGACTAAAAGCATTTCTATTACCTAACGGTTTTTTAGATGGAGGAGTTACAGGTATTGCTCTATTGGTAAGCAGACTTGTAGACATTAATATCTCCATACTTCTTGTTGTATTTAGTATTCCGTTTTTAATTCTTGGTTATTATACGGTTTCCAAACGCATCGTTGTGAAGTCCATAGCAAGTATTTTAGGTTTGGCACTCTTTATTCACTTTGAAAACTTTGGAACCATAACAGATGATAAATTATTAATTTCAATTTTTGGCGGTTTGTTTTTAGGTGCCGGTATTGGTATTTCAATACGAAATGGTTCCGTGCTAGATGGCTCCGAAATTTTAGGGGTTTACTTAAATGATAAATTCGGTTTTAGCATTGGTCAAGTGATTCTATTGTTCAACATTATACTATTTAGCATTACAGCTTATGTCATTTCTATCGAAGTTGCGCTCTATTCTATTCTCACTTATATCGTTACCGCAAAGGTTACGGATCTCACCATCGAAGGGTTTGAAGATTTTATTGGAGTAACAATAGTTTCAAAAAAATATTTGGAGATTAAAGTGACCATTATGAAAGAGTTAGGAGCCGGTTTAACGACTTATAAAGGCTCTAAAGGTTTTGGAAGCCAAGGTGAACAGGAAGATTTTGATATTATTCATACCATCATCAACCGAATTGATATAAAAAAAATGCATCGAATTATTGACAGGATAGACGAAAATGCCTTTATTGTTGAGTTTGACGTCAATAATGTAAAAGGAGGTGTCTTACGACATTACTTGGATAAAAAGAAAAACAAGATATTACCGAAGATTTAAGGTCTTTTCTTTATCATGTTTAAGTACATGTTTTCAACCTTAGTTCGTGCCCAAGGTGTACGTCTTAAAAATTTTAAGCTAGATTTTACGGAAGGGTCGTGTGTAAAACAACGAATATTAATCTGATAACCCATATATTCCCAACCATAATGGGCTTGTAGTTCAGTGATGATCTGTTCTAGTTTCACGCCATGTAGTGGGTTGTTGGGTTGTTTGGACATCGTTGTTTCTGTCTGGTCGAACGGAGTCGAGACCTCATTAAAACCTCTCGACTCCGCTCGAGGTTACTATTTTGAAGTTTTAACCATTGTCTTAATCTTAACCGCCTTTTCAAAATGATCTAATTGATGGGTTTGTATCCACCAAGTTGCAGCCTCCATTAGTAATTTTGGATTATCGTTCTTGTTTTTAAAAAAGGCATAGAAAGAAATACCAACATTAGTGCTTTTCTGAGCAATTTTCTTATCACAAACTTCTATGATTTTAGCTTTTAAGGTTGGTGACATTACTTACCGTCTATTATCGTTATTGCGTCTTCGATTCTTATTTCTATTTCTGTTTCGGTTAGAATTGGTAGTGTTTCCAGAATTTCTAGGACTAGAATTATTTCGTCCTTGATTTCTATTTCTATTCTGTCCAGGCTTAATAGGTTCTGTAGATGCATTTGGGTCTGGCTCAAAGCCCTCAATGATTTCAACATCAATAGGCATACCTATCAGCTTTTCAATACTTCTCAAATAACTAATCTCATCTGCACTTACTAACGAAATAGCTTGCCCACTTGCTCCTGCTCTACCTGTTCTACCAATTCTATGAACGTAATCTTCAGAAATATTAGGTAATTCAAAATTCACCACATGCGGCAATAACGGAATATCTAATCCACGTGCTGCAATATCTGTAGCTACCAACACGCGTATCGAATTATTTTTAAATCCAGCTAAAGCTTTTGTTCTCGCGCCTTGGCTTTTATTACCATGAATTGCAGCTGCAGTAATACCTGCGCTAATCATTTTCTTGGTTAATCTATTGGCACCATGTTTTGTGCGTGTAAAGACCAATACTTGTTTCCAATCACCATCAGAAATAAGCTTTATAATTAAGCCCGTTTTTTTGTTCTTAGCAACACGATGTACTTTCTGATCTATAATCTCCACCGCTGTATTCTCTGGTGTCGCTTCAACTTGAACTGGGTTATTTAAAATAGAATAGGCCAGTTTTTTAATATCCTTAGAAAATGTTGCTGAGAACATTAAATTCTGTCGTTTACTAGGTATTAATTTCATGACACGTTCAATATCACGCAGAAAACCCATATCTAGCATACGATCTGCTTCATCTAAAACAAATATTTCTACGCGCCTCAACGATAACAACCCTTGGCTTTCTAAATCAATCAATCGACCAGGTGTAGCCACCAGAACATCGACACCTTGTCTTAACTTTGACACTTGTGGCTTTTGGTTTACACCACCGAAAATTACCGCACTCCTGATATCTAAAAACTCACTATATTCTTTGACGTTAGCATACACTTGAGCCGCCAATTCTCTTGTAGGCGTTAAGACTAATGCGCGTATTGGCCTGTGCTTTTGAACTGGGTTTTTAGATAGTAAATGAAGCATTGGCAATGTAAAACCAGCTGTTTTACCAGTACCTGTTTGTGCTGAGGCCAGGATGTCTTTCCCATCTAAAATTGGTGGAATCGCTTTGGCTTGAATGGGTGATGGCGTTTCGTATCCTTTTTTACTAACAGCTTCTAATAGAGGCTCAGATAAGCCCAATGATTTAAATGAC
The DNA here is from genome assembly GCF_014243395.1 of Winogradskyella flava. Lineage (GTDB taxonomy): Bacteria > Bacteroidota > Bacteroidia > Flavobacteriales > Flavobacteriaceae > Winogradskyella > Winogradskyella flava. The sequence continues at coordinate 1,571,327 of NZ_JACLCP010000001.1, read as the reverse complement.
ATACATCGTATTTAGTTAAGATGAATATCGTTGCAAATCTCACCTCTTTTAATTGGGGGCAAGGTACAGCTAATTTTGGTGTTGAAACCTAAAATAACACGCATTTTATAATTTATGTTCTAAGCCAGTTCGCATGGTTTTTAGATACGAAAAATCGTACTTCGACTGCACTCGGCAGAACTATCGAGAACTTCTTCATAAGTTGAAGCTATTATTCTAGGTTGATTTTAATATAAATTCAAAAATTATTTGGATTACACCTAGGCTTTTATAGCTTTACCACATATTAAAAAACTAAATAATCATAATTATGAGGATCATCGTCTTAGGTTTAGTCCTATTATTATCTACGACTATAAACGCACAAGAAATAGGTGTAAGATTTGGTGAGGTTACAGGAAACAATATTGCTGTTGATGGTGTATTTGAATTTGATGGCAGTCGTATTCATGCTAATGTTTCTTTTGGTGACGGTCTTGGTTTGGATGCGCTATACGATTTTATTTATGAGTCCTTAGAGGATGAATTGTATTGGTATGCTGGTGTTGGTGCATCAACGTTCATCGAAGATGATTTTAATCTTGGTGTGAGTGGCGAAATTGGTTTGGAATATCAATTTGATAGTGCGCCAATTGTTATAGGTTTTGATTATAGACCAACCTTTTGGATTATTGATGATACTAGTTTTAAATGGGATGGTTTTGGCGTAAATGTACGCTATCGCTTTTAGAAGAACTCTCTATACTGCATTACCCGAAAATCGAACGTATTAAAACTTGGATCTTTTGTCTTTAACTGCTTGAATAATGGCATTCTACTAATTGAAATGTTTGCTGCACCAGAACCTGAAGTTAAGGATACCGTTTTCATAGTTCTGAGAGATCCTGAGGCAGGATCAGGATGGCAAAGTGAAAATTGATGAATTCTCGGAACTTCATTATTGACTACTTCTAATTTTAAACCATAGTCTTTTAAATGCTTTCTAAAAAAGTATTCTGGGCCGTTTTTACTATTCCCACCAGTGAATAGTATAGTTTCGATACTAGGAAACTGTTTGAGATAACTAACAATATCTCTTAACTTTATATTTTGCATACCTAAATCTGAAGCATCTATTTTTTCGCGCTCGGCACTTTCTACAATATCACAAACACCTATTTTATGACTAATTAAAAACTGTTTGCGTTGTTCTATGGCCTCTAATGAATTATCATAACGCAAATCAAGATTATGGATTTTATCAATAAACAACCATAAGGAATTATAATAACTTCCATAGCAGAAATTCACATCCTTTTTTAACAATTCCCCAGTTGAAAATCTTGGAGGAGGCAGGGTACCAACAATAAGTTTTTTAGTGTCCTTTGGAATAAAAGGTTCATAAGGATGTTTGTGAAAAAACATTATAATGTTTTCAATAAACGTTCTACCTCATTGACGGTATTTTTGTAGATACGTCGGTTAGGTTTTGTCATATGCTCTGACTCTGAAGAAATTTCTTCAAGCAGTTCTTTTGCTTCAGAAACTCTACTATTAGCAAGATAAAACTTAGCCAGTTCTAAACGTTCATTATAATTGGAATAAGGTCTATCTATTTGTTTTAATTGTTCTTCCGCCTTATCAACCTGGCCCAGTTCTCTCAAAGCTAAACCATAACAAAATTGTTGTTTAGAACCTTTAAATTGAGACTTATCGATAATCTTTTCAGCATATTCTGCAACACCAACATAGTCTTCAAGTTGAAAATAACATAGCACCAATTGCTGTATGGCATACAAATCATTCTGATCTATATCGTTTAACGTATGCTTATAATTATGTATGGCATTTGGCATATCACCATTATCGACATAGGCATCTGCCAATGCAATTCTGTTTGCATATGTATCTGAAAATTCCAGTTTCTTTTCTAAGTCACGAATCTTCTTCGTTGGATTTATTATCGATACTATTTCGTTCTGAATTTTTTCAGCATCTCTTTTATTATAAATATTGGTAATAAAGTAAATTATAGGACCAACAATGGGAATGAAGAATACCAAGAAATACCAGTAATATGGTTTCCTGTTTTTATAAATATGATATAAACAATAGCCCTGAATGGCAATAACTAAATAATAGCGAATCATACAAGATTGGTTAACTTCTGAAAGATAACAACTATCTTACAAAAACCAATTCTTTTTCAGAAGACAGACTGTCACTAAAACCATAACCTTCATAATTAAAGCTCTTTACATCATCCAAAGTCTTAGCATCGGTATCTATAATATAGCGCGTCATTAAGCCACGCGCTAACTTCGCAAATATGGCTATCATCTTATATTCGCCATTTTTAAACTCTTTAAAAACAATATTAATAACAGGTACCTTTAAGGCTTTAGTATCAATAGCTTTAAAGTATTCGTTACTTGCTAAATTCAAGAACAGTTCGTCATCTTCTAACTCGTCATTCAATGTTTGGGTGACCTTCTTCTTCCAGAATTCATAAAGGTTTTTGTTTTTTCCAACTGGCATTCTGGTACCCATTTCCAAACGATAAGGCTGAATTAAATCCAAAGGCTTTAAAATACCATATAGCCCAGATATGATCCTAACTGTATCTTGTACCTTATCTAGTTTTTCAGTGTCAATGGAATAGGCATCTAGACCTCTATATACATCACCACTAAAGGCGTACAAGGCTTGTCTAGCATTATCTTTTGTAAAAGGCAATTGCCATTCTTGATTACGTTCATAATTCAATTGCCCTAGGTTGTCTGAGATATGCATTAGCTTAGATAAGCTTTTTGCGGATTTCTTCTTCAACAATTTATTTAAACGCTCGGCTTCGGCTAAAAAACAACTTTCAGTAGTCTTAATTGTAGGCAATTTACTTTCAAAATCTAAGGATTTCGCTGGTGATAATACGAGTTTCATATAAAGGCCCACGACAGTGGGTATTTCATTATAGGTTAAACAAATTTCTTTTTCCATGGTAAAAATACGATGGAAATTGGCCAGATTCAAGCAGAGATCAAAACTTATTTTGATAGTGGCATAAGGGATGTCTATTATTTAGATTCTTAGATTCCCAGATATATGATAGGCAGAAACAAGCTCAGTATGACAAAATTTAATTCACGATATAGAGATCAATCAATAGTTTCGTTCTTCAACTAAGAGATTACTGAGTTCGCGGGAATTAGCTTTGATGCTTTGCATAACCTCGCCATTTCTCTATACATTGTTGCATATCTTCTGGTACTTCTGTAGAAAAACTCAACCACTTTCCAGTTATGGGATGCTCAAAACCAAGTGTTTTTGCATGTAAGGCTTGCCTAGGCAGCACTTTAAAACAATTTTCTACAAACTGTTTGTATTTGGTAAATGTCGTGCCTTTTAAGATTTTTTCACCGCCATAGCGTTCGTCATTAAATAATGTATGACCAATATGCTTCATGTGGACCCGAATCTGATGTGTACGTCCTGTTTCTAGTTTACAACTCACTAAAGTCACATAGCCTAAACGCTCTAAAACACTATAATGTGTTATTGCTGGTTTACCCTTGTATGCCTCGTCACCTTCATAAACCGTATTTTGTAATCTGTTCTTGGGGTGGCGACCAATATGTCCTTCTACTGTGCCCTCATCTTCATTCATATTTCCCCAAACCAACGCAACATATTCACGCTCACTGGTCTTTTCAGCAAACTGGTTAGACAAATGAGCCATGGCTTGTTCAGTTTTAGCGACGACCAATAAACCACTCGTGTCTTTATCTATGCGATGGACCAAACCAGGTCTGTCACTAGAGTTATTTGGTAAGTTTTCAAAATGAAATATCAACCCATTGATTAAAGTTCCTGAATAGTTACCATGACCTGGATGCACCACCATGCCAGCTGGCTTGTTGACAACAAGTAAATCATCATCTTCATAAACAATATCAATAGGAATGTCTTCAGCAACCAACAAATGCTCATGTGGCGGATGCTCAAACTTTACAGTGATTTGATCATTAGGTTTAACCTTGTAGTTGGATTTTACATTACTGCCATTGACAAAAATACTACCGTCTTTTGCTGCTTGTTGGATTTTATTGCGTGTTGCATTCTCAACAAAATTCATTAAATATTTATCGATGCGAAGTGGCTGTTGACCTTTCTCTACCTTAAAAGCATAATGCTCATAAAGCTCATCATCTTGATTGGAGTCATCAACAATAGTGCTCATAGTATTTAGCGTTTACCGTTACCTAATACTAGGTCTATGGTAGAAGTCAATGGTAGCATTGCACCAGGTTTCAGGGTTTCACCATTATGTTTCATGCCTAAAACTACATCTTTGCCAATGTTATCAATATAAGTGATCTCACCAATTTTAAACTCTAAAGCCTGTAATTGTGGTTTGGCTTGTCTAAACGTGCGCTTTAATACATTAGGCACTTCAACTTTGCGGTAGCCTGAAGGGTTTAATATGAGATAAATCTTTCTGTTTTCCTTGACTTGAGAACCAGCAATAGGATCTTGTTCTATAACCGAATATTTAGGGTAATTAGGATTATAATTTGCCGAGTCTTGAATTTCCATTGCCAAATCATTGTCAGCCAATTCTATTTTTACCGTCTCTATAGATTTACCTTTAAGGTCTGGTACGACAACAAACTCGCCGTGGTTAGTTGTAATATTCAACCACTTGAGCATTATAAAACTCAATACCACGATGGCCACAATAGCTAAGGCCAATTGCTTCAAAAAGACCTTACTTGTAATAAACTTAACAAAACTCATAAGCTAGATAATTGTTGACAAAACTAATAAATTATAACGTTATACAAACGTATTAAATTTAATATACGTATCAATACCTGATATTGTTTATTCAAAATAAATGATACTTTTACATTACAGCATTTAAATTAAAGCATGAAAAAAAATATTGCCATCATTATGGGAGGTTACTCTAGCGAATATCAAATTTCGTTAAAGAGTGGTAACGTGGTATATAACACTTTGAATAAGATAAAGTACAATGCGTATCGCATTCATATTTTTAAGGATAAATGGGTATTTGTAAATGACATGGATGAAGAATTCCCTGTAGATAAGAATGATTTTTCCGTTATGGTCAATGAAACTAGAATTACCTTTGATTGTGTCTTTAATGCCATACATGGCTCTCCAGGCGAAGACGGTTTTATGCAAGGCTATTTTGAATTAATTGGTATGCCACATACCAGTTGCAATATGTATCAAGCTGCATTAACATTCAATAAAAGGGATTTGCTGGCATCGCTGAAACCTTATGGTATTAAAACCGCAGAGAGTTTTTATCTGAATCTAGGGGATGCCATTGATGAGGATGCCATTGTAGCCAAAGTGGGTTTACCTTGTTTTGTAAAAGCCAATAAAGCTGGAAGTAGTTTTGGGATTTCTAAAGTTTATAAAAAAGAAAACTTAAAGTCAGCCATTGAGAACTCCTTTAAGGAAGATAATGAGATCATAATCGAACAATTTTTAGACGGTGTTGAAGTTTCAGTTGGTGTTATTTCCTATAACGGCGAAACCAAGGTTTTACCAATAACTGAGATCGTTTCTGAAAATGATTTTTTTGACTATGCTGCAAAATATGAAGGAAAATCTCAGGAAATAACACCTGCTCGTATTTCTAAGGATTACGAAGAAAAAACAAGAACCATGGCTAAGAAAATCTATGAGGTTTTAGGCATGACGGGGTTTTCCCGAAGTGAGTTTATATTTAAAAACGACGAGCCTTATCTTCTTGAAATGAATACCGTTCCTGGCCTAACCAATGAAAGTATTTTACCACAACAAGCTCATGAAGCTGGCATTAGCATGGAAAACTTGTTTCATAATGCTATTGAGGAGGCGTTGAAAAAATAATTTCTATATTTAATCCTTACTTATCTAACCAATCAATAACTTTTTATGATTTTTTATGGAACTAATGCCTCAAGATTAAAAGACGGACGCTTAAGTAATGTAATTTGCCCTAACTGTAACGAGCAAACATCAATGACTTACAGTGTATTTGGCAAATACGCCTATATTTATTGGATACCAATCTTTCCCTTGGGAAAAACCAATGTCCTAGAGTGTAATAACTGCAAGAGAACCTACAAATTAAAAGAACTCCCGCAACAAATTCAGCAAAAATTTGAGCTAGAAAAACATACTGGTGTACCTATAAAACACTTTGCTGGAATTGGCGTTATAGCTCTGATTATTGCAGGTATAAGCTACTCTAGTTTTAAACATAAAGAAGATGAAGCTAAATATATTGTGGATCCAATGATTGGCGATGTATATAGCACAGAAACAACATCTTCAGGCTACTTTACAACAGCAAAAGTAGCCAAAGTAACCAATGATAGTGTTTTTGTAATTTTCAATGACTACGAAATTGACAAAAAGCATAGTACGAGTGAAATAGATAAGGCTGAAAATTATAAAACCGAAAACATGGAAGGTTACACGCTTAATGAATTGCAACAACTTTACAAGGATGAAGTCATATACAATATTGAAAGGGATTAATATCCTTACCTTTGTTAGAGTTTAAATAGATTCCCACGTTTGCGGAATGACAAAACATTGTGAATGAGAAGAGCCATTTTTCCGGGATCCTTTGACCCAATTACCAACGGACACTATGATATTGTACAACGAGGTGTTAAACTTTTTGACGAAGTAGTCGTTGCTATTGGTGTCAATGCAGATAAGAAATATATGTTTTCTCTTGAGGAACGTCAATCCTTTATTGAAAAATCTTTTAAGGATGAGCCCAAGGTAAAAGTTGTGACTTATCAAGGTCTTACTATTGATTTTTGCAAAGATATTGATGCGCAATTCATCTTAAGAGGGCTTCGAAATCCTGCTGATTTTGAATTCGAAAAAGCCATTGCCCACACCAATAGAAAGCTTTCTAAAATTGAAACAGTGTTTTTATTGACCGCCGCCAAAACATCTTTTATTTCGTCATCGATTGTAAGGGATGTTATTAGAAATAATGGCGATTATACACAGCTTGTTCCCGAAAGTGTTGTAGTTAAAAATATTTGACTTAACCTTATTTAAAAACATCATCTGCCTTTGTAAAACAAAAACAAATGATGTTCAAAAATTGATTAATAGCTTATAGAAGTTATAACTATTTAGAGTCGAATAGCATTCTTTTCGATATATAGAAAGTTTCAAAGTTTAAACGTATTTGCTACGTAATAATATTCCTCAAAATGATATATGAGGATACCTTTCGCAGACATCATCAATCTCATTTTTAAGCTTCTCCAAGAACTGTTGATGCGCTTCTGAATGAGGGTTGAAAGGTCGGTGCGATTTTTTAGTCTGAATAGACGCCACTAGTTCCGAGGTTTCCAAAGCCTCTTGCGATAACCAAACCGTTTTAAATTTTTCCCAGATATAATCTATCGCCAATTCATTGGGGTGAATCATATCAGAATTATAGAAGCGATAATCCCTTAACTCGTCCATGACGATTTCGTAAGATGGAAAATAATACAACTGGTTTCTTGCGTCAATAACCTGATGAATTGCAGCTATTAAATGCGACTTGCTTCGTGTATTCTCAACAAAGCCATCTTTTAAATGCCTGACTGGCGATACCGTAAAGACGAAGTTTACTTTTGGATTAACGCTCCTAATTAAAGTTATAATAGCTTCAAGCGACTCGGTAATTTGCTCTACAGAAAGGAGCTCTTTTAAAAATTGTTTATGAGGTAACTTATGACAATTAGCAACAAATTTATCTGAGGAAATATGCCTGTAAATCCAACCCGTACCCAAGGTGATTATGATATGGTTTGATGCGTTGAGTTGCTTATTCGTTTGGTCTAAAAACTCATTTAGGTTGGATAACAGCTCCTCCGCTGAAACACCATTCAATTTTGAATGCGCATCTAAACAACTCCATTGTTCGTTATGAAAAATAAGCTCATCCTCTGTATAATGATCTTTATTGATAGCTCGTGCAACAAGATTTTCAATAGCCAATGGATGGAATAATATTCCAAAAGGGTTTATTGTACTCTGAAACTTATGATATTCAAATTTGCTTCCAATATGTTCTGAAAAACAGGAACCCAACAACAGTATCTTTGAATTATAATCAATTTGATCATGCTGTTGTGGCTCTAATTTTATATTGGTCTGCAGTTTCATGTTATGGAATCCTGAAATAAGTTCAGAATGACAATTTTATTCAATATATGCTTTACCTGCATTCAATGCCTCCTCAATGCCAGCAGGATGCTTTCCTCCTGCAGTCGCGAAGAATGGTTGTCCACCGCCACCACCTTGAATATATTTACCCAATTCCCTTACGATGGCTCCTGCATTCAAGTCTTTACTCGCTACCAATTCTTTTGAGATGTAACAAGATAGAACAGCCTTACCATTATGTTCTGCTCCAAATAACAAGAACAAATTATCAAACTGGCTTCCCAATTCAAAACAGACATCTTTTATACCTCCAGCATCTAAATCTAGCTTCTTAGCCAGAAACTTTACACCATTAATTTCAGTTAACTCACTCTTAAGTTCTCCTTTAATATTTTTAGCTTTATCTTTTAGTAAGTTCTCTATCTGTTTTTTTAAATCTGCATTTTCAGCTTGTAGACTTTTTAAAGCCTTTATTGGTTCCTTCGAGTTATTCAGTAGATCTCTCATTTCAAAATAAGCTCTGTTGTTTTCAAAATAGAAATCTTTTACTGCATCATTAGTAATTGCTTCAATACGACGAATTCCAGCAGCTACAGCACCTTCCGAAGTAATTTTAAAGTGCCAAATATCCCCAGTATTTTTAACATGAGTACCACCACAAAGTTCTATGGATTGTCCAAAGCGGATTGTACGCACTGCATCTCCATATTTCTCTCCGAATAAAGACATCGCACCATCTGCAATTGCCTCATCTTTAGGTACATTTCGTTTTTCCTCAAGAGGAAGCTTTCCTTCAATACGTGAGTTCACAAAGTTTTCGACATCTCTTAATTCTTCAATAGTCAATTTGGAAAAATGCGAAAAATCAAAGCGCAAATATTTAGAATGCACAGCTGAACCTTTTTGCTCAACATGTGTTCCTAGAACTTCTCGTAATGCCTGATGTAATAAATGGGTAGCTGTATGATTGCATTCTGTTCTGTAGCGCTGTTTAGCATCCACAACAGCTTTAAAAGTTTCATTGATATGCTCTGGTAAACTTTTAGTGAAATGGATAATGACATTATTCTCTTTCTTGGTATCCACGATATAAATCGTATCTCCATGAACATCTTGTAAATAACCTTTGTCACCTACTTGTCCTCCTCCTTCAGCATAAAATGGTGTAAGATTAAATACTAACTGATACATATCACCATCTTTCTTGGAAGACACTTTTCTATATCGGGTTATTTTCACATTAGATTCAAGAGCATCGTACCCTATAAATTCTTGTTCTGCATCATCGATTAGTATAGTCCAGTCGTCGGTTGACATTTCACTCGCTTTACGCGACCTATCTTTTTGAACTTGCAAGTGCTTCTCAAAACCTTTCTCATCCAGTTTTAAATTCTTCTCAGACAGAATCAAAGCCGTCAAATCTATTGGAAACCCATAAGTATCGTATAATTCAAAAGCCTTTTCACCAGAAACAGTATTGCCTTTGGTTTCTTCAACAATGCGATTCAGTAGAATCAACCCTTGCTCTAGAGTTCTTAAAAAAGAAGCTTCTTCTTCCTTAATTACATTTTCAATTAATTGTTTTTGAGCTTTTAGTTCTGGGAATGCAGTTCCCATTTTTTTACTCAAAACATCAACCAAGCGATATATAAAAGGTTCTTTCTTATCTAAAAAAGTAAAGCCGTATCTCACAGCACGACGCAAAATTCTTCGAATCACGTAACCTGCACCGGTATTACTCGGTAACTGACCATCTGCGATTGAAAATGCTACCGCTCTTACATGATCTGATATGACACGAATGGCAACATCTACTTTTTCATCTTTACCATAGTCTTTATTAGTAATGGCCTCTACCTCCCGAATAATTGGCGTAAATACATCTGTATTATAGTTGGACTGTACACCTTGAAGTACCATGCACAAACGCTCAAACCCCATTCCAGTATCAATGTGCTTATTAGGTAAACTTTCAAGGGAACCATTCGCCTTACGGTTGTACTGCATAAACACCAAGTTCCAGATTTCCACAACTTGCGGATGATCCATATTAACTAAGGATTTTCCATCAACTTTAGCTTTCTCTTCAGCACAACGAATATCAACATGTATTTCACTACAAGGACCACAAGGTCCTTGCTCTCCCATCTCCCAGAAATTATCTTTCTTATTCCCCTTAAGAATCCGATCTTCAGGAATAAATGTTTTCCATAAGTCATAAGCTTCTTGATCCATTTTTAGATTATCAGCGTCATCACTTCCTTCAAAAACAGTCACATATAGAATGTCTTTGTTAATGCCATAGACTTCTGTCAATAATTCCCAAGCCCAAGCAATAGCCTCTCTTTTAAAGTAATCTCCAAAACTCCAATTACCCAACATCTCAAAAAGCGTATGGTGATAAGTGTCATAGCCCACTTCCTCTAAATCATTATGCTTACCTGATACCCGCAGGCATTTTTGAGAATCTGCAATTCTATTTTGCTTAGGTTCTGCATTGCCCAAGAAATATTCCTTAAATGGGGCCATACCAGAATTAACAAACATTAAAGTAGGATCATCCTTGAGTACCATTGGTGCAGACGGCACAATAAGGTGCTTTTTGCCTTCAAAAAAATTTAAGAACTTATTACGAATATCTTGAGATGTCATATAATGAATTATAGCTTGTTTCGTTTATATTATTACAATTGCAAAACAATCTTTATATTTTCTCTGTCATTTTTTATTTAATTTTATGGTCAGAGAGAACCTACCTCAATTATTTCCACTTTATTAATTCAATTTAAAATGGAAATATTTTTGTAGGTTTGAAAGTTCAGCAATTCTTATAGACACGTTAAGTGCTTATTTGCTGCAAAAATAGTATAAATTCGAACATGGCTAAGGTAAAATATTATTACGATGCAGAAACGCTTTCGTATCGTAAAATAAAGCGCAAAAAAAGAACAACGTTTAAATATATTGTTGTTTTCTTATTGGCTGCTGCATTATTTGGTTTCTTGTCCTTCGCAATTTCCAGTAATTATATAGAATCTCCTAAGGAACGTCAGCTAACACGAGAATTACAAAACATGGAATTGCAGTATCAATTACTTGATAAGCGCATGGATGACGCCATTGCGGCTTTGGAAAATGTAGAAGAACGTGACAATGCCATTTACAGATTATATTTTGAATCTAATCCAATACCAGAGGAACAACGACGTGCAGGTTTTGGAGGTATTAACCGTTATAAAAAATTTGAAGGCTTCGACAACTCCCAAATGATAGCCGAAAGTAATAAACGACTAGACATCCTAGAGAAAGCTATTGTTGTACAATCAAAATCTTTGGATGAAATAGCAAAACTTGCAGAAGACAAAGAAAAGTTTTTAGAAGCTATTCCTGCTATACAACCTGTAAGTAATGAAAGTTTAACCCGTATGGCTTCTGGTTATGGCTACAGAACTGATCCGTTTACCAAAGTGAGGAAATTTCATTTTGGAATGGACTTTACAGCACCTAGAGGAACACCTATTTATGCCACAGGAGATGGCGTAGTAAAACGCGCAGATAATGGATCTTCTGGATTTGGCAACCATATTAGAATAGATCATGGCTATGGCTATATGTCTTTGTATGCCCACCTCTACAAATATAATGTCAAAGTAAATCAGCGTGTAAAGCGAGGAGATGTCATTGGTTTTGTAGGAAGTACAGGTCGTTCCGAAGCACCTCATCTGCACTACGAAGTGCATAAAGATGGTGAACGCATTAACCCAATCAACTTCTATTATGGTAACCTATCTGCAGCTGAGTTTAATGTATTACTCAGAAAAGCTTCATTAGAAAACCAATCCCTCGATTAAGATGCATATAGAGTTACCAGAAAAACGATATTATGGCATTGGCGAAGTCGCCAAGGCTTTCAACGTCAATGCTTCACTAATCCGGTTCTGGGAAAAGGAGTTTGATGTCATAAAACCAAAGAAAAATGCCAAGGGTAATCGAAAGTTTACACCTGAAGACATTAAAAACTTAAAATTTATATATCATCTTGTAAAGGAAAGGGGCTTTACATTAGAAGGGGCTAAAATCCATTTGAAAGAGGAGAAAAAACAGTCCTTAGATAAATTTGAAATTATTGAAAAGCTTGAAGACATTAAGGCACAACTAATTAAAATTAAAACTCAACTTTAAAACTAACTAATCATGAAAAAATGGCTAATCCCTTTAATCGTAATTGCAATAATAGGTTTTGGAATCTATAATTGGGCTGTAGGATTTAACAATACAGCAGTAGAATATGAAGCAGATGCTAAAACAGCTTGGTCTAATGTAGAGAGCACCTATCAGCGAAGAAATGATCTGATTGGCAATTTAATAAAAACCGTTCAGGGTGCTGCAGACTTTGAAAGAACAACTTTAAGAGAAGTTATAGAAGCAAGAGCAAAAGCTACATCTACAACTATTGATGCAAGTAATATTACTTCCGAAAACATAGCGCAGTTTCAACAAGCTCAAAGTGGTTTGACAGGAGCGCTTTCCAAATTATTGGTGTCTGTTGAACGTTATCCTGAATTAAAAGCCAATCAAAACTTTTTAGAATTGCAGAGTCAATTAGAAGGTACCGAAAATCGCATTAATATAGCTAGAGATAAGTATAACGAAACGGTTAATATCTACGACAAACACACAACCAAATTCCCAGGTAAGATTCTCGCAGGATGGTTTGGCTTTGAAGAAATGCCTCGTTACAAAGCAGACCCTGGAAGTGAAAAAAATCCTGATGCGAGTTTTGAATTTAACTAATATTTAGTCATGCCCTATATTGAAGATTTCCTTACAACTCAAGAAGAACAGGAAATCATTGAAGCCATTCGTATTGCAGAACGAGAGACCTCTGGTGAAATTCGTGTGCACATAGAACAAAATTGTGATGTGGATGTATACGAACATGCGCTAGACGTATTTCATATCCTAAAAATGGATAATACCAAAGAACAAAACGGTGTATTAATTTATGTTGCCGTAGATAATAAGTCGTTTGTGATTTTTGGAGACCATGGCATAAATAATTGTGTAGGGGTAGATTTCTGGAATTCTACACGTGATAAAATTGCCATTCAATTTAAAATTGGAAACTTTAAGCAAGGTTTGATTGATGGTATCAAAGAAGCTGGTGAAGTACTTTCCAACTATTTTCCTTGGAATCATGGTGATAGAAACGAATTAGATAATACAATTTCTAAGGGGTAATGCAACAACTAAAACACATAGCATTCGTTATTTTTCTAGTAAGCATTTCTAGCGTTTTTGCACAATATGAAATTCCGCCTAAACCTAAAGATTCAAAACAGCATTTCGTTTACGATTATACCGATTTACTTTCAAAAAGAGATAGTATATCACTTAATTTAAAGCTCAGAACATATGCTGACACGACCTCTACCCAAGTTGTTGTGGCAATTATTAGCTCAACTCAGGGTGAATATATTAACTATTTAGGGGCTCAATGGGGAGAAAAATGGCGAATTGGACAAGAAAATGAAGATAATGGCATATTAATCCTTTTAGCCAAGGATGATCGTAAAATTGGCATTAATACTGGTAAAGGTGTTGAGCATTTACTAACAGATGCTATAAGTAAACGTATTATTAATAGAGATATCATTCCATACTTTAAGCGTAATGATTACTACGGAGGTCTAAATAGAGCAACTGATGCTATTTTTGAAGTTATGAATGGTGAGTATCAAGGCACACGCCAAAATAACGCTACTGATTTTCCCTTTGAAATTTTTATTATCCTATTTATAATTTTTATCATCTTCATCATTGCAATTTCCAAAAGAAGAGGCGGTGGAAGAGGTGGTCGAGGCGGTGGTAGAAATGAAGATGCAAGAAGCATTCTTGAAGCTATCATTTTGAGTAATATGGGACGAGGAAGTTATTCCAGAGGATCATCATCTGGTGGTTTTGGTGGCTTTGGAGGCAGCTCTGGTGGCGGAAGTTTTGGTGGCGACGGATTCGGTGGCGGCTTTGGAGGTGGAAGTTTTGGTGGTGGAGGTGCCTCTGGTGGATGGTAAAGCAGATTGTCCATTGGCCATTTCCAAAAAGCGGAAAGTAAAAACCAACAAATTTTAGACGCTAGTTAAAAAAGAAAAAGCCGTCGTCATTATTTTCACCTTTCTTACCTAAACTATTGAACTTATAGCTAAAGCTAAGCATAAAGTATTGCTGTAATACAGTACTTTCTCTATCTTCAATAAAATCTTGATTTGCGATTCGCCTGGCATTGGTATTCTGGTTTAATAGATCATACACCTTCAAGGTAATCAAACCTTTATCCTTAAAAACAGAATAAGCTAAAGTCGAATTCCAAAACCAAGCACTTTTTTGAAAACCATCGGCAACATTAGGATTATAGTTAAAACTAATATCATTGCGCCATTCTAGTTGTTTGGGCAGAAATGTGGCAGTTCTTAAGCCCGCCGTATGTGTCGTAAACTGAATATCCTCAAAAGCATCAATATCAAAAGCATTGTTCGTAAAAGTAGGTCTGTAATACGGTTTAAACTCTAACACTTTTTCCCATAAAAATTCCAGACCTAAGTTGGGCGAAAATGTAGATACTTTACTCGAATATTGCACGTCATTGTTAAAATTAATTCTATTGTTAAAGTTATATCGAGAACCAATCCTAAACTTAAAAGTACGCAAAGAATCTATTTTAAAATCCTTACTGTAATTAGCAGAAACACTATACGAGTAATTGCCATCAACATTATCATAAGTTGTGGTTCGTCTTAAAGTTTCAGGATCTACAGATGTTCTCGCAATAACTTGGTTATTGGTTATACTTCCATTAAAATTGGCATAAAATCCAGTACGCTTTTGCCAGTCAAAACCACTATAACCACCATAAAAATTATGCCTATTTGATGGCGCTAGGTTTGGATTACCCTCTACTATATTCAGCGGATTGGACACATCTGTAAAGGCTTGCAATTGACGAATTCCAGGAGGGCTATTTGTTAACCTATGCCCCATATAAATTGAAGATTTTGGACTAAATCGATAATTAAAATTATATATAGTCTGAAAATTTCTAAACGTGCGTGCTACGTTAAACTGCGGTCGGAGCAAGTCTGAATTCTCAAGTGTTCTTATATTATACCCTACTCTTAGTCCTACTGACCATTTTTCACCTCTGTAGGTGACTCCAACCTCAGGTATGGATTGGGTATCTCCATATTCAAAATCAGTACTTAATTCCGTATTAAAATCCGTAAAGTCTTGATCAGTCGCGTTAAAATCAAAAGTGCTCTGTCTATTTTTAGACTTGTTTAAATCGTAGCGATAACGAATATCTGTAAAGAATTTTTTGGCAATGATAGCATAGCGATATCTAAACTGGGCATTAACTCCATAGCTGTTGTTTTCACCATCAGTAAACTGATCTCTTACAATAGTTTCTGGATTATCACCAAAAATCTCTGTAACAGAATTTATAAAATCGTCACTATCTTGTTGGCTCACACTATTCTCTAATTGAATTCTAACAAAAGCACCTCGACTTCCAAATCGTTTAGTAGCAGTTATGTCGTTATTAAACTCTCTTGCAAAACTTTCAACATTAGAACTAACATCAGACTGATTTGTGAGTACTAAATCGTCATCGAATGTTTCATCTTGGCTATTAAAAGCCGTTCTATTTTGAGAATAACTGAATGAGGGCTCAATATTAATTTGAAATGTAGAATCTGTCTCAATCTCCAATTCTAGATTGTAATTATGACTATCGTTATCGTTTATACTTCTTGATGTAGAATTGCTAAAAAAACGTGAGTCGGATAAAATCGTTTCTCGCTCTGAAGATGATTCATTCTCAGAACTGCTCGAAGCATAAAAATAGTCACTAGAAATTTCGGTATTGTTCCCTATTTGATCTGCATAATTTACACCAACATTTTGCGATGTGGTAATACCTTGTCCACCACCAAAAGAGCGACCACCAACTGCAAAGGATCCATTGCTATTAAAACTGATGCCGCCGCCTCGACCAAACATTTTACTTATTTCACCAAAACTAAATCCTGGTGAGTTGGTATTGTTTCCACCTGCTAAAACACTAATCCGTCTTTCATTATCAAAAAAATTAATCATACCAGCAAATTCATAACGCTTATCTGTACCAGCTCCAGCAGCGACACGCCCAAAAACACCTCTATTGTTTTCCTCCTTAATGGTGAGATTGATGGTCTTATTTTCTTTATCACCTTCTTCTCCAGTAAAGGCTTCAGCATTAGTTTTAGTATCTACAACTTGAATTTTCTCAATAATATCCTTAGTCAGATTCTTTGTGGTTATCGTGGGGTCATTACCAAAAAAGGGTTTCCCATTCACCAATATCTTATTGACGCTCTTTCCATTAACCGTAATATTACCCTCATCATCAACCTCAACACCTGGTAGCACCTTTAGTAAGTCTTCAACCGTTGCATCTTTTTTGGTCTTAAATGATTTTACATTAAACTCTAAGGTATCTTTTTTAATGGTAATTGGAGCAGTTGATTTTACGAGAACCTCATCTAGTTTATTATCTACTTGCATCAAAACCGTTTTTAAGTAGATTTTTTCCCTGTCAATGTTTAGTTTCTTAAGATAAGTAGCATAACCGACAAAGGAAACATAGAAGTTTAAGCTATCGTCATAGGTAGTCCCTTTAAGCTGAAACTTTCCTTCTTTGTCTGAGATCGTATAAGAAACAACACTGCTATCTTTAGTCCGTTCAACATATACAGTTGCGGACTCCAAAGGGAGTTTGGTATCCTCTGCTTGGATGTTTCCAGTAATTTCAAATGATTTCTCTTGGGAATAAGAAAATAGTGTAAATAGAAACGTAAAAACTAAAGCTAGTTTTTTCATTAAGATTGATTGATGGTCGGTTGATTTTTAATTGTCATTTTCTAGAACGCAAGAAAAATAGAATTCCTATGAATTTTCTTAAAAGAATTATAAATTTCATTTATCGCTTTAAAGTGAAGTGCCCCCTAAATGTTCTGCCGTCAAGAAGTTTGGCTACAAACCAATAGTCATCTGTTGGCAACAATATTCCATTGTAAGTACCATTCCATTTTGGGTTATTTTCATTTAGGACAGTAATCATCTTACCATAACGATTAAATATCTCGATGCTACCAGTTGCAGGAAACTGCGATGAAACGCCTTTAATTTGCCAAGTATCATTTTCACCATCACCATTTGGTGTGAAAAATTTTGGAAACCCTAATACCGAAATGTCTTCGGAAACTATACCACAGTTAGCTTTAACATCCTTAACATAAACTGTATGAATGCCAGGAGGTACATTTTCAAAAACATTCGACTCTTGATATATTCCATTTTCATTATCCAAGGCATATAAATAATCACCCTCACCCGAAACCAATATAGTAATGGTATTGTTTTCCGAAAGATCGGTGATATCAACAGTTTCAATTATAGCTGCACTAGATGGCCTCACAACAATAGTTCTTCTGTTGGTGCATCCAGCAGGTTTGGTAACAAAAACTTCATAAGTCCCTACTTCATTAATATCTACACTGATCGTAGTCTCTCCTGTTGACCACTCATAGGCATAATTATTTGGAATATCATCTATGATACCTCCATCCAGAGCCATCGTTTGAGGATAGGTATTTAAACAATAATAAACTTCTTCGTATTGGGTTATATTAGGCAAGTCCTTTACAGTTAAGTTCACCTGATTTATGGCATAACATGTAGTATCGATATCAACTCTGGCATAAACTGTCTGAAAATAGGCAACCTCGTTAAAGTAATCTTCAGTGATTTCGTTAATTTTCAGCAAGGCTTCATTATAGGTCACATAATAACCAATATTGGCATTAACTGGAGCGTTTTCCAGTATTTGAGCGTCTGCTTCTGTTAGGTCGAAAAAAGCAAAGCCATCGACTATAAAATCGTCACAAACTTCAAGACTAGCCGTGGTATCATTAGAAGAATTCACCTGCAATGTTACTTCGGAACTACTATAACAACCAGAAAACTCATCAAATACTTTAGCATAAACTATCTGATAATTATTGGTGTTTATATAATCATCACCATCAATTTGATTGATTAAATTTTCGTCCTCGTAAAAAGTGATATCCCAAATAGGCACGACTTGTCCCTCCTCATTCCTAACAATATCGTCCGTATAATTGTTTAGGTTAAAACTAGAGACGCCATCTAACGTTTCATCGTCACATTGCACTATAGTGATGTCATTAGCTATCGGAGATGCATATACATTCACAGTAACTGGAATCCTATTGCCATCAGTACAACCATCAAACAAAGGTAAAATATAATATGTAGTTGTAGTATCAATGTAACTTTCATATGATAAGCCCGTGTTTATGACATCGACAGAGCTTGGCGCATCATACCACAACACCTGGTTCGTATTTGTTTCCAGATTAACTTGGGCGACGCCTTCATCACATAAGCTATTTGTGGATATGTCAGTTTTGGGCATAACAATAATTGTACTTGCTGAAACATTAATCGTAGGATCTCCATCCATCCCACCAAATTCTACGATGTAACCTTTTGGATGATATGGGCTAGCTGGATCCGTTGAACCTGTTACAGTTAAATCATTCCATGAACCTAAAACACCAATATTCGGGTCTGTAATATGTGCATAATCTTCATCTCCAAGATTGTTAGGTTCACCATTATTCCAAAATTCAAACATACCATCAGGTGCACTTCCACTAACAGTTCCATTCCAAAAAACTTGTCCTGCTTCTGGTCCTGATTCCCATCGCCAAACGCCCTCACTTAACTGATCTGAACCTCCTATCCAACCCGTACCTTGCGCCTGTTCTCCTGTTAACTGTACCTCTTCCGCCGTGGTAATTGTAGCCAAATAGCCTTGCAAACCAAAATAGGTCTGTTGTGAAGCTGCTTCCAAAGCCTCAGCCCAGCTAATACCAATGTCAGAAACATAAATATAATAATGACCTGTTGCAGGTAGAAAATTAGCTTGACCAAGATTAATGGAAAAAAACTTATCCTGAGTGAAATTACTTTCAGACGTTTGAAAACGCACATCTGCGATGGCATTTTCGAATTCTGCAAAAGTAGCTGGACCAGATAAAGTTAACAAACCTTCACCCGTAGACCAAGATGCCGAAATATTAGGGTGTGAACCCTCTAAGAACATTACATCGCTGCCCAAAGTGTATCCAGTAGCAATCTGTACAAAAATCTCGTCCAACATACTTTCCCCAGAAGTATCGGAAATAGATACTTGCGTCACAATAGGCATTGGATCATCTCCACAGAAAAATTGATTACCTGTAGCAGTTATATTTGGTGGATTTTGCGCCAACGCATATTGGCATAGCACCGCAAAGACCAGATAAAAGATATGAAGCCTTATTCTTAACATAGCATTGTAAAAATACTATTTTTTACGCATGTACACACTAACGGGAACACCAGTAAAATCAAAATGATCTCGCAACTGATTTTCCAAAAATCGTTTATAAGGCTCTTTTACATATTGTGGTAAATTACAGAAAAACGCAAATTGTGGTTGTGGCGTCGGCAATTGCATGATATATTTTATTTTAACATACTTGCCCTTATACGCAGGTGGGGGATTACTTTCAATAATTGGTAATAGCACATCATTGAGAACACTTGTTTTAATGCGCTTTGTTCTGTTTTTATAAACTTCTACAGCGGTTTCAATAGCCTTAAAAATTCGCTGCTTGTTGAGTACGGAAATGAATACAATGGGCACGTCTGTAAATGGAGCTATTTCCTTTCTAATATGTTGCTCAAATTCCTTAGCTGTTTTGGTTTCCTTTTCTACCAAATCCCATTTGTTCACAAGAATTACAATGCCTTTCCTATTGCGTTCTGCCAACCAAAAAATATTCTGTACCTGTCCATCGAATCCTCGAGTAGCGTCAACCACCAAAAGACAAACATCACTATGTTCGATAGCTCTTACACTTCGCATTACAGAGTAGAATTCCAAATCCTCCTTAACTTTTGATTTTCTGCGAATCCCGGCAGTATCCACCAAGTTAAACTCAAAACCAAAACGATTGTATTTAGTATCAATAGAATCTCTTGTTGTACCAGCAATATCTGTCACTATGTATCGCTCCTCACCTATTAATGCATTTATAAAAGATGACTTGCCAGCATTCGGTCTTCCTACTACCGCAAAACGAGGTAACTGTTCTTCTTCCAGCTCCTCTTTTTCTGGTAAAGCTTCAACAACAGCATCTAATAAATCTCCCGTGCCGCTTCCATTGATACTAGCGATGGTAAAATATTCCCCTAAACCAAGTGCATAAAATTCTACTGCATCTTCCGCTCTCTTATTGTTATCCACCTTATTTACGACCAAAAACACAGGCTTATCTACTTTTCTAAGCAAATTTGCTACATCTTCATCCATACCAGTTACGCCAGCTTCTACATCTACCATAAAAATGATAGCATCAGCTTCATCAATGGCCAATTCTACTTGCTTATCAATTTCTGCTTCAAACACATCATCACTGCCAACGACATATCCACCTGTATCAATTAAGGAAAACTCCTTTCCGTTCCAATCGGTTTTACCGTAATGACGATCTCTGGTCACACCACTAACCGCATCAACAATAGCCTCTCGTCTTTTAATCAAACGATTAAAAAATGTGGACTTTCCAACATTTGGACGACCTACTACGGCTACAATATTTCCCATCGAATTTTATTTAGGGCACAAAGATAGTATATACTTTATAGTTTTACTGGACTAAAGGCCACTTTTCAATGAAATTATTGGCTACATTTTTTTCAGAAGAAATTGATCTTTAAACTGTTAATATCATGTTGATAACAAGTATTGGTTTAAAATCTACAGCCCATATTTTTAGTAATTTTAACCTACATTAAACATAAGTAATTATTTACACAATTACACTTTAAGAAATAGGCATCTACAAGACAATAGCCCCTTGTTGAATAGGTGCATTTGCTTATATAAGTGTTTACGTATTTTTCTTGCTACGATAAATACCGATTGGTAAAAATAAATTTTAGAATAAGGATGGGGAGACTTTTTACGCTTATCATAATTTTCATTTTAAGCTCAAAATTTACTATAGCTCAAGAGAACATTATTGATCATCCCATAAAAAAAGGCGAAAGTGTTTATGTAATCTCCAAAAAATATGGCGTTAGTATGAATGCCATCTTCCAACTGAATCCTGGTTCTGAAGATGTGATTTATGCAGGTAGAACCCTAAAGATACCAATGCCCAATTCATCCAATAGTAATACTGTCACCTCAGAAAATAAAATCACCAACTACGAAGTAAAACGCGGTGAAACTAAATCTGGCCTCTCTAAACGATTTGGAGTTAGCATAGCGATGCTAGAGCAACAAAATCCTCACATTATTAGAATGTTACAGGCTGGACATATTATTAATGTCGATAAAACCATAAGGGAAGAAGAACGAGTTAATGAGGGCGAACATCGTGTTGTAAAAGGTGAAACACTCTGGGGAATTTCGAGGAGATATGGTGTTAGTGTTGAACAACTTACTGACGTCAATGCAAGTCAACTTTCAGAATTTTTACAGATAGGGCAAGTTTTGACTATTCCAGATAAAAACAACGTCTATCAAAATCCAGGTGAATACTTAGTAAAGCGAGGAGATACAAAATTTGAGTTGGCCAAACGATTCAATATGACCATTGACCAACTAGAGGAACAAAACCCTCACATTATAGATATGCTAATGGCTGGCCATTTAATAGATATCGAAAAGCCAATTAACAACAATGAGGATACTCTGGCGGAAGTTGAAGCCAACGAAAACAGTACAGACCAACCATTAACAGAAAATAATCGTGATGAAGACGGGTTAAATTCAGCAGATGTTGTGGCCGAAACTACCGATTCAAATACTACGAAAGTAGATTCAACGAATACACAATATGTGGACTATATCATAAAACCAAAAGAAACCCTCTTTAGTCTATCCAGAAAAGCCGACATGACGATAGATCAGTTAACAACATTAAATCCAAAATTATCAACAGCTGTAAATGCCGGTGACATTATAAAAATGCCACGTGAAGCTACAAGTGATTCAGTTGTTACTAATGATAATTCTGAGTCTACAAAAGAAGATGTAGTTGCGTCGACTAATACAGAAACTAACAAAAATGACGCACTATATTCTAGTTTAAATATCGACAAAGCTAATGGCCTCTACTTCTATACACCTTTCTCTAGCGAGGAACTTCGATCTTCTGAATTGAGAGAAGAAATGGTGAATAGCAATAGTGACTACCAAAGGTTTATAGACTTTTTCCAAGGTGCGCAAATTGCTATTGATTCTGCTAAAGCCTTAAATTTAAATTTTGAAATTACCTTAATTAAAAATAATAATCTAAAGCAAGGATTAAATATTGAAAGTGATTACGAAAAAAATGCTGTTCTAGTTCCTTTTTTAGAAAATGGCAACAACTATCCTGAAATAATTTCTAACCAGTCGCTTTCTATAATCGATATAGAATCAAATATTAATTCAGCTGGTAACAATACACTTCTTAAGGCGATGCCTCCTTATGATATTCAAAAGCGAAAAACACTTGATTATATTTCTAATCAAGATGCGCAAGTCATCGTTGTTAGTGACTTGGAAGAAGCTCAAAACAAAGGCTTAATTCAACAAGCTATTCCTAATGCGAAGTTCTTAAAAGTAGATAATGCCGGTTTTTTTGAAACTAACGCATTGCAAGATGCTCTAGATAGCAATAAACTTAACTATGTCATATTGGACAGTGAAAAAACCATAGTTTTCCTTAATACAACGACGGCTTTAATGAATCAGCTTGCCGATTATGACATTCAACTGGTCTTAATGGAAACTTCACTTCTGCCTAAACAAAATGAAGTTTCTAAAATGCGCTACCGTATTCTAAAGTTGATTTTCCCATCAATAATGTATCCAGAAATTAATAATGCTAAAACTGATTTTGAAATAACATATAGAGACATATATGATGTCGCTCCCACGCGATCAGCAGTATTAGGCTTTAACGTCACCTTAGATATACTGTTGAGAATATCTCAAAACACATCTTTTGAGAATACCTTTGAAACCATTACATCAGAGCATTCTCATCTTAAGTTTGAATACAAAAAAACCAATAAAAATATCTACTCAAATACTAGTTTATATCTAATGCAGTATGATTCAAATGAGGGTATAACGGTACTTAAAAATAGATAAAATACATGAAAAAGTAAGAAATTACATTCAAAATTAAAGTTTTATTTTGTTAAGTCAACGCTATTTATATATATTTGTTTCCCCTCTATTATGCGATTTAGCAAGAAAACATAATAATAATTGAACTTGCTGTTACTAATCCATAGCATCGATTTCAGCATAAAAAAATAGTTTAAATTTTCAATGAAAGTTAAACGATACAGTATAGAGTCAAATTCTACTTTTATAGTATTCCTTATCTCATTAATGACTTTAGGACTGACTTCAGTTTATGGCCAGTGCCCAACTGTAACTAATCCAAACCAGTCATTTTGTGATCTTGAGTCGTTACTAGTTAGTGATTTGCAGGCAATTGATAATGGCGGAGGTATAACATGGTACGACACTGCTACATCTACAACACCTTTGTCTCCATCAGATGGTCTTGTGGACGGCCAAGATTATTATGCAGATGACAACACAGGAACCTGTGGAGCAAGAGCGAGAGTTGATGTTATTATATATGGACCACCAGTTGGTCAAAATTTTCAAGGTGTTTGTTTTGATGATCCATCGCTTGCTACTGTTGCAGATTTAGTTGCGTTAGGTAATGATGTACAATGGTATTTAACCGCTTCTGGTGGAACTCCACTAAATGGTAGTGATATTTTAATAGACGATACTATTTATTACGCAGATCAAGCTAATCCTGATTCAGGTTGCAGAACATCACGACTTTCGGTTTTGGTAAATGTTGGGCTTACACCTATTCCAACGGGAGATGCCATACAGGAGTTTTGTTTTAATTCCCAAATAACACCAACAATAGCCGATTTAGTCGCAAGCGGCATGAATAACTGGTATATATCTTTGGCTTCGGCCTTACCTTTATCAGAAACAACACCATTGGTCAATGGCCAAACCTACTACGCCTCCACTCTAGATCCACCATGTGAAAGCTCAGGACGATTAGCAGTTACGGTAACCTTAACAGCTGGTCCGGACCCAGGAGCAAGTGGAACTTTAGATTTGTGCGACAACGACACTATGACTTTCGATTTGTTTGATAGTCTAGGAGGTATGCCAGAAACAGGCGGAACATGGTCTCCAACTCTTGACAGCGGCACTGGTGTGTTTGACCCAAGCATTGATCCACCAGGAACTTATACATATACAGTGAGTTCAGTAAATACTTGTCCTGACGCATCTTCTACTGTTATCGTGACCATTTCACCTCAACCAGACGCAGGTACCAGTAGCACACTTGATCTTTGCAGTGATAGTGGTCCTATAGATTTATTTGCCAGTTTAGGCGGCACTCCAGAAGCTGGAGGAACCTGGTCTCCGTTGCTTGCAAGTGGAACAGGTATTTTTGATCCATCCTTAGATTCAGAAGGCATTTACACCTATACCATCTTAGGAACACCACCTTGTACTGCGTCCTCAGCAACAGTAACGGTATCTGTAGAACTTTTTAAAGATGCAGGTGAAGATGGAGCTGTAGATATATGTAATGATGGTAGCACTATTGATTTATTTAATAGCCTAGGAGGAACGCCAGATACAGGTGGTATTTGGTCACCTACACTTGCTAGTGGTACTGGAATTTTTGATCCCTCAGTTGATGCCGAAGGTATTTACACCTATTCATTTTCTGGCAACGCTCCTTGTCCCGATGATTCAGCGACAGTGACAGTAACTGTAAATGAAATACCAAATGCTGGTACAAGCGCATCACTTGATTTGTGTAGTAATAACACATCAACTATAGATCTGTTTGATAGCTTGGGAGGTACACCAGAAACAGGTGGAACATGGTCGCCAACTTTAAGCAGTGGTACTGGAATTTTTGATCCTGCAGTTGATCCTGCAGGTATATATACATATACCGTTACAGGTGCTCCGCCTTGCACAGATGCCTCATCTACGGTTACAGTTTCTATCATCGCTGAACCCAATGCTGGTCTGGATGCGAACTTAGATTTATGTAGTAACGACTCCGCAATTGACCTTTTTAATATTCTAGGTGGCACTCCCGATGCTGGAGGCGTATGGACACCAACTCTTTCTAGTGGAACTGGGATTTTTGACCCATTAGTAGACTCAGAAGGCTCTTACACCTATACCGTTCTGGGAACTCCACCTTGTACGGATGTGTCAGCTATAGTCACAATTTCCATTATTCCATTTTTGAATGCCGGTACTAATGGCTCATTACAGTTATGCTCTGATGATGCTCCAGTAGATTTATTTGATAGTTTGGGAGGTACACCAGATACTGGAGGCACTTGGTCTCCTATGCTTGCTAGTGGTACTGGAATTTTTGACCCGACTATTGATACAGCAGGTGCTTACACATATATGACCACAGCAACAGGACCATGTGTGAGTGATTCTGCAACTGTTTCGGTTTCTATTGAAACAGCACCTGATGCTGGTACCGATGGCAATCTTGAAATTTGTAATACTTCGAACACAGTAGATTTGTTTAATAGTCTTGGAGGCACTCCAGATATTAGTGGAACTTGGACTCCTGCGCTTGCTAGCGGTACAGGAATTTTTGATCCTAATACAGATGCAGCAGGAATTTATACGTATACTGTGAGTTCTTTACTATGCGATGATAGTACATCGACGGTAACAGTTTTAATTGCAGATCCTATAAGTGCTGGAGAGAATGGATTTCTTGATATTTGTGACACAGATGCACCAGTAGATTTATTTAATAGTTTGGGAGGCTCTCCTGATACTGGAGGAACATGGTCACCTGCCCTTACAAGTGGAACTGGAATTTTTGATCCTAGTGTCGATCTTAGCGGAACTTACACTTATACTGTTACGAGTAATTTAGCATCTTGTCCTAGTGCCTCTGCAACGGTTACGGTATCCGTTTTGGAAGAACCAAATTCAGGTACTGACGGTACGTTGAACTTATGTGGTGCAACCAATAATACCGACCTATTTGATAGTTTAGGAGGAACTCCTGATTCAGGCGGTACATGGTCCCCTGTGCTATCAAGTGGCACCGGAATTTTTAATCCAAATACAGATCCCGAAGGCATTTACACATACACCGTTACAAACATATGCAGCACTAATTCTGCCACGGTTACAGTTTCATTTACAAATTTAAATGATGCTGGCGATAATGGTGCTTTAGATATTTGTATTAATAATGTATCTGTGGACTTGTTTGACAGTCTTGGAGGTACACCTCAACCAGGTGGTATATGGTCACCAACGTTGAATAGTGGCACTGGGATTTTTGACCCTAGTATTGATGAAGGAGGTATATATACGTACACCATCTCAAACAGTGCATCGGATTGCCCTGCTGATTCAGCAATAGTTACAGTAACTATAGTCGATGAGCCAGATGCTGGTGGTGATAGTACATTAAATTTATGTGGTTCGACAAATAACGTTGACCTCTTCGATAGCTTATCTGGAACTCCTGATTTAGGAGGCACGTGGTCTCCTGCTTTAGCAAGCGGAACGGGAATTTTCAATCCTAATGTAGATTCAGAAGGCATATACACATACACCATAACTAATATATGTGGCACTAGCTCTGCGACCGTCACAGTATCTTTTTCAGGTGTAAATGATGCAGGCACTGATGGCACATTGGACATTTGTAGCAACGATACACCTGTAGATCTTTTTGATAGTTTAGGCGGCACTCCCCAAGCAGGTGGTTCTTGGTCACCAGTATTAAATAGTGGAACAGGTATTTTTGATCCAAATATTGATTCAGGAGGTATATATACATATACGGTTTCAAACAGCGCATCAGATTGCCCTGCTGCATCGGCAAATGTAACAGTCACTGTTATTCCGCCACCAAATGCTGGAACTGATGCGACACTAGATATTTGTGTCGACGACACCACAATTATTGATCTTTTTGATAGTCTGGGAGGAACACCTGATTCAGGTGGAACATGGTCTCCCGCTTTGGCAAGTGGTACAGGAATTTTTGACCCTAATGTTGATACGGCAGGTATATATACTTATACGGTTAACTCCACAATATGCAATTTAACTGATGATGCCTCTGTAACGGTGGCTATTGGCAATGTTCCTAATGCTATTGGACTTAACATGTCAATAGATGGCATTACTTGTTTTGGAGAGGATATAACAGTTAATATCAACGGTGCAAATCAACTTGCAGACGGTGACTACGATATTGTTTACGAACTCAGTGGTGATAATGTAGACACAAATTCAATAACCATAACCATAACTGGCGGAAGTGCTTCGTTTACGATTCCAGCGAGTTCATTACAAAATACGGGATCAACTATTCTTCGAATAACAGAACTATATTTTGTTGGGGAGTTTTGTAGCGCAGATACTACTGTCATTAGTCCTATTGAAATATTTATTCTAGATATTGCAACACCACAAATTACAAGTGATGGTGGTGATTTTTGTGAGTTTGATGACCCAACAGTAGCAGATCTAACAGCAAATATTACTAGTTCCGGAGCTATTATTTGGTACGATTCACCAACTGGTGGCACTATATATTCAGAAACTGACGCTCTTGAAGATGGTGTTACATACTACGCATCGCTATCGTCTGAGTCTGGTTGTGAAAGCACAATTCGATTAGCAATTACCGTAACATTCATTGATTGCGTTTTAGAGTTGATAATACCCGATGGGTTCTCTCCAAATGGCGATACAATAAATGATGATTTTCATATCGTAAATCTGAATGAACTATACCCTAACTTTAAACTTACTATTTACAATCGCTATGGTAATGTATTATATGAAGGCGATATCTCATCAGAACGATGGAATGGTACTTCAAGAAAAAGCGATAAGGTAGTTCCCGTAGGCGTTTATTTCTATATTCTGGAGTTTAACGACGGGACACGAAAACCATTACAAGGACGGGTTTATTTAAACCGATAATTATGATATACAAACGATGTTAAGTAAGACTTTAAAATACAGCTTATCATTTTTAATCCTGATAATGGGTTTAAGCACGCATGCGCAACAAGATCCTCAGTACACACAATATATGTACAATATGAGTGTACTCAATCCAGCTTACGCAACTGATGATGGCTCTTTGATAAATGTAGGTCTTCTTTATCGCACACAATGGGCTGGTTCAGTTGGAGGTCCCACTACAGGGACGTTGTTTGCTCATTCCACATTAACCAATCGACTAGAAGGAGGCATTTCAATCATCCATGATGAGATTGGAGATGTAGTCAAACAAACTAATGCCTTTGTAGATATTGCCTATGTACTTCCCGTTGGAGAGATGTCCAAATTGTCATTCGGTATTAAAGCCGGTGCAACGTTTTTTAGTACAGATTTTAATGGTTTTGTATATTCAGACCCATTGCCAGATCCTGCTTTTGCTGAAAACTTAAGTAGAACATTTCCAAATATTGGAGCAGGTTTATTCTATTTCACCGAAAACTATTATTTAGGGCTCTCTGCACCAAATCTATTTGAATCAAAACATTTGGATGAGGACAGTGGTATTGTGACCCAAGGCTCTGAAAATATTCATTTATTCTTCACTGGAGGCTATGTATTTCAAATTAATGACAACTTAAAATTAAAGCCAGCTATTATGAGCAAATATGTTGGTGGTTCGCCCTTATCATTTGACTTTACTACAAACGTATTAATTAATGAAAAGATAGAAATTGGTGCTGCCTATCGATTTGATGATTCATTGAGTGGATTGGTAAATCTAGCTATTACGCCATCGATAAGAGTTGGTTATGCCTATGATTATACACTATCCAACTTAGGTAAGTTTAATTCTGGATCCCATGAAATTTTCCTACTATTCAATATCAGTAAATTTGGTAAAGGATATGATAAATCACCAAGGTTTTTCTAATAGATAATAGATGAAAGCAGTCAAACTAATCATATTACTAATAATTACTTTCTCAAGCTCTCTTAGCTTTGCCCAATCTTTGAGAAAGGCAGATGCTTTGTACAATAATAGAGCCTATTTAGAAGCCGCTGAAATTTACACTAAGCTGCCAAAAACCTCTGCTATTCTCGAAAAGCTTGGAGATTGTTATTATTTTAATTCAGAGTTTGAAAAAGCCTATGAAGTCTATTCTAAAATCTACAACCCAAATATAATTCCTCAAGTTTCAAAGACATTTTACTTTAAATACTTCGATGTATTAAGAGGTACAAAAAATTATGAATTAGCAGATGAGGTATCTACGAAATACCTGAGAGACACCCTAAATACTGAGGAATTCAAATCTAAACTACAGAAGATAGTTCCTTACACCTACGAACTCTATAATATTACAAGTGAAACTAGTGCATCAAATTTTGGCGTGGGCATTTTTGGAGAAAAGATTGTATTTGCTTCAAGCCAGAATCCGGACAATCCACAATACAGATGGAATAAAAAACCATATTTAGATCTCTATGAAGCTCAAGTATCAAAAAAAGATACCATATCACTAGACAACATCAAGCCCTTTACTGATATAATAAACACCAAAAAACAGCACGAAAGTAGTGCTATCTTCACTAAAGATGGTAAAACCATGTACTTTTCTAGAAATAGAAAGAAACGTGTGGATATTGATTCCACAAAAATTGCTGTTGTTAATATTTACAAAGCTGAACTTATAAATAATGAATGGACCAATGTTGAACCAGTATCATTTTCAAGTGAACTATATTCCACAATGCATCCTGCGCTAAGCTATGACGAAACCAAATTGTATTTCTCCAGTGATATGCCTGGTAGCATTGGATCTTTCGATATTTATTATGTAGATGTATTAGATGATGGTACTTTCGGAGAACCTGTTAATCTGGGAGTAGCAATAAACTCTATACGAAGAGAACAATTCCCATATATGTCAAAGGATAGCACACTGTATTTTGCGTCAAATGGAAGACACGGATTCGGTGGGCTCGACTTGTACTCAAGCAGTTTAAAAGATAATACATACTTGGATGCGCTTAATTTGGGCGAATCCATCAATACCTCGAATGATGATTTTGCTTTTGTAGTAGTAGATTCCCTAAACACAGGTTACATCTCTTCAAATAGAGAGGGTGGTGATAATATCTATACATTTAAACGTATACTCACCAATAGAACATATTATATAGAAGGGTTTGTTACAGACAAAGTTACGGGAGAACTTCTACCAAATACAACCGTAACACTATTTGATAAAGATGGTAATATAATAGGCGAAATGATCGTTGGCGAAGATGCTCGTTATAAATTAGAAACAGAGCCAAATCGTAGTTATTATATTGAAGGTTTCCAGCCAAAATATATTCCTGAAAATGTGTATTTCAATACTAATGATAGCGGCAATATTGAGTTTAATATAGAACTGGAAATTGAATCTTATAAAGATGCCGAAGAAATCGTCACCGATGACGATAAGGGTAATACATTTATTGAACTAGAAAACATTTATTTTGATTTTGCCAAATGGGATATAAAACCACAAGCAGCAAAAACATTGGATGTCTTAGTAGCACTATTGGAAAAATATCCACGTATGGAAATTCAACTTGGAGCACATACAGACTCTAGAGCTGGATATGATTTTAATATGGATCTCTCGATAAAACGCGCAAGAGCTACATTAGAATATCTTGTTGATAATGGCATAGAAAGATCTCGATTAACCTCCAAAGGTTACGGAGAAACACAACCATTAGTGCCATGTGGTGATAACTGTACCGAAACGGAGTTTTCTATCAATCGACGTTGTGAGTTTTTGATTCTAAAATAATCAATTCCTTTTACCATGGAACTGTCTAACGATATTGTTTTAAGACCTCGTTTTAAGTTCAATGTTAATGCCGAACGTGAAAACTTGCTTGTGCTGTTTGAGAATAAATCCAAATCTCAGTCCGATTTCATAGTATCACGAGTTGATGATCATATTTTTATCAAAATCCCAAAAGAAAAACAACACTTCTGGTCACCTCAGCTACATTTAGAGATTAATGATGATTACGATGAAAAAGATGTAAGCAAAATTTATGGTCTTTTTGGACCTAACCCAACGGTTTGGACCATGTTTATGTTTATGCATTTTGCGGTGGCAGGTCTATTTATTGGATTTTCCATTTGGGCCTATGTCAATTGGTCTTTAGGAAATGATTACGCCATACAACTATTCGTTACGTTACTCATGATTGTGATTTGGTTTGCACTGTATTTTAGTGGGCGCTTAGGCAAAAAAGCAGGTATGGAACAGATGCATCAGTTACACCATTTTATGCGTGATACTCTAAGAGATAAAGAGATCCAATCGATGTCTTAACTTATTTCTGATTATAGCCAAAACGCCTCAACTGGCTATGATTATTTCTCCAGTTCTTATTAACCTTTACATATAACTCTAAATGTACTTGTTTACCAAAGAATTTCTCCAAATCCTTACGCGCCTCTACTCCAACTCTTTTTAAAGCAGAACCTTTATGTCCAATGATAATACCTTTTTGAGTCTCGCGTTCTACCATTATAACAGATCGCATCCTGATAATATTATCTTCTTCAAAAAATTCTTCAGTATCTACCTCAACGGCATAAGGAATTTCCTTTTTGTAATGCATTAATATTTTTTCCCTTATGGCTTCATTAACAAAAAATCGCTCAGGCTTATCCGTTAATTGATCTTTTGGATAAAATGCAGGAGATTCTGGCAGCAATTCTATAATTCTGTCAAAGACATTCTGAACGTTAAATCCATTTAAAGCTGAAATGGGATAAAACTCCGCATTGGGTACTTTCTTCTGCCAAATTTCGGCTTGTTCTTCCAATAGTTCTTGATTGGATTTATCTATTTTATTCAATAATAATAAAACCGGAATCTTAGAATTGGTAATCTTTTTAAAAAAGGCTTCATCCTTTAATTCTTTCTCGCCTATTTCAACCATATACACCAAAACATCGGCATCCTCGAAGGCTGACTTTACAAAGTCCATCATGGATGCCTGTAGCTCATAAGCCGGTTTTATAATTCCCGGTGTATCACTTAATATTACCTGAAAATCATCACCATTAACAATACCTAGAATTCGGTGTCTTGTTGTCTGAGCTTTAGATGTGATTATTGATAATTTCTCGCCTATAAAGGCATTCATTAATGTAGACTTCCCAACATTAGGATTACCAATAATATTTACAAAACCTGCCTTGTGCATTCCTTAAAATTTATACAAAGGTAGTATTAAAATGATGACATTTTATAACTGCTTCGATATAAAGGAAACAAACCAATATAATTATGAAATCATTTAATTATCTAGAGCTCTTATTAGCGTTTCTAATAGTTTCAGCTTGTAGTTCAGATTCTAATAACAACAATAGAAACCAACTTGCTAATTTCACATCTCAACTTTGTGAAAACGTAACTGGACCTACAGCAGGTTATTGGGATAACGCCCATGGACTTCCATTACCATTAACGCAAATTCCTACAATAGCTAATCCAGGTCAACAGTTTATACATAGCCAATATCCACAACTTGGTTTCACTCTGCCAAATGGCTATTCTGGCTTTGAAAACCAACAAGGCATAGGAGTTAATGTTTTTAGAAATGATAATCAAGTGGTTTGGAGGTATGTACCAGGTCTCACTTCATTAAGTCAAGTTAATATCCTAGATATTGTTGCTACAGAAGTGAATCAACTTTTTGCTTTTTACGGACATACAGGGAACTTTTCTGTAGATTGTGAAACAAATGCAACACAGCCACAAGGAAGCTTTATTATAAGTAAAAGCTCTAGGCTAATAAGATTTGGAAATTTCACTGGTCTAGTTGATATCAATTCCTATTTTGACACCTCATTAGGTTCAACATTTGCTTCCGTTTCTGTAGCATCTGGACCTACTGCAGAATTCGATAATCTCGTGATGAATACTTTCCTACCTATTCATTGGCAACTCCTAATCATTGATAATAGTGTGAGAGATTCTGACTTAGATGGTACGCCAGATACTCAAGACAATTTTCCTTTCGATCCACAAAGACAATAATAAAATTTAAAATTAATTAATTATGAAGAAACTAATCATCCCATTAGCGCCTTGCGTCATAGGAATTACCTTAACTGCTTTCAGTTTCATTTCTGGTACTAAAAGTAGTGCTGACGATATTGCTATCGTCATTGAAAAATCTGCCTTTATAATGCCCGCAGCGCATCGTGTTTATGCAAATCCTGAAGCTCTAGATGGAAAATATCATCTATTTAAAGCAAAAATCACCAATAATTCTTCAGAAACTTTAGAAGATGTCACCGTAAAATATCGCATACCAAATTATATAGATTGGACCGAGTTAACGGTTTCTGGGGAGATGTTTCCAGGACAGACTTTAGTCGTACCATGTTACCCAAAATTTGATACAGATATTACTGAAAAAACTACAGAATCTGTTGAAAAAGCAGAAATAGAAATTTCTTGGGATGATGCTGAAGAGGATGATATCATTGAAGAGGATTTCACTTTTAAACTTACTAATAGAAATGAGTATGTATACACAGGCATAAAATCTGACGAAATTAGCTCTTGGGCAGACATGTATGACAACGATGCACTAATTGCCTGCTTTGTAACTCCAAATGATCCAGTAGTAAAGTATTATACGCAAAACCTTCAAGAAAAACTGCTCAAAGGAGAAGCCGCTTCTGTAACTCGTAAACCAGAAGATGCCGTACGCTTTTTAGGCGGAATATATGAAGCCACACGAAAGTCTCATATGGTATATAGTGGCACAAAAGGTATTCCAAAATCTACAGAGGATGTACAGAGTATCGTACAACAAGTAAGGCTTCCTAGAGAAGTTATCACAGGCAATACAGGACTTTGTATAGAGCTAAGTGTCTTATATGCCAGTGTTCTTTCTGCTGCCGGTATAGATCCAGTAATCTATATGGTACCAGGTCATGCCTATCCTGGTTTTAGAATGAATGGGCAATACTATGCCATTGAAGCTACTGGAATTGGTGGCGAAGGTTTAGGCAATATTATGAGCGCAGAAGATGCTTACAAACAAGGTCAAAAGCAACTAAACGAGTTTATTCAAAAATCGCAAGCAGGAGATCCTAGATATACTATAGTAGACATACACAATGTAAATGCACAAGGAGTAACATCTATGGATTTAAAGGACAACGATTTTATGCGTAAAAAAGTAGATGACATTGTGGCTTCATGGTCTGGTAGTCAACCAAATAGATCAAACGAAGGTCATAATAACATTAGAGTCCCAGATAATCGTATAAGAACTTCAGGTAATGCGCTTTCATTTTCAATTCCAAATGGATGGCAAACTATGATGCAACCAGTACCTCAAATGCCAATACTTACAGCCCAAGCAGTTGCACCAGACCAAATGACAACTGCATCTATCTACGACATACCTTCAAACACTAGTCAAGAAGCAATGAATACATTAACACAATATTTTACAAATTTTGGTTTGAGTCTTAATTATCAATCAAATGGTAATAGTATTTCTGGAGTAACATACTCTAGCAATGGAACTTTTAATTGGGTTGGTAAAATTCTTAAGCGCCAAGGAGGCTTCCGTTTAGTCGCTGTAGGAGCACCAGACTATATGTATAATCAAAATTCAGGAATAATTAACCAAGTCTACAATAGTATCAGATAAAAAATCAAAACAAATGAAAACACTAGTAAGAATATTTATTGTGTATGTACTGTTCTTTAGTTCAGATATTAAAGCACAATCTCAACAGAAAATTGAAATGCGCATTGATTCTATCGGTAATGCAAAACTGAATATCTCAATGACTATGAACGCTCAAGAATGGCAAACTTGGAATGCGAATTATGGTAATAATCCATCAGCTTTAAAGCGCGATATGGAGCGTGCTATGCCAGCCTATTTTTTAGATGATTTTAAATTAGAAAAGGATGATATGAATCGCTCCTTCAGTCTTAGATTAAATGCTTATGGAGCCTGTGAGATCAACAAGCGAGGGAAGTGGCTTGTAGATACTGATCAAAAAAATGCACAACTCACAGAACTAACTGAGAATAAATATATGTTGGTAAGCAGTCCACCAGAATTTGGAGGTAATCTTCAACAAACATTTATTATTGAACTGCCTGAAGATGCAAAAAATATTAAAACAGATAAAGATGCCTTTGGTAAATCTGTATTTGAATTTGATATGGACGCACCATCACCTAGATTCAATATAATGCGCTGGGGTGGCATATTACTAATTATTGTTGGTGGAAGCTGGGTAAGTAAAATAACATTCGCCAAATACTAATAAAGTCTTTTATCGTATAAAAAATCCTTTTACAGCATAGCATTTGTAGTAAAATGAATTAATTGTATCTTTCTGATGTTTAGCTATTAACATGAGGGAAGCATACGAAACCAACAATAAACTGCAGGTTGTTAATGCCATTAAGGATAATGATTCTAAAATTTTAAGGACTATATATGCTAACAATTATCCTAAAATTGAAGCATTGGTATTAAAAAACAATGGTACTAAAGACCATGCCAAAGATATTTACCAAGAAGCTTTTTTAGCGGTTTGGCAGAATGTTAAACAAGATAAATTCATACCTGTATCAGAATCGTCAGTAAATGGCTACCTCTATACCATTGCCAAAAACAAATGGATGGATGTATTGCGATCTCAAGGCTATAAAAAAACGATTGTAGCTTCGCAATTGCAGCATTTTGAAATAAAAGATGAAGAAAATAATGGTATTGATGATGACATTTTAAAAGATAAACGATTAGAAGATGTAATGCTAGCCTTTAAAAATCTAGGTGAAGCATGCAAAAGCCTACTGCGCAAGTTTTATTTTGAAAAGAAATCCATGAATCTTATTGCAGAAGAACTGTCCTTAGATTCTGCTTCAACTCGAAATAAAAAATACCGTTGTATGCAAAAGTTAAGACAAATAGTCCTGAAAAATTGATTAGCAGTGAATGATCTAAATGACATATCGCAAGAAGAATTTGAAAAGATTGAAGCCTATCTCCATGGAGAGTTGTCCGGTGATGAAGTCGTTTCTTTTGAAGACCTATTAAAAACCAATCCTGAATTTAAAACCAAATTCGAGGATATCAAAGCCGTCCTTACTGGCATTGAAACACAATCCATGAAAGAGCAGTTAGATGACTTCCATAATGACGTGCAGAGCTCAGAAAGTGAACTTATTGTAAATGAACCTAAAGTTAGATCGCTTCAGTGGAAAAAAATTGCTGTTGCGGCAGTATTAATTATTGGTCTTGGTAGCTTTTGGCTTTTTAACGGAAGTAGTAACGATAAGTTATATTCAGAATATTTTTTACCTGATCCAGGTTTACCAACAACAATGAGTAGTACCGATAATTACGAGTTCTATGAAGCTATGGTAGATTATAAACGAGGAAAATATGAAACTGCCATTTCTAAATGGGAAAGCTTGTCAAAAGCTAAACCAAATAACGACACACTTAATTACTTCATTGGTGTAGCACATTTAGCTAACAAAAATGAAAACCTTGCACTTTCCTATTTGGAGAGTGCTTCAAAAAATCTTGAGTTTCCTTTAATTGACGATACGTATTATTATTTAGGATTAGCTTATTTAAAGGATGGGAATGTTGAAAAATCCAAAGAAAGTTTAGAAAAATCTACCTTAGAAAATAGTAAGTCCCTTTTATCTAAATTAGAAAAGTAACCACTTTATAACTATTTAATTATGAAACAATTTTACAATTGTTGTAGGTTATCTATGATGTTTTTTATCCTCTTCAACTTTCACTATGGGATTAATTCTCAAAACAATATATCGTATTCAACTAAAATCATTCAGAATTTAATTGATGTAGACTCCTTGGATAAAGCAGAAAAAGAACTAAAAACTCAAGCAGAATATTATGTCAACACAAAACAGTACGACTCACTATCCAAACTCACTTATTATTTCGGAAGAATAGCAAAATTAAAAGGGGACGACAATTTTCTAGACAAAGCCAACAATGCGCTAGATAGATTAAAATCATTTACTAAAAGTAAAGAAGCCTTGTATAATGCATATTCTGATATGGCTTCTCTTACCTTAGAGAATGATATGAATAAAGCATCTTATGATTACAATAAATTAGCTTTTGAAGCTGCCAAAAAAACAAGTGAAGATAGATTGAACAAAATGTCTAGTAGAAGTTATGGCTTAGCTAGTACATCCTATTTTATGAGAAAACTTGATTTGGCGAAAAAACATGGTCTAGAAACCTTTAAAATAAATCAAAAAAACCCTAAGGCCTCTGCAACTAACGTATATAACGCATGCAATATCATAGGAGTAATGTTACAAAATGAAAGTAAATTAGACAGCGCATTATATTATTATGACATTGGTGTAAAAGCATTAAAAAAGACAAAAGGCAATCTTAGCGAACGCTATTATTATCCAGCCGTACTTTCTAGTAATATTGCAGTAATATATTTAAATCAAGGTAAATTCAATAAGTCATTAAAAAATCAACAAGAAGCTATACATAATTATAAAATTTTCATGGATTCTTCTTCTAATCATCCTCGACTAAGCAATATTAGATATAATTATCTTGCTACCATTAATGATATGGGCAGTAATTATATTAAAATAGGCCAAATAGAACGTTCACTCCAGCTATTCGAGCACAATTACATAAAAGCTAAAGAATATTTTCCTGAAAACAGTATTCAGCAAATTGTATTTACCAATCAATATGCACAAAGTAAATGGGTAGCACAAGAGAATGAAGAAGCCTTAGATCTTATTAACGAATCCTATGTAAAACTCAAGAAGTTACCAGAAAGCTATGCTGGTTATATGACTTATAGTTTAGGTACAAAAGCTAATATTTTAGAAAATTTCGGAAGAATTGAAGAAGCATATAAAGCTTATAATGAAAGTGATAGTTTATATGAAGTAGTTAGCCCAAATACATATAGCTTTGATAGATTAACAAAGCTACGAGAGGCGGCTACGTTTTATTCTAGGAATAACTTCGTAAAAGAAGCTAATATTACTGCAAACAGGGTATTGCAAGCAGTTCAAGAAGCTGAAACAACTGGGAATTTAGAAATCATAAAGACATATAATCTATTCGCAGAGATTAAACTTAATTTAGAGGAATATGACAAAAGTATTGATTGGGCCAATAAAAGCCTAGCTATAATAAAAGAAAATAGAGCCTCAATAAACATGGACTCTATTTTTTGGCACGAATTAAAAATACAACCCATTTTTTATAAAAGTAAAGCACAATATCATCTTACAGACACTACCAACACAGAAGATATAAGTCGTATATACAAAACTCTGCAAGAGGCCATTAAAGAAATTAATATCAATGCTTCAAAATACGATTCTTATCTAGATAAAAATGAATATCTGCACAAAGCTAATGGTCTTCAAGATTTTGTTATGCAAGTAGCTCTTAAACTATATAAACTAACCAATAATCAAACTTATTTGGATCAACTTATTTCCATGCATGAATCAAGAATTTATAATCAAATTCGATCAAAATTGGCAGTTAGAGACGACATACAATTTAAGAATATACCGGAATCCGTATTAGAAAGAGAAAAACAGTTGAAGAAAACTCTGTCTGAAATGCGATCGGAAACCAATTTTGACAAAGAGACAGCACAAAATTTTATCTTAAAAAATAAAGAATGGAATTCCTTTTTAGATAGTTTAAAATTATACTATCCTAAATACTATAAATTACGTCATGAAATTTTAAAGCAATCCTTGGGTAAATTACAAAGTAATATAATAGACCGAACCACTGTTGTTAGATACTTTTTTATAGATAGCGAACTATATGCTTTTGTACTTGATCCTAAAAATAGTTCTCTGCATAGATTAAATGCAGATAATTTATTGAATCAAATTAATTTACTCTCACAAGGACTCTCAAATTCGGAAAAAATTAAGACCACATTGTTTCGGTTATACAATCAATTATGGAAGCCACTTGAAAATAGAGTAAAGAATGAAAAGGTAATTATAATACCAGATCAAGAATTGTTTAATCTCAGTTTCGAAAGTCTAACATCCGTAAAACTTAATAACCTTGACGAATTAACTGAATCTAGCTTATTAGCCAAATATGTTATATCCTATAACTATAGCCTCTATCTATTGGATAAAAATATAAAGACTAAAACTTACAGTAAAGATTTTATAGCTTTTGCCCCTGGATTTAATAGGAAAATGAAAGAGAATTATAAAGTAGCTATAACTGATTCCATAAATATCGACAAAACATACTTAAAACTATTACCACAACCATTTACTACAGATTTAGCCGAGGAATACTCGCAGCTATTCAATGGCACCTCTTTTATAAATGAAAAAGCCTCTAAGCAGATATTCAAGAGCGAAGCAAGAGAACATAAGATTATACATATTGGTACTCATGCAGAATCAAATAATGTCTCTCCAGAATTATCCAGGCTTATTTTTGCAAAAGATGTTGTAAATGAAGAAGACAATTCTCTCTATACTTTCGAAATCTATAATGAAAATTTATCTTCTAATTTGGCGATCTTAACGGCCTGTGAAACTGGGAAGCCAACATTTCAATCAGGTGAAGGTATGATATCATTAGCTCACGCATTTAACTATGCAGGTAGCGAAAGTATTTTAACTAGTCTTTGGAAGATTGACGAACAATCTAGCACTAAAATCATTGATAATTTTTATGGTCATTTAAAAAATGGCTTACCAAAAGATCTAGCCTTACAAAAAGCAAAACTAGATTATCTATCTACGGCCGAGGGTAGAACATTATCTCCTCAATATTGGGCAGGACTAGTTTTAATTGGTGATACTTCTCCAATAGACTTGGATACATCCAAAAGTTGGGTATGGTGGTTAATTATGGGAATAGTTATTATGCTATTATTCTTGATTCTCATCAGAAATAGTAAAAAATTGAATTAAACATAAAAAGCGAACTTATATAAGTTCGCTTTTTATGTTAATCTTCTTCTGAGTACCCTTCTATTATTCTTCTTCTCTGTCCTGCAACATTAGGATCATCACCACCAAATATTACTTTTGGATTTTCAATTTTGAATTTTTCAAATTTTTCCAACATGATTATTAATTTAAAATTAATTTTAAATTTAGTAAAAAAAATTAACATAGTTACCCAATTATATTTATTAGTAAATTTTTAAGATAATTTGATTTTAACTTAGATGTGTTTCTTAAGTTCTCGGTTTATCAATACCTCTATCGTACATCACAATACTTCCGGCAACGGAAACATTAAGACTTAACTGCGAATTAAACTTTACCAAAAAATGACTCTTTTCAATGGCTTGTTTGGATAAGCCATGATCCTCTGCACCTAATAAATAGACACAGCGTCTAGGGTGGTGAAACGTTTCTAAATCAATAGCTTCATCTGTTAACTCTACGCCAACTAATCGTGCACCTTTAGGTAGATTATTAAAGAAATCTTCAAATGTTTTATAATGGAAATAAGGCATGGATTTTACCGCATTATGCGTATCGCAAGCCTGTTTGGCATAGCGATTACCAATGGTAAAAATAAAACTAGCTCCTAAGTTTTGTGCAGAACGCCACAATACTCCAAGATTTTCGGGAGTCTTTCCGTTTTGGATACCTATACCAAAAAATTCATTTGTAAAATTGTCATTCATACAAATACAAAATTAAAATATCTGATAAAATAAAACTGGACGACACATCGATAAATTTTAAGCCATATGTAAAAAACTAAAGCCAATTACAGTATGTCGTAATTGGCCTTTCACTAACCTAAAATTTGGGGCTAAAAAAGATTAATATCTTATATTTAAAGATGTTTTTTACAATCAATTTGTTAATTAACTGCCTCAGAGACCCCTATCTACTGAGGCAGTTTAAACTTCAACTTTCCTAATTATACTTTTTAGCCCGTGAAAATTGAGTTGTTAATAGCATTTCAAAACATCATGATTTTTCTAACCTCTCATTAAATAGTTTAATTTTTATATACTAAGATGTGATACAGTTTTATATTCAATCCTTATAGTATGGGTACCACAAAAAAATTGATTACATTAAATTCCTAATTTAGTCCTCTTCACTCAAAGAGAAACTACCATCGCCATTGAAATCTGTTAAGGTAATTATAACGGACCAAATTCCTGGAGTACCAGAGATAGTCTCACCAGAAAATGAGTCGAGCTCTTCAGCACCATTTAAGGATCTATCTAAAACAATCGTTCCATCTGCATCCTCAACGACCATATTAAATATACCATCAGCAGTTGCGGTAATATCAGCGTTGTAATCTGCTCTACTAAAAGAATTTTGCCAGTTGAAAGTTCTTGTTACACTGCCTCCATCTCCCGTGAAGTCACCATCAACATCTCCATTAAAATCATCTCCATTATCAAATATAACGTTGCCTATGGTTACTTCGGCATTTAGATTAGGGCCATCGTCATCACTACAGGCCAAAATCGAAGCAAATAAAAATATAAGCAGGCTAATTTTAAATAAATTTTTCATCATAATTGGGGTTAAATTATTATTTAAATTTTAATATTAATGTCGTAAATTATAGCTTTTGTAAGGTCAGTATATCCGTATTAGAATTATTTCCACCACTTACATTATGGATAGTCACTTCAGTATTCGATACAGTGATAACATCCCAACCGTTGTCATTAAACTCTTGGAAAGGCATTTCCGTCCCAAAATCCAACCTCATCTTACCGTCGTTGGCAAATACAGACCAAGTTCCATTATTGGTGTCAATCCCATTTGTAGCAAACACAGTGCCATCGTCACTGAAGTTGATCTCATAACCATCATAGTCAGAAGTTTCATCAATGCCATCATCGCTGTACGATGCTACTATCCATGCACCGTCTTCTAAAATATCTTCTAGATCGGCATCGGTACTGTCCGAGCAATAACTTCCAAAGCGTAAACGATCGGTCCCAATCTTTAGTTCGACCTGTTTTTCAACTGGCTGTAAATTGATTTTACATAAGTTCCATGTATCATTAAAGTCTGGCAAACCAACAACGTTTATGGTTACATCAACATCACCTGCTGCTCCTGTAGCTTCCCATGTACCATTAAACTCATTTGCATTTTCAGTCACCAGAAGCGTCCCATCAGCATTGAATGTAAATACATATGCTTCATATATATCCACAAGATTGTTATTATTTCTTTTAAGTTTATCAATTGTCCAGTCTCCACAAGCAAGCATACTATCTTCAAAATAGGTAGTAGTATAGGTATTGGCATTACAATCGTTAAAGTCATTGTTATCATCCTCATCACAAGTACCATCTACTGCCTCAATAATAGCTTCTAATTCTTGAATAGTATTAATGGTTTCTACAGAACCATCTGCTAATGCCACTGTTATTGGAAAATTAATACTTACCGCAGCAAGCTCATCAAGATCCTCAATGAAGCCATACATCTGGTTATCGTTATTTATAATTATAGTACTTACGGTATCACTAGTTTCATTAAAAAATGATGCCGTAATAGGATAATCAAAATCGATACATTCTATATCATTATCATTGTCATTATCCGTAAGTGCAGATAACTCTGAATCAGAATTAACCTCTATAGTTGAATAATCTGGAAATATAACTGTAATAGGGTAAGAAATAATGACCTCATCACTGTCGTCCTCCGAAATATCAAAAGCATCCAAGATGTCTTCATAATCATCACTATTGGTAACATTTATGACTACGCCATTTACTGTTACAGTAACAGGAAGTTGCACACTCAAATTACTTGCGCCATCTATGACATTATCCCTAGAGCCATCATTCGCAGCTACTCTTTTCATTAACAAGGCAATCGTAGAATTCGCTTCTATATTGGCATCAAGAGGTGGGTCTATACTTAAATCGTCCTCGGACCTACAAGAGGAGAGGATGATCGTAAACGCTAGACTCAATAGAAAGAGGCTTCTTTTAATTTGGGTTTTCATGATATTTGTTTTCAAAAAACTAGTTAATATGTTTTATGCAGACTCTGTTCTCAAGAGGTCTAAATCGTTATTTATCTGTACTATTTTTTGTTCTAATCGTGTTAGGTCTACAGTATCTTTTTGTAACCTACCATAACGCTCAAGAGCCAAATTATACCTTAATTCGTTTATGGAATTTGGGTTTTGCATCCAAGCTCTTTTTAAATCTAATAATTTATCTACAAAGCTATTGATTTCACGGTCTTTGGTGGATGCCAAAAAATATATTAAATCAGTAGCTTTTTTTATTTCTTTAGAAGTCGTCATATCCTAAGACTATATAGATTATGCCGAAAGTAACATTTCCAAACGTTTCATGGTCTGGTTTAACAATGCTTGACAAAGTATGTTACTAGGATCTTCTAGCACAGCCTCTGTAAGTGATACGACTTTAGAGCGCTGCATAGTTATTTCTTGTGCTTTAAATGAATCCGTGTTGCGGTTAAAATTAAAATTCATA
Organism: Winogradskyella flava; assembly: GCF_014243395.1. Classification (GTDB taxonomy): domain Bacteria; phylum Bacteroidota; class Bacteroidia; order Flavobacteriales; family Flavobacteriaceae; genus Winogradskyella; species Winogradskyella flava. The sequence continues at coordinate 1,527,327 of NZ_JACLCP010000001.1, read as the reverse complement.
ATTAAGGGTTTTGTTTAGGGATTTAGGGTTTATTTATTCTTAAAACAACTCAGGAATTGAATGTCCCAAGAAAATTTTAATTTTTTTAGCAGTTAAGTCCTTTTGTTTGTAGTTCTGCTAACACGTCAGTAATACTTGGACGATAGATAGAGTTGTTTAACTTTAATTGGACTAGTGCTTCGTTTAGTGGCGTATACATAATTAAGGGTTTTGTTTAGGGATTAGGGGTTTATTTATTCTTAAAACAACTCAGGAATTGAATGTCCCAAGAAAATTTTATTTTTTTAGCAGTTAAGTCCTCTTGCTTGTAATTCTACTAACACGTCATTAATACTTGGACGATAGTTAGAGTTGTTTAACTTTAATTGGACTAGTGCTTCGTTTAGTGGCGTATACATAGTTAAGGGTTTTGTTTAGGGATTAGGGGTTTATTTATTCTTAAAACAACTTAGAAATAAAATGTCCCAAGAAAATTTATTTTTTTATCTTGTACTTCGTTAACCCTTAACAAAATTAATAGCACTTGCCTAAATCGCTACATCCTGACATATGCGATAAATTGCGCTTTTCAAAACTTTATGAAAAGTACGCACAAACATTAAGCAATATTCTTTTATATAAGTATGGAGACATACTAAATCCTAGCGATAAAGTGCAGGAAGCCTTTATTAAGCTTTGGGAAAATTGTACCAAGGTAAAACCCGAGGCCGTAAAGACTTATCTATATACCACTGCAAATAATATGATGTTAAACGAAGTGAAACATCAAAATGTAAAATTTAAATACCAGCAGATAAAGCCAAAGGACTATACCAACGAATCACCAGAGTTCGTCATGCGTAAAAAAGAATTCTCAAATCGTTTCGAGCAGGTATTATCTAAATTAAAGGAAGAAGAACGTGTGGCTTTTCTTATGAGTAAGGTAGATGGCAAGACCCATAAAGAAATTGCAGAAACTTTAGGCATCACTAAAAAAGTAGCTGAGCACAGAATATATGCGGCAATGAAGTACTTAAAAAATAATCTTGAAGAACTTAATAAAAAATAGTTTGGGACTTTTATAAAATGAGTTGTTTTAACTATAACAGCAAAATAATTAAAATAATTCAAAAAAACTTTGGGACATTTTCAAAGTGAGTTGTTTTAAGAATATAAGACCAGAATTATGGATAAAGAATATTTAGTAAAAAAGTGGTTAAGTGATGAATTATCCCAAGCTGAGGAGACAGCCTTTAAAGCTATGGATGATGCTTCACTATATGAAGACATTCTTCAAGAAGCACAACGCTACAGAGGCGAAGATTATGCTAAAGTTGTTTCTTTTGAAGAATTAGATAAGCACTTAACGACAGAAGTAAGTAATTCTGATACCAACTGGAGGACAGTTGCCATGAGAATTGCTGCTGTATTCGTTATAGGTTTAGCTTTATTTACTGTTTTTAATCAAAACAATATTCAATCTTTTGATACGGATTTAGCCCAAACCGAAAATATCATATTACCAGATAACTCTGTTGTAAGTCTAAATGAGTTATCTCATCTAGAATATAATGCCTCTAAATGGGACGAAAAAAGAACCTTAGAGCTTAAAGGTGAGGCCTTTTTTGATGTAGAAAAGGGCGAGCGTTTCGACGTTCATACAGAATTTGGAACAGTAAGTGTTTTAGGCACTGAATTTAATGTTATATCCAAAGACGGTACATTTAAAGTATCATGTTATGAAGGTTTAGTAAGCGTTAACTATGGCCAGGAAGAAGTAAAATTACCAGCTGGTACTGAATTTACCTTAACTTCAGGAGATGGTATAAAAACAAATATTAGTATTTCAGAACCGAATTGGCTTAAAAACATGAGTGTTTTTGATAATGCATCACTTGATGCTGTTCTTGCCGAATTGGAAAAGCAATATGATGTCAATATAAATTATGTATCTGATAATGATACAATTATAAATTTTACTGGTGCTTTTGAGCACAATAATCTTGAAAATGCTTTAAAATCAGTTACACAAGCCTTAAATTTGACTTATACGATTAATAGCCAAGAAGTCGAAATTAAGAATGCAGAAAACTAAATATTACTGTTTACTTTTCATATACTTATTTACGTTTTTGTCCCTTGCTGGACAAAATCAACAACAAAAAATACCAATTAAAGATGTGCTGTCAGAAATTAAAAAATCTGATGGCATTATTTTTAATTATAAAAGCGGTCTACTCATAGACGTTACAGTATTTCCTATTCCCAACAATCTCGACCTATCTGCAAAGATTGAAAATCTTGAAGCTCAAACAAAACTTGTATTTAATCGTGTAAGTGACCTTATCTATACCATATCCAAACCCGTTAAAATATGTGGGTACATTACAGACGGTTACTCTAAACAGCCTTTAGAAAACGCAACTGTAAACGGAGATTCTGGATACGCCGTTACCGATGAAAACGGCTATTTTGAAATAGAGTTAAAATCTTCGGATGAAGTATTGTTTATACGATTCATCGGTTTTAAAACTATAGAACGCCCAGCAGATACATTCAATCTTAGCCAATGCCAAACCTTAACCTTAGAAGAACAGGAGGAGCTTATGAGTACTATTCTTCTAAAAACGTATCTGGTAAAAGGTATAAATAAAAAACAAGACTGGACCACATCCATAAATTACGATGAGTTTAGTCTTCTGCCTGGACTTATAGAATCGGATGTACTTCAAACCGTACAGGCTTTGCCAAGTGTTTTGAGTGCCGATGAAACGGTTTCAAATATCAATATTAGAGGTGGTTCTAACGACCAAAATCTTATTCTTTGGGATGATATAAAAATGTATCAAACCGGTCATTTCTTTGGCCTTATATCGAGTTTTAATCCGCATATGACACAAACCGCTAGCGTGATTAATAACGGGACAGACGTTACTTATACTGATGGTGTTTCGGGCACGATTCATATGCAAACAGAAAGAAAGCTCAACTCTGAATTCGAAGGTATTTTTGGAATTAACTTTTTAAATGCCGAATTGTTCACGGACATTCCAATAGGTAAAAAATCTTCATTGCAAGTTTCTGCTAGAAAATCCTTGGACGACTTGGTAAGAACACCTACCTATAACGTCTATTTCGACAGAGTTACTCAGGAAACAGAGGCTCAAGACAACATTGCGGAAGTGTCCAACTCTGATCAAGAATTCGACTTCAATGATGTGTCTTTAAGATGGCTCTACAAGCCAACGGAAAAAGATTTTATTCGATTAAATTTCATTCTTATAGATAACGACCTAAGCTTTAACGAAACAGCCGTAGTCGAAGAGATTGAGAGAACGCGACAAAGCAATGTTACACAAAACAGCATTGCTTTTGGATTAAACTACAAAAGGCAATGGAATGAAAAATTCAGTACCATATTCAATGTCTTTAATACAGACTATGAATTACAAGCGCTTAACGCTGATGTTTTAGTAAACCAGCTCTTTCTGCAAGAAAATGTAGTTTCTGAAACTAACCTGAGACTGGAAAATCTGTACCAAAAAAACCAATGGCAGTTTAATTTGGGTTATAACTTCATAGAAACAGAAATCATCAATCTAAACGATATTGATTTACCAAGGTTTGTGAGACGTGATGAAGAAGTTTTAAGAACTCATGCTGCTTTTGGCCAAGCTTGGTACACCAACGAGGCTAACGATTTTTCTATTCGAGGAGGTATAAGGGCTAATTACCTACCTAAGTTTCAAAAATATATCATAGAACCACGGTTAAGCGTTAGGAAAGCCATAAATGATAATTTTGAAATAGAGGCGTTGGGCGAGTTTAAACACCAAACCACATCACAGATTGTTAACTTTCAAAATGACTTCCTAGGTATAGAAAAGCGACGTTGGCAACTTACAGATGATAATGAAATTCCCATCTTACAAAGTAAACAAGTCTCTGTTGGCGGCACCTTTTCGAAAAACGGATGGCTTTTAGATACCAAAGCGTATTACAAAAATGTAGATGGTATTACAACACAGAGTCAAAGTTTTACAACTAAATATGAATTTGCTCGTGAAACTGGCAGTTACGATGTTCTGGGTGTTGAATTTTTGTGTAGAAAGAGATTTCATAATATTAGTAGTTGGTTGAGTTATTCTTATGTCAACAACACCTATACGTTTGAAGCCTTAGAAGAAACCGAATTCCCAAGTAATTTTGACATCTCGCATGCCATTACATTAGGAAGCACCTATAGTAACGACTCTTGGGATATTTCCGCAGGAATTAATTACAGGATAGGTAAACCAACCTCAGTTCCAATATTTGGAGACGAAATTGAAGATGAGGCCATAAATTTTGATGCTGCTAACCAAGAGCGCCTGAGGGATTATCTAAGAATAGATGCATCTGCCATTTATAAATTTAAGATAAGCAAAGGGTTACGATCCGAAGTTGGCGCTTCTATCTGGAATATATCGGATAGAGAAAACACCATAAATAACTACTTTAGAATTAACGAGAACAACGCTGTTGATAGATTTTCTAGATTTTCTTTGGGTCTTACCACCAATGCCGTATTCAGGCTATACTTTTAGATAGAGGATTCATACTATTCGCTAAAGAGTATCCTATAAAAATATAAGCGCTATAAATCATTAAAGCCAGTACCTCTATAATAATCCAAAACTTTTAAGCGTAACAATTTAGAAGTTACAAGTCTAAAAAAGCTAAATCCTCTATGTTACAATTATTTTAAAATTGATATGATGTTTTGTTGATCATTCTCTTGTGCAATATCTAAAGGTGTTTTGCTTCTTTTATTTTTCAAATTTCTATCTGCACCTAATTCCAAAAGCAACTTGACAGCAGATTCATTATTCGTTTCTACCGCGTGATGTAAAGCAGTAAATCCTGTATTATTTTGATTATTAATATCAGCTTCATTAAGCACTAACCAATTAATGATGTCCAAATGACCATAATATGCTGCCCAGTTAAGTGGTCGTCGTCCTGATTTGCTTCCCCTTTGGTCCAAAGCGTTGATATCTGCTCCATTTTTAACGGCTATCATAACCGCTTCTATATCTCCCACTTTGCATGCATCCCATAATTGTTCTTGTACCTCAGAAATTGGTTCAGGATATTCAATCGCTGGTAATTTTAATCTTTTTGGAAAACTAACCCGTTCTCCTTTTATAAATTGTGCAATCATATCCGGAAATTCTTCGATTAGCCTGTAACATTCGTATAGCACATTATGAGTACCTTTCTCAACCTCAATGAGATGTCCATTTTTTAAGGTTGGCAAAATATTGTAGGCATTTTCAATAGGTGTTGATGTATCCCAATTTCCATGTACTAATAGTATTGGAACATCTGTTGTTATATTCTCTCTATACGCATTACCCAAGTCATTAACATTCCAAACCTCTGCCAGTATATTATAATCTAAATTTAGATCGCCTAAAATCATATTAGCTTTATCCGAAGTTATTTGAAGCTTTCTTTCTTCACTAATTCCAGAAGAAAAATCCATTGCATATTTCATAGCATTAGGAGCAGAAATTCTATGCATTCCAACTGAGGCTTTTGCTGGAATATCATAGTCGCCATTATACATATCTATTATTAGATGTGGCCATGCCAAAGGATCAGAGCGTTTTCCAGCTTTATAACTGGCTACTTTTTGAATAATCATTTTATTTACTAACGCATCTAAATTTTGATCACCTTTAGTTAAAGTAACCTTTTCAGAACTTGATTCAAACCTAGAAACAATCTCTTCTAATGCTAAAATAAGTCCCCCTTTAGGAATATCATTTTGAAGCGACGAATTGGTTTCTATATCTGTTGCTATTCGGTTTAAAGTGTTTAATAAATAGTTTGGTACATCCCAAGTATGATTAGGACCTTCAATCCCAAAAAAAATTGCCCTTTCAATTATTTGAGGATACTTCCTGATGGTATGTAACCCTAGATGAGATCCATAACTACCGCCAGAAAATATTATTTTATCATAACCCAAGGCTTTCCTTAAGTCGTTTATATCTGACGCATTCTCATCAGTATTATAAGCCGAAAGATTTACACCCTCACTTTCCCAAAATTTTATACAGTCATTTGAACTATTTACTAAAGTTTCTTTTAAATTAGCTTCATTTATCTCGTCCTCAAGAGGTATCCACGCTTTTCCTTCACATTTCAAATTCGGAATTGAATTTCCTGCACCTCTTTGATCGAATATTACAACATCAGAAAATTGACTTAAAAATGTTACTTCATTAAAATACTTTTCTTTATGTAAAAGATTCAAATAAGAGCTTCCTGGTCCACCAGCAAGAATAAAAATTGGAGTAGCAGGTATTTTAGATTTAGACTTGATTCGATAGTACGCAATTGAAATTGTTCGCCCTTTGTCTTTTTTTCTACTTTCAGGAATATTAAACATTCCTGACTCAACTTGAATTGTTTCACCTGCTTCAGAAGTAATTATTTTTTGCTCAGAAGAAATGTCGTAACGTTTTTTGTCATCCTGTGCTTCGAGAGAGTATATTCCAAATAAGCACACAAAAATAATTAAAAGTAATTTGATTGATTTCATTGTAATGTTTTTTGACTAATGTTTTTATTGAGACGATCATTAATCAAAATAGGTTACAATTGTTTCAGTCAATACTTAAAATATATTCCCTCTGTAGTAATCTAAAACCTTAACACGCAGAATATACTCATATTTGGCATTTACCAAATTCACCTTAGCGTTATCCAAATTATTTTTACTTGTCACATAGTTTAAGAAATTGGAAACACCATTATTAAAACGAATTTCGTTAATGCGATAGGACTCTTCATAAGCCTTAACTTGTTTCTGTAAACTTTGGTAGCGATTATAAACGGCTTCCATATCAAAATGGACTTGAGCAATGGTGTTTTTTATGTCTAAATAGGTACGCTCCAATTCTAAAATGGACTCCTCCACTCTAATCTTTTCTAAGGTCACATTATTCTTGGCCCTAAAGCCATTAAATAAGGGAACCCTGACCGAGACACCAACAACTGTATTTAAATTATTATCTAATTGATCCGTATAGCTTATACCATCAGAAGAAAATGACGTTTGTTCAGTTTGCACAGGTAAATCCTGTCCTCCAACCGTGACAAAGTCTCCTGTTTCTACAATACTCGTACCTGTTTCTGAGAAAAGTTCAGCTGCACTAGAGTAATTGGTATTTACACCTCCAAATACCGAAATCTCAGGAGTAAACTGCGATTTAGCGACACTTACGCCTTTCTTAGCAGCTTCAATGCGCATTTCATTGGCTTTGAACGTTGCTAAGTTTTGTAACGCTTCAGCATAGACCTCATCTGCCGATAGATTATACTTATCGAAGTCTATCATGATTGATTCAGCATCGATTTGAATATTTTCAGGTAAATTCAATAATCTTAAAAGACTAAGTCTTGCATTATTAAGGTTGGATTCTGAAACTAAAATACTTGTTTCGTCATTGGCCATTTGTCCTAAAATGTCTGCATAATCTGCTGGATTCCCAGACTCGTTTTCATAAAAATCTTCCTGAATCTTTAATTGTTGTTTGGTAGTTTCATATCGCACTTTGGTCAGATCCAGAACAGCTTTGCTATTTAAAACCTGGAGATAGGCTAAAGTGACATTTAGTACTAAATCTTGCTGAGCAGCTTCTTTTTCTAATTCTGAAGCTTTTCTGTTTAAACGATTCTGCTTTTCGGCATTCAACAATCTAAAGCCATTAAAAACGGTCATATCCAAGCTTAAGCCCATGTTGGAAAATGTTAATTCTTGATTGATAAAATCATTGGTAAATGGATCGATACTTCTACCATCATTTACACCTAAATTAAAATTACCATTAATGCTCGGCAGTAAATTAGCTTTAGATTGTTGGTGATTAACCTTGGCAGATCCAGCTCTCAATTCTGTTGATTTTAAATCGAGATTGTTCTCCAACGCAATTGATATACAATCGTCTAAGGAATAAGATTTCTCATTTAAATCTTGTGTGTATCCTACCAAACCCATCAAAAAAATTAGGGTAATTATTATGTGTTTATGTGTCATGATGTCTTTGTTATTCTTCGACTATTTTTCCATCCAAGAGGTTTACAATTCGTGAGCCGTAAGATGCATTCTTTTCAGAATGAGTAGCTTGAATAATGGTGACGCCCTCTTTATTTAGATCTGAAAACAACTCCATAATTTCGGTGCTTTGCTTAGAGTTAAGATTCCCTGTCGGTTCATCTGCCAAGATCAACTTTGGCTTTCCTATTAAGGCTCTTGCGATTCCTACTAATTGTTGTTGCCCACCACTTAATTGCATTGGAAATAAATCTTTCTTCCCAACAATATTAAAGCGATCTAACATATCTGCCACCAATCCTTTGCGTTCGGAAGATTTTACACTTTTGTATAACAATGGTGTTTCAATATTTTCCCAAACTGTTAACTCATCTATAAGGTGATACGCCTGAAATACAAATCCGATATACTCCTTATAGAGCTTGGATCTGTTTTTTTCTTTCATACTATGCACTGGCTCCCCTAAAAAGGTATATCCACCTCCAGTAAAACTATCTAGCATACCTATGCAATTGAGTAATGTCGATTTTCCAGAACCTGAGGGACCCATTAGCGAAATAAATTCACCTTCATTCACTTGGAGATTGATATTATCTAACAATGTTACTTTGTTACTTCCAGAATTAACTGTTCTTGTTGCTTCGTTGAGACTTAATAACTTATTTACCATTTTAACTGCTTTTTTTAGTCGATTTTATTGATTTGCGAATCACCGAAACTCAATCCTTGATTCACCTGTGCTGTTCCTTTGTAATACAACTCAGCTTCACCATAAGCTGTAAACTTAATATGCTGTGATACATTAACCTTAAACTCAGCTTCACCATAAGCCTTTAGCTTAGATGTTTTATTATCTACCTGGACCAGATTAATTTCTCCCTCTCCAAATGCCGTAATATGCTGATTTTCGGTGTTACCATTTTTAATAGTCAATTGACTCTCTCCGTAAATATCTACATCAAACTCTTTAAAATTGACGTCATTGAAAGTTACTTCAGATTCACCATAAATTTTAAGCTTAAATTTTTCAACATCAATTAGGCTTTCGCATACCGTTCTCTCCTCTCCTCTCAATGATAAATTATCTATATGCTTATAAGTTACTTTTATGGTAAGTACTTTCCCTTTATAAATAGGCACTTTCATCTTCATACCATTCTTAACCACTTTCTTTTGCTTCGTTGTTAATTTGGCATCATCTAGGTATACTCTAAGTGTTCCATTATTGACTTCGATATTTACTTTATCATCTGACAAGATATTGTCTAGTATGGTAACGGATTCCTCATCGCCTTGAACAAAGGTTGTTTCTATATGAGGACTTATAATGACTTTAGTAAAAGATGACACATCTGTTTTTGTCTGCGCCAACATGATTTGACTTGTGCAAATCAATGCTATGATTAGAATTTGTTTTAAACTTTTCATGATATATTGTTTTTTGATACTGAAACAAATTCAGCACATGTTAATGATTAAATTTTTATTGAGTTTTAAGACTTTCCGCTGGATTTGTAATTGCTGCTTTAATAGCTTGAAAACTTACGGTCAACAACGCAATTAAAATGGCAGCGATACCTGCAATAGCAAAAACCCACCAGTTGATTTCTATACGATAGGCATAATCTTGAAGCCAATCTTGCATAAAATACCAAGCTAAAGGAATGGCTACTACAATCGAAATACCTACAAGTTTTAGAAAGTCTTTTGATAGTAATTTTACGATACCCGAAACACTAGCACCCAAAACTTTTCGAATTCCAATTTCCTTTCTGCGCTGCTCTGCCGTATAAGTAGCCAAACCGAAAAGTCCAAGACAAGAAATCAGTATGGCCAGTATAGCAAAGATTTGCGATAGCTCACCTATTAATTGTTCATTTTTAAACTTAGCATCAAAAGCATCGTCTACAAATGTATATTCAAACGGAAATGCTGGATTATGAGTTTTCATAACGGCTTCAATATCAGAAAGTGCTTCATTAATAGGAACACCTGCTTTTGTTTTAATGAACATGTACCTTGCATAAGCAGGATAATGCATAAATAATACTGGGTCACTAGCATCGAACATGTCACCATATACATAGTCTTTCACAACACCAACAACCTCCATAGCATCCTCTTCTCTGCTAATAATATTTCCTATTGGACTTTCATCACCCATCATTTTGGCAAGAGACTCAGAAATTAAAACCGATATACTATCTGCCTCAACATTATTGCTAAATCCACGACCTTCAATGATTTCCATACCTGTGGTCTCAAAAAAGCTTTGTGTTACATTTCTAAAAGAGATTAAAACATCTTCAGTATCTGTTCCACCTTTCCATTTAAAGCCAGAGCCATTATTTCCTCCATTTAAAAGTTCAGAATTGCATAACGTTGCATTGTCTACAGAACCTGTTCTAATCAACTCTTGTTGTACTACATTAAATTTTGGAATAAAATCACGATTGATTCGCATTGACAATAGTTGATCCTTATCATAACCTAACTCTCTATTTTTTGCATGCTGAATTTGCTGATATACTAAAATCGTGACAATAATAAATACGATTGATATTGTAAACTGACCAATTACTAATCCCTTTCTAATTAGTGTTGCAGAACCTTCAGTTACTTTCAAGCCTTTTAAAACTTCAACAGGTTTAAATGACGATAAATAAAATGCTGGATACAAGCCTGCCAAAAGTCCACAAACAACTGCCACGCCAACTAGGCTTAGTATATGCAAAGGGTTTGACAGTCCTAATGTTAAGTTTTTGTCTATGATGAGATTAAACTGAGGCAATATCATTGCGAGCAAAACAATACTTAAAATCGTGGCAATAAACGATAGTATCAGAGCTTCAGAAATAAATTGAGTGATTAATCGTCCTCGTCCAGATCCCATCGCTTTTCGTACACCAACCTCATTGGCACGTTTTTCGCTCCTAGCTGTGCTTAGGTTCATAAAATTGATACAAGCAATTAATAGAATTACAAATGCTATAATAGTGAACAAACGCACATAGGTTATACGACCACCTACTATTTCACCACCTTCAAACTTAGATCTTAAGTGCCAATCTTTGATGGAATGCAAAAACGCATAAGTATCGCTACCTTCATCCTTTTGTTGAACAATCTGGCGTACTTTATTATCTACAGTATTAAAATTAGCTTCTGGTGCCAATTGAACAAAAGTATCCGAAAAATTACTTCCATATTCGGTCATCCACTGTGCACCATCGCTATAGCGTTCAAAAGGCGCCACCCAACTAAAAGGAAATGACACATTATTTGGTAAATCTTCAATAACACCTGTGACTAAATAATTGTCTTTATTACTAACTCTAACGACTTTACCGAGCGCTTTTTCACCTTTACCAAAAAGTTGTTCTGCTGTTTCCTGAGTTAATACAATAGCTTCAGGATTTCTAAATGCATTCTCTCTATTGCCTTCAATAAATTTTAAACTAAAAATGTCTAAAAAATCTGCATCAGCATAACGACCTCTTCTCGTTATAGAATTGTCTCCAACAGCAAACAAACGCTCCTCGAGACTAGAGCGTGTAGCTCTAACGATACCAGGAATTTCGTCCAACATGTCTTGAGCCAACGGACCAGGTGTAGAATAGAACGTACGCCATTCCCCTTCATAATTCTGATTGGTTGGCACATAATACACTTGGTCTTGCTTATCGAAATTTGTATTGAAACTCAATTCATCCTCAACCCAAAGAAAAATGAGACTAGCACAAGTAATCCCAATAGCCAATCCAAAAATGTTTAGGAAACTATAACCTTTATTCTTCAATAAGGTTCTAAACGCAATTTTGATATAATTTAAAATCATAATGATTTATTTTTAATGTTGATTGATGACATTTTGTATTACTATTTATATAGTGAAGATGATGCCAAAAACATAAATATCTAAAAATCAATATTTTATAATTATTTGAATACAAAAAAGTGTCCGATTTCGATACAGTTCTTGTTCGTAATCGGACACTTTAAAAACATGCGTTAATTGACAATCGATTATTCAGTTTTTAAACTTTCAACGGGATTAGCTATTGCGGCTTTAATAGCCTGAAAACTCAATGTAATTAGGGCTACTACTAATGCAACACATCCAGTGACTGCAAAAATCATCCAATTAAGATCTATTCTATACGCAAATTCTTGGAGCCACTCGTGCATAAACCACCAAGCAATCGGTGTTGCAATTACAAAAGCTACAATAACCAACTTCACAAAATCCTTAGATAGCATTCTTATAATATTAGTTACAGATGCACCCAATACTTTACGTATTCCGATTTCTTTTGTACGCTGTTCTGCTATATATGTTGCCAATCCAAATAAGCCCAAACAAGCAATAATTATAGCAAGTATTGCAAAAGCCATGGCAACTGTACCAACACGTCTTTCTTGTCGATACATATTATCAAAAGCTTCATCTAAAAACTGATAATTAAATGGCATGCCCGGCGCTGCAGCTTTATATTTATTTTCGATTGTAGACAACAAACCACTAACATCGCTTGTATTGAATCTATAAGCAGTTTCCCAACTGTTATTTCCTAATTGGAAACATAAACCTCCAACATTTTCACGTAGAGATGCAAAATTGAAGTTTTTAACCACGCCAATAACGGTATGGGCCTGTGGATTACCATTGTTATCTGATGTATATAGTTTTTTTCCAATTGGATTTTTAAAGCCAGCTAACTTAACTGCTGTTTCGTTCAAGATTATACCTAAAGAATCCGAACCAAAATCTCGAGAAAAATTTCGGCCAGATTCCATTTCCATACCTAAAGTTTCCAAATAATCGTAATCTACATTCCAATACTGCATATTGAATCCATTGGATTCTGTCATAACTGATTCTGTAGAAAATGTTGTATCCGAACGTGATGAGCCGCCTACTGGCAAATAACCTGCAAACGAAGCGGATTTTACTTCTGTTAATTGTTCAATTTCGTTTTTTAGAGATTGCCTCGTTTCATGTGATAATCCAAAATTATTGACTACCATTACCTGGTCTTTATCAAATCCTAAATTAGAATTTTGAATATGATTGAGTTGTTTGTAAATTACTATAGTACCTACAATTAGTATGATGGATGTGGCAAATTGAAATACAACCAAAAAATTTCTCAAAGTATTTTTCTTATTACCAAATGATAACTTCCCTTTTAAGACTTTAATAGGTTGAAATGAAGACAAAAAGAAGGCTGGGTATACACCAGCTAATCCGCCTACTATAAAAGGTAAAACCAAAATGAAAACTAAAAATTTTGGACTCAATAAGGACGTCATTAGCATTTCTTTCCCTGAAACACCATTAAACCAACTCAAAGACAACCATACAAAAGTTAAGCCTACGAAAAGGGCTAAAATTGCTATTAAAGTAGACTCTGTTAAGAACTGCCCAATTAGTGCTTTCTTTTCAGAACCTAGAACTTTACGAATGCCAACTTCTTTGGCTCTGCCTGAAGATCTAGCCGTTGTAAGATTAATAAAATTGATACAAGCAATCAATAATATAAAAAGCGCAGCAGCAGAAAAAATATAGACATATTGAATGTTACCATTTGCGCTTAATTCAATACCCCTAGAAGAATGCAGATGTATATCTGTAATGGGCATTAAAGAATATTCCAATTTATTCCCGCTTGCTTCAAAATCATCCATACTAGAAATTTCCATGAACTGGGCTGCTTGAGGAAGTAAGTATTTATTAATAACCTCTTTAAAATTCTTATTGAAAGTCTTGTAATCAGTACCCTCTTTTAATAGCACATAAGTGTGAAAATTATGACTTAAAAAATTTCCGAAATCATAATCTACATTAGCCATAGAAAAAAAGAAGTCGAACTTAAAATGCGAATTTCTTGGCATATCCTCAATAACTGAAGTCACTTTATATAGCGTCTTATCGTTATCGTCCGTTTCTAAGAATTGTCCTATTGCTAATTGAGGGCTGCCAAAATAGCGATTAGCAGCTGTTTCTGTAATAACTACTGTATTTGGATCTCTAAGTGCTGTTCTTGTATTTCCTATTATCGCTGGTAATGTAAAGACTTTAAATAAAGTAGAATCGGCGTGAACCACTCCACTTTGGTTAATATACTGGTTTCCTTTTTTTATTAACTTAGACCTTTGTGAAGCATATAGTCTGACAAAATTTTCAACTTCTGGGTAATCGCTCTTTAAGACTTCTCCCATTGGATCCGCACTCACCGCCATACTCATTTCAGTTCCTCCAAAAATGATATCAGAATTTATACGGTAAATACGATCTGCTTTCTCATGGTATCGATCGTAACTTATCTCATCTATCACAAACATAGAAATCATAATAAAGCAACCAACACCTAATGATAAACCAATAATATTAATTACTGTAAAAGCTTTCTTCTTTAAAAGATTTCTCCATGCTATTTTAATATAATTCTTTATCATAATTTATGGCTTTATTCAGTTTTTAAACTTTCAACGGGATTAGCTATTGCGGCTTTAATAGCCTGAAAACTTACCGTTAGAATTGAAACAGCAATTGCTGCAAATGCGGTAAACACAAATGGATGCCAACTAATAGCAACTCTATATGCAAAATCCTGTAACCAATCATTCATCACAAAATAGGCTAATGGAAAAGCTATAAGTAAAGCTACTAGGACTAACTTTATAAAATCAACAGAAAGTAGTTTTACTATTCCCGAAACCGAAGCGCCTAATACTTTACGAATACTAATTTCTTTATCTCTTTGTTCTGCTGTAAAAGCAGCTAAACCAAATAATCCTAAACACGCTACAAAAACTGCCAAAATTGAAAATAACATACCTATAGTAGCTGTTTGTTTTTCCTCTAGGTAAAGCTTTTCTATATTGTTATCCAGAAAACTATAATCAAAGGGCACATTTGGAACGATGGATTTAAAATTGCTTTCTACTTGATTTATTTCAGTACCTAAATCTGTCACTCGTAATTTTACAATTAAATATTCTTTACGTTCAGTAGCAAGATTATGAAATGCGTAACCACCGATTGGTTCACGTAAAGAAGCATAGTTAAAATCGTCTACAACACCCACAATATATTCATTATCGCCAGGTAACATTTGTATTTTTTTGCCAATAGCTTCTTCTGGGGTTAGACCTAAATACTCAACAATTTTTTTGTTAACAACCACCTCAATTAACGAATCACCTTCAGACTTAACTAATGGTAAATTTTTACCAGCAATAAATCGCATTCCCATAGTTTCAATAGCTTTAGCGTCAGACCTATTGGTTTGTACAGCCATACCGCCATCATCCAATATTGGATTCTGAATCATTCGACCGCTAACTGTTTTGCCAGGAAATCCTTGTGCAGTTCCAACACTCTCAACTGTTGTTAATGTGCTTAGTTTTTGTCTTAGTAAATCTACATTATTATCGCTACTTATACCATTAATTGAAATAGCCATAAGTTGCTCTTTATCAAAACCTAAATCTTTTTCCTGTATAAATTTTAGCTGATTATAAATCACATAAACTCCAACTATTAACATTGTTGAAGCTGTAAATTGTAAAACGACTAAACTTTTTCTCAAATTCACAGACCATCGAGACCCTATTTTCCCACCATTAAGTATTTTTTTTGCTGATAGATTTGATAAATATATTGCTGGATATGAACCCGCTAGTAGCGTCGACACCATCCAAACACCTAATAAAGAAGAAATGAAAGGCAAAGACCATAACATAGAATTTGGTATATTTTTGCCAGCAATATTATTAAATACAGGTAAAAACACTAAAGCTAAAAGCACACCCAAAACAATTGAAATTGCCGTTATTAAACCTGTCTCGGCGTAAAAGCGAGTAATTAAATTTTGTGTTGATGCACCAAGCGTTTTACTCACTCCAACTTCTTTAGAGCGTTTTTGTGATCTCGCCGTAGTTAAATTCATATAATTGATACATGCAATAACCAATATTAGTAGCGCCAACCAAGACAAACTTTTCACCTGTTCTATAGATCCTTTTTTGCTACTATAGGCATTACTTAAGTGTGTTGAATAAAGATGTACTTTATTTAAAGGTTGGACGTCTAAAGAATACCACCTTCCGTCTTCTTGTACATTCTTTTCTAACATTTCACCAAGCTTAGCTTTAAGCATTGATTGTTTTGTGTTTTCGGCAGTTAAAAAATAAGTCTCTAAACTTACATTAGACCAAGTTGGACGTTTGGAGAAGAAACTAGTTGCAAAAGATATATATACATTAGCGTCTAAAGTAATATTTGTTGGTAAATCTGAAAAAACACCAGTAATTTCAACCGTTATTTCATCATCTATTTTAAAGGTTTTCCCCAGCACATTATCAGTTCCAAAATAGCGTTCTGCTGTACTTTTTGAAATTATTGCCGTATTAGGTTTAACAAGTGCTTCATTAACTAACCCTTGTTGAAGCTCTAAATCAAAAATCTTGAATAGACTAGGGTCAGCGTAGTATAAAGACGACTCAATAAATTCTGAAAACTCTGTATTTATATAAGCAGGTTCTCCAAAACCGTGTTTTAAAAATCGTACAGCGTCAGTTACTTCAGGTATTTCTTCAATTGCTGTTGGAGCAACCATAGCAGCTGCAGAAGCATATATTTTATCATTATAATCCTTAGCTTCCGTTAAAACTCTATAAATATTATCCTTATTTGAAAGCGATTGATTGAAACTATTTTCATGATGAATAAATAGGAATAGTAACGTAGCTATTGCTAAACTTAATGTAAGTCCCAATACATTTATGGATGAAAACAAAGGACTTGCTTCTATGTTTCTCCATGCAATTTTTATAAAACTCTTTATCATAATGCTCTTACTTTACTCTGTTTTTAAACTCTCCGCAGGATTTGCAATCGCCGCTTTAATAGCCTGAAAACTTACTGTTAACATAGCTATTGTTATTGCACTAAAGCCCGCTACTGCAAAAACCCACCAGTTGATTTCTATACGGTAAGCATAATCCTGAAGCCAATTGCTCATAAAATACCATGCAATTGGTATGGCAATGACTATTGCAATTACAACTAACTTTAAAAAGTCTTTAGACAATAGTTTTACAACGCCCGAGACACTTGCTCCTAAAACTTTACGAACGCCTATTTCTTTTCGTCTTTGCTCAGCTGTGTATGCTGCTAAACCAAATAAACCAAGACACGAAATAAGTATGGCGAGTATCCCAAAAATCTGAGACAATTCAGCAATAAGCTGTTCATTTTTAAACTTGGCATCAAAGGCTTCGTCCACAAATTGGTAATCAAACGGATATGCTGGTAAGTGCTTTTTCAAGACCATTTCAATATCTACCAAAGCCTCACTTACCGGAATACCGTCTTTAGTCTTTATGTACATATAATTTCCACCATCTGGATAATTAAAAAACAATACTGGATCGCTAGAACCAAACATGTCACCATAGAGATAATCTTCAACAACGCCAACAACCTCAACATTAACATTATTGCCTCGTGTAATTCTCTTTCCTATTGCACTATCATTACCCATCATTTTTGCGAGTGATTTGGAAATCAATGTAGAACTACTATCAGCATCAATGTTATTACTAAAACCACGACCCTCAATAATTTCTAAACCTGTGGTGTCGAAAAAGCTTTGCGTTACATACCTATAAGAAATTAAAACATCTTCGGTATTTGTGCCACCTTCCCACTGCCAACCTGAACCATTAAATCCACCAGATAGTATTTCAGAATTACTTAAAGTAGCATTAGACACAGCACCTGAACTAATTAAATCTTGCTGAATAACATTAAATTTACCAATAGCTTCTTCATTGATGCGCATCGATAATAATTGGTCTTTATCGTAACCCAATTCTCTGTTTTTAGCAAATTGAATTTGTTGATAGACTATGATCGTTGCTATTATAAATACTATTGAAATGGTAAACTGCCCAACAACTAACCCTTTTCTTATTAACGAAACCGAACCTTCGGTAACTTTTAATCCTTTTAAAACGGCAACAGGTTTAAAAGACGATAAATAAAATGCTGGATATAAACCTGCTAGCAAACCACAAACGATAGCAATACTTGATAAAATAAATAAATGTGTTGGTTTTGTTAAGCCTAAACCCAAATCCTTATTTATTATTAAATTAAACTGAGGTAATAATACAACCAAAAGCAAAATACTCACTACCGTTGCAATAAACGATAACATCAAAGCCTCTGATATAAATTGTATAATCAGTCTCCCACGACTTGAGCCCATGGCTTTGCGCACGCCGACTTCGTTAGCACGTTTTTCGCTACGTGCTGTAGATAAATTCATGAAATTAATGCACGCTATAAAAAGAATGACAAACGCAATGATGGTAAATAAAGTCACTTGTTTTATTCGACCACCGACTTTTACACCATTCTCAAAATTCGACCTTAAATGCCAATCTTTCATGGCATGCAAAATGGCGTAATCGCTGGTTTCTTCTTCCTTTGAAGCTATTAAACCCCTTACTTTTTTATCAACAGTTTCAAAATTAGATTCTGGCGATAATTCTACAAAAGTGTCTGAAAAATTATTTCCATAAAAGGTCATCCATTCTTGACCGTCTGCGTAGCGCTCAAAAGGTGCTACCCAATTGAAAGGAAATGACGTATTCTTTGGTAAATTTTCAATAATACCTGTGACCAAATAATTATCTTTATTACTCATTTTTACAACCTTTCCCACTACCTTTTCGCCAATACCAAAAAGTTTTTGGGCAGTTCGTTGTGTTAATACAATGGCTTCAGGATTAGTAAACGCATCTTTACGGTTACCTTCAATAAATTTTAAACTAAAAATATCTAAGAAGTCCTCGTCAACAAAACGTCCACGGCTGTTTATAGCATTATCACCAACTGTAAATAAACGTTCTTGACTACTAGAGCGAGTTGATCTTAAAACCTCAGGAATATCATTTTTCATATCCTGAGCTAATGGTCCTGGTGATGCGTAGATTGTGTACCACTTACCTTCGTATTCTTGGTTGGTTGGTACGTAGTATACATTTTCTGAACGGTCAAAAGATTGGTTAAAACTCAACTCATCTTCTACCCAAAGAAAAATTAAACTTGCACAAGTGATTCCAATAGCTAACCCGAAAATATTTAAGAAGCTGTAACCCTTATTTTTCTGTAAACTTCTGAATGCTATTTTAATGTAGTTAAGAATCATAAATGTTCGTTTTTTGATTGATGATTGTCTTACACTAATTATATAGTAAAGATGATGCCAAACACATAAATACCTAACAAACAGGTTATTGCGTTTATTTGTAAAAACAAAAGTGTACGATTTCGATACACTTATTGTTCGTAACCGAACGGTCTCGTGCAAACGAAGTAGTGGCGAATAGCCGCTACTGCCGTTTTACACTTTGTTCGCTTTAGTTTTCTTTTTTCAGAATTTCTATCCCTTTATTGATTAAATGATTCTCGTCTATTACTTTTTTAACTTCTATCTGAGGTGCAATGCCATAGCCAACAAATTCTTTCCCATTAGACAGGTAATCTCTTTTTGAGCAAATTTGAAAGGCTCCTTTTCCTGGCAATTGGAAGCCAATTGGATTTCCTGTAGTCCCAGCTGTAGGTCTTCCTATCACGACTCCTCTTTCTGTATTCAAAAATGCCGAAATAAAATCTTCTGCTGCCGAATAGGTTTTTTCGCTAATTAAAACCACGACTGGTTTTGTATATCTTTTTGACGCTTCTTTGGGCTGAACAATATTACCTTCATTGTCTTGCCATTGCGTATTAAATCCATTTGAGACCCAAGCGGGCATATACATCAGTGTTTTCCAACGGGATGTCATAAACGGCTTATCAACAAAATGACTCAATACATAATTTGAATAACCGTTACTTCCTCCTTGATTTTCTGATACATCAATTATTAATTTTGGCATGCTTTGGATATTTTGGAAGATACTATCAAATTTAGCTTTCAAATTATCTCCCCAAAATCTACTGATTTTTAGATAGCCAATTTCTTCATTGAGCTTTCTAAATTCAAAAGTAGGAGTATCAGATTCCGGTTTAATCAATTTTCGACTGACCGGATATACTTTACCATTCTTGGTTTTCAACTTTATCTTTTCTTCTATATTTCCTTTGAGTAGATTATATTCATACACTTGAACATTCATGTCTTGTTCTGTGGAATAAGAAACATAAGGCTTTACTTTATTAGATGCATATTCGTGGATTGGAACTCCATCAATTTCGATAATTTCCATGCCTTTTTTAAGTCCTTGATTTTTGATGGTATCATTTAGGATTTCTGTAATGATTACTTGGTTACCAATTAACTCAGTCTTTATCGGAGTCGCAACTTCTTTAACCTCTCTCAACTGCCAAGGCACATATACTTTAGTATGACCGTCATTCAGTAAAGCGCAAAATTCTTGAAGTTTTTTGTAGTAATCGTATGTTGATTTAGTTTCTAATACTTTTGGAATATACTCTTGATACGTCTTATCCCAATCCAATGACGGTACTTGGTCAAAGAAAACAAAGTTCTTATCTGCTTCTTTCCATACTTTAGACAATCCGTAGATTTTTGCTTCATCCGTTAGATTTTCTGGCACTTGAGAGTAAGCATTTCCAATAATTGCTACTAATCCGAATAGTAAGATGATTTTTTTCATTTTTGATTGATTTTAGTTAGTGTACTATTTATTACCAATTATATAGTGAAGATGATGCCAAACACATAACTTATTATTTATCAATGTTTTAATTATATTTTTAAAACTAAAAATGTCCGATTTCAGTACACTTCTTGTACGAAATCGGACACTTTAAAAGTTTGAATAATTGAATATTTTATTCTGAACGTAAAGAATTTACAGGATTCGCATTTGCTGCCTGCAATGTCTTGGCACTAATTACAATGAGTGCAAATAAGATCATTGCACAACCGCTTATTAAAAATATCCAGAAACTAACGGTAGTGCGATAAGCAAAATCTTGTAACCAATTTGTAATACCGTAATAAGCAATGGGTACAGCTATAACAAAAGCTATTGCCACAAGGATTAAAAATTCCTTACATAACAATGTATTAATCTGCAAAAGTGTTGCGCCTAAAACTTTACGCACACCAATTTCTTTAACACGACGATTAGTAGTATAAATAACAAGCCCTAATAATCCCAAAACACTAATTAAAATAGATAAGCCAGTTGACCAATTTAAAAGTTTGGACACTTTACGTTCGCGTTTATAAAAATTAGCAACCGTTTCATCCATAAACTCCAATCTGTAATCTTCAGTTTCGGTGTAAACAGAATTATAAGCATTCTGTATTTTTTCTAAAGTCTGTTTTAATTGCTCTGGCGCAGTATTATTAAAAGCAATATGCACCGCTTGGTATTGGGAAAAATAGTTACGGTACCAATCACCTTTCAGTGCCATGGGTTTTATTTTTGATTTTAATGAACGTTGATGAAAATCAGCCATAACACCAACAATTGGCACATCTCTATCATGCAGTGACACTAAGTTACCTATAGCATCTTCGGGATTAGTAAAGCCTAAAATTTTACTGTAGGTTTCATTAATAACAAACTCATTTATGGTATCATTTTTTAAATTTCGTCCTGCTAAAAGTTCGATTGAAAAAAGGTCCAAGTATTCAGTATCACCAAAAACAAATTGTAACTCGGATTTGATTTGTTTTTCGCCGTTTGTAAAAGTGGTATTGGTTGAGTTAATTGAATTTGAAGCTGGTGCGTACCCACCAAGACTTACTTTTTTTATTTGTGGAATAGCTTTTAACTTTTCGGCAAAAATATTCTTTTTTGAAAGTTCAAGTTCTGATCTTGGGCTAAAAACTGAAACAATAGCATCGGTATTAAAGCCCATATCTTTACTTAACAAAAAATTAATTTGCTTGCCAACCAATAAGGTACCAATTATAAATATTTGAGCTATAGTAAACTGAAATACAGTCAAAAATTTACGTAACCCAACCTTTTGATTGCCAATAGAAATTTGATTTTTTAATACCGAAACCGTATTAACTTTTGATAATAATAACGCAGGATAAAAGCCTGATAAAATCGTTACTATAATTAACAGAATAAGAATAGAAACAATAATTATTGGCGATTTAAATAACGAAAAAGTTAAATCTGCTGCTACAAAATCCGAAAATACGTTTAGCAATCCTTTTGAGAGTATTAGTGACAGTACTGCCGAAAACAATACTAATAAAAACGTTTCACCCATGAATTGTCCAATAAGTTGCTTTCGTGAGCTACCTAAGGTCTTTCTGACTCCAATTTCTTTAGCACGTTGTGTGGCTTGTGCTGTGTTTAAGTTTATGAAATTTATACATCCCAAAAGCAAAAGAAATATAGCTACTAATGCTAAATTTTGTAAAAGCGGTTTACTGGCTTGTGTTTTCTCCCAATCGTAAATTCCGTAATCCTCGTTAAAATGAATATCGCTTAAAGGCTGAAGCTTAAAATACCTTCTTTCATTAAACTTACGGTCGTCATCATCGGTTTTATCGTAAGCAATTTTGTCTAATAGTTTTTGAACGCCTGCGACATCAGCATTTTCTTTAAACTTTACATACAATTGGGAGTTAGAGTTTGTATTGATCCAATAACGCTTTGCAATTTCTGTTTTTCTGCTGGTTTGTAGTAAAGTTGCGTGCGAAACAAATTCCTTAAAAACAATATCTGTTCGTTTTTTAAAATTTTCAACAACACCAGTAACCATAACGTTTATAGAGTCGTTATAGACTAATGTTTTACCAACAATTTCTGTCGGTGTAAGTTTCGGAAAATACTCGGCAGCTCTAGTTTCGGTTAATACAACTTGGTTTGGATTTTTTAAAGCTTCAGTTTTATTGCCTGCTAAAAATTTATACTCGAAAATATCTAAATAATTTTGATCCGCAAAAATCACAAACTCTGGCCATTTTAAAGTTCTGCCATTTAATCTATTTTCAACTTTTGCGGGTCTTTCAATATAAAATTCACTTATTGTTTCAAAGTTTGAGTTATCCTCAATCGCACCCTTTAATGCTAATGTTATGCCTGCATTGTAATATTTTCCGTCAGGATCTGTAAATTCTGAAACTATACGATATGTGCGATCTCCATCTTCATGAAAGTCATCAAATGTATAATCGTAATAGATCATCAAGCCTATCACAAAAGCTGCGCTAAACCCAATGGTTAAACCAATGATATTTATAAACGAAAACACCTTATTTCTCATAATGTTTCGCCATGCTATTTTAAAATAATTCCTAATCATGATTTTGATATTTTTGATTGATTATTACTGAATAACTTACTCTGTTCTCAATGATTTTACAGGGTTTGCAATTGCAGCTCTAATGGTCCGTTGACTAATTGTAATAACGGCAATGATTAATGCCAAGGCTCCCGCAGCGATAAAAATCCATAGATTTAACTCCATACGATATGGGTAGCTTTGCAACCATTCTGAAGTTGCCCACCATGCAATTGGAGTAGCTATTATAAAGGCAATCCCTATAAGTTTTAAAAAATCTTTAGTTAATAAGACGGTTATAGCTGAAACACTAGCTCCTACTACTTTTCTTATCCCAATTTCCTTAGTTCTCTGGATTGTAATAAACATTGACATAGCAAATAATCCGATACAACTTAAAATAATAGCTACGACTGAACCACTAGTAATTAAGGCCGCCATATTTTTTTCTCTTCTGAATGTTCTGTCTACGTTCTCATCTAAAAAAGAACCCAAAAAGGCCGCATTAGGTTCGATATTTTTGTAAGCTTGCTCTATCAAATGAACCGAATTGACCATATCCGAGGCGGCTACTTTAACAAAAGCATATTTTAATCCCTCTTCTCTATTGAGAAAAAGTGATAAAGGTTCTATTGTTTTCGAAATATCTTTAAAATGATAGTCTTTAACCACTCCGACAACTGAATAATTAAGACTATCTGTCACTGGAATTAATACGGATAATGGATTTTCTTCACTAAGCTCTCTTGCCATACTCTCATTTATGATAATAGCTTGGGCATCACTCTCCCTTGAAGCGTCAAAACTCCTGCCTTTTAGTAGTTGTAGCCCTAAAGTTTTTATGTAATCATAATCTACTGTTAGCGTATTTGTGCGGACACTTCTACCCTTATAGTCAAATCCCCAAACACTTGTATATTGACTACCATCTTTACCTCTGCCAAGATTATTATCAGAACCTGAAACACCCAATATATTTGTTTGATTTAATAAATCTTCTCGTAATAATTTGACGACGTCATAACTATTTTTCTTTCCATTTAAAGGGAATGAAAATACTTGCTGTTTATTATAGCCTAGGTCCTTATTACGCATATAATCAAGCTGACCTTTTAGAACAAAGGTGCCGCTGATTAGTAAGATAGCAATACCAAACTGAACGACAATCAGAGTATTTCGCAACCTATTATTACCAGTAGAATCCAATTTACCTTTTAAAGACTGAACAGTTGTCAATCGATTTAGCAAAACCGCAGGATATCCACCAACTATAAGCGATATTATCAAGACCAATAACAAAGCTGTAATAAGAATCGTAGGGGTAAATAAAACATTTAAAGTTGCACTGGTTCTAAATATAGTTTGGAAGCTATTCTTTAATAAAAAACTCAAAAGAATACCAAGACCAGTGGAGAATAGAAAAACAACCAAGCTTTCCAACCAAAACTGTAGAAAGACCTGTCTTTTTTCAGCTCCTAGCGCTTTACGCATGCCAATCTCTCGAAGTCGCTTTGAACTTTTAGCAATACCCATATTAATAAAATTAACGCATGCAATGAATAAAATAAGAAGCGCAATACCAGAAACGATATTCACTTTTGACCTGCTAATTTCCACATAGCCTTTGTCATAATTGACAAAACGTAAGTCTTTTACAGGTAATAAACCTAGCTGAAGAAAATCCCCATTCGCATTGGGCTGAGCACCGTCGCGTTTTAATTTTTCAATGGCACTTTTATACTGAAGGTTAGTGAAGTTACGACTGTTTTCTTCAAAAGCTTTGGTAGATACTTGATTATCCAATTCAATATAAACCTCATGGTATTGGGCGTTCCAGCGCTCCTTCGTTTCCTCAAAAGCTGGGTTTTTACTAAAGGGTATAGCTATATCATAAGTAATGGAACTAGCATCGGGCATATCTGCAGAAACAGCGCTAACAGTGAAAGGCTCTTTAGCTCCATTGATTAAAATAGATATAGTTTTACCTATAGGATTTTCTTCCTTAAATAATTTTCGTGCTGTTTCCTTTGTAATGACTACTGATTTTGAATCTTTTAAAAGGTTACTTGTTTGTCCTTGTATCATCGAAAAACTAAACATTTCAAAGAAATCAGCATCAACAAAAAGGGCATCTAATCCAAGTTCCTTATCCTTATAAATCGTTAACGCCTCATCTTCAAAATGTCTTGTTATTCTTTTTACTCCAGGCACTTCTGATTTCAGTGCTTCAGCGAATGGGGTTGGTTGACTGGTTCCAACTTCAGTACCTTTAGGGATTTGCCAGGTCATATGGACCTGATAGAGATTATCTCCGTTGGCATGAAACTTATCAAATGATAGTTGAAAGGTCGCGTACATGGCCAGTAATATTGCAACGCCAAATGCAACTGTCAATCCAAGCACATTTAAAGATGTAAAAACACGTTCCTTCCAAAGGTTTCTTATTGCTATTTTGAAATAATTCTTAAACATGATGAGTAGATTTTTGAATGATGATTTTATTTATTCATATCTTGAAATTTTATAAGATTGGCTAATTTGTTAAAAGAAAATCAAGTAAATTTTGATGAAACTTATTTCTGTTTTCTGAATTGGTAAAAAATACATAACCAACTTTTTTTTCTTTATTAAAGTAATACAAAGATGTATGACTTAAGTTATCGCCTCCATGAGAATAATTAATACCGTATTCGGATGCTTCTATAATCACTCCTAACCCATATCTCATTTCTGTTGACTTTTTTGTTGCCTTTTTTATTGATTGTATTTTTGTAAGCTCCTCATGAGATTCTTTTGATAATATTTTATTATTTATTAGTGCTTTTAAAAAGTATGAATATTCTTTAGCATTAGTCTGTAAGCTTGACGATGCTTTAAAATCTGGATATTTTTTACTTGTACCATATCCATCGTTTACTTTACCTCTAAAATGACCATCTACTCTATTCTTTTCCAAATAATCGTTCCATACAAAACTAGATTTTTCCATGGCTAGAGGTTCAAAAACAGCCGTTTTAATCAAACTTTGTAGTTCATTCTTTTCAACTCCCTTGAGATGTGCAATTACCTTAGCCAAATATTCATAACCTTCCCCTGAATATTGATACTTAGTTCCGGGTTGAAATTCTATGGTTAGTTTTCTATTTGGATCATAATTCCCGTCTTCATCTATATACCTCAAATTAGGAAACCCACTTCTGTGTGATAATACAATTCTAGCAGTTATTAATTTATAGCGTTCATCATAAGCTATATCAGGATACTCTATATATTTATACAGAGGCGTATCTAAATCTAGAAGCCCTTGTTCTACAACTTTCATAGCATAAAAGCTAAACACTGTTTTAGATAAAGAAGCTGCGTCAAAAATTGAAGAATTATCTACTCTTTCTTGGGTCTCAATATTTTTAAACCCTAACGCATTGTGATATACCATTTCGTCATCATTAACAAATGCTATAGAAAGTCCTGACATATTTAACGAATCCATTTGATACCTAATAAAAGCATCCATTTTTGATTTAGAGATAAGGTTACCATTAAAAGATCGAATAGAATCTTGGCTTTTGGTCTTGTAACTTTCAGCACGATTCATTGCTACAACATCTATTTCTTTATACCCTCTTTCTATGGTAATAATAGAACCAGTCGCATAGGATTGCATAGAAATTAATAATGTAAACAACGAAGTACATAAAAGATCTCTTAATTTTGATTTTTGGTGATGAAACATTTTTTCTTTTTTTGATTGATAATATTTATATAGTGAAGATGATGCCAAAGTTATAAGCAACTTAAAATCAATTATTTAACATTGATTTAAAAAATAAAAGTGTCCGATTTCGATACAGTATTTGTTCGTAATCGGACACTATAAAAAGCTTAATAAACACGTATTTACTCTGACCGCAAAGAATTTACAGGATTAGATGTAGCTGCGCTAATAGTTTTCCCTGCTATAGTTACTATGGCTATTACTAATGCAATTCCACCAGCCATAAGAAATATTAAAACATTAAGATCTATACGATATGCATAATTTTGTAACCACTTACTCATTGCCCACCAGGCAATTGGTGTTGCTACTAAAAAAGCAATACCTACCAATTTTAAAAAATCTTTAGTTAATAGTATTGTGATTGCAGATACACTTGCGCCTACAATTTTGCGTACACCTATTTCTTTACGTCGTTGTGCTACAATAAGTAATGACATTGCAAATAAACCAATGCAGCTCAAAGTAATAGCCAAAATAGAGCCACTACCTATCATTGTTATCATATTTCGTTCACTACGTAAAGTTCTGTCTATATTTTCATCTAAAAATGATCCCTGAAATTCTGCATTTGGCTCTACAGATGCCCATGCCGCTTTTACATCCGCATAAGACTTCTCTAAGTTTTTAGACTCAACTTTTACATATACATTTCTTAAATTCCAATTAGGTAATGCAAAAAGCGACATTGGAGCAATATGTCTATCCAGCTCTTGAAAATTAAAATCTTTTATGACACCCACAATAGAGAAAAATTTATCATCAATATTTATTTTTGAATTGATTAGGCCTCCTTCATTTAACTGTTTTGCCATTGACTCATTAATGATTACCGATAAACTATCACTAGCTAAGTTTTTATTAAAAGATCTACCCTCAACCAGATTTAAATCTAAAGTTTCGATATAATCTGAGTCAACAACCAACATATGTGTTTCTACTCCTCGTCCTTTATGTTCAAAACCTATAACACTAGTAGAGCGAGATCCATCCTTTCCAAGACCTAAAATGTTGTTAGATGCTGATACACTCAAAATATTAGTTTTATCCTCTAGAGCATCCCTAATTAATTGCATTGCTTGTTGATCGTTTCGCTTTCCATTAAGCGGAAAAGCTATCACTTGTTCCTTATTGAACCCTAAGTCTTTGGTTCTCATAAACTCAACTTGATCTTGAAGTACTAGTGTACTACTTATAAGTAATATAGCTATACCAAATTGTAATACCATTAGGCTATTACGCAAGTAGTTTTTGCCATTGCTATCCAGTTTTCCTTTTAGACTTTGTAGTGTTCCTAGACGGCTCATTAATATTGCCGGATAGCCACCAGCTATTAATGTTATACCAATAACACAAAGTATTAGAGTTATTATTAAAGATGGATTTAGAAAAGCTTCAAACGTGGCTCTTGTTCTAAATAGCAATTGAAAATGAGGCAATAGAAACATCGCTAACAGACACCCAAGGCTAGTAGATATTATAAATACTAAAATACTTTCTCCCCAAAATTGAAAGAATAATTGTTTTTTGTTTGCACCTAGCGTTTTACGCATCCCTATTTCACGTAGCCTTTGATCACTCTTAGCAATACTCATATTTATAAAGTTAACACAAGCGATAAACAAGATTAAAATCGCAATACCTAATACTAAATATGGCATTGTACGATTTACAGTAACTGGACCTTGACTGAATTTAGCAAACCTCATGTCTGCATAAGGCAATAATTTTATTTGTCTGTAATTACCTTCACTATTGGGTTGTACACCATCTCGTTTAGCATTATCAATTTCATTTTTATAGTGAAGTTGCGTGAAATCTTTTGTGCTGCTTTCAAACTGAATAGGTGTTACCGCTTTGGAAAGTTGCATATATACTTCATGATTTTCAACATCCCAGCGTCCGACTCCTCGCTCATAAGCATGATATGGCTGACTTTTAAAATTTAATATCACATCAAACCCTATGGAACTTGTCTCAGGAAAATCTTCTACAATTGCAGTAACAGTAAATGGTACTTCTTGCTCATCTCGTAAAATAGTAACCGTTTGGCCAATAGCATTTTCATCACCAAATATTCGTTTTGCTGCAAGCTCTGTCATAGCAACAGAAGATTCTGAAGTTATAGGGTTTTCTTTATCTCCTTTGATTATTGGGAAACTAAATATGTCAAAAAAATCAGGATCAACATAAGCACTACTCATACCAAGTTGCTTATCTTGATAACTCACCAACACACCAGAACCATTATATCGAGTTATCTTTTCAACTCCTGTAATTTCGTCGCGTAATGCAGCTGAAAAAGGCTCTGATTTAGATATATTAGCTTCAATACCATTTGGTGTACTGTCTTCTGAATACACCATATATATATTATCGCCATGTTCATGAAAACGATCATAAGAAAGTTCGTATATAGCAAACATGGCTAGCAATAGTGCTACACCAAATGCAATGGTA
Organism: Winogradskyella flava; assembly: GCF_014243395.1. GTDB lineage: Bacteria > Bacteroidota > Bacteroidia > Flavobacteriales > Flavobacteriaceae > Winogradskyella > Winogradskyella flava. Next base: position 1,497,705 of record NZ_JACLCP010000001.1, on the reverse strand, counting down.
AGTCCAACAACATTAAGCGAAGTGAAAATTTTGTTCTTCCAAAGGTTTCTTATTGCTATTTTGAAATAATTCTTAATCATGATTTCTTCGGTTTTTGATTGACGATGTTTATTCTGTTTTAAGAGCATTAATCGGGTTTGCTGTAGCAGCTCTATAACATTGCCAACCAACGGTAACCATTGCTATTAAAAGTGTTACAAATCCTGCTAAGCCAAAAAACCACCATTTTAGCTCAATAGCATAACCAAAGTTGCTTAACCAATTCGAGCATAACCAATATCCAATAGGAAATGCAATTAGTGCTGCTATAATTACCATTTTACCAAATTCACTTGACAACATTTTTACGATGCCAAAAACACTTGATCCCAATATTTTGCGAATACCTATTTCTTTTGCTTTGCGTTCTGCTGTAAAAGTTGCAAGCCCAAAAAGACCAAGGCATGAAATAATAATAGCTAATGCTGCAAAAAAGTCAGAAAGATTAGCCACTTTTTGTTCTGAACTGTATAGCTTATCATAATCATTATCTAAGAAAGAATAGTCAAATGAATAGCCAGGATTAAACTTAACATAAATAGCTTCCATTTTTGATAATGTTTCACGCTCTGTCCCAGTATTAATTCTAGCCATTACATTATTTCCATAAGCCCTAAACCTAATAATTAATGGTTCCACTTTTTGATGTAGTGAACCATATTGGAAGTCCTTAACAATACCTACTATTTCTTGTTGATGTTCACCCTTTTGAAGTAATTTACCTATTGGATTTTCCAAGTTCATTAACTTTAACGCAGACTCATTAAGTATAATTTTATCATAGTCGTCGTTAAATTCTTTAGAAAAAGTTCGACCTGCTATTAATTCCATACCTAGGGTTTCTATAGCGCCATAACCCATTCTTGGAGATTGAAATACAACATGCTCTTGAGAATCTTTTCCAGGCCATATCCAACCACTATTATTATCGTTCCCTGCTAAAAAATCTCCATTCATTAGACCAACACTACTAATAGTTGGTATATCTTTCAATTCAGAAAGAAGAGCCTCTGGTCTTTCTATATTACTACCTATTTCAAATTGAATGACATTCTCTTTATGGTAGCCTAGATTTTTTGTTTGCATAAAATCAATTTGCTTATTGATCACCAGTATGCCTATAATAAAAATGATAGAAATCGAAAACTGAAAAATCACAAGTCCTCTTCTAATGAAAAATTCCCAGACTGATTTTGGAGCATTTCCTTTTAAAACTTCTACGGGTTTAAATGAAGACAATCTAAAAGCAGGATAGCTGCCTGCCAAGAACCCTGTTATTAAAATAATGCCTATAATTAACAGGAGTTGATTTACATCGAAATTCAATACAATATTTTTATCAGTAATAGCATTAAAATTTGGCAGAAACAGAATCACTAAAAGTATAGCAACCACAAGTGATATTAATACCAAGATAATCGCTTCGCTTAAATATTGATATATTAATGATTTTCGATTTGCACCAAGTGTCTTTTTTACACCAACTTCTTTCATTCTCCTACTTGCTTGCGCTGTAGAAAGGTTCATGAAGTTGATACAAGCGATGAGTAAGGTAAATAGTGCAATAATGATAAATAACCTTATATAAACAATACGCCCACCAACTTGCACGCCATTTTCATAGGGTTGATTAAGATATCTTTCCGAAAATTTTTGGACAAAACTTGTAAACTTAAATTTGCCATCTCTTTTACTATTAAGATAGTTGGCAATCTTTTTATTAAAACTAGAAATGTTTGTACCGTCTTTTAAGACTAAAAAGGATTTAGCATAATGGCCGCTCCAGTCACCAGCCCATCTGTCTGCATCTATCAATAAATCTGAATGTACAATATATTCAAATTGAAGTGTTGAATTTATAGGAGGTGTCTTAAAAACACCGGAAACAACTAAGGTCTCTTCTCCATTCCCATCGGTCCATTTATAATTCCAATTTAAAGTTTTATCTACGGCATCTTCTACGGTTTTAAATAGTCTTTTTGCTAAATCTTCAGAAATAACAACTTTATGCTTATTGTTTAAAACTTCACTTTGATTTCCAACTAACAAATCGAAAGAAAATACTTCAAAGAAATTAGGTGCTGCAAATAATCCTTTTGCCACTTGATCATTATCTTCATAAGTAAATACACCTTCGGGAGTAGCAAAATCGCTATTAACACATGTTGCTGATATAACTTCGGGAAACTCTTTGGTGAGTGCATCTGCTAGTAAAATTGGACTATCATCTAAAGTTATAATTTCATCACTCATTTTTAAATTTGAGATCACCTGATACAACTGTGCTTCGTTGTCATGAAATTTGTCTACACTCATTTCATCACTTACCCAAAGCGAAATAAAAAGCACACATGCCATACCAGCTGAGAGTCCAATTATATTGATAATAAAACTGCTCTTATACTTTTTAAAACCTCGAATCGCTATTTTAAGATTGTGTTTTAACATGGTTAATACTTTTTATTCCGTACGTAATGATTTTACTGGGTTAGTAGTGGCTGATTTAATTGCTTGAAAGCTAACCGTTGCCAAGGCAATTGTAATGGCTATAACACCTGCCATGATAAACATCCACCACTCTATATCAATTTTATAGGCAAAATCCTCCAACCAATTATGCATCGCGTACCATGCTAATGGTGCCGAAATCACAAATGCAATACCTACAAGTTTTATAAAGTCTTTGGATAACAAATTCACAATACTGCCTACAGAGGCACCAATCACCTTACGAATCCCAATTTCTTTTTTACGCTGTATTGTGCTGTGCGCTGCAAGTCCTAAAAGTCCTAAACAGGATATAAAAATCGCCAATAAAGCAAAGCTTAGAAATAAGTTTCCAAAATCTTCTTCGGCTTCATATTGTTCATCGAATAGTTCGTCTAAAAAATAATACTCAAATGGATCAGCAGGCATCATGGACAACCATGTTTTTTCAATAGCTCCTATGGTCTGAGTAATATTATTAGATGCGATCTTAACAGTCATAATATTTGTACTATTAGGATCCAATCGCATAGTGATTGGAGCTATATCTTGCTGAAGTGATCTAAAATTGAAGTCCTTAACCACACCTATAATCTGACCATTACTTCCCCATTGCTGATATCTTGCACCAATAGCATCCTTAGCATTTGTATAACCTAAAAGTGACACTGCTTTTTCATTAATAATCATGGCTTGTGTCGAGTCTGAAGCAAAGTCCCTAGAAAAGGCACGACCAGCAACCACCTCCATTCCTAATTGTGGTATATAATCCTCATTAACAAAATACAAATCTAAGTTCGCCACTTGTAGGTCTCCATTTTGGTTTTCTATTTCAGAGTAAGCTGCAGGATTTCCAGAACCAGGTACGCTAGACGCTAGAGCTATTCCTTTAACACCAGGTATTGCAGAGATACTGGTTTTAAGGGCATCTTGACTATTTCCAATTTGTGTAGGAATAACCAAAGTATGCTCCTTGTTGAAACCTAAATCTTGATTTCTCATATATTGCATCTGGTTATAAATAATAATCGTCCCAATAATCAAAGCAATAGAAATAGTAAACTGCACCACCACCAAACTCTTTCTTAATAAGACGCCTTTACTACCTTTAGAAAAACTTCCTTTAAGCACGCTAACTGGTCTAAACGATGATAAAACAATAGCAGGATAGATTCCTGCAACAACACCGATGCTAAGTGCAATTAAAAAGAGATAAAGGATATTAACTGGTTCAGTAAAAATACCTGAACTTACGGTTTTACCTGCTAGCGCATTGAAGTAAGGCAAACTCAAAGCTGTTAGTCCTACGGCTAAAAGAAAAGCTAATAGACAAACCACAACAGATTCGCTGATAAATTGAAATGCTAGTTGATTTTTTTGAGCACCAACAACTTTTCTAATACCAACTTCTCGAGCGCGCTCAACGGATCTTGCTGTAGCTAAATTTATATAATTGATGCTAGCAATAAGTAATATAAAAATACCAATTATTGAAAATATGTAAACATTATTAATATTTCCGGTAATATTTCCCCCTCGACTAGATTTTAAATAAACGTCTGAAAAAGGCTCCAAAAACAAGGTGACAAACATTTGCGACTGGCGCATTTGATCCCCTGTTCTTTTCTCGATAAATGCAGGAAATTTTGACTCTAAATCTTTTGGATTTACGCTTTCACTAGTCAATACATAATGTGATGGATCATAACTACCCCATTGTTCATCACGGTCACTAGGAGAAGCCGTAAACGTAATCATAGACATGACTATATCCGCCTGAATTTGTGAATTCTCAGGAATTTCTTTCATTACTCCAGTAACTACTCCTAAATCATCAAAACCTTCCAACTCGAGATTTTGCCCTATGGGATTATCTTGACCAAAATATTTATTAGCTATAGTCTCAGAAAGTACTAAGCTATTAGGTTGTTTTAAAATTTGAGTTTTATCGCCTTTAACTAGTTCAAAATCAAAAATTTCAAAAAATGACGAATCTACTGCCACAACATCTTCCTCAATAACCTTTTTATTGTTTTTTACTACGGTCAAATTTAAATTCATGACTCGAGTAGATTTAAGAATCTCGGGGAATTCCTGTTCTAAGGCTGGAGCGACAGGCCAAGCTGCTATGCTCGCTTCTATGGTTTCAGATGGTGTTTTAATATCTGCTACTATTCTATAAATCGAGTCAGATTTCTCATGCATTTTATCATAACTCAACTCAAAACTCACATATAATAAGACAAGAAATCCTGCGGTCATACCTATCGCAAGACCACTTATATTTAATGCTGTAAATCCAATATGCTTAAACAAGTTTCTGAATGCTATTTTGAAATAATTCTTAATCATGACTATTCGATTTTTAATTGATAATAACTATTCTGTACGCAAAGATTTTACTGGATTTGCCATTGCTGCCTTAAATGATACCAAACCCACTATGAATATAGTTCCCATTAATACTAAGAGGGCAACACCAACTATTGCTAGTTGATTAATTTCTATGCGATAAGCAAAATTTGACAACCAATTTTTAACAACAAAAATTGAAATTGGCCAGGCAATTAAGGTTGCTAAGACTATAAAACCTATATACTCTTTAACTGAAATTTTTAGAATAGAAGCTACCGAAGCTCCCAAGACTTTTCGTATCCCTATTTCTTTAGTTCGACTAATAATGAGTAATAAAGTAATACCTATAATTCCTAAAAGGGCAAGAAAAATGGCAATACTATTAAGTACAAAAACGAGACTTCCCATCTGTTTATCCTCAGCATGCAGAGCTTTGTAATTAGAATCCAGAAATTGAACTTCTAGCGGAAATGGTTCATTTAACTCGTTATAAGCGTTCTGAATTTTTTCTAAACCAGATGCAGTAGTTCCAGGTCTTAGAGCTATTATACTCATACCATACATACGGACACTATTTGAAACCACTATAAAATAAGGTTGAATTTTCTCCCTTAGGGAAAAGAGATTTATATCCTCGAAAATACCGTCTATTGTAAATGGGAAACCAACATTACCTTCTTCATCTGTAAACTCAGGCTCCGTAATAATTGTTAAACCAATAAGTTCATTCGGTGTTATATTTTTTATATCGGCCAATTTATTTGCAGCCGTTCGGTTGATAATAGTACGTCTAGGCTGATTTTCAGAATCATTTAAAATGGATTCAGATAAGGATGTTTCCAATCCATAGGCTTTTAGCGCAGCGTAATCCATGTAGAGCTGATTTGCATCATCAAAAATAATTTCCTCCCCTTCGATTTTATAGGTGAGTTGGTTATATGTTCCAATAGCTAAAGAAGAACCGTTAGCCACGGTCTCGACTTCTGGTATTTGTTTTAATTTCTGCTGAAATACATCAAGATTCTCAGGAGATGTATTTGCGTAAAGGATATTCTCTTTATTAAAACCTAAGTCCTTGTTCGCAATAAAATCTACTTGTCCTTGAATAAAATAGGAAATAGCTGTGATACCAATTATTATGACAAACTGACTTATAATAAGATATTTTCTCACTGAAAATTCTTGGTAGCTTTTTTCTTTTAGCCTATCCTGAAATAGGCTCATGGCACTCATTCCAGATAATTTAAATGCTGGTAAAATACTAGATACAATACCTATAGCTGCAGCCAAAAGAAGTATTGTAACATAAACCCTATATGCATTAGCAGGATCAAACTCTAACGACACACCCATTAATTCATTAAACACTGGTATAGCGAATGGCAATAAGATTATTGCCAATAATGCTGCTATCATCGATAAAAGAATGCCCTCAAAAACAAATTGCCTTGCCACCGAACTTCTTGAGGCACCTATAACTTTTTTAATTCCGATTGTTTTGGACTGTTTTGATTTTAGGGCGAACGTAAAATTAGAATAGTTAAAAACGCAAATGCATAAAATGAATACAGCAAAGCCTCCAATTAAAAGGACGTAATTTATATTTCCTGGTGGTTTTAGCTCATAAAGGATATTCGATTTGAGATGAATATCCGCGACAGGTTGTAAAAAATGCTTCTTAAAAGTTGGGTTATCAACAGTATTTGGAAAAATAGCTGCCCTAGCTTCTTTTATTTGTGCTTCAATAGTGCTTTGGCTGACTCCATTTTGAGCTTGGAGATACACGTGACTTCCCCAATAATCTAAATGCTTTGTATGCATTGCTAGTGAAAAATCAAAATGAGAATTGCCAGGAACATCTTCAATTATTGCGGCAATAGCATAATTTTCTCCTCCAATATTTACAGTCTGCTGAATTGATTCACCATAGTTATTCTCTTTTAATAGAACATTAGCAACGCTTTCTGTTAATATGACTGAATTTTGATTGTTATAAAAATCCGTAAAACTCCCGTACTTAATATCCCAAGTAAACAGTTCAGTAAAAGATCTAGGTGTATTGGTATACAGTACATCTTTTACTTTAATCTCCTTTTCATTGAAGCGTACATACTCTAAATCTGCAGTCGTTATAAAATGTGTGGCTGATTTCACTCCTGGCAAATCCGATAGTTTAGTGATTTGATTTATTTGCTCTTCTCCTTCACTACTATTCCAATTCTGGAAACCGATTATACTATAATCCTGCGAACGCAAGGTCGCTGCTAAACGATATATAGAATCCGAGTTTTTATGAAATTTATCATAACTCGTCTCAAAATTCAAATAGGCAATAGCAATATAAATCACCAAAATACTCGTGACTAGACTTACTAAATTAAAGCTCGTAAAAAGGGCGTTCTTTTTAAAACTTCTGAATGCTATTTTAAGACTGTTTTGTATCATGATTCTTATTTTTTTAGCTTAACTATTATTAAAAATGAATAGCCATTTATTCTGTCCGTAATGATTTTACAGGGTTTGCCGAAGCTGCTTTAATAGCTTGAAAACTAACAGTAATCAATGTGATTATTAGTGCTCCAAGACAAGCAATAAGAAACACATCCCAGCCTACTGAAGTTCTGTAAGGAAACTTTTGCAACCACCCACTCATTACATAATATGCTAAAGGCGAAGCAATTACTAAAGCTAACACAACTAAGGTTATAAAGTCTTTAGAAAGTAATAACCATAGCTGACTAATAGATGCGCCAAGTACTTTTCTAACACCTATTTCTTTAGTTCGCTGCTCTGCAACGAAAGATGCCAATCCAAAAAGCCCTAAACAACTAATAAAAATAGCCAGTGCCGTAAATACCCTTGCTAAGCTAGCCACACGTTCTTCTGATCTAAATTTCTTGCCATACTCTTCGTCTACGAACTGATAATCAAAAGGTAAATTTGGGAAGTTTGTCTGAAATGTGCTCTCAACAAGTTCCAAATTTTTGCTGACACTATTCTTCGGATTCAATCTTAAATTGTAATACGAAATATTTCCATACTGTTCAAACACATACATTGCTTGTTTAACTGGTGAATATGGCGATTGTACAACCATATCATCTATAACACCAATAATTTTTAGCGGTATCATTGTTGAATTTGGACTAGAGCCTCTAATATACTTGCCTATTGGATCTTGAATTCCCATATACTTGACAGCCGTTTTATTAAGAATAACTGCGTTAGAATCTGTTGCAAACTCTCGAGAAAAGCCTCGGCCGTCAATAAGTTTAAGACCAAGTGTTTTTACAAAATCATAGTGTACAGAAGTAAATGCCAAATCTTCTTGAAAACCTTCAGGTTTTCCCTCCCAAGTATAACCGCCACGATTAGACCAAACTTCTGTTGTAGGGCTACTCATTGCTGTCATATGTATGGCTCCTCCTGACGCAATAAATTGTTCGCGCATTATATCTTGTTTTCCAATAAACTCACTGCTCATCACTGGGATTTGAACCAAACCATTTTTGTCATATCCCGTTGGTCTATCCTTACTAAACTGAATCTGATTCATAACAACCAAAGTGCCAATGATTAGAGCAACTGAAATTGTAAATTGTGCAACTACTAAAACTTTCCGAGGCAGGGAAGCGTAGCGTCCTGCTTTAAAAGTTCCTTTCAGAACGGCAACCGGATTAAAAGATGATAAATACAAAGCAGGATAACTTCCAGCCAAGATTGCAGTCACCACAATAAATAATAATGTCGATAACCAAAACAAGCTATTTGACCATGGAAATAGTATCTCTTTACTGGCTAAATTGTTGAAACCGTTTAACGACAATAACACAATACCGATTGCTACTACGAATGCCAATAAAACAATAAGGAAAGACTCCGTTAAAAATTGAAAAACAAGTTGCCCTCTTTGCGACCCAATAGACTTGCGAATACCTACTTCAGTAGCTCGTTTTTCTGAGCGAGCTGTGCTTAAATTAATAAAATTGATACAAGCCAAAAGCAATACAAATACACCTATAATTCCAAATAGCCAAACGTTTTCAATTCGTCCACCGGTTTGCACGCCATTCTCCCAATCACTTCTTAGGTACCAATCTTTCATTGGAAACAAGAAAATCTGAGGATTAAACTCCGCTTCATCTGGTGCATTTCTTTTCTTCACATCAAGAATTTTAGCTGTTACAGCTTCCATCGTTGTATTATCGTTAATCTGAGCAAACATTTGAAATGAGTTATTACCCCAACTATCTTCAGCGTTTTTAACCCATTCTTCAGATGCTACATAAAACTTCCATGGCATTAAATATTTTAACCCGTTAAACGAGTTATTCTTAGATAAATCTTCATATACCGCTGTAACCTTTGCAGGATTAACATTATTTATTTTCACCATTTTCCCTATTGGATCCTCAGAGCCAAATAAAGTCTTTGCGGTCTCTTCAGAAAGTAATATAGAATTTGCGCCTTTTAGACTTTCTTTATCCCCTTTAATAATGTTAAGCTCTAACATTTCTACAGCTCCTTCTTGCATGTAGTTACCGGAAACATTTATATTCTTGTCACCATAACTAATATATCTCGTAAAATTCCAAGATGACATTATGAGATGCTTAAAATTATCTCCAAATTCTTCACGCATCGCAAACTCTAAAGGTCTAGGGATTGCAGGTCCTGTACCAACATTATTATTCGCAGATTCGTGCTGAAACACTTGCGCAATAGTGGCTTTTTCTTTGAAATAACTATCATAACTTAACTCATCATATATCCATAAACTAATCAGCATTGTAGCTGCCATACCAATGGCTAAACCAGAAATATTAATGAATGAATACACCTTATTCTTAAGAAGGTTTCTAAACGCTATTTTGAAATAATTTTTAAGCATAATTTCTAAGAATTACTGTTCGTTTTTGATGAATTTCTTATTCCGACCTTAAGACCTTTGCTGGATTTATTATTGCCGATCTAATTGCATGATAGCTTATGGTACACAATGCAATAACAATAACTGCAATACCCGCAAAAACAAATACAGTCCAAGACATCTCAATTCTATATTCATAATCTTGCAACCAAGTATGCATTAAGTAATAAGCTATAGGAATAGCAACGGTCAGAGCTACTAAGATTAGGATTAAAAAATTCTTTGTAAGTAGTTTAAAAATGGTTTGCACCGAAGCACCTAAAACTTTTCTAATGCTCATTTCTTTATTGCGTTGCTCTACCATATATGCTGAAAGCGCTAGTAATCCTAAACAGGCGACCAATATTGCTAAAATAGCAAAAGCAGTAAAAATCACTTTTATTCTACTGACACTATCATACATTTTCGCAAATGAAGCATCCATGAATTCGTATCGAAAAGCCATATTAGGTACAAACTCTTTCCACTTAGCTTCTAGTGATACCAATACTGCCGACAAATCTCTTGTATTCATTTTAACAGATGTAATTGTAGGACTAGTTCCCCTGAAAAAACATAGTGGTCTTACCGATGTTTTCATCGTATCGAAATTAAAATCTTCTACAACACCAATGATTTCATATAGTTGACCATACCTAGAAACTCTTTTGCCTAAAGGTTCTTTTAGTCTTAACGCTTTTACCATAGCTTGGTTCATAATAACTGATTGTTCGTCAGACACCCTGTCTTTAATAAAATTACGTCCTTCCACTATGTTCATGCCCATGGTTTCAATGTAGTCTTCATCTATAATCCATGCTTGCCCTGGAGTAGTTTCATCAATACCTTCTTTTCCTTCGTTTACAAAACTATTTCCATTTCGTTTTGTCCCTTCAATAGGCAAATAATCACTTATAGTAACATTACCAACTCCTTGTATTTTTTTAAGCTCTTCTTTAAAAGTTTCAAGACGGTCGTTCAAAACATTAGTGCTATGAATTTGAACAACTTGATCTTTCTCGAACCCAACTTTAGAATTTAAAATAAAATTCATTTGTTGATTTACTATTAGGGTCCCAACTATTAAAATAATAGAAACTGTAAATTGAAATACCACCAAACTGCTTCTTAGTCCACCTGATTTAACACCAGAAGTCAGCTTTCCTTTTAGAACATTAATAGGATTGAAGTTTGAGAGGTAAAAAGACGGATATAAACCTGCGAGTACACCCACTATTACTGAAGACGTCAGAACAATTGATATAAAACCAATACTAGACCAAGGTAGTATTAAATCTATTCCAGACATTGTTCTAAAAAGCGGCATTGATATAGCTGATAATGCTATACCCAGAATAAAAGCAATAAATGATATGAGTATAGACTCTGCCAAAAACTGACTAATAAGCTGTGTTCGCGAAGAACCAACAACTTTTCTTAATCCAACTTCTTTAGCACGGCTAGCAGATTTTGCTGTAGAAAGATTTACAAAATTTATACTGGCGATAATGAGAATAAACAAAGCTACGATGCCAAAAATCCAGATAACCTTTATATCATTTCGAAAACTTGATTCATAATTAACATGTGTAGAATAGAGATTAATATCAGTTAAAGGCTGTAAGTACATTTTTTCTCTTTCATGAGCTTGCTCCCACCCTGCAAATCCTGCCAGCTTATAGGATGGTTTTATATACTTTTCCATTAATGTACTGTTCATCTTATTTTCAAAAGATGAAACATCTATCCCTGCTTTTAAAACTATATAAGTAAAATAATTATTTTGAAACCATCTGGTTTGTTCGCCTTCTCCAAATTCCTCACCCTCTAAAGTGATGAAAGAATTAAAATCCAAATGAGAATTACTCTTAAAATCCTTGAATACACCAGTGATTTTGAATGGCCTTTCATTATTACCGTTCAAATACATACTCCGCCCAATAGGGTTTTGATTTTTAAAGTACTTTTTAGCAATGGCTTCAGAAATAACAATGGTATTTGGAGTTGAAAGCGCCGTTTTAGCTTCACCATTAACCATTACAATATCCATTATGTCAATTATAGACTGATCCGCATAGGCAAACCCTTCTTCATAATGTTGGGTAACTTCTCCATCAAAACGTATTTCATTACTTCCTGCTCCCCAAAACAAACCATTAGACATTAGTCTTCCTGAAAGTTCTACTTCTTCAAAATCAGTTAAAAGCGTAGGTGCTGTATTTGCTGAAAAATGTATACCTGCATCTACACGTTCTCCATCAATATAATCGCGATTCAATCTATATACATTTTCAGAATTTGAAACGTGTTGATCATAACTACTTTCATGAAGAATATAAATTGAAATCAAAATACAGGCAGCCACACCTATACTAAGCCCAAAAATGTTTATAAATGAAAACCCTTTATTCTTAAGAAGGTTTCTAAACGCTATTTTGAAATAATTTTTAAGCATAATCTCTAAGAATTACTGTTCGTTTGTTGATTGATTTGGCTGCAACACTTCAGTATAATTTTGGTTGATTAATTGATTGGCTGTATGTTATACTGAAGTGTTTTCACCTGGTTGATTGATTTTGATTGATGATTGATGATTGATTGATTGATAATATTATTTAAGCAAGAATGTTTTCAGTTACTTTTTGACCATCTAACATTCTAATGATACGGTGGCTATATTTGGCATCGTGCTCGCTGTGAGTCACCATGATGATTGTTGTCCCTGCTTCATTTAGGTCTATAAGCAAATCCATAACCTCGTTACCATTCACACTATCCAAATTACCTGTTGGCTCATCAGCCAAGATTAATTTCGGATTGTTAACAACTGCTCGTGCTACAGCCACACGCTGTTGCTGACCACCAGATAATTGTTGAGGGAAGTGATTTCTACGATGCATAATTTGCATTTTCTCCAAAACCTCTTCAACCTTTTTCTTGCGCTCTGCAGGTTTTACACCGGTATAGATTAATGGTAATTCTACGTTTTCAAAAACCGTAAGTTCATCTATGAGGTTAAAGCTCTGAAAGACAAAACCGATGTTGTGCTTGCGCAATTCTGAACGCTTACGTTCATTGTAACCTGCTACCTCTTCGCCATTGAACATAAAACTTCCTCCGTCTGGATCGTCCAATAAGCCCAAGATATTCAACAAGGTAGATTTGCCGCATCCCGAAGGTCCCATTATAGCAACAAACTCTCCTTCTTTAACTCCAAAGGATAATTTGTTGAGCGCAATAGTTTGAACTTCTTCCGTTTTGTAAAACTTCTCTAAATCCGTAATCTGTATCATTTTATTGTGTGTTATATTATTATTTAATTTCTATTCCTATTAATTTTGACTATACCCAGCCTACCGCAGTTACTTTAAAATCAGCTCTTCAACATCACCGAAAGAATCATAACTCGATGTTACCACCTTATCTCCTGGATTGAGACCTTCAAGAACTTCATAATATTCTGTATTCTGACTTCCTAACCTCACGTCTACCTTATAAGCTGTAGAGCCATCTTCACTTACCTTAAACATCCAATTACCACCTGTCTTTTGAAAAAATCCGCCTTTCGCAACTAATAAGGCCTCTTTTTCTGCACTCAGTGCTACTCTAATTTGTAAATTCTGACCCCTTCTTATGCCTTCTGGTGTTTCTCCTTCAAATTTCATATCCACTTGAAAGCGTCCATTAGTAACCTGAGTAAAAACCTTTTTAATTACTAAAGTATAGGTCTTTCCATTTAATGTGAATGTACCTGTTTGACCGTTGTAAATTCTTGAGATATAATGTTCATCTATATCTACTCTAACTTTATAGCCACTTGTTACATCCACCTGTCCTAGGCGTGTTCCCTTAGTAATAGATTGGCCGATCTCAGCATCTAACGAGGTTAGTTGACCATCGATTGGTGCACGCACTACCAAGTCCCCCACTTTCTTTCGCATTAACTCCAAAGCACTTTGTGTTCTGGCATAAGAGTCTCTAGCTTGATTGATTTCAAGTTTAGAAGAAATAGAATCTTCTGAAAGTACTTGCTCAGCCAATTTCATACGCTCTTTTTGATAATTGTAGTCGTTCTCAGAAGATTCATAATCCATTCTTCCAATCGCGCCCTTATCATAAAGCCTTTTATTTAAATCGTAAACACGTTTTGCTTCAATAAGACTATTCTCTACATCTGTAAATTGATTCTGTCTATTAATGGTATTCTGACGTGCCGCATTCTGAGAAATCTGCATTTGCGTCAATAGATTATAAACCGAAGTTTCTTGATTGACTAAGCTAAGCTCCAAATCAGTATTTGATAATCTTAAAATTGGCTCTCCCTTTTTCATCATCGCACCGTCCTCTACAAACTTTTCTTCAACGCGACCGCCTTCTAGAGCATCTAGATAAATTGTCGTTATTGGAAGTACTATACCATTTACAGGAATATTCTCCTGAAATACATCTTTAGAAACAGTATGTATTGAAATTCGTTCTTTTTCTACATTTAACTTAGAACCACCTGATGTCTGAAGTATTACATAGACAATTAAAGCTATGATGGCTAAAATACCAGCGGCTAAACCTAGTTTTTTTGATGAGAATTTTTTCTTTTGAATTGGTACGTCCATTATTATTTTGTTTTGACATTTAATATATAGTGAAGATGATGCCAAAAACATATTTATCTAAATATCAGTTATTTACATTTTTATTCGAAAATAAAAGTGTCCGATTTTGATACAGTTTGTGTCCGAAAGTGTACAGTTATTAAGTGCTACGTAATTTTATTTTTTGATGCTTTTGAAGTCGAACTTAAAATCGTAATATTGTAATACTAAGCCTTGAAATAGCTTTTATGAACATTTTAAAGTAAAGGGTAAACTATTTCTTGGTAACCTTTCTACTAATTAAATCTCGATTATCGAGCAATGGTTTTAAAAAATGCTACCATATTAGTTGTTGATGATGATGCAGATGTCCTTACTGCATTACGATTGCTTCTTAAACCTTTGGTTAAAGATGTAGTAATAGAAAAGAATCCTAATAATATCAATTCGCATATCGAACGTAATGCCATTGATGTTGTCATTCTAGATATGAATTTTAGCGGATTGGTAAACACAGGTAACGAAGGTATTTTTTGGTTGAATAAAATCAGAAAGCTAAAGCCTGAAATTTCAGTTATTCTAATGACAGCTTATGCAGATATTGACTTAGCTATCAAAGGACTAAAAGAAGGAGCTTCTGACTTTCTAATGAAACCTTGGAAGAATGAAAAAATCATTGAAACCATTACCACAATTCTAAGGAATAAAAAAGCGAACACCGCTAAACAAGATAATTTCAAATCAAGTAATATTGAAATCATTGGAGATAGTGATGTCATGAATGATGTCTTTGTTAAGCTTAAAAAAGTAGCACCTACTGATGCCAATGTGCTTATCCTTGGTGAAAATGGTACAGGTAAAGATCTAATTGCCAGAGCACTTCATGATAATTCCAATAGAAAAGACAAACCATTTATAAAAGTTGATGTTGGCGCACTAACATCATCGCTTTTTGAAAGCGAACTCTTTGGTTACAAAAAAGGTGCCTTTACTGATGCTAGAGAAGATAGGAAAGGACGTTTTGAAGCTGCTAACGGTGGTACGCTCTTCCTAGATGAAATTGGTAACATTACTTTAGGGCAACAAGTAAGGTTACTTACTGTTTTGCAGAATAGGCAAGTTACACCTTTGGGCTCAAATGAACCCATTCCCATAGATATAAGACTAATTTGCGCTACTAATGTAGATCCTAAGGTTCTAGCTGATGAAAAAAAATTCAGGAAAGACCTCATCTATAGAATTAATACTGTTGACATTATTATTCCTCCTTTAAGAGAACGCGGAACAGACATTACTGAATTGTCTCATCATTTTGTTGCATTGTATGCAGAGAAATACAATAAGACTTCTTTTTCTTTTGATTCAGGATTTATTTCAAAACTTAAAAAGCATGATTTCCCTGGTAATGTTCGCGAATTACAATATGTACTCGAGCGCGCTGTAATTATGACTGATGGCATTATTTTAAAACCAGAAGATTTAGTATTCTCTTCAATTGAGCGTTCTCCAACATCTAAAAATATTGAAACCACTAGTTTAAACTTAGATGATATAGAAAAGAATGCCATCTTAACTGTGTTAGAAAAACATAAAGGAAATGTCTCTAAATCTGCTAAAGAATTAGGAATTACAAGAGCTGCACTCTACAGACGATTAGATAAATATGAACTTTAAAGGTTACATTCTTAGATTATTCTTTAGAATTCTACTCCTCGTAAGTTCTATTCTTGGATTAGTATATCTCATATACAAAGATAAAACCGCTTATGCCGTAATTGCTGGTATCGCGATAGTTTACCTTTTTATTAATACCTATACATTTGTAAAACGCCGTTTTGTCGCCATGGACGATTTTTTTGAAGCGGTAAAATATCGTGACTTTTCAAGATGGTTCCCAGAAGACAGGGGCCCAAAGGATATTAGGTTTTTATATACAGGCTTCAATGAAATTAACCGAACCATAAAGGAAATTAATTCCAAGAATGAGGCACAATACGTCTATCTTCAGAAGATTCTGGAAATGGTAGATATTGGCATTATTGCCTATAATATAGAGTCAGGTGATGTTCTTTGGAGCAATGATTCTTTTAGTGAGATTTTGGATATGCCCTCTTTCAAAAACATCCATTTTGTTGAAAGTAGAAAACCGGAATTGTTTAATACTGTTTTTGAAACCTACCATAGAGAACCAAATTCTATATCTATTGCTTTACAAAATGAGAGTATTAAAATATTAATTTCAGACACTGTATTTCAAGTTGATGATGATGCCTTTAAGCTAATCGTTATTCAAGATATAGATAATACCTTAAACAAGAATGAGTCTGAATCTTGGAAGAAATTATTAAGTGTAATGACGCATGAAATTATGAATTCCATTGCGCCAATTTCATCATTGGCAGACACCCTTCAATCCAACCTTCAGCAAGCTATAGAACAACCTAATAACAACACGTTGGAACTAGACGACTTAAACGCTGGGATTAAAACCATTAAGAATCGTAGTGAGGGCTTGTTAAAATTCGCAAAAACCTATCGTAGCTTAAGTAAAGTAACAAACTTAAATCTGCAACGTGTAAAGGTCTCTGAATTATTCAATAACATTAAGTTATTAATGGCACCATCCATAAAGGCAAAAAATATAGATATTGAGTTTAAGGTTTCTGGTCCAAAATTAGCTTTAGATATAGACACACATCTTATTGAACAAGTGTTAATCAACCTCATACTTAATGCCGTTGATGCTTGTAAGCACAAAGTTGATGCTCAAATAAAAGTCTTAGCTTCTCAAAACCCAAATAGAGACATTGTAATCAAAGTTTATGACAATGGCTCAGGTATCCCTCAAAATATTCTTGAGAATATATTTGTACCATTCTTTACAAGTAAAGCCACAGGAAGCGGCATTGGCTTAAGTCTTTGCAAACAAATAATGTTACTTCATAAAGGACGAATACTTGTTAAAAGTGTTGAGGATGAAGGTTCTGTATTTAGTTTGGTGTTTTAAAATGAAAAAACAGAGTCTTAAAACAAATGTCCCAAATTATTTTACAAAAAAAGCCAAACATCGCTTTTAAGTCTTACTCTCCCAATAACATTTCGGGTGTAACTACAGTTCTAAAACCAATATGTTCTGCAGAAGAATCATTGGCGTTCCCCATTCTTGAAGATACCCTATAACTCGCACAATAAGAATCACTGCATAAAAAAGACCCTCCTTTAATTACTCTTTCTTTAGAATAGGGGTTGTTTGGGTTATATGGATTGTTTGCCCCTGTAGGATTTATAGACGTTTTATTTTTAGAAGCTAACTGACTATAATAGTTCAAGTTGTAATAATCTGTTGTAATCTCCCAAACATTGCCTGCCATATCATACAAACCAAAGGTATTTGGCGGGTATGACTTTACAGGTGCTGTTCTTTCATACCCATCTTCTAAGGTATTATTCACAGGGAATTCTCCCTCCCAACTATTTACATTTTGAGACAAAACATCTTGAGTATCTCCCCAAAAAAAGATAGTATTCTCCTTACCGCCTCTTGCTGCATATTCCCATTCTGCCTCTGTCGGTAATCTTCTCTCAGCCCATTTGCAGTAGGCTTGAGCATCTTCATATGCAATGTGAACTACAGGATGATCATCTTTTCCATTTATATCGGAATCTGGGCCACTAGGATGTCTCCAATTCGCACCAATCTTCCATTTCCACCATTGTGAAAAATCATATAAATTAGGAACAGACTCTTTCGTTTTCTTAAAAATAAGAGATCCGGGTTGCATAATAGAATCATGAGGTTTCGGTGTTCCTTCTGGTAATTGTTTTTTCAATTCCTCCCATTCAATCTCACTTTCTGAAACTGTTATGTACCCTGTTTCATTTACAAATTCCGAAAATTGAGCGTTGGTAACTTCTGTAATATCCATAAAAAAACCATCAACTGTAACTTGATGTTGCGGCTTTTCATGTTGCATGGCCATCTTATCGTGAGATACAGCTCCTTGCATAAATGTTCCTTTCGGAATCCAAACAAGACCCTCTGGAGGATTACTGATAAGACTATCAAGTATTTTTTGTGATATAACAACTTCCCGTTCAGGTATGGGTATGGTTGCCTTTGAATTACTTTTAGATTCAATTCCAGGTTCATTTTTACAACCTAAAGCCATGAAGAAACAAATAGTAATTACAAGGACGTGTTTAATAGTTTTCATTGTGGATATTCTAAACTAAAGTTTACCTGACTTTCAAAATTAATATATTGTCAACGATTAGTTAGAAAATTATAACAACTTTATAATTGCGCCACTTTACTAAATCCGTTTTTGAAAATACTTACTGAAAATCAAGAATAATAAACCACATAGCAACCAAGCTGGAAGCGTTACAAAAGATAAAAAGACACCAAATTGAACAGATATAAAGTAAAACAATCCAAAGCTTATTGCCCAAGCCAAGAACACAGATTTGTTAAATGCTAAGTTAGCAGCTTCCGCATAATTCTTTACAATGCCCACCTTTTTATGGAAAAAGTGCTCAAATACTATAATAGCACCAAATGGCGCCAATATAAATCCATACAGGGCCACAAAACCTAATAACTTCATTGCAAATGCTGGGAATAAACCAGCAATCGTTGCTATTGTTCCTGCTATTATGGTCACCCAAAAGGTTGACACTTTAGGTATAATAGCTTGAAACGCCAAACCTGCTCTATAAATAGTTGGGTTAGCAGTAGTCCATCCTGCCAATACAACAGCGATAATTCCAAAAACACCTATAGCATTATGAGCCAATGGCCCTGGTGCTACCGGAGGTGCCTCGCCATTACTTAAAAAAGCTTGTGCCTCTGGTGACTTTAAATACACCGCATATAATAATGCCGCTGCAATCCAAGCCATATAATGTCCTACATACATACCTGCTGCAGTCGTCCATCCAGAACTTTTCTTCTTAGCAAACCTAAACACAGACAAATCTGACATACCTACATGCATGGCTGCATTGGCAAACCAAGACCAGATTACAACATGCCAGAATGTAAATTTTATTTGCCCAGGAAAAGGCTCTGATCCTTCACCCCAAATATCCCAAAACTCTGAAAAACTATTAACACCTAATTGACCCAAAGCAACCACTCCACACGCAACGAAAGCCAATACTATTAACGGCGACATCCAGTTGGCAGCTTTAGATACGGTGTCATAACCTTTCGAAGCAATTAATGAAATGACCGCTCCTATTATTATAACAATTATTATCCATGTAGGACCATTGGGTGTAGTATCCGTAAGTTTAGGCATTTCCATATCAAAAGGAATACCTACTGCCGTCGCAGAGACCGTAATCATGGCACCAGCAAGGAAACAAAATAATATTCCATTGGCTAGATTATAACCTATAACCAATTTTTTTCCGCAGATTTTTTCTAATTGGTAGTAAAGCGTCAGTCTATTCTTTACAGCGATTTCTGCTGTTAGAAACCTCCAGCTTAAGACCGCTAATAAATTACCTAATAACAAACCAATAATTAAATCAAAAGCACTAACACCAGCAGTCAGAAACAAAGGTCCAATCATAAATTCGGTTCCAGCAGCATGTTCTCCTGCATACATACCCAAAAAGCTTTTCCAACTTTTAAGTTTTGATTGTGGTACTGGTGTTCTTTCAAATTCACCTCCGGCTATTTCTTCGATGTCTTCTTCTATATTGAATTGGCTCATATAATTTAGTTTTAGTTAGTTGTTAGTTTGGATATAGCTTATTCTATTAAGTGATCCGGAAAATCTGTTGTACTCTCGCAACATAATTGCTCCATGACTTGTTGTAATTCTGTCTTTAATAATGAAATCGTATGGTCTCCACCTTTTTTACCTAGAGCTGAAACTCCATACATAAATGAACGCCCCATAAATGTAAACTTAGCACCGCTTGCCATTGCTCTAGCCACGTCAGGACCTGAACGAATACCACTATCCATCATCACTTCTATTTTATCACCGTATTTTTCGGCAATAGTCGTTAACGGTTTAATGGTAGATTGTCCTGCATCTAATTGACGCCCGCCATGGTTAGATACTATAATACCATCAATTCCTAATCGTATTGCTTCTTCAGTATCATACTCAGAAGCCACACCTTTTAGAACCAATTTTCCTTTCCACATATCTCGGATAGGTTTTATTTTTTCTTCATTTAATCGTCCGCTAAAGGTTTGATCCATAAACTTACCCAATTGTTTTAAATCGAGATCTTTTGGCATATAAGGTTTTAAGACCTCAAAATTGGGAATTCCATATTTTAAGGTTTGCAAACTCCAATGTGGACGTCCAAATGCTTGCAAAATATTCGTTAAATTCATTTTAGGAGGCATTGCCAAACCATTTCTTATATCTCTTGGTCTAAACCCAAACGTAGGAACATCACATAGAATAACCAAAACAGGGCATTCTGCAACTTCTGCGCGTTTGATAATATCATCTCTCAATCTGTTTTCGGTTGGATGATACAGTTGAAACCATGCTCTTCCTTCTGTTAATTCACTAGCACGTTCGATACTAGTTGTAGTAACCGTACTGAGAATAAATGGAATATTATGCTCGAAAGCGGCTTTAGCCAAAATCTCTGGAGAATTCGGCCACATAAGTCCTTGCAATCCTACTGGTGCTATACCGAAAGGAGCATCGTATTCAATACCAAATAATTTAGTTTTTAAGGAAGATCCATGGTGTTTTCTTAAATAATTTGGTTTAAGCTGCACTTCTCTTATCTCGGCGGTGTTTCTGATCAAATTAACATCTTCATTACAGCCACCATCTAAATATTCAAAAGCAAATTTTGGGATTTTCTTTTGTGCTCTTGTCCGTAGATCATCTATGGATGGATATCTTGTATCAAACTTTAAGGCCATATTACTTATAATTTTAATTTCTTATACCTTTAACTTACTATAAATGGTACGTGTTTTTTCAGAGCGTAATTCTTTTTCAAAAATTTCGAGTTTAATGCCGTGTCTGAAATTGAGATAGCAGCGCCTAATGCCGAGCCCAATGATGCATCTGTGGTTCTTAATTTCTTATCTCTAAAATAGTGAGATAGTAGCTTGATATATAGATCATTATCACTAAATCCACCATCAACGTAAAGCCTAGAAATAGTATCATTTCCAATAGCCTTTTTAATACATTTAATTTGCAACAATACTAATTCCGTCATCAATTGATGATAAGCATGTTCGTATTTATGATAAGAGTAATACGTTATACTCGGCATATCATCATCTTCAATACTTTCCCATTTAAAAGATGGTGTGAAGTCTTGCATAATTTCAAAGTAGGTATCATAATCAAAACTGACAGTTCGATGGTAGTCTTCATCTACTCCAAAAACTTCGTTTAGTTTTTCAACCTGTATTTTATATTCATTTCCCAAAAACAACCTTGAAGCCTTAACTGGTTTTCCATTGATACGCATATAGTTAATGCTGTTCTTGTCTGTAAGGTCTTCGGAAATAGGCTTTTCGGTGAATGGATTAAATGCTATACTCCATGTGCCAGTTGAAATGAGAACAAATTTTTTCTTTAAACTTCTAACATAAGGAAGAAGTGCTGCAGAACTATCATGTATACCAACACCAATTTTAATCCGATTACCGTTGTAGTTCATATTAATACTTGTCTCGGTAGACACTATAGGCGGTAAAATCTCATCGATACCTTCTTTATAAACCCAACTATGATAATCTCGTTTTCCATAATCCCAAAGAGCGGTGTGACAGCCTATACTAGTATATTCGCTAACAGGAATACCACTGAAAATGTAACTTAGATACTGTGGTAAGTGCAAAGAATATTTAATCTTTGCAAATATGTCTGGTTTCGTTTTTTTTATCCAATACAATTGCAATCCAGAATTTAGCATACTTAAATCTGCACATCCTGTATTTTTGAGAAATTTTTCCTTTGGTCCATAAGTCTTAAAGAAAGATGAAATAATTTGTTCTGGTAATTGTTTGGTATAATTATAAAGCGGTGTTAGCGGATTACCTTCCTTATCAATATGAACAAAACTAGCACCATAAGTTGAAAAATTAATGGCTTTGACTTCAAACTCATCTGCAGTTAGGATTCTATTAAAAACTTCTTTTAGCCATTTTTGTAATGCTGAAAGATTTTCTGTTGGATGACCATCTTCATCAACAATTTCATCGAAAGAAATATACTCTTTATGAACCTCTTGGAAATTCTTATCAAATAAGAAAAACTTTTTATTTGTTTTACCAATATCAAAAACAGCTGTGACCTTTGTTTTCATAGTATATGACTAAAGCCCTGTTGCAATGGTGTTTTTCCCTCTTTCTTTTATAAGCTGACCTCTTACATCCAACCTTCTATAAGAGTCTATTGGACTTATAGCACCTCCTGTATTTAAACGTGCTTTTTCAAGTAATGGTCTAACATCTGTTCTGTAGGCACCTTGTAAAATTTCCTGGCATTTCACAACATCATTGTTTGCTTGGGCTGCTTTCAAAGCTTCTTGGTCTATAAGTAATGCTTTGGCGTAAGCTTCTTGAATAGCTTCTAAAGATTGAATTAAATCTTCCAATGGATCTTTTACATTATGGCTAGCATCAATCATCCAAGCCAAATCAGGATTTTGTGGGTTGTTCTGCATGCCATAAACCAATTCATTAAAAATTAAGAATAAGGCATAAGGCTTAATGCTACCAACGGTTAAATCGTCATCGCCATATTTACTATCATTAAAATGAAATCCTCCAAGTTTACCCTTAAGTTGTAATATGGCTACGATTTGTTCAATGTTCGAATTTGGTAAATGATGTCCTAAATCCACTAACGTGTAGGCTTTATCACCACAACCATTTGCTAACATTAAAGACGCTCCCCAATCTTGTATTACCGTACTGTAAAAGTTTGGCTCGTATGGCTTATATTCAATAAGCATGGACCAGTCATTTGGTAAACCTTTGTAAATATCTTTTAAACTATCCTGTGTATTCTGAAAAGCTGTCTGAAAGTTATTTTGGCCTGGAAAACAAGACCCATCTGCTAGCCAAACTGTTAAGCATTTAGAACCTAATTTATTGCCAATATTAATGACGTCCAAGTTATGCTGAATTGCTTGTTCTCTAACAGCACTGCTAATGTTACTCAATGAACCGTACTTATAGCTTTCCTTTGCATCTGTTTGATCCTGAAACGTATTTGAGTTAACGGCATCAAATTTTATATGCAAAGCATCTGCTTTTTCTTTAATCGCCTTATAGTCTGAAGGGATATCCCAGGGAATGTGCAAGGAGACCGCTCCTGCTGTTTGGGTCAGACTATGCAATATGCCAACATCTTCTATTTTTTGTTCAAGATTTGACGGTTCTCCGTAAAATGAAAAACGTCCAAAACGCGTACCTCCTGCTCCTAATGCCCAACTTGGGATAGCCACTTGAAATTCCGATAATTTTGAAACAATATTAGAAATATTGTGACCTTTTTTGGATAACTTATTTGCTAGGAAATCAAAACTTTCTGAGTGTTCTTCAAGCTTATTTCTATTTGAATCTTGGATGTGATCATTATTTATTATCATTTGAAACTTTTTTCTGAATTAGAAAGAGACTCCCATAAACTTAACTAAAATTTATGGGAGTTTTCATTAACTAAACTAAACTAATCAAATATTATCTTACAAAGGCATTTGCCATCCCACCATCAACATTTAAAATGTTTCCTGTTGATTTATCGAGTAATCCAACAAAAGAGAATACTCCATTGGCAATATCATCTGGTGTGATAATTTCGTTTAGTAGATTCCTTTTTGCGTAAAAGGCAGGTAATTCTTCAACCGTAATTCCGTTGGCCTTTGCTCTACCTTCGGCCCAAGCACCTTCCCATATTTTACTGCCCACAATAACACCATCTGGATTTACGGTATTTACCCTTACTTTATCTTTTGCTAATTCTGCAGCTAACAAACGTACCATGTGCTGTTGGGCTGCTTTGGCAGTGCCATAAGCAACATTATTTGGACCTGCAACTAATCCATTTTTACTTGCTATTGCTATATAATCTCCGCCTAATCCCTGTTTGCGAGTTATTGCGGAGAATTGTTTTGCTAAATCAAACTGACCTTTTACTAATATACTTTGTAAGATGTTCCAATCTTTATCCGTTGTATCTAATAAAGGTTTTGAAATTGCTAATCCGGCACTATGAACAACGATATCTACACCTCCAAACTCAATAATGGCTTTTTTGTAAGCACTTTCAATAGATTCAGTATTAGTAACGTCACAGGTTGCATAAGTGGATACATCTCTTGCATAAGTTCCGTTGGCCTCTTCAAGTGCATCTTCGTTAATATCTGTTAGTACTACGTTTGCACCTTCAGCAGCAAGTTTATCCGCAATTGCCTTACCTATGCCTCCTCCTGCTCCTGTAATCAAAGCCACTCTACGAGATAATGGTTTTTCTTTTGGCATACGTTGTAACTTTGCTTCTTCCAATAACCAATATTCTATATCAAAAGCCTCTTGTCTTGGTAAAGACGTATATTCTGTTATAGCTTCCGCACCGCGCATTACGTTAATGGCGTTTATGTAAAATTCACTCGCTACACGTGTGGTTTGTTTGTTTTTAGCGAAACTGAACATGCCCACACCAGGATAAATTATTATTACTGGATTTGCATCACGCATGGCTGGACTGTTATCCCTTTTACAAGTGTTATAATAGTCTGCATATTCTTGTCTATAGGCTTCAAATGCTGGCTCTAACTTTTTTAAAATAGCGTCGGCATCCGATAAATCCTCGTTTTTATCTAGACTTAAAACCAAAGGCTGGATTTTTGTTCTTAAAAAATGATCTGGACAAGATGTACCCATTGGCGCCAATCGTTCCAGATCATTGCTATTAATATATTCCATTACCACATCTGTATCAGAGAAGTGACCTATCATTCTATTTTCAGAAGAACATAGCCCTCGTAAAAGCGGCATAATTTGAGCTGCTTTTTCTAGACGATCTGCCTTTGGAAGACTTTCTATTTTTTGTCCACCAAAAACTAAACCTTTCTCTTTAATCTTTTTATCTATATACTCTGAAGCCATCTCAATAACTTCTAAACTATTCATATAGCACTCGTATGATGTGTCTCCCCATGTAAATAAGCCATGACTCCCCAACACAATGCCTCTAATACCTGGGTTATCTGCCAGACATTTTTCCAATTGAAGTCCTAAATCAAATCCTGGTCGTTGCCAAGGGACCCAACCCATAGTGTCTCCCCAAATTTCTTTGGTAACTTGCTCACTATCTTTAGCGGCAGCAACCGCAATTAATGCATCTGGATGCAGATGATCTATATGAGCAAATGGTAACAAACCATGAAGTGGTGTATCTATTGAAGGCGCTTTACTGTCTAAATCATAAATACAATGATTGAATAATCCAACCATACGATCTTCATCATGCAACCCTTGGTATACATTTTTTAAATCACGCAGTCTTTTAGTATATAAACCAGCTATTCCCGATCTTTTTAAAGTTCCAATATCACCACCAGAGCCCTTAACCCACATTACTTCAACGTCTTCATTGGTTAATGGATCAGTTTCAATAGTTTTGCAGCTTGTATTTCCACCTCCATAATTAGTAATCCTTAAATCGGCACCTAATATATTTGAACGATATAAAAATAAATCTACTTGGTTATCACCTAAAGCAAGTGCTTTTGATTCGTCCCATAGATAATCTACGTATTTAAAATTTTTCGTAATTGTCTTCATAAAAAGTGTTAAAATAAATTCTTTAACCAAATATATATTTCATAAAAAGCTTTTCTATCCTGTACTGTACCGTAATGAGAAGATAAGTTCATTAAAATATATATTTTTAAATGTGAAAATCAATAGAAACCCAAATCCATAGACACTTACGGAAGACCTATCGTGTAATAAAGACTCAAACAACTTAATATATCAATAGCATAAAGTTGGGCCTCCATAAAATTCAAATCCAAAATTTGATGTTATGAAATTTAAAAACACAAAACTTCAAGCATCTTGTGCGAGAACTCTTGCCGTTATAAATCCCATATTATCTAGAGGATTACGAGCTAAAAATACTTTTGTATTGAAATACATTAAAGGCCTTTTTATAGTAAAGAATTATTAACTTGCTATATTTGTGATTAGTTAAACAAAACTTTCAACCTTTAAATTCTGTTTTATTTTGGACATGATGAAATTTATAAATATTGATGACGAATCTAGGGTACCTAAATACCAGCAGATTATAGATTCGATTATTCATAATATTTCGGAGGAGAATCTGACAATGGGTCAAAAAATTCCCTCAATAAACATGTTTAGTGAAGAATTTTATCTATCTAGAGATACTGTTGAAAAAGCATACAGCATTTTAAAAGAACGCAATATCATAAACGCCATTCGTGGTAAAGGTTATTACATCAACCGAACAAAATTAATTTCCAAAATAAACATCCTGTTTTTGGTTAATAAATTAAGTTCTTATAAGCTGAGAACATACAATTCCTTTATTAATAGCATTGGCGCAAATTCTCATACAGATCTTATCATCTATCATTGTGACGAATCGTTATTTTTAAATTTGTTGGATAAAAATAAATCGGCTTACGACTATTATGTCATTATGCCTCATTTTAAAACTGACGATCTGAAGCACGTAAGTTTTACAGATAAAGCCATTAAGGCCATTAAACAACTTCCGCAAAACAAACTAGTCATATTAGATAATTATAAACCTGAAATGGGTGGAAATCATGTAGAAATCTATCAGGATTTTGAAAATGACATTTACAATGCGTTAAAAGAAGGTATCTCTAAAATCAAGAGATATAAAAAAATTATGTTGGTCTACCCAGAAAAAGCTGTCTACCCTTATCCTAGAAGAATTCTTCACGGATTTAGAAAATTCTGTGTAGAATTCAAACTTGATTTTGAGATTCTTGATAAGGTATTTGACGATATGATTATAAAAAAGGGCGATTTATTTATAACCATTGAAGAATCTGACTTGGTTAATTTAGTGAAACAGGCTAAAGAAGATGAATTTGTATTAGGTGAAGATATCGGTATCATTTCTTATAACGATACACCATTAAAAGATTTGTTAGGAATTACGGTTATATCTACTGATTTTAAAATCATGGGCGAAACGACTGCTGATATGATTTTAAACAATAAAAAGGGTCGCGTAAAAGTTCCCTTTAACCTAATTGAAAGAGATTCCCATTAATAGATTCTTCATTACACTCACCCCACAAAATTATAAACTAACGTCATAAGTTCTCATCTGCAAACTTGAAGGGTTTTTAACAACTATCTCCTGATTCAGTTTGCTTAGCTTTCCTGTTTTAATGTCACGTCGAAAGACTATAATATTATTGGTAAACTGATTCGCAACCAATAAAAATTCTCCAGAGGGGTCTATGGCAAAGTTTCTTGGGTGTTCTCCATAAGTTCGTTCATGCTCAATTAAAGTAAGAGTTCCATTTTCTGGATTGATAGAAAATATTGAAATACTATCTTCTTCTGGGCCACGATTTGAGGCGTATAAAAATTTACCATCTGGAGAGATATGCACGTCTGCTGCCCTATAAATATTCTGATGCTTTTGATAAGATTGATAATCTTCAACATATTCCAAATCCCCATTCCGAAAATTGAAAGCTGTTAATTTTCCACTTAATTCGGCAATGCTATATCCAAATTTACCGTTTGGGTGAAACGCAAAATGCCTAGGTCCACTTCCTGGTTTCATTTTAATTTGGTTTTCATTATTTAGTAATGAATCCTTTGTATTACTATTAAAACTAAACCCTCTTATTTTATCGGCACCAAGGTCATGGGCAAATAAAAATTCATTATCAGGTGAAAAATTTGAAGAATGTATATGCGATGCTTCCTGTCTTTCTTTAATGACACTACTATCCTTAAATCTTAAAACTTGAGAATGTGGTTTAAGACTTCCATCCTTATTAATTTTGAATAAACTCAAACTGCCATCAGAATATTGAGAACTTGCTAAAAACTTCCCTGTTTTATCGATGTCGATATGCGCAGGATTTAAGCCACCACAATCTTGTATATTTATTAAGTCAAGTTTTCCATTTATAGAATCCACAACAAAGGCGGCTATTTTCCCATGATATGGCATTTGACTATCCATAACAGAATACAAGTACTTACCATTGTTAGATAATTTTAAAAAGGATGTATTGGTAACACTATCTAGCGTAAATTTTAAAGAAGCTTCACCTGTTTCATTGTTAAACTCAAAAACATGGATACCTTCTCCTGGTTTTTTATCCGTAAAGCTACCTACAAAGAGTAAAGTTGTTTCTTTTTTTGACTGACAACCAACAAGTAATAAAAAGACTAAGATTAGCGATAAGCATTTCAATATTTTATTTAGCTGCATAAGCTTTGGTTAATAGGCCTTGTAATAGGTTTTACTGGCATCCGTTTGTATGATTTCATTTTTATAAATGAGCTTGTCTCCTTCTCCAATGTAAATGCTATGCAAACTTTTATTTTCATTCAAAGAAATTACAGCAAAAGTGCCTTGAAAGTAAATACCTAATGCTTCATCTTGAAATATGTCATTTTTCGACTGTGTAATGACATATTGAATCAATTTTTCGGTCGGTGTATTACTAATAATCTTCAATCCTTTATAAAGACCGTTTTCTTCTAATTTTTCAACGGATTGTATTGTAGCCTTTTCGTTTTCATTAAAAGGTTCAAAAACCACAACAAAAGGATTTTTCCAAGCTTCACCTTTATTACGAATTACCAATGTTGGTGTTGGCAAATCGTCATAAGGTTTTGGTGACTCAAAAGTTGTAGGCGCTTTTACTTTGGTATATTCCCTATTTTCAAAACCTGGAATATGAAGTTGCATAAACACGCTTCCCGTACTTAACTTTTTTGTAGTAAATGTCGCCTTAACATCCTTGTCATAGGCTTGTGAGGATTTTACATTTTTAAAAAAATGCCATCCAGGGTTTCGATAGACTTTATTATGCCTCCATTTACCATTGGCATTTGCCATATAGCGCTTTGGTGTTTTTTTGAAATTCAGATCTTTAGTTTCAAACACCAATTTATCACCAATATTATGATATAAATAGTCGTGATATTCATCTGGAAGCTTTGATTTTGAACGAAATACATCTACATAATAGCCTGTGGTTGGTGATGTCCGTATGAGTGCTAATGTACGCTCTTGAACTGCTTCTGCTTTATCTCCCTTATTATCTTCGAAACTGGTTTGACTAAAAGAATGGAATGGTGAGACTGCTTCTTCACCTACTTTAGGTTCCATAGAAATAAGTTGAACCGTGTTTATTCCTAGATTGACCCATCCACCTTCACCTTGAGAACTTCCATTAACGATAACCGTATTGTGGGCAGCAAATAGTCTTGAATAATTTTCATGCAGGTCTTTTCCATAGCGGTTTCTACCATGGTCAACACCTAATACCTGACCTTCTCCATACAATTCAATATTCATACCTTCAGCATGGCCATGAACCATGTGAGCACCTCCCACAAAACCCATTAAGCCATCTTTTGGGTCATTTGTACTACTAAAGTTACGTTGTAATACAATACCTGCATGATATACTCTATCGGTTCTAGGTAAATCTATCTTAGCGACTTCTTCACTCATATCATTATTGTACCAAAACAAAGCTTCGAGGTTTTTTCTGTGGTATTTACCTTTAGTCATAGCGCGTTTAATGAGCGGTGCAAATTTATCTTCCAACTCTGGTAAACTATCCATTTGTGCCAATACAAAAGCATTTTCATAAGCTTCGTATGGTGCATGTGCTTTTCTATGTCCATCTCCCCATCTCACAATCTCATTATTTGGAAAAACAAAATAGTCGAGCCTTGGCAGTGCGAATAATATGTTTTGATATTTTTTGCCCAACTCTAAAGATGGATTATACTTATTCACCACCAATAATAATTTTGCTAAAATCGCGGTAGAATGATTTAAATACTGTGAGGTCTCGGGCCAAATATCCCCTTTGTTTTTATACTTTTTATACATGACGTTGAGTCCGTCTTGATTGTCAGTGTTTTCAGTTAGGAAATAGGATAATAATGTTTCACGCTCTTTTTCGTCATCCATAGCCAAAGCATTATATACCAAACTTGGAGATTCCAAAACTGAATGATTTGAACCTGTTTGTCCATAATTTATGGTAATATCTGCATAGGTTCTGCATACATCCTGAAGTTCATCTACAGGAAAATCTACTTTTTTGTTTTTGATGATATCAAATGCTTGTCCACCGTTTTTAAGGTAAGACGCCGTAAAATCATAAATCAAAGGCACTTTATAACCTAAAACACGTACTTCTCTAAAACCATCATACGGAAACAACCAACCGCCTCGACCATGCCAATCTGAAAGTTGAGATTTTTGAACTGATTTTGCGAAAGCATATAAAATACTACTTGCTACATAGGCGTATTTTTCGTCTTGAGTTAGATAATACATCATGCCACAGTCTAAAGCAACTTGCAGATATTTAATCAATAACTCCATGTTTTTCTTCTCGGCGTCTGTTGCATTATCAAGATTTTTTTGAACACCATTTTCGACATGATAGGTTTTATAAAATGGTGGGAAGCTATTTTTTTGACCTTCGGACCAATTGAATGGTAGCTTTTCTAAATAGGTCTTTGGATTTTTAATAAAGGATTTAACTTGAACATCTGCTTTTCCTTTTAATTCTTTAAAGATGTCTTTTGCCCAATCTTGAGTCTCTATTTTTTCAAGAACTTGATTCCGCTCTTCGGCCGTCACTAAAATAAAAGGGCGTTCTTTAGTCTGACTACTCATTTTAAAAGTAATGAGTATCAGTATTACTATAAACCTGATATTTAGGGTTAAATATTTAAATTTCATTGACATCATTTTCACAACCTCGTTTAGCCCTAGTTACTTAAACCATTCCGTATGGTATATTTGCCGTAACCTTTCTAAATCATCTTTAAATTCTGCGTCATTAGTAAAGTGTGTGGTTTCAAAAGGATCTTGCTTTAAGTTTAATAACTGTTCTTCAATGCCATCAACATCATAGCGTGTATACTTCAAACCGTATTTATCAACTACCATTTTACCTATTTCGCTTTCCACACCAAGCGTTTCTCTCCATGATACTTCTTTACCTTCAAAAAGTGGTCTTAGGCTTTTACCTCGAGCATCAGAAACCCCTTCTATGTTTGCGTAATCACATGCCGTTGGAAGTAAATCCAGTCCGTTTGAGATTAAATCCATCTCGTTAACCTGACCTTTTGGAATATGACCTTTCCACATCGCCATAAATGGAACGTTTGCAGATTCTTCATATAAGGTCGATTTATGCTCCATACGATGACTTGCACTCATATCACCATGGTCACTTGAAAAAATTATAAGCGTATTCTCCTCTTGTCCGCTGTTCTTTATGGCATCTAATAGCACTTGCACTTCTTTATCCATAACCTCGGTTAGGCGATGGTAAGCATACCTGTGATGTTTCCAATCGTTTTCTGTAAAATGTTCTCTGGCATTTTTACGAAACGGCCTGTTATTAATTAAGCTTTTAACCGCTTTTGGCTCATCGGTTTGAGGTTCGAAATTTTTGGGCAATGGCGGACAATAGTTTGAATAAAATTCTTCTTCGCTAACGCCTTCTGGAATTTTCATGGCTTCACCTAATGCTGCCAATTCAACTTTTGCACGTTTTAAGAGAACTGCATCATTTTTACTAGTCGCCTTTTCTCGTAAAGCCATGTAGCAAATGTCATGTGGGTTTATTAATGACACTACCATGAAATATGGATTTTCATGCTTTTCTTTAATGATATCTGCCGCTTTGTTTACCAGTTCACCTCTTTCGTCATCACTAAATTTATTAAATCCAAGTGCGGCTGGTGTTAAGGATTCTGGTAAATGTTCTTTACCACCAAAATACAGTTCGTAATTAGCTTTTTTCAAGTAATAAGCAATGGTTGTATTTTGCACTTCTTGAGAAACTGTTGGGATTTTCATTGATCCTCTATTTTCTCGAATCTCGTTGCCTTTATCATCTTTGAAATAACCTGGAAAGCGACCTGTCATTAAACTCACTCTTGCCGGTGAACACACAGGATTGGTAGTATAGGCTCTTGTAAAACAAATACCGTTATTTGCGATATAATCTAATGCTGGTGTTTTTAAATAGGTATTACCAGCATTACTCATCATATTAGCGCTCATTTGGTCTACATATACATATATGATATTCGGTCGTGTTTCTTTTTTAGTAGTAATCTTCTTTTCTTCGTTTTTACAACTAATTAAGGCTAAGAAAAGGATTAGAAGACCTATATAATTTGATACACTTTTCACTATTCAACCTTTTATTTTAAAAAATCTTTTCCCCATTTTACTCGCAACTCTTTAGCAAGTTCATTTACGGTTTCTTGATACTCCGGTTTTTCAGCCAAATTGTCGAGTTCTAATGGGTCGGTCTTATGATCAAACAACATTCGCGCATAGGCTATTCCATCGTCTTTAGTCCATTCGGTATAAAATAAGTTGCCTTTAATCAAGGTTACAGCATCCTTGAATTTACTGACTGCCCAGTCTTTTTCTGGTGTTTCTCCATTTAGAATTGGCGCAAAGCTATGTCCTTCAATATTTTTTGGCACATCTAAACCAGCAAGTTCCACTAAACTTGGATAGATATCCACATATTCAGTTATGGCATTTGTTTTTTGTCCTTTGGTTTTACCTGGTACCTTTAAGATTAAAGGTGTTTTTAAAGCGGTCTCGAATGTGGAATGTTTAGACCATAATTTATGGTCTCCTAAATTCCAGCCATGGTCTCCCCATAAAACAACTATGGTATCATCTTCTAACTCTAAGCGTTTTAATTCGCCTAACACCAAACCAATTTGTGCATCTATATAACTGACACAAGCATAATAACCGTGAATCAATTCTTTAGCTAAATCTTTTGGAAGATCTCCTTTTTTAGGGATATTACCATAATTGCGTAACTCACCAAAATTGTGAAAGGCTTGCTTAGGTGTACTTTTGGGCTGTACATAACTTTCTGGCAATTCAATTTTTGCCCTATCGTATAAATCCCAATATTTTTTTGGCGCATTAAATGGTAAGTGCGGTTTCATAAAACCTAAAGCTAAAAAGAAAGGCTCGTTCTTGTTTTTCAGCATTTTTAAATCTGCTATTCCTTTTTGGGCTATTTTGCCATCAAAATAGGCCGTATCATCAACATCTGCCATTTCAAATGCAGCAGCTCCTGCAACAGCTAAATTTGCATCGCCATTATCAATTCTATTTTTTTCCAATTGATAGTTGCGAATATTTCCTTTTGGGAACCAAATATTATCCCAAGCTAAACTGTCATCATTTCTTTTATGATATATCTTTCCGTTAGAAATCGTAGTATATCCATTTTGCTTGAAAAAATTAGGCAATGAAACTGCCTGAGGTGCATCTTTATCTGCCCTTGTACTGTAATTTATAAAACGATGTCTTGTCGGACGCAAACCTGTAAGCAAACTCGCCCTTGAAGCACCGCATACAGGAATATTACAATAGGCGCGATCAAATACTAAACTTTCATCTGCCAATTTATCTAGATTTGGCGATTTGATATGATTAACACCATAAAGATTAAGTTCAGGCCTTAAATCATCTACAGCAATAAACAAGATATTCATTGGTTTTTGGTCTTGTTTCTCAACGGTTTTCTCTTTTTCATTTTTGCATGACATGAAAAGGATTACTAAACCAAATATGTACCTGAAGAATTTATTCATTTTATGATGTTTTTTACCAATGTTCAATTACAATATAATCGTCTTTTTTCAAGGTGTCTTTTAAGGAATCGGGAATTTTGCGTCTAGGTGTGTCTTGGTCTAGTTTAAACCCTTTTTTTCCCTTAGGTGTTATGATAGGCATATTTCCCACGGAATCATCTAAAATATCTCCTTGGGCTTTCATCCAAACAAATAAATCTTGTTTCATTTGTTCTTTAACAGCTTGTAGTTCTGGATTTTGAGCTAAATTTTTTTCCTCAAATGGGTCATTCTCCACATCATATAATTCCTCAAACGGTTCGTTTTTAAATTTCTCCGCACCACGTTTTATAAAGAAATCCACATTTGGCTTTCCTGTTAAATTTTTATCAACCACTTCAATTGAATTAAAGTTTCTGATGTATTTAAATCGCTTATCTCGAATCATGCGAGATGGGAAAATTTCAGAATTTAAAATGTTTTGATTGGTTCTTACACCATAAACATAAGTGTTGATTTCATCATCTTTCCCTTTAAGCAAAGGCAACATACTTTTACCATCCATATCTTGGGTTGTCTTACCACCTGCAACCTCTAAAAAAGTTGGTAAGACATCCGTATAATGAATTAATTGATTTGACGTTGAACCTGCTTTTATAACTTCTGGCCAACGCGCCACAAATGGTACTCTTAAACCAATATCTTTTACGGTAAACTTACCTGAAACACCGTGATCCGCACTGTATATAAACAGTGTGTTTTTATCTAAATGGGTGTCGACAAATTTTAAAACGTTTTCTAGCTGCGTATTGTCTTCCGCGATGCTTCGATAGTAGCCTGCCCTACTTTTAACATAAGCTTTATCGCTTTTTTTATGAGCATTAAACGGATAAAACTTAAGGTCTTCAGCATTTAGATTTTTGACGTCAAAATATTTTCCGTGCGGATATTTAGATGTAATGAACATGCAAAACGGTTTTTTAGCCGTTTTGAAATAATTTTCAATACTATCCAATGGAATGTATTCTCTTGGTACGTTTTCTTTTGGCACTGGTTCCCATTCCTTGTCCCATTGATATACGCTATTTGGCTTTACATGACTTTTTCCAGCTAAAACGACTTCATAACCTAAACTTTTCATGTGTTCTGTCACACTTTTAATGTCCGGTTTTGTAGCCGTATGATTTGCAAAACAACCATTTTTAAGCGGATATTGTCCTGTGAAAATTTGAGATCGACTAGGCGCGCAAATCGCTTGTGCAGTAAATGCATTTGTAAAGCGCATGCCTTCTTCTGCCAATAGATCTACAGCAGAAGTATTTACTTTTTCGTTACCATAACAACCATAATCGTAAACATCTTGATCATCTGCTAGATAGAAGATGATATTTGGTTTTTGATCATCATTATTTTTTTTTTGTGTAGATGATGTATTGCAACTTAAAAAAAGAATTGCTAAAAAAACAAACATTGAAATCTTTGAAAAGATCTTCATACTAACGAATCTTCTAATGGTCAAACGCTCTTAGTTATACAGTACTTTTTTGTAAGAATTATTTAATTTCAGAATATACATTCCATGTGAAAAATTAGAGATATCTATTGTCTTTTCTTTTCCAGACAGAACTTTAACTCCAGTTAGGCTATACACTTCCCAATGCGCTGTTGTATTACTTTTTATTGTAAATACGCCATTAGAACTTGGATTAGGGAAGATAGTAAAAGCATTGTCTAAATTATTTTCATCTACAGACAACCCATCTTGCACAAATGTGGCTGCTATATCTAAATCTGATGTTACGATTATTGTTAATGGGTTTTCAGTACTCACAATATCACCAGACCAACCTTGAAACTCCCAACCTGCATCAGGATAAGTATTAAACGTAACTTCATTACCTGTAAAAACTGTTCCGCCAGAAGGAGAAACTACACCAAAGCCTTCAATAATATTAGTAGTTATGGAATGCTCTTCAATTCCAACTTTTAGCATTAACTCCATACTATCAATTTCTACAGTACCTCCCAAACTTGACAAATTTGCAACCTCAACATTAAAAGAATCAATGGTTCCATTCCAATCTGCATCTACACTTAAATCTATAATGTAGGTATTAAAGGAAGTTTCATTAATTCCTGGACGAATACGACGCTGATGTTTCACACCATCTATATACCAAACAAACCAAAACTTATCGCTATCAGTTTCATTTTTAAGCACAATTTTAAACCTATCAAAATTATCAACGTTAAATGAAGTATCATAAATAAGGTTTGGATAATTACCCGTAATAGACATATTAATAATACCCCCAGCTATGGTAGAAGCCATTTGGGATGTGGCAAATTGCTGAAAATCTTCGTTTGTTGTCCATATATATTGTGGTGTATTTAATACCGTTACTAAATTAGAATTAGTCCTAAATTCGATTTTTTCAAAAGCAAAAGAGGCAATTTCAGTATCTAAACTAATAATAGAACCAGGTTCACCATCAGTTCGTGCAGTAGTGACTATACTTTCCCAATCACTATACTGGTGTGGGTTTGGATTTTCATAAGCTTCATATGCAGCTAAACCGGCTTCAGTTAAAATTCTTTCTGGATCACCTTTATCATCAAATCCACTCATTACATAGCCTAGTCCAGAATTTTCTTCTAAGAAATTCTGAAGTTTATTATTGGTTTTATCATAAGAAATACTTCTATAATACAAGGTTGTACCTTCTGGTAATTCGGACGTAAAAGACACATTTACGGCTTCATTATCTATATAGTTTAAAGCATTGTTATTATAATTATATACTAAAACATCATATTCTGTAGCGCCATCATTTTTTGCGAAAATAGCATCAACATCATTTGTTGAAGTTTCTGGTGTACCAGAAATATCTGTTGTATAATGCACTTTACCATTCATAGAATTTAAAATACTAATGCCTGGAGGATCTTGTGAACCTGTTCTATTTCCCCATCTATATACTAAATCTAGGCCATTGCCTTTGTTTTCATAAAAAATATTAGAAAAATATAATTCTACAATTTCTGCATGCGATGTTTCTGCATTAATAAACCCATTGCCATCAGCACCATTCATTGTGGTTACTGTTGCATACTCCATTAAATCAATGGTTGCATTGGCGTTCCATTCTGGATGATTTATTAAATCTGCAAATAGTTTATTATACTTAATACTCATATTACGTAAATTGCCATTACCTAAAACGACGTAATCTGATACTCCCCAAAAATCATATTGCACATTATTATCAAAACAATATTCTATTAAATCCTCAGCAAAAGACGCAAAAGGCTCTCCTT
Organism: Winogradskyella flava; assembly: GCF_014243395.1. Taxonomy (GTDB): domain Bacteria; phylum Bacteroidota; class Bacteroidia; order Flavobacteriales; family Flavobacteriaceae; genus Winogradskyella; species Winogradskyella flava. Next base: position 1,460,138 of record NZ_JACLCP010000001.1, on the reverse strand, counting down.
TGTAATTTAGCACAGTGCCATTTTGATAGAGAAAATCTGGAGCTCTTGTATGTAAACCAATAATTGCATCTGGTAAAACTGACCTTACTGCATTTTCTGTATTTTCAAAATGTTCTATAAAATCTTGTTTGGTACCATACCAATGGTTTGGTGTTTCGATTTCAGAACCAACTCTAAAACGCCAAGACAACACCATTTCTTCTCCATAGTTTGCAACTAACTCGGTCATCAATGCTACTATATAATCATGGTATGCCACTTGATCTGCAGGAGGTAAAGAATTACCGTAAATAGATATTTGTTCGTTCTCTCGAAAATTAACATAATCTATAGTCCCTTCTGGTATAAACGTATAGCCGTGTTGAAACGCCCAAGGCGGTTGATCTAAGACAATTTGATGTATTTCTGTTTGAGAATTAATAATATTATCTAACCTTGCTATCAGTGGCTCAAATCTATAAACGTATTGATTATTAATAGAATCATATAAACAGGTATCAAAATCTAAATCTTTCATTCGTACTCCATTTACAATTTTATTGATTCCGCCAATCATTCTAACGGTATTCATTTTAAGTCCTGGACGTACATTTGAACCATTTTGGGGACTAATTCTATTAGCTATAGACCAAATATTATGTAAAGGTGCGCGCTCATTAACTTCATCTGTAAAATCTGTTGATAAAGTTACTTGTGCGCTTAAGTTGTAAAAACTAAAAACACATAATACTAGAACAAGTTTTTTTAGAGAAAACATCTGCTATGTTTTTAAATTAAAAAAATCACTAGAAAATCTGACGTAAGATAATTATATTAATTACGCTAACTATCCTGCTCTGTTTCCAAAAACGATTCATTATCATTTTAGAAGAAATATATAAGAGTTCCCTATCAGCTCCAATGATATCCACTGATTTTTATTCAGTTCCATTAACTCGCATTTTTTGCTCTACAAAATAAGGCTGAAATGTATAATTGGATTCCGAATCCCATTTTGAATTCACTTTAGGCAATAGCGCTTTTAACTCTTTAATTTTTTGCGCGTATATAGGGTTATCTGCTTCATTATTCCATTCATTAGGGTCTGTACTGTGGTCGTAAAATTCTTGAGCTCCATCTTCGTATTGAATATACCTAAACCCATCTTTTTTAATGGCGTGATTGTTCATCCCAAAGGTTGTAATGGCATAACTATTATTCAAGCCTTCATTTTTTTTCATCATACCCACTAAACTTACACCTTCATTTTTAGAATAGGCTGGCAATCCACTTAATTCCAAAAGTGTTGGATAAATGGAAAGCATTTCTACTGGTGTTTCTATTTTTTTCCCTTTAGGTAAATTAGGACCTGCAAATAGTAATGGTGCTTTAGTAGCAGTTTCCCAAAGCGCATGTTTTGCAAAAGTGCCTTTTTCACCCAAACGATAACCATGGTCTGACCATAATACAATCATTGTATTATCTGCATATTTACTGCTTTCTAAAGCATCTAGAACTCGACCTAGCTCATAATCTACATAACTCATACAGGCTAAATAGGCTTGTATAATTTTTTTCCATTCTCCGCTTTCTTTTGCCCATTCTGTTGATGGCATCATTGGTAAATCATTAATTTGCATTCCTACAGGCGGAATATCATTTAAATCGTCTGCCAAATATGGCGGTGTTTCTATACTTTCCAAAGGATGCATATCAAACCATTTTTGAGGCACATACAATGGCACATGAACACGAAGAAATCCAAGTCCCATAAAAAATGGTTTATCGTATGTTCTGTTTAACCGCTCCACAACCCAATTTACAGATTGATGGTCTGGCATTAAGGAATCGTTCTCAGGAAAAGCACCCCAATCAGTGTTTGTTCTTCCATGAATGCCTTTAATACCTTTACCTCTACCGTCCCAAACAAAACGCTTTTTAGGATGTGGTCCGAAACCTTTTACGCGTCCTCCAGATTCATTAAACATACTATCTGGTGCATGTACATGAAATAATTTACCAATACCCATCGTATGATAGCCATTTTGCTCAAAATACTCTGGAAGAAATGTAATGTCTTTTGTGGCTGGGCTTCCTGCTCTTCGGATTTTATTATCTGGTGTCATACCATAAATTCCTGTGGTAGATGGACGCAAACCTGTCATTATAGAGGCTCGTGATGGGCCACACAATGGCGCCTGAACATGTGCGTTAGTGAACGTCACTCCCATAGCTGCCAACCTATCGAAATTTGGTGTTTTAGCATTTGAAAAATTAGCAATTGGACTAATCCAGTTGTTTAAGTCATCAACAGAAATAAACAAGATATTAGGTTTAGAAACGTCTTCTTTAGGCTCTGCGACTTTTTCATTTTTACATGAAAACATCAGTAGTATCAAAAATATGAAGCGTATGTTTTTCATAATTACCAATTACTATTCTGTTCTAAATGCTTCAATTTTCTTGTTCAGTTTTTCGACCAATTCAGGATTACTGCTCGCAATATTTTGTTTCTCAAAAGGGTCTTCATCAATATTAAATAATTGTATTTTTTCCTTTGGCTTTCTAACCACATCTGGCACAATCAATTTATAAGGTGGCGCAATTGCTATAGTGTAAAACAAACTAGACTCTATAGTCGTAAAATCGTGTGCATAGATTTCTCCAAAAATCTCTTCTCTATTATTAAGCGCTTCTTCATCTAAAACATTGATGCCTGGTAAGTTTTTAGGTTTATCAATATTCAAAATATCTAGAACTGTTGGCACCATATCAATACTACTTACAACGGTTGTCGTATCCATCTTTGGCTTAATTTCTCCTGCCCATTTATACATAATTGGTGTGCGCATTCCCAAGTCGTAAGGCGAGCGTTTGGATATTTCATTATACTTGCTATCATTTAAATTTTGCACCCAACCATTATCACACACATAAACAAAAAGGGTGTTTTCGGTCAACCCTTTTTCTTCAATAATATCAAATAATTCGCCACAAGTTTGATCAAACCATTCGCACATTGCCCAATACTTTGCAACATATTCAGTAGGTGCTTTTGGAAGATATTTATCTAGCAAACGTTTTGGTGGCGTATGTGGTGAATGCGGTAAAAAAGGTGCATACCATAAAAAGAATGGCTTTTTTTCTTTAATGGCTAAATCGACATAACTTGTTAAAGTATCCATGCCTTTTCGTCCAATTTCTAGTCCATAATCACCATGACGACCTCCACGATTTGGGTCCCCATGGGTCATACCATAATCAAATCCACCAACTTTATGATTACCATGCCACCATTTACCTGTTTGAAACGATAAATAACCCTTACTTTTTAATATATCTGGTAGTGTAGTTAATTTCTCAAAATGAGGAATCATGTGCTTATAGGCCTCAGTTCTATTCTTTCTCTTAACAGCTTTATCTTTAGTCCTTTCATAAACCACATCGTTTCCAAGGATGCCATGGTCTTTTGGATACATTCCTGTGATTATGGTTGCTAAGGATGGTGAACACAAAGATGTTGGCACATAACCTCTGGTGAATGTTAGACTTTCTGAAGCAAATTTATCTAGCCTTGGTGTTTCAATATTTTCATCTCCCATAAAACTGTAATCGGTCCATGATTGGTCATCTGAAAGGATGAATACAATGTTAGGCAATTGCGACTCTTCAGCCTCTTTTTCGTCTTTAGCTATTTTGTTTTTTGTCTCATTTCCGCAAGACAATATTAAACTTAACATCAATAGGGTAAAACCTGTATATTTATATCTTTTCATTTTAACTATTCATTTTTGATTCGCTTTAATTATTTAATACTTCAGCCTCTTTTTTAGTCCTCTTAATAGGCCCATTATCTCCTAACAGATACATATTTCTAAAATATGAACCTTCTTCTTTTTCTCCAACAATCAGTCTAGCATCAGGATGTGGATTATCAATTAGTGAAGATATCACAAATCCTGAGTTCTTTCGACTTAAAAGGACTGGTCCTTTATTAAAGATTTTACCAGCATCAAAACTGTCCCATCGACTGATTTCACCGACATCATTGTTGGTCTGACTTTCTAAATATAGGCTTACTTCTGTGACTGATTTTACGTCGAAAATACCATCCCCTTTTGGAAGATTAGATGTATCGCTTTTTAACCAGACTTGTCCATCCCATCTAAAATGCTGTATGCGTTTTGGACCACTTCTGTTGGCACCTACGTCTGGACCAACCAAAACTCCCACATGTGGATTACCATTTGGGTCTACGTCTGTTATCGCCTGAAACGTCCAATCATCAGCGATAATAGTCACTAAGGCTTTTTCATCTGCCAATTCCTTGGTTAAAGGCATTGCTAAAGGTTCGTTTTTTACGTTTTTCCATTGATTGGTTTTGGTATCAAAAACCATGTAATAAAGGTTATGCCGTTCTGGAATATGCCCACGTTCATCCTGAGTGTTATTTCTATCCCTACAAATATGATAATCAAATGCCACAATAATATCGTCTCCATTACCTTTGCTCACCCAAGGATACCAAGAATCTTCAGCCAATATATCTGTTCTGCGTTTGTGTTTTAAAAATGAAATAGGATCACCAAAAGTGACACCATTATCGGTAGATTTTTGATACACCCAATTACTTCTATGTGCTCCGTGACGATAAAATAAATACATATCGCCATTGTCCATTTTTACAAACTGACTGTAGGTACCAAATACCGAAATATTATCCAATGTTTCCCAAGAAGAAATATCTAATGGTTTTTTGGAAACGGCATGTAAATTTTTTCCGTAATGATGATTTCCTAAAGGATTATCACCATCTTCAGCTGTCCCACCATGACCTCCAAAAGCAATATGAATATAATCAGCATCATCAATAAGAATGGCTGGTTTGCCATGATTGTCTATTTGCTTTTTGCGGTTTGGGTCTTTACCCATTTCGCTAATTCCCGCTTTAAATGGGCCTTTCCATTCTTTTGTAGTATGATTATAAGACGCTACATAAGGGTCTTCTAAAGTACCTTGGTAAGCCACATAAGTAATGCCTTTGTGGTACACACCAGCTGGATGTTGCACAATTGCCACCGCATTTCCAAAACCATTATCGGCAAAATAGTCCGCCATTTGATTTTCTTCTGAGGTTGCCTTGGCATCTTTGGTTTTTGATGCACATCCTAAAAAACAAAAACAAATCAAAAGTGTTTTAAAAACGTGTTTATTCATTACCATTTTAAAGTTTAATTTTTTTATAAAATTGAATCTTTACAGGTCCCAAAAGTCCGGAAGTTTTGAGTTCATCATCTTCGCTCCAATGTTTCCATGACGGAAACGTGATTCTTTTACTAGGCCTTTGAGTATTATTGAGCAACCAATTGGGTAAACGTTTTATTTTATTGCCTTTACGTTCAAAATCTAGTGATAATTTTTCATCGCCAATTAATTGGTTTGGCCATAGGTTGGTTACTTTTATTTCAAGGGTGTTTTCTCCAACTTTTACATCATCGGTAATGTCAATTCTAAATGGTGCTTTCCAGAGTATTCCTAATGTCTTACCGTTTATAATGACTTCTGCGATGACGGCTACACTTCCTAAATCCAATTCTAGTTTTTTATCAGATTTTAAGTGTTTTTTAGACAATTTAAACCTCTTTTGATAACGCGCTGTTCCTGAAAAATGCTGAATATCTTCGTTTGAAGATTCTGACCACGACATTAATTCATCAAACTTTACTTTATTTTCTGAATCAGATTCTGACGGAAATGAAACATCCCAAGCACCAGACAGCACCATTGGTTTAGTCACAGATTTCACCTTAACAGTCTTGGTTTTTCCAAATGCATTTGTATAGGTGAGTTCGCCTGGATATGGTGTTATCCATTGTGCTTTCTCTTTATTTAAAACTAACTCAGGTTTGATGATGTCTTTTGAAAGATTTAAATGTCTTCCTTTTGGAATGAACAACGCTTGTTCTTCGCCATCTGTTGTAAAGGTTATTTTTATAGCCGTATTATTACCTTGAGGTGTTTTCCCATCAATCAACCGATTTTTTACAGGAATACTATATTCTCTTAAAGCTATCTTTTCTTTGATTGTATTAGTAACATCATAAACAGGATAATTCTTTGGAACGCCTTTGGTTTCTGGTTTGAATTTCCCAAAAACGGCTTTTAGGACTTTAAGGTCTTTATCGCCTGCATCAATATCAACAAACTCCTTTTCGCGAACATATTTAGTTTCAATAGCATCACCAATTTGATATTCCATTCTAAACTCCTTTACATATCCCATAGCAGGGTCGCAATCACAAAAATGTCGCGTTGCTTGAATATGTAATTGATTATCTTTTACCTCAGAAGCTACTTTATCCGTAATATCCACTACACCCTCTTGAAGAAATGTACCATATTCAGCTTTAATGATTTTTAAATTTGAAAGAGGTTCACGTTGAGGATTCTCAATATCCATTTGAGCTGAAACCAAATTGTGTTTTGCTTTTGAGACGTTCTTAAACACCACGAATACCGCTTCTTCTGAACCTAATTGAATTGGCAAACTAATGGTACCATCTTTATGATCTTGCCAAACGGCTGGTTGTTTAATTTCACCCGTTTCAGCATTCCAAAGTTCTGGCTGTTTTCCTGATACTCGAAAACGCATATTTATTTCTCGACTTTCTTTTCTAGCATTCGCGATAAAGTAAATATCGGCTTCATCGGTTTTTCTGTGAATGAAACTGATGTCTGAAGCATCATCGCTTTCAATTTTAAAATCCGTTGATAATTGGGATTGTTTTAAAAAATCTACAATCGAAATGTCCTTTACCAATGCTTTATTCCATAAGGAATTCGTAAGTTTTTCAACTTCTGTATCACATAAAGGGAAGTTTTCTAAACTTGGTGATTTTTCAGGTTTAAAACCTATGACTTTTCCGCCATTTGAAACTAATTCTTCGATTTTCCTTAGTGTCTCTGGTTTTATCCAATCGGATTCAGGTAAAACTAAAACCTCATATTGTCCACCAACAGGTGTGCATATCTTTCCGTCTTTTATGAATACATCTGACAACTTATTAGAACCAATTAAATCATAATCGTATCCCAAATGCTTGATTTCGGGTAATAAAAAAGCGGTATTTGGTGAAGATTCACCTGTAAACACTAAAACGTCGGCTACATTTCGACCTTGTTGCAGCAAAAACTGTGAACGCGCGATGTAATCCATAAAGCCCTTACTTTGGCTCCACCAGGTATTTAATCGATTGAAATCAGTACCATGATAACTTAAGGCTAATCCTGGTGCCACGTCCCAAGGTTGATGCACATAGGTGTGAAAAATAAAACGTGTAATCCCTTCTGCCCATGCCTTATCGCCAATGGATTTGAGTTGCGCAGGATGCTCATCCCAACCACCAATACCTGTAAACGATTCGGCTCCAACAATAGAACTCCCATTTAAATGGGCAATAGAGGATACGAACTTAGGCGAATCGAAAAACGGATATCCACCACTCCAAAACTCACACATCACAATATCTCCTGTAGCACCAACTTGCATATTATCAAACGGTCCCCAATAGGGTTCTACTGAAAATTTCATTCCATTTTTATGGCATAAATCACGAAAATGACCATAGTAATTTTCAGCCATTAAATCGCCAATCGTTCTTCTAAAATCCCAAAGAAAGCGTTCCGTAACTTCCCCACTTTCTACATAATAACCTGCTAGAGTTGGTAAATATTCTGTGAGAGTATAACCTCTTAATTTTTCAAACTCAGCATCAAAACCAGCAGTCCAATTGGTGGTTCCAACTTCGTAACTATCAATCAAACAATTATTAACCGTACTACCTACTAAATCTCCTAATTTATTAAGGATGGGTTGAATACCGCCTTCCCAATAGACATCTACGGCCTTTTCACTCATTTTATCTACTTCTAAACCACGACCACTTTCTGGTGCTGGATGATTCGTTTTTCCTATGGCTGTATGGCCTATTCTTAAAATAATCCATTCGCCTTGAGGCACATGCCATTCTAAAAATCCGGCTTTGTTTAGTTTCGACGTTAAATCAACAATATTGTTTTTATTGACTATTGCTGAAGCAGGAATGTCTTTTGCATCTGGCAGTAAATGATTACGAATACGCCCAGTTAGGTTTTTATAATCTAATCCATCTATTTTAATATCGGATTGAAGCTTAGGAAATGCCAAGACTGCAATATCTTTATAATAGTTTAGTTTGGTTTCTGGTTGTGGTAATTGGTCTTTAAATAATTTTCCGCCTTGAACTGTAACTTCGCTATAAACCGTAGTTTGCATCGCATATTCTGGTGTCATCCATGGCCCTCCAGACGATGACCAACCTGCGCTGTTATGAAAGGTCAATTCTAAACCTAATCGTTTGGCTTCCTGTGCTGAAAAGAGAAACAAGTCTAACCATTCTTCACTTAAATAGTCTACTGAACCTTCTGGAAAACCTAAATGCACATTAAACAATTGGGCTTCTTGGATACCCACGTCTTTCATCGCCTCCAAATCTTTTGTGATTCCAGATTTAGAGACGTTACCACTAATCCAATGCCACCACGTTCTTGCTTTGGCTTCGTTTGGTGGTGATTTAAAACCAGATTCCAACTCATCGTTTATAGATGAATTTTGACCATGTAATGCCATGCTAAGCATAGCTAGGAAGAAAACATTAAATATGATTATTTTTTTTTTAATCATTGTCTGTTACTTCTAAATTATCAAAAAGATTTCCATGATAGGAACTGGCAAAAGCAACGTAACCATTACTAACAGCGTGAGTTGTTTCGGTTATTGACTTGTCATCAACAAAAACTTCAACGTTTTTATCTTGAAACTTTATCTTCAATTGGTGCCAAATATTGCCATCAAAATCGATAATATCTCCTTTGGATAATGTTTTCTTATTATGCATTAGCTTCCAGTTTCCGTTTTTTTCAATCAAAAATCGATAACCGTTCAAAAAACTTCCTTTTACACGTCCTCCTAATTCCACATTACCATCTTCAATATAAACGTCTGCACTACAGGTAAAATTCTTCCAATTCACGTCTCCTACTAAAGTGTGCGGTTTTATGTTAGTTCTTCGGTAAATTCGCATCCAATCATAACCTGGTTCTGGTGCAATTTGTTTTAAGCAATTGGTGCCATCTGCTTTTACAGCGATTTCAAAACTTCCCTTTTGATCTGAATGGTATTTTGGCAAGTCACCAACCTTTCTATCCTCGTAATCCTCTTGATATGGAAATGGAAATGCTTGAGATTCAGGAATCTCATACTTTCCTTTTTGCTGGCCAGTTGTTGTGGTTAAGGAATAGATGCTTTTAGCATCAAGTTGTATGGTAAAGGATCTCTTTTTAGGAACGACACATGCTAACTCTACAAATTGATTTTCTGAATCAGATTTCCAAACATATACCTTGTCGTCAGCTAAGCCTTTTTGAATATTTACATCTATAATCTCGGATTTTTCAGTACAAATAATCATACTCCAATTGGCACTGACTTTATCTTTTAAGGTAACAACACTTCCTTTATAAGTTGATACATCAAATACACCACAGGCTTCATCCAAATATTGCCAATTGTGTGGCGTGGCAAATTGCGTAGTATGCGCCGTTGCCCAAATCGTTGGCCAAACTTCATAATAACCGCTCCAAGGTTCATTGGCTTTCATAGCGCCTGCCTTATCCCAAGTTACAGATTTATATATTGAGCCAATAGGTGCCCAAATCAATGATTTTGTAATTTTATCTCGAATGTAAAATTTGTTGTACAATCGTGCCAAGTTTAATGCTCCTGCACCATCCCAATCTTTACCTGTCCAACTCCAATCTTCACTTGCCCAAAGTGGTTTTCCAGATTGTTTTGCTTTTTCTGTAGTTGGTCGACCACGACCATCTACCATATTGTCGGTAAACTCTCTTCCTGAAACATAATGATAACCTACAGCTTCAATGACGTCATTAAACGCGTTGTCTTTTTCTAAATCATTAAATATTTTCCAGTCACCACTGTTATCATCAGGGCCTTGAATTTTTACATTTTTATAACCACTGGCATCTAATGTTGGTCTCATATGGTTTACCAACCAATCACGATCAGTATCATTTTCATTTTCTGCAGCTGCCACCCAATCTATATCTAGATTCCATTGTTTTTTGGCAACATCTAAAAAAGCCACAAAATACTCAGCGGATTCTTGCGTGTAAATGTTTGGTTTTAGCCACCCAGGAAAACTCCAAGGTAGGTATTCAAGAATCATATCAGAATTTCTGTTTTTGGCTTCTCTCATCAACCAAAACTCATATCCGCGAGAAACCGGATTTTTTAATTCTTCTTTAGTAAAAGCGTGTGAGGGTTCTGAACCACAAGTGGAATTTTCTCCTCCACCCATTTCTACTTTTAAATGTTGAAAAGCTGCTCCAAATTTAGGTTTGAATAAAAGGTCTAAAATTTGGCTTCTTACAGGGTCTTTATAATCATATAATAAATCTGTTGAAGCACCTGCACTAACCGCTCCAATACCTTCAAAAGTGCGGCCTTCATCTTTACTGTTTATATTGATTGTGATGACGCCTTTTGCAGATTTAGAAAACACATGAGGTTGAAATGCGTTTTTTGGGTTTTCTATTTCTCCCATTTCAAACCACGAAACTTCACTGTGAACCGCTCCTCGATTATTTCCCCAAACAGTAACTTTCCAGTACACGCGCTGTGCTCTTTTTAAAGGCTCTCCTGAATACTGTATACCACTAGACTGCGATGAACTTGTTGGACCTGAATCCCAAAGGTCAGGATATTTTAATTTTTCTGGTGAGGTTGCCATTACAATTCTATAGCCTCCTTGTTTTGGACTTTTTGTATTGCCCATAAACTCCCAACTAAAATGAGGTTTATTAATAGTTATGCCTTTTGGGTTTGTTTTTGATTCACATTTCAAATCTTTCACCTCCATAGCATAGGTAAATGAACACATAAAAAATATAAAACATACTATTTTGTTCATCACACTTATACTTTTTTCACAATTGAAAACAACATGTTACTCAACACTTTTACTGCGTAAGAAAATTTAATGCAATCATTAATTGTTACTTTTTATTTTTACAATTCAATCTTTATTGCAACTATAAAACAACAACACGCCATTAAAAATCACTAATCCACAAATAATAAATACTACTGTCATTATCGCTAATATTTTATTTTAATCCACAAACAACTCGTCAATAAAAGGTCCACTTTCGCCTTCTGTTTCAAGTCTAATATTATTGGCTCCTGCTTTTAGAGTGATGATAGTGGGCACAAATTTCCACTCTTTCTCCCAACCACCAGTTGCCTTAAATTCTAATGTTCTGATGTATTCGTCATTGACGTACAATTTCATAGGATGTAATTCTCCTTCATTGTTATGCATGTACCGAAAACGAATACTATAATCACCTCCTTCACCATCATTTTCTTGATAAAATGCTACTGAACCTTCCTTTCCATCAAAGCGTACAAATCCAGTTCCTTTATAACGACGTGCGTCAGTACTTGCTTTTGCTCCGCCTTTTAAGATGCCATCTTCTGCAGAAATATTGATTCCTCTACCAATCCACATATCCTTAGAATGTTCGTCTCCCCAAAATAAACCTCGATTTTTACCAAAGGTTTCTTCCATGTCTAAAACACTCTTGCCGTTTTGTTTTATAATCGCTTTTACTGTGGTGCCATCGCTAACTTCAAAAGCTCCTTTATAAATCGTACCATTTGTTTCAGGATTATCTCCATTGGTTGTACAAAGAATTTCTAATCCATCCACATTTGAATTGCCTAAAACTTGAATCTGTTTAGCATCAATAGTAATTGTATTTGAAGTAAATAAAGCTTTATCTCCTAAAATTGATGCCGTAATAATCGAAGCCATCTGTGCATTAGGTAATTCTCTTAAAAACAATCTCGTTTTTCCAAAAAATAAAGCTCTAAAATCAGATTTTGTTCTACTTACAGAGTCAATTGGATTTCCATTTTCCATAGAAATCTTCTTCACATCGCCTCGAATATTATAGTAAACTTTGTTTTCTCCATAAGGGTATAAATTATTGTTTTCGTCTAAGCTTTCTGAAGTGATGATATAACTTGTGGTAAAACTATCTTCAGCTTCTAATTTCTGAATTGTTGTTCTTAATTTTGACGGTTGTTTACTCGTTGAAAAAGAGGTGCATTTGACTTCCTTACCATCGCTATAAGCTACGGCTTCAAGTTTCCCTTCTTCATAAGGCACCATCCATTCGCATTGCATTTCGTTCCAAACCGTTCCTGGCTGGTCTTTTCCTAAGGATTTTCCGTTTAAGAACAACTCTACTTCGTCTACATTGGAATAGACCCAAACTGGAATTTCAGTTCCCTTTTTCATTCTTGGATGTGTCCAATGCGGTAACATGTGAATCATTGGTTCTTTGGTCCATTGACTCTGATAGAAATAAAATAAATCTTTTTTGAATCCAGCGACATCTAAAGCACCTCCCATGAATAAGTTGAACGGTAAACCTCCATGTACTAAACCAGCTTCTCCGTAATAGTCGAAACCTGTCCAACGGAAATGACCACTATGCCATGGATGGTCTCGCATGACTTCCCAATACTTTCTTGCCGACACTCTTACAGTTGCATTATCATAAGACGAATTAAAACTTTGCTTTCTATTCCTCCAGTTTTTGGGATTGATACCTTCATAGAAAAAGATTTCTTTTTCGGTTAAATTGGGTAAGTCGTAAGTTCCTGGTAATTCATTATCTCGCCACCATGTTTGTGTTCTATAATAACCTCTAGTTTGCCAGGTATGTGGTGCTTCAGTAGAAATAAAAGGCTTATCGAATGTTCTGCTTTCGATAAAAGACTTTGTCTCAGAACCTCCGTTAACGCCTGTGATATCCATGTCTTCTGGATTTCCTGCGCCAGATGTAAATAATCGTGTTGGGTCTAAACGTTTGCCAAATTTTACCAATTCTGGTGCCATATCACTATGCGTTTCATTGCCTAAACTCCACACAAAAATACTTGGGTGATTTCTATCTCGTGTTATCCATTCTGTTACATCACGTTGCCACCATTCATCAAAAGCTTGTTTGCCATAATCTTGAGGTGCTTTTTTGTGCCAACCATCAAATATCTCATCCATAACAAGCAAACCTATTTCATCACAGATATCATAAAACATTGGTGGTGTTGGATTGTGTGACGGACGAATGGCATTGATACCCATATCTTTTAAGGATTGAAGTTTCCAACGCAACATCGGTTTTGTCCAAGCTCCTCCTACAGGACCTCCTTCCCAATGTTCGCAAACCCCTTTTAGTTTTATATTTTCACCATTTAACCAAAAGCCAGTTTCGGTTTTCCATTCTACAGTTTTGAAACCAAATGTGGTTTCAACCTCATCAATGATTTTTTTACCGTCTAAAATTTGAGTTACAGCCTTGTATAAACTTGGACTTTTTGGACTCCATAATTGTGGATGCTCTATTTCAAATTGGAAGGTTGGATTGGATACTTTTAATTGCTCACTTTTACGAGTTAATTCGTTTCTTTCTGGTGACAATATTTTTACCTCATATTTTAGATTCTTTAGATTACCATTAATTTCTGTATCAATTACAACTTCAGCTTTGTTTTCCTGAATGGTAGGTGTTCTTACAAAAACACTATTGGGTTTAAAATGTGTAGGATGGACCTCAATCAGTTTCACAGGTGCGTAAATTCCGCATGGATGATACCAACGTGCTGAAGGCTCTAAACTATTATCTACTCTTACAGCAATTGTATTTTCTCCTGCTTTTAAATACTTAGAAATATCGTATCTGAAACTGATGTAGCCGTAAGGTCGTTTACCTAAATGATTGCCATTGACCCAAACGTCACTATTCATGTAAACACCATCAAAATTGATGAAGGTGATGCTAGAAAGACTGGCTTTATTGACATTGAAAGATTTACGATACCAACCAATACCACCATCGTGATAGCCACCACCTTGACCTTGGTCACCACCTTTCCGCACGCCATTTTCAAAGGACCAATCGTGTGGTACGTTTAAGGCTGTCCAAGATGAATCGTCTAAGTTTTCTTGTGAAAAATTGGCGTTATCCTCTAAAATAAATTGCCATTGGTTATTGAAATTTGTTACAGAACGCTGCGTATAAACAAGATTTATACCTATAACTAAAAATAGAACTAACAGCGATTTTTTCATTTTCATTTGATTGACCTTAACGCGTCACTCAAACTTAATTTTAAAAATTATGAATATAATCCTGTAGTGTCATGCTCTGGCACAGTTATTCATAATTATTCAACTATCAATTCCTAAATTTTAATCTTTGCTTTAATCGTATTTTATCTTCTTGGCAAATCATTTTGAAGAAACGGCTTATCTCTTGGAAATTGATCTTCTAATAGTGTTTTTAGGTTTTTTTCTACTTTTTGATGCGTTTTATTTCCTGATAAATTGACATAAGACAACAAACTATTTTTATGCTCATAGAGTTCTGCTTCTAATATTTCATTGGTCTCTGAGTTTCTCCATTCGGTATAGCGCCAATTACCATCGGTAACTGTACAACCCATTATTTTTTTGCCTCTCGCATAAACACTAAATGCTGCTTCATCCCATGTTTTATTGGGTTTATCAATAACCGAAAGAAAACTTTTACCGTCAGAATCTGGCCCTTCTAAACCGCAATACTCAACTAGAGTAGAAAAAATATCGACATTTTCTATTAAAGCATCAGAAGTTTTACCTGTTACTCTTTTTTTATAGCTCGTTTCTCTACTAATAATTAAAGGTACTCTAACATCTATTTCTAAATTAGATTGCTTACACCACGATGCATATTCCCCAATTTTATAACCATGATCGCTCATGAAAATCACCATCGTATTTTTTCTTAAATCTAGCTTTTCTAAGGTTTCCATGACTTTCCCTAATTGTGCATCTATGTAACTGATTGAAGCATGATAACCATGTATTAACGCTCTCGTTAAATCATCATCTAAATCACCTTCTTTAGGAATTCCGTGATAGCTTTTTAACTCTCCCCATTTGGGTAGTGCCAATCTGTAAGCACCTTCTGGTTTTTTTCTTGAGGGAACTTTGAACTCATTTTGATCGTATAAATCCCAATATTTTTTTGGAGCATTATACGGCAAATGCGGTTTACTTAAACCAACGAACATTATAAATTTATCGTCCTTTACCTTGTTTAAAGTTTCTATAGCATAATTAGCGGCGCGTCCGTCTTTATAGGCTTCGTCTGAAACATCTGCATCCTCAAAAGCTGGTCCTTTTAACGGTTTTACACCTTCGGATTTTAGACGTTCCATTAATGCTATATTTTCAGGTTTATGGTAACTGTTTGCTTCTTTTTCAAAATAGGTTG
The DNA here is from genome assembly GCF_014243395.1 of Winogradskyella flava. GTDB lineage: Bacteria > Bacteroidota > Bacteroidia > Flavobacteriales > Flavobacteriaceae > Winogradskyella > Winogradskyella flava. Next base: position 1,444,712 of record NZ_JACLCP010000001.1, on the reverse strand, counting down.
TCCATTGGTTTTTATCATCACTACCATGATGATATACCTTACCTATACTTACCGTTTTGTATCCATTTTCTTTGAATAATTGCGGCAGTGAAATCACCTCTTTATGCACTTTACGTAGTGGTGTAAAAATACTATAAATACCAAGTGTTTCTGGACGTAAACCTGTTAACATGCTCATTCTGGAAGGTGCGCAAATAGCTTGTTGTACATAAGCTTTGTTAAACATAACACCTTCTGACGCTAGTTTGTCTATGTTCGGAGTAATCGCGGTTTCGCTTCCATAACAACCTAATTCAGCTCTTAAATCATCTACATAAAAAATTAATACATTGGGTTTCTCTTTTTGAGCAGAAACTGATGTGTATGCACATAGTATGAGAAGTAAACCTATAATTTTTTTCATTTTTATAACCATTGTCTTATGCGATATTGATTCGTACTACTTCTCTATATAGTTCAACAAGATGCTTTTGACATCGTCCACATTGCCTTGTTCTAATCCGCCATTTGTCGCTCCTGTAATCCAATATAACACCATGCCTGCATCTGAACAGTCCCACTTTCCTTTTTGAAATTTTACGATATTATCTAGTTCTGCAAGTTTTCCTTGAATCCATATGCCTTGAATTCTAGGGTCCGGATGATTTTTCGCCCAATCCCAATCTTCAAGTTTAACTTTTAACTTAATATTCTGGTCTGGAATCCGAACTTCTTCTACTCCAAAATCTAATATGTCTTGCCATTCGTAGAAATCACCTGCGTCGTCGTTTGCAGAATGATGGGTTACGACCTTGACAAATTGGTGCTTTTCTTTTGGTGCAGCTTTTAGAGCAAATCCAATGATATCTGGTTCGCCTGCTTCGATAATCCAAAGTGGGTCCTCTGCAGTAGATACACTTATGGCATGTGCTAAATCTTTAATCGTTTTTTCCTTTTGCCACTTCGCATCTAGAAAGGTTATAGACTCAAAACCTCCCCAACGTCTTGCTGTAACATCACAACTGCTTTGCATTAAGGCATGACGCTCTTCCTCTGCGGACTCTGAGATTCTTTGGTTTCTTATCAAATCGCAACTGTGTGAGTAATGTACCAATCTGTTTTCGAGCCCAGCAGCTCTTAACAAAGCAATAGAGACTGCTGTACCGCCAAGGTCATCTGGATCTGGTGAATTACCATCTGCAACAATAGCAATGCGACCTGCAGGTGCTTTAATTACAGGTGCTGAATTTTGCACCACTTCTATGTTGCTTTTGAATGGTGTTTTTATAATCGCTTTACCTTTACCAACTGGCGCAAAAACGATTCCCGACCAACGTGCTCTCGCCCATTCTTTTCCATCGGCACTAGCTATTTTTGCTACGACTGTAATTTTATCGCCTTTTTTAAGTTTTACATTTTCCCAAAGACCATTATTGTTTTCACCTTCTTCAAAAACATCGTTTGATAATGGTGGTTTAAACGTGCCTAATTTTTTATCGTTTATTAATATTTTAAACTCCGACTGTCCATCATTTTCTCCCACACCAACAAATACCAAATCGTAACTTCCATTTTTAAATGTAAAAGACGTCGATGTTTCTGCTTCTTTTTGCTTATTTGGATTAATACCAAGCCATTTGCCACCAGCATGTTTATAAAACCCTGTACCTTTTATTGGAAAATCATCAATAGGCAAGGTTTTATTTTCAATATTGGAAGCTGCAATTTGTTTGTAATAGGATTGCATAGGCCAAAGCGTAGTGACCTTTAACCCTTCATCTTTTGGAATATATGAGCTGTCCTTTGTTAGAATAAATTTATCAAACTCAAAACCATCCTCGCGCATACTAAATTGTATGTCATGAACTCCCGCTTTTTCAATATCTAAATAGATTTCTTTTGATACACCACAATGCACTTCTTTTGTACGTTGTTTACTTTCCCATGTCCATTTATGTTTTCCTTCGCACCATTGCATACGTTGACCATGTTCTGGCCACTCACTATTTAACCCAACGTGTACGCCATTATCTTCACTTCCTGTACTGAAAGCGCGTACCCAAACGTAATATCGTCCTGGATTATTTATTCTAACTTTATAATGTAAAACGCCTAATTCACCGGCTTTATTCGAGAAATTTTCTCCTTGAATGAGCTTATCAGAATGCGTGACTCTCGTATCTGGTAATATTTCAATATAAGCAGCATTACTTGCTCCTGAATGATGATGCGTATCGTCATCTCTACCTACATGAGACACAGCGTCTTTTGAGGTGATATACCATTGTCGAATTTCGGATTTACTTTGCTTATTAAAGTATTCCGCTTCAACGGCTACCACGCCATTATTTTCCATAAAAATAACGTCGTCATCAACAATCGGCATATTGAAATTTGTCGATTGGGCATTCAAAAATAAACTTGATACTAGAAGTAAACAGATTACAAATTTTAGCTTCATTTTGTCAACTTATTTAAGTTTTGATTGAAATGTGTATGTCCCAGGTTGCACTTCTAATTCAAAAGTATCGTTTCCTGTGGCAATCAACTTCATATTTGAATTATCTTCAAACGTTTTTCCATCAATTTCGAGTGTCTGGCTTGTATCGGCAGGTATAATAACTTTAGCCGTTGTATTTGGTGGAATTACGACTTCCAAATCGAACTTGCCATCCTTAATTTCCCATGAAGACAATACTTTTCCGAAAGGTGTGTTTAAACTTGCCGAAGCCGATGTTAAAGGCTCTTTGACTTGAGGTGCAATTTTAATCACTTTATATCCTGCTTCCAAAGGTGCAATACCTGCAATACGTTCATACATCCATTCACCTATGGCACCATAGGCGTAATGATTTAAGCTATTCATGCTCATGGGATTGTAACCTTCGGTTTTGCTGTAACTATTCCAACGTTCCCAAATGGTAGTCGCACCTTGATTGATAGAATAAAACCACGATGGATAAGTTTCATTAAATAACAATTTATAGACCATATCTACTTCTCCCATATCGTCTAAAACTCTTGACAACAATGGTGTTCCTAAAAAGCCTGTTCTTAAATGATAATCTGCATCTTTAAGCTTGCGTAACAAATTAGTCTGTGCGTTCTTGATTTTAGATTCAGGTAATAAATCGAATGCTAATGCCAATAAATAAGAGGTTTGGGTTTCTGTGACGCCTTTTACTTTTCCAGTCTCATCAAAAAACTTATCATCAAAGGCTTTTGCTACAGTTTGGTATAGTGCTTCGTATTTAGCTTGCTCTTCTGTTTTACCAAGAACTTCGGCAGTAAGAGCCGTTAATTTTGCAGAATGTGCAAAAAATGCCGTACCAATTAAATTTCTAGAAGTATCTCCTCTATTATCACCACTTTCAGGAAAAGGTTGCAACCAATCTGAAAACGACATCATATTAGAAATATGTTTATTTGACTTTTTTTGATGATACCTAACCCAATTTTTCATCATCTCAAAATTATCTTCTAAAAAACCTACATCGCCAGTTCGCATATAGATTTTCCAAGGAATAATTGTGCCTACATCACCCCAACCCGAACTTCCAATTTTATTGCCGCGAGAATCTGGAACCGTCCACGGAATGGCACCATCTTCTAGTTGCGCTTCACGTACACTTTGCAACCAACTTGCCCAGAATTTATAAACATCGGCATTAAACATAGATGTTGGCCCGAATACTTGTGCATCACCTGTCCAACCCAAACGTTCATTACGTTGTGGACAGTCGGTTGGGATATCTAAAAAATTTCCTCGCAAACCCCAAACAATGTTGCTTTGTAGCTGGTTCAATTTATCATGCGAAGAGGTAAACGTACCGTTATCTTCAAAATCGGAATACTGCACAATACCTGTTACCCAATCCTTCGTTGGTGTTTCTGAGGTATCAAAACCACTTAATTCAACAAATCGAAAACCATGAAACGTAAATTTTGGTTGATATTCAATATCTCCATCTTTCGCGGCAATATAATAATCTGTAGAATGTGCGCTTCTATAATTTTTAGTATAAAACGTACCATCTGGCGATAACATTTCGGCAAACCTTATTTTAAGGGTATCTCCTTTTTTCATTGGAACATTTACAACAGGTACACCTACCATATTTTGTTTTAAGTCAAATACAGCCACTCCGTCATTACTCGTAATATCTTGTGGTACTAACTTGATTTTATCTTTTACTGCAGTATGACGTTTTGGTTCTAACTTCACCTTAGCATCAAGAGCTGCAACTTCAACAGACATCCAATCTTTATCATCAAAATTAATAGTCGTCCAATCAGGCATTTCCAAATTCGCGTTGTAGATTTCGCCATCATAGATTTCAGCAAATTGAAGTGGTCCGTTGGTCATTCCTTTCCAACTATCATCAGAAACAATGATTTCTTTAGAACCATCACTCATCGTCATTTCTAACTGTGCTAAAACTTTTGGTGAAATTCTATTATCCCATGGTGTGGTTCCCCAAAGTAAACGACCAGAATACCAACCCGAAGCCAGTTCAACACCAATCATGTTTTGTCCTGATTCGATTAAATCCGTAACATCATAAGTTAAGGTCTCAATACGTTTGTCATACGTTGTAAAACCAGGCGACATCGCATCGTCTGAAACGTTTTCACCGTTTATAGACACATCAAACACGCCTTTAGAGGTAATGTATAAGCGCGCTGAAGTGACATCATCGGATAATTCAAATCCTTTTCTTAAATATTGTGGTTTGTGTATAAGCACTTTTCCTCGTCCTCTAATACTGTCCTTAGCGGTATCTAAACCAATCCAATTGGCTTTCCAATCGCTATTGTTTAATAAACCCAATTCAAAATGATTAGTTTCACTCCACGTTGAAGCTTCACCATCTTGATTCCAATATTTCACTTGCCAATAGACTTTTTGGCGGGATTCGAGTGGTTTTCCTTTATATGTAATCCAAGTTGATTGCTTCGACGTTTGCTTTTCTGAATCCCATAAATCTGCATTATCAGGTAATAAATCTGGACTACCTGCCACTACAATGTGATAAGCCGACTGACTTTTATTGCTTTCTGACACAGGCAACTTCCATGAAAATGTTGGGTTAGCATTATAAAACCCTAATGGATTTTCAAACCCTTCGGACACTGTTAAATCTAGTGCATTTTCTAATGAGCCTTTAGAGTCACAAGACATTATTACACTCAAAAAGACCAAAGCGCACGCGAAATATTTGAAATTTGATTTTTTAAACATGATTTAAAGTTTAGTTTGAAAGTTATACGTTCCTGGTGCTGCTAAAATCTCTATTGAATCACTATCAGAACTGATTAATTTTAAATTTGAAGTTTCTTTGAAAGCACCTCCATTTATGATTAAATTATCTTGTATTCCATAAGGAATTTGAATCTCAGCAGTTGTATTTGGTGGAATCACAACATCAAGGTTAAAAGTACTATTTTCTATTTTCCAAGATGATGCTGCTTTTCCATAAGGCGTTTTCACACTTGCAGAAGCCGATGTCAAAAACTCGGTATTCGGTAAAGGTGCAATTCTAATCTTCTTGTATCCTGGTTTTAATGACGCTAAACCAGCCATGCGCTCGTATAGCCATTGGCCAATGGCTCCGTATGCATAATGATTCAAACTATTCATTGGCTGTGGATTATAGCCATCTGCTTTACTATAACTATTCCAACGTTCCCACATGGTGGTTGCTCCTTGATTTATGGAATAAAACCAAGATGGATAGCTTTCCTTAAAGAGGATTTTATACATCAAATCTATCTCGCCCATATCATCTAATACCTTTGGTAAAACAGGTGTTCCTAAAAATCCTGTTCCTAAATGGTAATCGGCATTTTTAATTTCTTCAAGCAAATGATTTTGTGCTTTTAGCTTGGTTTCTGGTTTAAATAAATCGAAATAAATGCCTAGTAAATAACTTGTTTGGGTTTGTCTGTCTTGTTTAAACTTTCCGTTTTCATCAAAAAACTCATTTTCAAAAGCATTAGCAACAGCTTTATATAAGTCTACATATTTTTTTTCATCCTCTGTTTTGCCTATAACACCAGCAATTTTAGATATTAAATGTGCAGAATGCGCAAAATAAGCCGTATTAATTAATTCTTTTGGTGTATCGCCTCTATTTGCTTTTTTAAGTGTTTCAGATGGATAAGGTTGTAACCAATCTCCAAACGAATGCATTATTGGTATATAAGGTTTCTTTTTAACTTTTGATTGATAGTACCCAACCCATTTTTTAGCCGATTCATAGCTTTCTTCAAGTACTGTAATATCTCCTGTTGCATTATAAATATCCCAAGGAATAATTACAGCGGCATCACCCCAACCAGAACTTCCGTTTTTGGTTTGCAAAACATCGGGCACAATAAAAGGCACCATGCCATCTTTATGTTCAGACTGGTTTTCTCGAAGACTTTGCAACCAAGCTGTCCAAAATGCATGTGTATTATAATTGAACAATGCCGTTGGTGCAATTACCTGAGCATCTCCTGTCCAGCCTAAACGTTCATCACGTTGTGGGCAGTCTGTTGGAATATCGAAAAAATTACCTCGCAAACCCCAAGTATTATTATCTTGAAGTTGATTCAGTTTGTCATGTGAAGATGTAAATGTTCCTTTAGCTTCAAAATCTGAGTGCTGTACCAAACCTTGCACCCAATTTGATTCTGGCTTTACTTTTTCATCATAACCACTTAATTCCACATATTGAAAACCGTGGAAGGTGAATTTAGGTGTATATTCTATAACGCCGTCTTTAGATGCTATATAATAATCTGTAGAATGTGCCGAACGGTAATTTTTGGTGTAGAATGTTTTATCTGCTAATAACATTTCAGAAAACCGTATTTTCAAAGTATCTCCTTTTTTCATAGGTACTTTTACTCTTGGTACACCTACCATGTTCTGTTTCAAATTAAAAACAGCCGAATTATCATGTACAGAAATTATTTCTACATCATCAATAGTGGTTTTATTTTTTACTGCATGATGCCTTTTAGGTTCTAACTTTACACTAGAAGAGATTGATTCTGTCTCTACAGCTTCCCAAGATGCATCATCGAATTCCGCATTTCTCCAATTTGGAATTTCAAGATTTGAGTCGTAAACCTCGCCATCATAAATACTTGCTAATCGTATTGGTCCATTCGTAGTTCCTTTACAAGACTCGTCTGATATAATTGTTTGTTTAGAACCATCTTTCATTGTAACTTCTAACTGACATAATATTTTGGGTGATGCAAAATTTTCGTAAAGTGCTTTCCCTCTGCTAATTCTTCCTGAATGCCATCCAGAGGCTAACTCAACCGCTAAAGCGTTTTTACCGGCTTGTAAAAGTTCAGTAACATCATAAGTCAATGTTTCTATGCGATGATTGTATGGCGTCCAACCTGGTGGCATGACATCATCACTTACATTTTTTCCATTTAAATGTACATCAAAAACTCCTTTTGCCGTAATGTACAATCTTGCAGAAGCAACATCCGAAGACAACTCAAATCCTTTTCTTAAATATTGTGGTCTGTGCATTAAAAATTTTCGAACGCCTTTAATGCTATCTTTTGCAGTATCTAATCCTGCCCATTTGGCTTTCCAATCGGCATTATGTAGCAAGCCTAATTCAAAAGTATTTATGTCGCTCCAATCAGATACCTCTTCATCTTGGTTCCAATACTTTACTTGCCAAAACACCTTTTGTCGAGATTGTAACTCCGAACCTTGATACTTTACAAAAGTAGATTGCGAACTTTTTTGCTTTTTAGAATCCCATAAATCAGGATTATTTGGCAATAAATCCGATGAAGATGCCAGAACGATTTGGTATGCCGATTGCGATTTAATATCTTCTGAAACCGGCAATTGCCATGAAAATGTTGGCTTAGCATTGTAAAAACCTATCGGATTTACAAAATTTTCAGAAAGCACTAAAGATTCAGGTCTTTTTATCTCTTCTTGATTGCACGACACGCAAACAAAAAATGACACAAAGCAGCACCAAAATAATAAGGGAAGTTTTGATTTTTTTGATTGTTTCATTTTACAAACACTGAGCTATATTTTTAGAGCTCTCCTAAGATTGACATAGTAATTACCAAAGTCTAATTTTTTCATATAAAAACTATCCTGTACAATTGGGTATTCACTAAACAGAAAGTACAGGTCAGTTTTTAGGTAATGATATTTTAAATTTGGTATTTAACAATTAAATGATGCAAAAAAATGCACTAATACAATCAAAAAATTAATTAATTATGAGCAAAAACTACAATATTGCGGTTGTCCCAGGTGATGGCATTGGAAATGAAATTGTACCTGAAGGCTATAGAGTTTTAGAAGCAGTAGCCAAAAAGCATAACTTTGGTTTAACATCTAAAACCTTTGATTGGGGCGCAGGATACTATTTAAAGAATGGGAAATTCCTTCCAGATGGGGGCCTGGAAATACTTAAAAATTTTGATGCTGTATATTTTGGTTCAGTAGGATTGCCAGCTGTTGATGATACACTTCCAGCAAAAGATTACACGTTTAAAGTTCGAACGACTTTTAATCAATACGTCAATTACAGACCTGTGAGAACGTATCCTGGTGTACAAAGACCATTAAGAACTGAAAAGCACATCGATTTTATTATTATTAGAGAAAATGTAGAAGGCGAATTTGTTCAAATGGGAGGTCAGTATTTACCTGATGAGGCTAACGGCATGGGAATAGATACAAGTGTTTTTACTAGAAAAGGTATTGAACGTGTGGCACATTTTGCATTTAAATTGGCTAGAAAAAGACGCAACAAAGTAACACATATTACAAAGTCGAATACCTTGATTAACAGTTTATCTTATTGGGATCGTATTATTGGAGAAGTGGCCGCACAATATCCAGATGTAGTGCATGACCAAATGTATATTGATAATTGTACCGCTAGTTTTGTTTTAAAACCAGAGGTTTTTGATGTCGTTTTAACAACTAATCTTTTTGGTGATATTTTAAGTGATTTAGGCGGAGCAATTATGGGAAGTCTAGGTCTTGGAGGTAGTGGTAATATTAATCCTGAAAAAGAGTTTCCATCAATGTTTGAACCTATTCATGGTTCTGCGCCAGATATTGCTGGTCAAAACATTGCGAATCCTTATGGGCAAATCTGGTCCGCAGCTATCATGTTAGAGCATTTAGGCGAAGTTGAAGCTGCTAATAATATTATGGAAGCCATTGATAAATCTACCTCTGAAGGTGTTTTAACAATTGATTTAGGTGGAAATGCAAAAACATCCGATGTAGCAGATGCGGTTATTAAAAACCTTTAAAAAATGCAAATTGTTGATCTTACATTAACCTATACCAATAGTGCTACAGGCTTCTCAAAGGAAACCAGTAGAACTATTGAAAAACATGGATGGAACGCAAGTACTTTATCCTTCTATTCGCATTGCGGCACACATATGGATGCCCCTATTCATTTTAATGTAAGTAATCAAACTATTGATAAAATCCCTGTTTCAGATTTTGTAGGTAAAGCTTGGGTTATTGATGTTCGTCAAATAGGTCCAAAGGGATTAATAACAGTATACCATATTCCTAAAGATATTTTGAATACGTTTTCTTCTGGAGATAGTTTAATTTTTTGGACTGATTGGTCAAAATATGTCAACACCTCAAAATATAGAGACGACTTACCAAGAATAAGCGAAGACTTAGCTCGTTGGTGTGTTGAAAATAAAGTTAAAATGATTGGTGTTGAACCACCTTCAGTTGCTGACGTGAATAATATTGAAGAAGTCACTAAAATTCATCAAATATTATTAAAAGGAGTTGTGATTATAGAAGGGTTAACCAATCTTGAAAAATTACAATCAAATTGTGTAGAATTAATTGCTTTACCTCTAAAAATAGGAGGAGGCGATGGCGCGCCAGCAAGAGTTATAGCTATTGAAAAATATTAATGAGCATTCCAGTTACAGACATATTAAATAATTTACCTGAAGAAGACAGCACTAATTTTAGATCTAAAAATAAAACTTTATTCGAGGCTAACAACAAAGTTTGTATCGTTATAGATGATGATCCTACTGGAAATCAAACTGTTTATGGCATTCCGTTATTAACAGCTTGGGATGTTGATACTTTAGTTTATGAACTAAAGCAATCTTCAACTTTTTTTATTCTAACAAACTCTAGGAGTTTAAGTGCTAAAAATTCAAAAAAAATCTATAAGGAAATAGCCCTTAACATTAAAAAAGCTTCTGAAATTACTTATAAAAATTTTACGCTTGTAAGTAGAAGTGATTCTACTTTACGCGGCCATTTTCCGTTGGAACCTAAAACACTTAAAGATTCTTTGGGCTTAGACGAAGCAATTTCTGTTTTTATTCCGGTAATGTTTGAAGGCCATAGAGTTACCTTAAATGACACACACTTTATTATTGAGGGAGATGCTCTAATACCTGTTAGTGAAACACCTTTTTCGCAAGATCATTCTTTTAAATATTCACAATCAAATCTCAAAGCATATATTGAGGAAAAATCTCAAGGAGAAATCAAATCTTCAGAGGTGTATTCTTTTTCTTTGGACAGCATTAGAAATTCAGATGCAGAAGTCCTTTCCGAAAGTATTCTCAAAATTCCTACCGGTCGTTATTGTATTTTTAATAGCCTAAACTATTCCGATTTAGATAAAGTTGCACAAGCCCTATTGCTTGCCGAAAAATCTGGTAAACATGTTATTTATAGAACGTCAAGTTCATTTATACCTTCTTATATCGGTTTAGAGTCAAAGGGCTTAATTGACAAGGATAATTTGTTAAGCTATAAAACCAGTCATGGTGGATTAACTGTTGTTGGCTCTTATGTTAAAAAATCATCAGAACAACTTAAAAAGGCCTTAGAACTTTTTGATTCGAATACTATAATTGAGGTAGATATAGCAAGTATTTTAGGAGATGCTTCAAAGGATTACATAACATCTATAATTCAAAAAACGGATACCAATTTAAAATCTGGTAAGGATACTATTGTTTTTACCAGTAGAAAATTAGTAACCGGAAAAGATGCTTCATCGACTATAAACATAGCATCCACTATTTCTAACGCATTGGTTAGTATTATCAATGGTTTAAAAACAAGACCTAAGTACCTCATTGCCAAAGGTGGTATTACATCACATGATTTGGCTACTAAAGCTTTAAAAATGAAACGTTCTGAAGTCATTGGGCAAATAAAACAAGGTATTCCTGTTTGGAAAATGGGAAATGATACCAAATTCCCAAAATTACCTTTTATCGTATTTCCAGGTAATGTTGGAACTACGAATACATTAAAAGAAGTAATAACTAAACTATCATAATATGGGCACTCGCATACCAACAAAAAGATATGGCTTTTTTTTAGGATCATTTTTAATAACGCTTCTATTGTATGTTGATCGCGTGTGTATTTCATCAGCAAAAGATTCAATAAGTGCCGATTTAAGTCTTACCGATATTCAAATGGGATGGGTTTTAAGTGCATTTGCTTTGGGCTATGCCTTATTTCAGGTTCCTGGAGGTACGTTGGGAGACAAATTTGGTGTACGGAAAGTAATGACCACCATTATGGTGTTATGGTCAATTTTTACGGGATTAACAGGAGTTGCATGGAATTATATTTCTATGCTGTTTTTTAGGTTTGTTTTTGGAGCTGGAGAAGCAGGAGCTTTTCCAAATATTTCAAGAGCCGCTTTTTCTTGGGTGCCAACAAAAGAAAGAGGCATCTTTCAAGGTATAAACTTTTCTGGTTCCCGGCTAGGTGCTGCTTTCGCTTTGCCTTTAGTAGCATACTTAATTGATGCTTGGGGATGGAAAAATATATTTTATTTTTTCGGCGCCATAGGAGTCGTTTTCGCCGTATTGTTTTTTACATTTTTCAGAAATAAACCAGAGGAACACTCAGGTTTATCCGATATTGAAAAAGAATATATTGTGAAAAATAGACAGCAGGAAGTTGAAAAAATAGGAGGACATCTACCGATAAAAACGGTTTTAAGTTCTAAAAACGTGATACTGGCTATGATTCAGTACATAGGAAGTAACTTTATTTTCTTCTTTATGTTAACATGGTTATTCCCTTATATAAAGGTCAAATATGAACTTAGCTTGGTAACAACTGGTTTTTACGCTATGCTACCTCTATTAGCTGGTGCGGTAGGAAATTGGGTGTCTGGCTTTATGGTAGATAGCATTTATAAAAAAGGGAAATGGAAACAATCCAGACAAATACCAGCTACCATTGGTTTTATTTTAGTAGTAATTGGCATATTATCAAGTTTATATATGGACACTGCTTTAGCATCTGTTTTATGCTTATCTGTTGCTATTTTTGGTGCCGACATGACCTTAAGTCCATCTTGGTCGTTCTGCATGGATATTGGTGAAGAGAATTCTGGTAAAGTATCTGGCATGATGAACATGGCAGGGAATTTAGGAGCATTTTCAACAGCTTTGGCATTTCCCTACTTACGCGGATGGACAGGCTCTGACGAACCCTTCTTTTATGTTGCGGCTGTCTTGGGAGTAATAGCCATATTTTGTTGGTCTTTTATGAACCCAAACAAAAAACTAAATGATGACATCTAAATTAAAAGGGGTTGCTATAGGGGCAGGATATTTTAGTAAGTTTCAATATGAAGCGTGGACTCGTATTCCTGAAGTTGAAATAACGGCACTCTGTAATTCAAATTTAGAACGCGCAAAAGGTATTATGGAGCCTTATGGTGTTAAGAATCACTATACAGATTATAAAGAAATGATTCTTAAAGAACAACCAGATTTTGTAGACATCATAACACCACCTGAAACACATTTTGAAATGTGTAAGTTTGCCGCAGATCATGGTGTGCATATAATTTGTCAAAAACCTTTGGCTCCAACTATTGAGGAGTCACAAAAAATTGTGAATTATGTTTCTAAAAAAAATGTTCGATTTGTGGTACACGAAAATTTCAGGTTTCAACCTTGGCATAGAGAAATAAAGAATATTCTAGATCATGACAAAATTGGAGAGCTTTTCAGTCTTAACTTCAGGTCTCGTATGGGAGATGGTTGGGGAGAAGATGCCTATTTAGCAAGGCAACCCTATTTTAGAGATTATAAAAGGCTGCTTATTTATGAAACGGGTGTGCATTTTATAGATACCTTCCGATATCATGCCGGAGAAGTTAAAAGCGTATATGCTATTTTAAAAAGATTAAACTCCGTTATTAAGGGAGAAGATTCAGGTTTAATGTTATTAAATTTTGAAAACAACGCTCATGCTATTTGGGACGCAAATAGATATAATGAGAACAATTTTAAAAAATCCCGCTATACTTTTGGTGAATATTTAATTGATGGCTCTAAAGGCTCTATTCGGTTATATTCTGATGGTAACATTACTATTCAATATTTAGGAGAAAAAGAAAAAAAACATGAATATGTGCACAACGATATTGGTTTTGCAGGTGACTGTTGTTATATTTTCCAGAGGGATTTTGTCGATAAACTTATATCTGGAGATGAATTCGAAACCAGTGGAGAAAACTATTTAAAAACCCTACAAGCTCAAGACGCTGTCTATAAATCTGCAGAAATCAATAGACCTATATTTCTTTATAATTAATTATAAATACAAACAAAAGTCAGAAAAAATAAACTTTTCCTGAATCTGTAATAAATTATTATGCTATTACCTAGACCTTGTTTAAAGACTATATCTATTCAATAACTATTTTACTATTATATATACGTTGATTATCGCCAATAACCCTTAAGATATAAATCCCAGACTTAAATCTATTATCTGTATTTATTTCTATGGCACCTGATGTAATAGCGTTTGTATAAACAGTCTTACCTAAAATATCGTAGATAGTAACCGTCGCATTATTAAAACCTTTTAATGCTATTGTAAATTTATCATTAGCTGGATTTGGAAAAACCATTACTGAAAAAGGGTCAACATCTACCTCTGGAGTACTTAGTGTTGTTGATTCCACGAACCATTTAGCTCTATCATCATTGCCTGAAGAGTGAATGATTGTGCCGTCAGCGTGGTGATACAGGTATCTATTTAGGTTTCTAGTTTCAAAAGTATAAGTCCCATCTGCATTAGGAATAACCGTCCATATTTTATCAACATCAACCCTAGGCGGAGTAAAATTTGTGTTTATCATGGTACCTGCTGAACCTCCTGTAAATCTTAGGATGCCTCTATCACCATTATCGATATTGTAATAATCACCTGAGCCAGAAGCTATAAATTCCCATTCGCTTACCACACCATCTCCCGTGTCACTAGTAACAACAGCAGAACCATCAGACATTAAGTATTTTCCAGTTACAAAATTTTTCAATCTATAAATATCGCCTGATAAATCTGTTGGATCATCAATTTCTATATTAACAGTAATTTCGTTAGAAGTTACAGTTTCATTATTTGCATTATAGGCCACAGCCTGAATATCGTAAGCACCCTCTGTATCTGGTGTCCAATCTAAAGTATATGGCGCAGTGGTATCTTCTCCAAACAACGCACCATTAAGCAAAAACGCTACTTTAGAAATACTTCCATTCTCATCAACAGCGTCTGCGGAAATGGGTATTGTTTCACCTAAGTCATAAGTTTCATCATTAAACGGTGACGTTAATGATACTCTAAATGGTTCTTGAATGATATCTAAATCAATGATTTGTAAATACAATGGTCTCGTATCATCTGAATGCCCACTTTCCATTAAATAGTAGTATAATTTACCATCCGCTATATAAACTCTGCCATGTCTGAAAGTTCTACCTGTTGTAGGCTGATATACCGTTGTAAAATTATTAGTGCCACCTGCAGCTTTTTGTATTCGAACGCGACCGTTTGTTAGACCAATTAAAAATATATCATTACCAGCCGTGTAAATGGCTTCTGCTCCCGAAAAACTCTCTGTAGTAATAAAATCCGTAACACCTGCTGGTCTGTAAGTATGTAAATTCTTGGTCACATTAAATTCGTCATCCCTAACGCGACTAATAATGTGTTCATCTCCATTCTCGGTAACGGTCCAATCAAATCCTTGTACGATGTAAACTTGATTAGTTTGGGTCGTTTGTACGTAATCTCCTGGTTCCATTACTTTTATCTCATCAGCATTACGTAGCGGTAAAGTAATACTTGTACCTTCATGGTTTTTCCAATTAGTGGCACCACTTTGATCGTCAGCATACGCATAATACACGCCATTTTGATACTGATACTTATCTGTATTATTTCCAGAACGTCGTTGAAAACCGATTCTAATTTTTCCACCAACATATTTTAATCTTCCATACATGCCCCAATTATAATCTTGACCAAAATTACTAGCATTTTTATCTGCAAACTTTATAAAATCAGACCAAGTGGACGTAGCTGCATCATATTTTGCGAAGTGATAACCTCCATTTGAGCTTGAGCCCTTTCGCATCGAAAAAAACAAATCTCCTTGATTATTTAGAAAAAATTGCGGATAAGTAAACTCAGAAAATGCACCATAAATTTCAACACCGTTTAAACTTAAATGCTTATAACCACCATTAGTATTTTGAACAAATTTGTCTAAAGTGAATTCTGTATCAGGAACTGAGGCTGCATTTGCAATAGAATACGAATATCTAAAGTAATCATCACTTAAACTTCCGTCAGATGGTCTCGTATTAGTATAAGCATGCATATCAAAAAGCAGATGAATGGTTCCATCTAAAGGACTTACACCTACACCAATGGTATTATGAGATTCACCAATATACCATATATTACGCCAACCTGTATGTTTATGCGGAAACTCAATGGTAGCCACAGTCCCTGTAATGGTATTGTAACGGGTTAGCATCATATTTCTATTGGCCTTACCACCTTTATACCAAGTCATAAACACATATTCATTATATGTGGTTATGCAATCTCCATGCGCAGAAATTTGTGGCCCAAATTTATAGTCGTAACCTGTAGTTGAATTTGGTGCAGATTCATCATTTACTTGTACACCATCAAAGTGTAAAGCGATATCTGTAATTTCAACTTCATTTTCTAGAACTACTTGACCAGAAATAAAATAAGTAGTAAATAATAAAAGTAAACAGACATATTTGATACTCCAACTTGTCTTAAAGTATTTTTCTTTCATAGTTTTTAAAATCTAAACAGTTGAAAATACAGTGAAAATGCCTTTAAACTATCCTGTACTATAAGGTGAGTTGAATATCACAATTTAAATTTGGTTTCAGATCAATAAAAAAAGCTAGAGCTATTAAAACCTCTAGCTTCTTTAAGCAGTTGAGTGTTATTTATAATTTATCTAATCATAAGCTTTGTATGGAAAACCCTTTGGTTGTCATCAACAACTTTTATGAGGTATAGTCCTGATTTGAATTGCCCGTTATTTTCAATATTAATTTTATCAGAATCCATAGTATCTTGATAAACAATTTTTCCGAGCATATTGTAAATTATAACATTGGCTTTATTGACACTATTTAACTGAATGGTAAACGCGTCCTCAGCTGGATTTGGAAAAATCTTTGCCGAAAAGACATCAGCTTCAACCTCAGGAGTACTAAGCGTTGTTGATTCCACGATCCATTTTGATCTATCGTCCGTGTTTCCGACATGTTCAATTATACCATTAGCATTATGGTATATATAATTTGAACCGTTTCGAGTTTCAAACTGATACGTGCCATCAGTGCTATTATAGACTACTGTAAATTGTTTATCGGAATCTTCTCTTGGTGCGGCAAAACCAGTATTGATGATATCATTTGCTGGATTTCCTGCTGACCTTAAAATTCCTCGGTCAGATCTTTTGCTTTCGATATTATAATAAGCACCAGCCAGCACAAACTCCCATTCTTTATCTCCAGGAGCGACATTGGTACCATCATCAGCCTCAACCACATCTGCACCTACAGAATGTAGGTATTTCCCCGTGACGAAATTCTTGATGCGATAAATATCACCTGTTAAATCGTTAGGATCAAAAACTTGAATATTAACTGTAATTTCGGCAGAATTCACAGTTTCATTACTCGCGCTATAAGCTACAGCTTGAATATCATAAGCACTTTCCGTAGTTGGTGTCCAATCTAAAGTGTAAGGTTCTGTGGTATCTTCTCCGAACAAAGTACCATTAACTAAAAAATCCACTTTAGATATACTTCCATTTTCATCAATCGCATCGGCTGATATTTGAATAGTTTCTCCTATATCATAAGTTTCACCATCAAATGGTGATGTTAATGATACTCTAAATGGCTCTTGAACAATATCTAAATCAATGATTTGTAGGTATAACGGTTGCGCACTGCCTGAGGCATTTTCCATTAAATAATAGTATAATTTACCGTTATTAACATGTACACGCCCATGGTCAAAAGTTTTACCTGTTGTAGCCTGATATACGGTTGTAAAATTATTAGTGCCACCTTCCGTTTTTTCAACTTTAACTCTACCGTTACTTAAACTAATGATAAATACATCATCTCCGGCAGTGTAAATAGCATCCGCACCAGAAAAGTTTTCTGAGGTTATAAAATCGGTAGCACCAGCCGGTTTATAAGTATGTAAATTCTTCGTCACATTAAATTCGAGATCTCTTACTCGACTAATGATATGCACATCGCCATTATCGGTAACCGTCCAATCAAAACCTTGTACGATGTAAACTTGATCAGTCTGGGTAGTTTGCACATAATCTCCAGGTTCTATAACTTCTATAAAATCAGCATCGTAGAGTGGTAGACTAAAACTCTGTCCTTGATGATTTTTCCAATTAGAAGCGCCCGTCTGGTCATCAGAGTAGGCATAATATACCCCATTTTGTAATTGGTACTTATCATTGCTATTAGCAGATCTTCTTTGGAAACCCACACGCATTTTACCATTAACATACTTTAAACTACCATAAAGCCCCCAATTATAGTTAATACCTGGTTGGCTACTGGCATTTAATGCATTAAAATCCGTAAAATTAGACCATGTACTAGTACTGGCGTTATAAGTAGTAAATTTATATTTACCATTAGTATGACCACCCTCACGCATGTTCATCAAAAGTTCTCCTGCATCGTTTAGAAAAAAAGATGGATAGGTTAATCCATCAAATTCATTTTGATTTTCGTTACCCGTTAACTTTAAATGCTTGTAGCCACCACTTCCGTTTTGGACAAATTTATCTAAGGTAAAATCTACATCAGGAAGTGTTGCAGTATTTGCAATTGAATAGGAATATCTAAAATAATCATTGGCTAAACTCCCATCTGATGGCCTTGTTGCACTATAGGCATGCATATCGTACAATAAGTGTATGGTTCCGTCTAAAGGGCTTACACCAACAGCAATAGTATTGTGAGATTCTCCGAGCCACCACTTATTTTGAAAACCAGTGTGCGTATGCGGAAACTCAATAGTCGCCATCGTACCAGTAACGGTGTTGTACCGCGTTAGCATGACATGTCTATCTGTTTTTCCTCCACGATACCAAGTCATAAAAACATAATCCCCGTAAGTCTTTATACAATCGCCATGGGCAGAAATGTTCCGTCCGAAAACATAATCGTAAGTAGTGGTACTTCCATTATCAGATGATGTATTTGCCACTTTGCTTCCATTAAAGTGCAAACCAAAATCAGTAATATGTACTTCATTTTCTAAAACTACTTGTCCAAATTGGAGTTGAACAAAGCACAACGTAAGAAGAAGGCATAAGTTTTTTCTTAAAAGCCTTATGCTTAGTGTATTTTTTTTCATGCTTTTCTTTTTCTTTTTGTCTTCAAGTTGAAGAACGTTATAAAAATAGTTAGAAAAGCGATTCACAGTATCCTGCTCTATCCTGAGAAATAGTTAAAAAACTTACTCCATAAAGAATACTTCTTCCAGAGGAATAGAAACTGGTGAATTATCTGGATTCACCTCCATAATATCTGCCATAAAATCCCACCATTTTTTCACGATAGTATTTGATGCTAAATCTTGAGAACCTCCAGAACCTGAGACTTTTTGAAAAGCGAACAACATATTAGTTTCTTCGTCTAAAAAAATGGAATACTCACTAACACCATTAGCTTTTAAAAGCGCTTTAAGTTCTGGCCATAAATCACTATGCCTTTGAATATAAGCTTCTTTTTGACCCTTATTTAATTTCATTTTAAAGGCTAGTCTTTGCATTTCTCTATTTTTTATTCTTGTAATAAACAAATCATCCCATCTTTTATAATTAGAAAAGATGGGATGATTCTAAAAAACATGTTATATCAAATATATAATGTTTATTCTTTTATTATTTTTTTGGTGAGACTCTGACCGTTTTCTCCTTCTAATTTCACAATGTATAAACCACTATTTAATGAACTTACATCTAAATTAGCTGAAGTTGTATCATCTACAAGATTACTATTAATTACTTGTTTTCCAAGTAAGTCATACACAGAAATTTGTTTAATGCTTTGATTCAAGCCCTCTATTTTTAATTCATCTTTCACAGGGTTTGAGATAAAAACAGAACTCGCATCAAACTCTTCAGTGCTTAATGCTTCAACAAGAATGAAACGAATATCGTTAATTGTACCCCCATTTTGAAACAGTACTTGATCACCTGCTGCCGTTGGAGCTACACTATATCTTAAGTTTCCTTGTCCTACAGGTTTAGCGAACAATGCATTATTTCCAGCACCGCTCCAACCAGTCGCTTTTCTTCTTTGAAACTGGTCATAACCGTAGTTTGCATCATTTGTATCGCTTACCGGCAGACCAGGTCTAACATTAACTCTAATTTCAGGATCTGCTCCAGACCCATCATAAGTTGATTGATCTACAATCATGGTAAAGGCTCCAGGACCAGGTGTGATGTCTGCAGTAATTTCCACATATCCAGAAGAAGCTGGCTCTCTATGGTCTATTACAGTCCAAAGTTGTGTTGCATCATCACCTGCTAATTCTTCAGCCCATACTAACTCGCCAGAAGTACCATCAATGGTCATATAAAATTCCGTAGTCAGACCGCACGTTGCAAGTTTATAAACACCTGGTTCAAGCCATAGTTCAGGACAATTCTGAGCCTGTACTTGAAGCGCAGACATTGCAAATAATACAAATGCGCTAATTTTTAAAGTAATTTTTTTCATAATTTATTGTTTTAGTTAATTAAAATTTAGTCAGTTACAAGAACACTAACCCTTTAAAAGATAAATTTATATATATAATGTCAGTATAGTATCCTGCACTTACCTGCACCTATCTTAAATGAGTTACTATTAAGATTACTATTTTTTAGTTTTGGTTGAATACTGTAAAACATGCACAATTTTTATTGCGGTATTAATTCAATCAACTTAACACTATGTGGGGTCAAATCGATTTTTATACTGCTTAGGGAATAATCATTTTAAAAAGAACATATTGTAGTAAGGATATAACTTTTCACTTTAATCGTTATTCACTTTACTTTTCCACCACGTTTTGTTAGGTTGAAAATCTTCTGAAAGCACCTCCATTCTATGTCTTTCTAATGATGGCCACTTGTTCTTTATGGTATTAAGTCTTCTCTTTTCAGCTTTTGCCTTATCGAATTCAGGATCTTCAGTTGGAAACTTTGCGTTGACTTCTTTTAACCACGATATTAAATTGTCGCTGAGATTTTTGGCAATTTCTGAATGTTTAGAAATTACATTTAAAGTATCATGTTCTGTTGATGGTAATTTATAAAGCTCTTGACGTCCATCTTCCCAATAGTGAATCAATTTCCAACCCTCTAGTTGAATTACAGAACTTGGTTCTCCACCTTGATTACCGTAATGCGGATAATGCCAATACAAGGGTCTTTCTATTTTCAAATCTTCATCAGTCAATAAGGGTTTTAAGCTTAAACCATCTACATGTTGATCTTCATTAAGCGATAAATCTGCTAAATCTAATAGTGTTGGGTAAAAATCCGTTGCAATAACTGGATAATCTGTTTTAGCACCAACATTATTCAACCAAGGTACTCTAATAATAAAAGGCTCTTTTAAACCACCTTCCCATTGATAGCCTTTGCCCCCTCTTAGTGGTAAATTACTCGTAGCGTAATGATCTCCAGAAGCGACGCCACCATTATCTGATGTAAAAACCACAATAGTATTATCTGCGATTCCATTGGCTTCAAGAGCCTCTAGTACTAGCCCAACTGCGTCGTCCATAGTTTCTACTAAACCACCATAAATAGGATTGTCTTGAACTTGACGAATGGGTAAAACGCGCTCCATCATATAACCTTTATCTACAATTCCTATACTATCTGCTTTATTCCTGTATTTATTCCACTTCTCTTCTGTAGTTTGAATAGGTGCATGCACGGCATAAAAGGATAAAAAAGCAAAAAAGGTTGAATCTTTATTTTGACTGATAAAATTGGCTGTTTCCTTAGCTAATCGCATCGATAGGTTTTCTCCTTTCGCTTTGTTTGACAACTTAGGATTGTTCCAAGGTGAAAAAAAACCACCTCTAGGCGAACCTGCTTCTGTGCCTCCAATATTAATATCGAAACCATGGTCTTCTGGATAAGACCCTTCACCACCTAAATGCCACTTCCCTGCAAAGAATGTTGTATAACCGTTTTCCTTAAAAGCTTCCGCAATTGTAATTTCGCCTTGTGGCAATTGCCTAACATATTCGGCGGGCAACAGTTTATCATGTCGGTTTCTTGTGCGCCAATCTTCTCCAGCTTTGGCACCAATCCAATCCGTAATACCATGGCGTGCTGTAAATTTACCTGTCATGATGCTAGCCCTCGAAGGGCTGCAAACCCGACTTGAAGCATAACCATTAGTAAACATCACCCCGTCAGTAGCCAATCTATCTACGTTTGGAGTTTCGTAAAACGTGCTTCCAGTAATACCCAAATCATGATACCCTAAATCATCAACAAGAATAAAAAGAATATTGGGTTTACCATGTTTATTTACCTCCTCGTTTCTACAATTAAAAAAAAGGATTACACTTAATAATAAACTTCTAAAAACCTTAATCAACTTACAATTTAGGGAGGTTATATTTTAATGATTTTTTTTACAAAATAATTATTTTTATCAGAATTGGATATAAAATAAATACCGCTTTCTAAATCACTAACATCAATAATTTCTAATGATTTTGTTGTGTGTATCTCCTTGATGATGGCTCCAGAAAAATTAAAAATAGTTAAATTAGAATTTATAGGTAGGTTGCTAATTTCTATTTCCCCCATTGTTGGGTTTGGGTAAATTTTTGTTTCTGATTTGTTTACATCATTTATAGATAAAGCGTCGTAGCAGGAAGACTCTGGATTATTTAAATTAAATGCTGTACTATCAGAAACATCCGTTCTGCGCAATACCATTTTATCCATAAAAAAGAAACTAGACCTAGCATCTACAATAACGGAATAATTACCTGGAGCATTAAAAGTGGCCCATATAAACCTAAAAGAACTACCATCGTTTGTATTTGTAACGAAACCCCAACGCTGATCGACAGGGAGATTTACAGGGTGTCTATTCATAAAGGCTTTAAAATACCCATTAGTACTAGAACCTGCTGGACAATCTCTATCTGGATTACTGACACAACTAGGCCTTGGCTCTAACTGAGGAGTAGCCGTTGCATTGTTTTGATTAGTAGCATAAAAGTCATCAGCTACTATACGAAGCCATGCATCATTGTGTTCTCCTCCTGAGGTACCTGTACCTATTCTTCCGCGCCATGCGAGTCTGTAAGTACCAGGATTATTAATTTTTATATTGTAAGTAATAGGAGCTCCACTTAATGCATTGAAAGACTGTGGCCCATCCCAATATATATAATTTATGGTCGATCCAGGTAAATTGGGATCAGCTTCACTACCAGTTTGCCAATCTGACCCAGAAGGTAAGATACCGGATTCCATTTCAATAGTTAGTAACCCATTCTCCTCTTCAAAAGGTAATATACCATCGCAAGTTGCGGTTTGAGAAAACGTTTGATTGGATACTATTGAAAGTATAAATAGAAGCGCAATTTTGGATATTTTTTTTTTCATAATTTTATGATATTAGAAAATAATTATCTCTGCATTATTTAACTTTAAGCGTCACTTTTTGCAAGTCTTTTTCTGAGGAAGATGAACCAACTGAAATTGTGAATGTTCCAGGCTCAACTACTTTCTTCATCTCTTGATTTAAAATATTAAGCTCATCAAAACCTAAACTAAAGCTGACCGTTTTTGTCTCTCCTGGTTTTAAAGTGATACGCTCAAAACCTTTAAGCATTTTTAGGTAACGCCCAACCGAAGCATAATCATCTCGCACATACATTTGCACCACTTCATCGCCTTCTCTTTGCCCTGTATTTGTAACATCTACAGAAACCGTAGTTGAACCATCTGCATTGATGGTTGTGCTCTCAAGTTTAGGTATACCATGCTTAAAAGTGGTATAACTCAACCCAAAACCAAATGGATATAATGGCGATTTATCTGCATCTTTATATAAGCCTTTACCAGAACCTATAAAATCCGGTCGCTCTAAATACGTTACAGGCAACTGACCTACATCGCGAGGAAACGACACTGTAAGCTTACCACCTGGATTGGCATCTCCAAAAATAGCATCGGCAATGGCATCGCCAGAACGCATTCCTAAGTACCAAGTTTCCAGTATCGATGGAATATTTTCTGCTATATAGTTAATTGTTAAAGGACGACCATTTATTAAAACCACAATTACTGGTTTTCCTGTTTTATGGATAGCTTCCACCAATTCATTTTGGACTCCATATAAATCTAAATTTGAGCGGTCTGCACCTTCACCACCTGTCTTGCGAGAACCACCAACCACAAGCACAACAGCATCTGACTTTTTTGCGGCTGCAATAGCATCCGAAAATCCTTCTTTTGAATTGCTCAATAAATCACAACCTTTGGCGTAGTTTATTTGTACTTTGCCTTCAGTTTTACTCGTTAAGCCTTCTAAAACTGACGTGTAATACGGTGGTAATCCAGAATAGCCTCCTAATAGAGAATAAGTCCCTTTTTTTGGTTGTTCTTCATGAGCATTAGGTCCAATTACTGCTAAGGATTTAATATTATTGATATCTAGTGGCAATAAGTTATTGTCATTTTTCAATAAAATCATGGCCTTTTTTGCCATTTCATAAGAAAAGTCTTGATGCTCTTTTCTACCAGCATTTACAGTTTCCGTGTCAATCTCTTTTGGTTCTGTATCAAATAAACCCAATTTATATTTTGCAGTTAAAATACGAGACGTTGCTTTGTCAATATAAGTCATCAATTCAGGATTTTGTATAATCGTATCCTTCAATACATTGGTATGATATGCTGCTAGTTTTTCATTTTTTCCTATTACTAAATCCATATCTACACCTGCTTTTAAACCTAAGATAGCCGACTTGGCTCTAGTTTCAGCAATAAAATGCATGGTTCCTAACCTTGCAACATCATTATTATCAGAAACAATAAAACCGTCGAAGCCTAGCTCATCTCGTAAAATATCTTTTAGTAACCATGTATTCATATGGTTTGGCACGCCATTATAATCTTGATGCCCTGGCATAACAGAACCTACCTTTGCTTCCTTCACAGCGGCCTCAAAGGGTGGAAGATAAACCTCTCGCAAACGACGCTCAGACATATCACTAAAACCACCATTGATACCACGTCGATTTTCTGGATAACCAATAAAATGCTTAGCCGTTGCCATCACATGATTTTCATCAAATTGCTCATCACCAGTACCCTGTAAACCCTCGATAAATGCAACACCCATCTTAGACACCAAATAGGGGTCTTCCCCATAAGATTCTTCAACCCGACCATATCTTGGATCACCAGAAATTACATCTAAATTAGGTGAATAACAATGTGTAACACCTAAAGCACGCGCTTCTAGTGCTGTTTGAGAGGCCATTTTTTTGACCAGCTCGGGTTCCCAAGTAGAACCAGCGGCAATAGCTTGAGGATAAACCGTGGTGTTTCCATAATAGTCAAGAACAAGCCACATACCGTGCAATGCTTCTGCATACTTCATATACGGAATTCCTAAGCGTTCATTAGCTGGTGCATCTTGGGTCATTTCAGCAATCTTTTCCTCCAAAGTCATTTTGCTGATAAGACTTTCCACTTTTTTAGCAATTTCAGCATCTTTCTTACTCTTCGTTTGCTGGTTATTCGTTTCTGATTTACAGCAGAAAAAAGTTGTAACAATACATGCGACTAGCAGTAATTTCTTCATTTTTTATCTTTTAGTTTATTAGTCAAAATTTCGTATTCCTGGTACAATTTTAATATTGAGATAGTCTTGATTCTTTGGCCATTTTAAAATCACTAATTTTTGTGTATTAGCATCCCAAATATAATTAGTTGGATCAAAATAATTTGTTGATTTATAAGTTTCTAACCCCACATTTTTTAATGGATTATAATACATAACAATATCCGAATCTATGAGGATTGAAAATCCATCGGGATAATGTCGATTAGCGCCAACGAATATTTTTGAGGCGCCATTACTGTTGTCAGTTTTAATTTTTAAATCAAGCGTTCGCGTTGCATGATTAAAGAAAAATGAGCGGATATCGCCTGCTATCGCTTGCGGAAATGGTCTTGATATAACATCGGTAATGTACTTGCGTTCCACAGTACCAGCATCTGTACTATCACTAAAGATTGACCATGTTGATGGCCCACCAGGTAGAAAATGCTGCATGGTTCTGTTCCCTAAAAACCAGGCTTTGATTGTACCTACTCCCATACGATCAAAAACCTCAGCGGTTCTAATATAGAGCTCGCGATATTTTAACTGACCTAATTTACCTTCAATCAGCGTATCTGTGATTGCAAAGGTTGGAAAACCCCATTCACCTATAAGAATTGGTGCATTTAACATGTCTGATTCTTTATCAAACCGATCCATATTACGTTTGATAAAGTCAATATCGTTTTGGTATATATGTGGAGCAAAAATGATGTTCTTTCTGTTGATTGGTGACTTTATTTCTGAATATTGATTATTATCTATTTTATGTCCTTTATTCATAAAGATAGATTGAAACAATATCATCTTATCTGCATTGATTTTTTGGCTTTCATCAATAATTTCTTGATATAATGGAATGAGATATGTATTGGTTAAATCGTCATAAGAAATATCCATAGTTAGCTTCCGAGGTTCATTAACTACATCATAACCTAGGACTGAATCATCATTAGTAAATCGCTTCCAAATGACTTTCCATGCGTCAATATAGGTCTCGTATTCGTTTTTTTTATTCTGCCAAAACGCTTCCCACACAAATTTATCGACACCATAAACCGTCATTTTAAAAACCGTTTTTATACCATGGTGCCTCCCTAAATCAACAAGTGTGTCGAGTTTTTTAAGGTAATTTGGTTCAAGTTTGCCTCCAGGAAAGTTACTTAGCTTACCTAATTCTAAACGAATGACTTGAGTATTGGCACCCATTCTTACCATTCGCGCATAGTCATCACCGTTAAAAAATACTTCACCCTTATGATCATTTGTATTAATAACAAAACCTCGAGGAATGATATGCCGACCTTGCTCATCCCTAAGTCCATGTTTAATTTGCGAGTAGGCCAGAAATGGTGCTATAATACATATCCAAAAAACAACTTTTGATTTCATTAAACAAGGTATTACCTAATAGCAGAACAAGATAAGTTTCATAAATAGTATTTGTACCCTGTACTATACTGTATTTATGTTCTTAGGATTTTATTAAAAAATTATTGTTTAGCAAAGAAGACCGAAATTGAAATATTCCGGTCTTCTATTGTTTAAAAACTAGCTAACTCAAATACTAATTCTTATCTATATCCACTATTTGTTGGATCTGACTCCAATAAATTTGGGTTTAAATATTACTTATTCAAATAAATTGGTCACATAATATTTTATGTTTTTATTTGAATTATAAATTTTGTATTCCATGTTATCATCAACATCCAAAATGAACTATTAATAACCTGGATTTTGAGTTAAATTTGGATTTAGCTGTAATTCATTTAATGGAATTGGCAATAAAACGTGATAATCCTGTATATTTTCATCAGGATTATAAGTTATGAATTCCGCATTACGAACAACATCTAAATAAATACCCCATCTTATTAAATCGTATCTTCTGTGTGCTTCCGCTGCCAACTCCCATTTACGCTCATCATAAATAGCCTCTCTAAACGCTTGTTGACTTAGACCTAAAATAGCTTCAGCCTCTCCTACAGTCGCATAAGCACGCTCTCGTATACTCCTAATATACTCAAAAGCTGTATTAGCATTACCACCTGGACGTTCGTTTTCACATTCTGCAGCCATTAGATACACATCCGCCATTCTGAATACTAATCTATTATCTCCGTGATTAAATCTTGGGGAAGTCTCAAAATTAAGACTCATAAACTTAGGTATATATGTATGATTCAATTGAAAACCCTCATAAGAATCCATAATATTTAATGGTCTTCTTAAATCATTAGCAGGAAATTTATTAGCAAAGTCTAATGATGCAATCTGAAGTCCAGTACCATTAAATTCTTCTCCATTTGCAGTTAGAGCTGCCCTCAGAGGATCTCTATCATCTGAATTTGCTGGCTCATCTCTTATACGTGGATTAAAGAGACTTGGTCTCCAATAATTATTTCCAGCAAATGCACGGCCTGGAAATGCTGGCTCAAATTGTCCTGTAACATCCTTAGCAAAATCTAATGACCAAATAATTTCTGCATTATATTCGTTAGAAGGGTCAAACACTTCCGCATAAGTTGGTAATACGATATGAGGAGATCCATTGACAATCTCTAAACATTTATCTAAGCCCATTTGCCATTCTTCAGCTTTCATATGTATTTTTGCCTCAATAACAGCCGCTGCCCACTTAGAGGCTCTTCCTCTATCTTCATCTGGTAAAACAGATGGCAAATTATTTTGTGCAAACTCCAAGTCATCTAATACGCTTGCCAAAATAATATCTTTATCAGTTCTTCCTAGTGAACCAATCTCTTCTAGGGTAAGAACTTCTGTATAAAAAGGAGCATCACCCCAAAGGTTGGTAATATGCCAATAAGCCATAGCGCGCAGAAATCTCGCATTTGCGATAGTATTGGTCTGCACATCTTCAGAAATGGCTTCATTTCCTGAAACCCTATCAATAAAAACATTTGTATTTAAGATAACTCTATACAGATTCTGCCAAGTATCAGACACACTCATTTTTTGGTTTGAAATATCAGCGGTAGCCGCACTTAAACTGTAATTACCCATTACCTCAAAAATTGGATGTGAACGATTTGGCTCTATAATATCGACTCCGTTATCATACCAATTATCTAACCCTGCTTGTCCATAAATAGAGTTGTTTTTAATTAGCGAGTATATACCGGTAATACCCTGTTTTGCATCCTCATCAGTGGCAAAGAAATTTTCTGGAGTAATAATATCTCTTGGGTCTTCCTCTAAAAATTCTTCACAACCAAAACATGTGAACATAATTAAGGAAATACATAAAAATAATTTATTTGTTTTCATAATTCAATTTTTTTAAAAAGTTACGTTAAGTCCTAAACTTAAAACACTGGCATTAGGATACTCTCCTCTTGAAAATCCTTGGGCTAGGTTACCTAATCCTTGCCTACCAAAAGCACTGGTCTCAGGGTCAATTAATCTAAAATCTGAAAGTAATAGTAAATTGGTTCCAGTTGCATAAATCGCCATGCCATCTATACCTTTCCAGCCCATTTCTTTAACTGGTACATTATAAGTAAATCTAACATTTTTTAGACGCAAGTGTGTAGCGTCCTCGACATCAAAAGAATTGGGCTGATAAGCACCCTCAACAAATCCAGGTCTAGGAATATTAGAAGTTGGGTTATCAGGCGACCAATAATTAGCAACTTCTGCATACTTTGGAAGCTCCCCACGAATGAAAAAACTATTACGTGTTCTTAAATTATAAACTTCATTACCAACCGTTCCCTGAATATAAATACTTAAATCAAAGTTCTTGTAAGAAAAATTGTTTTCAAATCCAAAAATTAAATCTGGAAAAGGATTCCCAAGTACCTCAAAGTCTTCATTAGTTATAAAACCATCTCCATCTGTATCTTTATATTTTGGACCCCCAACAAAATTTGTAGCGGCATCTTGTCCTGAAGCATCAATTTCCTCTTGACTCTTCCAAGTTCCTAAAAACTGGACTCCCGTAAACACTGGTGCCGTTTCTCCAACGATTAACCTTAGGTTTCCAGCACCTAAAATCTCGTCTACAACTACGTCAATGAACTCCTCACCTCCTAGATCTAACACCTTATTTTTATTAGAAGAAAGCGTCAATGTAGAATTCCAATTAAAATTATCGTTATTGATATTAGTAGAATTTACTAGAAATTCCCATCCTTTATTTTCTAAAGAACCTATATTTTGTAATTGATTTGTATACCCTGTTTGTCTAGGTATAGTAACATCTAATAGTAAATCTTCTGTTTTTTTATAATAGTAATTAAATTCTGTAAAAACTCTACCTCCGAAAAGCGAAGCTTCTAAAGCAATATCAAAAGACGTTGTTGTTTCCCAAATTAAATTAGGATTTGCTGGTCTACCTAAGAGAAGACCAGGAAGCTCAATGCCATTAGTGGATGTGTTTGCCTCGGCATAAACGGCTAAAGTGCTGTATGGATCTATAGCTTGGTTACCTGCTTGACCATAACTAGCTCTTAGTTTTAGATCACTAAATATGTCTTGATCTTGCATAAATGACTCTTCACTAATTTTCCATGCAGCCGCTATAGAGGGGTAAAAATTATATTTATTACCAGGTGCAAACACAGAACTACCATCACTTCTACCAACCAATGTTAACAAATACTTGTCTTTATATGTATAATTAAGCCTACCGAAAAAAGAAACAAGTGTTCTTTGACTATAACCAGAACTCACTATATTTCTTGTAGGATCAGTTCCTAATCCTAAAGAGTTGAATGATGTGGCATCCGTAGTAAACCCAAAAGCCTGAGCTGAAGCAGTTTCGATAACATCTTTCTGGAAAGAGGCACCACCTAAAACCGTATAACTATGATCCTCTCCGACTGTTCCAGAATACTGCACGGTATTTTCGTTATTCCAATTAATAGTTGATATAGTACTTATTCTAGCATTACTGTCTCCAACTTGTAAATCTGGTCTTTGGCTAGACGTAAATTCGTTCCTTTTAGAATTGGTAATATCTGGATTAAAAGTAGAGCGGATAATTAAATTTTTTATAGGACTATATTCTAGATATATCGTTGCTAATAAATTGCTAGAAATAGTCTCATCTATATCTAGTTTTGCTGTTGCAACAGGATTGTTAAATGGATTTCCGGTTACTTCATTAGCCCCATTGAAAGAACCATCGTCGTTGTAAACAGGTTGGGTTGGCAAAATACCTAGAAGACCGCTATATCCAACTACACCATTGTCCAGTTTAATTCTTGAATAATTAATACGAGTTCCCGCTTTTAAATTATCAGTTATTTTAAAATCTAAATTAGACCTAAAGATATATTTTTGTATTCCTGAATTCTCAATAAGACCATCTTGATCGAAAAAATTTAACGAATTATAATAACTTACACTTCCGTTTTCTGAAGAACCAGCTATAGAAACATCTACATTCGTAATAGGTGATGGATCTAATAAAAGGTCTAAATAGTCATTATCTGGGTAATCCGTTGGATCCCCAGGAAATGGCTCGGCTACACCTCTTAATATAGCATCCTGATTGGTGTATTCAATTTGTTGTTCCTGACTTAAATAGTCTGGTCTTTCAGGTACTAACTGTGTGCTTGTAAAAATACCTACATTAATTTGTGGTTTACCACCACCAATATTAGCACCACTTTTTGTGGTTACTAAAATTACGCCATTCGCACCTCTTGACCCATAAATAGCAACAGATGAGGCATCTTTTAAGACCTCAATAGATTTGACATCATTTGCATTAAGATTGTTTAAATTAAAGTTTGTTCCAACAATAATACCATCAATAACCCAAAGTGGTTCGTTACTACCAGTAATGGAATTACCTCCACGCACTCTGATGGCGGTACCAGCACCTGGTGCACCACTAGTTTGCGTTACTTGTACACCTGCTGCCCTACCCTGCAGGGCTTGATCAACTCTTGAAACTGGCACATCAGCTACATCTTGAGCACTAACCGAAGAAACAGAACCTGTTAAGTCAGATTTTTTTTGGGTTCCATAACCAATGACAACTACTTCATCTAGTTTGTTGTCTGGTTCTAAATTGACATTAATTGTAAGTTGATTTCCTACGACTATCTCTTTTGAGAGATAACCGACATAAGAAAACACGAGTGTGCTTTCTTCGCTTGCCGTGATAGTGTAACTACCATCAAGATCTGTACTTGTTCCTGTTGTGGTTCCTTTAACTAAGACTGTAGCACCAGGAAGAGGGAGTCCTTCTGCTGTAACCGTACCGCTAACGGTTTGCGCGCCCGACATTGCAATAAATGAGCATGCAACCATAAGACACAGCCATGTTTTAGGAAAACCCAAACATTTGTTCAATTTGATTAATAAATTCATAAAAATATTGTTTGATTGTTATTAGTCTTCTAAATTATTATGAAAATATTTGAAAACTATCCTGTTCTATCCTACTCTATTGTATAAGGGCAATCAAGATGCATGTGAAGCTTAATGTGAGTAAACGGTAAAGACTAGAAAAGTGACATAAAAAACATCTCGTCGTATTTTTATAAATCCTTTAATTTTATAATTCTGTATTCAATCTTATAGTTTCCTGAACCTATAATTACTGCACCTCCCTTAATTTCGAGTGAATTTTGCTTTTTGAAATCTTTAACTGATTGACCATTTATTTCTAGGGT
Organism: Winogradskyella flava; assembly: GCF_014243395.1. Taxonomy (GTDB): domain Bacteria; phylum Bacteroidota; class Bacteroidia; order Flavobacteriales; family Flavobacteriaceae; genus Winogradskyella; species Winogradskyella flava. The sequence goes on along the minus strand of NZ_JACLCP010000001.1, from coordinate 1,412,781 downwards.
TTCAAGTTCAGAAGACGTGACTACAAGCTTAGCTTTGGTGTTAAAAGGCACTTCCAAATTCATATTTAACACGTTATCATTAGCATTCCATTTATTGATAATATTGCCATAAGGTGTTGGGATAGACACCTCTGTATTTGTTATGTTACTCGGAAATTCTGGATTAACCAGAAACAGCTTGTATCCGGGGTTTGATTCCGAAGACTTTATACCTCCTAAAGATTCGTAAAAATAAGCTGCGAAACCACTATGCATAGGATGATTAAGTGAATTAGTTGGCCCCTCCATTTCTTCCCAAACAAATTGGCGTTCTGGCCAGGTAGTGAATCCTGAATTCATCACATAAGCCTGACTCGGAAAATCTGGCGTTGTCAATATTCGGTATGCTAAATCTGCTCTTCCATACTTACTTAAAACAGTGTATATATATCTGTTACCATGAATTCCTGTAGCATGATGTCCTCCTTTCACTACAACTACATCGTGAACCAATCCGTTCACTACATTTTCAATTTGTTTTTCGGGCACCATATTAAATTGCAAAGCTTGAACCGTAGCTGTTTGACTTTGATACCATTTATATTTTGTATTAGGAATACTAACTAAAAACTCTTTATTAAAGGCTTTCTTTAAGGCTTCTTTTTCAGCATTCATTTTAGCCTCGTACTGATCATCATTATTCATTTTAGCGAACATTTCCATAATACCCAAAACATCATAGAAATACGCATTTGCAGAAATAATAGGGTCGCACTCCATGGCACTTGGATTCTTTCGTCTATCCCAGAGCGGTGGACACCAATCACCCATACCATCTTGCATGATCCCATTTTCGTCTTTAAAATTCAAGTAGAAATCGGTCAAGTTTTTCATGTCCTCATAGTATTCCGTTACGATAGCATCATCACCATAATACTTGTAATTATACCAAGGCAAATACATGGTAGCCACTCCCCAATCTATTTTTGCATAGGTTGATGTACGTTTGCCAGGTGCAATCATTGTTGGCACTTGAAACTTAATTTCTGGATTATTATGACCCTTGGTTGGTCGCATTTGTGTGCGAATGTCTTCCATATATTTTTTGTAGAAATCGTACATATCGTAATTGTACAACGCATACTCGCAAAACGCATGTGCATCTCCCAACCATCCGCATTTTTCGCGGTGTGGACAATCCTCAGGAATTCCATGTAAGTTATCTACAATGGTCCATTTACTGATGCTGTGCATTTTGTTTAATAATTCATCTGAAGATGTAAAGCTTCCTGTCTCCTGAATGTTTGTCGCCACCAAAACTGCTTTAATCATAGTAGCATCGGGTTTAGATGAAATACCTTTAATTTTGGCATATCTAAAACCATGGTAACTAAATTTTGGTTCCCAAGACTCGATGCCATCCCCTTTACAGATGTACTTATATATTTGAGGCATCCCATTGGCCCCACCACCTGTTGAACCTTGGAAAATATCTTTACCGTTACTTAGCAAGGCTTCTGTTGTGATGACTTCAATCAATTGCCCTTCTTTTTCTTGAACATTTAATTTTACCCAACCCGCAATATTCTGGCCAAAATCGACAATCCATTCTCCATCTGCTCCTTTAAACACCTTTTGAGGTTCAAATTCTTTTAATCTTTTAATTGGCGGAATTTGACTCGCACTTATTTTTTTAACCTTTGGTAATGCTACTTTAGCATTTCCCCAGGTTTTATCATCATAGTTAACTGTCGTCCAATCACCTAATTCATAACGTGCATCGTAAGTATCACCACCATAAATATTATTGAATACAGTTGGACCTGTAGTTTCTTTCCAGGTTTCGTCTGTGTAGAAATCTGCTGATGTGCCATCTGTATATTTCAATTTTACCAAAAGCTTAACCGCTGGTGAACCATAAGACACACCTTTTTTATTTGATTCTGGATCTCGGTTCCAAGAAATATTTTGACCGTAAAACCCGTTTCCTAAAATAATTCCAAAGGCATTCTTTCCAGATTTTAGTTCTTCGGTAATATCATAGTTAACATAATAGGCTTGCTTATCGTAGTTTGAAGGTGCAGGATCTAAAACATGGTCGCCTACTTTTTCTCCATTTAGGTACAACTCATAATAGCCTAACCCGCAGATATACGCTTGTGCATTTTTAATGGTTTTTTCAATAGCAACCTCATTTCTAAAATAACTAGCTGCAAATCCATCAACAGGTTCTGGTTTTTCCATTCTTCCTGTTTTGTAATCTCTAAAACGGTGTTCTGAAGTTCGTGTATCTTCATTCAAGGTAATCCATTTTGAATCTCCCCAATTATCAGAAGTCATCAATCCAGTTTCGAATGTTTGAACTTTTGACCAATTTGAAGTTGCTCCAGTTTCATCCCAAATTTTCACTTTCCAATAGTACGTTTTCATTGGTTCTATTGAGTTGCCTTTGTACTTAACAAAAGTGGATTGCTCACTACTTACTTTATCTGAATTCCATATATCAGCGTCATTTTCATTTAATTTTTTTTCTGATAACGCTACCAAAATATGATAAGCCGATTGTGATTTATTGTAACCTTCAGCATTAACAATCCATGAAAACAATGGTTGTTCACTTTCTATAGTTAATGGATTTTCTTTTGAATCAACAGTTAATTTTTCTAAAGATATTGGTGTTGTTAAGGTAGAACCCTGTTTACAGGATATAGAGAAAACAGCTATTAAAAAAATTGAAAATAGGGCTTGTTTGTTTACCATTATAATATTACATGGATGGATATTGATTTTGTGTATTATTTAAAAACTAAAGATATTAGAAAACACTAAAAGAGCTATCCTGTACTATGATGTTAGAGAAAAAGAAAACTATCAAAATCATGTAAGTACAGGATGGCAAAATTTTATGAATATCTTAATTTTAAGGAAGTAACAAGATTTTTTGTAGCAAAGTCTCAAAGAACCAATATAAACTTTAATACCAAATTAAAATGACAAAAAGTAATCTACTAAATCTAAAAAATATAGCTTTAATTCTATTATTAACTATTTCTATTTCTTGCTCTACAAATGACGTAATAGATTCATCAGTTGATGAATCTACCTTACAAGAATCAACAGACTTGACGGAATTACATGCAAAAGCAAGTTGTGACACATCGTTTCCAAACCTTGGTCCAGGATCACCTCAGTCCTGTTCTGATGTATCGAGTCCTAATAATAAGGGAACCCTAGACTGTAGAACTAGTGAAAGTTATGGAGGTTATGATAATATTTCAGGAGGTTGGGGTAGATACAAAATTATAGGAGGCACTATAAGATATAATAATACTAAAACTAGAGTGGAACGATTTTTCAACAACCTTTCTCGCAGCCCCAATAAAGAAACAGTACTTACTGGCAGGTTTAGAATTTATGATTTAAGCGATGGCAATACATGTATTATTCAATCTCATGCAGGCGGTATAATTAAAAAAGGGGTTGAGGCACTTAAAAAGAATAGTAGTGCACAATTTTTATTATACGCCAGAAAAGTTACAGAAAAAGGTGTTGATAAAATTAGATTAGAAACTCATGTAACGACAAATCCTTACACACCAAGTGGAGGAGGTCGAACAATAACAAATTTCAAAACCATTAACTACGGGCAAGAATATACTTTTAGATATGAAACAGGATATAATTCATCTAACACAGCATTTTCGAAAATAAAAGTTGGAGGTACAGAAAAACACATAGTACATAACCATACTACTGAAAGAGTTTATACAAGATATGGTGCTTATGGCACAAGTGATACTGGAGATAAAACTGCACATATTCAATTTAAAGACATTAATCATTGTAGAGATTAAAACAGAATTTCAAAATAAGCAATACTAATTATATAATAAAAAAGGAGACTCTTTAACTACAGTCTCCTTTTCTTAAAGCTCGTCTTAGAAGTATTCTTAAACACGTTCTAATTTTATAGGATAGGCCTTGTTGGCATTCCATTGGCAGACGTATACGTTTTCATCATTATCGACACAGACATCGTGGCAATGACGAAAAATAGGTCGGTCCTGAACCATGCGTTGTAACTTTCCTTTCTTATACTTAGGCTTTGTTCCGCCTGGATTAGACACTACTTTTCCTTTTTCATCTAAAATAGTTACAAAACCTGATTTAGGACTTGTTTTAAATGGATGTGTACTTTGGTCGCTTTCTACATAATCGGTTTCTGAAGACCAACACACGCCAGAGTATAAGTTTTTATTATGAATTACAGGACGACATACAAAGGCTCCTGGCAAATCTATTTGCTCAATATATGTACCATCTAGTGTAAACCGTTTAAAGCAATTTGCAGCTCTCGATGTGATTAGTAAAGTGGGCTCGCCATCACCTCTGTAATCGATACAAACACCATGTGCCGTTTGAAATTGGTCTTTTTCCGTACCTCTACCACTTCCTATTTTTCGAATAAACTCACCATCTTTTGTAAATTGAAGAATATAATTTGAGCCATAGCCATCTGCTATATAAATATCGCCATTAGGACCAATGGCACTCTCCGTTGGCTTAAACGCATCTTTTTTTTCATAAGCTCCGTATTTAGAGGGATGCCCGATAATCATCAACTCTCTGCCGTCTGTTGTTGTTTTAATGACGCTTTCTCCTTTAGCATCACAGATAAATAAAAAATCTTCGGAACCGTCATTCCATAACGACAAACCATGACCACCTTTATAACGAATTCCCCAAGAATCGAGAAGCTTTCCTGATTTGTCATAAATCAAAATATTATTCTTGGTGTTGTCACCTACCATAATCAATCGGCCTTTAGAGTCCATAACCATTTCATGACAATTTTTCACAGGTGTTACGGCTCTATCTAAATCTCCCCATGATTTATGCACTTTATATTTAAAATCTCCATGACCTATAATGGTATCATACATTTTCGGCTTCGACTTTAAAATATTAAAATGAGGAACAATCGCTAAACCTATACCTGCTTTGGCTGTGGTGTTGATAAATGTTCTACGACCGATTTTAGACTTTGTCATGATTGCAATACATTTTTAAGCGACATTTTCTTTTGATGATTTTATTTCTTTTCCGAACAAATCCAATATAGGCTGACCCTTTCCATCTGGTGTGGTGTAAAATGGCCTGCCTTCGATTTCGTAATGGGTTTGAGAATCGATACCTAATGCGTGATAAATAGATTGATGCACTTGATCTATTACCACTTTATTTTCTATAGAAACACAGGGTCTTTCATCTGCTGTTTTTCCGTAAACCAATCCTTTTTGAACACCACCTCCCCAAATTAATATGGAACCACCATCTGTAAAATGACGATGCATCCCATAATGGCGAATATGCTCTATTTTATCTGGTTGTCTACTTGCTTGATCCTTAACTTCTTCTCCTGGCCTTCCTTCCATAATGGCATCTCTACTAAATTCACTCGCCAAAATAACCAAGGTTCTATCTAAGTGACCAGATTCATCTAAATCTTTAATTAATTGTGCCACTGGTCTATCAATTAAAGCTTTCATTTGTTTTGCTCTGGTATGTCCGTTAGCATGTGTATCCCAACCTAAAAATGGCTCATATTCTGTTGACACACTAATAAATCGTCCTCCGTTTTCAATCAAACGTTTTGCTAATAAACAACCCAACCCAAAACGACCTGTATTGTAGGTGTCATATTTTTCTTTAGATTCTTGAGATAAATCAAATACTTTGGCTTCTGGCGAATTTAAAAGTCGGTACGACTGTTCCATAGAGCGCATTAGCGATTCTCTTTGATAGTCGCCAGCCTGCTCCATCACTTCACTTTTATTAGCCAATTCTTTATAAAGTTTGTAGCGTGCTTCAAAACGTTTTAAGGACATGCCTTGTGGTGGACGTACACTATCTAAACCTTCAGATGGATCTGGAATTAAAAATGGCCCGTATTCGCTTCCTAAAAATCCGGCTGTATGAAACGCTTTTAATTCTTCGGCTTCGCCCATTGTAAAACGTTGTCCCATTGAAATAAAAGGTGGGATTACAGGATTTGCTGGCCCTAATTCTTTTGCAATCCATGCTCCAATATGAGGTGCTTGAACCGATTGCGGTGGTTCATAACAAGTGTGCCAATGAAATTGATGTCTTGTATGTAAAATGTGTCCTAAATCGGCTGCTTTATATGATCTTATAATAGCTCCTTTGTCCATTACATCTCCAATAGATTGTAATCCTTCGGAAAACTCTAGTCCATCAACTACTGTGGGATGTTTTGGAAATGTACTTAATACTCTATTGGTCTCTAAACCTTTTTCGAAAGGTGCATAAGCTTTAGGGTCAAATGTTTCGGTATGCGCCATACCGCCAGCCATCCAAAGTAAAATAACACTATCTGCTGTGGCTGCTCTTTTCTGAACTTCGGGCGAACAGGAACTTAAAAAACTTGCTAAAGGAATGCTTGTTGCAGAAGCCGCCAAACTTGCTGCAGTCATCTTTTTTATAAATTCTCTACGCGAATTAACCTTGCTATTTTTATCCTTCATAATTCAAAAGCGATTCTTACTAGTTTATAAATTGAAATTCAGGCGACATCAAAACCGACCAAATCACATCTTGTACTTGTGCTATGCTTGGTTCATTCCCTAAAGCCTCAATTAAAATCTTTTGTTCGTCAGAAGATGGATGCCTTCCTAATAATTTCTGATACAGCATATCTATAATTGCATTGCTATCATTTCCATAGGTATCGCGCCATTGTTTTGCTCCTTCTTCTAAAATACCATTGAAAAAAGCACCATTTGTAAGTTCCAAAGCTTGCAATAACGTTGCTTGCTCTTCTCTTGTCGTAGCGACGATTTCTCGATTAGGTCTTCCTAAAGCTTTTAAAAACGGATGTTGTTTTACCAAACTTGCTCTTACAAAGGTCTCTTTATGTTCTTTAAATGTAAATTCTAATAGCTTACTCCAATTATTTGTTCCGTAATCACGAACTTCCATCCATTTACTATCATCAAAATTTAAATTTACCCAGTTACTTTGAGGCGCTTTGTTTGTACTTACCCAAGTTTTGTCTGAAAATACCTTAAACGTTTTACCATCTTCAAAATCTACTTTCATTGCAAATAATATACTGGCAGGATTATCAATCTTTCCTAGGTTATTACCTTCTATCGCAATTACATTATTTCCCTTTGTCAAAAGTTTAGTAATATCAAATTTCCCAACATCAGTCCAATTATTGCCCTCTCCTACTGGCTTTCCGTTAATGAATAATTTATAAGCATCATCCACAGAAATTAAAATTGAAGCTTGTTTTATATCATCTTTTAATAGCTTGAATTCCTTTCTAAAATACCGTTTACCAGGTAATGGTAATACTGTGTTTGTTAAATCCTTTTCATGATGCCAAATACGTAACGCTCGCATTTTTTCTTCATTAGGATTAAATTCTACCGCTACATAAACTGGTGCAATTACCTGACTAATAGCATCCGAAAATTGTTCTGCACTTAAGCGTCTTAAAACAGGTCCTTCAAAAACATAGTTTTGCTTTAGATGTTCTGATGATTTATAATTGACCGCAGGTAAATGGTATGCCTTAGAGGTCATGATTCGCTTTATTAAATGCTTTAAGTCTGTACCCGAATCAATAAAATCCGCAGCTAACCAATCGAGCAATTCAGCATTCCAAGGGTCGTTATCCATTTCATCAACAGGTTCAATAATGCCTCTACCTATTAAACGTTCCCAAATACGGTTGGTAATGGTTCTGTACAACCTCCCATTCTTTTTGTCAATCATTATTTTAGAAAGCTTAAAGAGACGTTCTTTTAGAGTTGTGCCTTCAACACTGCCAAGTTCAGGATATAAAAAATTGACTTTTGCTATTTTACCAATAGGTTTATCACACCTATTGAGTTCTAAAGGTTCTTCCGCAAAAATTGAAGCAAAACCATAGGCTTGATCTAAAGTTAGATTACTCACAAAGCTATTATGACAAGACGCACATTTTACATTGACACCCATTAACGATTGACCAATATTTTGAGCTGCTTGCATTTCTGTACGTTGACTGGAATTTACCACACCTCTCCATTGAATTCCTTTTATAAACCCTTCAGATTCTTTGTCTGGATTCAATAATTCGGTTACCATGTGGTCATAAGATTTATTATCCTTTAAAGCATTATACAACCATTCTGTAATTTGAAATCTACCTTTAGTTATAAAACCTGTACCACTGTAATCGTTTCGTAATAAATCATTCCAAAAGCTTAACCAATGTTGTGTGTAATTTTCGGAATCATTTAATAAGTCATCAATTAAACGTTCTCTTTTATTAGAATTATTATCCGCTACAAACGCATCTATAAATTCAGGTTCTGGCAGTAAACCAATAACATCCATGTAGGCTCTTTTAATAAACTTACGATCATCGATTAAGGCTTGCCAAGACACATCGTTGTCATCAAAATAAGTACTTACAATTTTATCTATGGGATGCGATTCTTCAGAAACTTTTGGTAATTCTGGTTTTACTAAAGCCAATTCAGCTTCTGGAAATATTTTAACAGCCTGATCTGACCAATGTGCTCCTTCGTCTATCCAAAGCTTCACAAGTGCTATTTCATCTGATGTTAGCAATTTACCTTTTGTTGGCATCACGTCCTTATGATTTGCTGGAAGCGAAATGCGTTTGTAAATTTCACTTTCTTCTGGCTTACCTGGCACGACTGCTAATCCTGTTTTTCCTCCTTTAAAAACACCTGCTTTTGTTTCGAGAATGAGTTCACCTTTTTGTTTATTTTCACTATGACATTGGTAGCATCTATGTGCAAAAAGCCCTCTCACTTCTAGGTTTAATTTATCTTTTTGTAATTCTGATAATGTATCTACCGATTTAAGTTCGGCCAGTAAAGCTCCAGATTCCTTACTTGTATAATTATCTTTATTTCCAGGTAATACTGAAGCAAGGTAACCTTCTCCATGCGTCAAGTTCGCCCCTAAATGTCCTGCAATAGTCAATAAAACGACTGTCATGAAAAATACAATGCGATAGGCTTTTAAATTTACAGGTGATTTTTTTAAGCTTGATTTTAAAACTAAGGCAGTAATCAAAGCTAAAACTGCAGTGGCGATTCCTGTGTATTGATGATTATCTACTAAATTGCCTGTATAGTCTTCTTGAGTTTTTAAGAACCAGCCAAACAGTGCCGAGAGAACAGCAAAACCTGCACCAATACAAACCATAAAACTGATGCCATCTCTAAGTCCTTTTCGCTTTCCTTTTAAGGTTAGCAATTCTAAAATAAAACCCGTGAATAAAAGTCCAATAGGAAAATGCACCAATAAAGGATGTAAGCGCCCAAGAAATTGAAGAATCCAATTTGAGTTTTCCATAAGTCAAGTATAATTAACTTATGATTATTTTGTATCCTGTACCTTACTGTATTTTAACTGACAGCTATTGAAATAAGCAATTCATTGACATCTTTTTCAAAGAATATTTCAAAAGGAATGGCTTCAACACCAGGCACCATATTAAAGGTTCTAGCGCCTTCAATGTCTTTTATTTTTAGAGGCACGTTAGCATTTATGGTCACTAAACCATCTGGTTTTTCAATCGTAATTTCTCTATCCGAAATTTTGGTAACAACTTCGGTATTTGGCGAAACGATAGGCAGTACAAATGCTGTTGGCTCAGTAATATCTTGTTTTGAACTGACCTTTATTTGTGTTATATCCGCAGAACACTTGTATGTAATATCAAAATCAGAGGCCGTTTCTGTCACTTCTTCTCGACCTACATTTTTCAACTTAACTTCAGCTAATAATTCAATCGGTCCATTTTCATCTTTTGAAGTGATTGTTGCTGGTAAATCGTATAAATTGGTGTACCAAACATCTTCTTTATAAACCTCAACTCTGGGTGTTAAGCAGATATCTTTTCCTGGTTGAGGTTGTTGATTATTCTTTTCAACCAAAGCATATTCTGCCATACTCGCAGCACACAACAATCCTACCTTATTGTGATATAAAAGACCTAATGCTCCACCTGAAGCCTGACGATAATCATATTCATAATGATACTCTGCATCATAAGCACTTACAGTCCCTCTCCAATCGCCTCTTGCGAATAGAAAAACATCTAGGTCTTTAAAATGTTTTACACCATCAGCTGTCATTCTTGGTAAACTCGTACTTGAATTAATTTCTGGTAAATGGTCCCAATGGTCTAACAGTGCTGCTAAAGGTTTTGCATGTGTAAATGTATGATGCACACATGGTGGAATGCCTGCCTCTATAAAACCGGGTCCGCCATGAATTAAACCATCTGCTGTACAACGTTGTAATAATTCTGTGTTTTTCACGGCTGCAGTTCCGAATGCTGGGTTAATATGCGACATCATGCCAAAGGCTGGTTGACTGCCATCACAGGTTCTGCTTCCCCAATACGTCCATTTATACATTCTGTTGCCCCAACTATTATCCCAACCACCATCTGGCAACATAAACTCTAAATGGCTATTTAAAGATTTGGTTAAAATTTCAAGTAGTTCTTTATCATTCTTTTTAAGTGCATACATGACCAAACTGTTTAAAGTTTCCTCTACATTATATCCTAAGTCTACGCCATGGAACCCTTTTTCACTCAGTTTACTGGAACTCTTTTTGCATTCGCCAAATAGTAATCCTTCATTAGGTGTAAAATAAGCTTTTACTTGTTCCGCCAGTTCTTTACTCTTTGCTTTAAAATCATCTCTTTTTACAACGTCTCCTACTAAATCCAAACCATAAACTGCTGTCCCAGGATAATTAATATTAGTGAAATCAATGGTGAATGTATAGTAAATGTACTGCCCTGCTTTTTCTAGTCGCTTCGTCCAAGCTGTTCGTGTGACTTCATCTAAAACATGACCATGATAGTGTAATGCTTCTGCCAAAGCGATGGCTCCAAAAATGGTAATGCCTTTCCAAGATTTTGGGTTTTTAATAACCGTCCAAGCTCCGTTGTCTTGAGACACATTATTTTCTGCCCAAAGCATAACTAACTTAGCCCCTTCAACATATTTTTCATCTCCTGTTTTGTCAGCCATATATAAAAAAGGATACACAGCATCCATACAACGCCCATGGATATGCGTACAAGACGGACAACCTAATGCGCCATGTTCATCTATATTTGATGGATTATTGATTTGTACTTTCAACATGCCATCTGACCAATCTTTTAATAAACTTGAGATTAAGTTTTTAAATTCTAAAGAATGTTCTGGATGCTCAGCACAAGCATTTAATAATCCAGACATGGGAAGCGACAAACCTACTCCTGCAAGTGTTGATAGTTGAATAAAGTTGCGTCTTTTCATTTAGTATATGTTTTGCATATGTGTAATTTAAAAAAACACCTCACATAAACTATCCTGTTTTGTCCTGTAGTTTTGAACAAAAAAGGCCGTCTTGTAAGACAGCCTCTTTTAATTAATCATAAATATTAGTTTATTATCAGTTTAGTCTGAACGGTTTTATTATCATCCGTTGTAGCAGTTACGATGTATAAACCAGAAGTTAAATTTCTATTATTTCTAACTTCAATTTTTCCGTTAGTAGTTAATCCTTGATAAACTACCTTTCCTAACAAATTGTATATTTTAACCTCTGCATTAACATTGTCATTTAATGCTATGGTAAACTCGCTATTTGCCGGGTTTGGATATACTTTTATCGAAGTCGCACTTAATTCATTATCCTCAATACTTAAAGATTCACTTGTAGGTATGGCTTCCCATACGCTTCTAGTATCTGACTCAGGAACTGGAATGTGTGTTACAGTTCCATCCATTTCATGATACATAAATCTACCGCTAGTACCAGATTCAAATCTATAGGTATCATCAACATCGTTATAATGTAAAGTCCACACTTTATCACCAGAACTTGTAGTTGTACCTGTGCTTAAAACTACATATGGACCTCCTGGACCTCCAGAACCTGGCGCACGTAATATACCGTTAACTTCACTATCTATATTTACAAATGCGCCTTGTTGCACAAATGTCCAATGTGTGTTTAGCGGTTCACCAGAATTTGTCATCGTAACTGGTGTAGCTGACGCTTCTGCATCAGTTAAGAATTGGCCTGTAGCTACATTTCTAAATCTAAAAACGTCATCACTAGGTGGTGGACCTGAGTTATCTACAACTTCAACTTTCTCATAAGTCGTATTTGCCCATCTCATTTGCGCTCTACCTCCTCTTACACGATATGCTCCATATCTAATACCAGATTCTGTACCTCTTTCTGGATCTGGAATATTCCAATTAAATGCTTCTCCTCCAATTACCGCGTCACAATAATGAATTTTCAAAGCTGGGTCATTAGGGTCTTCTCTAAAACCTATCTCTAGCTCAAAATCTATTTCTTCATTTTTATTGACCTGTTTTAGAAAAACAACTTCTCTCCCACTACCTGATCCACCGCGTTCTAAGATGCGTTCGGCATAAATATCGAACGCCACTTGCTTGTCTGCGTTAATACCTGTACCGTAAACAGGATGTGCTCTATATAAACAGATAGCAGGATCTGGAGGACCTCCACCACCAGTATGCTTTCCTTTGGCCTGCGCTAAGTAACTTCCGTCTTGGCCAAAAGAGCCACCATCACCAACTTCAAGAATTCTAAAAACTCCAGTGAATCTTGCATAACTTCCCACACCTGTTTCTTGTGATCTAGGTAAAGAACGCTCTATTCTGGGTTGTAAGGTACCTGGAGCATCCCAGTGGTTTGACCCATCGGTAATATTATAAACACCCCAAGTTTTTCCATATAAATCAACTTCTGAGTAATCGGAATAGCAACTTCTGTCGTCAGCAGTTCCAACATTAACAGAGTTCGGTATATCTACATTTCTAGTATTATTGTTTTCAAATTCACCTGAAGCAGGACAAGTTAGATCTGGATTTGTATCTTCATCCGGAGCTGTTTCTACAGGTGTTTCTGTAAAAGGAATGAGCTCCCAATTACTTCTATCATCCGTTTCCGGAACAACAACATGGGTAACCGTTCCGTTGGCATCATGATACATAAATCTACCACTATTGCCTGATTGAAATCTATAGGTATCATTCGTTGTGTTATGTTGTATTGTCCACACTTTATCAGCATCAGCTGCTGGTGCAGATGTAGCCGTACTAACAACAACATAAGGACCTCCTGGCCCACCAGCACCAGGTCCGCGTAATATTCCCAAAATTTCACTATCTATATTATAAAATGCACCACTTTCTACAAAAGTAAAATGGGTACTTTGATCTTCTTCACCTAAATTTGTCATAGTAACTGCTGTGGCACTTACTCCTGCATCAGTTAAAAATTGCCCAGTCTCTACATTTCTCAACCTAAAAATATCATCAGAAGGTGGTGCGTCTTGCGCAGTTATGCTTAGTGAGCATAACATAACAACCAAAAATAATATGGCCTTAAACGTAATTTTTTTCATAGCTTTTTTTAATTTTTGTCTAATGGTATTAAATTTAGCTAAAAAAAGTATCCTGAACTATGCTGAATTGAACCATAATGACATTTTATTTTTTTTAAAGTCAATATTTAAGGATAAACGAAATGTATAAAAGAATAATAAAGAGCCAATTAATTAAGTGTTTTTATAACTACTGGTCCGATTAAACCAGAACCGTCTAATTCAGTTTCATTTTTTTTAGGTGGATTGGTTGTCCAAGATTTCTTTTTGCCTTTTGGTCTTTGATTATCAAAAATGAGCTGATTACGCCATGTATTGGTCACTTTTATCTCTAATCGATTTTCACCATTGGTCACAAATTCACTAATATCAAAAGTAAAAGGAGGTGTCCATTTTACACCGACTTTCTTATCATTACACCAAAGCTCTCCTATATCCGAAACAGCTCCTAATTCGATAATAGTTTGTTTACCTGAAGATTGTAAATTGAAGGTTTTGGAATATGTTGTAGTTCCTGAATAGTGCTTAACAGCATAATTGTCTAATTCGGGAAGCGATTTTAATTCTGGAATTTGAATCGACTTCGGAGTATCCCAACCGTCATCAAAATTTAATTGCCAGTTGGTTTGAAGTGATTGCTCATTTACTACAATGGTTTTAGATGTTTTCTTACCATTTTGATAAAACGTATATACTCCTGCTTTTGAAGCAAGCAAATTATCGTCTTTCCAAAATATACTCGGAAAATCTTCTGTATCATGAATGTTGTACCATCCTGTTTCCGCATTTAAAATAACTTCATTATCAAAAGTTACTTTTGAAGCATAAGGCAATTTATCTCCTTTTGAAAACACCACAATTGCACTGCCACTTGGTGCAAAAGATAAGGTCACATTTGTTCTATCATTTGATGTACTCCAAACTTTTGCTTCTTGTTGTTCTCCATTAAAAGCATTCCAAATCTGTGGATTCCTATCGTTTATTCTAAAACTTAAGGTTGCATCGACTGGTCTATCATGATTTGATGCTATAAAGTAGATATGAGCATCAGCAGTTTCACGATGTATCCAATTAATGTCTAATGTTTCTGGCACGATAACGTCTTGTTCTATGCGCTCAGCTTCTAGAACCTCATCAAGTGATTTTCCCCAATATACTTTTCCTTTTCCTACTTGCTTTACGCCTTCTTCTGAAGCGCCCCATAATTCGTTAGCTATTGTAGCTAGTTCTTGTAAATCATTTTCATCATCCATTAAGCTAGGTGAATCCAATGGTTTATTTCCTAGAATTACAGCGCCATCCAACACTAATTCTTTAAGTTTCTTTGCTGTAGATAATAACATGCTTTGCGAATCTCTTAGTGTAATAACACGGTAATCTCCAGCATTCTCAACATGAATTTTACCATTTTCAACACTCAACTTATCGTGTAATATTTCAGCATTTAAATAGTCAAAACGATAACCATTAGGAAATTCATCCAAGTCAAAAGGTGGTCGCTCAAAATGGTCACCATAGTATCTCAATACATCGGCAACATATTCACCTTGTTGCAAAACATACTGGTTTCGAGCTAAATAATCCGTCCAATCTTTCATATATGGCCACCAAGTTTGTTGACGCACTAAAGGAAAACCAATATTACCACCAAAACTAGAGCCAGGAAATACATCGGTTTGTGGTGTATGCGAAAAGGTATGAAACACCAAATGATTGACACCCTTGGTAAAATTATAGTCGATTAAATATTTAACCGAAAACGGATGTTCATTCCATTTCACACCCAATTGTGTGCAAGCTTCAGCAGCCAAAACTGGCTTATTATATAGGTGTACTGCAGATGCAGCATTATAAATAGGCTTCGCATACTCATTTTGATCCGATGGTGCTTTAGGATACCAAAACTCAGTCATAGGAATATCACTAACACCATAATACCGCATGGGATCTATAGGTAGCACTTCGCCACCTGCTCCTTCGGTATACACTTCCGCTCCCATATCATGCGCAACCGTTGCAAAGTGCTTAAAGAAATTATCAATAAACACTTCATCCATCGTATGACGTAAATCTCTTAAAAACTTAGTCGTTATTTCAGGGCTTTCAACAATATTACCCATTGTAGCAGGCAAATAGGTTTTCATGCTATACCCTCTACGATTTTCGAACTCGGCAAACATATCCTCTGAATTCATAGTCCAAGTAGGCACATGGCTTTCCCAGCTATCAATTAACAAACCGTGTAATTTTCCATCACCAATTGGACCTCCATCTTTAATTAAGTTTCCAATCATGCCGTTTCTTAAATGGTTTTCAATGGCAACTTTATCCAACTTACTAGATTCCCAACCCGTAGCTTCGGGTACTGCAGGTTTATTGGTTAATCGCATGTTGATATGTCCAAAACGTACAATGGTCCAGTTGCCTTCGGGAACGTCCCAAATTAATTGGCCTTCGGAAGTCATTTTATCAGAGAGGTTAATAATCGATTCAGATTTAATTATGGTATTTTGGGAATAATCAATTTGTACATCGTCTTTAAGACGACGCAATACTTTAGCTGCCTTAGCTTGGTGATTATGTAGTTTTGGATTTGAACTCAATCGAACAAATTCTGGCGCAATATTATGATTGCCTTGAAACGTAAAAACGAATGTATTTGATGTGGTTTCAGGAATTGCTAATGTGAGATGTTTCCGTCGATCGTTCCAGTTGGCATCAGGTAGCTTTACCGTTGTAATTGTTTTTAGTTGGCCATCAATTATGGCTTCAACTTTAAGAGCTACATCTACTTTTGGATATTGCGTACCTACAATGATATGACGTAGTTGCGGAAAGGTAATAGTGCGTAATGTCACTGCATTATCAAAAACCGTTTTCACCCAAGAATTAGCATCGTTTACTTTTGAAATCCCTTGAGTTCTAAAGGTCTTTAAAGGCTTATCTAAATACGTGTTTTTTCTTGTAACGATTAGCTTAGAATATGGATTGAAGATAGCTTCCCAAGGCACTATCTTATTATTCGTTTCAATTTTTGATGGATTTAAAGGTTCTAAATCATCACCTTCAGGTGTTGGAAAAGCTAATACTTGAATATCTTGATAGTTATAATCTGGTGTTGTGTATAACGAATCTAATTCTAATACCTCATTATAGGTTTTTCCACCTGAAACTCTATAAACTGACTCAACCACCTCGCGTTGTGCCTCTTCCACAGGCACCCAAGGACCACCAGTCATGGACCAACCTGGACAATTTTGCATGGTGAATTTTAAACCTAAACGCTTACATTCATCTGCTGCATGCCGAATCATGTCTTCCCATTCTGGTGATAGAATTTTAATGGGATCTACATTTGGGAATGGTCGTCCGTTTTTATTAAAAAGATGAATACCTTGTAAACCAGCAGCTTTTATAGCTTCTAAATCTAAGGTTAAACCTTCTTTACTAATGTTATTTCCGTTAATATGAAACCAAGTTTCTGGGTGGTAATTTATTGATGGTGATTTGAAATTCTCTGATAATTCTTCAAAACTAATTTCAGATTTCACATCTAAAGTTTCCGATATTTTAGGTTGGCAACTTAAAACTGAAACTAGTATAATATAATTGAAAAATTTGATCTTCATTTTACGAATCTTTTAAAAAATAAAGTAACTGTTTTTTTTTATTAAAAGTATCCTGCTGAATCATGTAGAAAATATTTGTAAAACCTATTTTAATATACGTTAGTCATTTATTAAAGTTTCCTTGTTAACTAAAAATATAACTTCCTTATGTTGAAATACTTATCTGTCAGGATACTACAGAACAGTTGAATCATATAATAGCTTTATCTTTGATTGAAAATTATATTGACTTATGAAAAAACCAAAACTTATATACAAACTCTTATCAATTGTTGCATTAATCGTTTTTGTAGCTTTCTCTTCTTGTACAAAAGATGGGCTTGAAGTGTACTCTGAAGACATAATTGTTTATGAAACCCCAGACCCAGACCCAGATCCAGATCCAGACCCAGATCCAAGTGCTGTAGTTGTAGCTGAGGATGAAGATACAAGCACAGATTTAGCTTGTCCATCTTCAGGTGAATTTCAAAACGACAATACTAGAAATGTAGATGTGCAAAATCCTGCTAATGTGGGTGGGGTTGATGATAGAAGTTGTTACTCGGATTACTCAGAAAGTATTATTGATGGTACTACTTGGGGAATTTATAATATTACTGATGGGTCTAATCACTGGGATGCACCAGGCACCTTACAACCTCGAATAGAACGCGCATCAGCCGTAGCAAACGCTAATGTAGGGTCATTTGTTAAATTTAACGGAGATTTCAGAATCCTTGAAGTAGCGGATGCAGGATCTTTTGGTCAAGATGGAACTTACATAGCACAGGCTAAAGGGCAACATACAGGCGGAGGCGGCTCTCCTGACCCTGCTATTTGCTTATATAGAGCACATCCTGTTTACGGTACTGGTATTAATGCTGACAAACAAGTGGCGTTCGATATTTATGCAGAACGCATCTTAGAACGCGGTGGATCAGGTACCGGTAGAGAAGTTGTTTTTCTAAAGCAAGTAAATAAAAACGAAATAGTTTCATTTGAACTAGAAGTAGGATTTAGAGAAGACCCTAGTAATCCTGCTTTAAAAATACATTATTGCAATGCTGTAATTGGAGGAGAAGCATTTAATTGGAATATCCCAGAACCAGAAAGAGGTACGCAATCAAAAATGAGATATGGTGCTTACCGTGTTAGAGGAGGTAGAGCACAAATTAGATGGGCCAACACCACACTTGATTATAATTAGTCTAATTTTATAAATACTTTAAAATTAGCAATCATTAAGTTATTATGAAAAACAACAGGAGAGATGCCATTAAGAAGCTCATAATGGCACCTCTCCTGTTATCTTTTCCTGCATTATGGAGTGCTTCTTCTTCTACAGGAAGAACTGAAACTGCATCTTCAAAACGATTGCAATACAGCGTTAACGCCTATTCCTTTAATGATGAGTTTCGAAGTGGTGAAATGGACCTCTTTGATATGATGGAATTTGCTTCGGATATTGGTCTCAATGCAGTGGATCTGACCGCTTACTATTTCTCATCCTATCCCAAACTCCCAAAAAAATCTGAACTTTTTGCTTTAAAAAAGCGAGCGTTGGAACTAGGTCTTAACATCTCCTGGACTGGGATACGAAACAATTTCGTAACCGCAGATGTAGAAGCAAGAAATCGAGATTTGAAAATGATTAAAGACTGGCTAGATATTTCTTCTACCATTGGCTCCTCTATTTTACGGATTTTTACAGGGAGAAACCAACTTGAAGGATACACTAAAGAACAAGTAAAAACGTGGTTGGTCGATGCCTTTAAAGATTGTGCTCAGCATGGTGCAGACGTTGGTGTAATTGCTGCTTTACAAAACCATAATGAGTTCTTATTTACGGCAGATGAAGTTATCAGTATCATTGAACGCGTAGACTCTGAATGGTTCGGTCTTATTCTTGATATTTCTGGTCTTAGGACCACGAGCGACCCTTATGCTGAGGCAGAAAAATTGGCGCCTTATGCCAATTATTGGTTTATTAAAGAACATGTATATCACAATCAAGTGAAAAGACCTACCGACATGGCAAAGATGGCAGCCATGATAAAACGACATAATTTTCGTGGTTATGTATCGTTTGAAAGCCTATCCGATGGTAACCCTAAGGAGATTATCAAAGAAATGCTAGCGGAGTTTAAAATGGAATTCAATAAAAGCTAGCCATTGCTATACAACATTACGGGTATCTGTAATCTATGTGGTATTTTGATTAATCGAATTCAATAGTTCTGCTCGGCTCAAAACCTATACGATGTGCTTGAACTTGTACTTTTTGGCCTTCTGAAAGCTCTATTGGATTTTGATAAACCCTCCAAGACTTCGGTATTTTTTCATCTTTAATAATTTTATAACCAATGGAAGACCCTTCAGTTTCGCAACTGATGCTTAGTTTCCCATTTTCAAAATTCAAAATAGGTTCTGAAGTTTTAGGTTTGCTGTCTTTTCCGGACCATAAACTATCCACCAGTGTTCTTTCTTCAAGGTTTGGAGTATCTTTAATTTCATTTAACCATCGATCCATTTCTGTACTCAATTCATTAAGCTTTTCTTTATACTCAGGATTACCAGCTAAATTATTTAATTCAAAAGGGTCTGTCTTACAGTCAAATAATTCTTCTTTGGGTTTGTTGTCTCTGAACCATTGCTTTTGAGCTTCATTGAGTTTGCCTTCGTCTCGCAGTTTCAATAATTCTTGCATAGCCGGAATGCGTTCTCTATATGTTATGGGCAGATAATAGCCTTGTTCTGGTCTGTAATTTCTTATGTATTTAAACTGTTTATCTCTTACCGCCCTGATGACATCGG
This sequence comes from Winogradskyella flava, assembly GCF_014243395.1. GTDB lineage: Bacteria > Bacteroidota > Bacteroidia > Flavobacteriales > Flavobacteriaceae > Winogradskyella > Winogradskyella flava. The sequence continues at coordinate 1,392,900 of NZ_JACLCP010000001.1, read as the reverse complement.
TTTCGGCATCAAAACGGTCGGCAGCTGCATGAATATAATTGCGTTTCTCAGCTTTATAATCGCCTAAAAAAGATTGGCCTTGCATATACGATTTTGGTTCTTCGCCAATAAGCGACAATAAAGTTGGTGCAAAATCTACAAAACTAATTAACTGATTGTCTTTGGTACCTGCTTGCAATTTTTCAGGAAATCGAATAATCATAGGTGTGTTTAAACCTGAATCGTAGATCAATCGCTTTTCTCTAGGTAATGGCCCTCCATGATCTCCGTAAAAAAACACAATGGTATTCTCAAGTAAACCATCATCTTCCAATTGTTTTAAAACTGCTCCCACTTGCCTATCCATTTCCGCAATATTATTGTACAGTTTCCACATGTCACGTTGGGTTACCTCATTATCTACTAAGTAAGGCGGAATGTTAAACTTAGTATCCTTAGGAATATGTACAGGTGTTTCTTCTTCGATCATACGATTATTAGCATGCGAAGCTCCTTTATTTTTCCAATTATAAGAGCTATCTCCAGCATGATACAATCGTGTTTCAATTTCTCGAAATCCATACGGCTCAAACAAACCCGATTCGTGTGTTTCGGTAAAGTTAATCACTGAAAAGAAAGACTGATTATGCTTTCTATTTCGCCAATGGGCATAGGGACTACTCTCGTCCCAGGATGTAACTGGTGCTTTAAATTGATAATCGGTTTTATAATTGTTAGAGCAATAATAGCCTTTTTTACGAAGTAATTCACTTATCATCCTCACATCAGACGGCGGTATTGCTTCATATTTTGGCACTCCTATTTCATCGTTATAGGAATTAGTTCGCATATGGTTTGCACCAATACTCGATGGATACATACCTGTTGCTATAGCTGCTCTACTTGGTGCACAAACTCCTGAAGTAGAATACAGGTTCGGATATATTACGCCCTCTTCAGCTAATTTACTCAGGTTAGGTGTTGCAACGGTAGTATCTCCAAAAGGCGGAATATAAGCTCCCATATCTTCGGTGACTAACCAAAGTATATTTGGGCGTTTGGGTAACTCCAAAGTGGCTTCATCTTTAATTTGTGCATTGGACCCATCTTTTGATTGACACCCTACCAAAAAGACAAATATTATAAGTAATGCTTGAAAAAATTTCATATCGTAACAGTTGAAAAAAATAAAAAGGATAATAATGAATTCAATATCCTATTTTTCTTTTTTTAGATTTCAATTTATTCTAACTTCAATATTTCACTTCCTGCCAATAAAAATGCACCTGTTCCAAAGTTTTGCCATGAATCTACTGAAGCTGGCTCTGGGAAAGCACCAATGTTTTGTACCCATCCTACGCGACCATCTTCGTGTTGAGATGCAGCTAAAGCTTTCCACGCTTTTTTAACAGCAGGTGTATATTTTTTATCTAACAAACCATTGTTAATTCCCCATGCTAACGCAAATGTGTGGAAGCCACTGCCACTCACCTCGCCATGATCGTAAGATTCTGGACTCAATAAACTTGTTCTCCATAAGCCATCTTCTGGCTGAATTTCTAATATTTTAGCAGCCATTTCTTTAAACAAATTCACATAGAATCCTCTATGCTCATAATCTTCTGGCATATCTTCTAACAGTAATGCTAAACCACCAATTACCCAGCCATTTCCTCTAGACCAAAACACTTTTTTACCGTTTGGTTCTTTTCTATCATTATCATTGCCTTTCCAAACAAAGCGCATATCTCTTGCGAATAATTTTTCTTCTTTGTCGTACAATCTATTATAGGTTTCCATATAGTACTTATGCATTTCGTCTAAGTACTTTGGCTGCTCTGTTTGCTTAGCATATAAATTGATTACTGGTGGTGCCATAAACAGGGCGTCGCACCACCACCATAGAATGGTTTTGTCTTCTTTACTTTTATTGGTTCCATCTTTCCAATTATTATCTTCATAAAGATGTGCATCCAAAAATTGTTTTGTAGGCTCTAAATCTGCAAAATTTCTTCGTTTTTCATTCTCAGCAACATACAGATAGCTATATGAAATAGCGACATCATCTGCATGGTGCAAGCGTTTGAATGTATTCCAATTATTCTTTACGGCTTGATTTTTTAGAGCTGCCATATACATCATATTTTTTGTTGTATTATGCGCTCGTGCAACACCTGTGTAATAGGCACCATTGGTCCAATCTGAAGGATGTAATGCAAAAATAGGATGTGCTTCTTGCCATTCTAAGGCCTTAATCATAGATTCTTTAATCTGAGTTTCGTTAAAAACATCCTTTTGTTCTAAGGTTGTTTTTTGAGCTTCAGAACAAGTAAAAAGAATTAATGCTGTTGCAATTGCTAAGATTGATTTATTCATTTGAAGTCTATTTTTTTAATTTAAATGTTGTTTCTAAATACTCTTGTGATGAAGTTCCTATTTTAACAGTATAATCTCCAGCTTCTAACACTTTTTCCATTGAAATTCCTGTAAACTCTAACATTTTAGGTGTAATCGTAAAGATGACAGTTTTACTTTCGCCAGCGTCTAATTCTATTTTTTCGAAACCTTTGAGTTCTTTATCTGGTCTTGTTACGGAACCTATTTCGTCTTTAATGTATAGTTGAACGACTTCTTTTGCTTTCATGCTGCCCTCATTGGTCACCTTAACACTCACCTCAAGTTCTGTCTCTGGTGTTATTTCTCCACTAGAAATTGAAATGTCCGAATATTTAAAATCACCATAGCTTAAACCATGACCAAACGGATAAATTGGTCCATCTTCTAAAAATAAATATTCTTTTTTATAATTAATCTCCTTCATACTGTAATGAAACGGTAATTGCCCAATAGACCTCGGAATGGTAACAGGTGATTTACCAGATGGTGACACCTCTCCAAATATAATTTTTGCTGTGGACTCATCTCCAAATTCACTTAAATCCCAGGTGTCTAAAATGGCATCAGCTTCCTTAGCAATTGTATTAATAGATAAGGTTCGACGATGTTTTAAAACAACGATTACAGGTTTTCCTAAGGCTTTGATTTTTTCAACAAGTTCGTCTTGTGGCCCAACTGGGTCAATAGTTGCGCGATCACCTTTAGTGCTGTTACTAAAATAAGCTTCCTTTGCGGTAAACTTATCACCACCTAAAAACAAGATTGTTACATCAGCACCTCGAGCCATATTGACCATGTTAGCAATAGCTTTTGGATCTTTTTCCAACAGCTTTGGCGCACCACCTTTTTCGTTAGTGAGGTTGAAACCCTTTTCAGCTACATATTTAATATTGGAACCTGAAACAGACTCAAACATCGCTTTAGTATCATCACTTAATAATGGGCCTAATAGTGCAATTTTAGTCGACTTATCTTTACTTAGTGGTAATGCATTATTTTCATTTTTTAATAAAATAATGGATTCTAAATCTGACTCTTTTGCTAATTCTAGAGACGATTCAGCACGCACACCTTTTTTCGTTTCTTCTATATCGATATATGGATTATCGAAAAGCCCAAGGATGAATTTTGTTCTCAAAACACGTCTTACAGATCTGTCAATTAGTTTTTCTAACTCTGGATTTTTCTTTACCATTTCTGGTAAATATGAATAGGAATCCTCTGCATACAAATCAATATCAATCCCTGCTTCTAATCCCATTTGTGCTGCAGCTTCTGGCGACTCTGCCACTCCCATAAAGTAGTATAAACGTGCAATGTCATTAGAATCTGATACTACATAACCTTCAAATCCCCATTGGTCTCGTAGCACACCTGTTAATAATTCTGGGTTTCCGTGGCTTGCAACACCATTTAAATCTCCGTGTGATGCCATAATACCCAAAGATCGTGCTTCTTTTACTGCAGCCTCAAACGGTGGATAAATTTCATCTATAAGCGTTCTTTCAGAAATCTCTACAGCTGCAAAATTAGAGCCTCCTAGAACTTGTCCGTAACCTGCAAAATGTTTCGCCACGGCTCCAATATGCGTTCTATTTCCTAAACCTTCGTAATTACCTTGTACACCGATTATAGCATTTTTAACCATCTGTGTTGTTAAATAAGTATCTTCACCAAAAGCCTCACTCATACGACCAAATCGAGGGTCGCGTACAATATCTGCCTCTGGTGAGTGACACATGTGCATGCCTCTTAATCTGGCTTCTCTACCTACCACATCCCATTGTCGTTGTACAAGCTCAGGATTAAACGATGCTGCAGATGTCATTGGGCGCCCAAATCTGGTACAGCCTTCAGCATCTACTCCGTTATAAGATTCCGTAACAAACAACGCTGGAATTCCCCAACGGTTATTTTCAATAATATATTTTTGAAGTTCGTTATTTAATTTAGCGGCTGCCAAAGGGTCAATATGCTCTCCCGGATTTTTGATTCCGGCAATACCTAATTTTAATTTCTCAATGACTTTATCAGACAATTTTAAATTACCATTTTCATCTGGTTTTGCTCCAATATTGGCATGAAAAATTCGCATTTGTGCTACTTTTTCTTCAAGCGATAACTTCGGAAGCAAAGATTCAACACGTTCGTCTATGGATAAGGACGCATCTTTATAATCTTTTTCTACGGAATCAGAACAAGATAATACTGATACTACTAGAGCTGTAAATAATATGATTGACTTTCTTTTCATTGTTGGTGTAATAATATTAGCGGATGTATTTGTTTTATTTAAATCTAAATCTATTAATTTTTAAATTTTCAACTGAAGCTGCTTTAAATACCAAACATATGGTTTGACCATTGTGCAATTCTTTCGTATTGAAACTTTTAGTTTTAAAGGCTTTTGTGTTGTTTGACTCAAACTTGCAGGTCGCCAAAAGTTTCCCGCTTGGATTACTTTCTCTAACTTCAATTTCAGTATCTATCTTGGATAAAAACTCGAATTCAATACTACTTTTTTTATCTAGATTCTGAATATTTGGATACGTGACAAAACTATTGACTTTATTGGACTCAATAGAAAAACCACCTATTACATTTTCTAGTTTAAGGACATTATTTGCTTTAAAAAAATCTTCAGCTTCAATAGCACCATTGTTTGCATCATACCGGCCTACACCAACACCATCTACTCTTATGGTAGCGATTTCACCATTATCCTTATAATGGACATAACTTATAAAGGAATCCCTAAACCATCTGTTTCCTGTCTGGCTAATATCGCAATACACAAAATACGATTGGTTGTGCCATTCGAAAAAACTACCATGACGACCTTGTAAAAAACCATTTGGCCAAGTTGGACTATCGTAACTTTTTGCAAAACTACTTTCCTTGATAATTGTATCTACATAATCATAAGGGCCGTATAAATTATCAGATATGGCATAAAAACAGCCCCAAGATAAATAGTATTTTCCCTTATACTTATGCACAAATGGTTTATCATCCGTTGGCATGACGTTATTTTTTCCGTCTCTGTTATATGGTCCTTGTGGGTTATTTATGATAATTTTTTTTGGCTTTTCTGCCAAACTTATCATATCGTCATTGAGCTTAGCCACATAATAATCCCATACTCCAAAAAAGATATAATGTTCTCCATTCTCTTCAAAAATGGACATGTCATACTCGTGGGTTGGAGTTAAATCTGACGTTAATAACGGTTTCCCTAATGGGTCTTTCCATGGCCCAACAGGAGAGTCACCAACTACAACTCCCGTTTGCTCGTTACCCTCGGAAAAATACCAATAGTACTTTCCGTTATTATAGGCTGCATCTGTTGCCCAACATCTTGAATAATCCTTTCCTATATACGTGTCTTTTGGATGAAGCACACTACGTTTTGTCCAATTGACTAAATCTCGTGAGGACCACACCCACCAATCTTCCATAATAAATTTATTATTTTCTATAGATTTATCATGCGAAGCATAGACATATGCAGTATCATTAAAAATATGAATATGAGGGTCGTTTAAGCCTTTGTTGGGTACTATTGGGTTTTGAGCGTAAAGCGAAAAAGCATACAAAAAAAAGAAGACAACTAATGAAAACCTTAAATGCATGCGCTGTGACTTTAGATCCAAATAGTTAATGGATTTATAATTGAATAAATATAGGATTTGACCTTTTGGCAAGCGTCCTGTCCTATCCTGTATTATTTGTTGTTTTATTTACAAGAATCAAATAATGTAAGACATAAAAAGAAAGTTGTGATATACCTGAACATTGTATTCTATTTAATAACAATTTTTTTGAAAAGCCTATTCGCTTCATTATATAGCTCTAAAAAATAAAGGCCTTTAGCAATCTTAGAAAAATCTACTATATTTTGAGACACTTTTCCTTTTTCCAAAACTTGACCATGTAAGCTCACTAATTTATATTCTAGATTATTAATCTTAGATTTTATATTGAAAACGCCATGACTAGGATTTGGGTAAACTGAAATATTTTGAGCGTCAAATTCATTAATGCTTAGAGGTGCTATTAGTTCAAATTCAATTTTATCTGGTTCACTTGATAATGATCTTCGCTGTGTTAATCTTACGGTATTTAAACCTAGATTCAGCGTAATATCTGGAATTCTGGTTTCTAAATACACACTCCAGTCAAATGTTCGGGTAATTAAGACATCATCGAACAAGGTTTCATTAATTTCAATATCCATGATGGAATCATCTCTATTTCTATTTGCAGCAAAAAGAATAAAATCATAAGTCCCTGCTTCAGTTACTTCAAATACGTGCTCAATAAACTGATTTGACGAAAACGAATCTATATATTCACCACCTGATGCCACAGGATTTGTACCTATATTAATATCAGTTGATGCTGTTGTAAAGTCCTCTGCTTCCAACGATATATTATCAGTGGTATCTGTCACATCCTCTTCGGACAAGGTAAATTCCATAAAATATAATGGACGTTTGTCGCCGACGCCTGGTGTGTTATTACCCGTATTTTCCATTAAATACACGTACAATTTATCTCCTTCAACAAAGGCATCAAAATGTGAATAATTTATAGCATCCGTATTGGTATATATAATTTTCCAGTCATTTTCTCCTTCTAAAGTGGTTTTAATATTTACTTTACCACCTAATAATTCCACCATAAAAACATGGTTCATATAACTATATATTTCGCCACGAACTGATGGGTGTGGAATCAAAACATCTAAATTACTAGAGAAATTAGTATCAGTAGCCAACTTATAATAGTGTACGTTTCTATTATCAACGCGTTGTACAAAATGAATCGCACCATTCTCAGTAACAGTCCAAGCCGGATCACTATTGCTTCTTGGATTAGTTTCCGTGCCGTAATCATCTCCCGGCTGTGCTATTTGTACAGGATCTAAGTTTGGGTCTATGTTATTTACTATTGGTAAAGAAATTGGATTATCATCTACATCGTACCACTGCGTTGACTGATTTTGTGGTATACCGTTGGTGTAAGCATAATATAGTCCACTATTTAACATATAGCCATTGCTGGTATTTGCATCATTATTAGTAGAGTATCTTATTGAAAACCCAGAATAAAACTTGCCATTTAAAAACCGTTCACCTCCATACATATTGTTTCTATTTGGTAATGGTAACGTCCCGTCATGGAATAACCAATTATTAGTCCATCCGGTTCCATTGTAATGCGCCATCAAAATATCTCCATTACCAGAACCTCCTTTTCTATATCGAGCTATTAAACTTCCATCGTCTGCTCTATGAATCATAGGATAAGTCATCCTTTCATAATCTTGTCCGATCTTTAAATAATTCTGTTTAGCGTTGAATAAACTCAAATTAAACTGTGCATCTGGAACAAATGCAGCATTGGCTAATGAGACAGAATAATTAAAAAAATCATTAGGCAAAGCTGCTGCAGTATATGCGTGCATATCGTATATGATATGAATTGTATTGTCTATTGTACTAATTCCTATTGCAGCTGTATTGTGAGAATCGCCTCTAATGCCTGTACCATTTAAAAGCTCTCCATTTTGTCCAACATGTTGATGTGGAAACTCTATGGTTACCCAACTTGAGTTTGGCACGCTTAAATTTTTTCTTGATAACATTAAGTTACGCGTATCCATTCCGCCTTTATACCAAGTCACAAATGCATACCCATTTACAACATCTACACAATCACCATGAGGTGAAATTCTTTGTGAAAATCTATAATTGACATCTTTAGTTCCTGCGAAAAATAAACCTCCTTCACCAGCTCCTGTTACTTCTGATAATTCTTCTAAGTTGGCTGCAAGTTGCTGTTCTTGTCCCCAATTTAAGAATGAAAAAAAACACAGTATCCATATTAAGTAGAATTTTTTCATACATTATTAGATAAAAATGCCAGTAATAATTTTACTGGCATTGCTTGTTTAAAACGAATTTATTTTTAGTTGTATCGTGTGCTTTCCTGGTGATAATCTAATAGATTCAAAAGCAGATGGTACTTTTTCTCCATTATGAATTAAGTCCTTTCCATCTAAACCGTTTAGAGAAAATTCGGCAACCATGTTTCCTGGAATTTCAATTTCGTAGGTCTGTAATCTGGCTCCGTTATAAGTGTATTTACCTTTGATTGTGCCTCTAACGGTTGGTACTTCTATCTCGCTCGATTTTAATTTGCTCATCTGCGGCTTAATTGTTGCCACACCAAATCCTGGTGTTTTAGGTTTAATTCCCCATAATCCTCTTGGGATGACATTTGCAGGTACGGCTCCCCAAGCATGGTTCCAATCTAGATTATTCTTGTATTTGTTGTCCCAAGCTTCTAGCGTAATCGTAGAACCAATTTTCACCATATTATACCAACTTCTATCAGAGGTATCCGTTAATAAATCTAGTGCGTAATCAGCTTCACCAGCATTATATAAACCATCCATCAAAAATTGAGCACCATATACACTACAAGCCAACCCTCTGGATTTTACATAATTTACAACAGATTCAAAATGCTCTTCTGGAACTAATCCAAAGGCTAAAGGCATCATATTAGCATGAAGCGAGGCATGGTCTGTACCTATACCATCGACGTAGATACCACGTTCTGCATCGAACATCTGTTCATTAACTGCTTTTTTAGCTTTGACTGCTCTATATTCAAAGTCCAAAGCTTCTTGTGTTTTCCCAAGAATCTTTGCAAACTCTGCCATGATTTTCATGTTCTCATAAAAGAATGAGTTAATTACCGTACTATAAGGTTTAAACACAAAACCATCGCGTTCCCCTTTAGTTTTGCTTCCATTAAAGTTCGCTCCAGGCCAATCCACTATATCCGTTAATGGCTTTTTATAACCCTCTGGGAAACCTAATTTTTTCATGAATTCCGCATCAACCTTAGTCGATGTTATGAGACCATCCTCATTAGATAATTCGAATAATGATTTATGTTTCAAAGGTTCGTAATAACGCTCAATAAGTTCGGTATTACCTGTGTACATGTAGTCTGCATAAATCAATAAAGGGACATGTTGTTGCCACTCTGTTGGCCATGTAGGATTCTTCATAAAATACTCAATAGTTCGTCTGCCAATGGCAAACTCTCTATCTGTTGTATAATGGCTTAATTGATTTAAATAGGCATCAGCTTCATAAGGAATACGTTCTCTATCACCATCTACATAAAGCCCATTAAATGTGGTAGCTTTAATTGAGTATTTACATAAATCCCAAACTTGATTTAAAATATCGTTATTACTCTCAAAACTACTGGTTTCTTCATCCCAATAGGTATGAAATGCTAATTGCGTAAAATCTTCAGCTTTAAGGTCGTTTTGAGCACCTTCTACCTCTGCGTATCTAAATGGTACTAGAGGTGGAAAACCGTCTGGTAAAGGCACGGCTTTATTCGCTCTGGTATTACGTTCGTCTTCATGAACTTTAATCTGGTATTTCGTCTGACCAGGTTTTACATCCACTTTAATTTCTTGATAGCGAATATTACTTTTTTTAGGTGGTGTTCTATTTAAGTTCCCATTATCATCGGCCATTTCACCTACATGTATGGTTAAGGTGTGCGGTGTTTTAGCGTTATAGGTAAAATCCATGGTTGCAAAAGCCGCTTTCCCAAAATCAATGAAATAAAAATCACCTCTTTTTTCAAACTTTGCTGGTTTAACTTCTGTGGTAACGAATTTATTTTCTGTTGAAATGATGTAACTATCGCTCTTTCCTGTAGTAAACTGTTGTGCTTCTGCATAGTCAACTAATCTGTTGGCTTCATCCCAAATTCTAACTTTCCAATAATAGGTTTTTCCAATTTCTAAAGCTTTACCTTCATACTCAACATCCGTAGATTTTATAGATGCCACTCTACCACTATCCCAAACATTTCCATTATTATTATCAATATCAGTCTTATTTGATGCTACTAAAATTTGATAAGCTCCTTGGTATTTTGCACCTAAAGGGACTGTCCACCCGAATTCTGGTTTTAAATCGAAAATCTTTACATCTTTACTTGGCTCTCTTATTAATTCTACCGTTAAATCTGTAGGTGCAGCTCTAAATTTGTTGCTGTTTTTTTTGATTAGCTCATCCGTTTTAGCTCTTAAGTTATCTAAGATGTCTTTGTATTTCTTCTTACCAACAAGATTTTTAATTTCTTGTGAATCCTTCTCTAAATCATAGAGCTCTTCAATGGACTTATCGTTAACATATCTGAAGTATTTCCATTTTTTAGTTCTAACACCTTCACTTGGAGGAATTTCACTAAAGTCCCAAATATGTTCGATTAAAATAGTGTCTCTATCGATGGTTTTTGTTTCTTTATTAACGATAGGCATGAGGCTCTTTCCTTGCCATGTTTCCGGAGCTTCTATTCCCGCTAAATCAACGATTGTAGATGGCACATCAATATTTAGTGCCATATCACTAACATCTTGATGGGTATTTGCTCTAGGATCAAAAACGATTAGTGGCACACGAATGGAGTTATCATACATTAACCATTTTCCAGCCAATTTACGTTCTCCCAAAAAATAACCATTATCACCCATAACTATGATGACTGTATTCTTATCGAGTCCTTTTTCTTTTAATTTAGCTCTGATTTTTTTGATTTCTAAATCGATTCCAGAAATCATACGGTAGTAGCCTTTTAAACTGTGTTGATATTTTTTTGGAGTATCGTAACGCCATGTCCAACGTAACCAATTAAATCCTTTCTTTACAATGTCTGGTTGCGCATCAAAATATTTATCATCTCCAAGTTGTGGTCCAGGAATCACTGCGTTTTCTAAAAGTTTATCTGTAGTATTCTGCCAGAAATATTGTTCTGGAGCTCCATCATGAGCATGAGGTGCACTAAAACTTAATGACAGACAGAATGGCTTTTCATTCGTCGCATTATGATCAATAAAATCGAGTGCTTTTTGACCTGTATAACGTGTTAAATGCACCGTATCATTATCTAGTGTTTTATAATAATAGCCTCTTCTGTCCTTATATCGGTTATTTCTGTCGTAAGATTCAAACTCGTCAAACTGCTTATCTAAATCATCATAACGCACGCCATACTTACCATAAAAACCTGTGTGATATCCATTATTTTTGAGAAGCGTTGGGTATGAATCATCCATATATTCGCTTCTAATGTTTCCTGTTTGAAAGTTAAAGTTATGAGCGCGCTCATGCAAACCCGTTAAAATACTCGCTCTACTTGCCGCACAAATTGGTGTTGTTACTATGGCATTATTGAAGTACGTTCCTGACTTAGCTAAATTGTCCATTTCAGGAGTTTCAACAAACTTATTCCCAGCATAGCCGATTGCGTCAAAACGCTGATCGTCTGTAAGAATAAATATTATATTAGGCTTTTCGTTACCATTCTTTTGTTGCGCATTTAATGGGCTCAAAGCATATAAAATGCCGGTAATTAGGATTAAAAAACTCTTTTTTCGCATAGGAGGTGATCTTAAATCAAGTTGTTGTATTTACGATTATTGTACTCTTAAATCAAAGTAGCTAAAAATAAAATTTCGCAAAGTAAATTCTGTCCTGCTGTGTCCTGAAAGCTTGCTAATTTTAAATATTAGAAAAATCCTTACCAATCGTCAGTTCTAAAAACAGAAACAGGCCATCCTGATTTAGTCATTAAGTTGTTTTCAAAACAATCTTCAAAACCATACCTAACGGCAATTGGCTTAGCAACATTTTGACTATGTAGAATTATCTTCTTATTGTTCTTGTCTGTAATGGCGCGTGCCTCATAAAAGATATTGTCTGAACCAGCAACCTCAAAACCTTTGATATTTTTATTTTCTATGAAAATATCATTATCGTAAAAGTTAAAAGAAAGCACTACTGACTTATTTTTTTCAACCGACATTGAGCGAAACTCTGGACTTCTGTATTTCAAATCCTTTAATTTATACTGATTCGTAAGTGCCATATTTGCTAACCTTTTAGCTACTATCTCTTTTTTTGAAGGGTGAATATCATTACAGTCTCCAGCATCGGTGCTTACAACCATTCCAGTATTTGATATTTCTTGGGAAATTTTCAATTGAGCCTCACGAATTAAATTAGCTCCCATTCCTGGAGCATTTTTATGGATGGCATAGTCGAAAGGTGCTATTTGCACAAAATAGAAGGGTAATTTATTATCTTTCCATTGATGCCTCCATGAAGAAATTAAATCTTTCATGTAGTTCTTATAAGGCAACGGATTAGTTCTATTTGACTCTCCTTGATACCAAAGAAATCCTTTGATTTTAAAGTCTTTAAAAGGATAAATCATGGCATTATAAAGAAAAGAAGGTTTCTTTTGTTTATTCTGTTCTACAGGTAAAGTTTTTGAAAATTTTACGTCTTCATACTCTAATAATTTTTCCTTTGGCATCCAACATTCTATTCTTGTACCTCCCCAAGCAGATTCAATAATTCCGATAGGGACATTGAGTTGTTCAAATAATTTTACTCCAAAAATATATCCAATTGCACTGAATGAATGCGCGGACGCTTTATTTGATACTTCCCATTCACCATTAACATCAAAACTTGGAGAAACACTTGCGGTCCTTTGATTGTTGAATAACCTAATAAATTCATTAGTTGAATTATCAAGATACTCTTCAGCATTTAAAACCTTGGATTTACCTAAACCTTTCATAGGCATTTCCATATTGGATTGGCCCGAACAGAGCCAAACTTCTCCGATAAGAATATTTTTTATTTTTACCGTGGCACTTCCTATAATCTCTAAGGTTTCTTTATTAAAAGAAGCCGTTTTTGTCTTAATTTTGGCATACCAAAATCCGTTTTTATCTACAACAACTGTAACACTTTTCCCCCAACTTGAGTTTATACGTATTGCAGTCCCAGGAACATCCTTACCCCAAATTGGAACCTGCCCATTTTGTTGTAAAACCATATTGTCTCCAAAAAATGATGGCAACTCTATTTGTGCATTTAACAATGCACTACAAAGAAAAAAAAGAAGTAAAAAAAACCTGAAATTCATTTTTAATTAACTATTTTTAAATAAGGTCTCATCCCATTTAACAATATCATTCTTATACATAGCATCAAGTCCCATTTGAACACAGACGGCAGCTTTTGCACCAGTCACAACGTTTGATTCAGGAATTTTATTATTCGTTATTGACGACTTAAAATCAAGTAATGCCTGTTTACTTGGATCTAAATGCTCAACATCAATTTTATAGCCTTTATCTTTATCCCATTGAACGGTAGCTCCGCTTACACCATCTACATCTCCAAGAACTTTATTCTTCTTTTTACCCTCTGGATAAAACCATGCATTTTTCATATCAATGATTATGGTGCCCTTATCACCAATGACCTTTATTTGGTAACCATCTTTAGCATTACTAGTTAAGTAAGTGAAATTCGCTTTAACTCCATTTGGGTAGCTATATATAAGATGTACATTATCATACGTTTCTCTTCCATCTTTCCAGTAATCAACACCTCCGATACCCATCACTTGATTTGGGGTTTCATTAAGTACCCAATTGACAAAATCGATTTGGTGCGAGCCTAATTCGGCGGTAAGTCCTCCAGAAAATTCTCGGTACATTCTCCAATTTATTGCTTTTTCGAACTTTGGATCAGGAACTGGTCTTCTCCAATTGCCATGCCTATTCCATTGACATTCAAATGCAGTAATATCCCCAACTTTTCCCTCTTTAATTAAATCAACAACATGCGTATAAAGCCTTGAACTATGATATTGATGCCCTGTTTGAAATATGTTTTTAGAGTGCTTTGCTTTATTCACCAAATCACGAATGCCGTCATAACCTTTAGCCAATGTCTTTTCGCAAAATACATGCTTGCCTGCATCGAGTGCATCAATTGTAATCTTAGAATGGGTATTAAAAGGTGTTGCGACAATGACAGCATCGATATCCTTATTATCCAGTAGCTTTCGGTAATCTGAATAGCCTTTGGGTTTTGAATTCGCTTTGGCTAAACCTTTATTTAATCTAAATGGTAAAACGTCGCAACCAGCAATTACATTTACATGGTCAATTCCGTTAATCATTGACATGAGTCCACTTCCTCGAACTCCTGTACCAATAACACCAATATTAATAGTTGTATTAGCATTTATATTAGATAGTATATTCCCATATAAATATGAAGTACCAGCTATACCTGCAGTTGCCACAGTCGTTTTCTTAATAAATGCGCGTCTTTTCAAATTTTATAGTTTAGGTTCCCAGCCTGGTTCGTAAGTTCTAGTCCACAACTTCATGGCTTCTCTGTTGTACATTTTACCTGTTTTATCATCAATATCAAATCCATCATTAATTCTGTAAGCAATATTGGCATAATGCACCATAGCCATACTTTTACTGGCATCATCAATTGGAGCTGTTAGTTTGGCTTTACCTCTAATAGAATCAAACAAATTTTGAACATGTTTTGTTGACATATCTCCACCACCACCTAAAGCGTTTCCTGCTTCTTTTGATGCTGAATTATACTCTTTTACTACCTTGCCTTTACGATCGTATAATAGATACTTACCTCTATCTACAAATACAGAGCCTTCTGTACCATAAATCACGGTGCCTCTGCCGGTTCCATAGGTGCTATAACTATTTCTAGATTTTCCGTCCCATTTAATCACTTTATTGTCGGCAAACTTAAACATTGCCTCCATATCATCGTACATTTCCCAACCATCCTCTAAAAAATGACGTTTTTCTGCTTCTACATATACATGCTGCGGAAAATCGACCTGTAAAGCCCAACGTGCTACATCCAACTCATGAGTTCCATTATTACCAGCTTCGGCTGTTCCATAGTCCCAACCATACCAATGCCAATTGTAGTTCCAAGTCTCAGAGGTATAATCTCGTCTTGGTGCTGGCCCTTGCCACAAATCCCAATCTAAACCTTCTGGTATGGCGGCACTTTTCTGAACAGGTACTTTACCTCGTCCATTATTATAAAATGCAACAGCCTTGTAAGGTTTACCTATGACTCCATTATGGATTTCTCTTATAATTTCTCTGGTATGACCTGAAGAACGTTGTTGGTTACCCATTTGAACCACTTTATTAAAATGCTTGGCTGCTTGCACAAGCTGTTCATTCTCATACATGTTATGACTACAAGGTTTTTCGACGTATACATGCTTACCCGCTTTCATTGCCATGATTGAACCTGGTGTATGCCAATGGTCCGGTGTGGCATTTATTAGGACATCTACATTTTTATCGTCTAATACTTTTCTAATATCATTCTCCAAAGCAGGGTCATAATCGATGTGTTCTCTAAACCCTTTTAAGGCCTTTGAACGTTGGTTTTCCATAACATCACATAAGTAGAGTAATTTGGCATTACTTTCCTTTGAAGCTATTGGAGACTTAAACGCATTTAAACGTCTTCCCAAACCAGCAATGGCAACGTTTAAGCGATCGTTTGCGCCGATAATATTCCCATAACTTCTAGCAGACATGGCATTAACACCACCTGTTAAACTAACTCCAATTGCTGCTACAGTTGTCTTTTTAATAAAATCTCTACGGTTATTTCCCATCTTACTCGTTTTTTGCTTTTGGAACTTTAATTTTAATATTTCTAAATGCTACCCTATCACCATGGTCTTGCAATAAAATCTGTCCTTTTTCTAAAGTTCCAAAATTTGGCCACTTCTCGTATTTACTTTCTGAAACTAATTTTAAAAAGTCATCACTTCCTCGCTCATACTCTAAAACTTTGACATCGTTAATCCAATGTTCTACATGATTATCAATAGACTTTATGTAGGCTGTATTCCATTCTCCGATGGGTTTGATGGGTTTGTCAGTATTTGCTTGAATTAAATCGTATAAAGAACATACGGTTCTACTGCCTTTATGAGACCCCCTTTTAGCATCTTCGTGACGTTCATCATCTAAGATTTGATACTCTAAACCAATTGATGAACCTGGACCTTTATTAATTTCGGTATCTACATAGTATTTAATGCCACTATTAGCACCAGGTGTTAATTTAAAATCGACTAGCAGTTCGAAATTATCGTAATCTTGAGTTGTTACGATATCACCACCCGCTTCAGATTCTCCGCCTCCTGATGCTAAGACAATAAGCTCTCCATTTTCCATGACCCAACCTTTATCTGGGAATGCCTCTAGTTTAGCACCTCGCCATCCGTTGGTGGTTTTACCATCCCAAAGCATTTTCCAACCTGATTTTTGTTCGTTAACCGTTAAGTTGTTTTTTGTAATTATAGGTTTTAAAGGTGATTCTGTAGTATATTGAGAAAGATTCTCAGTCAAAATCTTAGCATTCTTCCACATCACTTGCTTACCGATTTTGTCCTTGCTTTTACCAATAGAGTGGACTTGTAAGCCAAAAAAGCCGCTTGCCGTTTTATCGTCAATTAAATAAGATGCAGGAATACTATTAATCCAAGTTTTTATAGTATTGCCTATGGCTTCAACCCTGTAGTGATTCCATTCATTTTGTTTAAAGGCCTTTTGCGCTTCTGGATTATTCTCTAGAGTATGTAGCCATTTACGTCGTTTTTCATCATAAATCCCACCACTCCATGCACGCTTTGATGGGTCTATCTCTACTTGATACCCATGAACCATTCCATCTCTGTAATATGGCACACTATTACTACGAATCTGAATCCCTGAATTCATGGTGGAATCGACTTTAAAATCAATTTCAAAAATAAAATCTCCATACATTTCATTAGTAGTTAAAAATGTATTTGGTGTATTAGCGGCTGTTGTTCCTATAACGACTCCGTCTTCAACTATATACTTTGCTTCACCGCCTTTAATATTCCATCCCTCTAAGGAATTGTTATTAATAAGATTTGTCCACGGTATGTCTTCTTTTTGCTCCTTACAAGAATATAAAACTAGACTAATAAGAATGCAACTGATTATTGTTGTAATGAATTGAAATTTTCTCACTTGAAATTATTTTTAGTTAATACCATTTGCCATTTTAAATTACTGTAATAGAAATTGATGATTGGTATAAGATAAGGTTTATTAAGAAACCCTTCATTATATAGCTTATAATGAAGGGTTTGAATTATACTTATAACTACTTAGTTAAAATTAGAGTCTAATGACCAAATACAAAGAACTTTTAGTCCACTGTTAAATCAACTACAAATTCTTCAAATCTCACGTTTCTGTCTCTAATAACAATTGTATCATTTACCTGATGCATTAATTCAAATGTTGATGTTGTTGTTGATATTAATGTACCAAATGACCTTACCTCAGTTACTTCAACATCTTGTTCTAAATACTGAAAATCTAAGTAAATTACGTCTCTACTTTCTCCTCCCCATTCATCTCCATCTTCTACAAAGCTGCCTGTGCCCGTTACGACAATATTGCTATCCGGATCAGCATTGGAAACAGTAATTTCTTCATTACCGTTAAATGTCAATCGTAAAGACAACTGAACATCAGTAGCAATACCAGGTCGTCGAACGTCAATAGTGGTAGTTACTTCACTCCTTCCTGAAGTTGCTAATGGAAGAAGTTCATCTTGTACAACAAAATCTGCTCTATAAACTGTAGAGCCTTCAATGTTCTCTGATACTGTTTCTGTGGGATCTCCATTTTCAAAAACTGTTACTGATTCGTTAAATCCCGTAGCTGCATCCTCACCACGTCTTAAATATATACCATCATATTTATTGATAAATTTAATACCGAAAAGCGTATAATCTTTTGGTAAGGGATCCCAGTCTTCATCTCTTATTTTAATAGGATTGTCAACCAAAGGAACACCTGTTAAAAGCGAATCTAGTTCTTCAAAATCTGTAATTCTTAATGGGATTACATAATGCACTTCTTCAAACTCTGCAAATGACAGTGGATCGTCAAAGAAAGCATCTGAAAGCTGCACCGGAATGCGTCCATCTATAGAACCCGAAGGAATTGTTACTGGGCTTTCCTGTTCAATGGTATAGTAAGAAGCTGGCAAGATCTTAACATTTACAGTATCTACACCTAGAGCAGCTGCATCTATTAAATCAGGGGCTAACTCAAAATGTACTCTTCGGTCTTTATCATTATTGTAAACTCCTGACATGATGACACCAATTTCAAATCGTCCATTATTATCGTTTTCGTTAAAACCCAAATCATACTTACCCTGAATTAATGTTCTTACGGGCGTTTGAAACGGAAAATACACTGAAGTTGAGCCAAAGTCGTCAAAATCATTTTCCTGATTCTCGCAGGCCATTACGCTAAAGGCAATTGCGCATATTATTAAATATTTTATTTTCATGTCAAAATTTTTTAATCTTTTTAAATATACAAATTTATTCTACCAGCCCATATTTTGCTCAAGTTCAGAAAATTTTAAAATCTCCGAATTTGGAATAGGCATATAAGTAGCAAATGGTTGAAAATTTCTAACTTCCACAGATGGTAACTCAGCATAATTATTTCCGTCGAAAAAATAACCTTTAGCTGGTCCATTTAATGGTAATCCCCATCTTCTCATATCCCAGAACCTATGTCCTTCAAAACTTAGCTCTATACGGCGTTCATTTCTAATAAGCTCTCGCATATCCTCTTGAGATGCAATAGATGCTAAGTAATTATCTGGTTGCGTAATTCCTGCTCTATTGCGTATTGCTGCAATCACATCACGAGCAGTAATACCATCAACTGGGTTGTCAGGACCACCAATTTCATTAGCTGCTTCAGCCAATATTAAAAACAATTCAGTATATCTAAAATACACATTAGCATGGCTCTGACCTTGAGCAGTTCCATTATCATTAATAAGAACATCTGGACGTAATAACTTTTTAAGGTAATATCCAGTAGTTGTAGACTGCTCAGGAATAGAATCTAACCTATCATTTCCTCCACCAACACCGGTATTAATTATATCACCACCAGCTCCAAAGGAAGCACCATTAACAATAACATATTTTTCTAATCTTGGGTCTCTATTGTTATAAGGGTTTTGAGGGTCAAAACCATTAGCCTCGGTTGCAGGAAAACCATCTTGCATTGGAAATGCCATTACAAAGTTATGTGTTGGATTAATTTCACCATTTCCATTAATTGAAGGTGGAAACATACGTTCTTCATAATTAAAAGTATTACCCCCAATAGAACCGCGCCAAAGTGATTCACTACTCTGAATATTGTCATCAGATATATAAAACTCATTACCTGTTGGATCTAAACCTGCAGTACCACCAATAGTATTTAAAATTTGAGCGGCATTAGTTGCTGCCATATCATAATAGCTTTGACTATCTAAAAATGATGGGCTCGCAGCAAAAAGTGCCAAACGTGCTTTTAATGCTCTTACAATTCTCCCAGAAATACGCAAATCAAAAAAGTTGTCATTTACTATTCCATATTTATCAAAATCAAAGTTTTCTAATTCTGAATACCACGGATCTACTTGTCCTGCGCTTAAACCATAATCTGTTGGTAATAAATTAAGTGCTTCATCAAAATCTGCCATAATAGCCTGAACAGAAGCTTCAAATGATAAACGCGGTACATTAAAGTTACCATCAGGTTCAATAAACTCAGTATAGTATGGAATACCTAGTAGTTGTCCAGATTGTCCAATACCAGCATGCGCTTGAAGTACATAATAATGATGTAATCCTCTTAATGCCAAGGCCTCTCCCTTCATGCGCATTTCAAACATTGTGTTAATTAATGTGTCTCTGCTCCATTGTGTTTCTCCTGTATCAATAACGTCTAAGAATCTGTTTACCCAGAATACACGTTCAAAACTACCCCAACGGGCTGCAGGGTTAAATTGTGCATTTAACTCACCAAGCGCCATTCTTTTAAAGTTGTTATTTAAAATATTATTAACAGCATCATCTGTAGCTGCTTCAGAAAATGAATATTGATTCACTAAACCCGCATATCCATTTAATAATACACCTTCTGCTGCATTTGGATTCGTGAGAATAAAATCAAAATCCAACCTATTTTCTTCAATAGGATCAAGATCACAAGAAATCATGCCGGTTAAAACCGACATAACCATTATAAATTTTATTAAATTCTTCATTTTATTTATCTTAATTTTCTAATTATCTTAAAAGGATGCTCTTATACCTAAAGTAAAAGATCTAGATAGTGGTGTACTGCCTATTCTTAACCTACGAATATCTTTATTTTTACCTATTTCAAACAAATTAGTTCCAGACAGATTTAGACTAAAATTGTCCATGCCTAAATCTTTACAAAGAGCATCCTCAAATTCATATGTTAACTGTGCGCGGTTAATGTTAAAGTAACTTGTGTCGAAAAGCCAAAATGTAGATTGTCTAAAATTATTTTGATTTGTTTGTGCTGATAATCTTGGAAATGTTGCCGTACTTGCTGTTTGTGGTGTCCATCGTCCAAGAACGACTTCTGAATATTTATCCGCCCCATCTACTGAATAATATTCGTTAAAACTACTATTTAACTTATTACCATGAGCTCCTGATTGACCTACACCCAAAATAAATAAGTTGAATCTTTTATAATTTAAGTTAAGGTTTAGCGCATAAGTCCATGGATTACTAGATTGCCCGATTGCTCTTCTGTCATCATTATCTATAATATTATCCCCATTTAGATCCTCGTATTTTATATCTCCAGGTTGAACATTACCAAATTGAGGAACAGGTAAACCAGCATTTAAATTACCATCTGTATCAAAATCTGCTTCAGCATAAAAACCTTGGTCAACTAATCCAAAAATTGTAGAAATCTCTCTTCCTTGTGTTTGTAGATAATCTTCAGCAAATACTTCAGATCTTATGGACCTTTCAGTTTGGCTATATAGCACATTTGCACCTAAAGTAATTGACAAATCTTTATAAGTTTTATTAAAATTCATACCGATTTCGAAACCAGTGTATAAATTCTTATTGAAATTATTATATGGTCTAAACGTATCATAAAAAGACGGGTATTGATCTTGAATAAATGTTATTTGTTTGTCTAATTCTGTTTTAAAATAGTTAGCTTCTATCCAAAGAGAATTCATCACATACGTTTCGAAACCTAAATTTAAGTCTATACGTTCTTCAAATGTTAAATCAAGATTTTCTCCTTGTGTAATATCTATTCTTCGATTAGTATTACCATCCGCCCAACTAACATTATTGCCAAAAGAATAGTTTACATCATATAAATAGTAAGCGCTAGCATCATTATCAACAGTACCTCCAGCATTAAGAGCAGTAATACCTCGATCTGACTTTAAAACACCACCAGACGCTTTTAACTTAAGGTAATTAATAAATTTACTATTCTTCAAAAAAGGTTCTTCACTTATAATGTAAGCTATACCTGACGTTGGTGAAAATGCTCCTCTATTTCCTTTCGGTAGTTTTATTGAATTGACATAGGTTCCTGTAAAATCAAAAAATAGTTTCTTTTTGTAATCAAAAGCCGTTTGAAAGCCTAAGTGCGCATTAACATCTGTTTGAATAACATCATTTCGCCTTTGTGAATTATAAAAACCCAATAAAGTGGTATTTAAAGAATAGTCCTTGGCAAAAGTAGTATCATAGTTTATAAGTCCATAAAAACCAAATCGGGATAAAAAACCATTGGTAGTAGTCTCTTGTCTTTGATCTTGTCTATCTTCACCAAAAACATTAAGACCTGTTATACGGTCACCATCCCAAATTGGTTCATAGGTTTTAAATTGGTTCTCTATAGATAAATTATAAGAATCAAAAAAATCAAAACTAACATAGGTTTTAGCTGATAAACCTTTTGCTATCCTATCTAAATTAAAATTGATTGTGTTGTTAAACTGCGTAGAACGAAAAACGGTATCTCGATAACCACCTCCAATAGCTAAAGCTATGGGTGCATCTGACCCAAACTGTTGAGTTGAACCTAAAAGAAACCCATCAAAGATGTTTGCTGCTTGTAATTGTCCTGCAACTGTAGGGTCGCTTGTATCTATTAAATCAACAGGTAATAATGGTGAATAAGCGTTTGGTCTGAACGTAGTACCTGCGCTTAATAAATCGGCTCTAGACCCTCTAGTTTTGCTTATAACTGCAATTCCATCAAGACTGCTTGTAATCCAATCGTTTATTTTAAAATCCAAGTTACCTCTTATATTAAAACGGTTAGTTCCTGCATTTATATCTTCATTAATATCCACCCATGCTCCCTCACTATTCCATCCTGCGTTAACATAATATTGATTTTTATCATTACCACCTGAAAATTCAGCTATAACATTTGTGAAATTGACTAAACGTTGAACGTATTCCTTAGAATAAAGGTCTACATCTGGATTTTTATAAATATTAGAACTTGTTCTAAACTCCTGGATAAGTGCTGGACTATAAAAATTATCTAACCCGTCATTATTTCTTGCTTCATTAAAAAGTGTCATATACGCCGCTGAACCTAAATAATTAGGCAAAGAGATGGGTGTTCTAATACCAGAACGAATATTTACGTTAACTTCTTTTTTATTAGCTTCTCCACGTTTGGTATTAATAACAATAACACCATTTCTTCCTTGACTACCATAGAGGGCGACAGAATTAGCATCTCTAAGTACAGTTATCTGCTCTACCTCTTCCATATTTAGGATATTAGGATCACGACCAATGACACCATCAATAACAAAAACAGCATCGCCTACACCTCCTATACCTCTAATATTATCAGAACCTCTAACCCCTAACATCAATCCGTTAATATAATCTCTAACCACTTGGGTATTGTCATAAGTTAATCGGTCTTTCGTGTTAATTGAAGATACTGCACCAACAATATTACGCCTGTATTTAGTGGCAACTCCCATTTTTAATTCGTCATCTTCCGAAGCGAGAAAAGGAGATTTTTTCATGATAATATTATCAGTTAAATCAGACATAGTAATAATGGCTGATATATAGCCCTTTTTTTCAAGTAAAACGGACTCATCATCTAATAATGCAATTTTAAACTGTCCATTAACATCCGAAGATGTCTTATTTCCACTTGGGCTAGAAACATTAACTCCTTCTATGGGGTTACCTTGCTCATCAACCACATTTGCAATTACTTGTTTATCATTTGTTTGAGCCATTGCAACATTGCATATGCAAAACAGCATTATGCTTAATAAAGTAAGCAACCTAGATAATTTATCAATCTTCATTTTTTTCTTTAAATTAATTATAACGAATTTGTAAAAGACTACCTCTACCATCCTGGATTTTGAGGGAAGCCTTCGTAAATTTGTGTTTGTTCAGCGGGAAATGGTAACCAATAATGCTGAGGGAACTCACAAATTCTGTCTACAAGAAGTGTTTCTGTGAAATTACTTCTGTCTTGAGGAAAATCTAAGGCTAATTTTCTTCTATATTTATCTAAATGAGCTACTCCCCATCGTCTAATATCGACCCATCGGTGTGCTTCATAACTTAATTCAACCGATCTTTCTCTTCTTAATTCATCCATGAACTTGTTGTTATCTCCAACTATATTAGGGTGTACATTAGGTATACCAGCTCTATTACGCAATAAATTAATAGCGCCCTCAGCCGACAACCCATAAGAACTAGGAACTGCTGTTGCACCCCTAGAGGCATGTAATGCTTCAGCATACATTAAATAAACATCTGTTAGTCTCATATGCATTCGTACTCCAACGTATTGATCTATAATAGGATTCCATCTAGTATGATACTTACCATCAACTTTAGGGTAAAATTTTGTCCACATATACCCTGTATTATTTACTATTTTGATGTTTTCAGCACCAGTACTGCGGTGGAAACCTTTTTGACTGGAATTTTCAAACCAAAGTTGAGCAGCTACATGATTTGGATCTCCAGCTCCGGGATCTATAATTTGTCCATCGATAATATGCCATCTATAAAAACGTGGATCACGGTTTTCAAAAGGCTGAGTAGGGTCGTACGTTGGTGGGCCAAAATTACCACTAAGATCATCTTCTATAGACAGTCCATTAGCCATACCAAAATTGTTGTGAATAAAATTATGTGTAGGACTAATAACTTCATATCCAGCAGAAGTGGTATGAATCGCTCTATTTACTCCTGATGCCATGAATCTTGTGGCTTGTCCTCGACTACCACCAGTTGCAGAAAATATAAATTCTGTACTTCCCGGCCATGTACCAGGTGCAGGTGATCTCCAAAACACATCATCGTAGTTTTCCCAAGACGCTAAGGCATAACGGCCTTGGTCGGCTAATTGAAGAATTCCAGAAAAAGCTTCAACAGCCATATCACATAACTCTGTATCATAGTCATATGTATTTATACTTACATTGTTACCTTTCATTAATGGACTTGCTGCTAAAAGCAAGTTTTTGCCTTGAAAAGCATATGCTGTACCTTTAGTAAGCCTACCTCTATTTTCGCCTTGCGTAAGTTGTCCATAAGGCTCAAGGTCCCAATTTACAGGCAATAATTGAATGGCTTTTATATAGTCTTCATTAGCACGTAAAGCAACTTCTTTGTAGGTCTCTGGACGTGGTATTCTAAAATCATCTATTATAACTCTATCAATATATGGATAACGTCCCCAAAATTTCATAATCTCATTATGGAAAAATGCTCTAAAAAAATAAGCTTGTCCAAGAATAACATCTTTTTCTGCTTGAGTTGCATTTACCATTAAATCCCTATTCTCAACATTCTCGATTACAATATTAGCCTTACGGATACCGCGTAAGCTTCCATCATATAACCCTGGTCTTTGTCTATTAAACGCATTAGTGTTTGCGACATTAGCGGAGTTAGTCCCTGTAGATCCATAATCAGCATTATAATGGTTATTTAAGTAACAAAAATTATCTCTTATAACATCATTGAATCTTCCGGCATCAATGTCACCACTTGCTTTTGTAGGTCTATCAACAAATCCATCATCTCCCAAAAGAAAGTCTTGAAAGGTATGCGTCTGTTGTTCATATGACACCACCAAGGCATACATTTCTTCAACAAAACCTTGCGCATTATTAAAGGTGGAAAAAACAACCTCTTCATCTATGACAGCATCTGGCGCCACATCTAAATAATCCTCGCATGAAAATGGGAATACTAATCCTAAGATTATTAATAGTTTTACTTTATAATTTTTCATAATTTCTTTTTTTTAAAAATTCATACTAAAACCAAAGTTAAATGTTCTTAAGGTAGGGTAATCTCCTCTTGATTGTCCTCCTCCATCTCTGTTGAACTCTCTATCATCGGGCAAATTAGACCATAAAAACAGGTTATTCCCATTTGCAAAGAATTGAAGTTTTTTCAGTCCAAGTTTTTCACAGGTCTCTCTTGGTATATCATAAGATAAAGTAACTGCCCTAAGCCTTGTTAATGACGCATCTAACCAATTATCTCTAGGATTTGCTGCTCCTGGAACTCCAAAAGATGGTTGAGTATCTGTATTATTTGGCGTATCCACGGTCCAATAATCTAAATCTTGCTCAAAGATTAACGGTGTTGAATTACTAAAAGTTTGGTTACTGAACAATCTAGACGCATTTTGGGTACCATACAACTGCCCTGAAATACTAAAACCTTTGTATCGTGCACCCAAAGTAAGGCCCCAAGTTCTTTGAGGTTGATTTGGATAACCGAAAGGTGCATTATCGAAATTAGAATTATAAACACCATCTCCGTCAAAATCTACAAGATCATAATACCCAGGACGTACAGTACTTTGATTTTCATTTAGCGGAGTTGAACTATAAATATCGTCCCAATTAGTCAATATACCTGCAGGAATCCCTGTTCTTCCTTGACCAATATTAAAACCAGCAGCATTAAGATAAGCAGCCCTCAATTCTGGGTCATCTCTTACAATTACTTTATCTATAGCTTGTGTAAAATTAAAATCACCAGATAGCGTTAAACCGTTATCAAAAGTATAACTTGAACCAAGAACAATCTCATAACCCCTTACCTCAACGACACCTCTATTAACATACGGAGGGGTTGCTCCCACAAAATCTGGTGTAGTTTGACTATTAGCAATTACAATATTATCGCGATCTTCTGCAAAATAATCTACCTCACCGGTTAACAAACCATTAAATAAATTAAACTCAGCACCTATGTTATATTTAACAGCTGACTCCCACTGAAGGTTTGGATTTCCAACAAGAGTTTCTCTGTAAAACGTGTAGGGAGAATTTCCTTGATAATCACTTGGTACTAAAAATGCAGAATCACCAGACTCCCATTGCGTAATATAAGTCCATCTTGCTGCTTCATCAGTCGTGATAAAAGTATCATCACCAACAATACCATAAGACCCTCTAAATTTAAGTAAATTTAACCAATCTATATTTTCCATAAAGGCTTCGTTTGAGACTGTCCAACCCAATGCAAGAGATGGGAATAAGTCGAAACGAAATCCCGGACCAAATTGTTCAGAGCCATTGTAAGCACCGTTAATATCTAAAAAGTATCTAGAATCGTAATTATAAGTAACTCTTCCTACCCAGTCTTCACGGTATGTTGGAAAAGCGAAAATCCCAGTACCATTTGCAGCCTCCTGTCTTCTCACTAAAAATAGACCAGTTATGTTATGCTTTTCATCAAAAGTTCTATTATAATTCAATGAAGCATCATAAACCATTCTTCGTCTTCGTGTGTTATCCTCTACTTGTGAATTTCCTAAAGTCCATGGTGGTTGAACATAACCAAATCGCGTATCTTCATCTTCTAGAGGCTCAATGTTCTCTATATCGCCATCGTATATCCTAAAAATTACACCTCCTAAACCTCCATCATTTAAGTTTTGTCTACTTCTTTGAGTATTATCTAGAGAAAATCGTCCTTGAAACGACAGGCCTTCTGTTATAAAATCTAATTTTTGTTTTAGTATAAAATCAGTATTGACTTGAAAGGTTCTAAATTGACTGTAACCATTAGCAGATAAAGTAACAAAAGGGTTATTGTAGACATTAAAATAACTAAAAGGATGTCCATACAACCCATCTGGATATACCGGTGTGTAAAGACTTGGCGCTATTAGGTAAAGTCCATTAGTTACATTACCTAAGCTACCAGGCGTCTCTCTAATACCATAAAAGCCAGCAAGATTAACGGACAACTCCGTAGTCTTTGTAATATTAAAATCGATATTACTTCTAAAGTTAAATCTATCATATCGATACTCACCGAAATAGCCTCTTCCACTATCGTATCTTCCTCCATCAAAAATATCTTCTACTGTTTGATAAGCTAAACTCCCAAAATATTTAGCCGTTTTATTACCACCACGTATAGACAAGTTAATTCTATAATCTTGTGCGAAATCTTTCAATAATTCATCTTCCCAATCGACATTAGGATAAATATAACTTTCCTCTAAACTAGCAGGATTACGATATCTATCTACAATATCTAGTGGCGTATAATTATTCCATGTATTTGGAGATTGAGCTATTCCTCTTAAAATAGCACTATTTGCTTCTAATAAAGCATCATAAGAATCTAATTTATTTGGTAACTGAGAAACGGTTTTAATGGTTGTGTTAACATTTAGCGACAGTTGCGCTTTTCCTGTTTGACCTCGCTTAGTGGTAATTAAAATTACCCCATTAGCACCTTCTACACCAAAAACCGCCGTAGCAGAAGCATCTTTAAGCACCGATAAATTTTCGATATCGTTCATATCTATATCGTTCATTGACCTCTTAACACCATCTACAAGTACAAGAGGGTCGCCATTACCATTCCATGAACTTCGACCACGAATAAAAATCCTAATATTATCTTCACCAGGAACACCACTACCTTGTATAGCGGTAACACCTGGTAAATTTCCTTGCAATGCTTGTTCAACATTAGCTATACCAAGATTCCTTTCCATCAATTCCTCACCTTTTATCTGTGTAATAGCGGCTACTACACTCTCTTTTTTCTGGGTACCATAACCAATAACGACTACCTCATCTAAAGCGGAGACATCCTCTTCCAAGACTATATCGATGGTTGTTCTACCATTAATTTGAATTTCCTGTGTTTTAAAACCTACATAAGAGAATATTAAAATTTCTTCACCCAAAGTTAATTCAAACGAATATTTTCCATCAAAATCTGTTGATGCACCATTGGTAGTTCCTTTTTGCACTACACTTACACCTGGTATTGGCATCCCACTAGCATCTATCACAACGCCAGAAACCCTATCTTGAGCCTCTAAATTAATCGCAGTAAAACTGGAAAACACGATTGCCAGTAGTAATGCAAACCCAGAAACAGGAAATTGCTTTTTTAATTTTTGTTTCATATTCAGTTTAAGTTTCAACATTATAGTTAGTCATCATTTACCAAAATAATTAAACTTTAACGCACTAAAGACAAATCATAATGATATGTTAACAATAATATGAATAACATTATTTATCACTATCCTGTACTATACTGCCAAACCTACTTTTTACATAGATTCTGGTTACATTTAACATCTTTATGCTTTAGACTCTCTGGATTGTTCAGATTAGTTATTTAAAATTCAAATTAAATCGCCTATTTTTTTAATTATTACTAACTAAAACACTAATCACTTATTGGAGTTTTTTAGTATCATTATTGATACTAAAAATTAACAACAACATGCTCTAATATGTAATAGAAAATAATTTAAAAAAATAGAAGTACTACGCATTCATTTTAATAATTTATGGTCTTATTTTTCCCATAGACCTTCCATTTCTTCCAGCGCTTTTCCTTTTGTTTCAGGAACTAATTTCCAAACAAAAATCATAGCTAATAAAGACATAGTACCATAAATCCAATAAGCAAACCCATGATTAAACTGCTCTGTTAAATAGGTGTTATCGTCCATCATTGGGAATGTCAACGATACTAAATAATTAGATATCCACTGTGCTGCTACAGCTATTGCCATGGCTTTACCTCTAATTTTATTAGGAAATATTTCTGACAGTAAAACCCAAGTTATAGGTCCCCAACTCATAGCAAAACTTGCTACATAAAGCATCATACATGCCAAGGCTAAATAACCCGTTGCGCCACCGTAAAACACAAATCCTAATGAAAACATGGCTATGGACATTCCCAAGGCACCAATGATCATCAATGGTTTTCTACCATAATTATCTACGGTTCTAATTGCTATTATGGTGAATAGAAAGTTTACAATACCAACTATAATAGTAAGCAACAACGCACCATCTGTATTTGGATCTATATTCTTAAAAATTTCTGGCGCATAATATAATACCACATTAATTCCAACAAACTGTTGAAAAATTGATAGTGTTATCCCAATAATGATCACCAACCACCCAAAAGATAAAAGCTTACCAGAGTGTTGTACTACGGACCCTTTTATTTCTTCTAATATTCGATTCCCTTCTTTTTGTCCATTGACTTTTATAAGCACATCTAATGCTTCTTCTGGCTTGTTTTTGAGCATTAATGAACGTGGTGTATCAGGCACAAAAAATAAAAGTCCGAGAAATAATCCAGCGGGAATAACTTCTGATGCAAACATCCATCGCCATCCGACTTCGTTTAACCATGCGTCCGAACCTCCGCCTCTTGAAATAAAATAATTCACAAAATAAACCACCATAAAACCACCAACAATGGCCAGTTGATTATAAGACACCAATTGACCTCTACTCTTAGCTGGTGCAATTTCTGAAATGTATAGTGGTGATAGCATTGATGCTAATCCCACACCTATACCACCAAGAATTCTATAAAAAATAAAGATGTTAGAGAATGTATGATCTAATTCTCCTATTGGTTTGATAAACATCTCAGGCATTGCAGATCCAAGGGCTGATATTAAAAATAAAATTGCCGCAAGTATTAATCCTTTTTTCCTGCCCAGCCTTTTACTAACGAGTCCACCAAAAAGTCCACCAATAATGCAACCTATTAAAGCACTTGACACTATAAAACCTTTAAAAGCACTTGCAGCTTTTTCTGATAATCCTTTGGGAATTACAAAAAAGCTATCCAAGGAACCTACTGTTCCTGAAATGACTCCTGTATCATACCCAAAAAGTAGTCCTCCTAGCGTGGCGACTAATGTTAGTTTTAAAAGATATCCTGATTTTGCTGATGTTGCCATAATTAGTTTAGTTAGTTAGTTTTTATGCCTATATAGACCTTTAATGTTGTAAAACCCTGAAAGATCTTCAACTTTAAATATATTGATTAATTATATTTTCGAACAACTCTTGCTTGCCACTTTGTAGTTGAAGCTCACCATTCTCTTGTGCGATTTTATACAAATCTTGCATTGATAATTTACCCTCTTCAAAATCTTTCCCCTTTCCAGAATCAAAAGATGCATAGCGCTCTTTTCTCAATTTTTCATAAGGTGAAGACGTCATAATTTTATCTGCAATGAGTAACGCTCTTGCAAAGGTATCTGCACCTCCAATGTGTGCATGGAACACATCTTCCATATCCGTTGAATTTCTTCTAATTTTTGCATCAAAATTAATTCCGCCACCTTGTAAACCACCAGCTTTTAAGAATACCAACATGGCTTCAGTAGTTTCTTGTAGATTATTAGGGAATTGATCGGTGTCCCAACCATTTTGATAATCTCCTCTGTTAGCATCCAAACTTCCGAGCATCCCAGCATTAGCAGCAACTTCCAATTCGTGTTGAAACGTATGTTGTGCTAACGTGGCGTGATTGACTTCAATATTCATTTTGAAATCATTTTCTAAGCCATATTTGTGTAGAAATCCAATTGCTGTAGCACAATCAAAATCGTATTGATGCTTCATTGGCTCCATTGGTTTTGGCTCTATAAAGAAATTACCCTTAAATCCTTGAGAACGCGCATAATCTCTAGCCATCGTTAAGAATTGACCCATATGGTCCAATTCACGTCCCATATCTGTATTTAATAAGGACATATAACCTTCTCTTCCTCCCCAAAACACATAGTTTTCGCCACCTAATTGGATAGTCGCATCTAAGGCCAATTTTATTTGTCCTCCTGCTCTTGCCACAACATCAAAATCAGGGTTAGTCGAAGCGCCATTCATATAGCGTGGATTCGAAAAACAGTTGGCAGTTCCCCACAATAGTTTTATACCAGATGCTTTTTGCTTATCCTTTATATAATCTGTAATTGTTGCCAACCGTTCTTCAGATTCAGCAAATGTTGCTCCTTCTTGGATTAAATCGTAATCATGAAAACAGAAATAATCAAATCCCATTTTACTTATAAATTCAAAAGCAGCATCTGCTTTATCTTTTGCAGCTTGAACTGAGTCAGAAGATTGATCCCAAGCAAAATTTTGCGTCCCAGGACCAAAAGGATCTCCACCTTGTCCACAGAACGTATGCCAATACGCTATGGCGAATTTAAAATGCTCACGCATTGTTTTTCCAGCAACCACTTGTTCTGGATTGTAATATTTAAATGCTAAAGGATTGTTTGATTCCTTACCTTCATATTTAATCTCACCGATTCCTTTATAATATTCTTTGTTTCCTATAATTGCCATTATGACTTATTTTGTGTTCTACTTTATTTAATATGAGTTCTAATTCTTTTTTCCAGTTGTTGTATGCTTCTAAATAGGGTGTTTTGTCCTTAAAAGGCATAAATGTCATCACGTGGTCATTATCCATAATTACCTTTCCAAAAGCTTCAAAGTCTCCTTTATGTAAATTTGCAGCTCGTGCTGCTCCAATAGCGCCTGTGGTATTGTAAATTTCTATTTCTTGTTCAATTAAAGTCGCTACAGTGTTTGCAAATATTTCGGAACGAAATAAATTATCATTCCCAGCACGAATGACGCTTGGTTTTATGCCGTCTGAAGTCATAATTTCCATACCATACACAAATGAAAATGCAATACCTTCTAAAGCCGCTCTGCACATGTGCCCCTTATGATGATTGTTTAGATTCATATTAACAATGCGCGTTCCTATTTCCTTGTTGTCCAACATACGCTCTGCGCCATTTCCAAAAGGAATTAGACATACACCATCCGAACCTACAGGGATTTCCGCTGCCAGGTTATTCATATCCTCATACGAAGTCACCGACAGATTATTCAACAACCAACGGTACTGAATACCTGCTCCATTTATACATAACAGTTTTCCTATTCTAGCATCGTCGTCTTCCTTATAGTTGACATGTGCAAAGTTGTTAACTCTAGCACTTTCTTTCACAGATAGACTATCTGTAACGGCATAAACAACACCTGATGTACCACCTGTTGCAGCCACTTCACCTGGATTAAATACATTTAGGGATAGTGCATTATTTGGCTGGTCTCCTGCCCTATAAAAAATTGGTGTTCCCGCTGCCAATCCACTTTCAGACTCTCCTTTTTCATCTACTAAAGATTGAATGCCAAAAGTTTCAATAATGTCTGGCACAAGTTCTATATCAAAACCATAATATTCCAAAAGAAAATCTGCCACATTATTATTTTTAAAATCCCAGAAGATGCCTTCCGATAATCCTGATATGGTCGTGTTTATGGTATTTGAAAATCTGTAAGCTATATAATCGCCAGGCAACATAAACTTATAAATGCTTTTGTAAATATCTGGTTCATTATCTTTTACCCATTTTAATTTTGAAGCGGTAAAATTTGCAGGTGAGTTTAAAAGTTGTGATGAGCATTTATCTTGGCCAATGTTATTAAAGGCTTTATTTCCAATATTTACTGCTCTACTATCGCACCAAATGATACTCTTACGAAGTGGATTACCTTCTTTATCAATCAAAACCAATCCGTGCATTTGGTAGGATATCCCAATACCTTTTATTTGCGACCTAGTAACATTATATTCCTTTTTTAATCGTTTGATTGCGGCACATACATGAAGCCACCAATCGTTTGGTTTTTGTTCTGCCCACCCATTTTTTTGTGCAAACATCCCCATTTCTTCTTTGGGTTCTTGCACAACACCTAAGCTTTTGCCTGATTCTACTTCTACTAAAGCAGCTTTAATAGATGAACTTCCTATGTCTAATCCTAAGTAATAATTCATTTATGGGTAAACTCTTAATGTTAATCTAATGGCTTTTTAGACTCTTTGGGAATAGGTTAATATTTATTTGCACTACTTTATACCAAAGCTATGTTCCTTCAAGACAAGGTAGAACTAAAACGACATAAATTAACCTTCTAAAGTCCATTTAGAATAATTTGAAGAACAATGTAGTCTTGTAAATAATATAGTATATCCTGTACTGTGCTGTCTTTTAATAACAAATAAATATCTTACAAACCGAACAATCGAGGTAAAAACATTGATATTTCAGGTATAAAACTAATCAGCATCAACACGACTAGCATAATTGCCAAGAACGGCAATAATGGTTTTATAACTTGGGTAACCGAGACTTTGGCGACACCACTGCCCACAAAGAGTAGTGTTCCCACAGGAGGTGTACAAATTCCAATACACAGATTTAATACAATCACAATACCAAAGTGAACAGGATCCATCCCAAGAGCAGTGACGACTGGCAAGAATATTGGTGTAAATATTAAAACTGCAGGTGTCATATCCATGAACGTTCCAATAATTAATAAAATGACATTGATCGCTAAGAAAATGGCAAACTTATTATTTAAGGATTCCAATAAAAAGGAACTGATCATTTCCGGAATACCCTCAAAAGAGAACAACCATGACATTGCCATCGACGTGCAGATCAAAAACATGACTACAGCTGTAGTTTTTGCACTAGATAACAATACGCCTTTAAAATCCTTTATTTTCATATCACCATAGGCTAAGGATAATATTGCTGCATACAAAACTGCAATTACTGAAGCTTCAGTCGCCGTAAAAATACCTGCGACTATCCCACCAACTACAATAACCAATAATAATAAACTGAAAAAAGCTTTTCTGAAAAACGTCCAAATTTCAAAAAACGTGGCACGCTTTCCTTTAGGATAGCCTTTGCTAATTGCAATAAAAGCAACATAGCCCATAATGGCAAAACCCAACAAAATTCCTGGAAGATAACCAGCAATAAATAAAGCTGCTACGGAGGCCGTTCCACCACTAGCCAAGGCATAAACAATAAGAATATTACTAGGTGGTATTAATAATCCAGTCGTTGAAGCTGTTATGTTTACAGATGCACTTAGGGTTCTAGGATAACCTTCTTCCTCCATTCGGTCTGTCATTATACTGCCAATCGCAGATGCTGCTGCAAGCGCAGAACCTGAAATAGCACCAAACAACATCGATGCCAAAATATTTACATAAGCTAATCCTCCTGGAAGACTGGACACTAATGATTTAGCGAAATTTATGAGTCGATTGGCAATGCCGCCTCGTTTCATGATATCACCAGCGAGGATAAAGAAAGGAATCGCCAATAAGGCAAAGCTATCAATACCCGTGGTCATTCGCTGAGCAATGGTGGTTAGACCAGGTAATTTATCAATATTGAGTAGCAGGCTCAATGTAGTTGCTATACCAATACTGTAGGCTACTGGTACCTTAAGCAACAATAGCGTAAAGAAACTTACAAACAAAACGATAATACTTATAACTTCTATGCTCATGATTGATTTTCTTTTTTGTTGTTATAAATATTTGAAATGTGATAGACAGAAAAGCACATGATCAGAAAACCACTAAAGGGCATGATGGCATAAACATAACCCAATGGAATTCGCAATGTTCCTGAAAGCTGTTCCAGGTGCAAGGTGGTATAGACCAGATTCAATCCACCAATAACCATAACAATAAGTGCAAATAAAAATATAAGTACCTCTATAAGAATCGAAGCTTTTTTTTGATTCGCTTTGGAGAATTTTTGATACAAAAAGTCCATGGACAAATGCTCTTTTTTTCCATTGAGATATGCAGCACCTAAAATGGTCATCCAAATCAATGCGAATCGCGCAAACTCCTCGGTCCAGGTGAATGATGTTCCTAATAGATATCTTGAAAATACTTGGAACAAAACGTCGAGAACCAAAAGTGCAAAGATCACGATCATGATCCACTCAAGAATTCTACTTACTTTATTAAAAATAAGTTCAGATCTAGTCATTATTAATTATTTTTAATTTGAGTTACAATTGGTGCCATTTCTGGAAATTCCTTGACAAAGTCCTCGACTACTGATTTTGATTTTTCAGCAAATAGCGATTTTTCTGGAATGATAATCTCTACACCAGCTGCCTTGGCAACCCTCATGGATTCCTCAACAGAATCATTCCAAAATTTCTTTTGGGCTTGTGCAGATTCGTCTGCAGCCTCTTGCACCCATATTTTCTCTTGATCCGACAACTTATTCCAGAACTTAGTGCCAATTAAAAGGACATCTGGAACGGATGAATGTTGGTCCAAAGTGTAGTATTTACTAATCTCGTAATGATTGGACGACACAAATGATGGTGGGTTATTCTCAGCACCATCCACAACGCCTTGCTGAATGGCTGTGTACAATTCGCCATAGGCAAGCGGTGTTGCAGAGCCACCCATGGAATTCACCATGTTAATAGCCATTTGATTGTTCATCACCCTAATCTTAAGACCTTTTAAGTCCTCTGGTGTTCTAATGGCTTTTTCACTCGTATAAAAACTTCTGCTTCCAGCATCATAATAGCACAATCCACGTAACCAAAATTTACTCCCTTTCTCCAATATTGATTTCCCAACGTCGCCCTCAAGAACATCAAATTGATGTTGCTTATCTCGAAATAAATACGGAATTCCTAAAATATGATATTCAGGAACAAAATTAGACAAGGTCGCTGCACTTACCTTTGTTGCAGCTACAGATCCAATTTGTAATAATTCTAAGACCTCTCTTTCTGATCCCAATTGGGCATCAGGAAAAATTTTGACTTTTAAGGTGCCTTTGGATTTTGCTTCCAACGCTTTCTGGAATTCCAATATCCCTTTATGTACAGGATGAGATTGCGGTAAAGTATGACCAAGATACAGCACCTTGTTACTCGTTTCTTCCTTACAAGAAGACATGCTTGTAAGAAGCATCAGAAGAACTGCGATAGTTTTTAAAGGAATGTATCTCATTTTATTTTGAGGATATTGTAACGTTAACTTCTAATGGATGATTTAAGCATTTTGAAAAACGAGACAAATAATTGTTCCATTCTTCTTTAGATTGAAATTGTCCAGACTTTTTCCATCCAAAGCCAGCATAGTATTCAATAGCTCCAGATACATTAGACTCAACATATAGGTTACTTTGATCTTTTTTATCAGTAACATAGTTATCAAAATTCAATATACTTTGAGGATTAGCAAGGACCACGCCTTGCCCTAGTTCTGAATCATCAAAAGGTTCCCAATAGCTCATCCAACCTTGGACTTTATTCGTCGTAACCTCACCATCATTTTTGTGAAGTGTTAGACCTATTGAGACTTTATCTGTACCTTTTAATTCAACAATATGTCGCGTTAGGTTTTGTCCATAATCTAGTATAATGTGTTTTCTTTCTTGGATTGTTTTACCGTTAGCATCCCAATTCGCATAGTCTAGAATAAAGCTAGTTCTTATTGGACCATTGGTAATCGTTTTATAGTTGGTAAAGTTTTTAGAAACGGCATAAGTAGAATCTGTTTTTACAGCTATACCGCCAACACCGCGACTAACACCAACATGAAAATTATCTAAACCTTCACCTGTATCTTTGTGATAGGCTCCCTTCTCTATAGCATCTTTTGCATACCACTTGTTAATAATTGGATATTCTACACGTTTTAGCCATGCGTCCATGCCACTTGTTAAAGTACCTCCTTTGATGCCATCTTCAATCATTTGTTGTGCTACAGGTCCAAAAGTTCTAAAAGCCACTTTATTATTTTCCCACGCATAATCATCAGTTCGCTCAGGTACAAAACGAGAATAGCATCGCATAGAGGTGCTATCCGTTTTTTCTTCAGCTGGAATTATGTTTATTTTGAAAGTAGCTTCTGAGTTTGCTTGAATTTCTGGTTGAAAAAGCAGGACTCTATCTATGCCAACTTTTCCGTCATAGTCTACAATTTGCGATACTAAAATCTCGTTAGTTTCAGAATGTACGACTTCTAAGGATTGTCCGTTAAATTCAACTTCAGTAATATCAACTTCAACAGTTTCAAAAGCTCTATCTATATCCAAACTATTTTTCACCGTTACTGATAACACTTCTGATGATTTTTCAGCACAGGAGAAACAACACATAATCGATAAAAAAAGAGCGATTTTTTTCATATTACAATTCGTTTGAAGGTTTACCAATAGTGGCTAAGATACCACCATCTACATACAAAATATGACCATTTACAAAGTCACTCGCCTTAGCACTTAAAAATATTGCAGCACCTGCCAAATCATTTGGGTCTCCCCATTTTGCAGCTGGTGTTCTATTCACAATAAATTCATTAAATGGATGACCATCCACTCGTATTGGAGCGGTTTGTGATGTTGCAAAATAACCTGGTCCAATACCATTAACCTGAATGTTGAATCGTGCCCATTCGGTTGCCATATTTTTAGTAAGCATTACCAAGCCTCCTTTTGCCGCAGCATAAGCACCAACCGTATTTCGACCCAGTTCGCTCATCATAGAGCAAATGTTAATGATCTTACCTGCTTTACGTTCAATCATACCCTTAACAACATGCTTAGACACTATGAAAGGACTTACCAAATCGATATCCAAGACTTGTTTAAAATCTTCAACTTCCATATCCACTAATGGTGTGCGCTTGATAATACCAGCATTATTTACAAGGATGTCAATATTCCCGACT
This sequence comes from Winogradskyella flava, assembly GCF_014243395.1. GTDB lineage: Bacteria > Bacteroidota > Bacteroidia > Flavobacteriales > Flavobacteriaceae > Winogradskyella > Winogradskyella flava. The sequence goes on along the minus strand of NZ_JACLCP010000001.1, from coordinate 1,354,740 downwards.
TCAGTTTCAATTTTCTTTATATTATTGATCACATCGTCCTCGCTAGCGACGTTGAATTTATAACCAATAGCATTAATACCATTTTTTTTGTATTCAGCAACAGCATTATCGATTTTTTCCTGAGAGGAATTACCGTTAACAATAATGGTGGCACCAGCCTTTCCCAGACCCATTGCCATTGCCATACCCAAACCATGCGTACTGCCAGTAACGAGTGCTACTTTTCCTTTTATATTGAATAGTTCTTGTGACATCTTATCTTAAATCCGTGATTTTTGCAACATCCATATCATTATAATCTAAGTTCTCACCTGCCATGCCCCAAATAAAGGTATAATTTGAAGTTCCTGATCCTGAGTGTATGGACCAAGGTGGTGAAATCACAGCTTGGTGATTGTGCATCCAAATATGACGGGTTTCTTGTGGTTGACCCATAAAATGGCAAACGGCTTGTTCTTCGGGTACGTCCAAATAAAAATAAATTTCCATTCTACGATCATGAACATGAGCTGGCATGGTATTCCAGACACTCCCTGTTTTTAACTCCGTCATTCCCATCTGTAATTGACATGTAGTAATAATACCACCAATAATCATTTGGCTTACCGTTCTATGGTTGGCTGTTTCCAAGCTTCCTAATTCAATTTTATTAGCTTCGTCTAAACTTGTTTTTTTTGTGGGATAGGCTTTGTGCGCTGGTGCAGAATTCATGTAGAATTTTGCAGGATTACTACTATCGTCACTTTTAAAGATCACCTCTTTTGCACCCATACCAATGTAAAGCGCATCTTTATGATTGATCTTAAACGATTCACCATCTGCAACTACACTTCCATCACCACCTACATTGATAATTCCTAATTCACGACGCTCTAAAAAGTAATGCGATTTTAAAGGGTCGATGGTATCTAAATTTAAATCTGAGGTTGGCACAGCACCACCAGCCATGTAACGGTCGTAATGTGTATAAACCCATTTTATTTTTCCATTTTGCATTAGATCATTAATTAAGAATTCATCTCTTAATTGTTGTGTATCGTATTGCTTTACTGCTTTTGGACTTGAAGCGTATCTTGTTTCGAATGTTGTTGACATATTATGTTATTTGTTTTTTTTTATTTAAACCTTTCTGGTTTTATAAATTTATAATGAACGTCTAATACCGAGTTCTAAACCACGTAATTCAGCAAGTCCTCGTAGACGTCCTATTCCTGAATAACCAGGGTTTGTTTTCTTTTTTAAATCGTCAAGCATTTTATGACCATGGTCTGGTCTAAAAGGCATGCGCAAATCTTTACGACCTGCTTTTGCTCGTTTTTGCTGTTCTAGCACCAAAGCTTTCATTACAGCATACATATCGACATCACCTTCTAGGTGATCGGCTTCATGAAAGTTACCATCTGTATCACGTTTTGTGGCTCTTAAATGTATAAAATGAATACGATCGCCTAAACGCTCTACCATACCTGCTAAGTCATTATCCGCTCTTACTCCAAATGAACCTGTGCAGAATGTGAGTCCATTATTAGGACTTTTAACAGCGTCGTATAAATCTACAATATCTTGTTCTGTACTCACCACTCTTGGTAATCCCAAGATAGGAAATGGTGGATCATCAGGATGTATGCACATCAAAACTCCCGATTTTTCGGCTGCAGGAATAATTTCAGACAGAAAAGAAAACAAATTTGCTTTCAGTTCTTTTGGACCAATATTGTTATAGGTTGCTAAAATGGTATTAAATTCATCAAGTGTATAACCCTCCTCAGCACCAGGTAAACCAGCTATGATATTTCTTACCAAGGTTTTTTGATCGTCTTCTGACGCATTTTCTAAATAACGCTTTGCATTTTCTTTTTGAGCTTCTGTATAATCATTTTCTGCACCTGGACGTTTCAACAAAAACAATTCAAAAGCTGCAAAAGCAGCCGCTTCAAATCGTAAGGCAGTTGATTTATCATCCACTTCATAATCCAAATTGGTTCGCGTCCAATCCAAAACTGGCATAAAATTATAACACACAATATCAATTCCGCATACACCTAAATTCAATAAGGTTTGCTTATAATTCTCAATATAAGTTTCAAATTGACCTGTTCTGGTCTTTATATTTTCGTGTATTGGTACACTTTCTACAACAGACCACGTTAGTCCTACACTTTCTATTTCAGCCTTACGTTTTTTAATTTCATCCATTGTCCAGATTTCTCCATTGGGAACATGATGTAATGCTGAAACAATACCTGTAGCACCAGATTGTTTTATATCTAAAAGCGAGACTGGGTCCTTAGGACCGTACCATCGCCAAGTTTGTTCAAGTTTTAAGCTCATATATTATTCTTTAAACACCACTGTAAGCTGCAAAGCCACCATCTATAGGCACTACGACACCCGTTACAAATTTTGATGCATCACTGCATAACCAAAGTGTTGTACCAACTAAATCTTCTGGTTCTCCATAACGACCCATTGGAGTTTGATCTATAATTTGCTGACCACGTTGAGTCAGACTACCATCCTCCTTAGTTAAAAGTGATCTGTTTTGGTCTGTTAGGAAAAATCCCGGTGCCAAAGCATTTACTCGAATCCCAACTTTAGAAAAATGTACGGCTAACCACTGGGTAAAGTTAGATACAGCAGCCTTTGCTCCGCTGTAGGCTGGAATTTTTGTCAATGGCGTAAAAGCATTCATAGATGAAATATTTAAAATGCTACAGCCATCTCGACCAACCATATCCTTTGCAAAGATTTGTGTTGGCAACAACGTACCAAGAAAATTTAAGTTAAATGTAAATTCGATGCCTTTTGCATCCAAATCGAAAAATGACTTAAATCCTTCTGTCGTATTATTAAGGTCTTCCATTTGAAAGAAAGGGTTACTGGTAGTACCCAAAGGATGGTTCCCACCTGCACCGTTGACAAGAATATCACATTTTCCAAAAGCATTATTAACTTCTTGTTTCGCCTTGATCAGAGAGTCTTTTTCTAAAACATTTGCTTCGACACCGATAGCTTTCCCACCCAATTTAGTAATGTCCTCAGCAACTTTATCTGCCGCTTCTTTTCTTAAATCCAATACTGCTACATTATGACCTTTTTTAGCCAACGCCTCCGCTAAAGTACTGCACAATACACCTCCTGCGCCTGTTAATACAATTGTTTTACTCATTTATCTGTTTTGAATAATTAAAGATTTATAATATATAAGGCTATCGTAAAATTAAATTGTTAACAAAAAATCCCCATCCTGTCCTGTCATGCTTTTTGTCAGACTTCAATTTGTGATTTATCGTACTGATAAAACTAAAAAATAGAATCCATCTTTAACTGAATTACAACTTAAAAATTGATAATCCGTACAATAACACCATTGTTTCGTACTGTATTCATCACTGCGTATTGCATTTTTGCTTAAAATGAATAGCACAAACGTATTTCAATACTCATATTCTTTTTGTCAATTTCAATATTATGGTCCATGAAATGCCAAAAATTTTAGTACATGGACACTAGATTGTTCAAATTACCGTCCAGAACTGAATTATACTTAAGCTAAAATCTTGGTAATTCAGGGCACCAAGTAAAATTAATAAATTATGTAAGCGAGAGTGGATAACGTAATTTCTATGATAGATCAATCGATTGCATAACAATTAAATCAATTCAAAGAAATTCTAATTAATAGAAAGTAGGACAGAGCAGGATAATAAAATCTTTTAACATAATTAACTTTGATTCATAACCTGGAATAATTCAGGTCTCAAAAAGACATCGACTCGTTTTATCAAACAATAAAGAATGTATCACATCAAGCACATACAAAATGGTCTATTTAATTATGTCGAATTGATGCATAATAGTAACACCTCTTACGGAAAAATATCACTAAACACTGGAGCAAGTTTACAGGAATTATTTATGAAAAATACTGCGGTTATTGATGAAAGAATGATCACAACAGACATTGAAGACTTTAAAAACAACAATACATTTAAAATTAAAGACAAGAAATTGGATGACTGTTTTATACTGAACACTATTGCGTTAACCTTTGCAACTCCAAGTTATGATCTGGCAATGAACGCATCATCAAATGAAACGTTTTTACAATTATATTGGCCCTCCAAGAGCGAATACCATAGCAATTGAACCTGCGACAGGCTTGTCTGGATAGTTTCAATAATAAAATGGGATTACAGGCTTTAGAGCCGAGTATAACGTATGGTATAGATTGGAATATTAAAATAATTACAAAGGAATAGTTAGCCATAAGATAATTGGTAAACCACAAAGAGATATTTCAGCAGAACAAACTAAGATACTCTGAAAGAATTGGGCACGACGCATTATAATTAAACTATTTAACTATCAAAATATGTTCAGAATTGACATGAATGGAAATTTTCAAGTATTAGATTATACCATCTTTATTTGTTATGCCTTGCTCATTTTAGGCGTCGGATTATGGGTTTCGCGAGATAAAAAAGGGCACCAAAAAAATGCTGAGGACTATTTTCTGGCGAGCAAATCTTTGCCATGGTGGGCTATTGGAGCTTCATTAATTGCTGCTAATATATCAGCAGAACAATTTATAGGCATGTCTGGTTCTGGATTTGCATTAGGACTAGCTATTGCCTCTTATGAGTGGATGGCCGCAATAACTTTAATAATCGTCGGTAAGTATTTCTTACCAATATTCATTGAGAAAGGCTTATATACCATTCCAGAGTTTGTAGAAAAACGATATTCAACAAATTTAAAAACGATTTTAGCTGTATTCTGGATTGGTTTATATGTATTTGTAAACCTCGCTTCTGTTTTGTATTTAGGTGCACTTGCACTGGAAACCATTATGGGAATCCCTATGATATATGGTGTCATTGGGCTTGCCATGTTTGCTGCAGCATATTCACTTTATGGTGGCCTTTCAGCCGTAGCATGGACAGACGTAATTCAGGTAGTCTTCCTTATAATAGGAGGATTAGTAACCACCTATTTAGCATTAAATACAGTTTCGGGTGGCGAAGGTATAATTGCCGGAATTCAAACAGTATACGAGGCTGCTCCCGATAGATTTGCTATGATTTTAGATAAATCTAATCCTGAGTTTACGAACTTACCAGGTATTGGTGTTCTAGTTGGTGGTCTTTGGGTAGCAAACTTATATTATTGGGGATTCAACCAATATATAATCCAAAGGACACTAGCAGCAAAATCATTAAAAGAATCTCAAAAGGGTATTTTATTGGCAGCTTTCTTGAAATTGCTAATTCCTGTGATAGTTGTTATTCCAGGAATTGCGGCATATGTCATGGTTAACGACCCTGAAATATTCGCCGGCCTAGGCGATGTTGGGCTTAAAAACGTCCCCTCTTCAGAGCAAGCAGATAAAGCCTATCCTTGGTTGTTGCAATTCTTACCAGTCGGCCTAAAAGGATTGGCATTTGCAGCTCTAACAGCCGCAATTGTTTCTTCTTTGGCATCTATGCTCAATTCAACATCGACGATATTTACAATGGACATTTACAAACAGTATATAAATAAAAACGCCGGCGATAAAGCAACAGTAAATATTGGTAGATTATCTGCCGCTGTAGCTCTTGTTATCGCCTCAATAACCGCACCTTTGCTTGGTGGTATTGATCAAGCTTTCCAATTTATACAAGAATATACAGGCGTTGTGAGTCCTGGTATTTTAGCCGTTTTCATGTTAGGTTTATTCTGGAAAAAAACAACAAATAAGGCTGCTATTATTGGAGCATTAACATCTATTCCTATTGCGATGTATTTTAAGGTAGCACCAAAAGGCTGGTCAGAGCGTTCATTCTTTATAAATTTACCTTGGATGGATCAAATGGGATATACTGCCATACTCACAATGATTGTAATTGCTACTGTTAGCTTGGTTCAGCATAAAGGAAAGAATGACGAAAAAGGGATTCCTATTTCAAAACAATTATTTAAGACAAGTCCTTTATTCAATATTGGGGCTTTTGCTGTATTGATTATCTTGGTGGCCCTTTATGCAATTTTCTGGAAGTAAAATGAATCTAGAATTTTAATAGAAACTAAATCATATGTTATTGCGTAGAAGATAAATAGTAAGAGTTCGTTGAACTATTATCAGCTTCTACTATTTTCTAAAAACGAAAAAACCAGACACTTATGTATCTGGTTTTCTTTGTAGCGGGAACTGGACTCGAACCAGTGACTTTCGGGTTATGAGTTCTCAAATGCTTCAAAAAACACCGTAAAATCAACCTTTTTCCCCTTCTTTTAGCTTAAAACGTTTTCAGTTTTGCATTCACTTTTTGTTAAACTTAATGCGACTAAGAATAACGATTATCACCCTAATATACTACTCAATTTAAACATAGGTAAATACATAGCAATTAGAATAAAACCAACAAACAATCCTACAAACATTATAATTACCGGCTCCATAACCGTCGACAAAACCTTAGAACGCTGCTGAACTCTAGAACTGTATTGACTATTCAATCGCTTGAACATAAATTCAGTTTGATTTGTCTCTTCGGACACTTTTACCAGAGCAATCATTTTATCATCAAATAGCTTGTACCCACTGAGGCTTTTGCTCAGTGCATCCCCTTTTAATAACTTTTGCTCTACATTTTCCAAAGCACTGATCAAGGGATAATAATCGATCATCTGTTTGACCAAATTGATACTGTTAACTACAGGGACTTTGGAAGCCGATAATAATGCGATCGCCTGGGTAAATTGCGACAAATAAACCGTCCTTACAAATTCACCCACAAATGGTATTTTAGAGATCAAAAGGTCTTTTCCTTTCTTATACCAGGTTTTATTGTTTAGCAATGGTCTTGATAGAAGCATTAGAAGTATAAAAACCAATAACAACCAGCCCTTACTTTTTATAAATGCCGAAATATTTACAACAAATAAGGTAATCGCTGGCAATTCTACATTTTGCTGCTTAAAAATATCCTCAAACATGGGCACAACAAATTGCAACATAAACACAACGACAAGTACTGCTGTAGTTAATATAATGCAAGGATAGGTAAGTGCATTGATCAATTGCTTGCGTTGTTCATTTTTTCGATTATAAAATGCGCCTAGTTGTTCCGTTATTTTTGCTATGGTGCCCGTTTCTTCACCGATTTTAACGGAATAGTATTCGTAATTGGAAAACTCCTTTTTTTCTTTTATGGATTCCGATAGACTTTTCCCCGTGGTGATATCATCAACAATGGCCTCTAAAATCGCTTTTGTCTTTGTGTTCTTTTGAGAATCCTTGATGAGGCCGATTGATGCTCTTAAGGTTATTCCTGCTTGCAGTAAAACACTCAATTCGGTATAAAAATCTTCCTTGATCTTGTTGGAAAAGGCTTTTTTTAAGACCAAGATTTCCTTTTCCAATAATGACGTGGACGTCTTTGCCTCTTTTGATAGGACCTGCTCACTTTTTATATGTTCTAATTGAAACGCCATTAGTCCATCAATCGTTTTGCATCATTTAACTTAAACACAAATAGATCAAGGTCTTTATGTTGCCTTGACATCGATAGTTTCATAGCATCAACTTTTCCCTGATATACTTGAACGCCATTGAAATAATAGCGCTGTTTATCTATTTTAAGATGAAAGCTGTCCTTGTCTCTTAGCACATAATTATCATGAAATTGATAAGACGTCGAATCCAATATAGTTTTAAACTTTAATACATTCTTTTTGTCATTGTAAAACAGCATATTGTAATTATTGATATCTATCCATAGTACTTCTTCCAAACGATTTAACTCTGTATTAAATTTCAAATTTTCCTGTATAGCCCACATGTGTTTTTGAACCAATGACAATACAGTAAAGGCCAAACCAATGACAACTGTAGAAATGATCATAACAATGACCATTTCATTTAAAGTAAAGGCCTTGACTTTGGTTTTCATCTTTTATAAAATATTTTCTCAATGGTTTTACCTGTAACCTCGTTGGTAGCTTTTAAGCCAATCTTTGAAGTGTTTTTCAAAGGCTCCATTGTTATCATCCAGTCTTCATAATCATCTTGGTAGGGCAAAGTGATCTTATCATTTATGTATAGATATTCAATGGCATTGATTTTGGATGTTATTGCTCTTCTGTTGTTTTTAATACTATTGGAAAACATATTGTTCAAAATAAGACTGGCAACCATAAAAATAACCATGACCAAAACTGTGGCTATCAAGGTTTCCATTAGGGTCGATGCGTTCATTTTTTTTAGTACAACCATTTCATTATAGCTTTTTTAGAATCCTCGAGATGTAGCCCCACAAAGGCATCTGGTAATTTACCATGGTCAATCCATGCATTATAAAGATGATTTTGATACACGGATCCCGCTTCCTTAATTATAAATTCATTGGTATACACGGATCCATAAACCGTACCTCTTAATTCTAAATTTTGTTCGCAATACACAACACCTTCAACAATAGCATTCGCACTAATTTTTATCTGGGCATCGTAGTTATTAGGAGCAGATTTTCCCAAAGCCATGATATGTCCCTCAATTTTAGAATGGTCCATGAGCGCAATACTTTTGGTAGCGCTGCCCTCTCCTTCTAGATAATCGTGAAGTAAAACCAAGGCGGAAGGATAACCCAAATCAACATACTCGTCTACATGGATACGTTCTGTAGCAAAAGCTTGAAACGTGCCTTGTACATTCGATTGAATTTCTATTATTGGTGCAACCAAGATCACATCCGTGAGTGTTGCACTTTTAGCTACGATGATTTTAGTTTGGGATTGTATGATGATATGGCCTGTAAGCGCTATGTCATCCAAATGCAAATCTGAATTGCTAAAGGCGATTTGCGGGGGATTCTTAAAGGAGTTACTGTACGATGTTGATGCTTCAAGACTAATAGGTTTAGCCATATCCAAAACTAGTCCATTGGTTTTTAGTGTATTTAAATGGCTTATTAAATCCGTATTAAGTTTAGGCAAACTTCCACTGCGTTTTATAGTGCCATTAACATAGGTGTCATTGAAATAAGAAGAGCCATTGATATTTCCAGATTTCACACCGCGTTTTGGTAAAAATGCATTACCATTTATGGTGGTATTTCCCACCAAGATCAAAGGTTTATTATTATCCGTAAGGTGTAATACATGACTATTTTGATTATGCCTTTCCCATCCTACCAATGCCGTTCTAACAAGCCTCTTATTTTTAATTTGGGCCTGAGACTGCACTATATCAAAACTTCCCCAGATACTTTTATATACGCTTAAGGACTTATAGGTTTCATCGTTTAGCCTAATGGCAATGGTATCATTTTGAGGTATCTCACTATACAACAGTGCTCCAATACCATTATTTACCAAAGCGACCGTTTCTATAGTATGGTAGGTCTTTATACGAAATTGCTTATGGACATGAATTAAGATGATAAACATCGACAACAACAATGCTATTACCATAGCAATAAATGTTACCAATTGTAATGTGCCTGCCCTGTACTTTTTCATTCCCCATTATTTAGAGCATAGGTTTTTGATTGGTTTTTGTAACGCATGGTAATGGCCTTTGTATTGCCGTACAATAAGGTCACGCTATCCTTGGCCTGTCCTTTTTTAAGTAGGTTTTGATTACCATTTATCGAAACTATGAACATTCTGTCTGAACCCTTTTTAACAATACCTTGATAACTAATTGTTTTCCATTGAATAGCTGGTCGTCTTTTAACCGTTTTTTTAGATTCTTTTTTTACTAATGTTCCTAAAAATGGATCTCTATTGACTTTGGCTATTGAAAAGGTATCCACTTTAGTGTTTATCTTAAAGTTGGTATTCACTACAAAGTCTTGTTGCTCAACTTCTGGCAACTCAGGATTTAAAGCCGTAATGATTTTATACGCGATAATTCCCCAAACAGCTAGGGTTAAGCCCAATAGCACATATGTTTTTTTCTTAGTCTTCAATGCTTAGGGATTGTGTGGTGTATTGGGTTTGGTACGCCGAATTAATGCCTTTGATACGCCATTGGTAAGTGCCAATGTCTAATGTCCTATTAAAATAAGTTGTAGTAATTATGGTATCTTCTACAATGAGCTCTGCCATATCAAAGTTAGGTTTGGCCACCTGCAATTGGTAAGATTCTGCAAATTCCAGAAGCTCCCAAGTAAAATTTACAGTTGTTGTGTCTAGAGCACTATTATTGGCAGGTGCTAGTATAATAACCACTTCATTAGAAATATCCTCTACCTCAATAAGTTGTTCGCAACTAAGAAGACAACACACAGAACTATATAAATACAGCTTTCTTATCATTATTAACGCATTAACATAGACATGAAAATTACGTTATACATGATTAAAGCCATTGAGCAAACTGCTTGGAAATACTAAGCAAATTGCTTAGTCTATCATCCATTAATATGACCTAGTAGAATTCACAGTTCTAAGCTATTAGAGGCTGTAAGCGCTTTAAAACTAAAAGCGCATACCGAAGTACACTCTTTTTAAAATTTAACATTACTCAATTAATATTCAATGGTTTAATTGCTATAAACTGGCCATCCACTAATTTGAGCGACTACCTCAATACCGTTCTAACTTTGGAACACTTTTATTGCAGTTTTAGATTTGGTACCTTCTTTACTACATTAACGCGATTACCAAAGCACTCTATATAGAGGTATATGATCAAATAAGAAATTACTTCTTTGGGTTAAACTCGATTGGAAAATAGGTTAAAGAGCTTACAGGTTTACCATCTATTTCACCAGCTATAAATTTTAAGTCACAATTATCTAAGATATCTATTGCCACTTTAAACAGTCCCAGACTATCATCTTCCAATGCATCAACATATTTTATATCTCCCGTATCAGTTACAACAAAACTTAAATAACTTGTTTTTGAGTCCTTAATTCCCTTTTTCTCTATAGCGTCTTGTATTTTACTTAAGTAACAATTAATCACATTTTGATTTGGCTGCTCTAGTTCAACTCTTTTATCTAAAGCTGTATAAGAGGCAACTACTTTCTTGTTTTCAGGAAGAGAAAATTCTTCATTATCTAATGTTCTTGGTGTAATTTTCACTGCTTCCTGTATTTCATAATACTCATCAAATTCCGTTATAGTTTTAATAGAAAGACATCCATCGACTTCTTTTAACTTTTCGTACCAGTTGCCAACCTTATGACCTTTAAATGAATCATAAGCAACCTTTATTTCATTGGAGTAATATACTTTAGACTTACCATAGTCCGAATCATATTCAACCATGAAACACGATTTGTCCAAAATAATCAATGTACTATCTAGATGTATTTTGGAGCCTTTATAATTAAAGTTTGCTCTTCTAGAATCACGATAAGTTATATACGGGTTTTCAACATAATTATCATACATGCGTTTAGAAACGTCATCGTAGGTATAAGAATACGTTTCTAAATTATCCTTATAATAGGTTGATTTGTATTTATTATTTGTAATAACATACTTAGCAATTGAACCTTTCTTAATATTCATTAATGAATCCAAATTGAAATTTTTATTTTTTGGTATTATCTTAATTTCATATTCAATTTCACCGCTAAAATTTTGAGCAATTGAATTAGTAGCAATTAGGATTGAAAGAATTAAAAATTTAAACTTCATTATTCGTATGTTTTATCTTAATAAATGTTCGAAATTAATAATAAAAAGAGCATACCCGAGTACACTCTTTTTTAAATTTCATATTATTTGTTCAATTAATATTCAATCGCTTAATTGTTATAAACTAGTCAGCTCTTCAGCTCTTCGAAGTTTGTAACTTCGAAAATAAGACTAGCTATTAACTGGTCATCCACTTATTTGACTGACTTCCCACTATTCCATTCAGCAAAAGACTCTTTTTCTAAATATCGTAAAATCATAGCAAATCTCTTTAAATCATAATTTATTGATTCTTCACTTCTTGATGTCAATCGACTAAGTTCTTCCCAGTCAAAAGTCAATTGACCTATAGTCATTTCAGGCTCTTTCTTAACATCAAAAATATATTCACTTTCAATATTCCAATAATAATCTTCATTTAAATTTATATTCTTTGGAAAATTTAAATCAATTTCGTCATAAAGTCTGCTCATAACTTTCAATAACTCTTTCTTTTCTATTTTCATCAATTATTCTGTTCTTAATTTCTATTGTAATGCTTCTAAGTACTCTTTCATAGCTTCCGAAATTCTTTCTCAGCTCTTTGAAGTTTGTAACTTCGAAAATAAAACTACCAAACAATGCTTTTCCAAAATGCTGTATCGTTACGCACATTGATTACTGGATTATTTACTAGTGAAACGTTCAATAGTCCATCTCCCAACACACAGTTGCTTGCACTAGAATACTTGTAATAAGAAGCTTTATCTACCAAGCCAGATCTAACAGGATTTAGATGAATATAATTCAATTTAGACCACATAAATTTTTCACTATAAATTTCTTCTGGATGACTGCCGTATTTCCAAAATTGATACGTTTTATTTCTGTTATGAGTTTCTGCGGCTTTGGCAAAATGTTCTATTAACCACTCCTTTCTACTTTCGCGACTTTCTTTTATGTGTTTAATAATGGCTTTTACGGTAAACTTTTTAAAATCCCTTATGATATCAGATAGGTTATTGTTTTGGCTTTGAATTATTAAATGAATATGATTGCTCATTATGACATAGCCAAAAATTACCAGCCCCTTTTCTTTAGCACAAAACTTTAAATTTTTTATTATGATATCCTTGTAAATTTGCCTTGTAAATACATCTACCCACTCTACTACCGTAAATGTTAAGTAATGAGGTTTACTTTGATCTCGTATCTTGTAGCCACCTGCTTCCATATTTTAAATATAAAAAAACTTCATTCAAAACGCTATGCGAAGTTTCAAACTTCGCATTTTAATATATACGTAAAACAAAGTTATATGTATTTAACAGTGTAGACTTCTTAAAGCTATTGTTCTATGTAATGCTGCAAAGTCACAGACTTCGCAGAGCTGGATTTAATAGTTCATATTTGGCTATCCACTAATTTGAGAGACTATCGTGACATTACAAGCTATTACTCACTTCTTTAATTTTAGAATTCGCCACTTCTCGTAAGCTATCTCTTTCAGAAACTTTGCCTACTGTGAAATATATATATTGAATTTTAGAGAACTTTTTTGTTCCGTCTTTTTTTATACTTTCCTATGGTAATACGAATAATTGCCATCATATAAATCTAAAACATATCGGAGGCTGATGTCAGGATGTTCTATCGATGGTAAAAATGGTAATTCGCCTACAATTCTATTTTTATCATTTTTTATATAAAATTTATGGTCTAATTCTCCTTTCGTTTTTTTGAATTGAGTGAATAATACACCGTCTGAGGGAATCTCATATTTTCTTCGATTACCTTTAAAGCTTTCTTCTTTACCGTTATCCTGATTGAAAACAACTATTACGACTCCATTAAAATTTTCGCTAATTATAAAATCTTCTTGAGCGCTATTTTGTTCACAACCAAATAAGGTCATCAAAAAGAATACTATAGAAAAATTAGTTTTCATAAATTAATTATTTTTAGTTCCAGTTGTAGCGTCCTGAGGGTTCTGTGATTGAAATCTTTTATTCCAGTCTTGGATTGTATAATTAGTACCATTATACCGAACTCCAGTAGCGCGACTACCAAACAAAGTTATATGTATTTAACAGCGTAGACTTCTTAAAGTTATTGTGCTATGTAATACTGCAAAGTCACAGACTTCACATATCTGGACTTCGCAGAGCTGTTTTTGAATCATTTTGCCTAATTATTAATATCTTGTAATCAATGCAGTTGTGAGGTACACACAAACCCATATCAAATCTTGAATATCTGGTATAATATTTGATATCGAATAAAAAAATAACCGAGAAGAGAATGGCTACTGATTTAAATAAAAGAAAATTGATTAATTATAGAGGCATTATAAGCTTTGAATTACCTGAAGATTGGATTGAAGAATATGACGATAATAATGGTGGTGCATTTTATGAAGACTTACCAAACTCTGGTACACTTAGAGTGAGACTTATTTCTATTAAAGTTCCGCAAAGCTCTAATAATATATATGCTACTGATGTATTAAATGATTTCTCTAGTAATAAAGAATCAAAGGCTATATTATTAACTAATAAAAACGCCTATAATATGTTTTATGAACAAGTTAAAGAGAATGAAATAGACATTACTGTATATTATTGGTCTTTAGTGCAATCAATTCAATACAATAAAACTAGATTAGCCAATTTTTCTTATACAATACTAACTGAAGAATTGGATAAAAAACACATAAAGCTAGAGATAGATTTTTTAACAAGTCAAATAGAAAACGCCATATTTGAACCTCTCTATACTGATATATCATAATCTTTGGACATACGCGCATCTTCAGTCAAACGAGTTCCTTTATTTGCCATATCTAAGGCATCATTACCAATATAAAACTCATCAACTTTCATATGATTTGTTTTTATAAATTTATTTAGCTGTTTGAAAAAATTGCTACTAGACTGTGTATTATAATTAGTGCTTATTGCACTTGCTATAATTGCGTCTTCTGATATATTGTAGCCCCCAAGACTAATGACTAAACTATTTATGTTTTCTAATTGGTCAATAGCGTATTTAATACCGCCTTTTCTTTGAGGGACTCTCCTAATTTGTAACTTTTCGTTTTGATTTAAAATCAAATATCTTTCATTAAAATTCCAATCTTTATGATTTACAAATCCTAAATCTGATTTATCCAACAAAGAATTTTTGGTGTCGGGTAATTCATCTAATAAACCGGCTCTAATATATTTTATTTTAAAAGAGGACTCGATAAAATTAAATAATTTTATCAAGTCCTTTTTTGTTTCTAAAAAGAATACTTTCTTACTCATTATTGACTTTTTGGGATTGTCAATAAGTGGTCATTGGGTTTTTGTGCCCTTATTCTTGCTGCGTTTGCAGCTTCCCTTGTTGTCATAGTTCCATTTGCTCGTGTATCGACTGTATTGACCCTTAACGTTCTCCCATTTCTAGTAGCTGTAATATCTGGATACGAACCGCCTCTTCTACCTCCACCGATAGGTTTTAAATATTCTTCCGCCATTCTGCCACCTCCTCCTGTAATTTCGTAACCTCTTGATTCTAGCTCACTCGCAATCGTAGCATTTTGTCTTCTAGTAGCTTCATTTCCTAATCTACCCCCTGTTTTCTTGGTAGCGGTTCGAGCTGAATTACGACTAGCAGAGACAACCCTATTACCAGCATTTGACACTTTAGTTTCAAGAGTAGCAATCTGACCTTCCATTGATAAAACTGGTCCTAAAAACATTAATGATTCACCAGCAGCCTCTTTTACAAAATCCCCATCATAATTGACGGTGACTTCCATCATGCCTTCAGGTAGGACCTCTGACATTCCATCTAGAGCAACTAAGGCTAATTTATCAGGAAGAACAGCTCCAGCTACTGTCGCTAATTTCTCAGAAGTACTGGCATTTGATGGCTTAAAGTCATTTTTTCCAAAAAAATAATTCCAAGTAGATTTTGCACCATCAATAAATCTCTCTCCCATAGACCTAGTATCAGGCGTTGGGCTAGCTGCAGACGGACCATCCCCACAATCTCCGTCAGGGCAACCACCACCAGCTTGAGGCATATTTCCATCTGGGTCAATAAAGAAAACGGGATTATCAAATGCATAATTGTAAGTACTATGTCTAGTCATTAATTCAGCCAAAGGGTCAATCTGCAACCATCTACCGATTGCTGGGTCATAATGTCTAGCCTGAAAATCATAAACACTGTAGCCTAATTCATCATTAAATTCTTTCCCGTTATACTTAAACTTACTCGCCACACTATTGACATTCGCACTCACGTTGGAGTTATACCCTTTATGTTTTAAGCCAAAGGGATAGTAGTTATTTTCTTCGATAATATCTAAAAGCCCTGTGTTTTGGTCTTTAGTATATGTCAGCCTTATATTCCCAAGGTGATCCTTATATTGATAGACATATTTGTGAGTCGCACCTTTTACAAATTGTCCAGGCGGCTCTACATAGCCTTCAGGATGAGAGAACATCTTCATGGCCCCATTCTCGTAGATAAAGTTACCTGCATATTCTGTAGTCGTACCTGTACTCACAATTTTTTTAAGCTTTACACCTGTGGCATCATAAATATACTGAATATTTCCTCCCGATAGGTTCACTTGTGTTGGTAAATTTAAATGGTTATAGGTAATATTCGATGAAATACCCTTATTGTAATCCCTTAACATGTTTCCATTACTGTCGTAGGTATACTCAGTAGTTATATTGGAACCATCCTTAAAGCCATAATTGTCATTGCCATTGTCCAATACTTTTTTTAGTCTATTACTTTTGGTCTCATAGGTATAGACCAATTTATCCATGTCACCAAATGCGGTAGCTGAGCTGTTTGTATGACCGCGCCTTGTAAGATCGGTTATATTGCCGTTCTTGTCATAATCGACAACAGCTAAACTATAGTTGTTATTACTTGCCGTACCGCTCGTAATCCTGTTAAGGGCATCATATCCATATCTGTACCACCTAAGGTTATTGTCACTCTGCGTCTTCCATGCGGTTTCGGCAATATTACCATTGTATAGTTCCGTACCACCATAGTCCTTAGTGTTGTAGTTGATCTTAAACGCGAAGAGGTCACTGCCAAGCGATGCCATATTGTTGATCTCCTTGAGCCATCCCCTGACATTATAGTCGTAGTCTACATTCTGTAATCTATTTGCATTCTGTTTTCCGCCAACGTTCTTGCGCTCAAGTTGCCCAAGGTCATCATAGTGGTTTGTTGCTATGACCTCGTCCAATGCCGCATTATTTATCTGCTGCCTATGATCCGTTAACCTATTGGCATCGTCGTAGAAGTACTTATCGTAAATCGTAACGTTTGTTACAGGAATAGTAAGCTTACTATGCGTAGTCATGGTTTCCGTAGCCCTACCATCAAAGGTGAGCTGGCTCTTTACCTTGTCCGTGGTATCCAAATAATTATTTTTGGAGTACACATAGATAGGCCTAGACTTGTCATCGTAATAGGTCACTGAGGTGATCCAGTCATTGGTACCCAATACTCTTACCTTGCTCCCCGTAGCGAGTCCCTTGACATTGGTTATTGGTGTAACGCCGTAGGCCGTCTCCGTATTTCCACCGTCCTTATCAAAGACATAACTATCGTAATAGTTGATTGTATATATCTTGTCCAATCCAAAATTCGGATAGACACTACTATCATTATGATAATACACCAGTGTTCCGCCTACAAGCCATGTATGATTGCTTTGTTTTGTGACCCATTGTGTACTTGTAGTATTAGCTCCATGTTGTAATGTGTTTCTATTGCTTCCACTAACCATTACTCCCGTATAGGCCACCCTACCAAAAATATCGTACTTGGTGAACAACCACCTGTTCTGCGCATCGAGATTGGCGTCTTGGGTCATGATGGGCTGATCCAATTTATTATAGATGATGTACTCCCATCCCTTTCCCGGTATCTTTTTTTCCACCAAACGATTACGGTCATCATATTTGTACTGATAGCACAATTCACTAAGCTCGGTAGCATCTGGTTTATTGGCATGTGGTTCTGCTTTTGGAGGCAGGACATAGGTAAGATTCCCATGATCGTCATAGACATAATAGGTGTCATGGGCACCATTGTTATAGGTGCGCTTTAAGACCACTTGCCCTTGCTTGTTCTTGAATTCCTCAGTGGTATTATTCTTTGTGCTCGTACCATTATGGTTCTCATCTGTAGTCACCGTTTTATAAAGTTCATTAGGGCCATAGTAGCTAGCTATTTGCAATACTGGCGCATAGGTCACCACACTGTTGGACACTTGCTTTGAAAGGGTCACATAATAGTATCTGACCTCATTGGTTTCATTGGTCTGATAATCCATCTCGATCACGTGACCATTGCCCAGCTTCCAGTCCTTGCCTGGTGCTCCTTGTTCCATCAACCTATTGAGCGGTGAATTTTCAAATTCCTTTTCTGAATAAGGATTAATATCCGCCGTGGTCATTCCAGAAAAGTCATCATTATACTTAGCGGCATCATAATGACTATTGGTGGCATTGAGGGCATTGGTCCGGTAAGAAGCGATATAATTGGGGTCGCTATAGGGCAGATATTCTTTTGACTGTCTTCCAAACCCATCATAATCTATGTGTGTGATGATATCTTCCGAGTTGCCACCTGCCCTGATGCCTACTTGTTGCATGGGCCTGCCCAAACCATCAAAATAAGTCACCGATTCGATCTTCTCCGCATTGGAAAGGGTTGTGACATCGCCGGTCGCTATTCTTGGTGTAATGTTATAAATATAGTTCTCGTTGCTCAATCCAGCGGTTTGAGGCGGGCTAACTGTTACTGCCAAGGTCCCTAGTACCCCATTTCTATTCGAAAAGCTAACACTTCCACTGCCAACCGCTCCCCATTGTATGACCGCGGTAAAGGTACTACCTGAATTGCCTGAAGTAATGACGGCACCGTTAGTAACCTGCCAAAGATCCTCAAGCCACCAAGTACCATCATTATACACATATGTATGAGTGGAGTTGGGCTCAACGTTGGTTGGGCCCGTTAAATTTTGGGCTGAAGCTATTGTTCCAAATGCCATGCAAAAAAGCACTACCAAGCACATTTTGCTTTTAAAGGATATTTTTAAATTTTTCATATGTTCTGGTATCAAAGTTGGTCGAGGTTATCTATTTGGAATATCATTTCATCAGTGGATGAATTGTTGGCGTAATAGGTAAGGGTTATCGTAATGCCCTCAGAGGTGCCGATGACGTTCATAGTTGCACTAATACCTTCCTGGTCAAGTTCATAATCAATGCTTCCTGTACCATTCTGAATGTTCCAGGAACCCGTCACCGAGATAAGATTAAAAGTTGTGCTTTGGGTCGTGCCTGGGTTTTGTTGTTCCCAAACAATAGCTGTTCCCTGCTTGGTGATATTCGATGATATTTCAACATCCGTGCCATTGACATTGAGCAAGAAGCTCTCTGCTACCCAGTCCATGGATGTGTTTTGTGAAAAGCCCTGTTGCGACATCGTTAAGAAACCGATGCACAAGAGCATGAGTCTATATGTTATTATAAGTTTCATATGTTCTAATTGTTTGGTTTGTAATTTATTGTTTGTAGTGATAGGCATTCTCGCTCATGACTTTTCCATCTTCATCCTTCACCCTTAACAATCGACCTGAGCTGTCGTACTCATAATAAACGGTATAGCCTTTTGGGTCCGTCATGCTTGTAACCCCTATTAAAGGATCATAGGTATAGGTGCTCACCATGGCATTTGGTAAACTGTTTCTTAAATTATCAAGCACCTCTCTTAAATCGCCTTCTTCTCCAATATATGTTTTTGACCCGTTAGAATTTACAATATCAATAGTTCTGTCATCATCTGAATTAGAATGAATTTGAATGTTGGACACATAACTAGAAATCTGAGAATACGTTGCATTCTCTATCTTGGCGACTGGCAAGGTCTTATCATAGCCATAGATATAACAGATATCCATGCCATCCGTCCTACTAAGTTCTAATGGATTACCAAAAGCGTCATAATCATAAAATTCTATGCGATTCTTTAAGGTTTCGGTATCTTTTGCAGTTTGTATGGTTTTGGGTTCTATGATACCGTTGCCCCAATCCTCATAAATCGTTTTTTGTTCGCTAATATTCTCCCATGAACCATTGATCTTTTTCTGGCTCGATGTAACCAATGGATCGGCAACACGATTGGCAATAGACAGATCAAATGAATGAGGCTCGGAAAGATCCTGGGGATATGTGAATTCTGTTCTGATCTCATCCCCTAAAGACGTATGTGTCGTTTCAAATACGTGCTTGATATGCTTGTAATCATTACTACTATCGTCGTCATAGTCATACATGACCTTTTGCTCAACGACGTTATTATCAAAATAAGTCTTGGTCGTTGATTCCAGCAGTTTGACCCAAGTACTTGGAATAAAGTAATAATTCCAATTAAAGGAGAATGTTTGCATGCCTCCTTGTAAATACTTTGATTTTTGACTTATAACCACACCACTACTAACTGCATTAGAGGGCACACCACCCAACTGACTATTATAGGAATCCGCATTAAAATGATCATCAAAGCTGTAGACATTTATGGTCTCGGATAATTTTTCGTTATTTGAACTGACAGCTTGGCTATTCAATAATAGACCACCTGTATAACTATAATCCACCAGAGGAGGTTTTGGTAATGCATTAGGTTGTGGTTGACCTTGGAAAGAAGGCAGGGAAAACTGTTGTAAGGTATGATGGTTTTCTAAGGGATCATCTGGATTTACGAATTCTTCTTTTACATATTCGTAGACGACCGATTTTCCTTTAAAGGTGCTGGTGTTGACCTCATAGTTGTTTGAATAATTCTTGTATGTACAATAAGTCCCATTATTTCCTCCTGGGCTTTCAGTGATTAAGTATTTTGGGAAATCCCTAAATACACCACTGGAAAACTGTGGTTCACTGGGACGCACATATGAGAAATCTCGTTTTAGGGCAATCGAATTATCGGAATCTCTAAGGGTAATACTGCTAGTTCTTAAATTCCCCGCTTTTTTGTTGGCCAAATAAATATCATTGTTTTGATACCAACTGATCTTTGCCCATATCTCTCCTTGAATTGGGTTACCCATCCTAACAAAATTTAAATAATACGTTTTATTTTGAGATAAAGGGTCCAAATCAACTGCCATATTATGATATAATGTTTGAACTTCCGCTCCATTCTGATCAGTTAACTCAATACTATAATATGGAGGATTTGGTAAGTTGGGGCTAGAGGTATTATTATATTGCCAATAAAACTCTAATTTATAATCAAATCCATCCCAATAATTTGATGGCATATTTAAGGCAAAAGATTGATTAAAAACAGTTGATGGGGTTACGGGAATATAAAGAGAGTCCTTGTAGAACTGGTTTTCGATGGCGTCAAGTTTATAATCATCGAGCTCATACTCAAATTCCTGGGAACCCCCTGTAGGTAGATGAACTGTTTTTAAAGAAGCTATTTGTGCATAATTTATATCTGGGGATTTATCTGCCCCTTCTTCCACTCGTAAATCGCCATTTATATCGTTATAAGTATATTGATGAATATATTCTTTGTTGTTTTTACTATTATATTTTCCCCAAAAATCTGTATCCTTTGATAGTCGATATGGTAACTCTTGGCCCAGGTAGTCATAATAATCAAATGAATAGGTTTTTCCTGAAAGTGTCTCCTCCAGACTGTCTAATCGTAAACGTTTAACAAGGCCATCATATAAAGGATCCGTAGGAGGTATATATATATCCGTTGCAGGTGGTCCAGAGCTAACCCAATACGATGTGTTTATAATATAATCCCTTATAGTCTTTATTGCTCCTCCGATCGAACTATTAACGGTTATATTATTTAGTTTTTTACCTCCAATATCTTGGCGTTCCTGCGTAGCATAATTAAAATTGATTTCCGCATTGTCATACGTGATCTGCGACAATAGTTTTTCATCCATGTTATAGACAATTCTTGAGACATTATCCACAATAGCCGTACAATCACCACTTGGAAGACCTTCCAATACTTGGCGGCTCTCGTTATGGCCTGAGATATAGCTATGGGTCGAGTTGATATATGCAAAATCCACAATCTTTCCAGAAGGGAATATTATTTGGTCCAAACGGTAAGATGGTATTTTGGTTCCCGACATGGAACCTTCAGAACCCGTTACTGAGAGATTTTCGTGCTGGAAACCAAATAAATACTTTATCCCTTGGTTATCGATCAACGTTGTACCATCAATGATCTTTATATCATCCTTGGGAATGGTCTGGCCAACACCATCATTATCCATGATGAACTTGCCTGAGTTATTTAACAAACGATAAGAGTAATAATCAGGCTGCAATTCTGAAATCGTGGTTTGGAATGTTGCCCTGCCCACTCTGGCCATATTGGCGGCATCAAGATAGTCTGCTTGTCCATGTTGTGGATGAAAGTTCGTTACATCAATATCCAACTGTGTTGTCGCTTGGTCATCCTCTCCAACTACTTCTCTAGACAATGAAATTCCACCGACACTAAGACTCCAGCCCAACCCCACGGAACTGGCAACCTCATTGACCTTAATACCCATACCATGGTAGTTTATGGTTATTGGAATGGAATAACCATCGACTTGAATGGTGTATAGTGGTACGGAATAACCTGCCACTCCGGTATAGCTTCCAGGCGGGATATCCACGAATTTGTCCATGACCATGGCCTCTGGAGCTTTGGGGGCATAGTCCTCTAATTCTTGAGCCAACAAGTATAATGGCATCAAAGAAAACATCAAAATGAGTAAAGGTGATAATCGATTTTTCATTGAAAAGCGGTTTAAACGGTTAACATTTTATCGACCTTATATACAGGTTGGAACAAGTTGTAGGAATTTTATGTATTTCAGCTAAATTCCATGATCAACTTTTGATAATTGTGTATGTGTGTCGAAATTAGATCATAAAGTTATGCGGGCTTCTTAAGACGGCATTGAGCATTCTGCTTAGAAATATTGAGCAGAATGCTCAATGCTAGAAACCATGTGGAGCCTACTTTAGTAATCGAATATTTTGGTCATTATCCCCTAAGAACTTGAATGGAGATTTACTATGGTAAAAAAAATCAACGTCCTTATAGTAGAGGACGAACCTTTGATCATTGGTGTCCTGTCAAATGCACTAAAAAAGATAGGGCAATTGAATCCTTTGATTGAGTTTAAGGTTACATCTGTCACGAATGCTGATGATGCTTGTTTTGAAGTTAAAAAGGCCGTCAATAGTGTCCCTATTGATTTTGTCCTTTTGGACATTAATATTCCGCATTCCAGTGATAGCACCATACTCTCAGGTGAAGATCTAGGGATCATGATCAGGGATTTCTTTCCTTGTGTCAAGATCATGGTCTTGACCAACCATTATGATAATTATCGTTTGAGTAATATCTTAAAATCCCTAAATCCAGAGGGCTTCATCATAAAAACGGATATTGATTTTGACCCCTTGGTGTCCGCAATAGAATGCGTATTGGATGATTCACCATTTTATAGCAAAAAGGTACTTCAACTAATGCGAAAGCAAATCGTTAATGATTTTACGCTTGACACCATAGACAGGCAAATGCTATATCATATCTCAAAGGGTGCGAAGACAAAGGACCTCATTAACATTGTGTGCTTATCAAAAAGTGCCATTGAATTCAGAAAACGCAATTTGAAGGCGCTCTTTGGTATAGATAGCGGTAATGACAGAAAACTTATTCTAAAAGCCGAACAACATGGATTCATATAAAAATAATTATTCCAGATTAAAAATAGAGAGGCTCAAAGTAAGTGCATTCAATCTACAAGAGGTGCTCATCGTTCTTCTGATTATCGGCGTGTTTATGCTCATTGCCCTACCTAATCTTATGCCACTCGTCGTTAAGGCAAAGAGTGTTGAGGCCCAGATACAACTAAAGTACATCTATAACAACCAGACCTCACATCGCTATCTATACTCCAAATACACGACCGACCTTTATGAACTGGATTTTGAGCCACCCAAAACCGTTAAGGATAATGGCACAAGTAATTATATCTATGAAGTCCTTAGCGCCGATAATACAAATTTCACAGCACGAGCTACGGCCATAACCGATTTTGATGGTGACGGAATTTTTAATGTATGGGAAATCAACGAAAACGGGACACCAAAACAAATCATTAAAGACTAATGCCAATCTTAAAAATCATATTGATATGCACTTTAGCATTGATCTTTTATCAAGACCTCAAGGAGCGGCAAGTGTATTGGTTTTTATTTCCATTATTTGCCGCGTGCAGTGCCGTTCTATTTTACACTAGTACCATACCTGAACTATTTTATGTTTCGGTTGGTATGAATATTATATGCATTTCCATACTCCTATTGATCGTGTTCTTATATTCAAGGCTAAAACTTAAGACCACATTTTATAAGACCATTGGACTTGGCGATGTACTGTTATTCGTTGGTCTAGTCTTCTCTTTTTCTACCATTTCATTTTTGGTAATTTTTGTGTTCTCGCTATTATTTGCCCTTGTCTCTCACCTTTTAGTTAAACAGTACTCTAAATTCCACACCGTACCATTGGCGGGATACATAAGCCTATTTTACGGTATTGCCTACATCTCCTATTGGACAGGATTGACACCTTCCTTATACGCATTCTGATCATGATAAAGGAAGACTTCAAAATACCAGTACATTTAACCCAGCTCATTAGCAGTGAACAGGCTTATCAGTACGGTGTTATTCCTGTGGATGTCCATGGTGATTGTTATACGTTTAAATGCCATGATAAGTCTAATGGTCTGCAACAGGAATTGGAAATCGTATTAGGAAAGCAAATCATACTTTTAGATGATTCCAAGGAAAATATAAAACAATATCTAGCCTCCAATTTTAGAAAACGAGAACAAGGCTATTCTAAAGCTTTTAGTTATTCTTCTGATTTTTTGGAAAAACTCTTGGCTACCGCCAAACACATTGGCAGTAGCGATATTCACTTTGAAATTTACGAGCAACGATGTCGTGTGCGCTTGAGACTGGATGGCAAACTCAAGGAATATTTTATTGTTGAGCAGGATCAATACCCTATTATAATCAATAAGTTGAAAATAAAGGCTGGATTGGATATTTCAGAAAAGCGTTTACCACAAGATGGTCGAATTTCCATAAAGACAGATATTGAGGAATTTGATATAAGGGTATCATCCTTACCAACTTTGCACGGCGAAAAAGTTGTACTCCGTATTTTAAGTAAGGATGCCGACCATATAGAACTGGGCGATCTAGGCTTTACCGATCATGAACTAAGCTCTTATTTGGAGACCATTAAAAAACCCAATGGTATTGTTCTTATTTCTGGACCAACAGGTTCTGGAAAGACCACGACGCTCTATGCTACACTAAAGCTTCTAAATGATGAAAAGACCAATATACTGACCATAGAGGATCCTATTGAATATACTTTGGAAGGGATAAACCAAGTGCAGCTTAAGGAAAATATAGGACTGGATTTTTCCAGAACATTGCGCACCTTTTTAAGGCAAGATCCAGATGTAATTATGGTTGGCGAAATTAGGGACGCAAAAACAGCTAATATGGCCATTAGAGCTGCTTTGACAGGCCATTTGGTCTTCTCAACAATACACACCAATTCGGCATGGGCAACAGTATCACGATTGATAGACATGGGTATTCCAGCGTTTTTGATTGCTAGCACCTTGAACGTTAGTGTCGCCCAAAGATTGGTGCGCAAACTATGCCCTAGTTGCAAGTTGGAAAAAGAAATCCAGATCTCAGATTTTCCAGAACAATTTAAAATCCCAAAAGGTCTTAGATCACATTTTGTGGCCTTGGGTTGCAGCGATTGTTATTTCACAGGATATCAAGGCAGAAAAGCCATTTACGAAATCATTCCAATAACAAAGTCCTTGATCGAGCTCATTAAGGACAATCGATTGGAAATTGACGATTATCTAAATGAAAAAGGTATTGCAACCCTTAAAACAAATGGAATAAAGCTACTGAAAAAGGGCGTGACGTCTATTGAAGAGGTCTACCCGCTATTGATAGAATAAGGACAGTGACCAATTATTAATGGAGGGCAAAAATTAAACAGATGAAACTACTTTTAAGATTGGTATTTGGTTTATGCATTGTAAGTGTTTGTTATTCGCAAGATGACCAAAGGCTAATCCATATTGACCAGCAGTTAAAGCAACTATCGGTTGATAATATTGGTTTAACTGAAAATCTTGATGCAAGCATTTCACTGAACGATGTCACCTTACCAAATTTTCTCTTGGCCGTCTCAAGTGTTCACGACGTGAACATCAATGTCTCGCCAGAACTTAATTCCATTAATATCAAGAACAATTTTTCTAGTGTTACGGTTTCCGATATGTTGTTGTTCTTATGCAAGGAATATAGCCTTACTATTGAGTTTACAAAAAATATTCTTTCTGTAAAACCCTATGTCAAACAAACTATAGAAGATATATATCCCTTAAAAATTGATTTCGATCCTATCGATGAAACCATATCCTTGGATGTAAGAAACAACAAGCTATACGAGGTATTTAAGGAAATCATGGATAAAAGTGCAAAAAATCTATTATATGCTCCTGATATGGAACATATGGAGATTACGGCCTACATCAAGCCTACAGATTTTGACACTGCCATGGATAAGATGGCATTGACAAATAACCTGATATTGACCAAGACCAAGGATAATTTTTATGTCTTTGATAAGATATTGAGCAATGATCAAAACAATAACAGCCTTAGCAACCGTATGAGTCCAAACTTAAGTTTTAAGGTAAAAGACTCCATACTTCAACGTCTTGAAGTTGATTTCAAAAATGCGCCCGTGAGTGATATCGTGGAGAGCATTGGAGCAGCCTTGGGAATAAATATCTTTATGGCATCACCCTTGGATGCTGCAGGTAACGCCACCTTAAATGCAAAATCTATAAGCTTCGATACCTTACTCGTCAAACTGTTTGAACAACAGGCTGTAAACTTTCAAAATGATAGCAAAGGCAGTGCACAGAACAGGAACAACGCATCGTTACCATCGGACAGGTTTACATTTAAAAAAGAAGATGATATCTACTTTTTTGGAACAGAAAAACAGTTAAGTGTTAGAAAGGTAGAGATTATAAGGCTGAAACATCGTTCCGTGAATATGATGGCAGATCCACAAAACATGACGCAAGGCAATGATATACGAGGAAACTACCAGGTTGCAGAACAAGGGTTTAGAAACCAACTGAATAATGGATTTAACAATAACAACCTAAATACTGCCAATACAAGGCCCCAAAACAGAAACTATACCACCAACTCAAATACGTTTACTGACAATCAAAATGCCAAGAGTATTCTAGACTTAATTCCTGAAGAGGTCACGGAAGGCCTTGATTGCAAGATCGATGTAGAGCTCAACAGCATATATGTTACCGGAACAGGTGCCAAGATTGAATACTTCAAAACGTTCATCAAAAATATAGACAAGGCCATTCCAGTAATTCTTATTGAAGTAATGATAGTGGAAGCACAAGTCTCCAATACCATTGAGGCTGGCGTCAGTTGGGGAATAGGCAATGAGCCTACAACCACGCAAGGCAATCTATACCCAACTGCCGATATTAATGTTGGTGCTGAGACCATCAATCGCATCATAAGTGGATTTAGTAGCACATCCGTTTTCAATTTTGGAAGGGTTGTTCCCAACTTTTTTGCTACAGTAAAGGCCATGGAAACCAATGGCGATCTAAAGATTAAATCAACACCCAAGCTTGCAACGCTAAATGGGCATAGGGCCTCGTTCTCAAACGGACAGACTTCCTATTATGCCGTAGTACAACGCAACATCATAGGCACAGACAACCCACAGACCTCTGAGATAAGAAACTATTTTCCTATTGATGCTAAATTGGGATTGGATATCAAACCTTATGTTACTGGAGATAAACAAGTATTATTGGATATTAATGTCATACAATCCAGTTTTGGTCAACGTATAGCAGAAGATGCACCGCCAGACATTAGCTCTCGTAACTTCTCCTCAGTTGTTAGGATGAAAGACCAAGATATTGCAGTGCTCGGAGGTCTTGAAGAAAACTATTCCAATAATTCTGGCTCTGGTGTACCATTTCTAGCAAGGATTCCATTGATTAAATGGCTATTTAGTAAGCGCGTGAGGGAGGGCAGAAAATCCAAGCTCACCGTCTTTATAAAACCAACCGTTATTTATTAATGTTCGAGAAGCTAATAACATATTTGAAATTTGGAAATCAATACCATGGTCTTGAACAGGTACAAATAAATGGTACATATTGTTTTTATGGAATTTCACTGAAAAAGAAAAAAAAACATCTCGATGTTGCATCAAGTTTTAAGGTTGAGGACATAGATGACTTAAAGGTTCATATCCCTAAAGACAAGCCTGTAAGTTTAGTGATAAATACCAATGCCGTCTTGACTAAACATGTTCAAGGTAAGGCTAATGAAAGTCTGAAGTTGGTTCAATTAGCCTTTCCCAATATAAAAATTGAGGATTTCTATTTCGAAACCATAAGTAACGGTGGACATCACTTGGTGTCGCTTTGCAGAAAGTCTTATGTTGATGATCTTTTAAATATATATGCCGCAAAAGGCATTACCATTATCGATTTTACCTTAGGGAATCTGGTCTGTGCAACACTTGCATCTTTTGTAGATCTTAAAGAGATTCAGACATCCAATGCAAGTATCACTATAGAAGATAAAAGCATTAGTAAAATTATATCCAAGGAGGAACTAGTAGAATCTAGTTATAATATTAATGGTCTTGTGATAAAAAACAACCAATTGTTAAGCTTCGCTTCCGCCTTGGGCTTGGTCTTGAAAAATCAAACCATCCAAGCTAGTTTTAGTGATGTTACGAACAAACTGGAAACGACGTTCAACCAAAAACGATTTACCAATCAGTTTCTTAAGATAGGGCTAGGTGTTTTGTTCGCCGTCTTACTTTTTAACTTTCTCTTTTTCAATCATTATTATAACGAAGTTGGTACCTTAAAGGAAACGGCCCAAGTTTTGGAGACTTCAAAGACTAATATGATCAGTCTCAAAGAAAAAGTCTACAAAACCGAAAAAATGGTGAGTGACATTTTAAAGGCCAATAGTTCTAAAAGTTCATTTTATGTCAATGCAATTATTGAACATTTACCAAACCATATTTTACTTAACGAGCTTAACTACCAACCTTTGATAAAAAAGATAAAAGCTGATAAGGTTATTGAAATGCAAAAGGATAACATTCTCATTTCGGGACAGACCAATAAAGGGATACTATTTTCCCAATGGATATATGAGCTCGAAGCCAAACCTTGGATAAGCTCGGTCAACATTTTAGGTTTTGAAGATATCAATAGGGAAACTTCAAATTTTACCATTAAACTCAATTTACATGGCGCAGAAAACTAAAAACATATTGCTCATTCTGGGATTTATTCTAATTATCATTTTAGCTTACAAATATGCTATCGCCAATACACTTCAGCTAAAAAACGATTACAAAACCTTGCAACAAGAGGCATTGGTTTTTGATAAAATGCCTTTGCAATTGTCTTCAATGAAGCAAAAGGAAAAATATTATGATTCCCTATTAACCAAATACAAGCTTGGTGAGAGTTCCATGCAAAATAGTATGTTAAACACCATAAACAGCTTTGCAGATGACAACCAATTAAAAGTTGTTGACTTTATAGAACCGCATAGCATTAAGCAGAATGACTTAACCATCAACACTTATCAATTTACTTTGGAGGGCAATTATAATGCTATACTTTCCCTTGTTTACCAATTGGAACAACATACCAAGTTTGGTGAGGTCATTAACCTCAATTTCAAGAAACAGAAGAATCATAAAACAGGGAAGCATTATTTACAGGCTAACGTTTTATTGAGGAGTTTTGGGTAGAGCTATGATTCTATTTAGTAGGATATCATATGAAAATTGATTCTCGGACTCTCTATGGTAACCTATTCATATATAGTTTGCACAAAGAGGCTCCCACTGCTTCGCAATTACACCTTTTATTTTGTCCAAAATACGACGTAAACCTCATTTTCTCGCAAAATAAAAGCTCCTTGATTTCTCAAGGAGCTTCTTTGTAGCGGGAACTGGACTCGAACCAGTGACCTTCGGGTTATGAGCCCGACGAGCTACCTACTGCTCTATCCCGCGATATTGGATTGCAAATATACAACGCTTTTTAATTTTAGCAAGAATTAAAACAAAAAAATAGCGTCCAACAAAAATTGAACGCTATTCATCAATATAATTAAAACTAATTCTAGATTAATTAATCATTGTCTTCAGAATCTAATGTTGCTAGAGCACCTTTTCTGTTAACCTCGTCTAAGTCGAAATCTACAATATTTGGCAATGTGTCTTTTAATGCCGTGTAGTTACCTTTAAAACCATTATTACTTAGTAAAAGTGTTTTTAAGTTTGTGAGGTTAGCTAACTCTTCTGGCAAACTACCATAAAATGCATTATTAGATAATATCAATTCCTCTAATTGGTTTAACTCACCAATAGATGATGGAATAGCACCTAATAAATTATTATCGAAAAGGCTTAATACTTTTAAAGATTTAAGATTGGAAATACTTTTTGGCAACTTACCAACCAACTTATTACTACTTAAAATTAAGCTCTCTAATTTAGAAAGATTACCTATAGATGGTGGTATCTCGCCAACAAAACCGTTATTGAATAATTCCAAGGCTTTAAGGTTGGTTAAATTACCAATTTCAGCAGGAATTGAGCCACTCAAATTATTAGAGAATAATTTAATCTCTTCAAGATAGCTCAATTCTAAAAGTGCCTTAGGCAGTTCACCTTCTAATCTGTTGAATGATAAATTTAATATTCTTAGGGACGTTAAATCCGAAATTTCGTCAGGTAACTCGCCATCAAGGTTATTAAAACTTAGATTTATAGCTACGACCTTTTCATTTTCTAGGGTCAGACCATACCATTCAGAGACAGGTTGTTCAATGTTCCAAGATGTTTTCCATGAATCACCCTTTGTTGAATTGTAAAGTGCTATAAGTGCGTCTTTTTCGCTTTGAGAAACGTTTGCAAATGTAAATGCAGAAAGCAAGCAACATAGTAGTGTTAATTTTAAAGTCTTCATTCTTAGTAGATTTTGTGGAGGGACACAGTTTCATAACGAATATAGAAGCATTATCCTTAAACTGCAACTTTTTTCGATAAAGTGCAACTCTTAAATAACTAAACCCCTGATTTAAAAGGTTTTAATATTTTTTACTGTTCAATGTCAGTCGCTTGAAACCCTATAACTTCTTGGTTTTCGGTAGTCACTGAAAGTTGAATGGGATTACAGCAGATTTCGCAATCCTCAATATATTCTTGTTGATGTTGAGATACATCTATAAGCATGGAAATTTGTTCCCAGCAATATGGACATTGAAAGAAATACTCTTCCATTGGAACACGTTTTTAGAATTGAACATTTAATAATTCACCGCTAATTTGCAACACTAAGACCTCAGCCAATTTAGCATCATACTTTGCCTGATTACGACTCAACTCAGCAGTTAATAGATTAAGCTGCGCTTGTCTAAATTCTATTGAGGTAACCTGTCCTAGTTTAAATTTTTCTTGAGTCCTAACAAAATTGTTTTTGGCCGTTTTAATATTATCTTCTTGAACCTGAAAGATCTTTAACTTGTTCTGATAGTCGTCCCAGGCGTTATTGAAGTTTCGTTCTACATCCAGCTTTAATTGTTCTTTTTGTAGCTTCTGATTTTCTAAATTAATTCTAGCGTTTTTTACTCTAGTGACGGTACCCCCTCCATCAAATAGATTCCAGCTTAAATTTAATCCTGCGGATAATCCAGTATTGGTAGAAACAGCAACGAAAGACGCTGCATTATTATTGTTTTCATTCCAACCATAAGTACCTACCAAGCCTATTGTGGGTAAATAACCCGATTGATTAGCCTTAAGTGTAAACTCATTTATAGCAATGTTTTTTTTATTCTGAATAAGCGTCACGTTGTTACCGTAGACCTTATTCAATAACTCGTCCTTATTGAGTTGCAATAGAAAAGTAACCGTAGTATCCACAACAAATTCGCTATCTAAAGTATTGCCCGTTACAAAATTCAAATCACGTTTGGCGTTGATAAGGCCTTGTTCAGCATTTATGATATTAATACTATCATTATTAATATCAACCTCTGCATTGAGCACGTCTAACTTTGTATTTTGTCCGTAATCAAACTGATATTCTGATCTTGTAAGTCTGTCATTAGAAATATCTAAAGTTTCCTTTAATGATTTTAAATTCTCTGATCGTCTTGCCACATCATAATATACAGTGAGTAGTTGTGTAACGGTATTCTCTATAGTTTCTCTAGCCTGGAGTGCACTCAAGTTGTATTCTTCTTTTAGACGCTTATAGTCATAACGTCTACCCAAACCATCAAATATCGTATAATTGAGATTAATATTGGCGTTATACCGAGAACTTTCTGCACCATTTAAAACCGCTGGTGGATTACCATTAGAAAACTCTGCCGTAATATTATCCCTATTAAAAGTTGCAGCAGCATTTCCTGTTAATGTAGGTAGATATCCAGAATTTAAAATACCTTTATTATTCTCTGCCACCTCAACATTGTTATTTGCTATTTTAATACCATAGTTATTCTCTAATGCTAAGGTGATCGCTTCTGATGGTTTCACAACTTCTTGTGCCAATCCAATAAGCGGTAAGCTAATTGTTATAACAATTAAACCAAGTATGAAATTTTGTTTCAGTCTCATTCTCTTTCTGCAATTAGATATTCTTCACTTTGATTTATATTCGACTCACCCGACATAATGATACCCTCATTTTTTTCTTTTATAGCGCGCTCAACCTCCTCTTTTGTGATTTCATCTCCTGTCCATAACCATTTGGCATTCTTCTTTATGAAATTACTAAAGGATAAGAAAATTGGCAATAATATTAACGTAAGAACTGTAGCAAAACCAATTCCATAAGCAATGGAAACAGCCATAGGAATTAAAAATTGGGCTTGTCTACTTTCCTCAAAAATCAAAGGTGCTAAGCCAGCAACAGTTGTTAAGGAAGTTAAAAATATAGCCCTAAACCTTGAACGACCTGCTTCATATAAAGCATCATCAAACAACATACCTTCCTTTAAGTTACTATTGAACTTACTAATCAATACCAATCCATCATTTACCATGATACCAATCAGTGCAATAATACCTAACATGGATAATATGTTCACAGGAAAATCATGAATCCAATGTCCCCAAGCCACCGCAGGTAAACTAAATGGAATTAATAGCAACAAAATTAAAGGTTGACTATAACTTCTAAACGTAAATGCAATAACTATGTAAATTAAAAGCAAAACCGTTATTCCTACAGGTCCTAAGGAATTTATAAGTTTTAAGCGCTCCCTATTCTGTCCTTCGTAAGATGGTGTAACCGTTGGATATTTTGATAGAATCTCTGGCATGATGTCATCCCTAATCTCTGCCATGATATCGGTTGCACTAGTCTTCTTTGGGTCCGTGATATCTGCTGACACCTGAATTTCGCGTCGTCCTTCTAGATGGTTTACTGCCACATCACCGCGGACAATCTCATAACTTGCTATTTCCTTTAATGGTATGCGCTGACCAGCAGGAGTAGAAATACGCATATTATCAAGATTGTTAATAGACGAGCGACTTTCCCTATTATAACGCACCCAAACTCTAATTTCATCTTGTCCACGTTGAAAACGCTGAGCTTGAGCACCGAAGAAAGCGGCTCTTACTTCGGTCATCACACTTCTTAAATCTAATCCTAAGGCATAAGCACTTTCATTAAGTTTAAGTCGTATTTCTTTAATACCAGCAGGATCATTATCCGTTACATCCTTTAGTAATACATTGTCTTCCAGGATTTGCTTTAATTCGGACTTTACAGCTTTAAGCTCTTTTATATTATTCCCCAATAAGGATACCGAAACAGGTAAACCACCAAAGTTTCCACCACTACCATAAACTAAACTCTCTACACCAATTACAGAACCCACACGTTCTTTAATGCGATTAGAAACTAAATCAGACGTAATCTCATTAGGCCTCTCCTCACCTGGCAACAAATTAATTGCTAACGAAGCCGTCGAGGAACCTGGACCAATATTTTTTATGATATTTTCGACTAAATATTTATCAGGGTTCTCACCCAAATACTCATCATTAATCTCTTTAGTAACCTCTTTCGCTTTAGCTTCAATCAATGAAATAATACTATCGGTAACTTTTTCATTGGTACCATTAGGCATTTCTAGATTAATACTAATTCGGTCACTAGCTATTCTAGGGAAAAAAGCGCCTCTTATAATTCCGCCTTGAAAACTCGCATTGGTCAACATGTAGAACGCAATAAAAATAGCAACAGTTAAGAACTTATTATTTAAGGCAAAGCGCAAGGTTGGGCTATACATACGATCCCGAGACCATCGCATGATCTTATCGCCAAAGGTGTTGATATAACGTAATTTTGAAAAGATTTTCTGAAAAACACCGACCAATCCTGTTTTTTGAACTGGACTCTCAGCACGAAGTGCTTTAGAATGCGCCAAATGCGCGGGTAAAATGATTAGAGCTTCAACAAGTGAAACAACCAAAGTGAGAATTACAATTACGGAAACTTCGCCAAAAAATTCTCCTATTCTTCCATCCAAAAATAAGAAAATACCAAAAGCCAAAATTGTGGTTGAAATAGCAGAAACAATAGCCGGCAAAACCTCCATGACGCCATCAATCGCAGCTTGTTCTGGTGACTTTCCTTTTTCGTAATGCTGGTATATATTTTCAGCTATTACAATACCATCATCCACCAAAATACCAATAACGATTATCATTCCAAATAGCGATAAAACATTAATGGTAACATTAAAGTAACCAGCAAACATGAACATACCCAAAAAGGCAACTGGTAGGCCAAAAGCAACCCAAAAGGCCAGTCTTGTATTTAGAAATAGAGATAAAAAAGTTAAAACCAAAATCATACCGATAATGGCATTTTCGGTGAGTAACTCTGTACGCTGTACCAATGTTGTAGATAAATCCCTTACCACATTGAGTTGTACATTCTCATACTTTTGATTAAACTCTTCTATATAAGCCTTGGTTTTATCAGCTGAAGAAATTAGGTCTTCGGTGTTGGTGCTTGTTATGGTAATATTAATTGACAAATTACCATCAAAATAATTAGCGTTAGGAGTTTCAGAAAATTGATCTTTTACAGTAGCAATATCCTTAAGCTGAATCTTACGTCCTGAAGGATCTGACTTTACGATTAAATTCGATAGTTCATCGGCATAATACGAACGGTTATTTGCTCTAATCAAGTATTCTTCTGCATCCGTTTTAATTGTACCACCAGTGGTTATTAAACTCGCCTGATTTACCGCTTGGGCAACTTCAGCAAAGGTTAGATCATAAGCTAGCAAATTAGTTTCGTTAACTGCAATTTCAATTTCTTCTTCTGGGTACCCTGTGATTTGTATTTGGGAAATACCATCGATACCTCTTAAATCATTTTCTACCTGTCTACCAATCTGTTTTAGTGTTGCTAAGGGAATATTTTTACCGCTTACAGCAAAGGTTATCGTAGGTCTAAGTGCTTCTTGCTTTGCAACAATTAGAGGCTCCATACCAACGGGAAATGTAGGCACACGATCTACTGCATTCTTCACTTCGAGAAGCATAAAATCAATATCCTTTCCTTTTTCAATTTCAACATTAATGTTACCACTATTTTCTCTCGAAGTTGATGTGACACGTTCTACTCCATTTAATCCTTTAAGATTATCTTCAATCTTAAGAACTATACCTTCCTCAACCTCTTGTGGAGAAGCGCCGGGATAAGTAACATTAATGCTAATATTTTTGGAATCCACTAATGGAAAGAAAGAAGACTTCAATTTTGATGCTCCAAAAAGTCCAAAAACTAAAAATGCGAGTATAACAACATTAACAGCTACACTATGCCTAATAAAATATGCTATTAAATTCCTCACGGTTAAATGTCCTTAGAATTAGTGGCTGTGTATGGTTTTACTTTCATACCAGCATAGGCTCCAGGCACTGGTT
The DNA here is from genome assembly GCF_014243395.1 of Winogradskyella flava. Taxonomy (GTDB): domain Bacteria; phylum Bacteroidota; class Bacteroidia; order Flavobacteriales; family Flavobacteriaceae; genus Winogradskyella; species Winogradskyella flava. The sequence goes on along the minus strand of NZ_JACLCP010000001.1, from coordinate 1,318,872 downwards.
TTGATAAAATAATTGTACCATTAGGTATGTCTTTTAAAACTACTTTGGCATCTGAAAAGTAAACAGGATTAACATCTATAATATCCAAAATACTGTCTCTTACAACAAAAATTTGATCGCCATCCAACATCAAATTTCTATTGATTTCGATAGCATCGCTTTCTTCTTTTGCATTAAGGTTTGCCTCTAGATACATCCCTTCTTTTAGTGTTTTATCCTTTACTTCTATATAAGCCGTAATAGTTTGCGTAGTGGCGTCTATACTGCCATTTACCCGAGACACTGCACCATTAAAGTTTTGAGTCTTATCTAAATTATTAAGTGCTACTTGCTCTCCAACTTTTAAAAGACTAGCGTAGGCTTTGCTAAGTGCGACTTCCATCTCGTAAGCAGAAGGATCTATATATTCACCAAGCTTTTGTCCATTTCTTATCAGTGAACCTTCAGTGACCAAAGCCTCAGTTAAAATTCCAGTAAAAGGTGCTCTAATATTGTACTTAGCTAAACGCTGCTCAAGATTCTTGACATTATAATAATTCGATACGATACCTCTACCTGTAATGAAATAATTTTCTTTATCGGTCGTCATTTTTGGCAGTTTTGGTGTTGATTTATTTAAATCAAAACCATTGAGGTAGGTTTGCCACTTCTGAAACACTTCAGGAAAATCTAATCTCAAGTCTGGCATTATAGCTGCTATGGAGTTATAGAGATTGCTTTTTGCCGATTGAACACTTGCATAGTATTCTGATGCATCAATTCTTATTAAATTTTCACCTTGACGATATTCTTGTCCTGGTTTAAACAATTTATTCCCTGTCCGAAAGACACCTTGAACCTCTGAGTAAAGCTCTACTCTTCGTTTAGCCACCAAGCTACCATTGGCTGGAATTACGATTTGCACTGTTGAATTATGAACTGTATCGGTAAAAACCGTTTTTACAACTTTCTCGGGAGCCGGTCGCTTTTTATCGCCTTTATCGGCAATATACTGACTAGCAAAGTAGGCTCCAACGATTAGAAGTCCTCCTAATATTGAAAGAATAATTTTACGCATTTACTTGATGGTTATTTAAGCTGCAAATTTACCTATATCAATGCGCTATGCCGTTAAAAAAAACTTAATTGTTAAAATTGTCGAGCTGTTCTTGTACGGCCTCCCAATCTTGCATTAATTTTTCCAAATCTAATTTTTTGGATTTGTAAGCTTCGAAAAAATTAGGATCTGAAACCGTCTCATCATAATTAGTAGCTAGAGCGACATCATCATTTTTAATGCCCTTTTCAAGTTGATTGATCTTAGATTCGATATTACTAAGCTTATTATTTAAAGACTTAAGTTTCTTTTGATCTTCATAATTCTGCTTGTTACTCTCCTTTGGTTTCTCAGTGATAATGGTTCGCTTTTCAGCTTCCCTTAGGTTTTCAAGATTTCTTTGCTCTAGATAGAAATCGATATCACCTAAATACTCTTTGATGTTTTGATCTTTAAATTCATAGACCGTATCCGTTAAGCCTTGTAGAAAATCCCTATCATGAGATACTAATATTAAAGTGCCCTCAAACTTTTTTAATGCTTCTTTTAATACATTTTTGGATTTAATATCGAGATGGTTTGTTGGCTCATCCATTATTAATACATTCAATGGTTGCAATAACAACTTGGCCAAGGCTAAGCGATTACGCTCACCCCCAGACAACACCTTTACATATTTTTCAACTTCATCTCCTCTAAATAGAAAAGAACCCAATATATCTCTAACCTTACTACGATTGGTTGCATTGGCAGCATCAATCATGGTATCTAAGACTGTTTTATTCCCGTCCAAATATTCTGCCTGATTTTGCGCGAAATAGCCAATTTGAACATTATGTCCTAAGGTCAGTTTCCCTTTATGTTCAATCTCACCAACAATAATTTTAGCCAATGTCGATTTTCCTTGACCATTCTGACCTACAAATGCTGTTTTGGTATCTCTAGCTATTGAAAGATTAACATTATTCAACACCTGTAAATTGCCATAATATTTAGAAACATTTTCCATTTCTATGACCACTTTACCTGGTGTAATGGATACAGGAAAGTTTAAAGTCATGACACTATTATCGTCTTCATCTACCTCAATTCTATCAATACGGTCCAACTTCTTTATTAAGGATTGTGCCATTGTTGCTTTCGAAGCTTTTGCCCTAAACTTCTCAATGAGTTTTTCTGTCTGTTGAATTTGTTTTTCTTGATTTTTCTGAGCAGCCAACTGTTGTACTTTCATTTCCTTTCTGAGTTCTAAGAACTTAGTGTAGGGCTTGTTATAATCATAAATTCGACCTAATGAAATCTCTATAGTTCTATTGGTCACGTTGTCCAAAAACATCTTATCGTGAGAGACAATAACTACAGCTCCTGAATAGTTCTTTAAGAAGTTCTCTAGCCATATTATAGATTCGATATCTAAATGATTGGTTGGCTCATCTAAGAGTAATAGATCATTATTCTGAAGTAAAAGTTTTGCTAATTCTATGCGCATTCGCCAACCACCAGAAAATGTATCTGTAAGCTTATTGAAATCTTCTCTCCTAAATCCTAGGCCTTGAAGAATCTTTTCAGTCTCACCTTGATAATTGTAACCTCCAAGAATTTCATACTGATGCTGAATTTCATTTAAATCGATCATTAATTGATTATAAGACTCGCTTTCATAATCGGTGCGTTCGGCTAATTGGGTATTTATGAGTTCGAGCTTAGATTCACAAGCTTTAATCTCCTTGAAAGCTTCATAGGACTCCTGTAAAACAGTCTTTCCGAAATCAAAATCGATATCCTGCTTTAGAAATCCAATCTTTAAATCTTTCTCTGCCGCTATCTGTCCAGTGTCTGCTTCTTGTTCCTTAGAGAGTATTCTAAGCATGGTTGACTTTCCTGCACCATTCTTACCAATCAAACCTATTCGGTCTCCAAGACCTAGTTTAAATGTTATGTCCTCGAACAAATATTCTCCTTGAAAGGCTATAGATAAATTATGAATATTAAGCATAGTAATTCTGAATCACGCTATTGTAATAAAGTTACAATAGTTACAATACAAGGCTGGTAAAAAATTTATCTTTGTATTGTTTTAAAAAACGCAAAAGTAACGGTTTTCAATATGATAAGAAAAGGAATGAAACTTTATAGTATTCTTTTTGGCGCATGTCCCAAATGCCATTTAGAATCAATGTACACGGTTAAAAACCCTTATGTGCTTTCCGACACGCTTAAAATAAATGAAAAATGTTCTCACTGCAGTACCAAATACAGAATGGAACCATCCTTTTTCTATGGATCAATGTATGTGAGTTATGGCGTAGGTGTTGCTTTTGCGGTCGCTGCGTTTATTACGAGCTTCGTTATATTCGAGTCTTCTATTCTTTTGGCGTTCATTTCAATCGTGTTGACTTTAATTGGTTTTATGCCAATTATTATGCGCTTGTCCAGAAATATCTGGATTAACTTATTTATGAGTTATGATAAAGCGCTAGCTCGTAAAGCCAAAAATGCCGCGTCTAACAATGTCAATGCTTAAATCTCTCAATATTTATTTCAAAATCTAAGGGCTTATCGTTTTCGATAAAATTAAAAAGCTTCTCGGCAACATAAGGTGCAATCATCACACCTCTGGTACCTAACCCATTCAAGACATATAAATTTTGTGATTTTGGGTGTCTTCCCACCAATGGACGTCGGTCCTTGACTGTTGGTCTTATACCTGCTTCATGCCTAATAACCTCAAAATCACACTTGATAAAAGTTTTTAATTTGGTTAGTAATTCGTCTAGTCCTTCATCTGTAGGTTGATGTGTTTTATCCTTCCAATTGTATGTGGCACCAACATAGTACTTATTATTACCGATAGGTATAATAAACACCGACGACTTAACACCAAAATCAATTTGTAAATCGGGTGCCTGTATAATTAGTACTTCTCCTTTTGTACCATTTAATGGAATGTGACTGAAGAATGGATTCTTTTTAACTCCAAACCCTTCTGCAAAGACAATTTGCTTTGGTATTATTTCATTGTACTTAAGACTGCCTCTTTCAATTTGAAGTTTATGATATTGAAATTGTTCTTCTTTTAAAGTATCCTTTTCCTTTAAAAAAAATTTATATGACTTTATTAAATTTTCTGTATCTAAACGACCTGTATGCAGGACTTCTCCAAAACCATAAGGCGCATCAATACAATCATGGGTATTCTTAAGGAGCTGGATTGAAAGATAAGGCTCTAAACTTGGCTTATCAGCTGCATTAAACCAAAGATTTTGTTCTTCGATGGACGTAAATCGTCTTAAAAGTTGAAGCTTATGGTCAAACTTAACTCCTAAATCTGCTTCTATCTTATTATAAACAGGCAAAGCAATTTCCAACTGTTCCTTGGCTTTCCAAACATCAGAAAATCGCTTAAGAACTACAGGGTTGTAAAGGCCCGCTGCGACTAAAGATGATTTCTGAGAATTGTCATCATATACCATAAAAGATTTATGGTTTGCTCGCAATTGCTCACAAAAAGCTATACTTGCCAAACCACAACCAACAATAATATAATCTACTTGTTTCACATAAGCGAAATTATCAAAAAGATTTATGCCAAGGCAAGAATGATATGAATAAAAAACGCCCACTTAAAAAGTGAGCGTTATATCTAATCGTGTGAGCTAATTAGTAGCTCCACATATCTTGTTCAAAATCTCTAATCTTATTCTTAATACGTTCTGATTCTAAAAGTTGCATTAACGCATTTTCAGCAACATATTCTTTGATCTCTCTATCACCATAAACGTTCTCTTCCTTATAGATAAGTCCGTGAAAACGACGGCTATTTAATAAGTGATCGAAAGAAATTGGGGATGCACTATTATTATTGTTAAAGGCTTTTGCTTCATGCAAAATATCTCTAATTTCTGGATAAAAAACCCAAAATAAGCCAATAGGTTCTTTGTTCGCTTCGTCATCAGAATCAATAAAGTTAACATCTGGTGCTGCTGGAGCAATACCTAGGATACGATACTTTAACTCTCCTTGACGCTTATCGAAATACCACAACCCTTTAATAAGAAAAGAACTGATATCTGCCGCTCCAATTTCTCTGCGGATTACATATTCTTCTGGCACTTTAGAAACATCAGAAATACCTTCAGCATTCATCCACTCTATACCTTCATCAGTAACCTCTTCTTTCTTTAAGGATGGCGCTAGATCTTCCATAGTACGTTCTTCAGTAAAATAGGCGTCACTGTATACTTTAGGAATCATACCGCTTTCGATGTTTTCCATCAAAACCTTATATAAAGACTTACGATCATCACCTAAATCTCCCTCAACTGGGAAATATAGAGGAAAGTTAACACGTTCGTCTAACACAATCTTTTCCCAGATCATCTTAGAAAATAAGATGTCTCTGTCTCCAACATAACCATATTCTAATGGCTTATCGTTATCTAGAAGTAACTGTGCTTCGGTTTTCATACCAATTTCTTCTGGTATTTTTGCATTAAGGACATTAGCTTGAGCAAATATGGTATTTGCAGCCAAGAATGTTAATCCTATGTATAAAAAGCTTTTAAATTTCATCTTATTTTTAAATTTTAATTTGGGCTTTATTTTAATGTGTAACGTTGAGTTATCGATTAAATTGCTTAGTTGGTAACTTCTACCGTTACTGGAGATACACCTTTCAACTGATATTTAGCGTTTCCTGAAATCTTAGCTTTAATATCAAATATTGCGATTACGTCTCCTCTACGTGCTTTGTTAATTGCTGATTTAGCCTGAGCATTCATTTTAGTACCAGCACATGAAACTGTAGGTTGTCCAGGCACTTTAACTTTAAATGATGTTACATTAATTGGTAAATCGAATACAAAATCATCTAACTTCGCTGCTACTGTCCCAATAGCAACATTACGCTTTGGTAACTTTACAAGACCATCCTTACCTGCAATTGTTCCTGTAGGTTTTGGAATATCTTTAATCCTAAAGGTTTTTCTATCGCTCGCCTTAGAACCATCATCTAGTGTAGCAGTAACATTAATGGTCACTTCTCTACCTGTTCCAGGATTCATAACATATTTACCTTTACCAGCCGGCTTGAGTCCAGCTCCAGAAGCTTTAACTTTATTATCTGGTACACCAGCAAAAGATATGGTCATTGGATTTGCAACACCACGATAAACTACGTTCATCTTATCTGCAGAAATAGTTGCAGAATTTGGTCTTGGCACTACTACATAGTTACCAATGATTGGAATCTCTAAAGGTTTACCATCTTCCAAGAAAGTAAATTTACCATCAATTTGGTGTTCTCCTACATTACCAACATTGAAATCTAATGTAGCTGCACCAGTTGAATCTACTGCCTTAGCAACATCTATATCATTTCCTTGTACAGATAGTTTAGTTGGTGTTACATTAGCATATTTTCCTAATACAACTTTACCCTGAAACTTTTCTCCTGCAAAAAATGCAGATTTATCAGCCAACACAATTGCTTGATATTTTTTAAGTGAAACTGCAGCATCCAATGTGTTACCTAAGAAAAGGTTAAACATGTTAGCTTCGGTAACTTTAACATCATTCTGCATTGCAGTCAACTTAGTGTAAGAGGCAATAGCTGGAAAACCTTTATAATGGTAATCTAACCAATCTATTTTTTTTCCATCTTTATTTTCTTCCTTTCCAGTATAAAAACGTTTTTCAAAACTCTCAATCGCCTTTTGATACTTAACATCAGAACCTAAAATATCCTTGACATCTTTTTTATACTTTTCGATTGCTGCCATTACGGCATCACCAGCTTTTGTTAAACGATCTCCCGTAAACCACATCTCATCTAAGATGTCTGTCTTATCCATTGCTTCGAATGGTAACTTCCCGGTTTCAGGGTCTACTGAATACCCTCCAGTTTTTAACAAATCTTGTTTTAATGTTCCTATATATGTATAGAATCTATCAGACACTGCACTAATTTGCTTTGCTTTATTAGCTGGAACTGCAAATTCTTCCGGCTTCTCCTCAGCTTTAGTTGCTAAATCAGCTAATAGTGCCGAATTCTTTTCTGTAGTATCAATATTAGAGTCTACAAACTTCGCTTCCATTAATCCGAAAGCGGATAGTACTTCTTTAGACATATTCATTGCCATCATAGCAATAAACACTAAGTACATAAGGTTAATCATTTTCTGCCTTGCAGATGCTTTTCCTCCTGCCATTGTAATTAGTTTTTAAATGTTAATTAATTAAATTGTTTATTCTAAAAAACTAATTAGTTTTTGTTCATAGCAGATAACATACCACCATATACACCATTCAACGATGATAGGTTCGATGCTAATGATTGCATTTGCTCTTTTAACTTAGTCGCATTCTCCACTGATTCTTCATTGATTGCAGCTTGACGATTCGCACTTTCCATCTGTACTTTATAAAGGCTATTTAAAGACTCCATTTGTGCTGCAGCTAAAGATAACTCTTCGCTATATTTCTTTTGAGCTGACATAGAATCTACTGTTGGGCTAATGCTCTTAGCAGCACCTTCAAAATTTTTGATACTACTTCCAAGACTTGCCATAAGTTCACCATCTATTTTAGCTTCTTTTAATAAGTTGTCTAATTTCTTAGATAATAAACCTTCTGCATCTTTAGGCTCTTCTTTTTTCTTTTTTCCACCTACAGACTGACCACCTGCTAATTCAGGATATACTAAGGACCAATCTAAGTCAGCAGCCTGTCTCTCGAATGCAGAGTATGTAAATACTAATGCCTCTACAATCATACCTAGTGTCAAGATCTCTGAACCATAAGGCCAGTGCTGAATTTTAAATAATGCACCTACGATTACGATTGCTGCTCCTAATCCGTAGATCATGTTTGTTATTGTTAATTTACCTTTCTGTGCCATAATTTGTTTAAGTTTAAGTTTAAGTTAATGGATGTATAACTTAAGTAGGTTATTTTTAATTCAATTTGGTTATTTATTCTTTAATTTAATTTGTTGCTGCGTTTTTAGTCACTTCAGTTCCCATATAGTCCTGAACTGTTCTAAATCCGATATAACTTCTAGCTGAATCTGCATATTCGTAGTCTCTAGAACTCACTTGCAAGAAGTAAGCTACATCTTTCCAAGATCCACCTCTTACTACTTTACGTGCATTATTAGGATCATTTACGTTTGGATTGATCGTAGAAGAAAACTCATAGGATGCAGGATCGTAAGAACCGTTTACCCATTCTGATACGTTACCAGCCATGTTATATAAGTTAAAGTCATTTGGATCATAAGCGTCTGCCTCTACAGTATATAAAGCTTGATCTGCAGCATAATCTCCACGCATTGGTTTGAAGTTTGCCATAAAGCATCCTCTATCATTTTTGGTGTAAGGTCCACCCCAAGGGTATGAAGCACCTTGAAGACCGCCACGAGCTGCATACTCCCATTCTGCTTCAGAAGGTAATCTGTAAGAATTCACAGGCTGTCTTCCTTTACTTCTTTGGTAACCATTATGGTATAATGTTCTCCATTGACAAAACGCTCTTGCTTGTTTCCAAGATACACCTACAACTGGATAACCACCATAGGCATCATGCCAAAAATAATCATTGTGCATTGGCTCATTGTAGGAATATGCAAAATCCCTAATCCATGCTGTAGTATCTGGATATACTTCTACTTCTTCTTGTTGTACAACTTCAGAACGTTTTAAGTTTCTATCTCTTGCTGCTTTAGCAATATCCATATAGGTATATTGAAACTTAAATTGCTTTACGTCCCAAGTGCGTTGTCCATTATAAGATTCCTCTAATGGTAAATACATGCCGTCCATAACTTCGGCATATAATTCATCCGGATAATCATCTGTATCGAAATACAAATCTGCATCGCGATTGATTTTTCTTTGCTCATTACCATATGTATTGAGCATGTAACTTTCGTAGGCATTTAGGGCATCTGGGTCTGAGTCTAAATAGGCAAATTCTCCGATGTCACCATTTCCAGGTGTCTTTCCTTCCAGATCTGCCATTTCTGCCAACTTAAGTCTTAAGATGGAGTCTCTAACCCAATATACGAATTGACGATACTCGCTATTGGTGATTTCTGTTTCGTCCATGTAAAATGCACGAACTGTAGCTGTTTTGGTAGGAGCATCTTGTACACCGGCCATATCATCATCTGATTTTCCCATTATAAAGGCTCCGCCAGGAACCAATGCCATACCATAAGGTTTTTCGGGGTGCCATGATTTACCTTTAACTCCTACAAGTTGTCCTCGGTCTCCAGAATTACAACTGGCGACCAAAACCAACACGGTTGTTAGTAAAATAAACTTCTTAATATTCATAGTAACTCGAGGTTAAATTAGTTTCATTTTATTTTTGAGGTCGTAAACATATTTATATATTTTTTAATAACCAACTTTTTTTGCAATTTTTTTGCATTTCGTCCTAAAAAGATGCATTTCATCGGTAAAATTAAGCTAATCTATCGATTAAATGCTCAATTTAGAAGCTGTTCTTCCTATAGGCTTTATACCATCTTTCTGGTATTTCACCCTGTGTTGCAAGCACATAATCCGCATGCATGCATGGTAATAACGTATGCTTCTTTAATTTATTATTAACATCTGGCAAAAATGGAATCTCAATCCACCAGCGTCCTGTTTTCAAACTTTTATAAAAGATAAGTTCATCATCCTCTACCAATACATTGTACTTCTGGTAAAAGTTTTCGTTGGTAAAATCGTCATCCTTAACTCGGCAATTGACACCTTCTATAAAATACCATATCATCTGAGCAATAAGCATTGAAGAGGCACTGTCGTTTTTAGAGTTATGATACTCGTAAATACCATATGATGATACCTTATTACTTATACCTGCATATCTAGATATGGCACAAATCTCTTTTCCGGAAAAACCATTAGGTGAATATTTCTGATTGTCGCTAACTTCTGCAGCTCTTACCGATTTTAAATCCACGGATACAATATGAGCATCTCGCAACAGAGGCTCTACTTTGTTTATATCACCAGATATCTCACCCAGACGATATGCTTCAAAATATAACTTCTCCATAAGATCTATTTCCTCTTGCGAGTTAAAATAAGTCTGGTAACCTATTGTTGAATAATTAAAAAGGTTATATGGCTCTTCAACTATGACTTTACCAACATAGCTATTATTCTTTATTGGAAGATTGGCATCCCCCAAATCAAAATTAGTATCTACGTTTACTATATTAATCATAGGCTTTATACCATCGTAAGCGCGATAGTTGGCATATGTTAAATCTTGACTGCCACCCAATATAATAGGTATAATATCTTTTTCTACTAAAACTGCGATAGCTGTTCTTATGGCAAAATAGGTATCCTCTACTGATTCTCCTGGCTCAATATCACCTAAATCTGCAATGCTCGTGTGCCAGTTTCCCGGAAATAAAGTGTAAAGTGTTTTTCTTATGGAATCGAAACTGATGTTTGCGCCCATATAGTTCACATCGTTTCTGTTTTCCTGGACTCCAATTATCGCTAATTGTACATCATCTAAATCGGGAATTCCATTTTGACGTGAATGAATTTTGATTTTTTTTCCGAGCGCTTGCTGCGCTAGTAGTTCTGAATGAGCTAATACCGCATCTGAAACAGGCGTTAGAAAATTAAAATTCATAGTGTATTACTTCTTTTTTGCTGTAGCTTTCTTTTTTGTAGTTTTTCTTGTTTTCTTTTTTGGGGCATTTTTCTCTAGAATCGCTTTGGCTTCTTCAAGAGTCATATCGGCAACGTCTACTGTCTTAGCAAGTTCTACTTTTTGCTTTCCTTTTATAACATTGTGTCTTCCCCATCTTGCTTTCTCAACTCTTATACCTTCGTCTTCCCAAACGTGAATAAGTTTATCTTTTTCTTTCTGGATTTTATCCTCTATCAAAGTTACAATGTCTTCTTCAGATAGATTATCCCAATCATATTTTTTATTTACATTAATGAACATGTTATTCCATTTAATAAATGGTCCAAAACGTCCTTTGCCTTTGGTGACTTCTAATCCTTGAAACATATATATAGGAGCATCTGCTTTTTCTTTCTCCTTAATATATAGGATAGCTTCATCTAATTCTACACTAAGTGGATCTACACCCTTAGGTAAGGATACAAACTTTTTACCAAAACGCACATAAGGACCAAAACGTCCGTTGTTAACTTCGACTTCGTCATCTTTATAATGACCTAAAGCTTTAGGAAGCTTAAACAGGTCCATCGCCTCCTCAAATGTAATGGAGTTTAATTGTTGATCTGGTGACAAACTAGCAAATTTGGGTTTTTCCTCATCATCCATTGTTCCTACTTGCACCATAGGCCCAAACTTACCTAAACGCACACTGACTTGGCGTCCACTTTTGGGATCAGTACCTAAAATACGCTCACCTGATTCACGTTCAGCATTTTCTTGCACGTCTTCAACCTGAGGATGAAAACCTTTGTAGAAATCTTTCATCATTTCTTTCCAATCTTCTTTGCCTTCCGCAATATCGTCAAAGCTCTCTTCTACCTTAGCCGTAAAATTATAGTCTAATATGCTTTCAAAATGATTGACTAAAAAATCCGTCACAATAAATCCCACATCCGTTGGGACCAATTTCCCTTTATTAGAACCTACTTTTTCCGTGAGTTGCTTCTCTCTAATATCTTGACTTTCGAAAACCAATTGCTGATATTTTCGCACTTCACCTTCGTTTGTCCCTTTTTCTATATAATTTCTATTTTGAATTGTAGAAATCGTAGGTGCATAAGTTGAAGGACGACCAATACCCAATTCCTCCAATTGTTTTACCAATGCAGCTTCAGTATATCTTGCAGGTGGTCTCGTGAATCTTTCTGTTGCTGTTATATACTTATTATAGAGTGATTCTCCAATTTTTAAATCTGGCAAAATACCTTCTTGCTCTACATCTTCATCATCTGTACCTTCAAGATATACTTTTAGAAAACCATCAAAAGTTATGATTTCCCCGTTAGATGTAAATTGTTCCTCTATCTTATTATTAGAAGCATTTACTCTAATTTTCAGGTTGGTACGCTCTAATTGAGCATCGCTCATTTGAGATGCTATGGCACGTTTCCAAATAAGATCATATAATCTCGCTTGATCGCGCTCTGCGTTAACCGTATGATTTGCAAAATCTGTTGGACGAATTGCCTCATGTGCTTCTTGGGCGCCTTTCGATTTTCCTTTGTAATTCTGTGGCTTACTATATTGAGAACCGTATGCTGAAATAATTTCCTTTTCGGCTCCTTTTTTAGCCTCTTCAGAAAGATTAACACTATCCGTTCTCATATATGTAATAAGACCAGCTTCATAAAGACGCTGGGCATTACTCATAGTACGACTTACAGAAAAACCCAATTTACGGGACGCCTCTTGTTGTAATGTCGATGTGGTAAAAGGTGCTGCAGGTGACTTCTTTGCCGGCTTTTTTTGCAAATCAGAAACTTGATAAGACGCATTAAGGTTTGCATTTAAAAACTTTAAAGCATCTTCCTTAGAATTAAAATTCTTAGGCAATTTAGCTTTAAAGGTACTCCCATCTTCGGTAGTGAATTCTGCATCAACTCTATAAGTAGCCAATGGCTTAAAATCTTGAATTTCTCGCTCGCGCTCAACAATTAGTCTAACTGACACCGATTGTACTCTACCAGCAGACAAACCTCCTTTAACTTTTCTCCACAATACTGGAGATAATTCATAACCTACTATCCTATCGAGTACTCTTCTAGCTTGCTGGGCATCAACCAAATTATAGTCGATACTGCGTGGATTATCAATTGCTTTATTAATTGCAGTTTTTGTAATCTCATGGAATACAATCCGCTTTGTCTTTTCTTTATCAAGACCTAGCGCTTCTGCCAAATGCCAGGCAATAGCCTCTCCTTCTCTATCTTCATCACTTGCTAACCAAACCATCTCCGCTTTCTTAGCCAGTGCTTTCAATTTTTTTACGACATCTTTCTTGTCACTTGAGACTTTATATTTAGGCTCAAAATCGCCTTCAACATCAACTCCCAATTCTTTAGATGGCAAATCGGCAATATGTCCGAAACTAGACTCTACCTTATAATCTTTTCCTAAAAATTTCTCTATGGTTTTTGCCTTTGCAGGTGACTCAACTATGACTAGGTTCTTCGGCATTCTTTATTTTTTTGAGGTTACAAATGTATATGAAAATTAAGTTACAATCCTAATTTGGTCTTAAATACCATACATTTTATCGTCTTTTAGACTACAAATTAAATGAGAAAAGCCTTGTGAGAGGCAAGGCTTTTATAATGTTAGTCAATGTTCTTATATTAATAGGAGTACGTTATTGATTCAGGAAAACCCTCGATATGTAGTATAACTTCATTTCCATCTTCTTCAACTCTTAATTGCGTTAAATCAAAAGATTGGGTTTTAGTAAAAACGGCTAAACAGGCCTCGCTATTAGTTAATATCAATTTCAAGTTACGTTGAGGAGGCAATGATTCCATGACGCCCTCAGAATCGATCAATTCCAAAACCCATGTTTCACCACTGCAGCCACTAGCCGAGATACTTATATTCAAACAATCGCCATTGACTTCTGCACTTATCAAATTGTAAAATGCAGATTCAGCATTTTGAAAAGCAGAACCATCTAAGATAACACTGGTATCGCATAAAGCGCTTGGCGCATTCCCATCATCGTCATCACATTGCATATTCAACAATAAAGCACAAGACCACAATAAGATAAAAGTTTTACTGAATTTCATTTCTTCCTTTATTATATAGATGATAAAACTAATAAAAGGTTGCGCTAACTTTGTAAAAATTTTAAACATGTCATTTTTCTAAAGACATCCAGTCGATTTGCAACTGCCACTTTGTCACTATATCTAAAATAATCCTATCTTTGCATGCTTATTGAAGCCCAAATAATATTAAAATTTAGTCCGTTTTAACGGAACACCTAAGATGGAAAAAATTATAGACGAAGATAAACAAGGAGCATCCTTAATATTAGATCAAAAAAAAGGTAACCAAAAGAAACTCTTTATAGAGAGTTATGGTTGCCAAATGAATTTTAGTGACAGTGAAATTGTTGCTTCTATTCTATCCGAGCAAGGTTACAACACCACTCAAAAACTTGAAGATGCTGATCTCGTTTTAGTCAACACCTGTTCTATTAGAGACAAAGCAGAACAGACTGTTAGAAAACGTTTAAAATATTACGATAAGGTCAAAGTCAAAAATCCAAATATGAAAGTTGGTGTTTTAGGCTGTATGGCAGAGCGTTTAAAAACCAAGTTTTTAGAAGAGGAAAAAATAGTAGACTTAGTTGTAGGTCCGGATGCTTATAAAGACTTACCCAATCTATTATCGGAAGTTGAAGAAGGAAGGGATGCTATCAATGTTATACTATCGAAAGAAGAAACTTATGGAGATATATCACCTGTAAGATTAAACAGTAATGGCATAAGTGCCTTTGTTTCTATTACTCGTGGTTGTGATAATATGTGCACCTTTTGTGTTGTTCCTTTTACACGTGGTAGAGAACGCAGTAGAGATCCACAAAGTATTATTGAAGAAGTTAACGATTTATGGGCAAAAGGCTATAAAGAAATAACACTTCTTGGTCAAAATGTAGACAGTTACCTATGGTATGGCGGCGGACTCAAAAAAGATTTCGATAAGGCATCAGAATTGCAAAAAGCTACTGCAGTAAACTTTGCGAAACTTCTTGAACTTTGTGCCAAAGCACAACCAAAAATGCGTTTTCGATTTTCGACATCCAATCCACAAGATATGACTTTGGATGTTATTGAAACTATGGCTGCTTACAGAAATATTTGCAATTATATCCATTTACCTGTGCAAAGTGGAAGTGATCGTATTCTAAAAGAAATGAATCGATTACACACAAGAGAAGAATACTTTGAGCTCATTGACAGTATCCGTCGCATTATACCAGATGTTGCCATAAGTCAAGATATGATTTCAGGCTTCCCAACAGAAACTGAAGAAGACCATAAAGACACCTTGAGTTTAATGGAATATGTGAAGTACGATTTTGGATTTATGTTTGCCTACTCCGAACGCCCTGGAACATTGGCTGGACGAAAAATGGAAGATGACGTTCCTGCAGAGATAAAACAACGTCGTCTTAATGAAATTCAAGATTTACAGCGAAAACATAGTCATTATAGGACAAAGCAGCATGTCGGTAAAATTGAAGAAGTTTTAATTGAAAAATCTTCAAAACGATCAGACCTGCAATGGGCTGGTAGAAATAGTCAAAATACGGTTGTAGTATTTCCTAAGGAACATTATAAACCAGGTGATTTTGTTAACGTAAAGATTTTGGACTGCACAAGTGCTACCCTTATTGGAGAAGCTGTTGGCTATTCAGAAAATAATTAAACCATGGAATCAGTACAAGCCATAAAACAACGCTTTGGAATTATAGGAAACGATCCTAAATTGAATCGCGCTATAGAAAAAGCGATTCAAGTGGCACCTACCGATATTTCAGTATTGGTAACAGGTGAAAGTGGTGTTGGCAAAGAAAGTATTCCTAAAATTATTCATCAACTTTCACATAGAAAGCATGGTAAATATATCGCTGTAAACTGCGGTGCCATACCAGAAGGAACCATTGACAGTGAATTATTTGGTCATGAAAAAGGAGCTTTTACAGGAGCAACACAAACACGTTCTGGTTACTTTGAAGTTGCTGACGGTGGTACTATTTTCTTAGATGAAGTTGGCGAATTGCCATTGACAACTCAAGTCCGTTTGCTTCGTGTTTTGGAAAATGGTGAGTTTATTAAAGTAGGATCTAGCAAAGTTCAGAAAACCAATGTCAGGATTGTTGCAGCAACAAACGTTAATATGTTTGAAGCGATTAAAAAGGAGAAGTTCCGAGAAGACCTTTACTATCGCTTAAGCACCATAGAGATTAGTTTACCTGCATTGCGAGAACGCAAAGAAGATATCCATTTATTGTTTAGAAAGTTCGCGAGCGACTTTGCCTTAAAATATAAGATGCCTACAGTAAAATTAACTGACGATGCTGTGGCTTTACTTTTAAAATATCGCTGGAATGGTAATATTCGTCAGTTAAGAAATGTGGCAGAGCAAGTTTCGGTATTAGAACATAATCGTACAATTACTGCAGCAACACTTCAAAATTATCTACCTAATACAGGAAGTAATTTACCCGCTGTAGTCAATAGCAACAAATCTGAGAGTGATTTTAGTAGCGAGCGTGAAATTCTATACAAGGTGTTGTTTGACATGAAAGCTGATCTTAATGACCTGAAGAAGCTGACCATGGAACTTATGAAAAGCGGTAACATTTCAGATGTTCAAAAAGACAATGAGCACCTTATTCAAAAAATTTACGGTGACGGGAAAGAAGATGACTTGGAAACTGCGACTACTGTTGATGACCTAGAGGTATTATCAATTCCAGAACATACTGAAGTTACTACAACAGAAGTTGAAGATAAATACCATTTTGCAGAAGAAATTGAAGAAGAGGAAACCTTATCTTTACATGACAAGGAATTAGAACTTATTAAAAAATCACTAGAACGTCATAACGGTAAACGTAAATTAGCAGCAGCAGAATTAGGTATTAGCGAACGCACGTTATACCGAAAAATAAAACAATACGATCTTTAAGAATAATTTGTGAAATCAATTAAAAGAAATTTTAATTTTAAAAGTTTAAATACTAAGTTTATTCCTTAAGATTAAGTTCTCAATAGAAATTATTGAATGAAAGCAGTAGAAATATTTATGATCAGAAAGTCGTTTCGACCAAACAGTTCCGAGGCCATACGCCAAGAAGCTGAGGATTTAATTAACGAAAAACATTATAAAGGCTACCGTCTAATTAATGTCGATTTTGATGTAGCCGATAATGCCGGTTACATCTATGCTTTTATAACCATGAAACGCCCTAACACCTATTAGATGAAGTTTGTAAAATATGTATTTTTATTTGTTGCGCTTACATTGGTTGTGGCTTGTAAGGTAAACTATTCATTTACTGGACTGACTGAAACACCTGAAACATTCCAGGTAAATTTCTTTCAAAATAATGCGGATTTAGTAGAGCCAGGTTTAGATATACAATTTACCAATGCCCTACAAGACATTATACAAAATCAAACAAGTGCTCAATTGGTGAATTCAGGTGGTGAAATTATTTATGAAGGCGAAATTGTAGAATACAGGATTGCTCCTATGACAGCAACCGCTCAAAATACTGCAGCTCAAAACCGATTGACAATAGGAGTAAATGTGAGATATATAAATACCAAGGACGAAGAAAAAGATATAGAACAGCGTTTTTCGTTTTTTTTCGATTATCCCGCAAATGATCAATTAGTGGGTGGATTAAAGGATGAAGCCATTGACGTTATTTTTGAAAGGCTTACACAGGACATTATTAATGCTACACTAGCCGATTGGTAAATTATGCAGCTGGGACAACTCACATATCTTTTACAACATCCTGAAGCCGTGACTGCAGCACAGTCTGATGCGCTATCATTGAAGATTAACGAGTTTCCTTACTTTCAACCATTGCGAGCCTTATATCTGAAAGGTTTAAAACAAAAGGAGAGTTATAAGTATAATAACGCTCTAAAGATAACCGCTGCACACACTGCAGATCGTAGTGTCTTGTTCGATTATATAACCTCTAAGGTTTTCAATCAAAATGAAATATCGGACTACATCAAACAAAATTCCGAATATATCAAATCTATTGAAGTTAGTGAGGTTGATGACATTTCAGTAAATAAGAGCGTTACTATTGATGACGCCCTAAAAGAACACATAAAAGCTACAGAAGGCGTTTTAGATCCAAATTTATTTAAGGAGAAACCCATGCCGCAACCAAATATCGAGGCACCAAGAATCGAAGACTCCATAATTGAAGTTGATGTTAAAAATATAACACCTGAAAAAAAGCTAAAAATTGGTAAACCTTTAGAGTTTGACAAAAACGAAAGTCATTCATTCACAGAATGGTTAAAAATTACCAGTTTCAAACCCATTGTTAGGGAAACTGAAGACGACATTAAAGTTGAATTAGAAGATAAAACTACGCAGCCTCTAAAAGATAAATTGTCTATTATAGACAAGTTTATTAGCGAAAACCCAAAGATAAAGCCCGTTGCAAGTTATACACCAAAACCTCGGTTGATAAATAACGATGAGGGCGTTTCTGATAGCTTAATGACAGAAACTCTAGCACGTATTTATTTGGAGCAAAAAAACTACGATAAGGCCATTCAATCTTATAAGATTTTAAGTTTGAAATATCCAGAAAAAAGTAGTTTCTTTGCAGACCAAATAAAATTGATAAAAGAATTAAAAGATAACACATAATACAATGAGTGCATTTACAATATTTTTAATCCTTATCGTCATCGTGGCATTTTTACTTGTCGTTGTGATTATGGTACAAAACCCAAAAGGAGGCGGCTTATCATCATCTTTTGGTGGCGGTGGCACACAGCAACTTGGTGGTGTAAAGAAGACTGGAGATTTCTTAGACAAGAGTACTTGGTTTTTAGCAACAGCACTAATTGTTTTGATCTTAGCATCGAATTTAACTATGGGGACTGGCACTAATGCAGAATCTAAAGCATTAGATGAAGATGAAGCGACAGAAGCTCCAGCAACATTGCCAGCTGCAAACGATGATGCTGTAAATTTGAATGATACAATAGGAGGTTAGTACCATTCTTATTTTAGATAAAATTTAAAGTCAACTTCGCAGTTGACTTTTTTTATTTTCAGCAGTTAGACAAACTTGTCTGCAAGTTTGTCAGTCTATATGACTTGGCATAATTTTCGAATAACGCTTAAGCGTTAAATCAAATTTTAATTAATCAAAAATAAATAACAAATGGCTTTAAACATTAAACCTTTAGCAGATAGAGTTCTAGTAGAACCTATGGAAGCTGAAACAAAAACAGCTTCTGGTATTATTATTCCAGATAATGCAAAAGAAAAACCGCAAAAGGGAACTGTTGTTGCTATTGGCAACGGAAAAAAAGACGAACCTTTAACTGTAAAAAAAGGAGATACTGTACTGTATGGAAAGTATGGTGGCACCGAGCTAAAGTTGGAGGGTAAAGATTATTTAATGATGCGAGAGAGTGATATCTTGGCAATCATCTAATCTATTCTGTCATTCCGTACTAGATACGGAATCTCTTTCAATAAAAAACTAAAATTAATTAAGATTCCTGCGTTCGCAGGAATGACAAATAAATATTTAAACAATGGCAAAAGATATAAAATTCGATATTGAAGCACGCGATGGCCTTAAACGTGGTGTCGATGCTTTAGCAAACGCAGTAAAAGTAACTTTAGGACCTAAAGGTCGTAATGTAATTATAGGGAAATCTTTCGGCGGACCACAAGTCACCAAAGATGGTGTTTCTGTAGCAAAAGAAATTGAACTAGATGATGAGCTAGAAAACATGGGAGCACAAATGGTAAAAGAAGTGGCTTCTAAAACCAATGATTTGGCTGGTGACGGAACAACAACCGCAACCGTATTAGCTCAAGCAATAGTAAAAGAAGGTCTTAAGAATGTTGCTGCTGGCGCAAACCCAATGGATTTGAAACGTGGCATTGACAAAGCTGTTGAAGCCATTGTCACAGATCTTGACAAACAATCTAAAAAAGTAGGTAGTGACTCTGATAAAATTAAGCAAGTTGCAGCTATCTCAGCTAATAACGACGACACTATTGGTGAGTTAATCGCCACAGCTTTTGGCAAAGTTGGTAAAGAAGGTGTTATTACTGTTGAAGAAGCAAAAGGTATGGAAACATACGTAGATGTTGTTGAAGGTATGCAGTTTGACAGAGGTTACTTATCACCTTACTTCGTAACAGATTCTGACAAGATGATTGCAGATCTAGAAAATCCATATATCTTATTATTCGACAAGAAGATTTCCAACTTACAGGAAATTCTACCAATTCTAGAACCAGTAGCACAATCTGGTCGTCCATTATTAATTGTTGCTGAAGATGTTGAAGGGCAAGCCTTAGCGACTTTAGTGGTTAACAAATTACGTGGTGGATTAAAAATTGCCGCTGTTAAAGCACCAGGGTTTGGAGACAGACGTAAAGCGATGTTAGAAGACATTGCCATTTTAACAGGTGGTGTTGTTATTTCTGAAGAAAGAGGATTCTCTCTTGAGAATGCTGATTTATCTATGCTCGGCACAGCTGAAACTGTAACTATTGACAAAGACAATACAACGATTGTTAATGGTGAAGGTAAAAAAGCTGACATCAAAGCGAGAGTGAACCAGATTAAAGCACAAATTGAAACAACGACATCTGATTACGACAGGGAAAAACTTCAAGAACGTTTAGCTAAATTGGCTGGTGGTGTTGCTGTATTGTATGTTGGTGCTGCTTCTGAAGTTGAGATGAAAGAAAAGAAAGACCGCGTTGACGATGCTCTACACGCTACACGTGCTGCTGTAGAAGAAGGTATTGTTGCCGGTGGTGGTGTTGCACTGGTAAGAGCTAAAAAGACATTAGAAAAAATCACAACTGACAACTTAGATGAAACTACGGGTGTACAAATCGTTAATAAAGCAATTGAATCACCTTTGAGAACCATTGTTGAAAATGCTGGTGGTGAAGGTTCTGTGGTTATCAACAAAGTACTTGAAGGTAAAAAAGACTTTGGTTATGATGCTAAGTCAGAAAAATATGTCGATATGCTTAAGGTTGGTATCATCGATCCTAAGAAAGTAACACGTATTGCTTTAGAAAATGCTGCTTCTGTAGCCGGTATGATCTTAACGACCGAGTGCGCTTTAGTAGATATTAAAGAAGATGCGCCTGCTATGCCACCAATGGGTGGAGGCGGAATGCCAGGTATGATGTAATGGTGATTCACCACAGATAAGTTATCTCACCCATTCGGAATTTATTCTATGGATGAGTCCCATAAGTACAAAGCCTTTGATGAAAATCAAGGGCTTTTGTTTTTGCTGGTTTTATTTTCTTAATTTAGAGGAAACCAACGTCTTATTTCTAATATGAAAAAGAAAGTCACTTACGCTTTTGGCGAAATCTTAATTGTAATTATTGGTATTTCTCTCGCATTTGCCATGAATAAATGGGGAGAAGAACGCTCAAACAAAGTGCAAAAAGAACAGTATATCAATAATTTAAAGCAAGATATTGCTGCGGATAAAGAACAATTAGAAGCAAACCTTGTTACTATTAAAGAAAAAATAATACAAGCTGACGATGTTATTTCTATTCTAGGCAATGATGTCCCAAATAAAAATTTGCGTCTAAGAGGTGTCTTCAGCATTGCTAACCTTACCAATTTTACTCCCAAAGACTATACACACCAAACTTTAGTAAATTCTGGTGATTTAAAATTGATGAATGATTTTGAACTAAAAACTACCATTCAAAAGCACTATACCGATTACAAATTAATTTTAGACGCCTATAAACGTCAAGAAATCATCAACAAAGATTATATAGGTAAATATTTTATTTACAATACAGATTATGATTTAATGCGCGAAGGAAAATCACCTTTCAAAGATGAAAAACTACTAAAAAACATTATGCGTAGCGCACGTGGTTCTTTAGATATTAAAAGAAGAGTCACAGAAGATGGCATAAAAAGTTGTGACAGTATATTGAGTGTATTAAAATAGTTTTATTCAATTTCTGTGATACTAAAATCGGCAAATAAGACTTCTTCGTCTCTAAGGTCTTGATCATTAATCAAACTTCTGTATATACCCCATTTTGGTCTTACAAAAGACCCACCCGGTCTCCAATTAATTATTGAGGAATTAGCATACTGAAATAAAACCATACCATCGTCAGTCCTTTTTATCTCAATACTATATGTTCCTGATGTACTATACTTAATTGTTTCCGTAACCTCTAACCAAGTATCTATAAAAGGTGCTAATTCTTCTTCCGCGACAGTATCTTGATCATCAGTTTCTGCATAGCGTAGCTGAAGTTTGTCAGGTGTACCTTTCCTAGTTGTTAATGTATACATTGGCATGCTTTCTAATGAACCTCCGACAGACTTCAATTGATGTATATGTGTAAAATTAGGTGAGGATTGAAAACCTGCTTTTAATTTAAATTTCCATTTATAAACAACAGTTTCATTTTCTACACCCAACAGATTATCTGGCGATTGGCCATACGACTTTATCTCATTGCGCTGTCTGTCAAAATTTATGCAGCGATCGTTATCAGGAGACACGTGAATGAAAAATCGAAACACATGTTTATTTAAATCAGCATCAAAAACCTCATCGATATGATCACCAAATTCTGAATGGTTACAATCCGGTACCTCAATTGGGTTATGACCTGGAGCCAATACCGAAGTAATTAAACCATAAGTATTACCTGGTCCGTCAGCATTGAGTTCTACGCCTTGCGGATTTGGGTTTATATTATTTCTAGTAAGCTGAATTGTCACAGAATTGTTTGACGAATTTGAATCGGTATAGGAATTCTGGGCTTCGGTGTTGAATTCTATTGTTGCTTGTACTTCTGTTGAGTCATTATTAAAAGTCCGCCTTTTTATAGTTTCACTTTCAAGTGCTGCACCGTATTCATAGCTTAAGACAATATCCAGTTTTAGGGTCAAATCGGCACTATCATTCCAAATAAGGGAATTTGTTGATGAAGAAACAGAAATATCAGTTCTTATTGTATCTCTAGCGTCGTCACTTTCACCGCAACCACTTAAAAGAATTAATAAAATTATAAACATATTTTTTCTCATATTAAAAGAATATGACTTTGTTAGCCAACGAAGTTCGTCCAAAAATTTTTAATAGTCAAGGAATTCTTGATGGTTTCTTCGATTCATTCCTTTCAAGGAAGACTATAAAAAAGCCTGAATTTAGATTCAGGCTTCTTATTTTTAATTTTTCTTGTCAGACTTCTTTTCTCCCTCATGGTCCTTAACCACATCCTTATCACGATACTTGCAGCAGGGATGCACTGAGTTGTATGCCTCATCAGTAGCTTTGATATCTTTGGTATCATGACCAACATCAGCAAGCTTTTGCGATATTGTTTTTAAATCCGTCTTGCGCTCGTCATATATAAGTTTTAGCTCATGGGTATCTACATTCCAAACAGCAGATTTAACACCTTTGGTTCTTATAGCGGCTTTTTCAATCCGTTCTTTACACATCATACAAACACCATCTACTTCCATACTGGCTTTGGCATTTTTGCTTTGGGCAAATGTTGCCGTCCCTATTAATAATGTGAACATCAAAATTAGTTGTTTCATGTTATTTAGTTTTATTTGTCATTGCGAGACTTTGAAAAAGTCGTGGCAATCTGTTTATTTTTAGTTTCAATTTAAAAGATTGCCACGTCAGTCGTTCCTAATTCCTCGTCATGACACTTCAATTATTTTATTTTATAACGTAATCCTGCATAATATAAACTTCCAAAAATCGGACCATATACAAAATTACTATCAAAATTTGATCCAAATGGATTATCTGGACTAATAATAGGATTCGATTGTCTCACATTTGTCACATTTTCACCACCTAAATATACTTCAAATTTTGAAGAAAACACTTTAGTAACTTGTAAGTTCAGCGTTCCAACTGTAGGCGAATACTCATCTAATTGAAATTCTGGTGCACTTAACGTCGTACTTGGAAAACGTTGCGAATCCAACCAATTGTAAGTAGCATCAAATTTCCATTGACTTCCACTCTCTTTTTGAGGTGTTTCATAAGATGCATTCGCAAACAAACGGTTCGTTGGTATTAATGGTTTTTCTAGCCTACCAGAATTATAATCTGTTTTGATATCATAATACTTATAGGCGGTCCTAATGTCAAAACCCTTAAAGGCATTAAAGTTAAATTCAAATTGAAAACTATTAGCATAGCTTTCGCCATCCAAATTATAAAAACTAATCTCGAAAGGATTTTCCCAATCGACTACCACTTGATTTTGAAAATCAGTTCTGTAAAAATCAAAAGTGATATCAGCAGATCGTCCAAAAAGATTAAATCCTTGCAAATAACTCACTCCATAATTCCAGGCAATTTCAGGATCAAGACCGTAAATCTTTCCACCAGAATCAAGAATGTTGATTTGTCTAGAGCTAGAGAAAAGATTCTGATTTTCAGCAAATATATTGGCACTACGTTTACCTCTACCAATAGACGCTCTTAATGCAGATTTTCCCCAAGGTGTATAACGCATGTGCAAACGTGGTGTCATAAAAAATCCTAGTCTATTATGTTGATCTATGCGAACACCTGCAGTCATGGTGAATTTATCCAAATCATCATAGGCATATTCAAAAAATGCTCCTATTGAGTTTTCAGTACGTTCAAATTCTTGCGTGTTTACCAACTCATCGTAGTGGTCTAAAGTAAAACTTAATCCTGTTTTTACTTTATGGCGAGAATCCGAAATAATACTATTATACACCAAGTTGGAGTAAAAACTATTGTGTTGAATGTCATATAGATTCAGACCAAAATAAGAGTCCTGTTTATGATGGCTAAATGCTGTTTGAAATCCTAAACTTTGATATGGCACCGCTGGGTTAACATAGCCTAGTTTCGTGGTAACTTCAAAACGCTCGGTATTGATTTCACTTCCCCATGAATTAGTCGTAAACTTATCTCG
The DNA here is from genome assembly GCF_014243395.1 of Winogradskyella flava. Taxonomy (GTDB): domain Bacteria; phylum Bacteroidota; class Bacteroidia; order Flavobacteriales; family Flavobacteriaceae; genus Winogradskyella; species Winogradskyella flava. Next base: position 1,294,106 of record NZ_JACLCP010000001.1, on the reverse strand, counting down.
ATCTGGATCAAAATCTACCTGTCCTGCTTGTTTCTCATCGCTTAAGTATCTTAAATTGATAAAACTAACGATACCTTTTTCAGGATTGGTGTATTGCCAGCGGTTCATCACGTTTATTTGATTATACAAAGGCATATCTAAAAAACCATCGTCATTCTTGTCGTGTTTTTGTCGCTGCGTACTACCGTGTAAATATAAACCTGTACTCCATTTATCTGAAACTTTGGTGTTAAGATGTGTATTGAGCTCTAAACGTTCGTTAGTTCCTGCGTAAAGGTTAACAAACAATTTATCGTCACTTGTAGGTTTTACCAATTCTGTATTGATTTGTCCTGCAATACTTTCAAACCCATTGACAACGCTTCCTGCACCTTTGGTAATCTGAATACTTTCTACCCAAGTCCCAGGAATAAAGCTTAAACCGTAAGCCTGAGCTGCACCACGAATTGCAGGAATATTTTCGGTTGCAATAAGAATATAAGGTGAATTAAGCCCAAGCATTTTTATCTGTCGTGTTCCTGAAACAGCATCAGCAAAATTAACGTCAATAGATGGATTGGTTTCAAAACTCTCGGATAGATTGCAGCAAGCTGCTTTTAACAATTCATCACTGCTTACAAACAAGGTATTTTCTGCCTTTAAATAAGATTTTGCTGTAGCTTGTTTTCGAGATGTCACGGTAATTTCATCTAACTCATCAGAAGCCCGTAAAACATGCTTTATAAATTTATTTTCAGTAATAGCAATCGTGTCGGTTTTAAAGCCAACATAACTAATGACCAATTTGTTAAAAGAAAACTTATATGGTAACGTAAACGTTCCATCTTCATTTGTTATAGCTCCAATTGTAGAACCAAGCCAATAGACATTCGCACCTAGTAATGGCTCCTCTTTTCCTAAACTGGATTCTAAAACAACACCTTTTAGTTGCTCTTGTGCTTGTGCTTTGTACAACAAGCACATAAAAATTATAATTAAATATGTTCTCATCTGTTTGATTTGTAGGTATAACAATTAGCACATAGAAATGTGCTTTTTTTAATTAAAAAGTTATACTAAATCAAATAAGGTAAGTTTCATCTAAGGCCTGAATATTTTTGACCAACAATGGAGGTGAATAATCCTTGTGAGGCGTGATTTCTTTAGGTAAGCTCTCATAAAGATTAAAATAAGTATATGTAAAAGCAAAAAGAACTTGTTTTTGAATATCATCAAGATCATCAAAGGTTTTTAGAACAATTTCATCTTGACCTTTAAGGACATCAATTTCATCCTTACAACAACTCTTTTTAAGTGATTGTGTCTCAGACTCCTTTTCATTGAATTCCATTCCACACTTTTTACTTTCACTAAAAATAGAAGTGTCTACTAAAGTATTTCCACAAAAATGTTTTTCAACGGTCAATGACAATGTCGAAAACAGCACCAAAAATGATAAGATGACTGAAAATATTTTATAGGTTAAAGCACACTTCACGATACAAAGTTACAAAATTCCAAATACTGGTGTAAGTTTTATCAATACCTTAACGATTCAACTTATAATAATAAAAGGCTGGTAATAATAGAATTAGCCCAATAGGCTGAATTAAAAAGCGTCTGATATTAAAGAACAAGTAGTAATCTTCTTGATTTGGATTAATCACAAAATACAAAAACGGCATAAGCAACAACACATAAGCAAGTGCATACAATAAAACTGAAAATTTTATCATGATTTTGTCATTGAAGATAAAATACAGAATTCCCAAAGAAGCCAATGTATTTAGCAAATACCGCAAACTTGTAAAGGCCGTCAGCTTTACTATTTCACGTCTTGGACTATCGATATATAGATAATCATTCTCGAAAAACGTTAAATAAGGATCATAAAATAAGTCATCCTCAAATGCGCGAATAGCTACTAAAATAACCAGAAATACAAATGCCATAATGTAACGCGTTAGTTTAGGCATTTGATTTTACGGATTTAGAAAAACGATTGACCCAAACCATCCAAAGCAAAAAAACAGTTCCATAAATTAACATGGGAAAGATAATCTCATGTAAAATTTCGCGTCGCCAAGGATAATGATAGAGTCCGATCGATAGTATGACTATCCTTATTAGATTAAATACATAAATAATGATGCTACCAGCAAGACAATAAAACAATGTGGTTTTAAACTTACCCGCAAAAGCAATGATAAAAGACAGAAATAAAACAATAATACTGACGGCATTACAACCCTCTATGATCCTAGCGACAAACTTACCATTAATAATCACCTTCATCGAGGGCTCATTGGGATGAGGTAAAACATGAGCCTCGTAACCTATGCTATTAAGTAAGGTATTAGTTTGTTTTGAGACCAAATGCGTCATGTAATCTGGATAATATTTAGAGCCGTCAGAAAGATTTAGATAAAAATGGTAACCAATAGTTAGCAGACCGTAGACCACTAAAAAAGTGATAATAAAACGAATAACAAGTTTATATTTAATTAGAAGTTCTTTCAGAATAAAACAGCAATGTTAGTTTGCTGTTAAATTTATGAAAACCCTAATTTAAAATTGAATGTTTTAAATACTTTTACCAAAAGTTTATTCACTATGAAATTTGAAACCCTTAAACCTAAAATAAAACACATAATCTCTCAAGACCATTTGAGTAAAGACGAGCGTATTCAAGAAATTTGTACCATTTTAGAAAGTAGTATTGACTACTATAATTGGGTAGGGTTCTATTTTAAAAATGGCGATAAACAAGAACTTAAGCTAGGACCTTATGTAGGTGAACCTACAGACCATACAATTATTCCATTTGGAAAAGGCATTTGTGGGCAGGTGGCGGTAAGCAATCAAAATTTTGTGGTACCAGATGTCTCTGCTCAGGATAACTATATTGCCTGTAGCATAACAGTTAAAGCGGAAATTGTTATTCCTATTTTTGTTAATGGTGAAAATATTGGTCAAATCGATATCGATTCCAATACTCCAGATCCTTTCTCGGTAGATGATGAGCGCTTTTTAGAATTTGTTTGTAAAGAAGTTGCTAAACTATTATAGTCTACATTCCTGTTCTTATAGCCTCGACCGGATCTAATTTTGATGCAGAAATCGCAGGTATCACTCCAGAAATGAGGCCAATAAATGTAGATAGTACAAAGCCAAGGAACATATTACCAAAAGAAAGTACAAACTCAAAATCTTCTACAACACCATTCATTATTTTAGCTATTACCCAAACTAGCAGTAACCCTATTACACCGCCAACTATAGCAAGAATAACAGCTTCAAATAAAAATTGAAACAATATAAACCTATTCTTGGCACCCAAAGATTTTTGAATACCAATAAGATTAGTACGTTCTTTCACGCTTACAAACATGATATTAGCGATACCAAAGCCTCCAACTAATAATGAAAAGCCGCTTATAACCCAACCTACCAAATTAAGTGTACCAATAATTCCATCTATGGCATCTTTTAATCCCGAGATAATATTTATAAAAAATGAATTTATGCCATCTGGTTTTATACCTCGTTTATTGCGCAAAATTTGAGTGACCTCAGCTTTTAGACCACTTATATCCACATCTGCTTTTGGCTTTATGATTACAATATTTTTAAAGTTCCTGTTGTTATCACCATATCTGTTTCTTACATAATTTGCGGGTAAAAACATAGACACGTCATTACTGTCTCCAAACAGTCCTGAGCCTTCTTTCTTCACCACACCAATAACCGTGAATTTTTGCCCATAAATACGCACTTTTTTTCCAATAGGCTCTAAATTACCAAATAGAGACTCTGCAATTTTAGAACCGATGACCACCACAGGTTTTCCGGCATTAGATTCAGATTCATTATAAAAACGCCCTTTTTCAAACTCCAATACTTGAATATCCGTGAACTCTTTTGATACCACAACAGTATTAACACCACTAATCAATTCAGATTCATACCTAATATTTTCAGGTCTTACAAATAATTGGAAAGCAACATGTTCTGCGCCATTGAGTCCAGCTTTAAGATACTTATACTCGTTATAAGAAATTTCATCAAATGTTTCGTAAGTCCATCTTGGAACTTCGGTAGGTCCAAAAGAGATATTAGCAACGTACATCGTATTGCTGTCCAAAGAACTTAGTTGTGATTTAATCTGTTTATCCAAGGAATCTACAGCGGCAAGAACTGCTATAATGGAGAATATACCAATGGTTACGCCTAATAAGGACAAAAACGTTCTAAGTTTATTATTACGCAGCGCATTAAATGCAAATGAAAAACTCTCTTTAAATAAACGTAGATATAAAACCATTTTTAGCCAATATTTCGAATATCTAAATATACTGGCTTTTAAATAATAAGATGTTACAAAAAGCTTAAATGTATTATGGACTATTACATACCTGTTCTAATGGCTTCAACAGGATCTAATTTGGATGCAGAAATTGCAGGAATAACACCTGATAGTAACCCAATAATTGTTGACAAGAAAAATCCTAAGAACATATTTCCAAAAGAAAGTACAAATTCAAAACTTTCCCCTACTATTCCATTCATTACCATCGATATAATCCAAACAAGTAGCAAACCAACCAAGCCGCCAACCACTGCTAATATTGTAGCCTCAAACAAAAACTGAAATAAAATAAATCTTTTTTTCGCACCTAGGGATTTTTGAATACCGATAAGATTCGTACGTTCTTTTACACTTACAAACATAATATTGGCAATGCCAAAACCGCCTACAAGTAAAGAAAAGCCACTAATGACCCAACCCACACCATTTAGCATAGATATAATACTATCAACAAATGACACCAAACCAGCAATTTTGTTAACAAAAAAATCATCATCTTCATCTGCTTTAAGCCCTCGAAAAGCTCTGAACTTTTGTTTCAGAACATTTTCAAAACCACCAATATCAACATCTTTTTCAGGTTTAATTATTACAGCTCCTGGCAATCCATCTACACCACCATTCCTAAAGCGTCTGACGAAATTTGCGGGCACATAAGCTCTTCCATCTGGTGAATCTCCTAGACCCGAGCCAAGCTTTTTAAGGACGCCTATAACCGTTAGTTTCCTTCCATAAACTCTAATTTGTTTACCAATTGGATTGGAATTATCGAAAAGACTTTCAGCCAAGTCTGCTCCTAAAACTATAACTGGTGCACCCGTTTCAGACTCTAATTCAGAATAGAATCTTCCCTTTTCTACTTTAAAGTCTTCAATCTCGTAAATTTCGTTGGATACTGGAGTAACATTAACGCCAGAAACAGTTTCTGCCTGGTATCTTACCGTTTCGTTTCCACCAAAAATAACATATGCCGATGCCGCAATATCTGGGACATTTCGTTTTATGAATTCATAATCGTCATAATCCGTTTGAGGGAAATTATCACGTTTCCAACGAGGCACCTCTGTAGGTCCGAATGAGTATTTAGATATATAAATGGTATTCTTATCTAAACCAGATAAACTATCTTTTATATTCCTATCTAACGAATCTACAGCTGCCAATACAGCTATAATTGAAAAGATACCAACCGTTACGCCCAATAATGATAAGAATGTTCTTAGTTTATTATTCCTTAACGCATTTAATGCAAAAGAAAAACTCTCTTTAAATACTCTTAAATAGACAAGCATGAATTGGTTGTTTTAAAACATTTTAAAGATAGGACGTTTTCAACAATTTATTGTTACAAAAAACTTGAATAAACTGGTTTTGCTTCACATGTTTTACTATTGATTATGTTTATTTTTGCAACATCAAAAATCACAACACAACATTATGAGCAACAAAACCATTTCATCTGCACTAATTTCAGTTTTTAGTAAGGATGGATTAGCACCAATCGTTAAAAAACTCAACGATTTAAATGTCACCATCTATTCTACTGGTGGGACCGAAAAATTTATAAAAGATTTAGGCATTGATGTCGTCCCTGTTGAGGATGTTACTTCTTATCCTTCGATTCTTGGTGGACGTGTCAAAACACTTCACCCAAAAGTTTTTGGTGGTATTTTAAATCGTCAAAATCATGATGGTGATGTTGCTGAGTTGGCTGAATTTGAAATTCCTCAAATCGATTTAGTTATTGTTGATCTTTACCCTTTTGAAAAGACAGTTGCGTCTGGAGCAAGCAACCAAGATATTATTGAAAAAATTGATATAGGTGGCATTTCATTGATAAGAGCAGCTGCTAAAAATTATGCAGACGTTACTTGTGTATCTTCTGTTGATGATTATTCAGAGTTTCTTGAATTGTTAGAAGCCAAAAATGGTGAAACATCCGAAGACGATAGAAAACGATTTGCTGCAAAAGCCTTTAATGTATCATCTCATTATGATACTGCGATATTTAACTACTTCAACAAAAATCACGACCATCCTACTTTAAAAATCAGCGAGACTAATGGTAAAGTGTTACGTTATGGTGAAAACCCACATCAGAAAGGGTTTTTCTTCGGTGATTTTGAAGCCATGTTCACCAAACTTCATGGAAAAGAATTGAGCTATAACAATTTGTTGGATGTTGACGCAGCGGTAAATCTTATTCTTGAATTCAAGGGTGAAGCTCCTACTTTTGCCATTTTAAAGCATAACAATGCTTGTGGTTTTGCGCAGCGAGACACCGTTCATCAAGCGTATGTAGATGCTTTGGCTGGTGATCCTGTCTCGGCATTTGGCGGTATTTTAATTTCCAATACAGAAATTGACGAAGCCACTGCTGGCGAAATTCATAAACTATTCTGCGAAGTTGTTATCGCACCTTCCTTTAGTGATGAAGCTCTAGACATATTAAAAGGTAAGAAGAATAGAATACTATTAATTCTTCATGATGTCGAACTACCAAAAACTACAGTAAGAACATGTCTAAATGGAGCGTTAGTACAAGAGCGTGATGCCAAAACGGATAGTCTAGACGATTTAAAAACCATAACTAAAACATCACCTACTCAGAGCGAACTTGAGGATTTAATATTTGCTTCAAAATTGTGTAAACATACCAAATCCAATACTATAGTTCTAGCAAAGAACAAACAACTTTGCGCAAGTGGAACTGGGCAAACGAGTCGTGTAGATGCTCTAAATCAAGCCATTCATAAAGCAAAGTCTTTTAATTTTGATTTGGACGGCGCAGCAATGGCAAGCGATGCATTTTTTCCATTTCCAGACTGTGTTGAAATTGCCAAAAATGCTGGCATTACTGCCGTGATTCAACCTGGAGGCTCTATAAAAGACGAACTAAGTATCAACTATTGCAATGAGAATAATGTTGCGATGGTATTCACAGGCACACGTCATTTTAAGCATTAAATCCTGAAAGCAGTGTTGTCTTTTTTATCTATTTAAGAGATTTATAAATCGACTTAATAAAAAAGATATAAGAAAACGTCTATAAGTATATAAATAACGTATAATTTATTACATTTACGCTTAGTCATAAAAATTGACGAGAGTAACCCAAATAATATTAGAATAGCACATGGGATTTTTTGATTTCCTAACCGAAGAAATAGCCATAGATTTAGGAACCGCAAACACTTTAATCATACACAACGATAAAGTTGTAGTTGACAACCCTTCTATAGTAGCAAGAGACCGCATAAGCGGAAAAATAATAGCAGTTGGCAAGGAAGCCAATATGATGCAAGGAAAAACGCATGAGAATATCAAAACAATTCGTCCCTTAAAAGACGGTGTAATAGCAGATTTTGATGCTTCTGAACAAATGATAAGTTTGTTCATTAAGAATATTCCTGCATTGAAGAAAAAATTCTTTAATCCTGCTTTAAGAATGGTGGTTTGTATTCCATCCGGAATCACAGAAGTTGAGATGCGTGCGGTAAAAGAATCTTGTGAGCGCGTTAATGGTAAAGAGGTTTACTTAATTCACGAACCAATGGCAGCGGCAATCGGTATTGGTGTGGATATTATGCAACCTAAAGGAAACATGATCGTAGATATTGGCGGTGGAACGACAGAAATTGCAGTAATTGCACTTGGAGGTATTGTATGTGATAAATCCGTAAAAGTTGCTGGTGATGTATTTACCAATGATATAATTTACTACATGCGTACTCAACACAATCTCTACGTTGGTGATAGAACAGCTGAAAAAATCAAAATCCAGATTGGTGCTGCCACTGAAGATTTAGAATTGCCTCCAGAAGATATGAGCGTTCAAGGGCGTGACTTATTAACTGGAAAGCCAAAACAGGTCAATATTTCTTATCGTGAAATCGCAAAAGCACTAGATAAGTCTATACTTCGAATTGAAGATTCTGTGATGGAAACGTTATCTCAAACACCTCCCGAATTAGCAGCGGATATTTACAATACAGGAATCTATCTTGCAGGCGGTGGATCTATGCTAAGAGGACTGGACAAGCGTCTCTCCCAAAAAACAGACTTGCCGGTATATATTGCGGAAGACCCATTGAGAGCTGTTGTAAGAGGTACAGGGATTGTGCTTAAGAATTTATCTAAATACAAAAGCGTATTGATAAAATAATAAGGTGTAAATAATGCAACAAATCATCAATTTTGTTATTAAGAACAAAACGTTTCTGTTGTTTTTATTGCTCTTTAGTATTTCGTTAGCGCTAACAATACAATCGCATTCTTATCATCGTAGTAAATTCATAAACTCAGCAAATAGTCTTACAGGCGGTGTTTATGGCCTTTTTAATTCTGTAGATGACTATTTCGATTTAGAAAAAGAAAATGAAATTCTTTCTGAGGAAAATAGACGCTTAAGAGAACAGCTTTTTAATTTAAATACTTCTTCTGAAAATTCTTTTATTGACTCCACATATACTAACGGCAAATATAAAGTTACAAGAGCAGAGGTTTATAAGAACAGCTATTCTCTATCAAATAATTACCTCACCATAAATAAGGGTGAAAATGACAGTATTAAAGAAGATTTTGGAGTCATTACGTCAAAAGGGATTGTTGGTATTATTGATAATACCTCAGGAAATTATGCCACAATACTTTCTATTTTAAATGGTAATAGTAGAATCAACGCAAAGTTGAAATCTACAGATCATAAAGGATCACTTACCTGGGATGGAAAATCACCTCATTATACCCAACTAGAGGATATATCGACATTTGCACCAATCAAGATTGGAGATACCATTGAAACAGGTGGAGAATCAGCTATATTCCCTAAAGGTATTGGTGTAGGTATAGTTGAAAGTTTTAAAACTGATATTGGAGGAGATACAAACACCTTACAAGTCAAGCTTTTTAATGACATGACCAATATTGGAACAGTCTACATTTTAGAGAATATAGATAAAGACGAAATCAAAGCTTTAGAAAGTACTAGCAATGAATAATGTAGTAATTTTAAATAGCGTCCGATTTATAGTGCTCCTTTTGGCACAAGTGATTATTTGTAACAATATCAATTTTCTAGGCTACATAAATCCGTATATCTATATTATATTCATCTTTCTTTTCCCTATAAAAGACGATAGACTTGCATTTTTGCTAGCAAGTTTTTTACTTGGTATGCTGGTCGATATGTTTTCTGATTCTGGAGGTGTTCACGCCGCTGCTTCTGTTTGTTTGGCCTATGCAAGACCAATACTTTTAAAAACCTCCTTTGGGATGCTTTACGAGCACCAAACCATAAAATTTGGCAATACTGAAATAGGAAGTTTGATAACTTATATCACTTTCGGCACTTTGATTCATCATTTTATTTTGTTTACGCTTGAGATTTTTAATATGGCAAACATACTTTTGATATTACAAAAGACGTTATTCTCTAGTATTTTTACTATAATACTCAGTGTACTGATTATAATTTTATTTAGTCGCAACAAAAAATGAGAAAACTATTACTCTTAACTACTGTTCTTCTTGTTGGCTTGGTTTTTATAGGTCGTCTGTTCTACCTTCAAGTTTATGGAGGTTACGACTACAATGTCTATGAAGATAATGCCATAAGAAAGGTTTATAATTACCCAAAACGTGGTTATGTGTATGACAGGAACGGAAAACTTCTAGTCGCCAACCAACCATCTTATGATGTTATGGTAATACCTAGGGAAGTGGAGCCTATGGATTCTCTGGAGATAAACGAATTCTGTCAGTTATTAAAAATTACAAGAGAAGACTACGATAAAAAACTTGAGCGCGCTACTAATTATTCACCTCGTTTATCCTCGCCATTTGTGTCACAGTTATCTAAAAGTGACTATGCAGTATTACAGGAAAAAATGCGAAAGTACGAGGGTTTTTATATTCAAAAGCGTTCACTTAGATCTTATCAAACCACCATTGGTGCCAATGTGCTAGGTGATATCGGGGAAGTAAATCGTGGCATAATAGCCAAACAACCCTATTACAGACTTGGTGACCTTATCGGTAAGCAAGGCATTGAACAGACTTATGAAAAAACACTTAGAGGTGTCAAAGGAATTAAATTTATTCAAAAAGATAGATTTAATAAAGATATAGAACCTTTTAAAGAGGGAAAGTTAGATACCTTACCTGTACCTGGAAAAGATATCACCATAACTATTGATGCAAAGCTTCAAGCTTATGGTGAATTGTTGATGACTAACAAACGTGGCGGTATCATTGCTATAGAACCAAGCTCAGGCGAAATTTTGGCTATGATTTCTGGCCCATCATATAACCCAAATTTATTAGTAGGTAGAGATCGTTCCAAGAACTTTTCAAAATTATATAATGATAGTATTGCAAAGCCCTTATTCGATCGAGGTTTGCAAGCAATGTATCCTCCAGGTTCTCCATTTAAAACACTCAACGCTTTGGTAGCGCTACAAGAGGGAGTTGTTACAGAGGATGAGCGCTTTAGTTGCTCACTAGGTTATCGCTATGGTAACAGAAAAATGGGATGTCATGCGCATAGAAGCCCTGTTAATATGAATACAGGTGTCTCGCAATCTTGCAATGCTTATTTTGCCAATGTTTACAGACGCATCATAGATAAATATGATTCTCCTGCTGAAGGTATGGATAATTGGAGTAAGCATATTAAGAGTTTTGGACTGGGTAATTATTTAAATAATGATTTATCGGTTGGACAACCGGGTAAAGTGCCATCAGCCGAAACTTATGACAGAGGTTATGGTAAAAACAGATGGTACACTACATTTACAATATCTAATGCCATTGGGCAAGGTGAAGTCTTGGCCACTCCAATTCAATTGGCAAATATGGCTGCAGCAATAGGTAATAGAGGATATTATTACACACCTCATATTATCAAGAATATAGAAGGAGAGATAATTCCTTTAAAATTTACCACACCAAAACGTACAACCATAGATAAAGAGCATTTTGAACCTGTTGTACAAGGCATGTTTGATGTTTATAACAAGGGTACGGCAGAAATGTTGCGTGTAAAAGGTATTGACATCTGTGGTAAAACAGGTACAGCTGAAAACTTTGCTATCATTGACAGTGTTAAGACTCAATTAACGGACCATTCTATTTTTGTAGCGTTTGCTCCAAAAGATAATCCAAAGATTGCTATTGCCGTGTTTGTAGAAAATGGATACTTTGGAAGTCGCTTTGCAGGCAGAATGGCGAGTTTGATGATAGAATACTATATCAGAGGTGAAATTACTCGAAAGGATATGGAAAGTTTCGTTTTAAGATATTCTCTAGAACACGAATATCAAAAACCTTTTTCTGGAGAACCTTTTGGAATTAACAGACAAACAACCCTCGAAGCTATTTCAGAAGAAGAATATCAAAAACTTATGAGGTTAAAAGCAGAAATACCAAAGTTGTAATCTATGCTGAGAGAAAATCAACGACGTTTTAAATTTGATTGGATTACAATTATTCTATTTCTATTACTAGTAGGTTTTGGGTATCTCAACATTCTTTCGGCATCACACGATGGCGATATAGCGAATTACTTTGACACTTCGCAACTTTATGGTAAACAACTAATTTTTATTGGTCTAACCTTCGTTCTCATCATAATCATTCTGTCTTTCGAAGCTAAGTTTTATGAACGCTTTGCCAGTATAATTTATCTGGGGGCGCTTTTGGCTCTATTGGGTTTATTCATTTTTGGAAAAGAAATCAATGGCGCGCGCTCGTGGTATGGCATTGGAAGTATGACTCTTCAACCTAGTGAGTTTGCAAAGTTCGCCACAGCTTTAGCTGTTGGAAAATACATTAGTGATTTGCAAACCAATATGCAAACCTTAAAAGATCAACTGCGTGTTGTTGCTATTATTTTTGTTCCTGCCTTATTTATTTTACTTCAAAATGACGCTGGAAGCACCATTGTTTACCTCGCATTTTTCTTTGTCTTGTATCGCGAAGGCTTACAACAGATATACTTGGTAATGGGCTTATCCTTAATTGTCCTAGCCATTCTTGGCTTAAAATTTGGGGTCCTAATCACGGCGCTTCTGGCAACATCGATACTAATTATTTCTTTTTTTTTAAGAAAGAAAAAAAAGCGAGAATCTATATTTCAATACATTCTAGTGCTTTTAGTCGCTGTAGGTTTTTCTTATGGTGTAAAATTATTTTATGAACATGGCTTAAAAGCTCATCAGCAGAATCGAATTAGTCTTTGGTTACGACTAGAGAAAGATCCTGTAAAGCTTGAAAGAATGAAAAAAGCAGAAGCCTACAACCTGATACAATCCGAACAAGCAATTAGTTCTGGAGGTTTAGTAGGAAAGGGCTTTTTACAAGGCACAAGGACTACTGGTAAGTTTGTTCCAGAACAAGAAACCGATTATATATTTAGCACAGTTGGAGAGGAATGGGGATTCTTGGGGAGTAGTATTGTGGTTCTCCTTTTTGTGTTTCTCATTATTCGGATTCTCTATTTGGCTGAAGCGCAAAAATCACAATTTAGTCGTGTATATGGTTATGGTGTAGCTTCAATTCTGTTTGTTCACTTTACAATCAATATAGGTATGGTAATGGGCTTAATCCCAACAGTCGGAATACCCTTACCTTTCTTCAGTTATGGTGGTTCAGGACTTTGGGGGTTTACTATTTTATTATTCATTTTTGTGAAGCTCGATAGTAATAAGATCAATGAGTGGTAAATAACAAGTACCGTTCTAGAAATAGCCTTTTTGTTGATATATCAATTTGCCACTAACTGATATTAGGTCATATCGTTAACCTTAAATGTGACGGACATAATATAAAAAAAGACACCAAGTACAGGTAAAAACAGTAACAATACTAACCAAACCATTTTGCTCTTAATTTTCCTCTGTGATCTTAGCACAACCATACACAGAAGCAGTATGATTAGTATATAACAACTTATGAAAAAATTTACCAATCCTGAATCTACCAGCATCATGGTGTCTGAAATTTTAACTTACATTCCAAGAACAGTATGACTAACTTTTTTATAAATTCTCAGAATGCAAGTATTTTGAAAACTTTTATTGTCCTTGTCCTAATGAGTAACCCCTTACACCATCGAACGTATACAAGTTTTCTGTTTTTATAGCATCTATATCATGCTCTAAAGCAGATTGTAATACTCCTATAATTTTTCTTTTCGATAATTCTTTCCCATTCTTAGCTGTATATCGACATCTCCAATGATCGGTACAAAATGTTTCGTCAAAACCATTTGGCCAAACCTTTATACCTCTATTTGTTATCATTGACAATTCTAGCTCATCGTTATTGAGAGGTTTCAATTTGTCTGCAAGTTCATTAGCATCATAGCCATGCCAATCCACAAATAAATCTACACCAACCACTTTCTTGTTTTTTGACGGTTGTCTTTGATATTTTGGCAGCACCAATGGCGTATTATCATCGAAATGTACTTCTGGTAATTGCTTAGGTTTATTCCCAAGGTTAGCAATTACGGCTTCAGCAAACTCCTTTGTACCAACACGACGAGTACTCATAATAGGGTCGTAAATATCATTGGTATGCACACCATCTTCTATAGTCCTTAACCATGCATTTTGAATTTTAGCCGCGACATCACTCTGTCCAACATGATTCAGCATCATTACGGCACCATTGATTAATCCTGATGGATTTGCCACATTTTTACCCGCAATATCTGGCGCAGAGCCGTGAATGGCCTCGAAAATTGCACATTCCTGACCGATATTCGCAGAGCCTGCCAATCCAACAGAGCCTGTAATCTGGGCTGCTATATCAGAAACTACGTCACCGTAGAGGTTTGGCATCACAATAACATCGAAATCTTCTGGCGAATCTGCCAATAACGCAGAACCAATGTCCACAATCCAATGTTCGTTGATTATATCTGGGTAACGTGATGCTACTTCATCAAATACCTTATGAAAGAGACCATCGGTCTGTTTCATAATGTTATCCTTAGTAAAACAAGTTACTTTCTTCCTACCATATTTCTTCGCGTATTCAAAAGCGTAAGTGACTATTTTTTCACATCCAGGACGACTAATCAGTTTCAAACATTGTACAACTTCGTCCGTTTGCTGATGCTCAATCCCTGCATACAAATCTTCTTCATTCTCTCTGATGATTACAACGTCCATTTCGGGATGCTTAGTTGTGACAAAAGGATGTAAACTGCGACATGGCCTTACATTAGAATATAATCCCAATGTTTTTCTCATAGTAACGTTTAAGCTTTTATAACCGCCACCCTGAGGTGTTGTGATTGGGGCTTTAAGTAATATCTTATTTTGTCTTATAGATTGCCAAGCGTCATCTGAAATACCAGTTGAGTTGCCTGATAAATATACCTTTTCTCCTACCTCGATTTCTTCAAAAGTTAAGTCTGCTCCTGCAGCAGAAAGAATATTAAGCGTTGCGTCCATTATTTCTGGACCAATGCCATCGCCTTTGGCTAATGAAACTTTTATCATAATTGCATGTTGTTTTAATACGCTGCAAAGATGACACTCATTCCTCATATATTTTTATATATGTTTTTAATGATATATATAAATATTATTTATTGAAAACGTTTTCGAAGTAGGCCCATTCTAGAAATTTCTCAATTTACCGCCGTAAGCCTGCATAAATTTTTAGAAAATTTTAACTAATTAAGGCTAGGATTAACCAATTCAGCATTCATTTTGGTGAAGCTGGATAACAATAAGATAAATAGTGGTAGAATTCATTTATATTTGAACAAAATTAAATGACTTATACCAACTTTCATTGTCATAATCAATTTTCAATTATAAAATATGTTTATGAAAAACTACTTATTCCTACTAATATTACTTCTTGTTCCTCAAATAGTTCTTTCACAGCAAGATGATATAAAACAAGACACGATCAAAAAATCAATACCAAAGTTTAACAAAGTTGAATTTATCGATGGAAAAGTATTAGAGGGTGATTTTGCAATTGCAAACATTGAAGGCGCATCAGGAAAAGATGAAATAAAAATCATATGGAGAGGTAAAGGAAAAAAATCTCGAGAAAAGTATGCTATTTCTGAAATAAAAAAAATCACTTTGCTACCAAATGAAGGATTGATTGGACGTTACCGACAACAAAAAAGAATGAATAAACCAACACCATTTAATGCTCAAAGTGAAGCCGATTTAATAAGATATTATAAAGTCATATATAGTCCTGAAAAGAATATAGCCAGGCTAGTTAAAATTATTTATTTAGGTGAGAATGTTGAATTTTATCGTTTTAACACTACACATTCTGCAAATAAATTTCAACATCACCTAATCTATATAACAAAAGCCAACTCGAACATAATTGAATATAAATATCCTGAATCTAATGTAAAAAGCAATCTAAAAAGATTGAATGAATATTTCAAAGGTTGTAATGAATTCATTAAAGAATCAACCTCTAAAAATATTCATAAAGAGAAAAATATGGCATACTTCTATAAACTAGCAAATAAATGTAGTCTATAAATTCTTATTGGCAAGTGAAAAACACATTGCCTAACTTAAAATTAAATCAAATGATTAACGGAAGTATTATTCTAATTCAAGCTTTCTAAACTGGTCTTAATCGTTTCAATCTTAGCCAAAGCATCAGCTTCTTTCTTCTTTTCTGAGGCCACAACTTGTTCTGGTGCATTATTTACAAATCGCTCGTTAGTCAGCTTCTTCTGAACGGACTTCAGGAAACCTTCGGTATAATTCAACTCTTCAGTTAGCTTCTTAACCTCAGCTTCAACATCGATGCTTCCTTCCATAGGAATAAAATATTCGTTTGATTTTACACGGAAAGTTAGAGCACCATCAACAGGCTCATCCACGTAATTGAAACTTTCAAGATTGCCGAGTTTAGAAATCACCTCATCAAACGTAGAGGAGGTATCTTCATTATTAATTATTGAAAACCCAATCGCATCCTTAAACGCTATATGCTTTTGTTTTCTAATATTTCTAATGCCCGAAATGACTTCTGCCGCAAGTTCAAATTCGGAAATAAGGTTATCATTTATCGACTTCTTCTCTGGCCATTGAGAGACAATCAAGGCTTCTTCAGGGGCACGCTCTTTTATATAATGCCAAATTTCTTCTGTTAAAAATGGCATAAATGGATGAAGTATTTTTAAATTATTTTCAAGCACTCCAATAACTTCATTATACGTTGCGCTATCAATTGGTTTTTGATAAGCTGGTTTAATGATTTCTAATAACCACGATGCAAAATCATCCCAAATCAATTTATAAGTAGTCATTAGGGCATCGCTCAAGCGATACTTACTAAAATGATCTTCGATCTCCGCAATGGTCTTTTGGAATTTAGACGCATACCACTCCAATGCTACTTTACTTGAATTTGGTTGTTCTATCGAATTATCAATGTCCCAGCCTTGTATTAATCGAAAAGCATTCCATATTTTATTAGCAAACTGTTTCCCTTGCTGACACAGATCTTCATCGAACATTAAATCGTTTCCTGCGGCAGAACTTAATAGCAGACCAACACGCACACCATCTGCGCCATATTCCTCTATTAGTTTTAAAGCGTCTGGAGAATTCCCCAACTGTTTTGACATCTTACGACGCTGCTTATCTCGAACCAGCCCGGTAAGATATACGTTTTCAAAAGGACGTTCATCTTTATATTCATAACCAGCAATAATCATACGGGCCACCCAAAAGAATAAAATATCTGGTCCCGTTACCAAATCATTTGTAGGGTAATAGTATTTAATTTCATCATTTTCAGGATTACGTATTCCATCAAAAACAGATATTGGCCATAACCATGAACTAAACCATGTATCTAGGGCATCTGTATCCTGTTTTAAGCTCGAAGCTTGCAGCTCGGAGTTGGAAGTTCTCACTCTTGCCAGTTTTACAGCATCCTCAATACTCTCTGCAACGACAAAATCCTCTTTCCCATCACCATAATAATATGCTGGGATTTGTTGTCCCCAAAGTAATTGACGAGAAATATTCCAATCACGAATGTTTTCCATCCAATGACGATAGGTATTTTCAAACTTTTTAGGAAACAACTTTACATCAGCTGTTTTAAGTACAGCGTCTAAAGCTGGCTGAGCTAAATCTTCCATTTTTAAAAACCATTGATCACTCAAACGAGGTTCAATAACTGCTTTGGTGCGCTCAGAAGTACCTACCTTATTAATGTGGCTTTCGGTTTTCACCAAAATACCAGAAGCTTCAAGCTCTTTAACTATGGCTTTTCTTACCGCAAAGCGATCTTGACCTTCATAGTGCATTCCGAAACCATTCAAACTTGCATCGTCATTAAAAATATCTACAACTTCAAGATTATGCTTATCCCCTAAAACCTTATCATTTTCGTCATGAGCCGGTGTCACCTTGAGACAACCTGTACCAAATTCAATATCCACATAATCATCTTCTATAATTGGTACTACCCTACCGCAAATAGGAACAATAGCCTTTTTACCTTTTAAATGTGTAAAACGTTCATCATTTGGATTAATGCAAATCGCTGTATCTCCAAAAATGGTTTCAGGTCTCGTAGTTGCAATGGTTAGTTTATCATTGCTGCCTTCAACTTTATATTCTAAGTAATAGAGTAAGCCTTGTTTTTCGATATGGATGACCTCCTCATCTGACAAGGTGGTCTTAGCCTCTGGATCCCAATTGACCATGCGATAACCTCTATAAATCAAGCCCTTGTTAAATAAGTCTACAAAAACCTTAATCACGGCTTCAGACATATCGTCATCTAATGTAAACTTTGTTCTATCCCAATCACATGAACATCCCAGCTTTTTTAGTTGCTCTAAAATAACACCGCCATATTCTTCTGTCCAATCCCAAGCATGCTTTAAAAACTCTTCTCGAGTTAGGTCGTTCTTATCAATGCCTTGTTCTTTTAACTTCGCCACGACCTTAGCTTCAGTGGCAATGGAAGCATGGTCTGTTCCTGGTACCCAACAGGCATTTTTGCCTAATAAACGTGCACGTCGAATCAATACATCTTGTATTGTATTATTCAACATATGTCCCATATGCAATACACCAGTAACATTTGGAGGAGGAATCACTATTGTATAGGGCTCTCTTTCATCTGGTTCAGAATGAAAATAATTGTGCTCCATCCAGTAGTCATACCACTTCTTTTCTACTGACAATGCGTTATATTTTGATGGGATTTCCATATTTTGGTATCGTTTTTGCTAAGTAACTGACAAAAGTACTTATATTTCTTTTTTTGAAAAATAATTAAATGATTAATATGCGTTTAAACTTGTAATAGTGTTAAATAGGAGTGCATTACGTCTAAATAATTTTGAGGAGAGTAAAAAAGTAAGTAGCTTTGATTATCAATTTAAATATAAAATGATGAAAAATATAATAGCAATTTTATTTGTGAGTTTAATGAGTTTGGGATCTTATGCTCAAGAGGAAAAAGTAGCAAAAATTGAATTTAAGACTACCGTTATCGATTATGGTACTATAGAAAAAGGTGCTGATGGTGTAAGAACATTTGAGTTTACGAATACTGGAAATGCGCCACTCATAATTTCGAATGTAAAGTCTACTTGCGGCTGTACAATACCAAAAAAACCAAAAGGACCTATTATGCCAGGTGAAACTGGAGAAATTGAGGTAAAATATAACACAAGATTAGTTAATCCTATTAGGAAAACCATTACTGTTATGTCTAATGCCGATACTCCAACGGTTGCGCTTAAGATTAAAGGACTAGTCATTGACCCTAATAAAACAAGTGTTTTAGAGAAGAAAGAAAAAAGTATGATTGAACAATAAAATTCAATCTTAAAATGTAATTATGAGCTCTCAATTTGGGAGCTCATTTTTTTTAAAGGCATTGTCCAGCTTAAACTTGAATTTTAAAATTTGACCATTGCGCTCCACTTTTAAATAAACTGTTTTTCCTGTTTTACCATAAAAAATTTCATTTAATTCATTGAGTTTAAAATCATAAGCCCTTTTACCATTTATGCCAATAAGAACATCACCAATTCTTAAACCTGATGCATAAGCGTTTGATGATTCCCTCAATTCAACTATTTTATAAATTGGCTTGAGTAATATCCTATAATTCATTGAAGTGTTTATCTGAACAGCGCTCTGCTGAGTTTTTGAATTCTCGCTTATACTTGTCGGAATACTAACTTGCTCTTCAATAAACATGGTACCATTATACTCAACTACAATACCACTATTGTTGTAATTAAAAGGATCCTTAAAATAACTATTCTTCTTGAAATATAGTATTCCGTTTGTATAATCAAAAAATATATTGAAGCGCTTCAAGATATCTCCTCCAAGGCTTCCATTTCTATCCTTATGTATTTTTTGTGCATTAATAGAAGTAGAATCTGGATATGCAACATTGGCATTTTCCAAATTAAAGTCACTCAGTTTAAAATAATCTACTTTAGATCGTTTTCCATAAATGGATCCGCTCAGTCCTTTACCTAAAAAATCTACAAAGAATAAATCTTTATGAGGAACCAAACCATTGTCTACATCTTCAAACAACCAAATAGAATCACTACTACCTGTATCAATAAGAAGTTTTACAGGCTTTTCGTCTTTAGCTATAGTAACTTTGGCATTTACGTATGCCCTTTTGTTATTAACATCAATGGGCAAACTTCTCCACTTCTTTGAAGTCTTGGGCCTAAATTTATCTGGTTTATGTAATCGTATGTATTTGGAATTGTAATTAATTTCTACCACAAAATCCTTGAAAATATCGTAGCCAATAATACCGTGAATTACTACTCCTAGTCTTGGTGTAAAATTGATTTCTGAATCAAAAATCACATACAAATCCTGATTGAGTCCAACGGCTTCAGAAATACCAAATTTATTACCACTAGATTTTAAAGCTTCAATCTTGCCATCTGCACCTAAACCATGCAGAAAAAAGGTTTTAGTATTTTTTATATTCAATGAATCACGCTCTGTCAAATTAAACAAAATAGGTCTGCTCACACCTGTATCTAAAATAAAAGACAGCTCTGTACCATTAATTTTGATTGGAATTACTATTAGATTATTAATAAGTTCGAAATGTATTTTTGAACTGGCATCGTTCTTAAGAAAAAAACTTCCTTGAGCTATTAATAGCCAACTATTAAAACACAACAGACAGAGTATTACATATTTGTTTAATATCTTCAATCTAAAATCCTTTAACTAAACTTACAAATCTTTACTTTAGAACTTATTTTAATCATTATTTTTTATATAAACTTTAAGAAATTTCAGAACTTAGCACCTTAAACTTAGAACGATGCCAAAAATCTCTAACAAGGGCATAAATATGCCTGAATCACCAATAAGAAAATTGGTGCCTTTTGCAGAAGAAGCTAATAAGCGAGGTAAAAAGGTTTATTATCTTAATATCGGTCAACCAGATATTAAAACGCCTACCTTGGCATTGGATGCCGTAAAAATTCATTCTTTGGAGATACTGGCATATTCGAGATCTGAAGGTTCTGAGGAGTATAGAAAGAAAATTGCTAAATATTACAAAAACAATGCTATAGAGGTTACCCATAACGATATCATTGTTACGACAGGTGGTAGTGAAGCACTATTATTTGCTTTTGGTAGTATAATGGACGAAGGTGATGAGATTATCATTCCTGAGCCATTCTATGCTAATTATAATGGATTTTCTACAGCGTCAAGCATTAATGTAGTTCCCGTAATTTCAAAAATTGAAAATAATTTTGCACTTCCGCCAATTGAAGAGTTTGAAAAGCTTATCACTCCTAAAACTAAAGCTATTTTAATATGTAACCCAGGTAACCCTACAGGTTATATGTATTCTAAAGAGGAAATTAAAAAATTGGCTTCTATTGTTAAAAAACATGACTTATTCCTGATTGCCGATGAGGTATATAGAGAGTTTGTCTATGATGGTGATCCACATTATTCAATTTTGCAGGAACCTGGATTAGAAGCGCACGGTATCGTTATAGATTCAGTGTCTAAGCGTTACAGTATGTGTGGTGCCAGAATAGGTTATCTAGTTTCCAAAAACAAAGACGTTATAACAACCGCATTAAAATTTGCACAAGCGCGATTGAGTCCGCCTACTTTAGCACAAATTGCGGCTGAGGCAGCTTTAGATACACCAAAAAGTTATTTTGATGAAGTTAGACAGGAATACATGAAGCGCAGGGATGTTCTCATTGAAGGTCTTGAAAAAATACCTGGCGTAAAAGTGGCTAAACCAAATGGTGCTTTCTATTGTATTGCAGAATTACCAATTAAGAACTCAGATGATTTTGCACGTTGGTTATTAGAGTCTTTTGATTATGAGAACAGTACAGTAATGGTTGCACCTGCAGCTGGTTTTTATTCTACATCTGGTGTAGGTAAAAATCAAATTCGCATCGCCTATGTCCTGAATGAAGAAAGTTTACGGGTAGCCATCAAAGTATTAGCAGAGGCGTTAAAAGTTTACAAGGACTAATGACTATACAAAACAATGTTTCTTTAAAACCATTTAATACTTTCGGTATTGATGTAAAGGCTGCTTCATATTGTAATATATCAACTGTTACAGAGCTTAGGGAAACGTTAGAAAAACAACATCATAACTCACTTTTTGTTCTTGGTGGTGGCAGCAACATGCTATTAACAAAAGATATTGAAGCTTTAGTGCTTCATATTAATCTAAAAGGTATTGAAGTTGTAAGTGAAACTGATAATATAGTCATTGTAAGAGCCATGGCTGGTGAAAATTGGCATGAATTCGTACTTTGGTGTATTAATAACAATTACGGTGGAATAGAAAACTTATCACTCATTCCTGGTAATGTAGGCACAGCTCCAATTCAAAATATTGGAGCCTATGGCGTCGAGCTTAAAGATGTTTTTGTGAGCTGTGAAGCTATAAATATCAAAAATCAAGAGACAAGAACGTTTACAAAGCAAGAATGCAAGTTCGATTACAGAGAATCGGTTTTTAAACAAGAGTTGGCAGGCCAATATATCATCACAAGTGTAAATTTTGAGCTATCAAAAATCAATCACAAATTACACATGGATTATGGTGCAATAAAGGAACAACTAGGAGTGTCTCTAGTTGGCAATCCAACAATACAAGATATTTCAAAAGCTGTCATAGCCATAAGACAAAGCAAATTACCAGACCCTAAGGACATTGGAAATAGCGGAAGCTTTTTTAAAAACCCTATTATTTCAAAAGAGCAATTTGAAAAACTACAAGAAAGCTTCCCTGAAGCTCCAAATTATAAGATTTCTGATAGCGAAATCAAGGTTCCAGCTGGCTGGCTTATTGAAACAGCGGGTTTTAAGGGGAAACGCTTTAATGACTATGGGGTTCACAAGAAACAAGCACTGGTCTTGGTGAATTACGGTAATGCCAATGGGAATGATATTTTTGAGCTGGCCAAGTTGATTCAAAAAACCGTAAAGCGAATTTTTGACATCGATATAGAAACTGAAGTAAATATTATATAAACAAAAGTCGCAAATGATATTGCGACTTTTGAATTTAGAATAATTCTATAAATGCTATTAATCAATCCTCATGTGAGGGAAAATTATTCTAACATTATATGTGCTATTAACCTTGTAAGGCCTAATTAGTTATATTTACGTTTGGAAATCCATTTTGGATGTTTTAAAAGAAAAAAAATATTTTTTAACATTTTGAGTATTACACCTATAGAACAAAAAATCATTGATTTACTTAAAAAAGGAGATAAACGTGCTTTGAATCTGCTTTATGAAAATTATTCCAATAGTCTTTATGGTGTTATTCTTAAGATTACCATAAACGAAGAAATTGCGGAAGACGCCTTGCAAGAAACCTTTATCAAGGTATGGAAAAATGCGCACAAATACGATTCTAGCAAAGCCAAACTTTTTACATGGTTATTTCGTATTGCAAGAAATACGGCCATCGATAAACTAAGAAGTTTTAATAATCGTTATCAGAAAGAAGTCCAAATTGATACTTCAAACGTATATATCTTACCAACAAGCAATTTAAACCAAGATGTCATGGATATTAAAGAGCATGTTGGACGACTAGAAGAAAAGTACCAAATAGTGTTAGACGCCCTGTTTTTTCAAGGTATGACACAACAGGAAGCGAGTGATGAATTAGACATTCCTCTTGGTACTATTAAGTCTAGGTTAAAAATAGGATTACGTGAACTTAAAAAAGTGTACGATCCTTAAAATGTATTTATTATGGAAACAAAATTACATAGCTTTTTAAATTCCAACTTACTGAATAAATATTTAGTGGGTGAAACTTCCTATGATGAAACCAAGGAAGTGGAATTTTTCATTAATAACTATCCTGAAGTAGCTTCTGCTTATGAAAAGCTTCAAGATAATTTAGAGCTTATTGCAAAGGCTGGTGCTGTTGACGTACCTAATGACGTGCTTTCGAATATTTTGGAAGCACTGAATGAATCAAATGATACGAAAGTTATTCAGTTAGTTCAAAATAAGAAAACACCTTGGTACAGTATTGCCGCTAGCGCTGCTGCTGTATTATTTGCTGTGACATCGTTTATGTTATATCAGAAAAATCTACAATTGGCTGATGAAAATAATGTCGTAGTTGATGAAATTTTTGACTTAAGAAGCGATATTGAAAATAACAATTCAAGACTTTCTGAATTATCTAGAGAGTTAAATAAACTCAATAACCCAGATGCAAAGAAGTACGTTATCAATGGTAATGCACGTGCAAAAAATTTAAAAACTGTTGCCTATATTAATCCGGTAGAAAAAACATCCATGATAGATGTGATTGCGCTGCCTCAACTGCCAAAGAATCAGCATTATGAAATTTGGGCTGAGCTGCAGGATAGAATGGTTAACCTAGGCATTTTAGATGAAACTGATCGTAGATTGAAACCAATACCATATATGGAAGATGCCTTGGCACTGAGTATTAAGATTGGTACAAGTGGAGATGGTGAAAATACTACTGACGATAATGAGGTAGCTGAAGTCTCCTTAAAAGAGAAAGAATAAACAATTAAATTATAGAAAAGAAAAGGCGCAAAAATTGCGCCTTTTTTTATATGCTTTTTTGAAGTTATTCTTTTTCAAAAAGTGTTTTATGGATAATACCACCTATTATGGCACCAACAATTGGAGCCACCCAAAATAACCAAACCTGGGTTAAATGACCACCATCAGAAAACAGAGCCTGACTTAAAGATCTCGCAGGATTTACCGAAGTATTTGAGATAGGAATACTGATTAAATGAATTAAGGTTAAAGCTAGACCAATGGCAATTGGAGCAAACCCTTTAGGTGCCCTAGCATTTGTGCTTCCTAGAATAACCAGCAGGAAAAATGCAGTTAAAAGAGCTTCGGCTATAAAAACGGACATCATACTATAACCATCTGGCGATAAAGCATCATAACCATTGGAAGCAAAACCTCCAACAGTTTCAAAACCAGACTTTCCTGAAATAATCAAATAAAGCGCCGCAGCAGCTACTATTGCGCCAACGACTTGTGCGATAATATAACCTATCAAATCTTTAGCTTCAAACTTTCCTCCTGCCCAAAGACCAATAGAAACTGCAGGATTAAAGTGACCTCCAGAAATATGTCCAACAGCATAAGCCATAGTTAACACAGTAAGGCCAAAAGCTAAAGCTACGCCTACAAATCCAATTCCTAATTCTGGAAATCCGGCAGCAAATATTGCACTACCACAACCTCCAAAAACTAGCCAAAATGTTCCAAAAAACTCAGCAAATAATTTTTTCATAATTGATAATTAATTAGTTAGTAAAATAATGATTAATAATAATGGGACACAAGATAGAAGTGCTAAGTCACAATTGAAGTAGGGCAAGAAATAAATGTAAAAGCATTATCTTTGCTTAAATTTAAGCAATAATAATGAAATTATTACTCCTTACCCTTGGACTTTTACTACTGGCCGTAGCTGGGATTGGCATAAAATTATGGGCAAAAAAGGATGGCGAATTCGCGGGCACATGCGCAAGCCAAAACCCTATGCTTAATAAGGATGGTGAAGCTTGCGGTTTCTGCGGCAAAACTCCAGACCAATTCAAGAACTGTAACGAAACTCAACATTCTTAAATCTTAATGGGTTTAACTACTATACTATTCTTTGCTTTTGCAGTAATTGTCAGTATACAAGTTATTTATTATCTCAGTTTTTTATTTGCTTTTGGAACCAAGCAAGTCGAAACACGTTTAAAAAAACAAGTGCCAATTTCTGTTATAATTTGTGCTAAAAATGAGTCAGAAAACTTAAAACAAAATCTTCCCCTAATTTTAAAACAAAACTATACTCCTTTTGAAATCGTTTTAATAAATGATAGTTCTTCGGATGACACTCTAGAAGTTATTAAAGAATTTGAAACAAAGCATGACAACATCAAACTTGTGGATGTAAAAATAGCTGAAGCGTTTTGGGGAAATAAAAAGTATGCATTAACTCTAGGTATAAAAGCTTCAAATCATAATGTATTAGTATTTATAGATGCTGATTGTAAACCAAATTCAGACAATTGGCTCGCTCACATAAGTAGTAAATTCTCTAAGCAAAAAGATATAGTTTTAGGTTATGGAGGGTATTCAAAAAAAGCATTCTCTGTGTTAAATGCATTAATACGTTTTGAAACCATACTGACGGCTATGCAGTATTTCTCTTATGCAAGTTTAGGCTCGCCATATATGGGAGTTGGTAGAAATATGGCTTATAAAAAAGAGTTGTTTTTCAATAACAATGGCTTTAATGGACATATGTCTATCAAATCTGGAGATGACGATTTATTTGTTAACGAAGTTGCAAATAAACAAAACACTGATATATGCATATCTAAAGAAAGTTTCACAATTTCCAAACCCAAAACCTCCTTTAAAACATGGCTATTGCAAAAACGCAGACACATTAGTACAGCGAAATTTTACAAACTTAAACATAAGTTATTACTGGGCCTTTTTTACACTTCTCAACTACTGTTCTGGGTTTTAGGTATTACGCTGGTTTTCTTAGGTTTTAATTTGATATGGGTTGTAGCCTTAATCGCCTTACGATTTATCATTCAACTTATAAGTTTTGGATTAACGGCTAAAAAACTTGATGACATTAATCTTGTTTACTACACACCTTTTTTGGATTTATTTTTAATTATTATACAATTAAGTATCTTTATAGCTAACCTTATATCGAAACCCAAACATTGGAAATAGAAGACGCTATTAAAAAAGCAAAAAAGAATGATCAGATTGCGTTCAACTTTCTATTAGACACCTTTTGGAATGACGTTTACGCCTTTCAGTTAAAACGCACCCAAAATGAGAATGATGCAGAAGATATTACCATTCAGACATTTTCTAAAGCTTTTGACAAGATTAACACTTATAATGAAGACTATAAATTTAAAACTTGGTTGATTACTATTTCCAAGAACATTCACATCGATTTAGTCAGAAAGCAAAAGAAAACCATTAAAAACACGTCAAAAGACAGTGAGGACAACTATTTTGACATCGTAGACGACTCTCCTACTCCAGAAGATAGAATTATAACAGAACAGAATCTCGCTAAACTTCTTAGAGATATAAAAAAATTAAAACCTCACTATCAAAAAGTGATTAACTTGAGATATTTTCAAGAATTAAGCTACAAGGAAATATCCGAAGAGCTTAAAGAACCAATTAACAACGTTAAAGTAAAACTTCTAAGGGCTAAAAAACTTTTAGCCGCTATTATTACAAAAACATAATGCTGTCCCTTTTAAAAAAACTAGGTCCTGGATTACTATTTGCAGGTGCAGCCATTGGTGTATCTCATTTGGTACAGTCCACTAGAGCTGGCGCAGAATATGGACTTGGGTTGCTTTGGGCGTTATTACTAGTTAATTTATTTAAATATCCCTTTTTTCAATATGGTCCTAGATATGCTGCCGCTACAGGAGAAAGTCTTTTAGAAGGCTATAAAAAGTTAGGTAAAGGTGTGTTGATCGCATACTTTATGTTAACCTTGGGCACCATGTTTACCATACAGACGGCAGTTACCATTGTAACTGCTGGATTAGCAAATTCACTTTTTGGAGATCTAAGTGTTTTAAACTTTGGTATCGAAAGTATAAGTAGTGTCGAAGTATGGACCATCATAATATTGGCTATTTGTCTATTCATTCTGTTTTTAGGAAAGTATAGTACTTTGGATAAACTTATAAAAGTCATTATAATAACATTAACCATAAGCACCTTGGTTGCCGTGGCATTTGCATACACGGAATTTGATACACCTATTTCCTTTGCCCAAATATTACCAGAAAATAGAACCGAAATATTTTTCTTAATCGCGTTTATGGGTTGGATGCCTGCACCTTTGGATATTTCTATTTGGCACTCTATTTGGGCCATTGAAAAGAAAAAAGATGAAAGCTCATTTACACCGAAGCATGCACTTCTCGACTTTAATATTGGTTACTTCGGAGCTATTGTTTTAGGGCTTGCTTTCTTCTGCTTAGGTTATTTTGTAATGTTCGATACAGGAGAAAATTTCAGTAATAAAGCCGCAGTCTTTTCCAATCAACTTATTGATTTGTATACAAATAGTTTAGGTAATTGGGCGCATGTCCTAATAGGTATTGCTGCATTTACAACCATGTTCAGTACAACCATTACCACATTAGATGCTTCTCCTAGGGCAATGTCTAAAACCTTAGAACTATTACAAAATAAGTCGTCAAAAAATGGCTATCTCTTTTGGATACTCGTATTAGCCTTTGGTACTATTTTTATCTTTTTTGCCTTTGCTTCAGAAATGGGCTTATTAATAAAAATTGCGACTATTCTATCTTTTGTTACTGCACCATTTTATGCCATTATCAATTACAAATTAATTTCAGGAAAAAATACTCCAGAAGATTGGAGACCAAGTTTAAAGCTTCACGTTTTATCTTGGTTAGGTATTCTATTTTTAATAGGTTTCAGCATCTGGTACTTAAGAATTCTCTAGACTGTTTTAATTATTTACTTCGTATCTTTGTTGTCTCGAAATTGAAAATGAATGGAAACCAAAGTAGCTTCAAATATTTTACCTGAAAGAAAACCAAAATGGTTGCGTGTAAAGTTACCAACTGGCAAAAAATATACTGAACTTAGAAGTCTTGTAGATAAGTATAAATTAAACACTATTTGTACTTCTGGAAGCTGCCCAAATATGGGTGAATGTTGGGGAGAAGGTACAGCAACATTTATGATCTTGGGAAATGTATGTACACGTTCTTGTGGATTTTGTGGTGTTAAAACAGGAAGACCTGAAACTGTGGATTGGGATGAGCCAGAAAAGGTAGCGCGTTCTATAAAGATTATGCAAATAAAGCACGCCGTTTTAACTAGTGTAGATAGAGATGACCTTAAAGATATGGGAAGTATTATGTGGGCAGAAACCGTAAAAGCGGTGCGTAGAATGAATCCTGAAACCACTCTTGAAACTTTAATTCCTGATTTTCAAGGTATCGAAAAACATATCGATAGAATTATTGATGTCGCTCCAGAAGTTGTTTCCCATAATATTGAAACAGTTAGACGTCTTACTCGTGAAGTTAGGATTCAGGCTAAGTACGACCGAAGCATGGGAGTTTTAAAATATTTAAAACAACAAGGCCAACGCAGAACAAAATCTGGAATTATGTTAGGTTTAGGAGAGACTCGTGAAGAAGTTATAGAAACATTACACGATCTTAGAGAAAATGATGTCGACGTCGTGACAATTGGACAATACCTGCAGCCAAGTAAAAAGCACTTACCTGTTAAGCGCTTCATTAATCCTGATGAGTTTGATGAGTTTAAAGCCATAGGCCTAGATCTAGGATTTAGACATGTAGAAAGTAGTGCTCTGGTTAGATCTTCATACAAGGCACAAAAACATATTAATTAATGATTAAGGTTGCCATAAATGGATTTGGTAGAATTGGTCGTCGCGTATTTAGGTTAGCACTAAAACATCCTCAAATAGAAGTTGTTGCCATAAACGACTTAGCTGATGCTAAAACTTTAAGTCATCTATTAAAATATGATAGCATTCATGGTGTTTTAGACAACAAAGTGTCTTCAGGCAAAAATCATATTATTGTTGATGATACCTCAATACCACTTTATAATCAAACGCATCCCAAGTCCATTGATTGGTCAAATGTCCAACCAGATTATGTTATTGAATCTACTGGTAAATTCAAGACTAAAACAGAACTTCAGCATCATTTAAAGAATGGTGCAAAACAAGTAATATTATCAGTTCCCTCTCAGGATGATGACGTAAAAACCATTGTTTTGGGCGTAAATGATACAAGTGTGGATGGCTCGGAAACCATTATATCCAACGCCTCATGCACCACAAACAATGCAGCGCCTATGATTGCATTAATTAATAAGCATTTTGGTATTAAGCAAGCCTACATAACTACAGTACATTCCTACACAACAGATCAAAGCCTACATGACCAGCCTCATAGAGATTTAAGACGCGCAAGAGCAGCTGGGCAATCCATTGTGCCAACAACAACCGGTGCAGCAAAGGCTTTAACCAAAATTTTTCCAGATTTATCTGATGTCATTGGAGGTTGTGGCATTCGAGTTCCAGTAGCAAATGGATCATTGACTGACATTACTATTAATGTTAAAAAGAATACTAGTATTGCAGAAGTAAATAGAATTTTTGAAACAGCTTCAAAATCAACTTTAAAAGGAATTTTGGAATATACAGAAGATCCTATCGTTTCCATTGATATTGTTGGCAACCCGTACTCTTGTATCTTCGATTCCCAAATGACTTCAGTCATTGGAAATATGGTGAAAATAGTAGGTTGGTACGACAATGAAACTGGCTACAGTTCGAGAATTTTAGATTTAATTTGCAATTTATCGGACAAAAAAGCACTTTTGTCGAATAAATAATTATATTTGTTCATATAAAAGTGAGCTGAAATGCCCCAAATCAAATATTACATATTTGTCTTTTTAGCGTGTTTTTGCAGTCTGATTTTCCCACAGGAAGATGGTGTTGAAGATAAAGATATGCTGTCTTCCAGACTTCAAAATCACATATACCAGGCCAAACTAGAGAGTGACCGAGGCGACTACTATAATGCCAAAGACAATCTGGACAAGGCTATGGCTATTGCTGAAAAAATTGATGATAAAAAGAATCAAGGCATAATCCATACAAAGATTGCAAAGGTTCAATACTTAGTCGGAAATACGGATAAAGCTAACGTGTCACTCAATACTGCAATACAGCTACAACGAGAGAATAGTGACTACGCAAACCTAGCCATAACCTATAACATAAAAGGCGTTATTCACAGTACAAAAGAAGAATATGACGATGCATTGGAGTACTTTAATTCTTCCAAAACACTTTTTGAACAAGAAGATTTAGAAGAATACATCTCCGAAGTCACCCTTAATGAGGCTAAAGCTTATATTGCCTTGCAGCGTTATGATGATGCCAAGTCTGAACTTGACAAGACTATAATTATTGCTAAAAAACATGGACAGAATCGAAGACTTAGTAGTGCTTTAATTCAGTCTGGAAAGATTTATTACGCACAAAATGATAATACATTAGCATTACCCAAAGTTGAAGAAGGTTTAGCTATAGCCAAATCCAATAATATTCTAGAAAATATTAATGAAGCTTATTTAACACTGAGTGACATTCACAAAGAAAGAGGAGATTACAGGAGCTCTTACGATTATATTACGAGGCATATTAAATTATCTGATTCGATTTTAAATATTAAACGTGAGAATTTAGCACCAGGTGTTTCTGCACTTTATATTAACCAATACAAGGACGCTGAAAATGCACAATTGCAAGCTCAAATCGATGAAGTTAGTGCAGAAAGTAATTTCACAAGAATTACAACAATATTAAGCATAGCTCTTATTACTATTTTATCACTTTTAACCTTATCCCTGTACAAAAACAATAACATAAGGTTAAAGACCAATAATATGCTGCACAAAAAGAATGATGAACTTATTGTTGCAAAGGAGAAAGCAGAACTAGCTTCCAAAACCAAAGCGAATTTCTTATCTACCGTTACGCATGAATTGCGAACACCACTTTATGCCGTTACAGGTTTAACCAACATGCTGTTGGACGAAAAACCAAAAGAGCATCAAATACCACATTTAAAATCATTAAAATTCTCAGGTGATTACCTACTGACTTTTATAAACGACATTCTTCAAATTAACAAGATTGAAGCTAACAAAGTTGAGTTGGATCCAGAGATATTTAACTTAAGACATAAAATAGAAAACGTAATTTCTGCCCTGAGCAATTCTGCAAAAGATAACGGCACAAACTTACATATTGATTATGACGACGGTTTACCTGAAGTTTACAACGGTGACCAATTAAAGATTTCCCAAATCTTAATTAACCTACTTGGTAATGCCATTAAATTCACAAAAGATGGAGACATCTGGATCAGAGCTTACAAAATTGACCAGAAAGATAAGATGTACTCGCTCCGATTTGAAATTGAAGATAATGGTATTGGCATTACAACAGAAAAGCAAGAACAAATGTTTGAGAGCTTCTCACAAGGCTCTGTACAAATTAACCGCAAGTATGGCGGTACTGGTCTTGGCTTATCTATTGTAAAAGGGTTGATCAAAATACTTAAGGGTAAAATTTACTTGAAGAGTGAACTAGGCAAAGGCACTACATTCTTCTTTGAAATTCCTTTAGAGAAAGCTGATCAAGCCGAAAAACCAAAAGTAGAAGAAATTAAAAAATCTAATAGGATGGAAGATTTGGACTTAGGCAATGTTAAGATTCTAATTGTTGAAGACAACAAGATTAACCAAATGATTACCAAAAAGATACTCAATAAAATGGGTCTTTACTGTGATGTGGTTGATAATGGGGAAGCCGCTGTTGAACAAGTAAAAGAAACAGCATACAATGTGGTATTGATGGATATACACATGCCGGGAATCAGTGGATTAGAAGCTACAAAAATCATTAGAACTTTTGATAAAAACTTAACCATCTTTGCGCTTACAGCGGTAACTCTAGAAGACAAGATGCATGAGTTTGGCGAAGCTGGCTTCAATGACATAATTTCAAAACCTTTTAAACAAGAGGATTTTGAAAATAAACTCTACGACGTCCTTTCAGGTAAAGAGGTAACCTCAAGCTTCTTCTAACCTACGAACGATTTTACTAAATCATCAAAAATATTAGAATCTGCAATCTTTAAAGTGATAGGCAAGTAATATAAACTATCCTGTAAATCTTCATTATCAGAAAGTCTTACAAAGTCTTTTTCAGTGGTTAGAATAAGTTCTTTTGTAGCCAACATTTCAATATCAGTTGGTCTAAAATTATAATGATCCGTATATTCAATGTGGTCGAAATCTAGATCTTTTTCAGTAAGAAAACCTACAAGTGGTTTAGCATTCGCAATGCCAGTGACCAACGTGAATTTTGGCAGAGTAACCAATTCCAAAGTATTATTTTTCGAAATGACCTTATCAGAATAATCTATATAGCTAAAAAACAAGTATTGATGTGGCTGTATGTTTAATTTTGAAGTCATTGCATTTTTCTTCGACTGTGAGATTTCCTTTGGACACTTAGTCACTACAATAATATCTGCCCTCTTGGCACCAGAGCGTGGCTCTCTCAAATTTCCAGTTGGCAACACGATATCCCCATAATAAAGTTGATCATACGACGTCAAAAGGATATTAAATCCCGCTTTTACCTTTCGATGTTGGTAGGCGTCATCGAGTAAAATGACTTCGGGTTTATCTTTTAAAGATAACAACTGTTCAATTCCATTTTGGCGATTCCCGTCAACAGCGACTTTAATATCGTTAAACTTTCTCAAGAATTGATAAGGTTCATCACCAATAGTATCAGCACGAGAATTATTATCTCCCAAAACATAACCTTCAGTTACCCTTTTATAACCTCTACTTAATGTGGCAACAGATTTTGCGTCTTTCAACAATCTGACTAAATACTCTATCATTGGTGTTTTTCCTGTACCACCAGTACTAAGATTCCCAACGCATATTATTGGAATATCATAAGATTTCGAAGCTTTTATGCCAGAATCATAAAGCATATTGCGCAACCATGTTACTAAATAATAAATGGGCACAATAGGAAACAATATGATACGTATAAACTTCACGAGTACGAAAATATGTTATTTTTGAAACAAATTAACACTTATGACTATTCAAGATGTTATAAATCACCTACACGATTTAGCGCCATTGGCTTATGCTGAAGATTTTGATAATGTTGGTCTACTTGTTGGCGACAAATCTCAAAACGTTTCAGGAATTCTGGTCACTTTAGATACGCTTGAAACTGTTGTCGATGAAGCTATTGAAACCAATTGCAACCTCATTGTAAGCTTTCACCCTATAATATTTAAAGGTTTAAAAAAGCTAACTGGTAAAACCTATGTAGAGCGTGTTGTAATAAAAGCTATTCAAAATAATATCTCAATATTCTCCATTCACACGGCTTTAGACAATGCCCTACAAGGTGTTAATTCCATTATTTGTGATCAATTAGAATTAAAGAATAAGCAAATTTTGATGCCACAATCTGGTACAATGAAAAAACTACAGACGTATGCCCCAACAGCCAATGCAGAAACCCTAAGGGCTGCTTTATTCGATGTAGGTGCTGGTAGTATTGGCAATTACGATTCTTGCAGTTTTAATATTGAAGGTGAAGGTACGTATCGCGGAAATGAAAATTCAAATCCGTCAGTTAGTAAAAAAGGAACACTGCATAAAGAAAATGAAACGGCAATTTCAGTTGTCTTTAAGAAACATCTTGAACACAAAATTTTAAAAGCACTTTTTGATGCGCATCCATACGAGGAAGTCGCCTATGAAATGTTCGAGCTAGCTAATAGTAACCCTTATATTGGTATGGGCATGATTGGTGAGCTTGGAAATCCGATGAATGAGAAAGCGTGTCTCGAATTTGTTAAAACCAAGATGAATACCAAATGTGTGAGACACTCTCAATTATTAAATAAACCAATTAAAAAAATTGCAGTATTGGGAGGCTCAGGAAGTTTTGCCATTAGCGCCGCTAAGGCTTCAGGTGCAGATCTCTTAGTTACGGCTGACCTTAAGTATCATGATTTTTTTAGTGCAGAAAATGATATTATTTTGGCAGATATTGGTCATTATGAAAGTGAGCAGTTCACAAAATCGTTTTTAGTAGACTATCTCTCGAAAAAAATTACTAATTTTGCAGTCGTTTTATCAAAGACAAATACAAATCCGGTAAAGTATTTATAATTATGGCAAAAAAAGCTGAAGCTACTGTAGAAGAGCGGTTAAGAGCGTTATACGATTTACAATTAATTGACTCTAGAGTAGATGAAATAAGAAATGTCAGAGGTGAACTTCCATTAGAAGTTAGAGATTTAGAAGATGAAGTTGAAGGACTTAATACTAGATTAGAAAAATTAAATGACAGTCTTGCTATTATTGACGATGAGATTAAAGGAAAGAAGAACTTAATTGAAGAGGCGAAAGCTTTAATCAAAAAGTATAGCGAGCAACAAAATAATGTTAGAAATAACAGAGAATATAATTCTTTAACTAAGGAAATTGAATTTCAGGAACTAGAAATTCAGTTGGCTGAAAAGCACATCAAAGAATTTAAAGCTCAAATAGAGCAAAAGAAAGAAGTTATTTCTGAAACTAAAGATCGTCTTAAAGATCGTCAAGCACACTTGAAGCATAAAAAAGGTGAGTTGGATGAAATTTTAAAGGAAACTGAAAAAGAAGAAGAAGCTTTAATTAGTAAGTCTGAAGATTTTCAAAAGAAAATTGATGAGCGATTAGTAAAAGCATATCTTAGAATTAGAAACAACGTTAAGAATGGTTTGGCAGTTGTGCCAATTGAACGTGGTGCATCAGGTGGTTCTTTCTTTACAATTCCACCACAAGTACAAGTTGAAATTGCATCTCGCAAAAAAGTAATAACGGATGAGCATAGTGGACGTATCCTTGTTGATGCTGCATTAGCTGATGAAGAAAAAACGAAAATGGATAAACTGTTTGCTAAATTGAGTAAGTAAACGCTCTACTATATAAAGTATATAAAGAAAGCCTTTGCAAATGCAAAGGCTTTTTTATTGTTCCTCACATATGTTCGGAATAGTGATTAATAGCAATAATAAGACACTGCTATTTAGGAATAGTCACATAAATAATTTATTATTCTGGAAAATTATTTAAGCTTAGAGTTTTTAGTTCCTTATCTTCTTCGTAAATCAAATGAGCCTTTAGTTCTAGATGCCGGGTTAAAAAATCTTTAACCCTATTAATTCCCATGGCCTGAAAAGCAGTTGCATAGGCATCTGCCATCATACAATCTGGTGCAATTACCGAAACACTTAATATATTAGTTCTTGTTGGATATCCTGTTTTGGTATTAATGATATGCGCATAGCGATTGCCATTGTCATCAATTTTAAACTTTCTGTACGTCCCAGAAGTTGCCATAGCCTCGTCTTTAAGTACAATAGCACGAAATACTGATTGTTCCCCATCAAATCGTGGTTCGTCTAATCCAACTTTCCATGGTGATTTCGTATCGATTTTCTCGCCTACGACTCTAAGCTCTCCACCAATCTCTACCAAATAATTAACTACGCCTTTATTTTCTAAGAACTCAGCGATAACATCTACACCGTAGCCTTTAGCTATGGCATTAAACTCCAGATAAAATTGTTTGGGTTTTATAATCTTTCCTTTTACCAATCCGACACGGTTTAAACCAACATATCTCATGAGGCTGTCGATGGTTGTGCTATCCGTTAAGAACTTATTTGTTTCGGCACCAAAATCCCAGGCGTTAACGACGTTTCCAATTGTTGGATCAAACACACCCTCTGTCTTTCTATAGACTATTTTTGACGCTTCAAAAACCTTTATAAAATGGGCGTCTACATCATTGGATTCATTTCTATTCAATTTTGAAATATCCGAATTCGGAATGTAGGTTGATAGGGATTGATTTACTACTGCAAATAAACTATCGAACTGTTTCATATAGTTTATTTTCTCTTTAGAGTAATATTGAATATTAAAGCTTGTTCCAAAAACAGGACCTGAAAGCTTAACTAATTCAGGTTGTACATTATCTTCTTTACAAGAAATACAAGCTACAGAAACCAGAAATAAGAATACTAATTTTTTTATGCTATATATTTTGAAATCAATAGACCCGTAAATCATATCTGTATTAATTAAGATTCATTTCAATGACTTGTATGCCATTATATTCAATAAGATAATCTTCGTTTAAGTAAATGGGTAAATCTTCACCATTCGGATTTCCTAAACCTACTCCCGCATATAAAACCTGTGCATCCTTTTCGTAAGCATGCTTTTTAAAGGTTTCCATCCATACGACATCGTAATTATTGGGGTTTTCCGGCAAAATTACAGCTCTTACCACAACAAAATAATACTGACTGTTTTTATCTATACAAACAAATTGTGGATGGCGTTTTAATTTGCTATTTACGGCAATAAATTCAAAACCACGTGACTCCAAGTCTTTGCCCACATGGTTCATTGCCAAGTTATGTATCTCTTGAGGTGAAAGCGGTTTGCTCATAGTGCAAAAATAAGATAATATTTGAAGCGATGACATTTTCTGACTTCTTCGATGCGTAATAAAATCTAATCAACAATTTAAACTCTCTAAAATGAAAATTATCAAATACATTTCTATTTTCGCCTTAACTGCACTTCTCTTTAGTTGCTCAAAAAGTGATGACAATTCTGAACGATTTGATGGCGATATAGAAACTCTAATTCTAGGAAATTGGAAAATTGAATCAAAAGCATTAAATGGTGAAGTTGTAGAATTATTTTGTGCAAATGGTCTTAGTTCAATTTATACCTTTAATGCGACTAATTTCTCCTATAATGTTGATATGACAGATGGAAATGACTGTGTAACCATACCTTACAGCGGAAATTATAGTGTAAATGAAAATACAATTACTATCATTTCTCCTTTTAGTGAAAATGAAATTTGGACTGTTACAGATATTGATAATTCTATACTAAGTTTCTCTTATAAGTCTTTCGATAATGATGATGACGTATATACAGAAACCTATCGGAAGCTTTAGTTGATATAAAGCAGTTAGCCCTTTTTCGTTCTTTATTTAAATCGAACATACCTTGCACTTCCGAATGTGTAATTAGACACAGGGACAACAGCATCATCTTGTAATTTATACCAAGGGGAAATAGAAGCGTCCTCAAGGTTCTTAACCAAGTGCACACTCTGTGCTGGTGTATTTCCTTGAAATAAAAGAAATAGTTTTTCACCTTTGTCATTTACAGCTTCATCACAAAGCATAACAATATGTCCTGGAGAACCGCCTTTAATGAGCATATCTCCGATTTTCAAGTCCTTTGCCTTTACAGGCTCCAATTCATTGTAAAGCGATAATGTCCCTGAATACATGTAGATGAGATTTAAATATCTGTAGAAATTCTCTTTTGAAGTGTCTAGATCTGCCGTTTTATGAAAGCTCACTTTATTTCCGATGATTTTCGGACGATACCCTTCCGCATACTTATTCCATGAGCAGTAATGTCCAGAAGTGAATTTAAAGCCAATTTCATCCTTTCTGTCATTATTCCAAAGGTATTCGCTTCTTATTCTTATTAAGGCGTCTGCGCATTGTTGCAAACCGTTTTTCGGCACTGGAATTTCTAAAATACCGATATGACCTCCTTGCCAAAAATATTCAGAATCATCATAGTTAATTATTTTACTTCCAAAAGGTTTTAGTTTATAATGTCTTAAGTAATCTTCAAAACTACCTTTAGGGTAATCGACCCTTTCATAATCGTTCGGAACATCTACTCTGGTTGAAATAGTTAAACTATCCTTATTGATTAAACTTGGAGTTTCAATAATTGCTGCAACCGTATTCACAGCCTTTTTTACTGGTTTTAATTGAAAGGCTATTAAACCTATAGCGAGTATAGTAATTACGATGAGTAATACTTTTTTCATTTCATCAAGTTTATAAGATAATCTTTGGTTTAGCTATTTAATAATTTTGGTGTTATTGACCATTCCATCTCGATTGTATATCATAGGCATTCATAATTATTGAAACGCCAGATATGTAAAGTTCGTATTTATTTCTATTTTTACTCGATAATCGAGATTTAATTACTCCTAAGCTTGCTTCTATATTTATGAGGTTTATTATCCACCTCTTTAGCTCGCTCTGAGATTGTTTACTTTACATGAAGAAACATCCATTTTCGAAGCGCTTTGGTCTTTTTCTAGGACCATTATTATTTATTATTATTCAAGTTATACCAATTGAATTAATTTCAGACAAAGCGGATGTTGTTATTGCAATTGCTTTATGGATGGTTATTTGGTGGATTACTGAAGCCGTTTCTATCTCCGTAACTGCGCTCCTTCCATTACTATTGTTTCCTTTATTTGAGATAATGCCTATTGGAGATGTCGGTGCTAATTATGGTAGTCCAATTGTATTTTTATTCTTTGGCGGCTTCGTTTTGGCCTTGGCTCTAGAAAAAGTAAATCTACACAAACGCATAGCATTGAACATCATAAAGTTTACAGGCACCACACCAAATAAGGTCATTCTAGGATTTATGATTGCAACAGCATTTATGAGCATGTGGATTAGCAATACCGCTAGCACAGTGGTAATGCTTCCTATCGCCATGTCTGTTATCAATTTACTTATACATGACACAGATGGTTTTACAAAAAAAGATCAAAACTTTGCACTTAGCGTGATGCTAGGTATTGCATTTTCTGCTAATGCTGGAGGCATAGCTACAGTTATAGGCACACCACCTAATTCTGTTCTTATTGGTCTATTAGAGAATGAATATAATATAGAAATATCATTCTTAAGCTGGATGCTTATAGGCTTACCTTTTTCTGCCGTTTTAATTACGGTTATTTATGTTGTTCTCATAAAATTATTTCCAAACGAAGGACTGATCTTTGGAGCTTCAAAAGACGTCATAAGTAAAGAACTGACTAAGCTTGGTAAAATATCACCTAAAGAGAAACAAGTGCTTGTGACATTCGCAGTTATAGTCTCCCTTTGGATTTTTAGAACTTTCATAAATGCCATCTTACCAAATCTAGGTTTAACTGATACTATGATTAGTATTTTTGGAGCTATCGCTTTATTTACAGTTCCCCACAATCTAAAACGAGGCGATTTTATACTAGAATGGAAAGACACCCAAAAATTAGCTTGGGGAATTCTGATATTATTTGGTGGTGGCTTGGCACTAGCAAAAGGCATGTCTGCAAGTGGTATTATAGACGTTGTTGCTACTGCAATTTCCAATAGTGATATTAGTATATTGCTCACAGCGTCACTACTTATCATTTTAATGTTATTTATGACTGAATTAATGAGCAATGTGGCGCTTACTGCAGTATTAGCACCTGTCGTTGCAGGAATAGCGCTAGGATTAGAAATACCAATCTTATACTTACTTATCCCAGTAACTATGGCTAGTAGTTGCGCTTTTATGCTACCAATGGCTACACCACCAAATGCTATCGTTTTTGCAAGCGGTTTTGTAAAAGTTCATCAGATGGCGCGTGTTGGTATTCTTTTAAATCTCATTGCTATTGCATTACTTATTCTAATGTTTCAATTTTTTATGCCATTGATATTTTAAAACTGAATAGCTATGAACAATTATATGAAATCATTAGGAGCGATTCTGTTTTGTACATTACTAATTGTCGGTTGTAAAGAAAAGCAAACCTTACCTGACCCACTTAAAGCAGGATGGAACGGGAACGCGGTCTGCGAAGTTCTAAAAGACAATAAAGAATTAAGGGTTCTTAAATGCACTTTCGAGCCTGGAGTTGGTCACGAAAAACACTCTCATGATCCGCACTTTGGTTACACACTCGCTGGCGGAAAATTCAAAATTACAGACGAATCAGGTACTAAAGAAGTTGATGTTCCTACTGATTATAGTTTCAGCAAAGATGAAGTGACAACACATGAAGTGTTAAATATTGGT
This sequence comes from Winogradskyella flava, assembly GCF_014243395.1. Classification (GTDB taxonomy): domain Bacteria; phylum Bacteroidota; class Bacteroidia; order Flavobacteriales; family Flavobacteriaceae; genus Winogradskyella; species Winogradskyella flava. The sequence goes on along the minus strand of NZ_JACLCP010000001.1, from coordinate 1,253,555 downwards.
GCAACAACAGCAGTATTTATGATTATAGAATATAAATAATTCGTTTTTTTCTTATCTTTTAGTCTGAAAAGGAAAAAATAAACACGAATGACAACCTCTAATCGATTTGATGCTGCTGTAAAAAAACTCTATGCAGCATTTCATAATAACACTCTTAATCCAGAGGATTGCAAACAATGCGCTGTTGGTAATATTTTAGATAATAAGGATAGTTGGAGACATATGACGGAGATACATGGTTCTACAAGGCTTAACTATGTTGGTTTTGTCCATCTAAATTTGGGAAGACGATTCGGTGGTTATTCACCTCAAGAACTTCTCGAAATTGAAGCTTCATTTTTAAGAGGTTGTGGTTATCATTTAGGAAAGCATTTTTGCCATAAACCAGAACATTATAAAGATTCTGTTATTTTATTTAATGGCTTATGCGAGGTTATCTCCAAGTTGTGTCAACTTGACAATATGGACGACGTTATGGATTGCTCCAAGCTTTTTGATTTCGATAGAGGCCATAAAGAAGTGCTAACAAATTCATTTTGAACTAAAAAACCAGTACTTTAATGAGTACTGGCTTAATATCTTAATTTGATTGGCAACTGGTCGTCTAGCCACTAGCCTCCAAAGTCATCAAATCTTATGTGCTCATCTGGGATACCAAAATCCTCACCCATTTTCTGAACAGCTTGGTTCATTAATGGTGGTCCACAGAAATATAATTCAATGTCTTCTGGAGCATCATGATGATTTAAGTAGTTGTCAATCACACAATTGTGTATAAAACCTACAAAACCATCTCCTTCTTCATCATTGATATCTTTCTTCACTTTCCAGTTATCTTCTTCTAGTGGCTCAGATAATGCCATATAGAACTTAAAGTTAGGGAAGTCTTTTTCTAAATTTCTAAAATGATCTATGTAGAATAATTCACGCTTAGAACGTCCTCCATACCAATAGGTCACCTTACGACCCGTTTTAATGGTTCTAAATAAATGATATAAGTGCGAGCGCATTGGTGCCATTCCTGCACCACCACCAACATAAAGCATTTCACTCTCTGACTCATTGATAAAGAACTCACCATAAGGTCCTGAAATGACTACTTTATCGCCAGGTTTTTGAGCAAAAATGTAAGACGATGCAATACCTGGATTGACGTTCATCCATTGATTCTTAGCTCTATCCCAAGGCGGTGTGGCAATACGAACATTAAGCATAATTTCGCGACCTTCTGCTGGATAAGAAGCCATAGAGTAAGCTCTTTCTACGGTTTCAGTATTCTTCATGACTAATGGCCATAGACCAAACTTATCCCATTCTGCTTGAAACTTATCTGGAGTATCATGCTCTTCTGGATGCGCAGTAATATCAATATCTGAATATTTTATCTCACATGGTGGAATTTCAATCTGAATATAACCACCAGCTTTATAATTCATATCCTCAGGAATCTCAACAACGAATTCCTTTATAAAAGACGCTACATTATAATTACGCACAACGGTTGCTTCCCATTTCTTGATACCGAACACTTCTTCTGGAATGGTAATTTCCATGTCTTGCTTTACCTTTACTTGGCAAGCCAAACGCGCTCCATGCTGTAACTCCTTTCTGGAGAAGTGAGGTGTTTCTGTTGGTAAAGCTTCACCTCCACCTGATAATACGTGACATTCGCATTGTATACAAGTTCCACCACCACCACATGCAGATGGTAAGAAAACCTTGTTACTGCCTAGAGTACTTAATAGTGTACTCCCTGAAGCAACTTCTATTTCGCGTTCACCATTAATCAAAATCTTTACAGGACCTGATGGTGATAACTTTTGTTTTACAAATAATAATAATGCTACCAACAAAAGCGTCACCAATAAAAAGGCTGCTACTGTTGCTACTATCGTTCCAACTGTATTTGCGGCTAATATCATCATACTCATCAATTACTTGTTTGTATTTTCAGCTATCTCTAAGTCAGACTTAAGTTTAGCTTCTTTTTCTACGTCTTCATTTATTACTTCGATAACGGCTGTTTTGTCATCTGAGGCTGCTTCTTCATCACCACCTGTTAACATACCACCAAAACTCATGAATCCTATTGCCATTAATCCCGTAATGATAAATGTAATACCCAAACCTCTTAAAGCAGGCGGCACATTACTATATCTAATTTTTTCTCGAATCGCTGCAATGGCCAATATAGCTAAGAACCATCCTATTCCAGAACCTATTCCGTAATTTAGAGCTAAACCTAATGTCGCTATTTCTCTAGACTGCATAAATAATGATCCACCCAGAATCGCACAGTTTACAGCGATCAATGGTAAGAATATACCCAGTGAATTATATAGCGATGGCGAAAATTTCTCCACCACTATCTCAACCAATTGCACCATTGTTGCAATAGTAGCAATAAACATTATGAAAGACAGGAAGCTCAGGTCGTAGTCAGCATATTCTGGACCTAACCAAGTTAAAGCTCCTGGTTGTAATATATATTGATCTAACAACCAGTTTAAAGGTACTGTAATTGCCAATACAAAAATTACGGCAGCACCCAAACCAACCGCAGTAGATACTTTCTTAGACACAGCAAGGTAAGAACACATTCCTAAAAATGTTGCGAATACCATGTTGTCTATGAAAATCGATTTAAAAAATAATTCTATATGTTCCATATATTTTTGAATTTGAGATCTTGAAACTAGTTCAAGATAACACACTTCGTGTTAGTCTTCGATTAATGCTTTATTTCTGCTACGTTGGACCCAAATAATGATTCCAACTACAATAAGTGCCATGGGTGATAATAACATAAAACCGTTATTCTCATAACCTATTGAATATAATCCTGTTTTCTCTATAGGATCTCCTAATACAGGAATTCCTAAAAGTGTTCCAGAACCTAATAACTCTCTAAAAAATCCTACAATAATTAAGATAACGGCATAACCAAGAGCATTACCAATACCATCTAAAAATGAACGCCAAGGTCCATTTCCTAAGGCAAAAGCTTCAAAACGTCCCATAATAATACAGTTCGTAATGATCAATCCAACAAATACAGAAAGTGTCTTACTCAGTTCGTACGCAAAAGCTTTTAAAACTAAATCAACTATAATAACTAGCGTCGCTACCACAATCAACTGTGCAATAATTCTGATTTTTGATGGAATAATATTACGCATCAAAGAGATAACAACATTACCAACACCCATAACAAATAATACCGAAATAGACATTACAATTGAGGCCTCAAGTTCTGCCGTAATTGCTAATGCAGAACAAATACCAAGTACTTGAATGGTGATTGGATTGTTATCCGCTAATGGGTCTGTAATTAACTTTGTATCTTTTTTTGAAAGAAGTCCCATAGTGTTTACTTAGTTTTTAAATTATCAAAATAAGGCTTATAAAGCTTCAAATCGCTTTTTATCATGGCCGAAACACCATCACCTGTAATGGTAGCACCAGCAATGGCATCTACTTCGTTATCTGTCTTATCGTTGTTCTTTGGATCTGCATTTCCTTTTGCTACCGTGATACCCTTAAAAGCACCATTTTCAGTTAGTAAATGTTCTCCATAGAAATCATCCATAAAGTAGCGCTGCTTAATATTTGCCCCTAGTCCTGGTGTTTCTCCTTTGTGGTCAAAATATGCACCTTGAACAACCATATTCTCATCCATTGCGACATAACCCCAAATAGCATCCCATAGACCTTTGCCGTATATAGGTGCTACATAAACTGTTTTACCTTCCTTGTTTTTACCAACAAACAAAGGCAGTTTTCTTTCTCCTCCATCTTTAGCGCTAGCTTGTTGCTTCTTAACATCAATCAAATAAGGTTCTTGATTAGTTTCGTCGAAGTACTCATCACGAGTTTGCTTTTTCAAAACTTTACCGTTAGCATCAATAGTTATGACAATTTGGTCATCTACATTCTCAGTAAATGCTTCTGGCGCTTTATCCGTAGAAATAAAAACAGCACTCGTTTCATCATTATCATTAATACCCATAGCATATAGGATATTTTGCTGTTTTTCCAGCCTCTGGTTTTCGCTAATTCTAGGCTTCAAAGACGATGCCAAATACGCTAACAAAGATCCTACAACCAATACCATCGCAATAGCGAAAATGATTGTATATGAATTTTTATCTGTTCTATTTTCCATGATTAAGCTGCTTTAACTTTTAAACGCTTCATTCTTCTCTTCACATTTCCTTGTACCACGTAGTGGTCAATAGTAGGTGCGAATACATTCATTAGTAAAATCGCTAAGAATACACCTTCTGGATATGCTGGGTTGAATACTCTAATCATAATAGATATAAAACCTATTAAGAATCCGTAAATCCACTTACCTTTATTTGTTTGCGAAGCTGTAACAGGATCGGTTGCCATATAAACGGCTCCAAAAAGTATACTACCTATAATTAAATGTTGCCAGAAAGGAACGCTCATTAATCCGTAGAACTTACTTGTGTCCCCTATCCAACCAGCATCAACAACACCATTGAATATAAGTCCCATTACCAATGCACCAATTATGGTACTTAGCATAATTCTCCAACTTCCTATTTTAGTAAAAATCAAGAATAAGGCTCCTATTATAATTAAGAATTTTGAAGTTTCTCCAACTGAACCAGGGATAATGCCCCAAAACATATCCCAATAATCGATACCTGCTAACGAACTATTTTGGGCATATGCACCTAGTAAGGTTTCACCAGAAATAGCATCGAGATTTTGACCTGCTGCAATCGCTTGATCACGTTCAACAGCCCCATGTACCCAGACCTTATCTCCAGACATCCAAGTTGGATATGCAAAAAACAAGAATGCTCGTATCGTCAGCGCAGGATTTAGAATATTCATTCCTGTACCACCAAATACTTCCTTACCAATGACAACACCAAAAATTACGGCAACTGCCAGCATCCATAACGGAATATCTACAGGCACAATTAAAGGCACTAACATACCTGTGACTAGATAACCCTCTTCGACTTCATGACCTTTAATTATAGCAAATACAAACTCTACCGCTAAACCAACACCGTAAGATACTATTACCAATGGCAATACTTTCCATACACCGATCATTAGATTGTCGATAGTCCAAAAAGACGCTCCCAAGAAGCCATTTGCAGATTCAATTTCACCTAAAGCCAAATAATGCTGGTAACCTGCATTAAACATACCGAAAATTAAACATGGTACTAAAGCCATGATTACGGTATTCATAGTACGTTTTAAATCATCTGCCGCTTTAATGTGAGTGCCGTTGTGAGTGGTCTCATTTGGCATATATAAAAACGTAAATAGTGCATTAAAACCAGGAAGCCACTTCTTGTCTTTATTTTTCTCTTTAAAATTGTGTAAATTTTGTTTTAAACCCATTATCCTATCTCTTTAAGCATTAAGTCTAATCCTTCTCTTATTATTTTTTGATGAGGTTGTTTAGACACACAAACAAATTCTGTCAATGCAAAATCTTCAGGTGCAACTTCGTACATTCCTAAAGCTTCCATCTCATCTAAATCTTTATACATGCAAGCCTTTAATATCTGCATTGGATAAATATCCAGAGGAAATACTTCTTCGTAAGTTCCAGTAGTCACAAATGCACGATGCTCTCCGTTTGTATTCGTATTTAAAGCATATTTCTTCTTTGGGTTTAGCCAAGAAAAAGTTAGAGCTCTCGATGTAGATATTTTATTAAAAACTGGCTTATTCCATCCAAAAAATTCGTAATCATCGCCTTCAGGAATTACGGTAATCACATTGCTGTAATAATCTAAACTACCATCTGGTGCGACTTTCTTACCTGTTAATACATTTCCAGATATAATTCTATCGTTACCATTCTGTTCAACACCGTTATCATAAACCATTGTAGATACTTCAGAACCTATTTTAGTCTTAAAATATCTTGGCTTCTTAACCGAAGAACCTGCTAAAGCAACTATGCGCTCAGCATTGAACTTTCCCGTTAACAGCATTTCTCCTATTATCACTAAATCTTGAGCGTTAACCGTCCATACGGTTTCACCTTTATTTACTGGACTAATCTTATTGATTAAGGTCCCAACGTTACCAGCCGGGTGTGGTCCAGAAACTTTGTAAGTCGTTGTATGCTCTAAATTTGCTAACGGTGAATTGGGACTTCCAACCGAAATATGCACTCCACCTGTCGTCAATTTCGACAATGCAGTAACGGCAGCTTGTAATTCTGCCTCTTTACCCACCAACGTATAATTTAAATCTGCTGATAAAGGAGCACTCGCATAGCCTGAAATAAAAATACCTTTCGGAGTACTATCTGATTTAGCTACAACATCATAAGGACGTTGTTTTATAAAAGCCCAACAACCCGAAGCCAATAAATGTTCTCTGATTTTATCCGCATCTGCAGATAAATCGAACTTTCCGTGATCTATATAAGACTGTTCCTTGTCTGCTGTAATTTTAATAGCGTCAATTCTACGTCTTGGCCCTCGTTGAACCTCAGTAACCTCACCAGAAACGGGAGATACAAACTTCATTGCTTCGTTATCTTTATTGTAAAACAAAGTCTCACCTGCTTTCACATGTGTACCTTCTTTTGCAACAAGTTTTGGGATAATACTGTGGAAATCTTCAGGTCTGATCGTGTAGAAATTGCTTATGATTGCGTTCTCTGTAGTCTTTTCGGCTTCGCCGACTAGCTTTATATCTAAACCTTTTTTAATTCTGATGTCTTTTGACATATACTTAAAGATTAGTTATCTAAAAATCCGTGCAAATTTACGAATTAATGATTAAATAAAATTCATATTGAAACATCTTTTTTATTTATAGCCATTATAAATAAGTTAAATATTTAAAGGCATAGATTTTGATTATCTTTATACGCTGTAGATTTTTAATAATGAAAAAAAACATTTTCAACCTCTTACTTCTCTTGATTTTTCCTGTAACTTTAATTTCACAAGTGGAAGAAGTATACCCTCCAAATTTTATAAAAACCATAACTTTTAAGAGCAATACCACGCAAGGACAATTACCTGTTTTAAAATTGGGTGAGCCATTGTTTTTGGAATTTGATGCGCTTAATGCTAATGAAGAAGACTTCTACTATGTAATTGAACATTTTAATTTCGACTGGACACCTTCGGTTTTAGCAAAGGCCGAATATTTAAGAGGATTGGACAATCAGCGTATTTTGACTTATGAAAATTCATTTAACACCTATCAAGTATATTCTCATTACACCTTGCAAATTCCCAATATACAGACACGAGCCATATTGAAAAGCGGCAACTATATGATTTCTATCTATGATGACTATGACGAGTTGATGTTTAGCAGAAAGTTTATGGTCTATGAAGATTTGGTTAACGTCGGTGTTAGAGTAAAACGCTCAAGAGACGTCAAGGTCATTGCAGAAAAGCAATCCGTAGATTTAGTGGTAGCTACCAACAGTATTAATTTTAACAATCCACTTGAGACTATTAAAACATTAATCGTTCAGAACAATAATTTAAATACATCAATTTCTGATTTAAAACCACAATATACCTTAGGTAATAAGTTGATATACAGATACGATACGGAATCAGCTTTTTGGGGTGGTAACGAATATTTTTGGTTCGAAAATAAGGATGTAAGGACCTCGAATGTTGGTGTGCAATTCATAGATTTAAAAGACATATATCAAAGCTATTTATTCACCAATGTATCTAGAGCAGGTAATCCATATACTTATAATCCCGATTTAAATGGAAATTTTCAAGTTACGGCTGCAGATCGCTTAAGTACTGATGTTGAGGCCGACTATACCATGGTTCATTTTTCTTTATTACAAGAAGAGTTGAAAGACAAGGATATTCACGTATACGGTAATTTTAACGCCTTTGCTATTGAACCATTGACCAAGATGACATTTGATCCGGAAAGCGGCAGGTACAAAGCAAGTTTTAGATTAAAACAAGGTTTTTATAATTATAAATATGTGGCTGTAGACCAAGAAACAGGAGAACTTGATGAAGGTGCCGTTAGCGGCGATTATTGGCAAACCGAAAACAATTATAAAGTTTTAGTCTACTACAGAGATTTAGGAGCGCGCTTCGACAGGCTAATTGGCTATGGAGAAGCAACCTCTGTTGACATTTCCAATTAAGCCTGTAAGTTTTTATGTCTTTTCAGACTAAATTTCTTTTTATCTTTCACTCAAAAAGTTAGTTAAATGGAAAATGATATTGCCCTATTTTCTGAATTATGTGATGAATTGCTTAGAACTGAGCGTAACCAACCAGTAGCAGATCCTATTCCTACTTCTCAATTGTACAATCAGTTGGATTTATCATTGCATGATGAAGGCCTATTAGATAACGATCTTAAAAATACGCTTAAGGAGATTATCAAAAATACACCCAAAACAGCATCAAAATCTTTCTTCAATCAATTATTTGGTGGTAGAATTGGTAAAGCGACTCTTGGGGATTTATTGGCTGTAATGCTCAATAATAGTATGTACACCTACAAAGTTGCGGGCCCTCAAGTTGGTATAGAAAAACAAGTTCTAAAAAGTATTTGTTCCTTAATTGGTTATTCAGATGATAGTGATGGAACTTTTGCGCCAGGTGGCTCCATGAGCAATATGATGGCGATTATTATGGCCAGGGATGCTAAAAATGAACTAATAAGATCAGCTGGGCTTAGTACGAAAATGACCTTATATACCTCAGCAGAATCACACTATTCTATCAGCAAGAATGCGGCACTTACTGGTATAGGAAAGCAACAGGTTAGAGAAGTTAAGACCAACGAAAAGGGTGAAATGCTTGCTGAGCATTTAGAGCAATTGATTCAAAAAGATATTGAAGATGGCTACCAACCATTTTTTGTTAATGCCACAGCAGGCACAACAGTACTTGGTGCTTTTGATGATATTGAAGCGATTAGTAAAGTCTGCGAAAAACATAATCTTTGGCTCCATGTGGATGGTGCTTATTGTGGAGGTGTAATTTTTAGCTCAAACTACAAACACCTCGTAAAAGGCTTAGAACACTCCGATTCGTTTAGCGTCAATGCTCACAAAATGTTGGGCACACCCTTAAGTTGTTCTATAATTGTGACACAGCACAAGGCCCAATTGCACCACTCCTTTTCTAACGAAGCGGACTACCTGTATCAAACTGATGGAGATGATTTTAATTTAGGAAAAATCTCTTTACAATGCGGACGACGAAACGATGCTTTAAAAATTTGGACGCTGTGGAAATCTGTCGGTACAAACGGTCTAGAAAACATTGTTAACAAACAATTTGAAATGGCTAGAATCGCAAGGGAATACATAAATAGTCATAAAGATTATAGACTTTATAGTTTTGAAGATTCCATCTCTGTATGCTTTACCTATAAAGATATTCCTTCAAAAGAGCTTTGCACTGCTTTATATAAAAATTCAGAGCTTATGGTTGGTTTCGGGAAATTTAACAACAACGAATTTATTAGGATGGTTACTATTAACAGTGTTTTAGAAAAAGAAGATGTTCTTAACTTTTTTAAAACGCTAGAAAGCTTTGCTGCAAAGGAAATGTCAAAAATAAATGCATCTTAACTTAAAATTTAAGCTTTCATTCAAAAAATATGCTATTTTAGCATACTCTTTTCAATAAAACCAATGGTACAACAAGTTACAAGCGGTATTAAAATTTCCGTTGAAACCAATTTTGAAGGTACATTTTATAAAAATTATAAAGTGCATTTTGCCTTTGGATATAAAGTAACTATTGAAAACCAAAGCAAAGATTCAGTTCAATTGAATTCAAGATTTTGGAAAATACTTGATGCACTTAACAACGAAGAAATAGTGGAAGGCGAAGGTGTTATAGGAAAAAAGCCCGTTTTGAAACCGGGTGAATCTCATACTTATAATTCCGGTTGTTTACTAACATCTCCTTTCGGTGCCATGCAAGGACACTATAATATGGTGAATTTTACTAAGGCCAGCAAGTTTAAAGTGTATATCCCATCCTTTAAATTGAGCGCGCCCTTTGCTCTAAACTAAATTTCATAGTTTTTTAAGAAGTTAAACTTAAATTCCTTAGACCCCTGTTCTATATGGAAGAACCTACAGTTTGAGTAATGCACAAATCGATATTCTGATCTAATATCAAACCCATTATCATTAACACGATAAATACCATCACAATCTATATTACCATAAGGTGAGATGCGTCTGAATCTGTATTCCATGGTTCTTTCTAAATCATAAATTTCGAACCATGCTCCTGCTGCAATTCCACTCAACCATTGGGCATGTTCAATCCTAATATCATTATGCTTTGGTTCTAATGTGCCAACTAAACTTGGGTTATGGTTTTTCAGTCTATCTAAAAATAGTTTTCGGTTTTCTTTGCTTACCGTTGAATTAAACTCTTTAATCTCACCTCTGTTCGATACTAAATAGACATGATCTTCGGTATCTGCGATTACTACATTACCGATTGTACTAGGTGTAAACCACTTGGAGTTCTCTAGTTTCTTTCTAATCTTTAAATCCGTAACTGAAGCTATCAATGTATCAGTGACAAAACGAGCACAATTACAAGCATCTTTTATAAAAGCAGCATATCTAATAAAGCCTTTAGCTTGCATAGCATCAATATGTATTCTTGCTAAATTATAGTTTATAGCATTACATACAGAAGCATACAAATTGCCATCACCATGGGTCAATTTAGGGTGTGTTGCCAAAAATTCTAAAATGTCATCTAAATTCTTTATAATGTCATTTTCAATATTTGCCTTTATAGGAAAGTTCAGTTCAAAATCAGTTTCTCTTCCTCGAACTCTACCATTTGGTTCTGAGGTTATATATCTTCCAAAATCATGATATTCTAAAACACCTGTGCTCTTATCAATTAAAACCAGAGCAGCATGGCCAGCTCTGACATGTTTTTTACCTCCAACAAAAAGAAAAGGTAAAAACTTTGAATACCACTCCTCTGCATGAGACACAATGGTTTCCGGATACGCAAGTGTGAAAATAAATGCATCGTTTTTTGACATAACCTAATTCAAAAATTTCAAAGACGAACTTACAAAAAATATAGCTCTCTTCTTCACACAACTATAACACTTGAAATAAATAATATATCATAAATATCGTAACTTTGCACTTTCAAAATTCAAACTAAAAAATAAATCATATTATGGGAAAAGGATTCTTTAATGTACCTGTCGCTGTTAATGAGCCTGTAAAGTCTTATGCTCCTGGTTCACCAGAACGTAAAGCTGTTGCAGAGGCCTACAAATCAATGTTTAATAGCAAAATTGAAGTCCCTTTATATATTAACGGTAAAGATGTAAAAACTGGAAATACCAGAACGATGTCTCCGCCACATGATCACCAACATAGTGTTGGCGAATATCATTTAGCAGAACAAGAGCATGTTGATGAAGCCATTTCAACGGCTTTAGAGGCACGTAAAAATTGGTCTCAAATGCCATGGGAGCAACGCGCAGGCATATTCTTAAAAGCTGCGGAGTTAATTGCGGGTCCTTACCGAGCGAAGATCAACGCTGCCACTATGATAGCGCAGTCAAAAACAATACATCAGGCAGAAATTGATGCAGCTTGTGAGTTTATCGATTTCTTACGTTTCAATGTTCAGTTTATGACGGACATATACATGGAACAACCAGAAAGTACAAGTGATGCTTGGAACAGAGTGGAATACAGACCTCTTGAAGGTTTTACCTACGCAGTTACTCCATTTAACTTTACCGCAATTGCTGGTAACTTACCAGCTTGTATGGCATTAATGGGTAATGTAGTGGTTTGGAAGCCAAGTGATAGTCAGGTGTTTTCCGCCAAAGTTATCCTGGATGTATTTAAAGAAGCTGGTGTACCAGATGGTGTCATCAACGTGGTTTTTGGAGATCCTGTAATGATTACCAATACAGTCTTGGCTAGTCCTGATTTCTCAGGTTTACATTTTACTGGTTCTACATTCATCTTTAAAGAATTATGGAAACAAATTGGTGAGAATATTCATACTTATAAAACTTACCCAAGAATTGTAGGAGAGACAGGCGGAAAGGATTTCATAGTTGCTCACAAATCTGCAAACGCAAAGCAAGTAGCTACAGCAATTGCTCGAGGTGCATTTGAATTCCAAGGTCAAAAATGTAGTGCCGCATCAAGGGCTTATATTCCAAAAGGAATTTGGACAGAGGTAAAAAAATACCTCTTAGAAGATATTGGCTCTTTCAAAATGGGCTCACCAGAAGATATGAGTAATTTTATAACAGCAGTTATTCATGAAGGCTCATTTGATAAACTGGCGAAATATATAGATCAAGCGAAGAGTGACAATGATGCCGAAATTATTGCTGGTGGTGGATATGATAAGTCTAAAGGTTATTTTATAGAACCCACGGTAATTGTAACATCCAGTCCTAAATACACCACCATGTGCACAGAATTATTTGGTCCTGTAATTACCATCTATATTTATGAAGATGAAGCCTATTCCGAAACTTTAAAATTAGTAGATGACACCAGTGAATATGCTTTAACAGGTGCCATATTATCTACAGATAGATACGCTATTGAGGAAGCTACAAAAGCATTACAAAATTCCGCAGGTAATTTCTACATCAATGATAAGCCAACAGGCGCGGTTGTTGGACAACAGCCATTTGGAGGTGCCAGAGCTTCAGGAACTAACGACAAAGCAGGAAGTGCTCAAAACTTATTACGTTGGGTATCACCTCGATTGATAAAGGAAACATTTGTAACGCCGACGGATTACAGATACCCTTTCCTTGGTTAGAAACTATAATAAACTGAAAAACAAATCCTTATCGGCTTAATTCTGATAAGGATTTTTTTATGCATTACAAGAAATGACCTTAAAAATATTAAATATAAAGCTTAAACTTCGTATCTTTTAATCTCGTTTTAATATAAATCTTCTCTACTTATGAAAAAAAACTACTTTTTGATTCTGCTATTTCTACCTTTAATAGGGATAACCCAGACCGCATTTACCTCAGGCATTATACCAGATCTATCAGCATATGGTGAAACTACCAATTATGCGGGCGAAGGTGAATATCAAATATTTTTGAGCGATGACAATATCTTAGATAAACCTATCATTCTCATAGATGGTTTTGATATTGGAAATACAAGGGATATCAATGGTATTTATAGCCTATTAGACTTCGCAGGAACTTCGGGCACCCAAAATCTAGCTGATCTGGTTAGAGCAGAGGGCTTTGATGTGGTTATATTAAATTTCCCCGTTTATATGAGAGCTGCTGATGGTGCAACGGTCGATGGTGGTACTGATTTTATAGAACGCAATGCCATGTTGTTGGTAGAACTCTTAGATATCATCAATACTGCAAAAGCAAGCAATAGTCCTGAACAGAATGTTATCATAGGCCCAAGCATGGGTGGACTAGTGGCACGCTACGCCTTAAATTACATGGAAGCTAACACGCTAAATGCAGATACAAGATTATACATATCTTTTGATGCGCCTCATCTTGGTGCAAATGTTCCTATTGGATTACAACATCAACTGAATTATATTGCTTTTAATGATTTGAACCCAGTGGCTGAGCTTCAACCCCTTATCGAAACGTTTTTTAAGTCGCCTGCTTCTAGGCAATTGATTATTGATCATTTCGAGTCACATCTGGAGTCTGGAAGTATCGTGGATTTTGATCCAGCAGCAACATTACCAGAACCTCATCCTTTTAGAACAATTTTTGACAACAGTATCAATTCATTTACAACCGATGGATTTCCTCAGAATACACGTAATGTCGCCATAATAAATGGTAGTGGTATTGGAAGTCCTTATTTTGCTGCAGATGGCGTTACTCCTGTTGCAAACGGATTTACAATTATTAATACTACTATTCCTGTTGATACTGGTAGCGCTATTATCGGAGTTATTGATGTCGAAATAGAAATTAATATGACACCAAATTCAGGTACTCATGCACAAGTCAGTCGGTTCTTTGCACCTTTGTTTCCTCCCATTATTCCGAATATTGAGTCTATCGCCAATTCAGGCACTACTAATTTTGATGGTGTTGATGCTGCACCAGGAGGACTATTTGATATCTCCACACTTACCTCAGATTTAGGTACGGGAAATCCTCTAATTTCTGATTTCTTGGACGCGCTTTCAATAGATAAATTCAGTTATATCCCATCAGTTAGTGCATTGGCATTAGAAATTACCTCAGAAGCTACCGATGACGATATCAACTGGTTTCATACTATAGATTTAGATGGAAGGGCAACAACCAACAATACACCTTTTGATAACAGCTTTTTACCGGACAACAACGAGCCTCACGTGCAATTAACCGAGGCTAATGTTAATTTTGCATTAGCTGAAATACTTACACCACCTCTAGATATTCCTGAAAATCGTTATGATTTTTATAGACTTGAAAAGAATCCCGTACAACAGGAATTAGTTGTACTATCTAGTAAAAATATAAAAGCTGTCATTAGCATAATCGATATAAGTGGTAAAACCGTCTTTAGTAATGCTATGAAGCTAAACAATAGAACACCAATATCCTTAGATTTGGCATCAGGTTTTTATCTTCTAAATATCAAAGCAAAAGATGGTTCTGATAGCACAATAAAGTTTTTAATCAACAGATAAAAATTCACTACGAGTTAATAGTATTAAAAGAAAAACCTGAGTAGATACTCAGGTTTTTCTTTTAATAATAATTATTTAGGCCAACGACTAATCAATTATTCGGTTGCATATTTTATTCATATGGCTTATCTTCTGTTAAGTGCGCATGCTGGGAGTTTTTAGCCTCATTGTTCTCATTGACCACCATTACAATAATATCCAGATTATCTACAACATAATCCGAAGGAATATCCACAGTAAACGATGTTACATATTCATCTAAAGCAGAAGTACTAGGAATCGCATCTCCCAATAAGCTAGAGAGGTTTTTTCTTAAGACCTCATTATGTTCAAAATCTAAAATTGGGTCCCCCAAATTATAGAAAGGACTTGTTGTATCTTGATTATAATAGTTCACTTGGTCATAAATAATTCCATTTTCCACCAAATAGACCACCAACTTATCGCCTTCTTCAGAACCCTCTTCATATACCACATTAACTTGCACCAATAGCTCATTTCCAGTTAATTCAGAATTAACCGCTATGGACACATTAGTATCTAAACCGGCAATGCTTATTACATCGCTATTGGCATGTGGTACTTGCCAATTATTAGTCCTATTTATTCGTGCTGCAGGAAAACCTTCAACATCAAAAACATCCTTTAAAAGTTGCACTTGATTAAAATGCATAGGATCAGGAAAACTATTGGCTGTTTCATGTATGGCAACAACTGTAATATCATCTGTTTCTTGAGCTAAGGATTGCAAAGCACCTGTAACCCTAGGGCAAAACCCACACCAAGTCCCAGTATAATCTTCAATTACGATTTTACGTTTTGGTATAATAACACTAAAGGACTCTGTATTAGTTGTAATCTCCACACCATCATCCATGTATACACCATAAACTTCAAATTCTCCTATGCTACTAGATGAAAATGTAGAACCTACTATGGCCTCATCATCGACATAAAATGTGGCCAATGCCGTAACATCTTCACTACTTTCGTTGATAATTGTAAATGGTATCTCTTGGTTTCTTAAGGACGCTTTTCTAACTAATTTGTCGACTGTAATTTCAGCTGTTGGAGTAGTTAAAGGAACATTTTCTTCCGTCTTACTGCAAGATATACTTGCTGCCAGTAGAATGAAGCAAATTAATCTTGGTATTCTTTTTGATATCATAGCTTTGAGTTCTTTTTGCTAAAATAATTAATTTTTGCAACTGCTATGCATTTGTGAAAAAATAACTAATATTGTGAACCACTTAACTAAATTAAATAATGAAAAAACTAATTCTTATCCTATTCTTAGGTTTTTTTGGCATAGCTTCTATTGCGCAAAATGATCTTCCCAGTGTAAATCTAAAAACGCTTGATGGGCAATCTGTAGCAATCGATGATGTAACCAATGAAGACGGGATTACAATAATTTCGTTGTGGGCAACTTGGTGTGTACCATGCCTTAAAGAACTTGATGCTATAAGCGACATCTATGACGAATGGCAAGACGAAACCAATGTTAAGTTAATTGCAGTATCTGTGGATGATAGCAGAACTGTTAAACGTGTGAAGTCTATGATAAACGGTAAAGGCTGGGATTACACCATTTTATTGGATACCAATAGCGATCTCAAACGTGCATTAAACGCTTCTAGTATACCTTTAACCGTTTTGGTTAAAGACAACCAAATTGTCTACGAGCACTCTGGTTACAGTCCAGGTGCAGAATTAGAGTTATATGAAAAAATAAAGGAGCTAAGCAAATAAGGCTAAATCAACTTCACTAAACTAATAACTAACCAAAATAAATGAGAAAGTTAATCGTTTTAGCCGCTTTAGTATGCTGTACTTACAATGGCAATGCACAAGAGACAGGCTATTTTTATGGTGGACTAGAATCTAATTCCCAATGGCTTCAAACAGATGAAGGCATTAATTTCTTGGCTCCGGAAGATCAGTTTAGGGCAAATAACTATGTCCTACTTAATTATAATCAAGGCAAATTTACAGCAGGACTGCAATATGAATCATATCTCCCTTCTGCTTTATTAGGTTATGACCCTATTTTTGATAACCAGAATAATATCGCAACATACTATGTTAATTATAAAGATAAGAGTCTGGATATCACTGGAGGTTATTTCTATGAACAATTTGGTAGTGGACTAATTCTTCGCTCTTGGGAAGATCGCCAATTAGGTCTAAATAATGCTCTAAAAGGTTTAAACGTTAAAGTCAATCTAACTAAGGATATTGGATTAAAAGCCGTTTTTGGTAAACAACGTTATGGTTTTGAAGAATCTGAAGGCACGATTCAAGGTCTAGACGCCGATATAAACCTTAGTAATGCCATGAAGATAGAGAAAGTGGATATACAAATGGGGTTAAGTTATGTTGGCCGAAATCAAGACACCAACGGTGTGGAAGCTATACCAACTAATGTTGGTGCTTATGGAGGTCGTCTTGACTTTATAATTGGAGATTTTTACGCAGGTGCTGAGGCGATTGTTAAAGATCCCGATGTGATTGCAAACGAAGGGCAGGTCTCTTCGAACAAATTATATGATGGTACTGCACTTCAAGTTAATGCAGGTTATGCAAAAAAGGGTATTGGTGTTAACGCCACTTTTAGGAGATTAGAAAATTTTAGTTTTTTCTCCGATCGTTTGGCGGAAGGAAATATTTTTAATCAGCAAGTTATTAATTATGTTCCTGGACTCACCAAACAACAAGACTATTTGCTAACAAACATCTATGTTTACAATCCACAACCAAGATTGATTATCGAATCATTCGATCAGCGTGCAGGTGAAGTTGGCGGGCAAGTAGATTTCTTCTATACCTTTAAAAAAGGTACTGGTTTTGGTGGTAAATATGGGACTAAATTATCTGCAAATTTTTCATATTGGGGAGGATTAGATGCTGAATATAACATTGAGAACAGATGGTATAAGGCCAAGTTTATTGGTCAAGGACGCCAATTATTTAGAGACTTTAATCTCGAAGTAAAGAAAAAACTATCCAAGGATTGGAGCTCTGTATTTACATACCAAAACGTAATAATAGACAAAGGTGTTGTTGAAGGTGGTCCTTTAGGTAACTCCACCATAAATGCCAATATTGCTGTTATAGAAGCTACAAAGCGATTAGGAAGTGGAAAAGCTGTACGCTTCGTTGCACAACATCTTTGGAGTGAGGATGATAGAAAAAATTGGGTGGCAGGTGTATTAGAATATAACTTCTCTACGAGTTTTGGTGTTTATATTGCAGATAACTGGAATTATGAAGGTTTAGATGAAATTCATTACTACAGTATTGGTGGGAGTTACAGTAAAGGTAACACGAGACTTGGTATTAATTACGGAAGGCAACGAGGCGGATTGATTTGTATTGGAGGTGTATGCCGATTCGTACCCGAAAATACAGGCTTGAGTGCCAACCTTACGGTGGCTTTTTAAGTTCGTCCGAAAAAATTGTATTTAAACGGTATTTGAAAGCAAATACCGTTTTTATTTATCCATTTATTTATCTTCCTGCTCAATTTTAAGATTTTATTAACTAATTCAACTAAAGCATGATTAAAAAAATTACTCTATTGCTAACATTATGTTTTGCCTGTACACAAATCACTACAGGGCAAACAATACTTAACGAAGGTTTTGAAGGTGCCACTTTCCCTCCAGCAGGATGGACTAGCTACATCGGCACTAATGGATTAGGTACTGTACAAAATTGGATTCAAGAAAGTCAAGTACAAAATACTGGGAATTTTTCTGCAAGAAATTCGTATGAAGATGTTACTGGTGGTATTGCAGAAGATTGGTTAGTAACCAGTCAAATAGACTTAACAAGTTCTAGCAACACACAATTATCTTTCTATTCTTCACAAAGATTTACTACTAATTATGGTTCTAATTATGAGGTTAGAGTCTCTACCGCTTCTCAAACTACTCAAACAGACTTTACTTCTGTTGCCAGCTATAATGAATCTACCGTTGGCGGTACGGGTTCATTTGAACTTAGAACTGTAGATTTATCTGCCTATGATGGTATGATGATTTATATTGCTTTTGTACACCTTAATGATGATGGTGATGAATGGTGGATTGATGATATTGAAGTAAGATCACCATTTAACTTAGATGCAGAATTAGAGGCTACTTCATTAAACAGATATTCTCTTACATCAGTTGACAACCCACTTTCTGTGGACGTGAAAAATGACGGCTTAACTACTATCACATCAATAGATATAGCTTGGAACGATGGTACTAATAGTTATTCTGAAAATTTCAACGTTAATATTGCTCCTGGGCAAACACAAACTTTAAATCACAGCACTCAAGTTAATTACAGTACTATAGAAGAAAAGTCTATAGTTGCGACTATTGAAAATGTAAATGGAGGTGCAGATGACCATGCAGCAAATAATTCTCTATCTGCTTTATTCAATACTATTACGCAATCCGGAACAAAAACGGTTCTTATTGAAGAAGCTACGGGTACTTGGTGCCCTTGGTGTCCACGAGGTGCTGTAGGTTTAGAATATATGGCTACCACTTACCCAAATACAGTAATTCCAGTTGCTGTGCATAATACCAATCCAAATGCAGCTAGTGCAGATCCAATGACCTTACCAGAATACGATAGTGGAATTGGTCAATATATCAGTGGGTATCCAAGTAGTGTAATAGATCGAAAGATAGGTGATGTTGACCCTGGACAATCTACATTACAAGGTGCCTATAACCAGCAAATAAATGAAATTGTACCTGTAGATTTAACCACTAGTGCATCTATAGCTGGTAATGATTTAACTATTTCTGCTAATGCAAACTTTTACACCAATCTTTCAAATGCCAACTTTAGATTAGGCGTAATTATTACTGAAGATGGCCTATCTGGAACTACTCCAGGTTGGGCTCAAGCTAATAATTATGCTGGAGGTGGTAATGGACCTATGGGAGGTTATGAAAACCTGCCAAATCCCGTACCTGCCTCTCAGATGGTCTATGATCATGTAGGCATAGCCCTTTTAGGTGGCTTTAACGGTCAAGTTGGATCAGTGCCGACTACTATTAGTGTTAATAATAGTATTTCTTATGACTTTAATTATACCATACCTGCCACGAGTAACCAAGATAATATGCATATTGTAGTTGTTTTGATTGATCAAACAGATGGTAGCATTGCAAGTGCTTCTCAAAGTTCTGTGACACAAGCATTAAGTACCAATGAATTTGCCGGAATCGATTCTATAAGGATTTATCCAAACCCTGCACAGGACTTTATTAACGTTGCTTTCGACGCAAGTAATGGAGATTACGAGATTACAGTAAACGATATGTTAGGCAGAACAGTTATTCAGAAATCGTATGAAGGTCTATTTGGTAATCAAAATTTAGAGTTACCAGTATCTCAATTGAATGCAGGTCATTACATTATGAATATCAATGATAATAATGGATCTTATAGCACTAAATTCATTGTAAATAAATAATTTCAAAAGGCATAAAATAAGAAAGGGAAGTTTAGTTTCGATTTTACTTCCCTTGATTTATTAAGCATAAAAAACTTATCTTTATCGGTGTTAGATTGGATTCAATGTATATTAACATAAAAAACGAAAATCTATGAATAAAATATTACTCTTTTTTACGCTATCATTATTCACTTTTGCATCCCATGCACAATTTGATCTCAAAAATTATAATGATGACAGTATCATTACTGATGGCCAAACTGTATCCTTTTCAGAAACAGGTTGTGGTTACGATGATGATTGTAATTGGAAATTTAAAGTTACCAATACTTCTACCACAGAAACACTGTATATGAGAATCTTCGTAGATAATATGGTAAACTCCGACGGATCTAATGTTCAATTATGTTTTTCCGGTGTTTGTTTATTCAGTGTAACTTTAGGTAGCGGTTATCCTAATACAGCGGCAGCTATTGCTCCTGGAGCTTCAACCGGAATTGGAAATTATTTTTGGAATCAAAACCCTATTAGCACTACAACAGCAATGAGCTGGACTTTAAGATTTCAAGCATTTGATTCTGAAGATAGAGAAATTGGAACTCCATTAAACGTAATTTATAGTTTCAATCCAAACCTAAGTGTTGATGATGTCGAATTAACATCAGTGAATGTTTATCCAACTCAAGTTAAAAATGAATTAAATGTTTCCTCTAACCAAGATATGACTGCAGAATTTTATAATGTCCTAGGAAAAGAGGTCAAACGCGTAGACGTTACATCAGGTGAGTCTCAAATTAATGTTTCAGATTTGTCACCTCAACTTTATATTATTCGCTTTAGAAATGAGGCTGGTAAAACCTTAATTAAAAAGATTATTGTAGAGTAAGCACTTATAGATTATCAAAATCAAAAGAGCCTGAATCGATTATATCTTCAGGCTCTTTTTGTGTTTTAATAAAGAGAATCTGGTGACATATTGTCTAAATAAATATTCATCTTTGAAAGATATTTAGTGTAATCTCCAGGCTCTATAATTTCTTCTGCCGAAAATATAATGTTGTCATCTTTTCCAATATATGCTACGGACAATTTATTTTCAACATACGATACTATAGCATGGGAGACCCGATTATCGTAGGTATCAAAAGGCTTAAGAAAGACAGTACCGGATTCTAATTTATTATTCACAAAAGTCGCCTTGTGTGCTACTATACCATTCTTATCAAAACGAATGACCTCTCCATTTATATAATAGTTTTCTACCGTATAACTCAAACGCTTTTTGTCAGTTCCTTTGTAATAGGCTACAGTTTTGGTCATGGTACCATCTTTATAATCTGTGATGCGCTTTCCATTATCATCAAAAGTTATTTTTTGAACCAATTGACCTTGCGCGTAAATTTCCTGTGTTGGTTGTTTATTATACCCTACCTTAATTACTTTAATACCATCATAAGGCAGACCGTTTTGATAAATTAAACTAGACAACTTTTCTCCCTTTTTATTAAAAAAGAGACTTTCTCCATGTAATTGATCATTCTCAAAATTCTCTGTCTTTTCCAAATCTCCAGCATAGTTATAATAGTTAAAACTACCTTCTTTTTTATCATCAACATACTTACCCTCTTCCAAAACCGTCTTTAAATTGTAATCGTATTTTATATAAGGACCATTGCGTTGACCAGAATCAAAAGCGTAAATACTTTTATTGGTCTCATCATAAATTTGACCTTCCCATGGTTCACCATCCTTATAAGTAGCCTCTGCAAATAACTTTCCATCAGCAGTATAAACTTTCGAGCAACAAGTAACATCAATTTCTTCTTCTAACACAGCATCGATATCATCATATCGATAATTAGGCCCATAATTATAACGTTTTAAATTTAAGAGCTTGCCGTTGCTCTCTTTTTTATACAATCGAATCACATCCGAATCATCAAAAAACTCATATAATTCTCCGTCTTTCTTTAAATAATCATAGGATCCTATTAGTTCATTCTTGTCGTTGTAGAACTTGCCTTTAATCTTATCATAACCCCCTTTTAAAGTAATTTCAGACTGTTTTGCTCCATTACTGTAAAATGTAATTTCACTAATTCTATTATAGCCATTATCATCATATTTTTCTACGCGCTTATAGATTTTCACATCTTCTTTTTTATTGCCTCTTTCCCTAAATGTTGTGCGCTCAACGATCTGGCCGTCTTTATACGTTTCAATACTGGAAATATCCGTTTTATAGCCAACATAATAGCGTTGGCCATTAATAGGCTTTGCATACTTATTTTCATATAACACTTCTAATGTACCAAGAAGACTACCTTCTCTATCGTAATAGGTTTCCTCACTTGGATTCTTTTTACTGAAAATAATTTTTGTGTCAGGGTAGTAATTAGTCTCACTTACCAGTTCTCCATTTTCATAAATTGTCTCCCTATCCCTTAATATTTCTGTACCCTCAAAAGGATAATAACCTTCGTATTTCATTCTGGCTATTTCTTCGCCATATTCATTATAACTTATCTGAAGGTCCTTATCTCTTCCTTTGTACTTTGTTATACTTTTTATACTTCCATTTTTGTAAAAAACAGCATCTTCGAGCAATTGCTCATTTTTATAAATTCTCTTAGAGGTTATTTTACCTTGATCCTCATCTTTATAAGCATATTTAAAAACGTATTCCGTTCCGTTAACAGGTTTTAAATAATCCCTATCCAATCTATAAGTTGCACTTCCCAGTAGCTTACCACTAGAATCATAAAAAGATTTTTTATATTCTGGAGACTGCTCAAATCTTGTTCTAATTGCACCATTCGGATAATAGTAGGTTGTGCCTAACAGACGTTCTTTAGGATAGTAATTAACCTGTCTTACACGCATTGGTTGATAATAGTAAAACACTTCTAAACCTTTAAAATAACTATTATTGGTGGTCTCTCTTTCACCTATTAGATAACCTTTTTCATCATAATATTTCGAGAGAAATGTTGCGCCATCCACAACGCGATAGTTCTCGTATCTCACACCCTCTAAATTATTCTCATGGTACACCTCTTTAATGGTGTCATTATTTATGGTAGCATAATAATATGTGCTGTAGTTTTTAGAGTTTATAGATCCACTGACAAGTCTATTGTTTTTATAAACGCCAGTCAATTTCTTTCCATTTAAAAAGGAAATATACTCGCCATTAAGCTTACCGTCCTCATAATTGGCTTTTTGGGAGACTGTGCCGTCTTCATTATACCATGTCACCTCACCTTTAAAGTAATTTCTCTTCTTGGTCTCAGATAATCCGCTCATTTGCAATTGGCCAGATATATAATAATCCTCAATACGATATAAATCACCCTCTTTCTTAATTAATGGTCTGTAAAAAACTGCACTATCTTTAGTTGTTTCTTTCCATTGCGCATTATAATAAATGGTATCCTCTTGGGCCTCTAGAGTGAAAGATGATAATCCAAGTACCACAAAAAATACCATTAGGGCACTTTGTCTAAGCATTTTATATTTTGAATTCATAAAATTATACTTGTTTTTAATTTGGGTTTAAAGTATTTATTCTACAGTTAGTTCAGTATTGATGGACATTTTAGAGCCACTTATTTTATCTGTGATTTCTACATGACAGGTCACAGGGTTCTTCAGTCGTCCTTTTGTCAGCGTAAAATAAGAGGATACAGCCTGGCGCACCATATTGACATTGATAGATGAATCACCTAAGAGATTTGTGTTTTCTGATAAAACATTGCCATTAGCATCTACTAATTTCATGGAAAGATCTAATTCTGTTTGTCCATTTTTTTCTGTAAATCCATTTAACCCTTCAACTACAATCTGAACTTTTTCATCAAATGTGATAATTTCATTGGTAATTACTCTATTATTAGTGATACTAGATAGGTAAACTTCATTAGCGCTCAATCCATTATTTTCAATGGTTATTTTTGGGTTAGGAATAACATTAAAATCCATTTCTGTTTTGAATGTGCCTTCTCCTTTTTTATCCCAGATTTTACAAATTAGAGAATACTCTTCATTGGATTTTATAGGATTTGCAACGATTAGATTACTATTTAAAGCTATAGGTGAAAGCTTAAATCCACTACCAGTTTGTCCTGAGTATAAATCCTTGTTATACATCACAGTGTCGTTTTCCTTAGTTAAGACTATAAATTCCATACCTGGAAATACCGCTCCGTTTTCTTTTTTAAATCCTATGATGTCATTAAAGTTTAAATAGAACTTTTTCCCATATTCAAATTCTGTAGTCTCTAATCTCTTTTTATCATCAGAAAGATAAATGTCATCTACGGAAAGACCATCGCCTTTAGTGGATATACCAGTCATAAAATCAACACTTGCAGATTTGTTGAAACTGCAACTTGCTATTAAAACACCTATTAATAATAAACCAAATACTACTGTTCTATTTTTCATTTTAAGCTTGTTTCTGTTTAACTATTTTTTAATGGTTATTAAACCAAATTATTTATTGGTGTAAATTTCCAACTATAATAAACATCTAATTACCCTGTTTTCAGGGTTTTTAGCATCACTGAATCATACTTTTTGAACTAAACCCTATGCTTCAACGGCAGATAGATGACTTTCTTTGTTTCAAAAAAATCTTCATCAAAATAATCTGATAATAAGTAAGCCTTGACCGTTGCATATTGCTTTAATTCGTCAGTCAAATCCCCACCTTTAAGATAAAGGATACCGTTTTTAAGCTCATTCTGTTGTTTTTTGGCAATTTTACCTCTCACCCATTTTGTAAATTCAGGCATCGCCGTAACAGCTCTACTTACAATGAAATCGTACGTCTCATTAATTGCTTCTACTCTACTATGTGTTGTTCTAACGTTGGTCAAACCAAGAGCTTCAGCAACAGCATTTATAACTTTAAGTTTTTTGTTTATGCTATCAACTAAGTGGAATTGACATTTAGGAAATAAAATGGCCAAAGGTATACCAGGAAATCCGCCACCTGTACCCACATCCAGTATAGAAGAATTATCAGCAAACTTTATGACTTTTGCAATACCCAAAGAATGAAGCACATGCCTTAAATATAGCTCGTCAATATCTTTACGTGAGACGACATTGATCTTTGTATTCCAGTCTTTATATAAGTGCTCTAAAGCTTTGAATTGTGTAATCTGATCTTCAGATAAATCTGGAAAATACTTTAGAATTAAATCCATTGATTTTAATTTCTTCAAAAATACATTTTTTTAATATGGATAAATTAACATCTTTTCACAAGGCTCCATTTTAATTATTAATTATCTTTGGAAATTATAATGTATTTAAACCCTTGACGTTATAACATAAAATTATTAATAACAATATGTCACAACAAACGCTTTCTTTTTCAAGAGCCGATTCAGCAAAATTTTTTAGAACCCTAAATAAACGTGTCAACAATTACTTTAAGGAAAATAATATCAAGCGCACAGGTAACTGGCAACTTTGGCTTAAGACCATAGTTATGTTTGCTATATTTTTAACACCTTATTTTTTACTACTAACCTTAGATATTCCTACTTGGGCACAATTATTACTGACCATGGTTATGGGTATTGGTATGGCAGGAGTTGGTATGAACGTAATGCATGATGGCAATCACGGTTCTTTTTCAAACAAAGAATGGATAAACCGTTTGATGGGAAGTAGCATCTATATCTTGGCAGGTAACGTGTATAACTGGAAAGTACAGCATAATGTTCTTCATCATACCTATACAAACATCCATGGCCATGATGAAGATTTAGAAGCAGGTAGAATTCTACGTTTTTCAAAACATTCTGAATGGAGGAAGCATCACAGGTTCCAACATTACTATTCGGTATTATTATATGGCTTGTTGACTATCAACTGGGCAATTACTACAGATTTTCAACAAATGAAGCGCTACATGAAGCGGAGATTATCATATGGTAAATTACCAAATCCAATCGTCAATTGGAGCAAATTAGTGCTTACCAAAATATTGTATGTATCCATGTGGATTGTATTACCTATACTTTTGACTGATTTAGCTTGGTATGAAGTACTTATTGGCTTCTTCATTATGCATTATGTTGCTGGTCTTATACTAAGTGTTGTGTTTCAACTAGCCCATGTTATGGACGAAGCGGAAATGCATTTACCTGCAGAGGATGGAACAATGAAAAACACTTGGGCTATACACCAATTAAAAACTACAGTAAATTTTGGCGCGAAGAATTGGCTAGTCAATTGGTATACTGGTGGTTTAAATCATCAGGTAGAGCATCATATCTTTCCTCATATTAGCCATATACACTATGGCAAAATTGCAAAGATCGTAAAGGATACAGCCAAAGAATTTAATTTACCTTATAAAGAATACGAAACCACAAGAAAAGCAATAGCCGCACATTTTAGATTTTTGAAAGAAATGGGTACGCGACCTGCAATGCAAGCATAATTCTATTATTACTTACTTTATGAACCAACTTTCTGATAGAATTAACAATCTATCGACTTCAGCAACTCTTGCTATGGCTGCAAAGGCTAGAGAGCTTAGAGCAGAGGGAAAAGACATTATTGGATTAAGTTTGGGCGAACCTGACTTTAACACACCAGATTTTGTAAAAGAAGCAGCTATTGAAGCTGTACATCAAAACTATAACAGCTATACACCTGTGGATGGCTATGTAGAATTAAAAGACGCTATAATTAATAAGTTTAAGCGAGACAACCATCTTAACTATAATAGAGCTCAGATCGTAGTGTCGACCGGAGCAAAGCAAGCGTTGTTTAATATTGCATCTGTAATGTTAAATGATGGTGATGAAGTTATTCTGCCATGTCCGTATTGGGTCAGCTATAGTGACATTGTAAAACTTAACGGAGGAGTACCTGTTGAAGTAAAGACTGATATTTCCGATGATTTTAAAATGACTGCAGCACAATTGGAAGCTGCCATCACGCCAAACACCAAAATGATTTGGTACAGCTCACCATGTAACCCAAGTGGATCTGTTTACAGTAAGGATGAGCTTAGAGCCATTGCAGATGTCTTACAAAAGCATCCTAATATATATGTCGTTTCTGATGAAATCTATGAACACATTAATTTTATTGGTGGTCATCACAGTATGGCACAATTTGATGATATGTTTGATAGAACCATTACCGTCAATGGCGTGTCTAAAGCCTTTGCTATGACGGGTTGGCGTATTGGTTATATTGGCGCTCCTGATTGGATTGCCAGAGCATGTAATAAAATGCAAGGCCAGGTGACTAGTGGTGCCAATTGTATAGCACAACGTGCCGTGATTTCGGCCTTGGGGGCTGAATCCTCAAGGATTCAGTATATGGTCGATGAGTTTAAAGTACGTCGTAAACTTATACTTGGACTGTTGGAAGCTATTGATGGTTTTAAGACTAATGAGCCGGAAGGTGCTTTTTATGTATTTCCAAATGTATCGGCTTATTTTGGTAAAACACTTAAAGGTAAAAAGATTAATAATGCCACGGATATGTCCCTATTCTTATTAGAAGAAGCTTTAGTAGCCACAGTTACAGGAGAAGCCTTTGGTAATCCAGACTGCATTCGTATTTCTTATGCAGCTTCGCAAGACAATATCAAGGAAGCCATTAAACGGATTAGAACGGCATTAAGTTAATGTCCATTAATAGAATTGCCCTTTAAAAGAAAAGCTCTAACATAAGGTTTATGTTAGAGCTTTTTTTATGATGCAAATAGCATCCAAACCAAAGCGATTATTATTACAGTGGATATACCTACAACCTTAAGCCACATAATCTTGTTTTCTTTTTTGAGTCCTTTTCTTATTTCAAGTAATTGCTCTGGAGTCGCATTTGGTAAATTATACTCTGTTGTTCTGTTTTTATTATAACCACCTAATGTTTTTCTAAACCTTTTAGATTTATCGAGCATTATATTCTTGTTACTCTTTACAGTACTAATCATTGACTCTCCAAGTGGCATAAGGACATCTTTTTAATACGATAGTATATACCTCAAGGTTAATAAAGAATAGCATAAACTAATCCTAAAAACAGAATTACTGTTAGTGCAACAACTTTAATCATTCTAATCTTTTGCTCTTCTTTTAATCGTCTAGCAATTTCTTTGAGTTGCTTCGTTGTTGCTTTAGGAAGATTATACTCTGTTTTTTTACTGGAATTATATCCACCAAGTCTATTAGCAAACTTGTCTCTTTGAGGAAGTTGATTCCTATTAAAGTTGATAACATTCATTGAATCTGAAGGCATAATTTCTATATTTAAAAGTTAAGTAAAGACAACAGTCTATAATGACAGCTCGTATTGAATGTGCTATTTATAGATAAAAGACACTGAAAAAGTGCCAGTTATAAGTTCAAAAAAATTTAATAAGTTCTTTTAGAACATTGCTACTAAGGCAATGGCGAATACAGATAATTTTAAAATTACCGAAGTGTGATTGACCATTCTTAATTGTGAAGATTTGATACGTTGTCTAATTCCAAATACAGATTTTGTAGTGGACTCACTAAAGTTTTGCTTCACAATTGATTTGTAATTAGAATTTAATAATCCATTGGTAGTGTAATGAGACACCGCAACGGGTTCTGGTACAGATTCTAATTTTTGATTTAATACTAATTCCATGATTGATATTTTTTAATTGGTTACGCTAATAAGACGTACCAGAATCAAAAATGTTACAAGTGCTGTTGCAACTATAGCAAGAGATTGAGGGTGTCAATCTTAAAAAACATGAGTGAAATTATAGGCTAGCTAAATTTTAAAAAAATTGAAAAAAAGTTGAAAATTTATTGTTTTCCACCTCTTCCAAACACCAAATTAAGCCCAAATTGTAGTGACGCACTTTGTGCTTTTGCAAGATTTTGATAGTCCAAAAGATTATCTGCCATGAGATACATATGCAATGCGCCTAATTGAGTTGAGATACCCAAACCAACATTATAATAAGAAAACGGATCAATGGTGTATGTGGCTTTCACTCTTAAACCTTCAAAAATTCGTCTGTAATAATATGTCGTTAGCGCCAACTGTGGTGCTCTAGGTCTATTTATGGCATAGAGTTGTGCACCTACTGAATTAAGATAACCAACATCATCTGCCAAACAATTACATTCCTTAGATGTCTTTTTCCCAAATGCGTACCTTACTGCTGCATTGAACTTTAGAGGTCGCCAAGTGGTATATTTTGTGACTGTCGTATCTAACTCGAAAATATCTTCAAAGTTGTCGGCTACCTCATTCCAATAATCCTCAGCTGTTTGTCCTCCAGCAACTTCTGGAAAGAGTGGATTAATACCTTCAAAAACATAGTTTCCTTTAACTCCGTAAGTCTCTATATCTTTAGTATGTCGTATAAAACCAAAATCCTGCAAACTGGCTTCAACGGTCCATTGGTCTTTAGGTTGATATGTTATTCCAAAATCCAATCCAAGGCCTAAGTTTCCGCCAAGTAAAAGTCTTCTTCTTAAGGTTTTAATATCTTCCGAAACATCATTGCTGTTATCACCAGCTAAACTAGCAATCCCAGAGGTATTTACCCTGAGATCTAAATCGAATGAATGCTCCAATAAATTATTCTGTCCCTCTCTAGTGACAAATGATCCTCTATTTTTTGTTGAATTTACATTAATAATGCTATTGTAAATCTTAGCTCTGCCACCAATAGTAAACTTACTATTAAGCTTTTTGGTCATACCAACATGAAATACCGATACCATTTCGCCACTGGCATTTAAATCACTCAGATCAAAGACTTTTCCAATATTTGAAGCATTCCCCTCATAAGCTAAAATGGCATAATCCTTAGGATGGTAGGCAATAACATCAGTTTCTATATACATCCCAAAAGTTAGGTACCTATCTTTCTCTACTCCTCTACCAAAAGAAAAACCTCCTGTAAATACTTCTAACTGCTGTGTTGATGTAAAAAAATCATTGCTATCTAATTGAAATATTAAACTTCGGAGTTTTGAATTAAAATCCTTTCCATCGTCAGCAAATAAATCGTAAGCACTTACATTCGATGATCCAAGATTAAAATGAAATTGGGATAAGAGTGGAAAACCCATAAACCAATCATTGTCGAGAGTTGTGCTTGGATTGATTAATGTGGATTGCGGAATATCATTGAACCCAAATAAGATTTGTTTATTTTGCGAAAAGGAATAATGCATAAACAGCATTAAGAGTATAAACACGATTCTCTTAATAATCATGATTATAAACTTATATTAAAATAGAAAAGACCTTTAGATTTGAGCCCTATTTTCCCTGTGGAATTTTCATTTAAAAACGTCCCGTCCGTACTGGGGTACAGGCTTAATGTAATAACCATTTTCTGCGACGTTTTTAATGCCTCTAAGCTTTCATCCTCAAATACTGCAGTGAATTCCGTAAGCACATCGTTTCCAGAAGGAGAAGGTAGCGCATCAAAAGAAAATTCATTTTGAAGCTCATCAGCTTCATTTAAAAATTCAATTTGCAAACCAAACGTCCTATTGATGGAATTACTCACCTCGAAAACTAATTCTACTTTCACCAGGTTATCAATAACAAACTGATCGGTAAAAATTTCGATATTTGCTATCGAATCCCTAACCGTCTCTAGTTCCATGCCATTCTCGGAAAAACGTGAAGCTTCGACCTCTGTAAACAAGGCACTAGAGGTTATTACTGGAGTAAGAACAACATCTTCTGCTTGATCAAAATCAACATCTTTCACACATGATGTTGCTAGAGAAATAATCACTAAAATGAATAATGGAAAATATGTTCTTCTTTGCATAGCAAGCCAATTGATATCCACTAAAATAACGAATTATCCCAAGAGCTTATTGCAGCTTATCTATTTCTCCAAAAGAATGGTGTCAACAAAATGAGAACCGTGAATAATTCTAAACGTCCAATAAGCATTAAAAAAGAAGCCCACCATTTACCCAATGGAGGTAATGCTGCATAGTTATTTACTGGTCCAAAATCGCCAAGAGCAGGCCCGACATTCCCCAAACTCGATGCAGAAAGGCCAATAGCAGACTCAAAATCTATTTGAAACATAGAAAAGACCAATGCTCCTATAATAAAAGATAACATGTAAAGAATAAAGAAACCGAGAATATTGAATACAATATCTTTAGAAATGGATTTAGTATTATAGCGTACAGGTAGAATAGCATTAGGATGTAATGCTCGTCTGAATTCTAAAAAGCCATTTTTAATTAATATTAAATGGCGCACAACTTTTACACCTCCTGAGGTACTTCCTGCAGAACCACCTAAAAACATTAAACCAAAAAAGAAAACGGTTAAGAAAGGTGTCCACATCGTATAGTCGGCAGTTACGAATCCAGTGGTAGTAACAATGGCTAGCACTTGAAACAAACTATGACGGATAGCACTCTCACCCTCACCTAATGTCATGGGATGCATTATGGAAGATTGAGAGACATCTGCTCTAAAATACACTAGCAAAGCAGCAACTATAGTAAAAATGGCAATGAATCTAAAATATAACTTGAATTCATCATCCTTGATAATCTTGACTACATTACCTTTGAATAAATAATAACTAAGCACAAAGTTAGTTCCTGCCAAAAACATGAAAAAGATAATAATATATTGAATTGCTGGATTATCATTCCAATGCGCAATGCTAGCATTTTTTGTAGAGAACCCGCCAGTTGACAGAGTACTTAACGCATGGTTAATGGCATCAAAAAACGACATGCCTGCAAACTGTAGCAGTATTGTTTCTGCAACTGTATAACCAAAATAGATTAACCAAAGACGTTTTGCCGTATCCGTAATCCTTGGATGTAATTTGTCACCACCTGGACCTGGAGCTTCAGCTGCAAATAACTGCATACCACCCACACCAAGCAAAGGTAATATGGCTATGGCCAATACGATGATTCCCATACCACCAATCCAATGCGTCATACTTCTCCAAAACAATACACCTTCTGGCAGTATTTCAATATCATTTATTATACTTGCTCCCGTTGTCGTATAACCAGATATGGTTTCAAAAAAAGCACTCGTGAACGACGGGATAGCGTCTGTTGCCAAATAAGGTAATGTCCCTGTTAAAGTCATCACAATCCAACCAAAAGCAACTACGATGTAGCCTTCGCGCTTATTCATCTCTTTACGATGATTTTTGGTTCCAAACATCGCAATAGCACCCAAAAGTAGTGTTGCCAATGATGCTAAAAATAAATGAAGTGTTACGCCATCTTTATAAATAAGGCTTATCAAAGTCGCCAACAACATAAAGCCACCATTAAACAATAGTAGTAAACCAAAAAAATGGAAGATAATTTTATAATTTAGATGCATTCGAGACATAGCCTAAGAGAAAAATGCTTCAACTTCTGAAATGGAGCGAGGCAAGCAACACACCACAACACGGTCACCTGATTCTATTCTAAAACTTCCTAAAGGAATCATTCCTTTTCCATCTCTAATAACACCACCAAAAATCGCAGATCTCGGAAAGCTCAATTCTTTTACAATTTTATTAGTGATTTTAGAATTTGGTTTTACTACGAACTCCAATAATTCAGCATTCATATTGGTAAGCTTGGTCATGGCTACGACCTCACCCTTTCTTATATATCTAAATATATTATTTGCGGCTAATAGTTTTTTATTGATTAATGTATCTATTCCTATGGATTGTGATAGTTGATAGTAATCCATATTTTCTACCAAGGCTATTGTTTTCCTAACACCTTTAGATTTAGCTAATAAACAGGACATTATATTGGTTTCAGAATTACCTGTTACCGAAATAAAGGCATCCATGTCCGCTATATTCTCTTCATCTAGAATTTCAACATTCCTACCATCACCGCATATTACTAAAGCATTAGGTAAACGATCGGCAAGATCCTCGGCAATTTGTTTTTTACTCTCGACGAGCTTGACATTAAACTTACTTTGGCAAAGATCTCTTGCTGTCTTAAAACCTATTTTACTACCACCAAGAATCATCACATTTTTAATTTCACTCTTCACCTTACCTGATAAATCAAATAATTCAGCATCTCCCCCTTTAGAGGTCATGAAAACGACCTTATCTCCTTCCTTAAATTGTGTATCACCTCTTGGGATAATAGTATATTGTGTTCCATAACGCTGAATAGCAATAGGAATAAAATGAAGTTCTGAGAACAATTCCGCTGCCTCTTTCACTGTTTTACCCACAAAAGTAGCCGTTCTAGACAAGCGCAAGCCCAGCATGGTTAAAGCGCCATCCTCAAATTCGTAAGTATCATTAAAACCATATTGGTTAAGCAATAATTCAATTTCAGAAGCTGCTAAAGATTCTGGCGAAATAAGTTCATCTATCCCGAAGTGCGAAAATCCAATAGTTTCTTTTTCTTCGATAAATTCGGTGTTGGAAATACGAGCAATGGTACGTTGAGCACCAAGCTGCTTAGCCAAAACACAAGCTGTAATGTTTGTAGTTTCAGAGGATGTTACAGCGATAAATAACTCTGCCTGATCTATGCGTGCTTCCCTTAAAATTGATATAGAAGTAGCATCACCTTTTATAGTCTTAATATCCAGGTGTTCACCAGCATAGGTCAGACTCTCTTTTCTTGTATCTATAAGTGTTATCTCTTGCGACTCGTAGGATAATAATTTTGCTAAATGAAATCCCACCTCTCCAGCACCTGCGATAATTATTTTCATCGTTATATGTTGAAATAAACATGCAAATATACAGATTACTTATAAGTTAAGAAGCCATTAAAGTAGTTAAAGTTGCCTTACAATTGACCTAAGGACTATATTTATATGCAGTTTAACATCATATTAAGTCTACTGTTGAATTGTATTCTTTATTACTTTTTAAGCATTAACTTAAAATACTTGCAATTCTAGGTACTTACAACTAATCCGTATATTTGCCAAAATTTTCTATGAAAGAAAAAGTGAAACCATATAAGGATAGTGATGCCTCTAAAAAGGCTCAAGTCACGAAAATGTTCGATACTATCTCGAAGGAGTATGACGGTTTAAATCGGGTAATTTCTTTTGGTATTGACGTCAAGTGGAGAAACAAGGTTGTAAAACTTGTTGCGAAAAAACAACCGGAGAATATTCTGGATATCGCCACTGGAACAGGCGATTTGGCGATTAGCTTGACCTCAACAAGCGCTAAAGATATTATAGGTTTAGATATTAGTGACGGTATGCTCGAAGTTGGTCGCGGTAAGATTAAATCTAAAAATCTTGATGGTATAATATCTATGGTCATTGGAGATTCCGAAGACTTACCGTTTGAGGACAATACGTTTGACGCCATAACGGTAGCCTTTGGCATTAGAAATTTTGAGAATTTGGAAAAAGGACTTGCTGAAATCTTAAGGGTATTAAAACCTAATGGGATTTTTGTTATTTTAGAAACTTCTGTACCAACAAATCCTATTTATAAATTTGGGTATAATACCTACAGTAAATTTATCTTACCTGTAATCGGTAAACTTTTCTCAAAAGACAGGGTCGCCTATAAATATCTGAGCGAATCTGCTTCAGTTTTTCCTTATGGTGAAGCCCTAAACAATATTTTGAAGAAAATTGGGTTTATTAATGTCGAAGACAAGCCACAAACTATGGGTGTGGCAACAATTTATACAGCATCGAAAGTATAATATGAGGAAAATAATTGTTTTACTTACAGTTCTACTTGCCTTTCAAAGTGCAAAAGCACAGTTGTTTACAAAAGAAAAGGTAGCCAATAACATTGATAATCTTGATCAAAGGTTTTTGTCTTGGGGTTACTTTCTTGGCTTTAATCAATATGATTTCAAGTTTAACTACAATGAGGATTTAAATGATATTCTTGTAGACGATGATATTTTTGGATTCCATCTTGGGCTTATTGGAGATATGCGTATCAATGACCATTTAAATCTTAGGTTGGAACCAGGTGTATTTTTTACTACAAGAAATTTAAGATATAATGAAAGTTATTTCGCAGGCACCGAGTTTAATGACTCTGATTTATTGCGAGAAGTTAAATCTACTTATATACACATTCCATTACTTCTAAAAATTTCCACAAAGCGTATTAATAATTTTAAACCTTTCATTATAGGCGGTGTTTCCACAGCTTTAAATCTTTCAAGTAATGAAGATAATCCAGATGACAATAGTGCTGGACAATTTCGAATGAAAAAAAACACCTATTTCTATGAATTAGGTTTTGGGATAGATCTTTATCTACTTTACTTTAAGTTTACACCATCAATTCGAGCAATCTTTGCCATTAACGATGAGCTTGTTAGAGATGCTGATCCCAACAGTCCTTGGACTGGCAATATTGCAAACATGCAAACACGAGGTGTATTTATCAATTTTACATTTCAGTAAATCGACGCCTAAATTCACTCAAAACAATAGCTGTTGCGTTAGCTACATTTAGACTTTCAGTAAATTTATCACTTCCAAATTGAGGAATAGTTAGTTTTCTATTAGTAATTGATTTTATCTCGTCTGAGATACCATTGGCCTCATTACCTAGTACCACAATACCATACTTTGGTAAATCTGCAGTATAAATATTTTCTCCATTCATAAATGTGCCATAAGTCTCTGTATTAGCTAAAGCCGTGAATTCTTCTAAGTCCAAATAAGATATATTAACACGAGCTAGCGACCCCATAGTTGCCTGCACTACCTTAGAGTTAAAACAATCTACCGTATTAACACTACACACCAAATCTGCTACGCCGTACCAATCACATAGCCTTATAATAGCTCCTAAATTCCCTGGGTCCCTAACATCATCTAAGGCAATAATTAAACCATTAGTATTGATTGTTCGAGGCTTTGGAATATTGAAAACAGCTAAAACCGTATTTGGATTTTTTAAAGATGTTATCTTTTTTAAGTCAGCTTCAGATATTACTATAGTTTTTGTTTCTGGAGCATCAAATATTTGCTTTGTTGTATACAACGTTTCGAGCTCAAAATCAGAATTCAAGAATTCTTGGATTCCTTTGACGCCTTCAACAATAAACAATCCTAACTGCTGTCTATATTTTTTTTGACTTAAACTTTTAATTAACTTTATTTGATGCTTTGTAACCATTAAAATGTCTTTACATTTGTTAGTGTTATTACAAAGTAAACCTTTTTTGGACTAATTTTTGTTCATAACATCCAATATCAAAAAAAACAGAACCACGTTTGAAAGCGCAACTTCGTTTGTTATCATCCTGTAAAAGTTATAAGACTTCTTGTAACGTATTGGTTTCATTCGTTTTTGTTTTACTAGTAAGTTCTTGCAACATTGTTAAAGGTGTTAAAAGCGATGAGCATTTAATAACCAAGAATACCATTATTGAGGACAACAAGATTAATAATGAAGAGCGCGTAAATAATATTATTATACAAAAAACTAATTTAGGTATGGATCGTTTTTTAGGTTTTCGCCTACCTTTAAGACTTCATATTTATAATCTTGCACGGCCAAATATCGATTCTATATTACAGGCAAAAGTACTAAGTGATTCGTCTAAGGTTAAATGGAAAACGACATTGCTTTCCAAAAAACAATTCGACAGGGAAATACAAGCGCGCAAAAACTTTAATAGCTGGTTAAGGCGTACAGGAGAAGCGCCGTCTATATTAGATGAAGAAAAAACCATTAAAACGGCGAATAGACTTAGAAAGTATTATTATACAAAAGGGTGGTTTAACAATGAGGTAGCCTATGAAATCCAAAGGGACAGCAACAAACAAGCCCAGGTAACTTATAAAATTATTAAAAATAAGCCGTATATATTAGACTCCATAACGCCAATTATAAGCAGTCCAGCAATCGATTCTTTGTATGCTAGATTTAGCAAAAGATCATTATTAAAAAAAGAAGAACAGTATGATGAGTCAAATTTTGAACTGGAGCGTGACCGCATCACCACATATTTGCGCAACAATGGATTTTATTATTTTGGAAAAGACTATGTAAGGTTTTTTACGGATACGATAGGTACGAACCACAAAGTTAACACAGAACTAGTCATTGCAAATCGTTCTATAAGAGGAGATGATTCTATATCAGTCGTGCCCTTCAAGCCCTACAAGATAAAAGAGATTAACATTTATACTGATGAAAACTACACTAACCAAAACCAAACCATTAAAGACAGTATAACTTTTAAAAATTACAATTTATATAGTAAAAATAAATTAAGGTTTAGACCAAAGGCACTTACTGATGCCGTTTTTATTAATAAAGGTGATAAGTATAGCGATCTCGCACGAAGCAGAACATCGAGATATCTCAACGATTTACAAATGTTTAGATATCCTAGTATACAGTATGTGGAAAATGAGGAAGATACCACCTTGACAGCCAATATTTATTTAGAACCTAAGAAAAAATATGCCCTCAGCCTAGATTTAGATGTTTCTCAGAGCAACATACAGACCATTGGTTTTTCAGTTACTCCTGGATTGAAGATTAGAAATGTATTTAGAGGTGCTGAAACTCTTGAAATTAGTGGTATTGCCGCAATTGGAGCATCAGAGGATAGTAATGATGATGACGAAACCTTTTTTGATATTAATGAGTTTGGTGGAAATATCAGATTAGTCATTCCGCGTTTATTTACACCATTTAACACCGATAGTATCATACCAAAATACATGTCGCCAAGTACGGCCATAAATCTTTCTGCCACTAGTCAACAAAATATTGGTTTAGATAAACAAACGCTCTCTGGTCTTTTAAGTTATAATTGGCAACCTACTAATACCGTAACAAATACTCTGGAGCTTTTCAATGTTCAATTTGTAAAGAACCTAAATACAAGTAATTACTTTGGCATATACTCTAATTCGTTTTCAAGACTAAATAGTATAGCTAGAAATATTGGCTATATTAATTCTGACGAAAGCTTAGAAAACCCTCCTAATTCTTATACACTTGCAGACACATTTATTGACGATGTACTCGCTGGAAATACCAGTTTAACTTCGAATGATGAGGATTTTATAACCGTTAATAGTATTGAAGAACGACAGCAGCGTTTAACAGAAAATAACCTTATTTTTTCTTCGAGTTTCGATTATAAAAAGAATAGGCGTACTAGCCTCTTTGATAATGATTTTTCCATTTTCAAATGGCGTGTTGAGCTAGCAGGAAACCTGTTATCTAACCTCTCAGAGATTTTTGGATCATCGAAAAATGGAGATGGCAACTACGAAGTATTTGGCGTGGCTTTTTCACAGTATTTTAAAACCGAAATCGATTATATTAAATACTTCGATTTAGGAAGGAATAATGTCTTCGCTTTTAGGAGTTATGCTGGTGTCGCCATACCATATGGTAATTCAAACAGTATACCTTTTGCCGAAAGTTTTTTTGCTGGTGGACCCAATGATAATAGAGCCTGGACGGCCTATAATTTAGGCCCTGGTAGTTCTACCACAATAAATGAGTTTAATGAGGCCAACTTTAAGATTCAT
This sequence comes from Winogradskyella flava, assembly GCF_014243395.1. Lineage (GTDB taxonomy): Bacteria > Bacteroidota > Bacteroidia > Flavobacteriales > Flavobacteriaceae > Winogradskyella > Winogradskyella flava. Next base: position 1,214,891 of record NZ_JACLCP010000001.1, on the reverse strand, counting down.
CTGAGTGCCGAACAGCGCTTCGGTCTTTTTGGAAATTTTAAAGGCGCCCTTTTCATAGATGCTGGAAACATATGGAATGTATTAGACAATGTTGAAGATGATGCAGCAACACTTACAGGTTTTAGTTCCCTAAAAGATATTGCTGTTGGATCTGGTTTTGGGTTGCGATACGACTTTGATTTTTTTGTACTTCGATTTGATACTGGTTTCAAAACTTACGATCCATCAAGAGATCTAGGAAATCGATGGTTTAAAGATTATAATTTCAGGAATGCCGTTTATAACATTGGTATCAACTATCCATTTTAGAAATTCATATACTTAAAAACTATATCGTTTTCGGCATAATATCACCTATTTATACTTAAAAACAGACCTTTTAATATTCAAAATTGTGTATTTTTGAAGTCTAATTTCAACCTTAAAATTTATGAGTCACAATATAAAACCTGGTGTTGCTACAGGAAGAGAAGTACAAGAGATTTTCAAATTAGCAAAAGAAAAAGGCTTTGCCTTGCCTGCTGTTAATGTTATAGGATCAAATACTATTAATGGTGTTTTAGAAACTGCAAAAGCTTTAAATGCTCCTGTAATTATTCAATTTTCGAATGGAGGTGCTCAATTCAATGCTGGTAAAGGGTTAGGTAATGATGGTCAAAAAGGCGCTATTGCTGGTGCTATTGCTGGTGCAAAGCATGTTCATCACATGGCTGAAGCCTATGGTGTGCCTGTGATTTTACATACAGACCATTGTGCTAAAAAATTATTGCCTTGGATCGATGGATTGTTGGACGCCAGTGAACAGCACTTTAAGGAAACAGGTAAGCCTTTATATAGTTCTCATATGATTGATTTATCTGAAGAACCAATAGAAGAAAACATAGAGATTTGTAAACAGTACCTTGAGCGTATGAGTAAAATGGGTATGACTTTGGAAATTGAATTAGGTATTACTGGCGGTGAGGAAGATGGCGTGGATAACACAGATGTTGACGACTCTAAATTATATACGCAACCAGAAGAAGTAGCCTACGCTTACGAAGAACTGAGCAAAGTTAGTGACCAATTTACCGTTGCTGCAGCTTTTGGGAATGTACATGGTGTTTACAAACCTGGAAACGTAAAACTAACTCCAAAGATCTTAAAGAATTCTCAAGAATTCTTATCTAAAAAACATGGCGTACCTCATAACCATATTGACTTCGTTTTTCATGGTGGATCAGGTTCTACAGTAGAAGAGATAAGAGAAGCTATAGGTTATGGCGTAATTAAAATGAATATTGATACAGACATGCAATGGGCTTTTTTAAGCGGAGTTAGAGACTATGTTCAAGATCATACGGATTATCTTCAAACACAAATTGGTAATCCCGATGGAGATGATGTACCAAATAAAAAATATTACGACCCAAGAGTTTGGCTGCGCAAAGGAGAGCAGGCTTTTGTAGAACGACTTAAAAAAGCGTTTGAAGACCTTAATAACGTAAATACTTTATAAATTTACACCCTAACTAACTTTATAGATTTATGGCTTGGTTTAAGAGAAAAGACAAAGGTATACAGACCTCAACAGAGGAAAAGAAAGATACACCTAAAGGCCTATGGTACAAATCGCCAACTGGAAAAATTATTGATACCAAGGAACTTGAGCAAAACTTTTATGTAAGTCCAGAGGATGGCTATCATGTTCGAATTGGAAGTAAAGAATATTTCGAAATACTTTTTGATGATAATAAATTCAAGGAATTAGATGCCAACCTCAACTCTAAAGATCCTCTCAAGTTTGTCGATACCAAAAAATATCCTGAGCGTTTAAAAGCTGCTCAAGCAAAAACAAAACTTAAGGATGCAGTACGTACAGCTGTAGGTAAATCAATGGGAAAGGATTTAGTTATCGCTTGTATGGATTTTAGTTTCATTGGTGGCTCAATGGGAAGTGTTGTAGGTGAAAAAATTGCTAGAGCTGCAGATCATGCCTTAAAGAAGAAAATTCCATTTATGATAATAAGTAAATCTGGTGGCGCACGTATGATGGAAGCTGCATTATCACTAATGCAATTAGCAAAGACCTCGGCAAAATTAGCACAACTGGCAGACGCTGGTATTCCTTACATTTCTTTATGTACCGATCCAACGACAGGAGGCACTACTGCTTCATTCGCGATGCTAGGTGATATAAATATTGCAGAACCTGGCGCATTGATTGGTTTTGCTGGACCTAGAGTTGTTAGAGATACAACTGGACAAGAACTACCTGACGGATTCCAAACCTCAGAATTTTTGTTGGAGCATGGCTTTTTAGATTTTATAACGCATCGAAAAGATTTAAAACAAAAAATAAATCTTTATTTAGACCTTGTACAGAACCAACCTTTAAGAGCATAAAAAAGCGAGCCAAATGGCTCGCTTTTTTTCTTCAATCAACTAAAACTAAATCACTAATTTAAAGTAATAGGTATTTCGGTACCATTATTAAAAGTGAATGTTGCCTGATTATCACAGTTTCCTTCTCCGTAATCAAACAAGCCACCAAAATTTGTTCGCTGCACATTAAAAGAACCGCTTACAAAATAGTAACAGATGACCTCTCTTCTTAAAGGCACTATAACTTCGTAAGTATGTGTATTGCCATTGACGAAAGTTGCCGTCCAGTTTCCTGTAATCTCAAATACATTATCACTAAAAATACCGCTACCATATCCTTCTATCCATTCTCTAATTCTTGTGCCTTCACGAGACGCCTGAGCATCATTTGGCCAGATTACAGTAATACTTAAATCATGAGTAAATTGAGGATTTCCGTTACCGTTAGATAGTTCTTTTAAAATAGATCGACTCGCAATAATATTTTTATTATCAAAATAGAAATCGATAAGATTGTAGTTAATAGCAATTTGCTGGGCATCTAAATCTCTTGTGTAATCAAATACAATCTGTCCTTTTATTAAATGGCCACGGACCATACAACCGTCTGTACCAAAATCCAAAGTTACTTGTCTATAACCTTGTTGTGCAACTATTGTAATTGTAACACAGTCTGGTATGTCTCTAGTATATGTTCCACGATCAGCTACATCTAATTCCTGCTCCTCGTAGGCATCCACAATGAGATCGCCTAAAATATTGTCAATTTGATCAATTTCTGCAGAACGTTGAACTTCTAAAACGTCCTGTACTTCGTTTTCTGGCTCTGCAGCTTCATTATCATCGCTACATGATGTAAACACTAAACCTAAAACCGTAAGGCTTAATACTACTTTCTTAATTACATTAAAATCTTTCATGAGTATTTTTTTATTGTTAATATACTGTTAAGACCAGCCTATTCACGAAAGGTTTAATCCGATTAAAAAAAATTATGCTCTTTTCAAATAAATTGTGAATTCTGTACCAACATCCACCCCACTATTGACCCCTACTCGACCGCCCATAGATTCGATATGGTTTTTGGTTATAAAAAGACCTATACCAATGGCATCTTCGTTATAATGAAATGTTTTATACATCTGGAAAAGCTTATCGCCATATTTTTCCATATCTATACCTTTTCCATTATCCTTGATACTCAAAACTATATAATCATCTTCAATTGATGATGTAATCTCTATAATAGGTACACGCTTCTCAGATCTATATTTAATAGCGTTGGTAAGAAAATTAAGGATAATACTATCTAAATATGCAGGGACACCCTTTATATTATGGCTTTCGTCAATTTCATTGTATATTATAGCATTGGCATTTTGAGCCATCGCAATGATATTGTACATTGCTTTTTCCGCATAGTCGTATAAATTTAAAGCTGCCATCTCAGAGGGGTCAATCTCCTTAATTTTTGCAATTTCAGTGAGATGAGATACAGTTTCTTGTAAATTGTCAACAGCTTTTTGCAATAGCAAAAGGTTTTCGTTGTCTTTATCATCAGAAAAATCTTCTTGCAAAAATTGTGTGATTGAGCATAAATTACCGGAGTGTGATCTCAGGTTATGTGTGACAATATCGGCAAAAGAGGTTAGCCTATCGTTCTGCTCTTTAACAACATTCAGCATAGCTTTTAACTTATCCTGATTTTTTTGCCTATTGGTAACATCATTGAATTGCCATATCATATAGGGCTTACCTTCTTTAAAATAAACCAAGGACACATATATTAAAACCCAAAGTATTGAGCCATCTTTATGAAAAAAACGTTGTTTAACTCGATACTTGTCTATTTTACCATGTATTAGTTTTTCATACTTTTCTTCATGAACACCAAGATCTTCAGCATAAATTATGTTATTAATGTCCATGTTGAACAACTCCCATTTAGTATAACCCAACAAATCACAAACGCTTTGATTGACTTTAAGCCAATTGCCCTCAAGGTTTACAACAGCAATGCCGTTATAGGTATTGTTAAAAACACGATCTAATACATCATGTGCATTAGAAAAATTACGACGTGGGTCTATAGCTTTCATCCTCTAAATTTTTAAGGAGTAATTAGGTGAGAGCTCTTACTTAGTCAAGGGGAGACTATTCTAAAACATTGCAATTCAGATTAAAAGTTACGAAAAAAACTACGAATCACAAAAAAGTATTATATTTGCCGCTTGAAAGAAAATCTTTCATAGTACATAACAATCATTTACAATAATATTAGAATGTATTTATCAAAAGAAGCTAAAGAAAAAATCTTCGCAAAACACGGTAACGGTAAAAACGACACGGGTTCTGCAGAAGGACAAATTGCATTATTTACTGCAAGAATCAATCATTTAACTGAACACCTAAAGAAGAATCGCAAAGATTTCAATACAGAGCGTTCATTAGTAAAATTAGTTGGTAAGCGCAGAGCTTTACTAGACTATTTGACTAAAAAAGATATCTTAAGATATCGTGCAATAGTTAAAGAATTAGGATTAAGAAAATAAAAAAGAGAGGCTTTTTAGCCTCTTTTTTGTTTTATACAACGCAATCGAAAGCGTCTAAAATTCGAATTGAAGAAGCTTACACGGTTTTTCATTGGTCAGGCATAAATGCCATTATTACACAACTACACACAACAACACAACGACCATTGTTTAACAAAAGTTTTGATGACTTAATATCAAAACGTGAATTAAAAATTTATGATTCCAAAGACTTACAAAGAGGTTATTGACCTTGGTGATGGTAGAGAAATTTCTATCGAAACCGGAAAATTAGCAAAACAGGCACATGGTTCTGTTGTTGTGCAATCAGGAAAATGTATGCTATTGTGTACAGTTGTATCTAATTATCATCAGGCTGACGTTGACTTTTTACCATTAACGGTAGATTACAGAGAAAAATTTGCTGCTGCAGGACGTTATCCAGGTGGTTTCTTTAAAAGAGAAGCTAGACCTAGTGATGGTGAAGTATTAACAATGCGTTTAGTAGATCGTGTATTGCGTCCTTTATTCCCTAAAGATTATCATTCTGAAACTCAGGTGATGATTCAATTAATGTCTCATGACGAAGACGTTATGCCAGATGCTATGGCAGGATTAGCTGCTTCTGCCGCTATTCAACTATCAGATTTCCCTTTTGAATGTGCAATCTCTGAAGCAAGGGTTGGTCGCATCAATGGCGAATTTGTCATCAATCCAACTAGAGCTCAATTATTAGAATCTGATATCGATATGATGATTGGAGCCTCCGCCGACTCAGTAATGATGGTTGAAGGTGAAATGGATGAAATTTCTGAAGAGGAAATGGCTGAAGCGATTAAGTTTGCTCATGAAGCTATCAAAGTACAGTGTGCCGCACAGGTAAGATTAGCTGAGGCTGCTGGCAAAAAAGAGGTTCGTGAGTACGACCCAGAACGTTCTGACGAAGATTTAGCAAAGAAAATTCATGATATGGTATATGATAAAACATATACTATCGCAAAAGCAGGTTCTTCAAAACATGAAAGAGGTGCTGCATTTTCTGAAATTAAAGAAGAAGTTTTCAATTCATTCTCTGAAGAAGAGCAAGATGATTTAGGAAAACTAATTCATAAATATGTGGCGAAAGCTCAAAAAGCCGCTATTAGAGACTTAACTTTAAATGAGGGGTTACGTTTAGACGGTCGTAAGACAGATGAGATCAGACCTATTTGGTGTGAGATTGATTATTTACCGTCAACACATGGCTCTGCTATCTTTACAAGAGGTGAAACTCAAGCTTTAGCTACGGTCACCTTAGGAACTTCCAGAGAAGCAAACCAAATAGATATGCCATCTTTTGAAGGTGAAGAGCGTTTCTATTTACATTATAACTTCCCTCCTTTTTCAACTGGTGAGGCAAGACCAATCCGTGGAACATCTCGTCGAGAAGTTGGTCATGGTAACTTAGCACAACGTGCTTTAAAAGGTATGGTTCCCGAGGATTGTCCTTATACGGTAAGAGTTGTTTCTGAAGTATTGGAATCTAATGGTTCGTCTTCTATGGCAACGGTATGTTCTGGTACAATGGCATTAATGGACGCTGGTGTTCAGCTTAAGAAACCTGTTTCGGGTATTGCTATGGGATTAATCTCTGAAGGGGAAAAGTATGCGGTTTTATCTGATATCCTAGGAGATGAAGATCATCTTGGTGATATGGACTTTAAAGTTACTGGTACTGCAGATGGTATTACTGCTTGTCAAATGGATATTAAAGTAAAAGGATTATCATACGAAATCTTGGTAAATGCACTAAAACAAGCTCGTGATGGTCGTTTGCATATTTTAGAGAAATTGACTGATACCATTGCTGAGCCAAATGCTGAAGTTAAAGATCATGCACCTACAATGGTGACAAGACGTATTCCTAACGAATTTATCGGTGCCTTAATTGGCCCTGGTGGAAAAGTGATTCAAGAATTACAGAAAGAGACTGAAACCACTATTGTTATTAATGAAGATCCTGTTACTGAAGAAGGTGTTGTTGAAGTTCTTGGTGTTGGTAGTAAAGGTATTGATGCTGTAATGGCAAAAATCGATTCTCTATTATTTAAGCCAGAAGTAGGTAGTGTTTATGAGGTAAAAGTAATTAAGATGTTAGATTTTGGTGCTGTTGTAGAATATACGGAAGCTCCAGGAAACGAGGTCTTATTACATGTATCTGAATTAGCATGGGAACGTACGGAAAATGTCTCTGATGTTGTGAACATGGGTGACGTTTTTGACGTCAAGTATTTTGGTGTAGATTCCAGAACGCGCAAAGAGAAAGTTTCTCGAAAAGCTATTTTACCAAAGCCAGAAGGTTATGTAGCCAGACCACCTAGAGACAATAACAATCGTGGTCGCGACAACAGAGGTAGAGATAATCGTGGACGTGACAATAGAGGTAGAGATAATCGCAGAGACGATAGAAAACCTAGAGAAGATAAGAAAGAGGATTAGTTCTTTTTCTACTTTTCAATTAAAACCTCATAATTGTATTATGAGGTTTTTTTGTGTGTAAAAATCTAATATCAAATGACTTATAAATAGGAATATAGTCTTAAGAACAAAATACATTATGATTGAACGCAACCAATTCACATAAACACCATCTACAGATTATAAAACATATACGCTATGAAAAAGACAACTACCCTTACAAAACAATTAATCACACTAGCTCTAATATTTGCGAGTTTCATTTCTTGTGAAAATAATGATGACATTATAGCTAACGATTTACCTAAATTAATCAAAGTAAAAGGCATTGCTGGTGATATTGTTTTTGAATACGAAGCAAATGGTTATTTAAAAAAGGATTTGTCCAATATAAGCATGGTAAGCTATATATATAACTCCGAAGATCAAATAATTACAGAAATTTATGAAAGAAACGGTCAAGACGCGCAAACTACTAATTATCATTATGAAGATAATAGAATAGTTAGTTCAATTAATAATCAAGGCATATCGATAAATTATTTCTATAATGAGGATTATCAACTCACCACTACCGAATCCTCAAACGGTGAGATGACTATTTATAATTATGATGTTTTTGGACGTTTATCACAAAAAGTGAGAGGTTCTGAGGTTATCGAATCTTTTGAGTATGACGATAAAACAAACCCCTTTCAATTTATGTTCCCTGAAGCTTTTAATAAAATTCACGGAGGCTCTACCTTGCACGTATCTAATAGAGGATTTACCCAAAATAATATCACTTCTTACACTTATTATATCTCAACAAATGAATATTCATATGAATACAACTCAAATGGCTTACCAGTAAATCAAACAAAAATAGGTTTCACATACCCGCCAGCTGAATACACATACGAATAGCATGAATGAACTAATGAGCTCTCCTAACTTATAAAAAAGCCCATCAAATTTTGATGGGTTTTCTAATTATATTATCCAAAACTATACTTTTATTTGAAAAGCTTCATTTTCCTACGCAACCTTTTGCAGATCATGGCGTCTATAGATAAATATCGACCATGAACAAACATCTCCCTCTAATTGTACAGATATTCATTTTATTTTTTGTTTCATCTTGCTCAGATGAATCTGTTGATGAGGATATAAAAAACGTGTTTGATTGCGAATTTGAAGATAATGCAGAATTTGTTGGTATATGCTTAAATGGATCTACGAGGGCTTCACCTGGTGACGAATTAAAATATGCAAGCAAAACTACAGCCAATTTTTCCGAAATAATATGGGAAATTGAATCAGGTAGTATGGAAATTTTGGACATCGAAAATAGTATTGAAGATGATAATTATAAATCTATTGCAACAATTCATTTCAAAGAGGATTTTACAGGCGGGAGTCTCAAAGTGCTAGCAATAGACATCAACAGCAATAATTTTGCTGAAATCACCGATTATGTCATTGAGCTTCAAAACTAGTTAGTCATTAATATTACTCGCTTTTATAATACCATATTAATCAATCTAAAAATAAACTATGAAAAAGACTACACTATATTACTTATTGCTAATTCTTATATCTTTTTCTTGCAGCAATGATACTGACGATATAATCAATCAAAGTTTTAATAATGAAACTGGAATCATTCAATTATCACCACTTGAAGAAATTACACAAGGCTCAGAGCTATTTCAAAACTTGGTTCAGGTTGCCACAGATAAAGAACGACCAGACCATAATATTACTTGTATTAATTTTAATTATCCGCTCTCAATTTTTGTCTTTGACGCAAATGATGAATTTACATCATTGAATGCCGTTTTGGATGACGAGGAATTTAGCTTATTACTAGAAAGCTTGGAAACTGATTTCTCAATTAGTGTTAGCTTCCCTATAACAGCTATTTTAGAATCTGGCGAAGAATTTATAATAAACACAAAAGAAGAATTAAAGCAGAGTATTGATAGCTGTTTGGATTTTGAAAGAGTAAGTGATTGCAATCAAATATTAGAGAATTGCATATTAAAAGTTGGTTATGGATTTACCAACGACAACCCATATTTAGGAGGTATATTTGAAGAATCCAATGGTTTCACTACATTTAATTTTGAAGAGCGAAATTTTATAGGTTCGTGGACGGTTTTTCTCATTGAGGACGAGCTGCACATAAACATTAACCTAGTTAGTGAAAACTCTGAAATTACCGACTATTTTAATTATGATTGGAAAGTGACATACATTGACGAGAATTCCCTAAAACTAAGTAACGAAGATCGAGATCTCGTCCTGAACCAGAGATGTGATCAGGATTTTGATTTATGCTCTAGTTTTTATTTTGAGGTTTGTGAGAACGAAACCAACACAGGAGTTTCAGATTTTATTCTCAACGATTACGTGTTTTGTATTTTAGATACGCTTGAATTGGATGAAGACTCTGTTATCAGTTTTCATGAGACTCAAGAAGATGCACAAAACGATGAAAACCCTGTTGCCGGAGATCAAGTTTATAATAACACCGAAAACAACCAGAGTATATTTGTTAAAATTATAGATGAAGAAAATCTCTCTGACTATGTTGTTGAAATTATCTTAATTTCCATAGGTTGTTAAACTTAAAACAAGGCTAAAACTTTTAAAACTATTTTTTACGCAACCATTTTGTAGTTTTTAAGACTATAGATAAAGAACTAATTAAAAAAATAGTCATGAATCGAATTATTAGCTTATCGTTAGTTGTATTTACATTATTATCTTGCTCCGATAATAACGAGTCAGAACCAATCAGTCTTGAAATAGGTCAATTTCACGAAGGAGGCATGATATTTTATCTAGATGATTCTGGGCAACATGGCCTTGTTGCCGCACAAAACGATCAAGCTACTCACGTACCTTGGTCATGCCAAGGGACATTCTATAATGTTACTGCTGCCGAAATAGGCTTTGGTAGTCAAAATACTTTAGATATAATCACAAATCTAGAATTCGACAATTCATGTTCACCTGAGATTTATGCGGCCAAAGTATGTCAAGACTTGATCCTAGAAAACTATTCCGACTGGTTTTTGCCATCATTTGAAGAATTAAACCTAATGCAAGAGAACCGTTTGTCGATTGGCAATTTCGAAAACTGGTTTTATTGGAGTTCTTCAGAATTAGATCCAATGACAGAAAGCGATCAAAATTGGGCTAGGGTTCGCTTTTTTGGACCAGATAATTCTGATTTATCAGATTTCAATAATGCAGGAAAAGGAGGTCTTAACCATGTAAGAGCTATAAGAGCGTTTTAAAAGAGCAAGTACTCTACCTATTGCTTGTTTTTCATCTAGTTTGTTTATAAAAAACATAATTGCAAGTTGCATCAAAAAAATAGAAGGTTATTAATTAATTGGATCTAGAAAAAATAATAAAGTCCTGTAAAAGGAATAATTTAAAGGCACAAAGTCAACTATATCAAAAATATAAAGATGACCTATATGTCCTTTCTCTAAAATATTGTTCTAATGCAGAAGAAGCTGAAGACAATTTACAGGATTCATTTTTAGAGATATTTAAAAAAATAAAAACATACAAAGGTATTGGCTCTTTTGAAGGTTGGATGAAACGCATCGCCATTAACAAGGCCATTGATAAATACAAAAAAGTAAAACCAATTAGTATCTCAATTAATAATGATCTTTTAGAAGACACATCAGTAAATGCCAAAGCTGTAGATTCTATACCTCTAGATGAAATATTACAACATGTGCAAGATTTACCAGCAAGGTATCGCCTAGTGTTTAATCTTTATGAGATGGATGGGTATTCTCATAAAGAAATTTCAAAACTACTTGAGATAAGTGTTAACACATCTAAATCTAATTTACATAGAGCCAAGAGCATACTAAAACAAAAGTTGCAGCCATCAAGATCATCAATTAATTCCTTCGAAAGCTTATGAAAATAAATAGAGATATTGGATCTGAAATAACGAATAAGCTTGAAAACTATAAAAGTAGTCCTGATAGCATTGTATGGAATAACATAGAGAAAAAGCTTAAAAAGAGAAAAAGAAGATTATTATTCTGGTATTTCTTTTCCGCTATTGCTTTAGTTGCAATCACACTATTTACATTTAGTTTGGTTGAGAGCAGTCATGAAAATCCGATAAAATCTAACGATACTAATATAACTACCTCAAAGTCTTCTTCCGTAAAAAAAATTCCTAATCAAATAAAAACGACAGGCTCTAATAAAGACTCTAATGATAAAAATAGTTACGATAATAAATTACAGGTTTCAGAAAACACAAAATCTCAATTGAACTCAAAAAACAATAAAATTCTTTTAAATTCCAGCTTCACCTCGCGTAACGAAGTTGTGACAGTAAAAAAAGAGGTGAATAATAAAAATGAAAATTCAATACCAAAAACAAATCAAAATACCGAACTGAAAAATGTATCCCAAGGACCAAACTCACTCAAAGATTCTTCAACATCACAAAAGCAAACAGATGTATTTCAGAAAAACAATAAGCTAAAAACACAAAAGGATAGAGATTCTTTAACGGAGATTCAAAAGAAAAATTCGTCAATCAAAGAAGAAAATAAAATTGTTGAAGACACAGTAATTCAAAGAAAAATAAGATGGAGTATTAATCCTCAATTTATAGTTTCTAAATATGGAGCTTTCAATGCCAAAACCGAAAACGATATTACCCTAAATTATGGTGCCATATTAGGTTACAAAATATCTGAAAAAACATTTTTGCGTTTTGGTGCAAGGAAACTAAGTTTAAGGAATACTATAGATGATAATGAAAATAGTGTAGAATACTTAGAAATTCCTTTAGAATTGAAATATTCAATGAGCAGTAAAAGACTCAGTCCATTTGTTACAATTGGCCCAAGTTTTTTTAGGCTGCAGAATGATAAACCAGAAAACTCGAATGACATAAAATACCTAAAATCTTCTTTATCATTAAATCTAGGAGTGGGTTTAGAATTGGAACTAATTGATAGACTTTATTTAAACTTAGGCTCTAATTTCAGTTACTTGACCAAATCGCTATCAAAAGATGTTAATTATACACCATATATTTTTTCAATAAATACTGGAATCGATTATAGATTTTAAATCAGGGGCTTCTAGACTTTCAATTTTTATTTAGAAAACCAACCCTAAACCATACAACAAATCGTATCATAATGTTAAATATAAACTAATAACAATCTAAAATTAAAACGTCAACGTACATCTATTATTAATTGTAATCTAAATTTGTAAATAGATCTATGTCCTCAAAAAAAGCGACCTCAACGAACCTTGTCACTAATTCTAGAAATAAAACAAAAAAACTTTCCAAAGACCTTAGTCTCTTTTTTAGTAGCAAAAGTAAAATCGAGAGCCCATACAACAAAATTGTATTGTTCAGTTCTTTTTTACTTATAACAATTGGTATTTATTTCCTGTGGGTATTCCATAATGATTTTGAACAACTCAAAATTGATAAAGCCAGTACTACCATAGGCTATACGTTCATAGTTCTTGCGACGAGCTTATTTGCTTTCAAAGCCACCTTTTTTATTTACAAAGCATACAATTATTATAAATACAAACCTATCGATTCAGTTTCAGATAAAGAACTACCCACATGCACTGTAATCGTACCTGCATACAACGAAGGGAAACAAGTTTTCGATACCTTAATGAGCTTAGCTAGTAGTGACTACCCAGAACATAAATTACAGATTATCTCAATTGATGATGGCAGTAAAGACGATACTTGGGACTGGATGTTAGATGCCAAAACAAAGCTCGGCAATCGTTTGGAAATATACCAGCAACCAAAGAATAAAGGTAAGCGACATGCGCTCTATCGTGGCTTCAATATAGGTACAGGCGATGTTTATGTCACTGTAGACAGTGATTCTATCGTTACTGAGGATACATTAAGAAATCTTGTTAGTCCTTTTATAGCAGACGAAAATTGCGGAGCCGTTGCTGGTAATATTAGAGTCTTGAATAATAAGAAAGATATGCTTCCTAAAATGCTGGATGTAAGCTTTGTGATGAGTTTTGAGTTTGTACGCTCAGCAGAAAGCAATCTAAACTCAGTACTATGTACACCAGGTGCATTAGCAGCTTACAGAAGTACGGCCGTGCATAAATGTTTGCCACAATGGATCAACCAGACTTTTATGGGACAACCCTCTGATATTGGCGAAGACAGAGCCATGACCAATATGATATTAAAACAAGGGAAGCATGTACTGTTTCAAAAAAATGCTGTAGCCTATACTAATGTACCAGATCAATATTTGGGTTTGTATAAAATGTTTATTCGTTGGGGACGAAGCAATGTTAGAGAGAATCTTGAAATGGCAAAATATGTTTTCACTAATTTCAGAACCAAAGGGAAGACGGGAACTCGAATCTTATTTATAAGCCAGTTCTTGAAGATATTAATGAGTTATCCATTATTGATATCTATGTTGTTTTTTGTATTCGTTCATCCCTTATTGTTTTTAGGTTCTACCTTGGTGAGCATATTGGTGGCTTCTACATTCTCGGTATTGTTTTTTACCAGTCAATATAAAACCACGCAAGGGATTTGGGCATATTCTTATAGTATCCTTTATACTTTTGCTTTATTTTGGATAACACCTTATGCTATTGCGACGGCAAGCAGAAGAGGTTGGCTAACACGTGGTTAAAAGTACATACAATAGCAACAAATAATTATTGATTTTTCTGATTTTGGTAATGTTGATTAGAGCTCTTTATTTCAGTTAATCAAGTGCCAGACCTATATTTTTAAATAAAATAGATCTGATAAATTCTTTCTTTAGAATTTAAATTTCTGTGTATAAGAGCGTATAATTCGCTATACATTATACAATATGTGACCAGATACCATATTTTGTGTCCAAAAAATAAATAAAAAATTGTAACATTTTAATACTTTCATACGTATAATAAAAGCAGCGAGTTGCTGTTGAAATATTGCACAAATCGTAAATTAAATGAGACAACTTAAAATTACCAAGCAGGTAACCAATAGGGAAACTGCATCATTAGATAAATACCTACAAGAAATTGGTAAGGTAGATTTGATTACAGCAGACGAAGAGGTAGAATTAGCTCAACGTATTAAAGCAGGTGATCAGATAGCTTTGGAAAAGTTAACCAAGGCCAACTTACGTTTCGTAGTATCTGTAGCAAAGCAATATCAAAATCAAGGTCTAACTTTACCAGATTTAATCAATGAAGGTAATTTAGGTCTAATTAAAGCAGCGCAACGTTTTGATGAAACCCGTGGTTTTAAATTCATATCCTATGCCGTATGGTGGATTAGACAATCGATCTTACAGGCATTAGCCGAGCAATCTCGTATTGTGCGATTGCCACTAAATAAGATTGGATCTATTAATAAAATTAATAAGACCTTTGCCTTTTTAGAGCAAAGTCACGAGCGCCCGCCTTCTGCTGAAGAAATTGCAAAAGAATTGGACATGACGATTAACGATGTTAAAGAGTCTATGAAAAACTCCGGACGTCATGTATCTATGGATGCACCACTTGTTGAAGGGGAGGACTCTAATTTGTATGATGTACTGCGCAGTGGAGAGTCTCCAAATCCTGATAAAGATTTATTACATGAATCTTTACGTACAGAGATTGAACGCGCTTTAGAAACGTTAACACCTCGTGAAGCAGACGTTATTCGTTTGTATTTTGGTTTAGGAAATCAACATCCTATGACTTTAGAAGAAATTGGAGAAACGTTCGATTTAACACGTGAGCGTGTAAGACAAATTAAGGAAAAAGCGATAAGACGATTAAAACATACGTCCAGAAGCAAAATATTAAAGACATATTTAGGTTAGTTTTTCGTATATTTAACGACCAACCTAATAAAGGTAACAACAGTTACAAAACATAACTGTTCGTTTTTTGATTGATGAAAGAACCCACGGCTGATTACCGTGGGTTCACTTTTTATATAATTTTCTTTTCTTAACTTTAAGAATTAAAACTGCAAATAATTGATAAAAACTATCTGTTACATTAGCAACTTCTCTGACAATTTAACAAAAAGTGTTATCGATGATCTAATTGAAGATGTTAATATCAGTAATAATAACAATGATATTACAGGGCTACTAATTGTGAGAAATAAGCATTTCTTTCAAATTCTTGAAGGAGAAAATGATAAGATAAATAATCTCTACGATAAGATAAAACAAGACCTAAGGCATAAAAATCTATTTAAGTTATTGGATGCAAGAATTGAAGATCGGATTTTCAAAGACTACAACAGTGGAAAATTTGATATATTTCAAAGATATCAAGACCTAAAAAAGTTACATTTGTATTTTAATTGGATTAAAAATGCAAATTACCTTCCCGCAGAAGAATTAATCCATTTAACAACAAACTTTTTAAAGCACAACAAATAATGAATAATTGTTTAATTGCGCCTTCAATGCTCGCGGCCGATTTTGGAAACTTACAACGTGATACAGAACTAGTAAACAATAGTGAAGCCGATTGGTTTCATATAGATGTTATGGACGGTCATTTTGTACCAAATATATCCTATGGAATGCCAGTAATAGCAGCTATCAAAAAACATGCAACAAAACCATTGGATGTTCATCTCATGATTGAAAAACCCGAGCGGTATATCGAAGAATTTGCAAAAGTTGGTGCAGATATCATTACTGTACATTATGAATCTACTGTTCACCTTCATAGAACATTAAGACAAATTAAAGACGCTGGTTGTAAAGCAGGAATTGTTCTTAATATTACAACACCTATTAATGTTTTAGAGGATATTTTACCCGAATGCTATATGGTTCTATTGATGTCTATTAATCCTGGTTTTGGCGGTCAAAAATTTGAAGAAATAACTTATAAGCGTGTCAAGAGACTGCGACGGATGGTTAACGAACAAGGTTTGGATACTAGAATAGAGATTGACGGAGGTGTAACCGATAAAAATATTAAAAAGTTAGTAGAAGCAGGTGCAGATACTTTCGTTGCAGGAAGCCACATTTTTAAAAGTGACAATCCAACAGCGACCATAAAAAATTTATGGAACCTGGCTAATAAATAAAAAGTGCCGTATGACACTTTTCTATCTATAATTGTTTCAACAGGTAATTAATCAAATCTGTTGTAGTAACAATTCCTACAAGTATTCCATCATCTACAACAGGTAAGGCATGAAACTCCTTTGTTGCTAAAATTTGAGCTACTTCTTTTATCGAAGTATTTGAACTAACCGTGGTCACATTTTTAACCATAACTTGGTCAATGGTAAACATGTTGTAAACTAGAGTATCTACCTCACTTTCATCTTCATCTACAGCATCAGCAAAGCTGATCCTTAGTAGATCCGTATAGCTTAACATTCCAATGATAGTGTCACCTGTAACAACAGGAATATGTCTTATGCCGTAACGTTTAAATAGTAGTTCTGCGCGTTCTAGATCATCCGTTCTATTTAGCGCTATAAGATTCTTGGACATTATAGTGCTAACTGGTATTATTTGTCTCATAATAATTCGCTTTTAAATTATGTATTAAAGTTACTTTAATACAAGCTAAAATATTATGATAAAAGTCATAAAGAAATATGACTTAGGCTTTTGAGCCATAGCCGTAATTGTAACCGTAGTTGTAGCCATATCCGTAAGACTTACTAGCACCAACACTATTTACCACATAGGCTATGTTCTTAAGTTTACCTGATTCTGACAATTCTTTAGAAAAATTCAGTAAGTTCTTCTCTGTGTAGTTGGCCCTAACTAAATAGATAGTAGCATCTGCCAATTGAGAAATCAACATTGTATCGGTTACCAAAATTGTAGGTGCTGTATCCACAATTATATAATCATATTCTTGCTTAGCTTCCTCAATAAGTTTCTTAAAGCGTCCATTTGTTAATAAATGTGCTGGGTTGGGAGGAATACTTCCTGATAGAATAATATTATGATTTGGATGCTTATCAAATCCATAAATCAATGCATCTTTCCAATCATAATCAATATCATGAAGGTAATTAGATAAGCCTGGTTTATGTTTATCTTCCTGAATATGAGTATGAATTTGAGGATTTCTCAAATCCGCACCTATCAATAACACCTTTTTATTAATACTCGACAAAGCTAATGACAAATTAAGACTAACATAGGTTTTCCCTTCTCCTTTTATAGTCGAGGTACAATAAATCACCTTACCTTTTTCCCCGCCTTTAACGGGTAAAATATAATCTACATTAGAACTTAGAATCCTAAAAGATTCTGCCAAGGCTGATCTGTCATTAGGATCATTAAATATGATATTTTTTTTCTTCTTTAAATCTGGGATCTCACCAATGACCGGTATATTTGGACTTGTTTTCAAAACATCTTCCTTACCATGTACCTTAGTGTCCAACATAAATATTAAATATAATATACCAAACGGAACTAATAAGCCAAGTACTGTAGAAAGAAGATAAACACTTCTAGAGTTAGGTGAAATTGGCGCACCTCCAGAGATAGCATATTCAACAACCTTGATTGATGGCTCCGTTATAGCTAGATTAATCGCAGCCTCTTCCCTTTTTTGTAAGAGAAATATAAATAAGCTTTCTTTTATAGCTTGTTGTCGTAAAATTTCGCGAGCAGCCTTTTCTTTAGTTGGTAAGCTAAAAACTTGAGCTTTGTATCTTCTATTTTTAGCTTCCAGTTGTTTTTTAGAAGCACTTAATTGTAAGCTATAAGAGTCGATTGACTCTAAGATATTGGTCTTAATATCCTTAAGTTTAGAATTTAAAACTATAACTTGAGGGTTGTTTTCTCCAGCACTTGTCCTTAAATTATCACGCTCAAAAACTACAGTGTTATAATTATTCACCAAATCATTTATACTAGTATTGGCAAGTCCTATATTTGCTGGAAGCAATGAAGATTCAGTGTTTGACTTTTCTATGGTCTCTTTCAACAAATCTGATATTATCAACTGATTTTCAAGGTCAAATAGTTCTTTTTCAGATTGTGTACGTTGTGTTATACCTAATTCAGCATCAGACTCTACAGTAAGAAAATTATTATCTTGTTTATAGTCTTTAATTCCTGTTTCAATAGAGTCTAGCTCCTGTGTGAGCCGTATAAATCGCTCATCTATAAATTTAATAGTTCTACGAGATATATCTTGCCGGTCACTAATACCATCTTGATTGAACACATCAATCAACATATTTAAAATACGCTCATTTTTAGCTTTGCTTTGGCTTGTGTAGTTTAGTTTTAATAGATCACTATTTTTGCCAAGCATACTAACATTAATGGCCCCTTTTAAGCCTTTAGTTACACTAGTGATTGGCACAAATCTAACAATGTAGGTTTTCCCAATGATTTCATTAGATATTTTTTTTCCAGCTAGGCTAAGGTCAAAAGGGAGATTGTGATCTACTTTACTACTATTGTGGTTTTCAAAAACCAACGTTTTATTAGTACTTGATGGTGTTACATCAAAAGCATCTGGTCTTACTTCTATGGTGTATGAAGAACCTATATAAATGCTGTCATTGGCAACTTTCTTTTCAATTTTGAAAGGTAACCGATAAATTTCTGTAGTCAAAACATTCCCTTCTTCAAAGAAACGCATTGTTAGGCTTAATCTATCGACAACTTGTTCAATAATACGATAAGATTTTAGAATTTCAATTTCATTTTCTAAATTAATATTGGAGCGATTAAAAATAAAAGCAGAAGATGGCAATTCCAAACCTTTAGATTTGTTTAAAATCTTAATCTTAGCACTTGAATTATACAACTTTGGAGTATATCGCAAGTACAAGTTCGCTCCTATTAGAGCCAAAATCAAACCCAGAACGAACCAGACCCAATAACGTAAGTATTTAAGTACTCCGTTTTTGATTACCTCTCCTTGATCGGAGCGGTTTTGATATTGAGAATTTTGCTGATTACTCATTCTACCTTGTAATTAAGACTATTGTTGTTAATAGAATTGACACTACTGAAATTACGGTTCCCGTATTTCCAACAAAACCAGCACTCTTTACTTTTGGCTGATTTGGATTGACGATAATAACATCATTGGGCTTGATAAAATTATAAGGTCCATTGAGCCAATCTCCTTTTGTAAGATCTATATGTGTTATTTGACGGACACCTTGCTCGTCTCGCATTAGAATAACATCTTCTCGTTTCCCATTAATAGTCAAATCACCTGCATAACCTAATGCTTGCAATAGCGTTATATTTTGCTCAGTAAAGTTGAAAGTACCAGGCTGTTTAACTTCTCCTAAAATTGTTACTTTTGCATTAATTAATCTTACATCCACTGATGGATCCTTTAAATGTCCACCATCCTCCAAAAGCTTAATAAGATAATCTGCAAATTCTTGAGTTGTTTTGTCTTTAACCGATAGTATACCTAATATTGGAAAATTAATAGTGAAATCTTCATAAACCAAATATCCTTGTAACTGCATTAATTCAATAGTAACACCTCCAACAGTATTTGTTGTTTTGTTATAAGGAATAGCAGAACTAGGGACCAATGCTCCAACCGTAATTTTCAACACATCGTTTGGTTGAATCTTAGCATTTGTGTAGGGTACATTTTCATTGGAATATTCATCCGCATCCTGCAAGTACAATATTTCCTTTTTACTTGCACATGAAAATGCACTTATAGCACAAATTAAAATTAAAAATTTTTTAATCATTGTAATCATTTTACCAATCCCGCAAATATAAGGTCTAATACCATATGAGCAAAGTAATTATAAATAATGCAAGTTTTCACTTTGGGATTGGTTTTTCTTATTATGGCTTTAACCAATGATAAATAAAATAAAATGAATACAATAATGTTCCAGAACATAGCAAAATTATTAATTGCATATGAATATCCATATTCTTACAAGATATAGCCACCAGAATGAGAACAATATTGATAAATACTACTATTAAAGTAGTCTTTGCATGAGAGAATCCTAGACTTAAAAAACGATGGTGCAAATGGTTTTTATCTGCAACGAAAGGACTAGATCTCAGTACCACTAACCTAATGAAAAAAATACGCAGCGTATCTAGTAAAGGAAAAAACAATATAGCCAATGTTATTATTGGTGAAGAACTGCGATATACATTGCCTATTGTTGATTCTGAATTATCAATAAATCTTACTGCAAACACTGCTATAATAAACCCCAAAATCATACTTCCAGTATCACCCATGAACATCTTTTTACGTCTAGAGAAGTTTAAGAATAAAAATGGAATAATAACACCTATCACTGCAGCTGCCAAAACTACCATGCTTATATCTCCATGAACATAAAAAAGATAGAAAAATGCACAACTCGCCATTAATGCCAACATTGCCGCCAAACCGTCAATGCCGTCTATAAGATTATAAGCATTAATTATTAGCAAGTATACAAAAAGGGTGAAAATAACCGAAACCCAATAAGGCATTATGGTAATATCTAAAATACCTGACAAGCCAGAAATACGGGTATCTGTAAATATGATTAATAAAAGTGCTGCAAAAAGTTGTCCAGTAAATTTTTTGCGAGGTGAAAGTATTAAGATATCATCCTTTAAACCTAAAAAAAACAGTAGTGTGATACTTCCTAAAATAAGTAAAAGGCTCTTGGTATCCAGGAGCGCACCAACAATAGTGATTGGAACCACAATACCAATATACATACCTATACCACCTAAGTTCGGAACCTTTCCTGAGTGACTACTCCTGGAATCAGGGTCATCCATTAAATTTTTAGCTATAGCAACGTTAATAATTGCAGGGTAACTGGTAATAGATACTACAAACGCAATTACTACAGTGACTAAAGCTAGTATAGCAACATAATCTTGAGGATTAAAATTTTCAAGTAGTTCTTTTACCATAGGTATTAGTACAATTAGCTTTTTGGATAGATCAAATATGCAACAAAAAACAATGACTTCATTATTATAATCACCAAAGTTTTTAATCGATTGAGCTAAGTCAAAAATTGCTTGATTTTACTAAAATTCTTTACTATTATCGTTATCCAATTCCCTGTTTGGTTTTTCTTAATTGCCCTATAATCTTCTTTTGTTTTTTGAATAATATTCTTTAAACTCCTATTACTAGCACCACCCACTCTCATTTTAACAATAACTGTAGGCAAATAAAAAAACTTCAATTCGTTTTGTTTAAATATACGTAAAATAAAATCATAATCCGCTGCAATCTTATAGCTCAGGTCAAACCTACCACTTAAATTGTACAATTCCTTTTTTAGATATAATGTTGGATGCGCTGGCATCCAACCTTGTTTTAATAATTTGGTTTTAAAGGTTTTACTCACCCAGTTGCGTATGACTTTATTTGTATCATTCAAAGCCACATAATGTAAATTGCCATAAACACCATCAACGTTTTGCGACTTAAACACCTCAACTATTTTTTCAATTACATTAGAATCTGCCAAAAAATCATCCGAATGTACAAACCCAACAATATCTCCTGTTGACTTAGTTATGCCTTTATTAAGCGCGTCATATATCCCGGTATCTTGTTCTGAAAACACTCTAATATTGGCCCTGTTTTTTGCTAATAAATTTATTTTACTAAGCGTTCGGTCTGTAGATTTACCATCAATGATAATGTACTCGATATTCTCATGAGTCTGCATTATAACTGAATGCATACAGGTCTCAATTGTATCTTCACTATTATATGTTGCGGTAATTATCGAAACTTTCATTCGATTGGATCAAATTTTCGAAGTTTTACTTTCTCGGCTGGATTTCCACTATAAATAGTATAAGCCTCAAGATCTTTAGTTGCTGATGAACCTAAAGTTAAAACAGAATGATTTTTAAGAGTCACTCCAGGTGCAACTGTGCACTTTGCTCCAACCCAAGAGCCTTCTTTTAAGATTATAGGTGCAATCATTAAATCGAACGTTGATTTTTTGTAATTGTGATTACCACACAATAATAGAGTTCCTTGAGAAATACATACATTATCCTCTAAAATCACCTCATCTAGGTTATCAATCCATACGCCCTCACCAACCCAACAATCATTTCCGATTTTTAGCTTCCAAGGATATTTAATGTTAACTTTTGGTTTTATGACAACTCCCTTCCCAAGTTCCGCTCCAAAAAGTCTAAGCAGAAGAACTTTTAGGCCTGAAGATATGTTCCATGAAAGTTGAAAAAACAATATATTGACAAAGTACCAAACCATACGCTTAAGCTTAGAACCTGGCTTATACCAGCTATTATCATATTTAGAAAGATCGGTTTTCAACTTTTCCCCTGATTAAACTAAAAAATTTTTTGTTTCAACAAGCTATCGAAATATGCGATTGTCTTTCCCAAGCCTTCACGCAATTGTATTTTTGGCTCCCAATTATTTAGCTCTTTTTTCGCTAAACTTATATCTGGCTGACGTTGCATAGGGTCGTCTTTTGGCAAAGGTAAAAATGTAATTTCCGATTTAGAGTTAGTTAAATCAATAACTTCCTTAGCCAATTGCAGCATAGTAAACTCATTTGGATTACCTATGTTCACAGGACCAATGAAGCCATCTCTACTATTCATCATACGAATTGTACCTTCTACTAAGTCATCAACATATTGAAAACTTCTTGTCTGTTTTCCATCACCGAAAACAGTAATTGGATCTCCCTTTAATGCCTGAACAATAAAATTGGATACCACTCTACCATCTTGCGGATGCATTCGAGGACCATAAGTATTAAATATTCTAATGATTTTTATCTCTACATTGTTTTCTTTATGATAATCCATAAAAAGAGTTTCTGCGCAGCGCTTACCTTCGTCATAACAAGATCTTAATCCAATAGGGTTCACATTACCCCAATAACTTTCTGGTTGTGGATGTACGGTTGGATCCCCATATACCTCACTTGTCGATGCTTGTAAGATCTTAGCCTTGACCCGCTTTGCCAGTCCCAACATATTAATAGCTCCCATGACAGATGTTTTTACCGTCTTAATAGGATTGTATTGATAATGCACAGGTGATGCTGGACAAGCCATGTTGTAAATCTCATCTACCTCTGCCATATATGAGTTGGTTATATCATGACGCACTAATTCAAAATAGTGATGATCCATTAAATGCTCTATGTTGTTTTTAGCACCTGTAAAAAAATTATCTAAACAAATAATTTCGTTGCCTTCATTGAGCAATCGTTCACATAAATGAGATCCCACAAAACCGGCACCACCAGTAATTAAAATTCTTTTCATTATTATCTATTGTCGTTTACAGCGTTCAAAAATAACGCTTTATTTTGTTCTAATAGACTTACATTCTCTGTAAATGCCTTTGCGTATTTAAATGCCGATTTAGACCATTCATTATACGTATTCTCGTTCATCATCGAAAACAACTCAATAGCGTTTATAAAATCGGTTGAATTATTTAAAGAAATATCAAAGCCCAGATGCTTCTTTCTTAAGTTCCGCCAAGGAGTTTTATCTGAAATAACAACGGGACATCCTCTTTGCCATGATTCCATTATTACATGTCCAAAGTTTTCATGATGTGTCGGTAAAAGTAAAATGTGCTGCTCATCTAGAATAGCTGCAAGTTTATGGTTTGGCACAGCACCTAAAATAATAACTTCAATATTTTGAGATAGCTTGTCGATTTCATACTTACATTTTTTCCAGTATTTTTCTTCATCAACTGGACCGATTATTGTAAACTCGACTTTATAACTTTTATCAATTTTGGATAAATAACTAATGGCTCCGATCAAATTTTTTTTGATAGCTATTCTTGAAAGGAAAAAAATCTTAATTCGGTTTTGAACTTTCTTTTTTGGATGATATTTGGTATCTATTTTAGCTGACAGATTTGGTGCCAAAATCAGCTCCTTTCTTTTACCAAAGTGAGCTATTATCTCTTTTACTTCACTATTTGCTGTAGCGTGCCAAATTACCTTTTCATGTAATTGAAATAATCTAAACAATTTCAAAAAAACTCGTTTCTTGAATGGTTTAATGGCTAAAGCACCCTCTCCCAACATTCCTCTTGGTGCTAAAACCCGTCGCATTTTAATTTCCTTAAAAATCAATAATGGCAGCAAAGTGAACTTAAATGAAAATAACGAATTAAAGTAAACCACATCAAAATTCTGTGGTATAAAAATAGCCTTGTAAAACTTAAGGTTTTGATGTTGTTGGTCTAAGTAAATGATCTTATAGCCATCTTTTGTTAACCAGGTGTTCAATAAAGCAGTACCTAAATCAAGCCTTTCTCCCAAGTCCGTATTTGAGGTCGCTATGAATATGTCAAACTCATCCTTAAGATGATTAACCAAATTAGAAATTGATTGAATAGGACCGCCAGCTTTATAAGCTGGCAAGAACCAGTCTATGCATATTAAAACCTTAATTGTTTTTTTCATTTAATCTGCTCATCTATTAGTTTGTAAACTGACAAGTACTCATGCACAATGACCTCCTGGTGAAATCGTTTTATATTTTTTAATCCACTCTCGATAAGGCAATTCCTGTATTCTGCATTATCTATAATGTATTCCAAACCATTTCTAATTTCAGCTATGCTAAATGGATCCACTAAGCAGGCAGAATCAGAAGCTACTTCTTTCATTGCTCCAAAATTAGAAGTGATTACAGGGCGTCCTACAGCCTGAGCTTCAATTATAGGCATTCCGAAACCTTCATAAGTAGACGGGAAACATAATATATCGCATTCTATATATTTTTCTATGACTTCGAGATAATTTAAATCGTAATAATTTTTGCTACTAATATTATATTTTGAAATTAGTCCTTTTTGTGTTTTACTCAAAACACCTATAACTATTAGTTCGCAAGGCAAGCCATCTATGGCTTTAAAAATAGATTCTAAATTTTTATTTTCTTTAGTTCCCACACATAAAATTTTGGGGCATGAAGCGTTAAAGTCTTTTTGAACAAAACTCAAAGCTGGGTTTATAGGATTGTGTATTACTTTAATCTTGTGCTTTGCAAAAGGAACATATTTAATGACTTCATCTTTGGTTTGATTAGAAATTACTGTTATATACCTAACTATTAAAGCAGGCAACCAATACAGAAAAATCATTAAAAAAAAATTTTTAATTATATTATTTGAAAAGGTTGACTTAATGTCATGAACAGTTAGCAAGGTGTTTCTGCCAGTAACAAGAGCCGCATAGTTTATGTGGCCAGTGATATGGTTAATTTGGGACTTGTTGTTGCGTAAAAATTTTAAGTTAGAGATTACAGCTCTTAGACTTAAAGTAGAGTGTGGCGCTTCTACTTTTTCCACATTAATCTTCTTTGCCATTTGCGAATGTAACCCATCAAATATCTCCTCAATACTGTTAAAACCAGAGATTCTTTTTCGGTAAAATAAAGAAACCTTTTTACTCATTAGCTATGAAATATTTGTCAAAGTACTTATAGAAGATATTTCTTAGAAAAAATACAGGAATAAAATAAGTAATAAAATTACCCATAACTTTAATCATGTTAAAACTGTAGACACTTACTAAAAAATAAAAAGGCACTGTATAAATTATAGCCCAAAAAATATTAGGTGATTTAAAAATAAGTATTCTCATAGTAATCCCAAAAAGAAGGCCAAGACCTATAAGAAATGGAAACATTCCAATAGGTCCAAAGTCAATATAAGCATCTGTCATAAAACCAATACTATGCGACGCACGCCCATCATCCATTAGATTTAATCTTGTATACTTATTTGTATGATCAGAATCATCTATCAGTGGTTTATCAGGGAATAAGAGCCTGGGCTTAAAGTAAAATAAGGATGACTCCTTAAAAATTTTACCATTCTCAAATGGAATACTATTTGGAACATTTCGCAAGACAATAGAGAAAAATTCTATGTAACTCAGTCTGTCAATAAAAAACTCGGACGATATTAAAATATCATCTTTTGATAAATCTTTGAGTAATTTGAGAAGTTCTTTCGTTGCATCTGTTTTAGAGACAACTACTCTTTGGGACTTCTCACCACCTACAAGAAAATCTCTGTAATCAAACTTAACTGCTGTCCAGACTAAACCTAAGGACAGCCCCAAACTTAGCACAACTATAAACTGAACATATGATTTATAATTTATCAACTTTTTAATTGAAAACCAGCCGATTATAAGAATTAGAATTATATCTTTAAAGCCAGAAAAATAACCTGTAAACCCAACTAAAACTTCAACTAAAACAAACGCATACAATACTTTTTTTGATGAATTCAACAAATGGCAATATATAAACGTTGCTAGCAAAAAACCCCACTTTAATTTAGAAATAGCTACAATAAGAGTATTAAGACCAGACACATTACTAACAAGAACTCCCAACCCAGTTAGGACCAAACTAAAAATGATATAAACATAAAGTAGTCTATCCGGTCGATATTGTTTTGGCAATTTTTCCGTAATATCGAATGACCCAATGCGTTTCTTTAAGGGCCAATATAAACCTAAAGCAAAACATATTAAACCTATATTGCTTATGGTATTAGCAATATAAATAAACTCGACATCTTGATGAAAGCTAAATTGATGTTCTAAAGGAATATCAGTGATATTACCATAGACAATTTTAATATTTATCTGTAACCATTGATATACAAGCGCTAAAAAAATGGTTAAAAAAAATGGATTTCTCAGTTTAAAAAAAAGAAAAATAACCACACTAAGAGATAATACACTCTTCATAGTAGACATAAAGTGAGGCCCAAGTATTGCAGAGAAAAGACCCAGAAAAAAAACAACGATAATTAGTTTTTTAGCGTTTACATCCATTTTGTTTTTTTGTTTAAATCATTTAACACTCCTTCCAAGTCTTGCTTAGAAAAAAGTCTTAGACGCAATCCCTGTTTTTTTGTTGCGTTAAGCAGTTTTTTGTTCAAAATTTGATCGACATCTATATCTTTAAGATGGATATTGAATGCTTTGTTTATCTCTTGAAGGGCAGTATTATAATTATCTGTAAAGTTGTTTAAATTAAATATTATGGTGTCTTCGGGAAATTTATTATGACAATTTAAAATAGCCTTATTGTATACCACCCAAGCTTTATAAGCCTGTCTCCTTTTAATTAATATATTAATTGGATAAATTATAAAATGCTTGAGCCTTGTAAACTTGGTCATACCAATCCCATATCTTAACTTATATTTATAACGTCGTATCAAGGACATGGCTACCTCATCATAATGCCTGTACAATGCAATGTATTTAGCATTGGGCAATACACCTTTCCAAGCTTCTAAATAAAGCGTGGTTCTTGGCTCTTTCCACCCCCACAATTTGAGATCAGGTAATTCGTTTAAAAATCGTTCAATTTTCGTTTCTGTTATAGATTCAAATGCCAAACTGTCATGGATACCTTGTCCCATTCCAGTTGTATTTAGTCCTTTCATTGCAAGATCATTTTCATGAATCTCAAGAATCCTTAAATCTTCAAAGTGTCCTTTTTCATTATCGAATCGTCCTGACATTAAATCGCTCCCAATAAATAAGCCTGATTTTTGCAATAAGCTAGCACTCAGAGATGTCCCTGAACGATGCATGCCCGCAATTATAATTTGTTGTTCCATTAAAGAGAAATATTCATTTGCTGCTATCGTGATCGACTCTATTTAGAAACATTACTCGATAAAACCACTTTTCCAACCCTAAAATCTTCAAGAATCTTATAATTATCCACCTGACCATTAGTCTTCCTAAATTTCCATATACTTTGAGCCCTTGAGCATAAGTTTTAGCAAGATCATACTGTTTTTGTCTTAAAATATATATAAGTTGATTAAAATATTGTGGATAAATTTTCCAATTAAGGGCCCTTCGATAATACTTCCTGTGTTCTTTATTTATAAGGCCCAAAAAATTCTGATAAACCTCATAATTTTCTTCCATGCGATAGAGAGATGCTTTTAAATTTCTACTTAACTGCCCTTCGTGACCACGAACATGAACTAGTACTTTTCCGTTACAGCCTATACCTTTTTCTTTAGACAATTTATACCACATATCAAAATCCCCAACATATTTCAATTCAGCATTAAATAAGCCAACAGCTTCACAAGCCGACTTTACGACACAGACATTGGCAATATTTCCTGAAATACTTCCATATAATATAGAGATAATGGCATGTTCCTCTGGGGACAAGGTCTTGTTTGGAAAGACAATTGGAACCTTAGTGATTTTACCTGCAGCATCAATCACTTGCAATCTTGAAAAACTAAAATTGACCTCAGGAAATTCTGTATGGAAGCTTACGGTCTCCTTTAGACATACAGGAAGCATGATATCATCTTGTGCCCAAAGATGAATTAATTCCGTTGAAGCTTCAGAAATTAAACGGTTTAGCGTAGGAAAAAGTCCTTTGTTTTTCTCATTTCTAGAAAGCTTAATCCTACGGTCATCCAGCGATTTCAAATAGTTGTAACTATTGTCACTCGAACAATCATCACAAATTAAAAATTCGAACTCGATACCCTGTTGATTGAGAACGGACTCTACAGATTCCTTGAGATAGGCCATACCATTGTACACAGGTAGAACAACACTTATAATTGGTTTATGCACTGCACTCTTCATATGTTATTTTCTATGGCTTTAACGATTTCAACAAAGTTATGGTCTTTGATTCTATTCTTGGCATTGCTTGCCTTACGTTTTAAATCTTTCTTATTTAAGCGAGCTAATATCACCGCAAGTTCGTTCATATTGTTGTGATTAAATTTAAAACCAACATCGCTATATTCCACTAAATCTTCGGCACAGCCTACTTTATCGCTTACAATAACTGGTTTACCACAAGCCATAGCTTCATTAACCGCTAAACCCCATGTTTCACCAGGTCCCTTGGAAGGTAAACAAAATACATCCCCTAAGCGGTAGACCAATGGCATAAGGCTCTGATTTTGAAATGGCAGGAAATAAACAGATTGATAAGGTTTCGACTGCGATTTAAGTTCGTCTTCCAGAGGACCATTGCCAATAAACAAGAGTTTTAAGGGTTGATGTGTTTTTTCAATGGCTTTAATAAATGCTTGGAGCAAAAAAACAGGTTGCTTTTTTGATTGAAACTTACCAACGAATAACACTATAATATCATTATCCGAATATCCAAGGTCTTTACGCCATTTTAATGCTTTATCTCGATATTTTTTGGAGTCGTCATCACTAAATCGATTATTGTCAATGGCATGCGGCGCATATATCAGCTGCTTACTTTTGAGACCATGTTTTAAAAAATATTTCTTATTGGCTTCACCCACAAATAGTGCCTTGTCAACATGGCGATATACCCATTTTAAAAAACCTCGTCGTAATATAGTTTTGAGACTTTTGGTTTCATCGAGCAAGGTAGAGTCCCCTCTAAACCAAATTGGTGTTTTACCACTAAAATACCTTAAAACGTTTAAATGCGCCTTAAAGTTCCAGCCAAAAATCAGAATAACGTCTGGCGCATAATCTACTATGCCTTTAATGAGACTTGGACAATCAATACCGAAAAAGTGATGCGAGCCTGGTTTTTTAGAAATATTTTCAACAAAAGTATAGTTATAACCACTTAGTAGGGGAATATCCCATATTATGGTCTTTCCAAAATTCTTATCGTCTACCTGGGTTTCGCTCTGTGACCAAGTGTAAAATACATTTAAGTCTATTTTTTTTCTCTCAGCCAGCAACCTAAACCAAGGGGCGTAATATTGAATGGGATGGGTAGAAACAATCGCTAATTTTTTCATGTCTCTTTTGGAATAATATCAATAGCTTTATTCATGGCTTCGGCTAAAACTTTAGCTGATTGTATGGAAGAATGCGCATTTAAAGGTTCTAAATCCAAGTCCCATTTGACGTCCTTTTGAAGCTGTTCTAAAATAGGTTTGAGTTTCTTGATGATTACAGTTTCAGAATCGTCGTCCGAGTAGGGCATTAGAAACTTTTCTGCATTTGACTTTTTTATAATTTCTACTGCAGAACTTTCTTCATGCAGCATCGTTAAGAGAGGTCTTTCGCTCAACAAACACTGAAATGTTTTAGAGGCTGTGTAGTGCTTTTCCGTACTACCAAACAACATCACACGGTCTGCTTTCGACAGAAAATTAAGGACATGTAAAAATGGAAAACGCTCCCTGTTTTCATGAACTATGTCTGAAATTCCAAAGTCACTTGCGTAAGCTGTAATTCGCTTAGCGGGATACGGTCCCGTACCGATAAAGTATAACTTTATTCTAGGGTCCCATTTACTTTCTTTTTTTAATTCTGCAATAGTTGTAAAAAAAGCTTTGACAAATAAATGGGAATTTGGTAAAAACGCCCCTGCATATATCCATGGTTTTATACTTTTAGTACTTTCCCAAGGATAGCTTATATCTGACAGCTTAATTTTATGATCGTTAGGATCAAAACCGTAGGGCATACCTACATGAACAGGTTCTTTCTTAAAATTTCTATCTAATACAGGTTGATAATATGGCGTAGATACACCAGATATTAGTGCGGCTTTCTTAACGGCATACGGCTCTAATAGCTTTGCAACGATCTGACTCAGCTTTGCTCTTAGATTATTCTGGTTGGTGATATCCCTTACCCAAGGATCGATATAATCTATACCATAAGGGATTTTTGTTTTTTCGTGCAAGACGCGACCCAAAATAGCTGTGTAAAACGAAGGAATTGGAATCCATATAAAATCAATATCTCGTTCTCTGCACAAATTCAATGCTGATTCTTTCAAAAACGGAAATGCCCTAAGACCTATATCGCCAATAATTCTGGGCCTAGTTACCTTGTAAGCTTTGGTATATACAACCTCTATATCTTTCGAAACGGTTTTTTCCATTAAGGGGTCTAATCGCTCTTCATAGTATTTGGAATGTGCCGTCAACAGTAATGGTTTCCACCCAAACTGCTTTAAGTAATTACCAATTAATCGAGGCCGCTGTACACCTGCCAGATTTGCTGGAACCCAATGCGGATAAATTATCAATACTGTTTTCAATATAACAACTGCTTTAATTTTAACTGTTCTTTTTCCCAACCAAAGGTCTTCGCTTTCTCCCAACGCTTAATTTTCTGCTCATTCGCGATCTCCAATACGGGTAGCACATTCAATGCATCGGATAAGTTAGTTATGATCTCACCCGCATTATAATGGAGATCCTTTAAAAAATCGCGTTGACCAAATGTATCTGTTGCTAAAATATACAATCCTGCTTGAGCATAGGCCAGAAATTTATTCGTTAAACATATATCTCGATTAAAATCGGCATCCTTGCTTTCAAGAGCCAAGCCAATGTCCATTTCACTTAATAATTGATGCAGTTCCCATTGTGGTAAAATTTCATGAAAAATCACATTTGGACTCGGAATTATTGATTCAATATATTTCTTATTGGAATTTCCGATAAGATGGAATTCAAAGTCAAAATGAACTTTCGCTGCTTCAAATACTGATTCTAAACCACGATTTGGCCCAATATTTTGAGAAAACCAAACCGCTTTTAGGCGTTCATTTTTTTTAGGACTAGGCTTAGGAAAATCATCACTTTTAAAGGCATTAATTATGGTTATTTGCGCCGAAGAGTCAGGGATCACATACTGTTTTTTGCATTGCATAGCAATACCCTTTGAAGCATAGGTAATTGAGGTCGCATTCTTGAGGCTATATTGCATCAATCTGTTTCTATTTTCTTTTTCATAAGATTTATTAAAATACAAGGCCTCTCCAGGATAATAATCTTCAATATCCAATTGTAAGGTTACTTTCAACTTCTTCGCAAGCTTTACAGCGGGGTAGAATGCACCAAGATTATGAGCTATAATATGCTCGTATTTTTCTTCAAAACTCATGAACTTCATGATTTGTACAGATTTGTCGTTACTAGCAAATGCAGATATCTTAATATTAGACTTAAGAATTGGGTTTAACAAAACGGACAATTTATGTTTTAACTTGCTCATAATTGTAGACATCCATTCTGAGTTCCTGTCAATCTCAATAAACCTTACATCTTTATTATTCGACATAATACGTTGTGACAACTCCAAACTCCAATCGTCGTGCTTGTAACAGATTACAGTGCACGAATAGCTATTCTTTAAAACTTCAATTTCCTTAACCAATCGTGGATTGGCCGCTAAGCTCGATGTAGTTATGAAAAGGATAGAATTTGCCAAAATAATTAATGGTTTATTTTATAAATTTATTAATTGGAATATATTTTGAAATATTGTTCACCCTTATTCTAGATAATGGTTTTTCAATTAGCAAATAACTTAAACTTGAAAACCCGAATGTTAAAATAAAGAAAAAATAAATTCTTAAATAATCTGGCATTTCAATAATCATAACAATTTTTAGAAATAACATATGAAACAAGTATACGCTAAAACTAATTGTACCTATAAACCTCAATAAACGAAGTCCAAAGAAAAACTTTAAAACTCCATCACCATATTTTGCTGCCAACAAAATAAACCCCCAAAGTATGGCATATGGTAAGTAAAACTGATGAGATTGAAAATTTACTTTATTTAAAAAGATTTTTTCATAGAATTGAGGTACCGAGATAATTATTGCCACAAAGCTTAATATTCCTATGAAATCTATTTTTCTCTTATTGATTCCTTGAATATTTTTAGCTTTAAACACCTCGGTAATTGAAATAAAAGTACCTACTAAAAAGATTGGTAAATACCTCAGAGTTGATATACGACTTAAAACCAAGTTATAGTTTAAAATTAGAATACCTAGAGCTGTTAAGACAAAAACCAACATTATCTTCTTTAAATCCCATTTTAAGTACTTATGGAAGATTAACATTAAAAGAGGGGACAAGAAATAATATTTAAATTCAACAGGAATCGACCAAAAAATACTTTCACCTAAATAAAGGATTAAATGTGCAGGTATATCCATCCAACTATCGATTACGGTGCTTATTCCAAATACAGAAAAAAACCAATGAAAGACTAAGGCCAAAAAAAATAAAGGGTATATTCTTAAAAAACGTCTTAAAAAATAGTTTTTCCAGTATTCTTTATTAAATTCTTTTTCAATGAACACCAGAGCAATCTGTCTGTCTAAAAGATACGCCGATAAAACAAAAAACAAATAAACACCTATTTTTCCAAAAAAATCAAAATTTAAAATAGGATGAAAAAAAATACCTTCATGGCTAGTATGTGAAAGAAGTACAATTAAGACCGCTACACCTCGAAGGCCATCTAAAGACTTAAAATAGTCTTTTTTATCTTCATGTGGAAAAAATAGACTTACTAAATTCTTCATATTATATAAGGCTTATCCATTTGCAACTCGTATACTTTCTAGGTTGAATTATTAAAGCTTAAGTAATTTTTGTATTTTTCTATCATAAACGTTATCTGCCGCAAACTCCATTCGTTTTTTCATTATTTCTTTAGTAGTCATATTTTTCCAATTATGGATTTGAGACTTAAAAAAATCAGGAAAACTTGTATTATCAAATGTATCCATCATTGGAAAGAGATCTAAATCATCGTACATACTTATTCTTGTAGAAATAATTGGTTTTCCCGTGGACAAATATTCCATGATTTTGTGTGAATTTGAACATTTATTTTTATCGTATCTATAGTCATAACATAACAAAAAACCATCCACTTTTTTAAAGGCTTCAAACAGGTCTT
This sequence comes from Winogradskyella flava, assembly GCF_014243395.1. GTDB lineage: Bacteria > Bacteroidota > Bacteroidia > Flavobacteriales > Flavobacteriaceae > Winogradskyella > Winogradskyella flava. Next base: position 1,180,811 of record NZ_JACLCP010000001.1, on the reverse strand, counting down.
TAGACGAGACTGCTCCATGAAGCACACAGTTGTGCTTATATCTTAAAAAGGCGACAAAATCTACGGTCGTTTTCTCTGAATTAGCCCCTAGGTTGTTTTTATTACTTGTATTGGGTCCGTAAAAGTGAAACGTTATGTCTGGATTCTCATTAACTATTCGGCTCAGGCTCTCACGATCCAAGATAGGCCCTATAAGTAAATTACCAACATAAGCTATGGTTTTAGGTATTTTATTAACCTCAAACTGCCTTTCATTATTCGATATAAAAATTGGACTGAGCCCATGGTGGATAAGCACTCTATTTTCAATATTTTCAAAAGGATCTAAGATAACTGAAGATATGGATACCAATCTATCAAAGCCCTTATACTCGTTAACATATTTAGTTTCTACTTGGTCTACAGGAAAAAAAATGGTACGCTTTGCCTTAAAGCTTGATAAATCTGTAAAGACACCACTTCTTTCAAATGAAAACAGCCAGTCTATAGCATCATGTTCTGCAACCCACTTTTTCACTTTAAATGAGAGGAAATAATTGTAAAGTCTTCTATTATGAAATCTCAGTATATTTAAATAAGCAGGGATATTGACAACAGTTATGATTATATTTTTATTTTCCTCACAAATGGTATCCTCTTTTTTTGCTGCTGAGCTCTCAGTGGTTAAAAAATAGACCTTTATACCCGCTTTTGCCAATGCAATAGCATAATGGTGTTTCGAAAGCTTAGATACTCCCCAAGATTCTGGAGAGACTATTAAAGCAGTTTCAATGCTCATTATCTAGGACTTTAAAAACTTTCTGAAGCCTTGAGTTTTCCTTGTGAGCTCCATATATTTTTCTCGTTTTGACACGTCAGTTCCGTAATGTTTATGAGGAATTGGAGCAGTCTTCATGATGTCTTCAAAGGCTTGCTCTGACAGCCCTAGCTTTTTGAGTATATAGGGTTTGTCGTTTTTCAATTCTTCAGCATCATAAGGCGCAGTGTTTAAAATACTCAACGCTTCTTCTCTTTTCATTTGCCCTGAACATATAAGTGTACTTAAATGTGCCTTACGTTTATCAACTCCAAATTTTTCTGGAAGAATGTAATTTTGGTAGAACTTTGTCCATAGAGATTCACAATGCTTACCACCGTAATCTCTCCAGTCCAGTTCTTTTTTAATAACCTCAATGACATCTTTTTTGTTGTAATCTACATAATCTAAAATAGAAAATGGCACCAATTTATTGATACCAGCATATTTTACCATTTTATAAAATGGCACTCTTGGATAAGTCTTAAGCTTAATATTACCAAACTTTTTATGTATGGCTTTTAGATTTGTATAATCTAATTTTTTAAAGACCCATGAATTCGGTAAAATTTGCTCTGTAACAATATTTGTTCCACTAATAATGTAACTGATTTTGAACTTGGCCGCCAGCTCATACATTGTGGCTTGAATAGCATGATCTGAAACTACCTCGATATCAATGACCGAAGCCTTTAGATAAGCCAGCTGTAAATCTCTAAATTCTTCCCAATTAACAACAATGGTGTGTAGGTCAAACCCCAAAGTCTCAATAATACTGTTAACATTGTGAACCGCCAATTCTGAGTTCCATCCATTATCAAAATGAACAGCTAAGGGCCTAAGTCCGTATTCCTTTACTATGTAGGCAACATAGGTACTATCTACACCTCCACTTAAACCAATGAGGCAATCATACTTCTGACCTTTACCTTTTTCCTTTATCTCAGCAACTATTCTGTTGAGTTCTTTTGAACGCTTGGGTTCTTCTAAAAGGCGTTGCTCTGCTGCTATCTGATACTTATGGTAATGGTTTGAAACGCCTTTGGCGTCAAATTCAATCTCCAAATCTGTTGTGTCCATGACGGTTTTTGAACACATTTGATAGGACCTACCATTGAACAAATCTGGATGATATTTACTTTGCTTTATTATCATATTATTTTTTCAAAAATAGCATTCATTAATCGTGCTTGCTTTGGGTAATTGATCATTACACCTCTTTGCTCAGATGCATATACAAACAAGCTCCCTGCGGCAACAGCGGATGCACCACCTACATTAACAACCTCAACAAAATCATTGAGTTGAGATGCGCCACCAACGGCCACAACAGGTATATTTACGGCATCACTAACATTTTTCATTAGTTCTAAATCGAATCCTTTGTAAGTCCCATCTCTATCAATAGACATTAAGATAATCTCACCTGCACCAGCTTCCTCCACTTTTTTTGCAAAGGTTTCGGGTGCAAAACTAGTCTTTTTTTTGCCATTATTTCTATATACCCTATACTTACCTAACCAATCTTTTTTTACATCAATAGAAACCACTGCGCTCTGACTTCCAAATTGTTCCGCAATTTGTGTCACCAGCCTTAAGTTATCCAACGCACTTGTGTTCAGTATGACCTTTTCTGCACCTTCATACAAAATTGTCTTTACTTGATTTAAGGTCGTAATTCCTCCTCCGTAAGAAAGTGGCATAAAAGCTTCTCCAGCTATTTCACTGATTTGAGAAATATTAGGTTCACGGTTTTCCTTTGTCGCAGAAATATCAATAATGGCGATTTCATCAACTTCCTTATCGTTAAAAATCTTCACCGCATTTATAGGATCTCCAATATAATTGTGGTTTTTAAAGTTTATGGATTTTACCAAACCACCTTTTTGTATCAATAATATGGGAATAACACGGATACGTCTCATCTTAATTAGTTATAAATTCCATTTGTCAAAAGACAAACCCGTGAGTTGCTCTAGGGCTTTTTTATCTTCACTATATACCACTTTAAGCCTTTCAATCTCTTGGGGTTTTAAATGTCTCTTTTTCCCTTTTTTAAAAATAATTTTTCTGAGCAACTCACTTGATACTATTTTTTTTGCAAAATTTGGAGAAAACTTATGTAAGGCTCTATAAGGTATAGTACTTATTACATTGTAGGGCAGTGCCTTTGCTCTATGGTCATTGCTCACAAAATCAAACAGCCTTTCATCTTCTATATTTTGTACCCCTAAAAATGTAAACACTTTATTTAAGGTAACTAATCTATTGTCCCTTAAATCTTCTAAGGTTAAGATATGAATTTGGCTTAAATCAAAGTACTTCAAATATTCTTGAAGCTGGTAATGATACAATCCTGTTTTTTCATATTGATTGGTTTGGATATTATACACCATATCTTTTTTAGGTTCGCCGTAATAATTCTCGAGTATGTGAGATTTGTAGCGTTCTATCGGATCTCTTAAGATATAAATAAGCTTAATATCCGGAATATGCTTCTTAATGCGCTCTGGTATGTCTTGATAATATTTGTTATGGCACTTCGTATAGTTTTGTGGTGAAGTGCCCACTATTTTCTTTTCGGATATAAAGTGATTTTTGTACCATTCTAAATCGTATTTCTGATACTTATCATTAGCAAAATAATGAATCTCTTTTACTTTGGATGTAAATATCTGAGGATGCTTACCAAGATAGTCATGTAAGCTAGTGGTGCCACTTTTCATGGCGCCTATAATCATAAAATCAGGTAGTCTGCCTTTCAAAATTAATAATATGTTATAAAATTACGCATAAGTTGCATACCAAATTTATGACTTTTTTCGGGGTGGAACTGAACGCCTATAATATTGTTTTTACCTATTCCAGCTGCAAATTTATAGCCATATTTTGCCGAAACTAAATTGTCCGCTCCTTCATCACAAACCATATGATATTTATGAACAAAATAAAAGCGAGATGCTAGAGGCATATCCTTAAACAAGGGTATATCGCTATTAAAATTAACATTACTCCAGCCCATGTGCGGGATTTTTAACTTTTGGTCAAATTTGCTTTGATCAAACAAAATGGTGTCTGCCTCTATCCAGCCTAAGCCTTTTTCACTGCCCTCTTCACTACCTCGGGTCAATAACTGCGCTCCCAAACAAATACCCAAAATTGGGATTTTATGTTCTACAACTTGTGTGTTAAGCACATCAATTAAACCAGATAATTTTAGCTGTTTCATGCCATAATCAAAATGCCCTACACCTGGTAAGACGAGCTTTGAGGCTTTTACAATAACCTCTGGGTCAGAAGAAATTACAGCATCACTGCAACCTACTTTCTTTAACATCTTTTGAACCGAGGTTAAATTACCTACTTTGTAGTCTATAATCACCAACATTAGACATTTAAATTTTTCTTTCTAAAATCTTCGAAGTCAGTATTTTTTATATACCCATTGTATTCATTGTCACTTTTATGATAAATACATTCCGCTTTATTTAGACGTTTAACCAATTTTGCAGGATTCCCAGCTAAAACACAATAACCTTCTTTGAAGCTTTTTGTCACAATAGCGCCAGCACCTACGATTGTGTAATCTCCTAATTCTACTCCTGGTAGAATAACAGCCCCAAAACCAATCCAACAGTACTTCCCTATCTTTACATCTTTTACTATGTGTTTTCTATTATCTTCTAATTCATGGTTCGCGCTAATAATACCTACGTTTGGTGCAATTTGAGTATAATCGCCTATATAAATTTTACCAATTGCCTGAATATAGTTGCCTTGACTGTATCCAGGGCTAGTTTCAATACCACAATAGATGTTTTTTGGATTAAATACTCTACTGGTTGAATGAACAGGCCAATAGGCCTGCTTGCAATGTCCTTTAACTTTTTGATTATACCACAAATCAAATGTTATAGGAGTTTGGGTCTTTTTGGTCTTCTTTAAAAAATCAAATTTATCAAAAAACGGTAGAAGTTTTCTTAACAAAAAGTTTGGTGTAATTAGATATAGATACCTTTCAAATATTGAGATTTTCACTAATAATTATTTTTTAGACAAATTATAAGCCCTTGTTAAATAGACCGAATATATTAAACAATAATTAATCGCGTATAAAAGTATTACATTCTTGTGATTATCAGTCGTATTAAAGCCAATTAAAAATATAATCACCATAGAAACCAAAATATACAAATGTAAGAACATATCTTCTTTGAGTTTCTTCTTAATATAAAATGCATATGATAGAGGTGATATTATAAGCTTTAAAGCAAACATAATGATTAAAATTTGAGCAAAAACGCCGCTTTCTCGCCATTCAGGACCAAAGACAAAAGAAAAAAGCTTTGGCCCTAATATCAAAATAAGAATCAAGCCCGGTATGGCAATTAGGCTCAGTGTTTTAAAAGTTTTAACAAACACATTTTTAAAATCACCTCTTTCATTGTATTCTTCCACAGCCTTTTGCTGAAACACCCTAGTGATGGCATTACCAATTAAATTAATGGGCAAGCCCAACATACGTACACAGAGATTATAGACACCAACTACCGCTGGCCCAGCATAAGCACTCAACATAAATACTGGTAACTGATTGGTCAGTCTATTAATGAAAGCAGAAGGCAGGGTGTAACTTGGAAAGTTCTTGTGCTCTTTGGCTTTTCCTTTAATAACCTCCCAATCAAAATACTTTAGTCCTAGATCATCATACTTTGTTAACCTAATAAGTAACACAATTGGTGGCACCACATGGCTTATCAACAAGCCCAGAAACAAACCCAATGGCCCGTTGTTATATAGCCCAATAGTTATAGAAACCAAAGGCACCAATACTGCCGTTAATATGGTATTAAACGATAATATTTTGTATTTCTTCTTTCTGTTGGCCCATATGCCAAATATCTGACCTTGTCCCGAAAAAAATATCGATATCGGCGCTAAATAAAGCCATGGCATTAACTTTTCATTTCCTAATAATCTCGAAAGATTGTCACCAAATAAAAGCACTAACAGCAATACAGCTAATGTAGTTACCAAATTAATAAGGCGATTTAGCCACATCACTTTCTTGGCATCATCATCATTTTTTTCTAACAAAATAGGTTGAAAATATTGAAATGTTGAAAACACCCCAACAACACCCACAATAGCCATGTACAATCCTAAAGTCCCGTAATCTACCTTAGAATAAATACGGTATAAAATGGGTGCCGTAAACACAGATATGGCCTGGGCAAAGGTTGTTCCCCCGGCCAAGGTGGCTACATTGCGCACATATAAAGATGCCTTTAAGCGTTGTATGAATTTAAGAGTATTTTTCAATGGTCTACCAGTGGTAATTATAGTGTTCTCACCTTGCCGTTTTCCAACATGTAAGTTTCTTGCGATACCTTGCAAGTAGCAATACCCTTTTCGTCAAAAATCAATTTATGACCTGCCTTACTGACCCATCCGATTTGACGAGATGGATTACCGACAATCAAAGCGTAATTCGGTACGTCTTTAGTCACTACTGTACCTGCACCAATAAAGGCATATGCACCAATAGTGTTCCCACATACAATAGTCGTATTAGCGCCTACAGAGCAGCCACGCTTGAGAAGTGTTTTTTTAAATTCTTCTCGTCTCACAATAAAACTTCTGGGATTGATAACGTTTGTAAATACCATAGAGGGGCCCAAAAACACATCGTCTTCTATTTCTACACCTTCATAAATGGAGATATTGTTTTGTACCTTGACACCATTTCCAATATTAACTCTTGGTCCAACCACACAATTTTGTCCAAAAGAACAATTTTTACCAATAGTTGTATTTGACAGTATATGCGAAAAATGCCAAACCTTGGTATTGTCTCCTATGCTAACATTCTCATCAACATAACTAGATTCATGTACAAAATGGTCTGCCATTATTTTATCTTTTTACAAAACGGATGATAATCTCCAACTAGACCCAACGGTTCTAAATTTCTTATTTGAGACACTGTATTTATAGAGCCATAGGCTTCATCTAAACCAAAGCCATTGCCCTTAATAATCTGCTCATAGCTGCGTGTATGCAATTCCGTAAATCCACCGCTAAACTCAATCGCTTCTCCATTAACCGTTATAGATCTAAAGGTTGTTAACCCTTTATCTTTGATTTCATTAGGGATATAATCGTAATTAACAGATAAAAACCATTTTACATTGGCATTTTTTAACTTTAAATAACCTGCATTGGCGTCAGCAGTTTTTAAATGTACTTTATTCTCTTCTACTTCACCAAAAATCCAACACAACATATCAAAAAAGTGAACACCTATATTAGAAGCAATACCACCCGATTTCGTTTGGTCCCCTTTCCACGATACAAAATACCATTTACCTCTAGAAGTGAGATAGGTCAAATCTATATCGTAAACTTTATTTGGATTCTCTTTGAGTTCTTTTGCAATTCTTTTTTTTAATGCGATAATTGAATCATGTAATCTTAATTGAAGTATATTATAAATCTTTTGCCCTGTTTCCTTTTCAATTAGTCTTAATTGATCAATATTCCAAGGATTTAAAACTAGCGGTTTTTCACAAATGGCATCTGCACCATTTTTTAAAGCAAACCTTATATGTGAGTCGTGTAAATAGTTTGGCGAACAGATGGAGACATACTCAATTTTATTTCCGCTATCACGATGCCATTTATCTACAAAGCGGTCAAAGCGCTCGAACTCCGTAAAAAAACTAGCCTCAGGAAAATGACTATCCATGATGCCAATACCATCATATGGATCTAATGCAGCTATTAATCGATTTCCAGTATCCTTAATGGCACGCATATGTCTTGGTGCGATATAACCTGAAGCACCTATTAGGGCAAAGTTTTTCATATAGGGTTATTTATTTTAATTTCCGTACTATTTAAATACCATTGGTAGGTCTTGGCAATACCTTGTTTTAAACCAATTGTTGGCTGCCAACCTATAGCTTGCAATTTTGAGCTGTCCATTAGCTTTCTTGGTGTCCCGTCTGGTTTACTAGTATCCCAAACCACACCGCCATTATGACCAACAACATTTTGAATTGCATTTGCCAATTCTTTAATAGTCAAATCAGTACCAGTACCAACATTATAAAGATGGTCAGGCAAGACATTTTCTAAGGCAAACAATGCTGCTTGAGCTAAATCATCAACATGCAAAAATTCACGCATTGGAGTGCCACTTCCCCACAGTGTTACTGGTGAATGATCATTTTCCTTGGCCTCGTGAAATTTCCTTAACATTGCCGGTAATACATGAGAATTATTTAAATCAAAGTTATCATTTGGTCCATATAAATTTGTAGGCATTAGACTCACAAAATCCTTTCCGTATTGTTTTCTTATCGCTTCACACGCTTTTACGCCTGCAATCTTGGCTAGAGCATACCATTGATTAGTTGGCTCCAGACTATCTGTTAAAAGATATTCCTCCTTTAAAGGTTGCGGTGCGTATTTTGGATAAATACATGAACTTCCCAAAAAAATAAACTTAGCCACTTCTCCTTTATGTGCGCCGTCAATCAGGTTATTTTGAATTTGAAGGTTTTCCATTAGAAATGGATATGGGTTGTCATTGTTAGCCAAAATACCTCCAACTCTCGCTGCAGCGCTTATAATAACATCTGGTTGTTCAGTGTTAAGAAATCTATTGACCGCCAATTGATTTCTAAGATCTAACTCCTTACTCGTTTTTCCAATTAAATTACTATAACCTTCTGAATCTAAAGCGCGCCAAATAGCAGAACCAACCATACCTCGATGACCTGCTATATATATTTTTGAATCTTTATTTATTATTTTACTCAAAATAATTCATGGTTTTATAGCCTCCATCTTCAAGGTACTGCTGTTCTTTCATTAACTTTAAGTCGCTTTGCATCATATCTGTTATCAAATCTTGCAAATCATACTTGCATTCCCAGCCTAATTTTTCTTTTGCTTTTGAAGCATCACCAATAAGTAAATCTACTTCAGTAGGCCTAAAATATCTTGGATCTACGGCCAAGACTTCTTTGCCTGTTTCTAATTGGTAATTAGGATTATTGCATTTTAAGACATAAGCTTTTTCTGTTTCCCCCTCGCCTTTAAACTCTAAGTCTACACCAATCTGTGCAAAGCTCATGCGCACAAAATCGCGCACAGTAGTTGTTTTCCCTGTAGCTATGACCCAGTCTTCAGCTTCCTCTGCCTGTAATATCATCCACATCATACGTACATAATCTTTAGCATGTCCCCAATCACGCTGAGCATCTAAATTGCCTAAATAGAATTTGTCTTGCAGCCCTAATGCAATTCTTGAAACGGCCCTTGTGATTTTTCTTGTGACAAAAGTTTCACCGCGTATTGGCGACTCATGATTAAATAATATACCATTACAAGCATACATACCATAAGCTTCTCTATAATTAACAGTAATCCAATACGCATACATTTTAGCAACTGCATAAGGTGAACGCGGGTAGAATGGCGTAGTTTCTGTCTGAGGAACTTCTTGTACCTTACCATATAATTCGGATGTTGAGGCTTGATATATCCTTGTCTTTTTCTCAAGTCCAAGTAAACGAACTGCGTCCAATATTCTGAGCGTACCCAATCCATCGGCATTACCTGTATATTCTGGCATTTCAAATGATACTGCCACGTGACTCATTGCTGCAAGGTTATATATTTCATCAGGCTGAATTTCCTTAATCAATCTGATAAGATTTGTGCTATCTGTCATATCTCCATAATGGAGATGAAAATTGCGATTATCTACATGAGGGTCCTGATACAAATGATCTATCCTATCCGTATTGAAGAGTGAGGAACGACGCTTTAAGCCATGTACCCTATAACCTTTCTTTAACAAAAATTCACTGAGGTAAGCGCCATCCTGACCTGTTACCCCTGTGATAAATGCAACTTTACTCATTTTAAAATTACTTGATTTAGGTTTATTAACCAATTTTAGCAATTGGTCAATCATTTTGCAAATCTAAAACAAATCTGAAGACTTTATAATTGAAAGTCAACTTTAAACTAAAGTCTCTTAATATTGGAAATTTTAAAATCATTCCAACTAATTCATATTTGCCTAGGTATTTCCGATAAAAAATATGATATTTCCCAAATTTTGTTACCTTTGCCAAACCCTCAATTTGCTTAAAACCTTACTTATCAATAAGATATGTAAGTGTTTTTTAAATTTAAAATTTAAAAAAATGAAAAAAAATTACATTTTCTTGTTAATTGCCACTGTATTAACGGTAGGACTCGGATTTAGTCAGACTTTTACAACCATAGATCGACCTAATATTGTTGGGCCTACTGCCACTGACAACATTTCAACTGTGTCTTCAATTGGATTTACTCGTGGCACTGGTATAGCGCTTAGCAATTCAGGTAACGCAAATTTTACTTCTAATGGATGGACAATTGGTGGTGACCAAGCGACAGCCGAAGCCAATAATGATTACATCGAATGGTCAGTTACTGCAAATACAACTTTTGAAATTGCTTTGGACGAATTAGATATTCGCCTGAGAAGAAACGGAAATGGACCAAGTGAATGGCAAATTTTTTATAGTTTAGATGGCTTTACTTCTGCGGGTATAGCACTTCCAAGTGGGTCTCAAACACTGGCATCTCTTACGACTACTAATTTTAATTTACCTGGTCTAGGAGTCTTATCAGGAGTATCAGGCACCATAACTTTTAGGCTTTATGCATGGGGCGCAACTACTAATGGTGGTTGGTTACGTGTAATACAAAATAATGCTTGGGATATATCTCCTGCCGTACCATCTCCTGGTCTTAGACTTGTAGGTACGGTTACTTCAACTTCAACTAATAGCATAGAATCAGATATTATTGTTGCTTCTTTTCCTGGAGTTCCTAGTACCAATATCGACTATACTGCTTTTAATGCGACTTCTGGATTAAGTGCATTTCCATCTCCTAATTCTATAGCTATAGGCGCTTTTACAATTAGAGATGGCGGAGCATCTTCACCTGATTCTGATACTGACGCTACAACGTTAAACTCAATTACTTTTGATGTAGAAAACAGTGAGAATATTGCGGCACTGGCAATTTTTGATGGCTTTGTAAATGTAGCCGAAGTTACTAGTGTAACAGATCTCACAACTTTTACCGGATTAAATTTAATTGCCCCTGATGATAACACAAAAGACTTTTTTGTATTTGCAACATTTAAATCGACTGTTACAGATAACGAGCAAATACAATTGACAGTTAATTCAGTTACTACTCCAGCTACTGGAAGTTCTTTATTTGCTTCGGGTGATGCAGGTGCTGCTGAAACTTCTATTGCAGGAGATGATAATAGAATCGAAGTTACAGCTGATCAATTTCAATTTGTGCAACAACCAACTGATGGCAACCAATCCGAAGTTATGGTCCCATACCCCACGATTGAAGCTGTAGATGCTAATCTTAACAGAGATTTGGATGCAAATATTACTGGAATTGATGTGACGACAACCTTTGGGGCAAGTAGTATTGTAGGTGAAACTTATGATATGGTAAACGGTTTCGCGACTTTAGACAATGTTGTTTTTACCGCAGAAGAGGCCAATAGAAATCTTATAGCCACTTCAACTTCACCTTCCTTATCAGGCAGTAGTACAGTGTTTGATATTAATGGTCCGCTCATTAGTATTGCTGGACAAAATTTTGATACTGCCACGAATTGGACATACACCACTTCTATTCCACCATTCGGAACTGTTGCAGATTGGGGTGATACTATAGGATATTTTGGTGAAATTGCTCTAGTAGATGCGGCTCCAATAGATAGCCCTTTATTCTCTGATGAGATATTTGGTGAAAATGATTTAAATGATGTCAACAATCCCTTTGCAGTCTTGACTTTTGCTAATATTGATATTAGTGTTTATAATGAGGTAAGAATAGAATTTGATTGGCAAGTTGTGGGTTACAATAACAACGCCAATGACATACAATATCGTTTGTTTATCAATGGCAGCGCTAGTGGTGGTTGGGTAACCGTTTTTGACGGTAACGGATCAATCAACGATGATCAAGGTAGAGTAAAAATTGATGTCCCAGATGGTAATACTACTGTAGGACTACAAGTAAGATTAAGAAATAATCGTACAGACGGTTATTCAGGGTTTGACAATTTTAGAATAGTTAGCGAATTTGATGGTTTAGTTTACACAGATATAGGTGGATGGAAAGATAATATAGAACCAGATGCTACAACTGGAGCTCAAGATGCACTAGTAATTGATGGTACCTACAGTGTAATAGGGAATGTTCAAATTAATGATTTTATTGTAAACGTTGGTGCGCAAACTATAATTACTGTAGCTCAATCACTAACAATCAATGGTGATTTAGTAAATAATGGCAGCCTAGAACTTACTTCAACTTCAGACACCTACTCTAGTTTAATTGTGAATGGTACTTCTTCTGGTGACGTCACTTATAATAGACATGTTAACCAATTTCAAAGCATACCTGGTGCTACAACTGGTGAGAATGATTTAATTGCAGCGCCTGTTACAAATTCGAACCAAGATTTCCAAGCTTTAGCAAATGCTAATCCTGTTATTCCAACAGGTACCATTAATACTGTACCGTCATTTTTGTTTGGTCCATTTGACAATAATGAAAATGCCTATGTAAATTATAATGATTCTAATCTTACAGATCCTGTAGAGCCAGGAATTGGCTACAGAACAGCCTCTACGACTCCTGGTGGCTCTCTGTTTACTTTTGTTGGTGATGTAGAAACAGGTAATGTTTCGGTTCCTATTACTGTTGGTACAGGAAGTATTTTTAATCTTATAGGAAATCCTTATCCGTCCTATTTAAGCCTTAGTGATTTCTTAGATGCTAATAATAGTTTGTTTGACCCTGGTAGCTCTGGTGTTTATGGCTATCCAGGTGATTTAACAAGTGGGTTTACAGTCTGGAATCAAGGCTACTCAGATGCCAATATGGGAGCAGTAATTACACCAGGACAAGGATTTTTAGTAGCTTCCGCAGCTGGTGGTGGTACAATTTCTTTCACACCCGCTATGCGCTCTATTGGCACTTCAGATGATTTTATTCTTGGTAGAGACGCTGAGGTCGTGCCTATTAATGCATATTTAAATTTAGAGCTTTCAGGTAATGAGAAAAAATTTAGAACAGATTTATATTTCAACGAAAATGCAAGTTTAGGTATGGATGCTGGATATGATGCTGTCATTTTTAATGAGCAGACCCCTGATTTCGCCATCTACTCCCATTTGGTTGAAGATAACTTGAATAAAGATATGGCTGTACAATCTGTAGATTACGATGCCTTAGATAATATTATTATTCCGATAGGTGTTAACGCATTGCAAGGTGAACAAATCAAATTCTCTATAGCAGATACTAATATACCTGAAGATGTTTCGATATTTTTGGAAGATAATTTAAACAATACTTTTACTGATTTAAGAGCTGGAGATTACAATATAACACCAAGTACTGCCTTAGCAGATACAGGTCGTTTTTATATACACTTCTCGCGTGAGCAACTTGGAGTAGCAGATGATATTTTAAACGGATTAGAAATTTTCGCTATTGCAAACCCGAAACAACTAGTAGTCAAGGGGCAATTAGAGTCTAACACCGTACTACAAGTTATAGATATTCAGGGTAGAATAATGACTACATCTCAATTAAGCTCTAATGCAACGAGACACAGTATTGATGTATCAAATCTGACTTCTGGCGTTTACATCGTACAATTACAGAATAGTGAAGCCACTAGAACGCAAAAAGTAATTTTAAAATAGATTTAGATTTAAGAGCCTTAAAATAAAGAAATAGTATTAATGTTGACTATTTGAACACTGGAGTTTATGCAGTACGCTTAAAAAATGCAACAGTAATTTCTTACATAAGTATCACTAAAGTGAGATTATTTATATATATTGGTCTCAGTAAGGTCTGTTTATAGACTAAATAGTCTCACTTTAAAAATACTTAATGCTTATTTTGTAACAAACCTTTTTATTTTTTCCCTCAATAAATAAATTATTTTATTATTTTTGAACCAAATTTAGGCTACCGCCATGAAGAAAGAAAACAATATAGATAAGATCACACGTAAGGATGCCATTAAAAAAATGGGGAAGTATGCGGCGCTAACCGCTGTAGGGACATTCGTGATTTTAAATCCGCTTAAAGCTCAACAGACCTCTCCAGATCCAGGAGGGAATCCTTTCGACTAATTACTTTTACAAAGTGTTTTGAATAACGACTTGGCACCAACATATAAAAGGTTGTTTAGTCCTTATTGGGTATTATGGTACTCCACATCTAACAATTACAGTGTTGTAGAGTCTGAATTTAAGATGATTTTAGATGTTTATTTTGACTCAAATTCTTTTGATGAATTTAGCTCTAAACTAGCTATGATCGATAGTAAATCTGATGCTAGTGTGATTTCGCGGAATATTGAGAATTATTTGCAAGCTTGCAACTTAATATCTAAGCCGACTAAAAAAAATAGCCCAAAGTTTAAAGCTTCATTTCGGAATATTTGTAGACAATATAAAATTAAGAATCAAAAAATAGAAATTTTCTTTGATTCCAAACTGGTAGAGAAAACCATCCATCCTTCTATCGCTCACCTCAAAGTGAAAAATAATACTAAAGCCGAAGTTATATTTGATATATACTTGGAAGAAGACTTTTTATGTCTGTTTATAAATGAAACGCTTATCACCTCTATCCCTAAGAGAGACTACCATTTATTACAGGGTAAATTTTTCATGGAACTAATATCATTGGCAAACAATAAAGCTGAAACAGATTGGCTAGGTACTTTTCATGGATCTACTATAGCTGATGGCAGGAATTCAATTCTTATTATTGGCAAGTCTGGAAAAGGAAAGAGCACATTATGCGCCTTATTAGCCGCTAATGGTTATGAATTAGTCGCTGATGATGTCTCACCAATGCTTTCAAGAGACTTAAATATCTATCGCAATCATTCTGCTCTATCCATAAAACAGGGCGCTTTTGATAGGTTGAAAAACATAATCGATGGTTTTGAAAATTTGCCCACAACATATTTCAATAAATCTAAAGGACTTATAAAACATGTACCTTTCGAAAAGCCAAAAAAGGATCATTATCCTTGCAAGGCAATAGTTATGGTCAATTACAAAAATGAATCGGAAACTACATTAGATAGTATTTCAATAAAAAAGGTACTAGAGACATTAATTCCAGATTCATGGTTATCTCCAAACCAAGCTTACGCAAAACAGTTTATTGATTGGCTAGAACAATCAGAATTATATCAGCTTACTTACAGTGATACCAAAAGTGTAATTAATAGGTTATCTGTTCTATTTGATGAACTCAGAAACTAACATTATGTATATTAGTTAAATTATGGCCAACCTAGCCGATACATATCATCATATCGCACATATTCTAAGTTTTGAAACTCAAAATAATATATTAGAAAAACGCCTAAACAGGCCAGGATTTAATTGGGATTCTATAGTCAAAGAGGCCAGTAAGCATTTAGTATTGCCTGCAATTTATTGTAGGTTGAAAGCAAGAAAACTTCTTCACGTACTACCAGATGACTTAAATACGTATCTAGACGAAATTACAACGATAAATAGAAATAGAAATAAGTCTATCATTAAACAAGTACATACATTGTCCAAGCTGCTCAATAAGCATAGCATCGAACATGTATTTTTAAAGGGTGCTGCACTTCTAGTGAGCGGATGTTACGATAATAATGGAGAGCGAATGGTTGGAGATATTGACATCTTAATTGAAAAATCAAGGCTTAATCATGCATTCGCACTAATTAATGAAAGTGGCTATGATAAAACGTTTGGATTTGCTTATGAAAAAATCAACTATAGGCATCTTGACAGGCTAATATCATCTAAAGAACTGGCAGCAATAGAACTGCATGAAGAACTCTTGAACATACCTTACAGGTCGTTATTGGATGCAAAAACAGTGCTTAATAATAAAATCTTTTCAGATGGAGTTGCTATTCCTAGTTCATTGCACTTAAACAAACATCAAATTTTAAGTTGGCAAGTAAATGACAAAGGTTACTATTATAATGGAGTACATTTTAAATCGCTTTACGATGTTATTTCACTAAAGACATACAAACATGAGGTAATGATGTCTCGTTTATGCCAGTCAAAAATATGTCAGGCCTACTTTGAAATAGCAAATATTTACTTTAATGAATTCACCCTTGATTCACCCAATGAAAGAGTTAGCATCAGAGGTTTATCTCATAAAATAACGATGAAATATAGGTTGTTACGAATTGTAGTAAGGTGTCTAAAATCTAGCTTTCTATTTATTAGTACCCGTATATATCTCATAAAATCTAATAAAAATTACAGAAAACACTTATATTGCAAGATATTTCTGCAAGATAAAAGACGTATTTAACAAGAAAATACTATTTTTGAAGCATAAAAAATTTATTTTTAGTTATATACAGATGAAAAAAAATATCATAATTTTATTAGTGTTTTTTTTAGGTGTAACAGTGTCTGCCCAATCAGATCGATCTATAGAAAGAGGAGAATATATACTTGGAGTTGGTGTCAATACAGTTAATTCTCTTGGTACCAAAGGCCCTTTTAACTCACCAGGAGACTGGGCATTTAGATTTCCTATATCTTTGAGTATGGAAACAAGGTGGGCTAAATTATTTTCTCTCGATATCGCTCTTAACTTTAATGGATTTGAAGAAAACGAACGACTGGATGCTGCGGGACCTCCTGATGAAAATCTGTCATATTGGTCTTTAGACTCCTCTGTAAAATACTATTTTGGTGAATTTATTTTACCTAGAAGCGAGTGGATAGATTTTTATGGAAGCGCTGGATTAGGTATTTTCACTATCGAAGATACCAACATTTCGATCAATGTTGGTGGTGGTATGATGATTTGGCCTAATGTTAGAAAACAATTTGGTATAAAACTTCAAGGTGTAGGTAAGTTTGCTTTGAACCATAGTAATAGCGGTGACGAATACCCAAATAATCATTTTCAATATAGTATTCAATTCTTATTTAGATTGTAATATCTAAGCCCGGTTTTAATATTCACTGAAAGCTGCGCAAAGCTCTAGGTCCAACTCAAAAGCGAGCGAACTTAAAATTGAGCATTTGCTTCACAAAGCTGTAAAGTTCTGGGAAGTGAGTCCTGAATTGATTAGGTGTTTCAATGAAATTCTCCAATAGTACAGCAAAAAACTCATAATGGTTAGTGTAGGCATAGGCTCTAAAATATTTTGAGTCTATAAGATCTTGCCTTACAGCTTGGTTTTGCTGCAGGTAGTCTGTAAGGTTTTTAAAGCCCGTCTGAAAAATTAAGCTACTTATATCATCCTTACTAAAAGCATTTAAATGAATGGCATGTCCAAATTCATGTATACCAAGATTTAAGTTGTCATCACCGATATGATAACCTTCTTGAAAATCTTTCCACGAAAAAACGATAGCGTTCATTTGAGGATTTATTTCACCTTTGTGGTAAGTGTCATTTAATGTTGAATAATAAGCTTCTGGATAAATTATTATCTTCTCAATTAAATCTATCAAATATTTTCTAAAACCAAAGGTTAGCATCACGGCTGTTGCAGATATCAAAGTTCTTATTTCATCATTGGGAACCAAACTCTCTCTACCTATGAACTTTTTATTTTTTATAAATGTTGCAACTCGGTGCCTAAACACTGCCTGCTCCTTATCACTAAGGTTTTTATAAAAAGTGAATTCTTTTTCAAGAAGTTTTAACTGGTTATCAGTTAGCTGATTCTTAACTAAAATGATATTGCGAAAGAAAGGTTTTTTATACTTTAAAGCATAGATTTGTTCGACATAAATGATAAATCTTCTTAGAATCACTAATGCCAAAACAATTAATAAAATAGTAATTAAAGTTGGGTTAGTTTCAGAAGATTGAGCTGCCTGTAAGTAGATCATTGTTAAATATAGAAAGATTTTTTGTGATTTTTAATTACAAACCACGAACCTTTAATAAAGTATTGCTATCGCATCCTTGGTGATCCGTCTTGAAAATACTTTAAACAAAAAATGCTCAAGCAGCTTGGTATAAAGAAGACGATTCCAATTCATATCAAAACGTTTCACAATGGATTGCTATCGCATCCTTGGTGATCCGCCTTGAAAATACTTCAAACAAAAAAATGCTCAAGCAAGCTTGGCATTTTTTCCTTTTGAAGTATTTATGCGTGACCACGGTAGGATTCAAACCTACGACCGCTGGAGCCGAAATCCAGTGCTCTATTCAGCTGAGCTACGTGGCCTTAAATTTATTTAAGAAAGTTTAGCTTTTACAATTGTGGAAATTGTCTTCCCATCGGCTCTACCAGCTAATTCCTTATTGACAATACCCATAACTCTACCCATGTCCTTCATACTTTCTGCACCAATATGATCTATAGTCATTACAACAACTTTTTCAATCTCCTCCTCACTTAGTGCCTCTGGTAAAAACAGACTAATTACTTCTGCTTGATCAATCTCGGGCAACGCTAAATCCTTTCTATCTTGTTCCAAATATATGGCAGCACTATCCTTGCGTTGCTTTACCAACTTCTGAAGTATTTTAAGCTCATCTTCTTCACTTAGTTCATCATTGCCGCCAGCAGATGTTTTAGCCAATAATATGGCTGATTTTACAGCTCTTAGAGCTTCTAAGGCCACTTGATCTTTCTCTTTCATTGCTGTTTTCATAGCAGCCATGATGTCATTTTGTAAGCTCATATTTAACTTCATTAATTAAGATGCGAAGATACTAAAAAAGTCAGAGGTCAAAACAGAAATAACTAACATCATAAAACAAAAAGCCCAAAAAGTTGAGGGCACTTTTTGGGCTTAACAATGGTTTAACCAATTAACTTAAATTTATTCTAATCCACATTATCGTGTAAAAATGAATTATTACTTCTTAGTTGAATATCGTCGTTATCATCGGTACCAACAGATAGTCTGGAAGCATTGGTTTCAGAGGAATGCTGTGCATCCTCCAAATTAACGCCTTGTCTCTTGTAAGCAGGTTCCTTTTCTATTTCGTCTATTTTAGCCGTATTGAACTTATAGTTAAAATCTTTCATGTGTTTTCTTCGCTCATCAGCACGTGCTTTAATAAGTTCAGAAATTGGACTGTTCATTGGGTCAATTGTATCCTCAATAAATTCCTCTGTCTCTTGTTCAGGAAGTGTTTTCTTTTCAAAAACAATTTCCTCTTTGACTTCAGCTTCTTTTGTATTAGTATTTATTGAAGATTCAAACGTTTCGAAATCATCTAAGGCATAGCGCTTCTCACCTTCTTCATTAACTTCTGTCACCGAAATAATTTCAACATGCTCATTGACATTTATATCCTTAACCTCATCATCTAAACTGAAGAACATTTTTTCTTCACTAGATTCTGTTATTTCAACGATATCTTGTGCTTTATTAGAAATTGGTAAATCAAACGTCAATGTAATTTGCTCTTCCTCTTGCTCTATGTCTAGTGTTTCGGCTTTGTTTTCAATTGGTGTTATGATAAATTCTTCAGGTTCTATTTCAACCTCAGCCTTAGTATCCAAAACCTCATCATATAACACATTCATATTTCGAAGCAAATCCGTAGTCGAAATAATATCCATATCATTATTGACATCTGATTCAATTTCATTGTCATCAATCAACACATGTTTTACAACTGGTGTTTCATTTTCTTCCTCTAAAACAATATCTGGTGTAATAATCGCTGGATCCTTTTCTTGAGTATCTACATTGTCTGAAGCATCCTCCAAAGCATGGATTACTTTCTTGGTTTCTGTATTAGAAATTTCGTTCTGTTGATCCAAATCAAAACCTGTCGCAATAATCGTAACTGCAATTGATTCTTCTAAAGATTCGTCCTCACCAACACCCATAATAATATTTGCGCCGTGACCTGCTTCATTTTGAATATGATCATTGATTTCACCTATTTCGTCAATAGTGATTTCTTGAGAACCAGAAACGATAAGTAACAATACGTTTTTGGCACCAGTAATCTTATTATCGTTAAGCAAAGGAGAATCCAAGGCTTTCATAATAGCTTCTTGAGCTCTGGTTTGACCAGAAGCAGTTGCCGATCCCATAATGGCAGTTCCACTATTACTCAATACCGTCTTAGCATCACGTAAATCAATGTTCTGAGTGTAGTGATGTGTAATTACTTCTGCAATTCCCCTAGAAGCGGTAGATAACACTTCATCTGCTTTTGAGAAGCCAGCTTTAAAACCAAGGTTTCCATAAACTTCACGAAGCTTGTTGTTGTTAATTACAACTAAAGAATCTACATGTGCTCGCAAGTTCTCTATGCCTCGCTGTGCTTGTTCGTTACGCATTTTACCTTCAAACTGGAATGGCATAGTGACAATACCCACAGTAAGAATATCTAACTCCTTAGCCATTTTCGCTATGATTGGTGCAGCACCTGTACCTGTACCTCCTCCCATTCCAGCAGTAATAAATACCATTTTGGTATTGGTATCTAACATTCTGCGGATGTCTTCTAAACTCTCGACAGCAGCTTGCTCTCCAACATCTGGATTAGCTCCTGCACCTAAACCTTCCGTTAAGTTGACACCTAGTTGAATTTTGTTTGGAACACCACTATTATGAAGTGCCTGAGCATCAGTATTACAAATCACAAAATCAACACCTTTTATACCTTGTTGAAACATGTGATTAATGGCATTGCTACCGCCTCCACCAACGCCAATAACTTTGATAACATTAGATTGGTGCTTTGGTAAATCAAATGAGATATCTCCAAATTCGTTACTATTACTCATACTTTTTGAGATTATGGGATTTTATATGTCTTGATTAATTAATTTCAATATCATTCTGCGTTGTCCAAAAACTCTTTAACGCGTTCAGTTAATTTGTCTAAAAACGAACGACGCTCTTTTACCGTTTGTTCGACAACAACTTCTTGCTCTAATTCAGCACTTTGTTCTAACTCTGCGGCATTAAAGATTTCCTCCTCGAAAGCTTCTGCTTTCTTTCTATCTTGACGCTTTAAGCCATCCATCACCAAACCAACGGCAGTGGCAAACAAAGGGCTAGCTATATCGTCATCACTATCTCCTGCCAAATGCTCGTTAGGATAACCTATTCTGGTATCCATACCTGTGATGTATTCTACTAATTGTTTTAAGTGTTTTAATTGGCTACCTCCACCAGTTAATACTATACCTGCTATCAATTTTTTCTTCTGTTCTTCGTGACCGTAATTCTTTATTTCAACGTAAACTTGCTCAATAATTTCCACGACTCTTGCATGAATGATTTTTGATAAGTTTTTTAACGTGATTTCTTTCGGTTCTCTTCCCCTTAATCCAGGAATAGATACTATTTCATTATCCTTGTTCTCTCCTGGCCATGCTGAACCAAATTTTATCTTCAATAATTCAGCCTGCTTTTCGATAATTGAGCAACCCTCCTTTATGTCCTCCGTAATTACATTTCCACCAAATGGAATTACAGCGGTATGACGTATGATTCCATCCTTAAAAACGGCTAAATCGGTTGTTCCACCACCTATATCTATTAATGCAACTCCTGCTTCTTTTTCTTCTTGACTTAAAACGGCATTTGCAGATGCTAAAGGTTCTAACGTGATACCTTCGAGTTCTAAACCTGAACTTTTAACACAACGTCCAATATTTCTAATTGAAGAGACTTGTCCTACAACAACATGGAAATTAGCCTCCAATCGTCCACCATACATACCAATAGGCTCCTTTATTTCTGCTTGACCATCAATCTTGAACTCTTGTGGTAACACATGAATAATTTCTTCACCTGGAAGCATTACTAACTTATGAACTTGGTTAATTAAACGATCAATATCAGATTCATCAATAACCATATCAGAGTTTGCTCTTGTGATATAATCACTATGTTGCAAACTACGTATGTGTTGTCCTGCAATACCAACTGTTACATCTTCAATTTTTTCCGAGGCCGCGGCTTCTGCTTCTTGTACGGCTTGTTGAATAGATTGAATGGTTTGTGTAATATTGTTAACCACACCTCGATGTACGCCCATACTTTTGGATTTACCTACGCCGAGAATTTCAACTTTACCGTACTCGTTCTTACGACCAATCATGGCCACAATTTTTGTGGTTCCTATATCTAAACCTACCGAAATGTTATGATTGTCCATAGTTTATGTTTTGGTGCAAATTACTTGTTTATCAAACTTCAGATTCACAAGCTTGTAATTATCTAATATCTTATCTTTTAGAGCTTTTTGATAAAAAGCTTTAAAATTATTAATCTTCTTTTCTAGCTTTTCTAAAGTTCCCAAATGAACTATAAAATCACTTTTTCTTATTTTAAAATCAATGGTTCTATCGTCATTCTGACGAATCTCAATGACATGCTTTTTTAAGAATTCATCTTCATCAACAGTTTTAGCAAACTGAAAAACTGTTTCAAGATTATTTTTCTTAATACTACCAGTAACTAGCGGTACTCTTGCGGCATAATTAGATGACAAAGGCATGTATGATCCATTATCATCAATATAATATGATGCATTTGTATTAACTCTTGCAATAGGTCGTTTTTGTTCAATTTCTGCTGAAAGCTCACCGTTTACTGACATAAACACTTCTGCTTTCTTTATCATTGAATTAGACTTTAGGGCAGTTTCTAACTCGTTCAAATCTATAATTTCTTTAGGTTGTCCCGTAACAGCCTCTTGATTTTGTATTAACAATTTACTAACAGTGGCGTCCGTAATGAACAATTTATTCTCTCCCAAGAATTGTATCTGTGGTTCAGTCACCTTTCTGTTATCATTTCTGTTCCTAGCAAACGCAAACAAACCAACCACCAAAAGCAGTAATCCAATGATTTTTATATAGTTATAGTTAATTCGCAAGACTAAAGGCTTCTTTAATATGTTTTACTTCCTCTCCAATATCCCCAGCTCCCAAAGTCAGTATTATTTGTGCACTGGACAATTTTATTTCATCTATTAGTTCTGATTTTGAAATCAACTTTTTACAGGGATTTTCTATCTTTTCCAATAACCATTTAGAAGTAACTCCCTCTATTGGCAATTCTCTTGCTGGATAAATATCCAAAAGCAATACTTCGTCAAAATTTGAAAGGCTTTCTGCAAATCCATCAACAAAATCTTTCGTTCTGCTATATAAATGTGGCTGAAAGATTACCAATACTTTTTTATTGGTATACATTTCTCTAACCGCTTGATAAACGGCACTAATTTCTTCAGGATGATGTGCATAGTCATCAATAAACACGAAATCGTCTGTTCTAATCTGATAGGTAAATCTGCGCTTTACACCTTTATAAGATGCTAATCCCTTAGCGAGCTGGTTGTGAGAGCAACCGTAATCGACAGCCATCGCTAAGGCAATTATTGCATTCGACAGATTATGTCTACCCGGTAGGTTAAATTCAAAATCTTTATATAATCCATTCGGTGTCTGCACATCGAACAAGTAACTTCCATTTAGTATTCTTACGTTTTGAGCGCTATAATCAGAATCGTCTTCAACGCCATAGGTTATCCCTTCTAGCGGTAATCCATTTTTAACAAAAAGCTTTCCGTTCGTCTTAATACATTCTGAAAAATCCTTGAAACTTTTTATGAGCTCCGAAGCATCGCCGTAAATGTCTAAATGATCTGCATCCATAGAGGTTATACATGCCAAATCCGGCGATAGGGTTAAAAATGAACGATCGAATTCATCGGCTTCAACGACAGTAACCTCTGTACCATTCAATATTAGATTTGAATTATAATTCTCACTAATTCCTCCTAAAAATGCCGTAACAGGCTCATTACAAAAATTGAGTAAATGGCCCAGGATACTAGTAGTTGTAGTTTTACCGTGCGTTCCAGCTACTGCAAGACATTTAGTCTGTTTTGTGATTTCGCCAAGAACAGCAGAACGCTTTAGAACCTTGAAATCATTGTTTCTGAAATAGGTTAATTCGGAATGACTATTTGGAATTGCAGGTGTATAAACCACCAACGTATCTTCCTTATTCAAAAACTTTGATGCGATTTCAGTAATACCGTCATTGAAATGAATATCTATTCCTAAATCCTCTAATGCCTTAGTGATATCAGATACCGTTTTATCGTAACCTGCCACCTGTTTTCCATTAGCTATAAAATAACGCGCCAAGGCACTCATACCGATACCACCAATACCGATAAAATAAACGTTATTTATAGTTTTTAGGTTCATTTACTTTTTTAATAGTTTTTCAACTTCGTCTACAATATCATTTGTTGCATTAACCAAGGCTAAAGCTTCAATATTTTTACTTAATTCGTTTCGTTTGTCTTCATTCCGAATCAATTCCGAAAATTGATTTTGGAATTCGGCATCAAGATCTTTTTCTTTAATAAGAACAGCACCATCTTTATCTGCTACAGCTTTTGCATTTTTGGTTTGATGATCTTCCGCGACATTTGGTGATGGGATAAAAATGGTTGGCTTACCAACTATGCACAACTCTGAAACAGAAATTGCCCCGGCTCTAGAGATAATGATATCCGCAGCAGCATAAGCCATATCCATATTATTGAGAAACGCATGTACCTGAACATGTTTTAACTCATTATATTGCTTGTATTGATCATAGTACAACTTGCCACATTGCCATATTAACTGAACATTTTGAGCTTCAAAAAACTCCAAGTTTGCTTCTATTAACTGATTAATTCGTCTGGCGCCCAAACTACCACCTAAAACTAATAGTATATGTTTACTATGTATTAATGTAAAAGCATCTTTACCTTGAATATGTTTTCCTTTAACCTCTAGTAAATCCTTTCTAATCGGATTACCGGTTAACTTTATCTTATCTTTGGGGAAGAACTTCTCTAAGCCTTCATATGCTACGCAAATGGTGTTAACCTTTTTCCCTAA
This sequence comes from Winogradskyella flava, assembly GCF_014243395.1. Classification (GTDB taxonomy): domain Bacteria; phylum Bacteroidota; class Bacteroidia; order Flavobacteriales; family Flavobacteriaceae; genus Winogradskyella; species Winogradskyella flava. Next base: position 1,155,987 of record NZ_JACLCP010000001.1, on the reverse strand, counting down.
GAGTTTATTGGTAATTCCTGGATAAGAGTTTTGTTCCTGAATAAGACTTGGTATGTTCTTAGAGGTTGCCACTTGCAGCAATGGCCCACTTGCGAATCCACCAGTCCCGATAACTACATCAGGCTTAAATGTCTTTATAATATTTCTTGAACGCATCAAGCTCGTCATTAACTTAAAAGGAAACGCCAAGTTCTTAAGTGTCAGTTTTCTTTGGATTCCTGATATCCACAATCCCTCTATCTCATATCCAGCTTGTGGCACCTTATCCATTTCCATACGATCTGATGCACCAACAAATAAGAATTCAGCATTAGGATAGCGCGACTTTAATTCGTTTGCAATTGCCACAGCAGGATAAATATGACCTCCCGTCCCTCCACCAGATAATATGAATTTATAATTGTCCATTAAATAGTCTCACTCAATATGTCCAAAGGATTATCGCCTTCAAATATTTCTTTTGCTTTAATCTCTTGTCGTTTTGCACTTACGCTTAGAATGATTCCTATAGCCAAACATGTCATCCAAATAGATGTTCCTCCACTACTGATTAGAGGCAAAGTTTGACCTGTAACTGGAAATAACTCTACGGCAACCGCCATATTAATTAAGGCCTGAAAAACAATAGGCAAACCAACTCCAAGCACTAATAGTTTACCGAAAACGGTATCTGATTTTTGGGATACTATAACTATTCTAAATAAAAGCCACGAATACAAAATCAATAAAAGCAGGCCTCCAATTAAACCATACTCTTCAATAATAATTGCGAATATAAAATCTGATGATGATTGTGGTAAAATATACTTAGTCGGGCTTTTACCAGGACCAAGACCAAAAACACCTCCTGATGCAATAGCAGTTTTAGACCGTTCTATCTGATAATCTTCTTCGGTATCCTCGGCATTTGAAAAATTTTCAACCCTACTCATCCAAGTATCTACTCTATTTGGCATAGCCTCAGGAAAAGCCTTAGCTACTAAAACGAATAAGATTAAGGACATTATACCTGTTCCTATTATTACTAATAGATATTTAACCGGATAGCCCCCAATAAATGTTAGCATCATTACCATAGTAAAAATGATGGCTGTTGTCGAAAAATTTGCAGGCAGAATTAATATTAAAATAAAAAAAACTGGAATCCAAAGTGGCAAGATCGTATCTTTAAAGGAAATTGATTTATCTCTTATTTTTGATAAATAACGTGCTACATACACCATTAAAACGACTGCAGCTAATGTTGATGTTTGAAATGACATATTTACCACAGGAATATTGATCCACCTGCTAGTATTGGTACCTGCTGAATTTGTAGATCCTTGTAAAATCGTAATTAATAACAATACTAAAACGACCGGAATCAATATAATTGATAGCCCTTTAAAATATTTATATGGAATTTTGTGTACAGCGAACATAATTGCAAATCCAAGAGACAAATGCATAAAATGCTTCACAAAAAAGGAAATCGTACTACCGCTCTCACCATAATCTGTCAAATTACTCGCCGCACTATACACTGGTAAAAACGAAAAAATTGCCAACAATGTAGCTATGGCCCAGATGGCTCTATCTCCTTTTATCTGTGAAAATATATTTCGCACGCTTAACCTTTTGTTTTATAGATGATCCCCTAATTCATCTTTACAGTTATTACTATAAATTACGTACTGCATTTTTGAATTGACGTCCTCTATCTTCATAATTCTCAAACAAATCAAAACTAGCACACGCAGGTGATAATAGCACATTATCCCCAGCATCAGCAACCTTATAAGCTATCTTAACCGCTTCACTCATATATTGTGTTTCAATGATAACATCTACCATGTTCCCAAAGGCTTTGAATAGCTTTTCATTATCAACACCTAGACAAATGATCGCCTTTACCTTTTCATTTACAAACGGAAATAATTCTTTATAATCATTGCCTTTATCTACACCACCAACAATCCAAACCGTAGGTGCATCCATGCTTTCCAAGGCAAAGTATGTTGCATTAACATTCGTGGCTTTAGAATCATTGATATATTGCACTTTATTGATTTTTAACACGTGCTCTAATCGATGTTCAACACCTTGAAAGTTCTCTAAACTCTCACGTATGGTTTGTTTTCTAATCTTGAGTAAATGCGCCACAGTAGAGGCTGCCATTGCATTCTTAATGTTATGTTTACCTTCTAATGTTATGTTGTCTGTTGGCATAATGATTTGATTGTTATCTATTGTTATTATTATCGTATTGTCTTTGTAATAGGCGCCTTCCTCAATTATTTTATTTAATGAAAAAGGCAATTTTTTAGATTGAATTTGAATGTTTTCGAGCCATTCCGAAATCACCTCGTCATCTGCATCATAGATGAAATAATCGTCTTCCGTTTGATTCTCTACAATTCTAAATTTTGAGGCGATATAATTTTCAAACTTGTAATCGTAGCGATCTAAATGATCTGGTGTGATATTCGTTAGAATCGCGACTTTTGGCTGAAATTCATAAATATCATCTAACTGAAAACTACTGACTTCCAAGACATAATTGTTATGATTTTCCTCAAGCACTTGTTTCGCAAAGCTGTCACCTATATTTCCTGCTAATCCAACATCTAATTCTTGTGTGAGCAAATGATGCGTTAATGTTGCCGTAGTTGTTTTACCATTGCTACCAGTAATAGCGACCAAGGTTGCATCCGTGTATATTGAAGCAAATTCAATTTCTGAAACTACTTTAATACCAGCCTCACGAATTTGTTTCACCAAAGCCACTTTATCAGGAATACCTGGACTTTTCATGACGATATCTGCACTTAGAATTTTTGATTCTGTATGCTGTCTATCTTCAAATTCAATCTCATTATTTAAAAGAACGTCTTTATATTTTTTTTTTATTTCACTTTTATCGGAAACAAATACATCGTACCCTCTTGCTTTTCCTAAAAGCGCAGTTCCCACTCCACTTTCTCCTCCTCCAAGAATTACCAAACGTTTCATTATCTAATTTTCAATGTCACAATGGAGATAATGGCTAGTAAAATGCCAATAATCCAAAATCGCGTTACAATTTTACTTTCGTGATATCCTGATTTTTGATAATGATGATGCAAAGGCGACATTTTAAAAATCCGCTTTCCTTCACCATACTTCTTCCTTGTGTATTTGAAGTAGCTCACCTGCATCATCACTGATAAATTTTCAGCCAGAAAAATGCCACATAACACAGGAATCAGCCATTCTTTTCTCACCGCAATCGCGATGACTGCAATAATTCCTCCAATGGTTAAACTTCCTGTATCACCCATAAATACTTGTGCAGGATAAGCATTGTACCATAGAAACCCGATCAACGCTCCTACAAATGCTGCTATATATATTGTGATTTCCTCAACTTGAGGGATATACATAATATCGAGATACTTTGAGAATATGATATTACCAGAAACCCAAGCAAAAATTCCTAGGGTAAGTACCACAATTGCTGAAGTGCCTGCAGCCAGACCATCAATACCATCAGTAAGATTTGCACCATTGGAAACTGCCGTAACAATAGTTATAGCAACCAAAATGAAAATAATCCAGGCATATTCTTCGAGATCTGGGTTTATCCAAGTAATTAAATCCGAATAATCAAATTCATTATTTTTTACAAAAGGTATTGTTGTTTTGGTGGACTTTTTTGCCACATCGAATAGCTGCGCTTCAGGCAAATTAGGATTTTCGGCAAGCAACGCTCTTTGCTCCTGTATTGGTAACTCCTCCTTTATGGTGACGTCATCATGGAAGTATAAAGTCAATCCAACAATAAGACCCAAGCCAACTTGACCCAACACTTTGAATTTTCCTTTTAGACCTTCTTTATCGTTCTTGAACTTTTTGATGTAATCATCGATAAATCCAATCGTTCCCATCCATAATGTTGTAATGATGAGAAGTATGACGTAAATGTTTTCGAGCTTGGCCAACAACAATACCGGAATAAGCGTCGCCAAAATGATGATGATTCCTCCCATAGTAGGTGTGCCAGCTTTTTCAACTTGCCCTTCTAAACCTAAATCTCTAATCGTCTCACCAACTTGCTTCTTCCGTAAAAATCGAATAATACGCTTACCATAAATTGTAGAGATCAACAATGACAAAATAATAGCTACTGCAGCTCTAAAGGTTAAAAAACCGAATAGAGACGCACCAGGAAACTGGAATTGTTGTTCGAGATATTCAAATAAGTAATACAGCATCTATTTTTGTAATTGTTTTAAAAATTCTTGTACCGTTTTATAATCGTCAAAATCAAAGCGCTCGCCTTTGATTTCCTGATAAGTTTCGTGTCCTTTTCCAGCAATTAGTATAATATCTTTTGGATCTGCCATTTGACAAGCTGTTTTTATGGCTTGTCTACGATCTGTTATGGATAAAGTTTTTTTGAAATTTTGAGGTTCAACACCTTTCTCCATGTCTTCAATAATTGTTTCTGGCACTTCGCTTCGCGGGTTATCACTGGTAAAAATGACTTTCGTGCTTAAAGCCGACGCGATATGTGCCATTTTAGGACGCTTTGTTTTGTCTCTGTCTCCGCCACAACCAACAATCGTAATCAATGCTTCATTCTTAGTTCTAATACTGTTAATAGTTTCCAATACATTCTTTAGTGCATCAGGTGTATGCGCGTAATCAACAATGGCTGTAATTTTCTCATCTGAGATGAAATATTGAAAGCGTCCTGAAACGTTATCGAGTTCGCTAATTAATCTTAAGATTTCATCTTTTTCTAATCCCAATAATTCGGCAGCTCCATAAATTGCCAATATATTATAGGCATTAAAGCTTCCTATTAAACGTGTCCATAATTCATTGTCATTGACCTTAAGTAGCAAGCCTCCAAATTCATTTTCTAATATTTGCGCTCTGTAATCTGCGTAATTTTTTAAGGCATAGGTATATTTCTTGGCTACTGTATTCTGAAGCATTACCAACCCATTCTTGTCGTCCATATTAGATAAGGCAAACGCATCTTTGGGCAGACCATCAAAAAATGCCTTTTTCACATCTCTATACTCCGCAAACGTATCATGATAGTCCAAATGATCATGGGACAGATTCGTGAAAATCCCACCTGTAAACTTGAGACCTTCTGTCCTACTTTGATGGATACCATGAGAACTTGCTTCCATAAAACAAAATTCCACGCCCTCATTATTCATCAACTTCAAGTATTGATTAATCGTTAATGAATCCGGAGTTGTATGCGTGGCTTTATACTCTTTATTATCTACCATAATTTTTACGGTAGACAGTAAACCCACTTTGAAACCTGCTTTTTTAAACAATTGATATAGAAGACTTGTCACCGTAGTCTTACCATTGGTTCCTGTGACACCGACCAGCTTTAAGTTCTCAGAAGGATGGTCATAATAATTCGCAGCCATATATGCCAATGCCTGATTAGAATTGTCCACTTCTATATAGGTTATACCATTATCTAAATGTTCTGGCAACTTTTCGCAAATAATAGTTTTTGCACCATCAGCAATGGCCTTATTGATGAATTTGTGTCCATCGTTTATGGTTCCTAAGATGGCAACAAAGACATCATTCTCCTTGATTTCTCGTGAATCGAATTCAATTTTATTTACGGATATACTCGTGCTACCAACCACAGCATTAATTGTAACCTTATACAATATGTCTTTTAGTATCATCATGATGCTTCCAGAACTATGGTTTGGTTTGGCCTTAACTTTTGGTGTCGTTCAACGGATTGTGTTTTAATGATTCCACTACCATTTAATTTTACCTTTACATCAACCTGAAGATTTTCTAATAAGGCAATAGCATCCATAGCTGGCATGCCAATAACGAGAGGCATAAGCTCTTTATACTTACGAGCATTCTCGTAGTAGGTTTCAAAATCTTCATCTACTACGTTATTGTTGAAATTCAATGCTTCAACCTCATCGACAATTGGAGTATCCGTGTATATTTTTTGAGCTATGCGCTTAAATACGGGACCGGAGACATCAGCACCATAATAGCCAACTTCAGTACTTGGCTTATGTATTACGACTATACAAGAATATTTAGGGTTATCAGCAGGGAAATACCCAGCGAAAGAGGAGATATACTTTTTATCTTCTTTCCATTCTTCATAATTGGCATAATCGGTTCGTGCTGTTCCTGTCTTTCCAGCCATGGAGAATGTTTCTGAATACATGCGTTTTCCTGTACCTCGAATCACAACATTCTTAAGCATATCCTGAATTTCAGCCAAAGTCTTATTTGAACATATTTTTTTAACCAAAACTTCCTTTCTAAAGACCTCTACATCCTTATCAAAAGATTTTACAGATCTAATAAATCGAGGTTTTATTAATTCACCATTATTAGCAATAGCATTGTAAAAAGCTAAGGTCTGAAGTGGTGTCATAGTAAGATTATAGCCATAGGCCATTGACGGTAATGCATTTCGACTCCAATTGGCAGCTCCGGGTCTTGGTATATCTGGTTTACCCTCACCAATAATTGATACTCCTAAGGGTTGATCCAACTTCCATTTACTAAGTCGATCCAAAAACTTTTTAGGATTATTTGAGTAATGGTCATCAATAATAGTTGCCATGCCAATGTTGGATGACACTTCCAAGGCCGTCGCAGCAGAAATTTTTCCATGCCCTGGACCAGAATCATTTATTAAACGACCGTAGAAATACTTTCTTCCATTTTTAGTATCAACAACGGTGGATGTATCAATAACCCTATCCTCTAGAGCAGCCATCATAGCCATAACTTTAAACGTCGAACCAGGTTCATGACTTTCGCCTACAGCATAATTGAGTCGCTCGTAATACGTGCCTTTAGATGTTTTAGCCAAATTGGAAATTGCTCTAATTTCCCCTGTTTTTACATCCATGACTACTACGCAGCCATGTTCTGCCTCATATTTTTCGAGTTGACCTAAAAGTGAGTGGTGAGCAATATCCTGTATGTTTACATCGATTGTTGTATAAACATCTAAACCATCCTTAGGTTCTACTTGATCAAAATCTGCAATAGGTTTCCACTGACCATTCCCGATTTTTTGTTTTAACCGTTTTCCTTTTACACCTCTTAAATATTTTTCACCAAAAGCACCATCTATACCAACTCTAGTAGCGTAATTGTTTTCATCTATCTTTTCGTAACCAATAGAACGTGCCGCAATTTCTCCCATAGGGTGTTCACGTCGCGTTGTTTGCTCTACGATTAGCCCACCCTTAATAGCACCCAGATTCAGCAATGGAAAATTACGCATGCGTATATAATCAGAATAGCTAATATTTCTTGCTAGCAAGAAGTATCTATTTTTATTTCTTCGCGCTTTTCTAATAATGTCTTTATAGTAAGAAGCCGATTTTCCCCTAAATACAGAAAGCGAATCTGCCAATACACCAATATGCTCATTAAATACTGCCTCTTTCGCTTGAATAGCATCAATTCTAATATCATATTTTGGGATAGAAGTTGCTAATAAACTTCCATCCGCTGAATACACATTCCCACGATTCGGTTCTATATCGAAATCCTTAACGGTCCTTTTTTCTGCAAGTGCTCGGTATTCGTCTCCTTGGATAAATTGAATCGTACACAACTTAAAAACCACCGCAATAGCAAACACAAACATGCAGCCTGCTACAAAGTACAATCTGTTTAATATGTTGGTTTCTGTTGTTGCCAAAACTTATTCTAGGTTTGATGACTTTACTTTTATTTTTGTTGGAGGAATCTCAGAAATCTGAATATCCTTTTCTGCCACTTTATTGATAATGGATGACTCCATTTTTAAGCGCATTAATTTTGAGCGCCCGTCTACAAAAGCCGATCTTAATTCCTTTACTTCATTTGTGAGTTTTGCGATTTCATGCACCTTTTTATCTGCACTATGCGAACTAGCAATCATCACAATGGCCAGAAACGAAATAAAAATGATGATGCGCCAATTTTTAAACGAATCATCACTGATTAGAAATTTTCCACGTAATATGCTGTAGATGTTTTTCTTCATACTTTTTCAGCGATACGAAGCTTTGCGCTCCGCGCTCTATTGTTCATTTTAATTTCTGATTCTGACGGTACTATTAAACCTCCTACTTTTTTTAATGGCACTTCAAAATTCCCAAATACATCGCGCTCCGGCTCACCTTCAAATAATCCGTTTCTAATAAAACGCTTTACCAATCTATCCTCGAGTGAGTGATAAGAGATAAAGCTCAATCTCCCTCCAACTTCTAGTATTTCTGGTATTTGCAACAAAAGCTCTTTCAGCACTTCAATTTCTTGATTCACTTCTATTCGAATAGCTTGATAGATTTGCGCCAAAACCTTATTTTCCTTTCTATGATTTAAAAAGCGTTTTAATACCTCTTTTAATTGCTCACTTGTTTCTATTGGTTGCGTTTTTCGTTCCGAAACTATAACTCTTGCCATAGCTGGTGCTTGCCTTAACTCACCATACTGCAACAAAACCGCTCTTAGCTGTTCTTCTTCATACTCATTGACCACCTCGAATGCAGATAACTTGCTATCTTGATTCATTCGCATATCGAGTTTTGCTTCGAAACGTGTTGAAAAACCACGCTCTGCAACATCAAATTGATGCGAGGAAACTCCAAAGTCGGCCAAAACGCCATCAACAGCCTTGACACCATAAAATCTTAAGAACCTTTTTATATATCTGAAATTCTCATTGATGAGAACAAATCGATCATCTTCTATGGTATTAGCTAAAGCATCCTTATCCTGATCGAAAGCATACAATTTTCCATTTGGTCCAAGTCGCGATAAAATCGCTCTACTGTGCCCTCCACCGCCAAACGTCACATCAACATAAATTCCATCTGGCTTTATACTTAAACCATCAACCGTTTCTTTAAGCAGTACTGCATTATGATACTCCATTGTCATCATCCTCTTGTCCCATAACCTCCTCAGCTAAATCCGCAAAATCAGAAGCAGCATCGTCAATAGCCTGTTCATACTTTTCTTTATCCCAAATCTCAATAATGTTGACAGCAGAAGCCAAAACCACTTCCTTCTTTATACCTGAAAAACCTATGAGATCTTTTGGTATGAGCAAACGGCCTGCGTTGTCAACTTCCACCACTTTCACACCAGCCGTAAAACGTCTTATGAAGTCATTGTTTTTTTTCTTAAACCGATTAAGCTTGTTCACTTTAGCCATTAACGTATTCCATTCTGACATCGGGTAAAGCTCTAAACATGACTGAAACACAGCACGTTTCAACACAAAACCATCTTGTAGAGCAGCAGATAACTGCTTTTTCAGTACAGCAGGAATCATCAGTCTGCCTTTGACATCTGCCTTACACTCGTATGTTCCTATAAATGAATTCAACGCGATTGGTTTCCCACTTAAACGATTAAGATTCAAATATATTGAAAATTTTACCACATTTTACCACAGTCTCCCACTTTTGTTGATAAGTTTTGCCGGTATAATTTTAAGACGCTTTCTGAGCGTAGTGAGGCTGTAGCCTGAAACTAAATCAGCTAAGTGGTAATTATTAACAGATTTGTTTTCAGATCTAGAAGAATAAAATCAGTACAAATGCATTAATTCGATTATATTAAAAAGGGTTTAGCTACATGTCTTTTGTAAAAACCAAATTTTGTCCCTTAAGCCTGCGAGATTGAGTTTTACATAAGTAGTCTTTTCATTAGCGCATAATTTTTTCCCATTTTATTCTTATGAATTTATAAATGAAAAAAATCATGTACTTTTGTTTTTAACACTAAGCACTGACTTTATAAATGGCACACCTTTTAAAAAAAGAAAAGGATTATAGATATATTGAAGTAGGAGAAGGCACACCAATCATAGTGCTTCATGGTTTAATGGGCGGATTGAGCAATTTTGATGCCGTTACGAATTTCTTTGGAAGCAACGGATATAAGGTAGTTATACCCGAGCTACCGATCTACACTATGTCACTAATAAAAACCAACGTTAAGAGTTTTGCCAATTACCTCAAGGACTTTATTGAATTTAAAGGTTTTAAGGAGGTCATTCTTTTAGGAAACTCTCTAGGAGGACATATTGGTTTGTATCACACAAAACTTTATCCCCAAAAGATTAAAGGGCTTATCATTACCGGGAGTTCTGGACTTTATGAGAGTGCCATGGGAGGTGGTTACACCAAGCGTAGTGACTATGAAGTAATAAAGAAAAAAGCTCAGGACGTGTTTTATGACCCAGCCGTTGCCACTAAAGAGATTGTTGATGAAGTTTACGAAACCGTAAATGATCGCAATAAGCTCATAAAAACTTTAGCTATTGCCAAAAGTGCTATTAGACATAATATGGCTAAAGATTTGCCTAAAATGACTACACCGACTTGTATTATTTGGGGAAAAAATGATAATGTAACACCTCCAGAAGTCGCAGAGGAGTTTCATGAGCTTTTACCTGATTCTGATTTATTTTGGATTGATAAATGTGGCCATGCTGCTATGATGGAACACCCCGAAGAATTCAATAAAATTTTGAATGGTTGGTTAGAAAAACGCGGTCTCTAAACCTTTAATCTAAAAGACTCCTACTTTCCTAGGACGTGTCATGAAAATAAAGTCTGCTGAATTTGTAATGAGTAATTCTGATGTGGCAAAATGCCCTAAGAATCCTATTCCTGAATATGCGTTTATTGGCCGTAGTAATGTTGGAAAATCCTCATTAATCAACATGCTTACTGACCGGAAGAGTTTGGCAAAAACATCTGGTCGTCCTGGCAAGACGCAACTCATTAATCATTTTATCATTAATGACCATTGGTTTCTAGTGGATTTACCTGGCTATGGCTATGCTCGTGTTTCCAAGACCTCTAAAAAGAAATTCCAGAAGTTCATCACCAACTATTTTGAACAACGTCAGCAACTTGTTTCAGCTTTCGTATTGGTAGACATAAGGCATAAACCTCAGCCGATAGATTTAGAGTTTATGCAGTATCTAGGTGAAAGTGGCATTCCTTTTGGCATTATTTTCACAAAGGCAGATAAATTAAAACCAAAAGCCATTGAAAGACAAGTTGAGGACTATTGCCAAGAACTATTGAAAACTTGGGAAGAATTACCACCATATTTTGTGACATCTTCGAGCAAGAAAATTGGACAGGAAGATGTATTGAATTTTATTGAAGCTACTAATGAAGAAATAGAACAGTTGAGAAATCAATGAATCTATCTTAATCCAAGTGAACAAACTAAAAATTAAATAGATGATTATAAAAAAAGCAACCTATTTACTGCTCTTTCTATCTCTATCACTTCACTCAAATGCTCAACAAAAAATTCATATTGATGAGAAAGGAGATACTATTAGTGAAACCTATTTCCAAAATAAATGGAGAAATCCAGATTTAAGCTTATCTAGATGGGATTCCTTAGGAGAAAACAATAAGCGATACTGTAAACTTAAAAAAGAATTATTCCTTAAAGGCACGATAGATTATTCTATTATTAAGAAAGAATTGGAGAAAATAATCTCAACTAATATACCGGACTCATCAACCATACTAATATCATATTATTTCAAAGATGATTTGTGCACATCTGCACAAAACAATAAGTGGACAAAAGAGGAAATCAAACAACGTAAAGATTTCCTAAATCCAATAAAAGAAAGCTTAAATGAAAAAGGCATTGTTTTTCTCTGTTTGTTCGAAAAAGATATGACACTAAAGAATAAACCAAAGAAATCCACCGAATACTTTTTCTTAGATGAGTACAATTATTTTAGGTCTAATTTATTTTCAAATCCTACTTTATGTGGCTCAAAGGGCATTATAATACCAAATGGACAAACCTTAATCAGGAATGGAGAATATAGAGCAGACTGGATGGCGAAAAGTCTAGAGCCGGAAATATGGTCACAATTTTTTAAACGTAGCGAAGACATTAAGGTTTCCGAAAAGTCTAGGTTTTAACGTCCAACGCATCACGTAAAGCATTACCTACTAGCATAAACGCCATGACCAATAGCATAATGCATATTCCTGGAATTAGGGCTAAATAAGGCTTTCCCAGAATAATATAATTATAATGGTCTTTTATCATTGCGCCCCAACTTGCCATAGGCGGCTGTGCACCAATACCCAAAAAGCTCAATCCACTTTCTATCAAAATAGCAGCGGCAAAATTAGCTGCTGATATTACAATTAAAGGCCCAAAAATATTTGGTAAAATATGTTTTGTGATAATTCTATAGTCATTATAGCCTAATGCTCTTGCGGCTGTAACATACTGCATTTCTTTTGCGCTAATAATCTGCCCTCTAACAACTCTTGCCACTTCGACCCACATGGTTAAACCAACCGCAATAAACACCTGCCAAAACCCCTTACCAAGAGCTAAAGTAATAGCAATTACTAACAATAAAGTAGGAATAGACCAAGTGACATTGATAATCCACATAATAACTGCATCTACTTTCCCACCATAATAACCTGCTAAACTGCCCATGATCAGGCCTACGATTAATGAAATAAATATCGCAACAAATCCAATAAAAAAGGAAATACGAGAACCTATTAAAATTCGGCTTAAATAGTCTCTGCCATATTTATCAGTCCCAAACACAAAGTGTCGATTATCAACAAAACTTTGATAATCTGAATTTGAAAATTTACTCAATGCAACCTGCTTTTCTAAACCTTTCAAGCTATCGGAAGCATATTCAACATAATGCAAAACATCACCTTTAACCTCATATGAAGCTAAGGGTATTTCTGTATCTGTATTCTCTTTTCCGAAGAATAATTTTGACAGAAAATCTTGATTGGACTTTATTCCAGATGGAATGGTTAGCATTTGCACCTCAAATCCTGGCGATTTAGAATGTATAGATAAATGCATTTGATTGGCATTTTTAGAGGCATCTGGCGCAAACAGATAAGCAAAAATTGATATGACTCCAATACATATGATGATGCTCAAACTAAAAACGCCCCAAAAGTTTTTTTTAAACTTTTGAAGCGCTAAGCTTGTTAGTGAATTGTTTGAGTGAGTCATCGATGACAATTTATGAATTTAATTACATCTTGACCAAGCTCGATGCTAATAAAAATCACTTTAATTCTTCACACCAGCCACTTTATTTTTTATAGCATAGGTCATCTTTAAATCGTGAAGTACATTTAAGGCTTCCTCTATATAGACATCCTTAGCTAGGCTTTTATGCCAACGATTTCGTTTCTCCTTTAAAACAGAATCCTGCTCCATTAGCTGAATCTCGTATGGCAATGAATTGAACGTTAAATCTGTTTTATATTCGGAGAGTTTTTCAAAACGTTTTGCCTCCTCCTCATTAAGTTCCATCTCTTTCTTATATTCATTGTAATTTAAAGAGTAAAGTTCGCGATCTCTTATTTTCTTTACCCATCTTGCATTGGCATCAATTAACTTTAACTGCTCATTTGCAGCCATACGAGCTTTACTTTTCTCTATGGTTGTATCATAATCAAAGTAATTTCCCCAGAGTTCGTAATCCACGGCACCAATTTTATCCCATGGCAATGGATTCTCCTGATCTTTCTCACCGATGTTAATATAACTGTAACGGTCTGGAACAACCACATCGCTCTTTACACCTTCAAGTTGTGTTGACCCTCCATCAACTCTATAGAATTTTTGAGTAGTAAACTTTAATGCTCCCATATCGCCATTGGAGTTATTGCGCACTAGTCGATTTAAGTCCAATACATTTTGTACAGTACCTTTGCCGTAGGTTTGTTTACTTCCAATGATGATAGCTCTTTTATAATCTTGCATTGCAGCAGCCAGAATTTCAGATGCTGAAGCAGACAGTTCATTAACTAAAATGACCAAAGGCCCATCCCAAATAATAGATTTGTCTTTATCTTTTAATACCTCTTTAGGTTCTCCTGTAGTCTTAACTTGCACTATTGGCCCTTCTTCTATAAACAAGCCTGCTATGTCCACAACAGTCTGAAGCGACCCACCGCCATTATTTCTTAGATCTAAAACCAAACCTTCAACACCTTCATCTTTAAGACGAATAATTTCTTGTTTAATGTCGGATGCTGCATTTCGCTTATTGTAATCCTCGAAGTTAATATAGAATTTCGGTAAATTAATAACACCAAATTTCTTGTCATCTTTAATAACGGTCGATGATTTAGCATAGGTCTCTTCGAGCTCCACAATATCTCTTGTAATAAAAATATCTTCGATAGTACCGTCCACTTTTTTAAGTGTCAACACCACTGTAGTTCCTTTTGGGCCTTTTATAAGTTTAATGGCGTCATCCAGTCGCATACCTACGATGTTAACAGGCTCCTTTTCCTTTTCTTGTCTCACCTTGAGGATTTGATCTCCCACCTCTAGCTCATTCGCTCTCCAAGCAGGACCTCCACTAATAATTTCATTTACTAGGATCGCATCCATTCGCTTTTGCAATCTTGCTCCTATACCTTCAAAATTTCCTGACATCGCGACGTCGAAACGATCCTTGTCTTCTGGCGCAAAATAGAATGTATGTGGATCGAATTCCTCAACTATGGCATTAATATAAACGGCAAACCAATCCTTGCGCTGTCTATCATCAATAAAGTCATACAATTCATCAAGCGAACGTTTAGTTGCCTCTCTAGCTTCCTTTTCAATCTGATTTAATGACTTCTTTTCATTATTGTTTTTAGGTTTTTCATTCTGGGCAGAAAATACACTTTCAGGAAGATCGTTAGTTTCCAAATCTGCTTTACGTTGCGAGATGGCATCATCGTAATTAGCAATCGTAGAAAATTTCAACTGTTGTCTCCATCGCTCTTTCATTTCACGCTTGCTCTTTACGTAATCAAGGCTCTCGTAGTCTGCTGAATATTCCTCTTTCTTATTAAAATCGAAAGGTTCGCTCAGAATATCATTATATACCTTTTTAGATTCTTCGATACGCTGCAATAAACGCTCGTGCGTTAAATTGAAAAATGCTACGTCGTAAGCCTTGATCTGATCGTCTAGTTGTGTTTTATAGGCTTCAAATTCCTTTATGTCAGATTCGTAGAAGTAACGTTTAAACGGATCTAGTTGCGTCAAATAGTCTTCGAAAACATTTTCCGAAAAAGCATCATTTATATCCTGTGGATTAAAATGTCCATTACTAAGGACATAGGTAATCAATTCTATTAATGTTTTATCCTTGTCAGGGTTGTCAAACGTTTTACTCGTAAAGCTGCATGAGGCAAATGCAATCAATAATGCCAATAACAAAAACTTATAATTCCCTTTCATTGTCTATATATTTTGTTTGTTTTAAGTAGGTTCTGAATTTTTCACTAAAATAGAAGAAAAAACCGTGCCATAAAAAATAGAGACAATAATTTTTTGTTAAAGCTACAATTACACGACATTCTTATGCTTTTTAGTATTTTTACGTTATTAATAGAATCCACTTTTTATGGCTAAGCGTCCTTTGATTTTAGTGACTAACGATGATGGCATCACCGCACCTGGAATTAGAACCTTAATTACAGTAATGCGAAACATTGGAGATGTTGTCGTTGTTGCGCCAGACAGCCCACAAAGCGCCATGGGACACGCCATTACAGTGAACTCTACATTATACCTAGAAAAGGTGAATATTGATGGAAAACAACCAGAATATAGTTGCTCCGGAACACCTGCAGATTGTGTAAAACTTGCCGTAAGGGAAATATTAGAGCGAAAACCGGACATTTGCGTGTCCGGAATAAATCATGGTTCAAATTCATCTATAAATGTGATATACTCCGGCACTATGAGCGCTGCATTAGAAGCCGGTATTGAGGGTATACCTGCTATTGGTTTTTCACTTTTAGACTATAATTGGAATGCCAACTTTGAACATTGTAAGCCTTTTGTAGAGACCATAACCAGACAGGTTTTGGAACATGGCCTTTCTGATGGCGTAGTGTTAAACGTTAATTTACCAAATTTGAAGCAATCCGATATAAAGGGTATTAAAATTTGCCGACAAGCACGTGCTAATTGGGTAGAGGAATTTGATAAACGCACCAATCCAATGGGCCGTGATTATTACTGGCTAGCCGGAAAATTTGTTAATTTAGATGGTGGAGAAGATACAGATGAATGGGCTTTGGAGCATGGCTATGTTTCAGTGGTACCTGTTCAGTTTGACTTGACGGCACATCATGCTATTCAAAACTTAAATACCTGGAAATTAAATGACTAGAAAAGACATACTCATAGGATTTATAATTGGGCTTATAGCCACCGTATTCGGGCTCATATTCGCCATTCAAATTTTTGGAAAGTCTGATGATTGGGGCGAAGTTGTAAGACGTGCGATTTCCGAGGGCTTTTTGACCAAGCTAATGAGTATTGGCGCACTACTAAATCTTGGTGCCTTTTTTCTTTTTCTTAAAAAGAATCAAGACAATAGAGCCAAAGGCGTTTTAATTGCTACTATTTTAGTTTTTATAGGGACCATGGTCATAAAATTCATGAATTAGAATGAGGTACTATATCATTGCCGGCGAAGCTTCAGGTGATCTGCATGGATCCAATCTCATGAAAGCTTTGTTAAACGAAGATAGTGAAGCCCAAATAAGATTTTGGGGCGGTGATTTAATGCAATCTGTTGATGGTGAACTCGTCATGCATTATAAGGAACGTCAATTTATGGGTTTTGCCGAAGTGATCTTTAATCTCAGAAAAATCTTCGGTCATATAAAATTCTGTAAAAGTGATATAGAAAAATTTGTTCCAGATGTCATCATTTTCATCGATAATTCTGGATTTAACCTTAGAATCGCCAAATGGGCAAAGGAGAAACATTTCAAAACCCACTATTATATTTCACCTCAAGTTTGGGCTTCTAGAGCTGGTCGTGTTGAAAAAATAAAGCGGGATATCGATGCTATGTACTGTATTCTTCCTTTTGAAAAGGAATTTTACAAAAAACACAATTACGACGTGCACTTTGTTGGTCATCCATTAATTGATGCCATTGCAGATCGGCATCAGATAAATGAGAGCGAATTCCGCCAACAGCATCAATTAAGCACAAAACCCATCATTGCACTTTTACCGGGAAGCAGAAAACAAGAAATTACAAAAATGCTAGGTGTTATGCTTAGTTTGGTTGATGATTTTGAGAATTACCAATTTGTCATTGCTGGCGCTCCGAGTCAGGATTTTGAGTTTTATGAAAGGTTCATTACAAAGAATAATGTCAATTTTATTTCGAACAAAACCTATGACCTTTTAAGTATTTCTTATGCAGCTTTGGTAACCTCAGGTACTGCAACTTTGGAAACCGCTTTGTATAAAGTACCGCAAGTTGTTTGCTATAAAGCCAATGCGATATCTTACCAGATTGCCAAACGGATTATCACTTTGAAGTTTATTTCTTTGGTTAACTTAATTATGGATCGTGAAGTGGTTACAGAGCTTATCCAAGGGGACCTAAATAAAAAACGTCTAAAAGAAGAATTAGGCGCCATTTTACAATCGGGAAAACGAGAACAACTGTTTCTTGATTATTTTGAATTGGAGAAAAAATTAGGCGGAAAAGGTGCGAGCAAGACAACGGCTCAATTAATTTACAAAGCCATAAAATAAATTTAAATAGCCTTAATATTTTCTCCTATCATCGTAATCAATAAGCAACACGGTGCTGTGAAGAAGTGGTTAATAACTAAATAACGGCCTATCGAAAACCAATATCTTTTTTCCTATTTTTCCGATCTAAACCTACTTCGTAATACATGAAAAAACTATTACCATTTCTATTTCTGGCAATTTTATTAAGTAATTGCAAATCCAAAAAAGCCTATTCTAGCAATAAACAACAGAGCCCGACCATTGAAGTTAATACTCGTACAAAAGCATCCGAAGAGGCTGAAACCATTGCCGATTATGCCAAGAAGTTTGATGGCACCAAATATAAATATGGTGGCACCACAAAACGTGGTATGGATTGTTCTGGTTTAATATATACTAGTTTTAAAGATAACAATGTAAATATACCACGAACTACATCCGACCTAAAAAGCTATGGTGATTGGGTAGATTTAAAAGATGTCAATGTTGGTGATTTGGTGTTTTTTGCTACTAAAAAAAATAGCAGAAAGGTCAATCATGTTGGCCTAGTCACTAGGATAAGACCTGGCAATATTGAATTTATACATGCATCCAGCAGTCGTGGCGTGATGATTTCTTCTTTAGCAGAAAAGTATTGGTATTTTGCTTTTGTGCAAGCACGTAGAGTATTATAACAATTTTCTATATTAGTAACTCATTATCATGAAGTTACTAAATTTCACCATATTCAAACTGACCATTTGTCTAATCATCGGTATTGTACTGGCGCATTATATTGAGCTCGACTTTAGCCTTACGCCCTATAGTACAATACTATTAATTATTCTTCTTGGTATCTATTGGCTAATTCTTAGGCAAAAAATAAATCGTTCTCCATATTTTGCACTATTGGCTTACCTCTGTATGACGAGCATTGGCCTTAATACCTATAATATTCAGAATGAAAAGCTACAACCTGATCATTATAGTAATCTCACTCAAAATGTGACTCACAATACGTTAATCCTAAAGGTCAAAGAGCGTCTCAAACCTGATGCTTATAATGACAAGTATATCATGTCAGTACTATCATTTAATGAGAAAGTATCATCAGGCAAATTATTAGTCAACCTAAAACGAGATAGTCTTACCGAAAGCCTAGATGTTGATGCAATTCTATTTACATCGTCAGAATTAGAGAACATTCAACAACCATTGAATCCGCATCAGTTCGACTATTCAAAATATTTAGAATTACAACAAGTACATCATCAATTGTACATAGAAAAAGATAAATTCAGAATAGTTTCTAACTCCAAAACATCTGCCTATGGCTATGCTGATCAGTTAAGAAAGACCATCAATGAACGATTAATTTCAGCAGGTTTCAAAGATGATGTCTTAAGTATTATGAACGCTTTGTTATTAGGTCAACGACAAACTATTGATACAACCATTTACAATAATTATGTAAATTCTGGGACCATACATATACTAGCAGTTTCTGGATTACATGTTGGGATCATACTGTGGATGCTAAATTTCTTGTTCAGACCTTTGCTCCATCTCAAATATGGCAATTATATTAGACCAATAGTTTTGGTAGCCATACTTTGGTCCTTTGCAGTAATTGCAGGTTTGTCGCCCTCTGTTACACGTGCGGTAACCATGTTTAGTATTATCAGTATTGCCATGCATCTAAAACGACCAGCTAACATTTACAATACCTTAGCGATTTCGGCTTTTTTAATACTTCTATTTAAGCCAACCTATTTATTTGCTGTTGGTTTTCAGATGAGCTATTTGGCGGTTTTGGGTATTGTTAGCATACAACCCATACTTTATAAGTTTTGGAAACCAAAATATTTGATTCCTGACAAGCTTTGGCAAATCTTTACCGTAACTCTAGCCGCTCAGATTGGAGTTGTTCCAATCAGCCTGTTCTATTTTCATCAGTTCCCAGGTTTATTCTTTATTTCGAATTTGGTAGTGATTCCATTTTTAGGACTGATTCTAGGATTTGGACTTCTTGTCATTGTCCTAGCCTTATTAAATTTGCTCAACAATGTTATCGTAACTGCCTATAGTTTTGTTATCGAAAGCCTAAACGGTTTCATTGCTTGGGTTGCCCAGTTTGAAGCGTTTCTGTTTCGTGATATTCCATTTACGTTGCTACAAGTCATTTGCGTTTATTTTATAATTATCGTGCTGCTACAGATCTACGCTAATAAATCTTTTAAATGGATAGTATTTACCCTGATTGGAATCATGGCTTTTCAAGGTACTTTTATATATAATGACTTTACAAATAAAGATGATGCGTTTATAGTTTTTAATAAGAGTCGATACTCCATAATTGGCCTAAAACATAACGACAAGCTTGTCGTGCATCATAATCTAGATTCTACCAAGCAAGCTAATGATAATATTATAAGAAATTATAAGGTTGGGGAAATGCTTGGTCCCATCGAATCCGATAGTTTACAGCATGCTTATCAGTGCAGAGACAAAACCATATTGGTAGTGGATAGCCTAGGCGTTTATAAAAGTTTAACCGTAAAGCCTAATTTTGTTTTACTTCGAAATTCGCCAAGAATTAATCTCAATCGTTTAATTGACTCCTTGCATCCTGAAAAAATCATTGCCGATGCCAGTAATTACAAGTCTTATGTAAAACGTTGGAAAGCGAGTTCTAGAGCTAAAAAAATCCCTTTCCATTATACCAATGAAAAGGGTGCTTTTATACTTAGGTAAAATATTCCGTTAGACTCTATTCTTTAAACTCAGGCTTAAAGGATTTGAAATATTCATTAAATTGCTCTTGAGTTGTCATCTCTTTGTATTTATCTGTTTTAAATAACTTTAAATACAACTCTAACTGTCGTGGCTTGCGGTAGCCACTTATTGGCGCTATCAATTTAGCTTCTTCATCAAAAAACGCCAATGTTGGATATCCGCTTACTTTAAGATACCTTGTAAACTCATGGGAACTATTACGTCGATTTGCCTTTGCAGCATCATAATTCGGGTTTGTAAATGTTTTCTCATCAAAGGTTATCTCATCATTACCCTCCGCATTAAACTTCACCGCATAAAAATGTTCATTTATATAATTTACTACATCTTCATTATGAAATGTGTTTTTATCTAACATTTTGCATGGACCACACCAGTTGGTATAGACATCCATGATGATTTTTTTAGGCTCTTTTTTCTGAAGTTCAACAGCTTCTTCAATAGTCACCCAATTGATTTCATTTTCTGGTGTTTCATTGACTTTTTGAAAAGACATAAGCGTTCCAAACGCAATAAAGGCTATTATATAATGTAATTTCTTCATGTTTGATTTGTTGCAATTCTTGTGCCTAACTTACAAAAAATGCTCCTTTTAAGGAGCATTTTTATGTTATTTTAACGGTTTTACTAGCGTACACCGTGCATTAATTTTTTAATAACAGGTTGCATGACTAAGGCAAATACGGCCAATACTAATGAAATAATGGTAAGCATCCAGAAGAAATAGCTTATACCATTCTCATTTGCAATCTTATCAACATTTTCGCCAAATATTCCAGCAAGTTTCATTCCTATTGCAACTGCTAAATAATAAACACCAAACATAAAAGCTATCATTCTAGCTGGTGATAGTTTGCTTACCAAAGACAGTGCTACTGGCGAAATACACAATTCTCCTAATGTATGAAATAAGTAGACCAATATTAACCAAATCATACTTACAGAAGCTGTTTTTGCACCTGCTTCAATACCACTTGCGCCAAAGGCCACACAAGCCATTCCTAAACCTAATAAAAATAGTCCTATTGCATATTTCATATTAGCCGTTGGATTATACTTACTCTCCCACCATCTTGAAAACAATGGAGCAAACGTGATAATAAATAATGAATTTAATATTCCGAACCAAGATGCTGGCACTTCTGTTAGTGGTGTTGTGTTTTTCTCAATCATTAATGACTCTCTAAAACCATCAGACAATGATAAAAATCCAGCCTGATACCATTCATTGATTAACATCCAGAGTGTTATCGCCCAAATCATAACAAAACTTACTGAGAGGATAATATTTGCTAAGGAATATTGTCTAAATGTTCTCTTAAACAATTGCAGTAATACCCAGTTAATAATAACCAAAGGTACAACACAGACTAATGTATTTACTATCAAAAACGTTAGACTAGCATTACCTGTCAAAACCCTATTTGTATAATCATTGGCAAAAATTGTAAGTGTTCCTGGCGATTGCTCAAACACTGCCCAAAAGAATATAATTAGAAATGAGAAAAATGCAATAGCAATCATTTTATCTCGAGTAATTTTAGAATACTTTGTCAAGCGATATATTAGTAGAAAAATAAAAATCAGCAGTGCTGATAAAATTGCAAAATCGTTACCACCAAGACCTAAAATTTCAAAATCGAATATATTAAAGTCTCCTCCAGAAATTTTAGAGGCTGGAGAATTTATTAACCAAGCCAA
Source organism: Winogradskyella flava (assembly GCF_014243395.1). Taxonomy (GTDB): domain Bacteria; phylum Bacteroidota; class Bacteroidia; order Flavobacteriales; family Flavobacteriaceae; genus Winogradskyella; species Winogradskyella flava. Next base: position 1,133,910 of record NZ_JACLCP010000001.1, on the reverse strand, counting down.
ACCTAACAAACTTGAAACTGCGATTAGCACTAATTGCCATTTAGAGAAAGGATTACGTTTATCAGTGTCATCTTGCAACTGTGCAGCTTTAGACTCTGCAGTTGGTTTCAAACCAATATCTCCAAAAATATTTTGAGAGAACCAAAATTGCAATAAACCAAAAAGCATAAATATTCCTGCTAACCCAAACCCTATACTCCACCCTACTTTTTCACCCAAGTAACCACACAGTAAAATACCAAGAAATGCACCAGCATTGACTCCCATATAAAAAATGGTATAAGCTCCATCCTTTTTCTTTTCATGGTTTTTATACATTTCTGAAATAATCGAAGTCATATTGGGCTTAAAAAAACCACTTCCAAACACTAGAAATGTTAATCCTAGATAAATAAAGAACTGTGTCTCTAAGGCCATACAAGCATGTCCTAAAGTCATTAATAAAGCCCCAACAGCCACGGCATAGCGATAACCAATCTTTTTATCAGCAAAATATCCTCCTAACATAGTCGATAAATAGACTAAGCCCGTATAAGTTCCGAACAAAGCCATAGCATGTTCTCTAGGCCAACCCCATCCTTCATCCATTATAGAAGCCGTAAAAAATAGCACTAAAAGCGCACGCATACCGTAATAAGAGAAACGCTCCCACATTTCTGTAAAAAAGAGGACAAATAAGCCCGAAGGGTGACCCAAAACAGGATGCTCAAAAAAATGATCTGTAGAAGATTCTGTATTCATAATAGTTAGTTTAGTTAGAAAAGAGAAACCCTTGTTTAGTTAAAACAAGGGCTATAATAAGATTAATTATCTGCTAATTCGAAACCTTCAGCTTCTTTAGTACTATAATCAACTTCATTATCTTCAGCACCATGAGTAAGCACTTTCAATTTCTTAAAGAAGATAAATACCAAAGCAGCAAAACCAATGCAAAAAATAGCTATTCCTGTAAACACTTTAAACTCACCAAATACTGATGAAGATTCACCAAGTAAACCCGCAGCTTTATTTCCTAATCCTGTAGTAGCGAAATAAATTCCCATCATAATAGATGCATATTTTGCTGGAGCTAGTTTTGTAACAAAAGATAATGACACTGGCGATAAACATAACTCTCCGATGGTATGAAATAAATAAGCCAAGACCAACCAATACATAGCAGATGTTCCTGCATTATCGTATTCTGAGGCTGCTGCTGACATAAATAAGAATCCTATACCTGTAATACCCAAACCAATTATCATCTTAAACAAAGAGGATGCTTCAGTCCCCTTTAATTTACGTTTAGCCCAAAATGCTGCTATCCCAACGCCTAGAGTTATTATAAAAAAGGAATTTAACGACTGGAACCAAGTTGCTGGCACTTCCCATCCCATTAGCATTCTATTAGTCTTCTCTTTAGCATAAATGTTCATTAAGCCTCCGGCCTGTTCAAAAGCTGCAAAAAATGCTATAATTAATAAGAATGAGATCAATAATACGATTACTCTATCTTTCTCAATTTTGTTAAGTGGTCTTTTGTATGCTTCTTGATCTTCTACCTTATCAGATTTACCTAAGTAATTTCCAACATGCACAAGATATTTTTGCCCAGCTAAAAATTGAATTAAGCCCAACACCATTAATATTCCTGCCAATCCGAATCCATAATGCCACCCATGAACCTCACCTACATAACCTACTACTAATCCAGATAGGAAAGCACCAATGTTTATACCTATGTAAAATATTGTAAACCCTTTATCTCTTCTAACATCACCTTTTTTGTAAAGCCCACCTACCATAGTAGAAATATTAGGTTTTAAACAGCCTACTCCAAGAATAATAAAAGCTAAACCTGTATAAAAAGCCCACATAGCCTCTATGGCTAAAACACTATGTCCTATAACTAAAAGTATTGCTCCAAGAATAACAGATTTTTTTTGCCCCAAAAACTTATCAGCTAAAATTCCTCCTGGAATGGACATTATATAAACCAACGCAGTATACCATCCGTAAAGGGCCAAAGCTTCACCCTGAGTCCACCCAACACCTGGGTTTACATCTGTAGTCTTGGATGTTAAGTATAGCACTAATAATGCTCTCATCCCATAATATGAGAAACGCTCCCACATTTCTGTAAAGAAAAGCACATATAATCCTACTGGATGCCCAAAAAGTTCCTTTTCATGTGGTTGTTTAATTGCTGTTGACATATGATCTATTTTAGTTAGTTATTGTTAGTTAGCCTTTTATCTTAGTTGTTTCTTGTTCTTCTTCTTCATTCTTTTCCAACTTATCACCTAAAGTCTCATTGATAAAGTTGGTCATCTTTTTATATAAATGTAGCCTTGTATTTCCTCCGTAAATGCCATGATTCTTGTCAGGATATACCATCCATTCGAATTGCTTATCTGCCTGAATCAATGCTTCAACCATTCGCATGGTGTTTTGTAGATGCACATTATCATCACCAGACCCATGAATCAACAGGAAATCTCCTTTTAATTTATCCACATGATTTATTGGTGAATTTTCATCATAGCCACTTGGGTTTTCTTGTGGCGTGGTCATATAGCGTTCGGTGTAAATAGTATCATAAAACCTCCAGCTTGTTACTGGAGCAACTGCAATTGCCATTTTAAACACATCATTACCTTTAAAAAGGGCATTACTACTCATAAAACCACCATAACTCCAACCCCAAATTCCTATTCGAGATTCATCGATATAGGGTAAGGCTCCTAATTTTTTAGCTGCAGCTATTTGGTCTTCTACTTCGTATTTTCCTAATTCATTTTGAGTGACTTTCTTAAAGTCAGCACCTTTAAACCCTGTTCCCCTTCCATCCACACATGCTACAATATAGCCTTGCTGCGCTAACATTTGATACCAGTAGTCATTAGTGCCATTCCAACGATTGGCTACTTGTTGCGAACCTGGTCCAGAATATTGATACATAAACAGTGGATATTCCTTGGATTCATCAAAATTTGCTGGCTTAATCATCCACATATTCAAATCGTTGCCGTTGATATTTATAGTACTAAACTCTTTTTTAGAAGTCACAAAGTCCCCAACCTTTTGAGCTAATTTATCATTATCCTTTATCCCTTTTACCAGGTCTCCAGACTTTGCGTTATGTAAGGTATATTCTGGTGGCGATGTTGCACTTGAGTGTGTATTAATAAAATAAGAGAAATCAGCACTAAATGAAGCACTGTTGGTACCTTCAGATTTCGTAAGTCTCTTTTTGCCCTTACCGTTCAATTTAATGGTATAGACATCTCTATTGATTGAACCATTTTCAACAGATTGGTAGTAGATAGCATTTGCTTTTTCATTAAAACCATAATAATTGGTCACTTCCCAATTGCCTTTCGTCACTTGATTGATCAATTTACCATCTTTAGCATAATGGTAAATATGATTGTAACCATCTTTTTCACTCGTCCAAATAAAGCTATTATCTTTTAAAAACGTTAGGTTGAAAGTGACATCGATATAGGCTTTGTCTTTTTCAGCCAAAACCAAATCTGAAGTCATGGATTGCGTATTAATCATCCAAAGGTCTAATTCATTTTGGTGGCGATTCATATATTGCGCACTCAAAACACTAGGATCTTTGGTCCATTTTATTCTTGGAATATAGAAGTCTTCATAGGCTTTATCGACTTTTAAAGCTGATACATTTTTAGATTTCAAATCATATAAATGCAAGGATACTTTTGAGTTGGTTTCCCCTGCTTTTGGATACTTAAATACTTGTTGTGTTTGGTATAGACCAGATCCGAAGACATCCATAGAGAACTCAGGTACATCAGTCTCATCAAAACGGATAAAAGCAATTTGATCACTATTGGCGTTCCAATCAAAAGCCCTTACAAAACTAAATTCCTCTTCGTAAACCCAATCGGTAATACCATTGATTATCTTGTTCTTTAAGCCATCTGTTGTAATTTGTTCTATTTTTCCAGAACTTAGATCTTTGACATAAAGGTTATTTTCAAAACCGTAAGCTATTTTTTTGGCATCAGGAGACAATGTTGGTTCTTGAACCAAATCATCGGATACCTTGGTTAATTCTTTACTTTCAATATCATAAACATAGTATTCACCTAAACGCGAACGTCTAAATACGGGTACTTCGTTGGTGGTTAGGATGACTTTGGATTCATCTTCACTAAAGGTGTAATCAAAAAAACCTTGAATATCTTCAATATCGGCAGAAGAAACCAAGGTTTTTACTTTTTCTAAGGTTTTGTAGTCGTAAATATCTATTGTTGAAGTTCTTGTACTTCTATCAAAATTTAAGACTGAATACTGTTTACCGTTTTTCATGGAATGCAAAGCTTGCATTCTTTCTGTTCGAAATTCCCCATTCCAGATATCTTCGAGGGAGATTTGCTTGTTTTGACAATAAATTAAGGAGGTAGTTAAAAATCCAATAATGGCAATGACGTGTCTCAATTTCATAAATTTTCTATTTCAATAAAGCAATGCCAAGTTTACTAAAAATTATGCAAAAAACAGTGATTATTAACAGTAAATCGGCAATAACCATTGATAATGCACACAATTTATGCCAATCTAAGTATCTTTGCTTTCTAAAACTGATTAACCTATGCCAAACGCTATTTCTGGCTTTTCCAAACTTTCTAAATCTAAAAAGATTGAGTGGCTTTTAGAGACTTATTTTGACAATAAAGACACTGCACGTGACCTTGTGAAACAGTATTGGAATTCTAACGAGAAGCTGCAAAAGCTTCATGATGAGTTTATTGAGAACACCATTACCAATTACTATTTACCATTAGGCGTTGCTCCAAATTTCTCAATAAATAGCGAGCTATATACGATACCTATGGCTATCGAAGAAAGTTCTGTAGTAGCAGCAGCTAGCAAAGCGGCAAAATTTTGGTTGGATAGAGGTGGCTTTAAAGCCGAAGTGATTTCTACTGAAAAAATTGGCCAGGTTCATTTTATGTACAATGGCAATTTTGAAAAACTTAAATCATTTTTTGAAAGTGTAAAATCAAAATTAATTGCTTCTACTTCAGAAATTACCAAGAATATGGAACGACGGGGTGGAGGTATTCTAAATATTGAACTAAAAAATAAGTCTAAAGATTTAGACAACTACTATCAATTGCATGCAACGTTTGAAACGCTTGATGCTATGGGTGCAAATTTTATCAATTCATGTCTTGAGCAATTCGCAAAGACATTTAAAATAGAAGCTGAAACACATTTAAAGGATGATTTAGAAATTGTGATGAGTATCCTCTCCAATTATGTGCCAAATTGTTTGGTAAGAGCAGAAGTATCTTGTGAAATTTCCGAATTAAAAAGCAAGGATATTTCTAATCCTGAATTGTTCGCTCAAAAATTTAAGCAAGCCATTAGCATCGCAGAAACTGAACCTTACAGAGCCGTAACACATAACAAAGGCATAATGAATGGAATTGATGCTGTGGTTCTGGCAACTGGCAATGACTTTAGGGCTGTGGAGGCAGGTGTACATGCCTATGCCGCAAGAGATGGAAAGTATTCTAGTTTAACGCATTGCTCTATTGACGATGAGGTCTTTAAATTTTGGATTGAAATTCCACTCGCACTAGGAACCGTAGGTGGTCTAACAAGTCTACATCCTTTAGTGAAATTTTCGCTTGAAATGCTAAAAAGACCCACAGCGAAAGATTTGATGCAAATTGTTGCTGTTGCCGGATTGGCCCAGAATTTCGGTGCAGTAAAATCCTTGACCACTACTGGAATTCAAGAAGGACATATGAAAATGCACCTGATGAATATTCTCAATCAATTTGAAGCTACCCAAGATGAAAAAACAAAGCTAGTGGAGCATTTTAAAACCAATGTAGTCACGCACAGTGCTGTTGTTGAAGCCATTGAAAACCTGAGAAACTAAATGAAAACCTTTAGAAGTAATGGAAAGCTACTGCTTACAGGAGAATACGTGGTTTTAGATGGCGCAAAGGCTTTAGCTATTCCAACCAAATATGGGCAAAGCTTAACCGTTGAAAGGAACGATAACAATAACATTCATTGGAAAAGTCATGATGAATTGGGTACTGTTTGGTTTGAGGAAAAATTTAAACTTCATTGTGATGAGATTCCGAAACATACTTCGACTCCACTCAGTACAGAAGTTCAGAATGACAACTTTATTTCTGATAGACTGATACAAATACTAAATGCTGCAAAAGATTTAAATCCTAAGTTTTTGATTTCGAACCAAGGTTATACTATTATAACCCGTCAAGATTTTAATCGAAAATGGGGATTAGGGACATCATCAACTTTAATAAATAACATTGCAAATTGGGCAAATGTTGATGCCTATCAACTTTTAGAAAAGACTTTTGGAGGCAGTGGTTATGATATTGCGTGTGCCCAAAATAATACGCCCATAACTTATCAACTTAAAAACACTAAAAGTCCAATCGTAGAATCCGTCCAATTTAACCCTCATTTTAAAGATCATCTTTATTTTGTTTACCTCAACCAAAAACAAAATAGCAGAGATGGTATTAAGGCCTATAAGACGCTTAATAAAGTTGATGATAAAATCATAGGACGTATAAATACATTAACCGAATCGATAATTACTTGCCAAACACTTTCTGAGTTTGATACTCTTTTGGAAGCGCATGAAGCATTAATTTCAAATTTGATTGAACAAGAGACCATAAAATCTAGACTATTCAACGATTTTAATGGTGAAATAAAAAGCCTTGGTGCTTGGGGAGGGGATTTTGTTTTAGCGACTTCAGAAACCGATCCAACTACTTATTTTAGCACTAAAGGTTTCGGCACTGTTTTTCCCTATAAGGATATGGCCTTAAACTAAAAAAGGCCTTACATTTCTGTAAAGCCTTTTCATTTTTTATTATCTAACGACTAGTAAACCGTTTTTGCTCTATTATCTTCAATATCTGCAGCTTTTTCTAAAGCTTGGTACACTTTAGTCTGAACCGAATTTCTAATCGTTGTATTTAAACGATTCATTATCGATGTATAATTATCCAACTCTGTGGCCTCAGTTACCTTAGTTACTTCAATCATATACACACCTTTTTCACCGTCAATAAGTTGTGAAGATTCCCCTTGACCTAAACCAAATGCTGTACCAATAACCTTTGGCTCTGCACCTGCACCAGACAATGTTGTATTTTTTAAAGTTAAAGCCGCAGCTGTTCTCACAGTTTGACCTTGATTCTTGGCAATATCGTCTAATGTATTTGCCTTAATTTTTTCGCGAATCATTGTTGCTTTTTTCTCTTTTCTAATTTCAGGAGCAGCAATAACAGAAGCATCTTCAACACTCATCATTCCCTCGTCATTCTTTTCAACAACCTTGGCTACGATAAATCCAAAACCAGAAACAGGGAAGTTTTTATAGTCTCCAACATCAGTATCTTCCTCAAAAGCCCAACGTACTACTTGACGTTGACTTCCTAGACCAGGAATATTCTCATCTAATTCTTTAAATGTAATTGGTTTTGCGGTTAACTCTCGCTCTTTAGCCAATTCAGTGAATTCCCCATCTTTCGCGGCAATTTCAAACTTCGACATTTTATTGAACACATCCTGAAGTGTTTGATCCGATGGTTCTATCTTTCTAGCTAATGTGCCAATCTTATATGCATTGTTAACACTTTTTTGTTCTAATATTTCAATAACGTGATATCCAAAAGACGTTCCTACGACATCCACATCGCCTACCTTATTTTCAAGAGAAAAGGCTTTAAATTCCGGAGCCATACCAGCATTGTAAGCAAACTCAATCTCACCATCCTTTTCATTACTGACTTTATCAGAAGATAACTCCAACAAATCCATAAACTTAGTGCCACTTTTTATTTTTGCTAAGATGCTATCTGCAGTTGCTTTTGCTTGTTCTGGAGTTTTAGTCACCGATGCATCAGCTCTTTGTCCTCCAATATAAGGCACTAATATATGTCTTACCTTAACAGAATCTGGTAGTTGCTTCACAGCAATCATTTTGGAAAGTTTAAAATACTCACCATCTTTATATGGACCATAGTATTCACCTATTTCCAGATTCATCAAACTATCTTTTACCGTAGCTGATAATTCTGCTGACCTTAAAAATGAATCGTTGTATTTAATATCAGAATTTGAATTAATGAACTCTTCAATGTCTGCCGCAGAATCAAAACCAGGAATGGTATCCATGTTTTTACTACTTTCATTATATAAAGGTTGATCTGTCTTAAGTTTCAATAGACTTGCTATGATATCATCTTCATCTGCTTTAGAAGCTTCTTCCTTAAACTCAACATAAACCACTTCCCTACTAGCGTCTGCCTTAAACTTATCTTCGTGCGCTTTCATGTAAGCCTTAACATCAGACTTTGATACTTCTACCAAACTATCTGCTATAGATGTGTATGGAACTTGCACATAACGAATATCAGCAGTTTTAGCATCAGCTAAATACTCATCTTTAGCTTCTGCAATTGTAGCTCCCACACCAGCTTTTATCATATTATAATAAGTTTGCTGTATGGCATTAGAAGCAATAGTCTGTTCGTTATTAGCCCAGCTTTCATAGTTTACCAAAAAATTCCCTAATGGTGCAGTATCACCCTTGAGGTCTTTCAAATTGACAATAAAGGCATTTAGACGATTAACATCGAAGTTTCCGTTTTCATCTTGAAACTCTGGATAAGACTGAAAGCTGTTTTTCAATAAATTACGCATTTCATCTTTCTCAACAGACAATCCTAAAGCTTCATACTCATTCTCCATAACAATCTTGCGGAGTTCTTGACTGTAAATTGTATTCATAGCTTGTGTAGAGGTCACTCTTCCACCCACTCGATCTTGATAGTTTTTCACTTTCTGTTGAAAGTCAACTCTATCAATGTCCTGTCCATTCACAGTAGCCACGACACCCTGTGTATTGGAAAATGCATTTGGATTATCAATTACACCTTGAATAACAAATGCAAATAATGCCAATGCTATTACCAATATTAGGATTAATGAACGCTGTCTAATTTTATTTAAAATTGCCATAGTCTATCGTTTGATATAAATAAGGCTGCGAAAATAGTATTTTCTAGCAAATTATAAAAGGAGAAGTTCGGTTTTTATATGCTATTATTGCTATTAGTCCACTTCTAGAATCTTAAGCAAGACTACATCTATTTTTGTAGATGACACCTCCTCAATAGTAAACTTAAATTGAGCTACCATTACATCTTCATTTTCCTCTGGAATACCTTCTGTCTCATTAACGATCAACCCGCCTAAAGTTTCATAGGTTTCACTTTCAGGAAGATTTAATTTATAAGTCTCATTAATATAATCCACCTCTAAGCGCGCTGAGAATCTATAAGTATTTTCACCAACCTGCTCTTCGGTCATTTCCAGTGTATCATGTTCATCTTCGATTTCTCCAAATAGTTCTTCTATGATATCTTCAACAGTCATGATGCCTGACGTCCCTCCATATTCGTCAATGACAATGGCTATACTCTGTCTTTTCTTTGTTAAAATATTGAGAACATCTTTTATAAGAATAGTTTCTGGCACAAAGCTCACAGGGATAATTATGGACCTGATATTTTTCGGTTTTTTAAACAATTCAAAAGCGTGAACATAACCTAAAATATCATCAACATTGTTCTTATAAACGATGATTTTTGTTCTACCTGTATCAATGAATAGTTGCCTTAAATTTTCTATGGATTCTGAAATATCCACAGCGGTTATCTCTGTTCGAGGCACCATAACCTCTCTTGCCTTTACATCAGAAAATTCCAAAGCATTCTGGAATATTTGAATTTCGCTATCCACGTCGTCATGATCTTCTACGGATTCCATTTGCTCACTGATATAATTACCAAGTTCTACCTTAGTCATTGCTAATGCCACATCTTCGCCTTTGGCCTTAAACACGTTTTTTAAAATAGCATCAGAAATCCAAAGCACAAAATCGGAAATCCAATTAAACATGATATAAAAAATATAGGTTGGTAGCGCCAACACCTTCATTAAAGTATTCGCATAAATTTGAAAAAACACCTTAGGTAAAAATTCAGCCGTTATCAATATAACCAAAGTCGAAATGACGGTTTGTGTTAACAATTGAAAATCCGTAAGCAAACTAGTAAAAAAGACATTTTCCGTAGTAATAGCTTGGAACCACCTGATTAGTACATCACCCATTTTAAGCCCATAAATAACCAAAGCAATATTGTTGCCAATAAGCATAGTGGCAATATATTTTGAGGGCTTAGCCGTTAATCTTGTTAAGATTCTACCAAAAAAATCATCTTGCTTTTTTTCAAGTTCAATATGAATTTTGTTAGAAGATACATAGGCGATCTCCATACCCGAAAAAAAGGCTGAAAGCAAAAGCATAGTTACAATTATGACTATGTCTACAGTCATAAACTACTGTTTATTGCGGTCTTCAAACTTTTTTCTGAATCGCTTTCTAAAAAAGAACATAAATATGGCAAGTGCTGCAAAAAACAGGCTCATATAAGCACCATTTCTATCGGTACTCCATTCAGAAATAGCTTTATAAAGAAACAATACAGCTATGATAAGATAGGCATATTGAAAGAATTGAAGAATTTTCATGAGGTATGCAAAGTTTAGGGTACAAAGATAGTTAATTATCAAGTTCGAAATCGCCACCCATTTCTAACATTTGAAAGTTCTTGAAATCTTTATCGGCATCGAAGCCTATACCATGCAATGTTCCATATACCCATGGTTCATTGGTAAAAACCCATTCTAGTTTTTCGTTATAATACAATTGATCGGTGACCAAAGTTTCATTCTTGTGGGTTTTAATGGTAACGTTATCTCTGAGGTCTATGACATTTGTTGCTGTATAAAAGATGGCATACTTTGACCGAATGGTGGTTAAGTTATCGTCTTCATCATAAAGCTTAAGCAAAATGCCCTCAGGAAATTCCCTAAACGAAAAGTCTCTATTCGAATAGTCCAACATCTTAGGACTAATAAGATTAGCCAACAGATGGACAGTGTCTTTCTCTAATTCGGTATATTTTAAATCTATGTTCTCGGCTTCACCGACGGGTTGATTCTGCAGAACACCAACTTTTTGAACATCATCAAAATTATTTTCACATCCAAAAAACAAAGTCACAGCAAGGGCTGTGACTAAGTTTTTAATTATATGTGAATGTTTTATTCTCACTAAATACTAGGTACTTTAACCGAGCGTCCAATCCAGCATCCAACTTTTATTGTCTGTCCGGCATTACCTTCGGTAAATATATCTGACTTGGAAGGTGCACTAGCTCTATAACTCGCCGCTGTCTTTGCGGCTGCAGATTTTAAGCGACCATCTACTCGACCTGCTTTTTCAGCTTCTAAAGCTGCTAACCAAAACACAGCTCTCTTATTAAAGTTAGAGTCCCCACAATTATTAGCGCTCTTGGCATACATATTTGCAATTTGCAAATAAGGTGAACCGTCAGATGGATTTAGCTTTACTGCATCCATATAGTACTGTCTAGCTTTACTATAGCTTCCTTTAGCTTTAAGCTCTTGCGCCAACTTTTTATAAAGCTTCGCTTTTTTTAATGGATCTGTTTCTAGTTGTACTGTTTGGTCAAAATACTTTTGCTCTCCAGTTAATAAATAAAGATAAAACGCTGTATCTGCACTAGGTTCTATACTATTCTTTTGCTCTACAAGCTTTAAGAATAAAGGATCTTCCTTACATCCTTTGGCATACATACGGTTCATAGCACGTTGTAGCCAAACACCATCGTTTTTGTTCTCTTCGTAATTTTTTTGATATAATGGCACTAACACTTCACATGTAGCTCTATCTCCTAACTTCTTATCCATACTAGGGATAACCTGATCTTCAAAGGCCTTAATACTAGACTCGTAATATTTTTTCTGTCTTGACTCCTTTTTAGTTAAAGTTCCTCCAGATTCCTCTTTTTGCACTAATTTGTTAAGTCCAATTGTATTCTTTCCAACTATATTCTCTATGACCTCCAAAACATCATCATACTTATCAAACATTTTTTGTGCAGGCAGTTTACCAGCGTCAAATAAATCTACCGCAAGAGAAAAATAAGTATATAGCCCTTTCGCATTTGTAAAATTCTCCTTGTCCTTATTAAAGGCCTCATCAAACATTTTATAATCCTCTTCAAGAGACATGTTTAATTCTTTCTTGTATTTGTACATAAGGTTTGCCTTATCTACCATTACTTCAGCCAAATCATATTTAGAAGGAAAATGCTCTCTACTTTCATCATGAAGCTTCATTAAGTCCTTAATATGCGCTACTTGATCTGCTCCTGTAGAATTTTCAATTTTATGATTTAAAATCTTTTCACCATGTGCATAGATTGCTCTATTGAATTTTGGACACTTCTCGCGTACAATCTTCCATGGACCATAAGCGTCATCATATTTTTTGCTCTTCACATAACTATCAAATATTGATAGGTTATTCATACATTCCTCATCTTGCTGAGCAAAACTAATGTTAATACTTGCAAAAAATGCTAGTAACAGTAATGTAAATCTCGTCTTCATGTTTTTATAATTTTTGTTAGTCATACTTCCTTTGTCTAAACCATCGAGAGTTCAAAGATAAACTTAAGTTAAAGTTTATAAAATTCTCCTGAATTAAATTTTTGTCAGTCGTACCTCGTTTTCCAATTTCAAAGCCAACATTGGCGTTAGAAAAGAGTCTTCGATCTCCAACTGGTAAACCTAAACCAAAAGATATGCCAAACTCATTAATTGACTCATCATTTATGACTAAACCTGTATTCGCAAAGTTAAAACCGGCTCTGTAGACTACACGCTTAAAATAGCCTGAAAATGCATTATACCTAGGAATATAAAAGCCTCCCACCGAAATCTGGGATGCATCTTCGAAAGATGAATTATTATTTCTAAAAACAGGATTAGAAAAATCACCTGTATTTTGTAAGGTATACTCTGCACCAACAAACCAGGATTTTGGTTTACCCAGTCCTGCGCCAAATGATAATCTAGATGGTAAAGTTAATTCTGTATTTTCTAAATTCTGCGAAGCTAAATCTACATCTTGTGTTTGCCATACTCGAGCCACTTGGAATGTTCCACCATCTAATGACACTGTAGAAAAAGACCTTTCATTATCAGAAGTCAGCGTGCTCCCGGGTGCGTAAGTTGCTGTAGCTGATAATTCTAGTTGATCATTAATCATTGTCTTGTAAGCCAATCCAAAATTAAAGTTTACACCACTTAAATCCGATCTATTATTTTCTCGAGTTTGGTATTGCACCAATTCTCCCTCTGGCGTATATTTTATCTCAATGGCCTGATTCTGGATATTACCGAAGTTATAACTTATGTCCAAACCTGCACTTAACTTATCTGAAATCTGATAACCAAAGCCAGCAAACACCTTGTTAATTCCACCTTCACCATTAAAAAGACCTATCAAATCATTATTCTCATTAGCATCATCTATTTTGTAACCAACAGAGGTGTATGGTAATAGGCCAAATCCAAATCCAAATCTACCTACTGGAACAGATAATGCTAAATAGTCGAATGTGGAACTGTTAGTATTGGCATCTCCGGAGTTACTTTTTAATTTCACATCAGACATGGTACCTGCAACAGTAAACTTGACTGGTCTGCTTTCCCCATCAAAAGGATCAGCTGCTATATTTTTACTAACATATGATGCTGGATTTCTAAGATTAACATGGATACTGTCTAAATAAACGCTGATGCCTCCCATGCTTCTGTTTTCTACTGTTCCTTTAAATTTAAGGTCACCTATTCCGTAAAATGAATATGGCGAGGCCGTTCCTGTCTGGGCATAAGCACAAGAACCTATAATTGCAATACAAATTACAATGAGACGTTTTATCATTATTTTGAATTAAAATCTAGTATGAAATTCAAACCTTCTAATAGGAAATTTGAATTCGCAAATATGCTATTTTTTAATTGGTCTGACAAAAATTTGGCATCACCACCTGTTAAAATAACTGTTAAATCTTGATGATTCTTATTATATTGGTCAATTACACCATCAATTTCCTTAATAACACCTATAATAACACCAGAATGTATTGAGGATTCCGTGGAGTTACCTGTAATTGTCTTAGGTTGGTCTTTTTCTAATAACGGAAGATTGGCTGTTAAATTATGAAGTGCGTGGTAGCGCAACCTGATCCCAGGGGAAATTGCTCCTCCCAGGTATTCATTCCTATCTGTAACAAAATCGTAGGTTATGCAAGTTCCTGCATCAATAACTAATACGTTATTATTGGGAAACTGATTTACTGAAGCACTGACCAATGCAATTCGATCCACACCAAGCGTTTTAGGAGTTTTATAAAGATTCTGAAATGGTAATTTTAAACTATGATTCAGCTGAAGAACATTTAAATCCTTATCAATGATATCGGTCTGTGTTTTAGATAATTTGCCAACAGATGAGATGATACAGTTATTTAATTCAGTAAAGACTTTTTTTAAATTCTTATACTGTTTTTTAAATTCTGAAAGTTCAAAGCTTGTTTTGTGAGTCAATCGATCATTGTCAAAAACAGCAAACTTCACAAAGGTATTACCAACATCTACAATTAGATTCATAAGCTTTTGCAATTATGCAAATTTATAAAATCAAATTTTACAATTTTCTTTTTGGTAATACTAAAAATGAATTTATATTTGCATCCGCTTAATTAAGCAACTGGTGCCTTAGCTCAGTTGGTAGAGCAAAGGACTGAAAATCCTTGTGTCCCTGGTTCGATTCCTGGAGGCACCACCATCAAAAACCTGATTCGTATGAATCAGGTTTTTTGGTTTTAAAGCATGAAGACAAGGATAACATGTAATTTAAAGTAAGAAATAAATTACAAAATACGTTATTCAACGGTTTTTAAGTTAAAAAATGTTTTAAGGATAGTTTTTTTTCTAATTTTCTTAGACCAAATCTTTTAAAACTTAATCTACCATGAAAAAGTTATCTTTTACTTTATTAGCACTCCTGTGCTTCGTCTTTTCTTGTGAAACTGACCCAGATGTTAGTCCAGAAGTTGAGCAACAGATTTTTTATGCTTATGTAACTACAGCACAATTTTCAACTACCGAAAGCTTTATCATTGATTTTGAACAATTTAATCCGGGTGATATTGTGTCCGAAATATCTATAACAGATCCCTTTGAAAATGCTCAAGTTGCTGGTATAACAATGGCGTTTCCAAATAGTAATGCTGCCATGATCTTCGATTCTTCAAATCCGACTGGAGGAGATTACGATATTGGCACTCCCAATGAGAGTTACGGTGGACCTGGAATAGGAAATGGAGGAGCTAGTAATGATACTGCATTAGGCAATGTTCTAATCCTATCGGAAGATCTCGACTCAAATGACCCAGATGATATCTTTGAAGTTGGAGCAAGCTTCTATTTTGACTTTAGCGCTAATGCGAATGTAACACTGCATACTTTCGATATCTTAGACATTGAAGAATCTTCGAATCCAACGGTTGTTGCGTTATACGACTTAGATGGCAATATCCTTCTTAGTAAAGAAATCACACCTGGAGGTAATAATTCTAAAGTGAAAGTAGACCTAGAAAATACTTCTGGTGTTGCATTTATGGAAATAATTATGAATAGCTCTGGTGCTATTGATAATATCTCACTTGAATTAGAAACGGAAGAGAACTGCGTAGATTGTGATAGTAATATCACGCAATTAATGTTTGAATACGTGGGATTTTCACCACAAGCCATCGTAAGAATTGAAACTTCAGATGGTCAGCTTATCTTCGAAAACACACTACAAGTCAATGAAGAATTTACTGTGACTGGTAATAATACAGATGGCACCTTTAGTGACAGTATTGTACTATTTGTAGATGGTGAACAAGTAGATATACTAGCGACGGACTGTTCCGAAGTTATCGGTCCTGGATTATTTATTCCCGGTTTAGAAATTGTTTCAGGAACCACATTATCTGGTGGACAATTATGTCCTGTTGAAACAACGGGAGGTTAATTCTTAAATCTTATATCGTTATTAAAGGCATGTTTTAAAAAAAACATGCCTTTTTCTTTTTCACGTAGCACTACATATATTTTCAACAAAAAAACCAAAAAATAATATTCTTTGAACATCATAATTATTCATGCGCAAGTCATTGAAAATGAATAATTTAAAATACTCTTCACATAATTGAGTTTAGATTAACACTTCCGATGTTACAGTAAATAGATGCGCTATCAACTAATTTAGACTTTAAATAAAAATTGCCGCACAAAAACGCATGAGTCAATTAAACAAATACAGTAAAACCGTTACACAAGATTCTACGCAACCAGCAGCACAAGCTATGCTGCATGCTATAGGATTAACAAAGGAAGATTTTTTTAAACCCATAATAGGTATTGCAAGCACAGGTTACGAAGGTAATCCTTGCAATATGCACCTTAACGATTTGGCGAAACTTGTTAAAGAAGGTACTAAAAATGAGGATATAGTTGGATTAATTTTCAATACCATTGGTGTTAGTGATGGTATTTCCATGGGAACACCAGGCATGCGTTACTCTTTGCCGTCAAGGGATATTATTGCAGATTCTATGGAAACTGTAGTACAAGCGATGAGCTATGATGGTTTAGTCACGGTCGTAGGTTGCGACAAAAACATGCCAGGCGCCTTAATGGCTATGATCCGTTTAAACCGACCATCTATTTTGGTCTATGGTGGAACGATTGATTCTGGTTGTCATGATGGTAAAAAGCTTGACGTAGTTTCTGCATTTGAGGCATGGGGCAGCAAAGTAGCTGGTACAATGTCTGAAAATGAATACCAAAATATCGTCGAAAAAGCTTGTCCAGGAGCAGGTGCCTGTGGTGGTATGTATACAGCGAACACTATGGCCTCGTCCATTGAAGCCCTAGGTATGGCGCTACCTTTTAATTCTTCAAACCCTGCGTTAAGTAACGAAAAGAAACAAGAATCCATTCGTGCGGGAGAAGCGATGAGAGTGTTACTTGAGAAAGATATTAAACCTTCAGACATAATCACTCGAAAATCTTTAGAAAATGCTGTGAGATTAGTCACCATACTTGGTGGCTCCACAAATGCAGTGCTCCACTTTTTAGCCATTGCAAGAGCTGCTCAAATAGATTTCACACTTAAAGATTTTCAAGATATAAGTGATAACACACCATTTTTAGCAGATTTAAAACCTAGCGGTAAATACCTCATGGAAGATGTACATGCGGTAGGTGGTATTCCTGCAGTGATGAAATATTTACTCAAAAAAGGATTGATTCATGGCGATTGTTTAACTGTAACTGGCAAAACAATTGCAGAAAATTTATTGGATGTCCAAGATCTAACAGAAGGGCAAGACGTCATAAAACCAATCGAAAAACCTATCAAAATTTCTGGACATTTAAGAATGCTTTACGGTAATCTAGCCACAGAAGGCAGCGTAGCAAAAATAACTGGAAAAGAAGGTTTGTGCTTTAGAGGAGAAGCCAAAGTCTTTGAAGGGGAATATGCAGCTAATGATGGCATCAGAGATGGCAAAGTTGAAAAAGGAGACGTCGTTGTTATTCGTTATGAAGGTCCCAAAGGCGGTCCTGGAATGCCAGAAATGTTAAAACCTACTGCCGCAATAATGGGAGCTGGCCTAGGGAAAGATGTAGCACTAATAACTGATGGAAGATTCTCCGGGGGAACTCATGGTTTTGTTGTTGGACACATTACGCCAGAAGCACAAGAAGGCGGCACCATTGCTGTAGTAAAAGATGGAGACATCATTACTATAGACGCAGAAACCAATTCAATATCACTAGAAGTTTCTGAGGTAGAACTACAACAAAGACGAGCCAAATGGAAAGCACCAGACTTAAAGTTTGAACGTGGTGTACTCTATAAATATGCAAAAACTGTATCATCAGCATCAAAAGGCTGTGTAACAGATGAATTTTAAAGAACCAGCTGATGAAAGAAACTCAAACCATACAAAATCAAGTAAAAAGTTTGCAAACTACTGAACGCATTTCAGGAAGCGAAGCCATTATAAAATGTTTATTAGCAGAAGGTGTCGATATATTATATGGCTATCCTGGTGGAGCGATTATGCCAGTTTATGATGAATTGTACAAATATCAAGATAAGATTCATCATGTCTTAACACGTCACGAACAAGGCGCAACGCATGCAGCACAAGGCTATGCTCGTATTTCTGGGAAAGTTGGCGTAGCTATCGCCACATCCGGACCAGGAGCAACAAACCTAATTACTGGAATTGCAGATGCTCAAATAGATTCCACACCAATGGTTTGTATTACAGGACAAGTAGCATCGCACTTGTTGGGTAGTGATGCTTTTCAAGAAACCGATATTGTAGGTATTTCCACACCTGTAACGAAATGGAATCATCAAATCACCAAAGCTTCAGAAATTCCAGAAGTCTTAGCCAAAGCATTTTATATTGCTAAAAGTGGACGACCAGGTCCTGTCTTAATTGATATTACCAAAGATGCTCAATTTGAAGAATTTGATTTCAAGTACGAAAAATGTCATGGTGTTAGAAGTTATAAGCCTGTCCCACCAACAGATGAAAATTCATTAAAAGCGGCAGCAGAACTCATCAATAACGCAAAAAAACCTCTAATTGTTTGGGGACAAGGTGTTATTTTAGGAGAAGCTGAAGAAGAGTTTAAGGCCGTTGTTGAAAAAGCAGGAATACCATCTGCATGGACCATCTTAGGTGTATCCGCAATCCCAACATCTCATACTTTAAATGTAGGTATGGTTGGCATGCACGGTAACTACGCACCAAATGTGTTAACCAATGAGTGTGATGTATTGATTGCCATAGGAATGCGTTTCGATGATAGGGTTACAGGTAATTTAGAGACCTACGCTAAGCAAGCTAAGATTATTCATTTTGAAATCGACCCTGCCGAAGTTGATAAAAACGTAAAAACTGATATTGCTGTTCTTGGAAATGCGAAAACAAGTTTAAAAGCTCTATTGCCGTTATTGAATCCAAACTCACATAATGAGTGGCATCAAAAGTTTAAAGATTTATATAGCATAGAATACGAAAAAGTCATCAAAAATGATCTTCACCCAACCAAGGAAGGTCTTACTATGGGTGAAGTTTTAAAAGAAATCAACAAACAAACTCAAGGGGATGCAGCCATCGTAACTGATGTAGGACAACATCAGATGATCGCTTGTCGCTATGCCGAATTTAATAAAACAAAAAGTAACATTACCTCTGGTGGTTTAGGAACTATGGGCTTTGGCTTACCTGCTGCAATTGGTGCAAAAATGGCTGCTCCAGAAAGAGAAGTGATTTCTATCTGTGGTGATGGTGGTTACCAAATGACCATACAAGAATTGGGTACTATTTTTCAGCAAAAAGCTGCTGTAAAAATAGTTGTCCTTAACAATGACTTTTTAGGCATGGTTAGACAATGGCAACAACTATTTTTTGACAAACGCTACGCTTCAACTGAGATGACAAATCCAGATTTTGTAGCAATTGCAAAGGGCTATTACCTCAATGCGAAACGTGTTACAAAGCGTGAAGAATTGGCTGCAGCAGTAGAAGAAATGATAGCAAGTAAAGAACCGTATTTCCTAGAAGTATGCGTAGAAAAAGAAGATAATGTTTTTCCTATGATTCCATCAGGTGCAACAGTTTCAGATATAAGACTAGAATAATTATGGATAAAGAAATAAAACATTTTACAGTATCAATTTATACGGAGAACAACATTGGATTATTGAACAGGATTTCCGCAATTTTCCAACGCAGACATATCAACATAGAGAGTTTAAATACCTCAAGATCAGAAATTGATGGTGTTTCTAGATTCACTCTTGTGGTGAATATTGCAGAAGACCAAATGAAAAAAATCATTGGTCAGTTAGAACGACAGGTTGAAGTTATTAAGGCTTATTACCACACTGACGAAGAAACCATCTATCAAATTTCTGCCATATTTAAAATAAAATCGGATTTACTGTTCGAAGAGCGTCAGATTCAGAATATCATCAAAGAAAGTAATGCGCGAATCGTTACCGTCAATAGGGAATTCTTTGTTCTTGAAAAATCAGGAAGAAAAGAGGAAATCGATTTATTACATAGAGAATTAAGTGTCTTTGGAATTATGCAATTTACGCGTTCAGGGCGCATTGCAGTGACCAAAGATGAAATGAAAATATCAACAATGCTAGAAGCATTTCAACATTAAATTATAAAAAAATGTCAAATTATTTCAACACATTACCACTTAGAGAACAATTAGACCAATTAGGAAAATGCCGTTTTATGGAAGCTTCAGAATTTGAAGATGGCGTAAACGCATTAAAAGGAAAGAAAATTGTTATTATTGGTTGTGGTGCACAAGGTCTCAATCAAGGACTAAACATGAGAGATTCGGGATTGGATATTTCTTATGCGCTTCGTCAAGCAGCAATTGATGAAAAACGTGCTTCGTTCATTAATGCTTCAGAAAATGATTTTAATGTTGGAACCTACGAGGAATTAATTCCAACTGCAGATCTAGTTTTAAACTTAACACCAGACAAGCAACATTCTAATGTCGTTAAAGCAGTTATGCCATTAATGAAGCAAGGTGCGACTTTAAGTTACTCTCATGGTTTTAATATTGTTGAAGAAGGTACTAAAATTCGTGAAGACTTAACAGTAATCATGGTAGCACCTAAATGCCCTGGAACGGAAGTTAGAGAAGAATATAAACGTGGATTTGGTGTGCCAACTTTAATAGCAGTTCATCCAGAAAATGACCCAGAAAACAAGGGTTGGGCGCAAGCAAAAGCGTATGCCGTTGCCACTGGCGGACATCGCGCAGGTGTATTGGAATCTTCTTTTATAGCAGAGGTAAAGTCTGACTTAATGGGAGAACAAACCATTCTTTGTGGCTTATTGCAAACAGGAGCTATTCTGTCATTTGACAAAATGGTTGAAGAAGGTATAGAACCTGCCTATGCAGCTAAGTTAATTCAGTTTGGTTGGGAAACTATTACCGAAGCTTTAAAGCATGGCGGCATTACTAATATGATGGATAGACTTTCTAATCCTGCAAAAATTAAGGCCTTTGAATTATCGGAAGAATTGAAATCTATTATGCGTCCACTATTCGAAAAGCACATGGATGATATCATCTCAGGTCATTTTTCGAAAACTATGATGGAAGATTGGGTAAATGACGATGTTAACCTATTACAATGGCGAGCTGCAACGGGCGAAACTGCTTTTGAAAAAACAGCACTAACTACAGACCACATCTCAGGACAAGAATATTTCGATCATGGTGTTTTATTAGTTGCTTTTGTAAAATCTGGCGTTGAATTAGCATTCGAAACTATGGTAAGTGCAGGTATAATAGAAGATTCGGCGTACTATGAATCTTTACATGAATTGCCATTAATCGCCAATACTATTGCTAGAAAGAAATTATTCGAAATGAATCGTGTTATTTCTGATACTGCAGAATATGGTTGTTATTTATTTGATCATGCCTGTAAACCATTGCTTAAAGATTTTATGAAAACTGTAGATACATCTATCATCGGAAAACCATACAATACATCCAATGGTGTTGATAATATAGAACTGATTGCCGTAAATGATGCCATTAGAAATCATCCAATTGAAGATGTTGGTCAGCGTTTACGTGCTGCAATGACAGCCATGAAAGTTATTAAAACAGCTAAAGTGGAAGATACTGTTTTGGCTTAAATAAGAATTTTATCCTGAATTTGATTTAGGACATAACCGCATGGAAAATACCACAACAACATATAAGCCAACACTGCAAGCTGTTGAAGATGCTGCCGAAAAACTTAAAGGTGTTGCTTCCGTAACGCCTTTGATAAAAAATTCGCAATACTCAAAGCAATTTGGTGCCAATATATATTTTAAAAGAGAAGACCTTCAAGAGGTACGTTCTTATAAAATTCGCGGTGCATATAATAAAATCTCATCATTGAGTCCAACTCAAATTGAAAATGAGATTGTATGCGCTAGTGCAGGTAATCACGCTCAAGGTGTCGCTATTTCATGCAAGCTTTTAAAAATAAAAGGCACGATTTTTATGCCATCGCCAACACCTAACCAAAAAATTGAGCAGGTAAAAATGTTTGGCGAAGATTATATTGACGTGGTATTGGTTGGAGATACTTTTGACGATGCTTACTATGCAGCTATGACAGAATGCGAACGTCTTAGCAAAACATTCATCCATCCTTTTGATGACGAAAAGGTTATTGAGGGTCAGGCTACTGTTGGTTTGGAAATCATAGACCAAACGAAAGCACATCCTATTGATTATGTTTTTGTACCAATTGGAGGAGGTGGATTATCCGCTGGATTATCAAGTGTTTTTAAAGTGTTATCGCCACAAACAAGAATTATTGGTGTAGAGCCTAAAGGTGCACCTTCCATGCAGACTTCAATTAAAAACAATAGAAATACAACATTAAAATCCATAGAGAACTTTGTGGATGGTGCAGCTGTAAAACGTGTAGGCGATTTAAACTTTGCGATATGCAAAGAAAACCTACACGATGTAGCTACTGTAGCCGAAGGTAAAATTTGTCAGACTATCTTAGAGTTGTATAATAAAGATGCTATTGTTGTAGAACCTGCTGGTGCATTAAGCCTTTCTGCACTTGAACAATATGCCGACGATATAAAAGGTAAAAATGTGGTTTGTGTGATTAGCGGAAGCAATAATGATATTACACGTACTCCAGAAATCAAGGAACGTGCTCTACTCTATGCGAATCTAAAACATTACTTTATCATTAAGTTTCCTCAGCGTGCCGGAGCATTACGTGAGTTCGTTGTTGAAATATTAGGTCCAACAGATGACATTACACATTTTGAATACACTAAAAAAGTAAATCGAGAAAATGATGTTGCCGTTGTAGGTTTAGAGCTGAAACACCCTAGTGATTTAGACCCTTTAATCACTAAAATGAAACTTCATAACTTTTTTGGAGATTACCTAAATGATAAGCCAGATTTGTTTCAATTTTTAATATAATTGCTAAAAGAAAAATTAAGTGAAAGTACTTAAGTTTGGAGGCACATCAGTTGCCAATGCAGAAAATATTTCAAAAGTCATTTCGATTCTAGAGCGAGAAGCCAAAAAGAATAAAATAGCCGTTGTCGTCTCAGCACTTGGCGGCACCACGGATTTATTGATTGAAGCTGGAGAACTCGCTACAAAAAAAAATAATGACTACTTAAAGGTATTTCAACATATTTCCAAGCGGCACCAAGAAGCCGTTCAACAATTAATTAAAGGCCCTAAAAAAAGAACCGTTTTAAGGCAAATCGATGGTAAACTCGAGGCACTTAAACAAATTCTTCAAGGTGTTTATTTAATTAATGAATTTTCAGATAAAACAAGAGATAAGATTGTAAGTTTTGGTGAGTTGTTATCTTCTTACATTATCTCGGAAGCACTGCAACAGACCGTTAAAAAATCGGCTCTCAAAGACAGCAGAGAAATAATTGTAACAGATTCCGCACATACTAATGCCAATGTAAAAAGTAAAGAAACCACAACGGCTATTTCTAAGTTCTTCAAATCGAATAAAGACAAGATCGTAGTACTGCCTGGGTTTGTATCTAGGGATAAAGAGGGCAACACAACTACACTTGGACGCGGAGGATCTGATTATACGGCTGCTCTGATCGCTGCAGCTGTCAAAGCATCCGTTCTAGAAATTTGGACAGACGTTAGTGGTATGTATACTGCGAATCCTAAATTGGTAAAACAAGCCTTTTCCATAGCGCAAATTTCTTATCAAGAAGCCATGGAGCTTTCTCATTTTGGAGCCAAAGTATTGTATCCACCAACTGTTCAGCCTGCCCTACAGAAAAATATTCCTATTTATATAAAGAACACATTTGATCCCGAAGCAGAAGGCACCTTAATTACTAAAAAATCTAAAAGTAAGAATGGGCCAGTAAAAGGAATTAGCCATATTGAAAATATTGCATTGCTCACACTAGAAGGTAATGGAATGATTGGTGTTCCTGGATTTTCAAAGCGTTTATTTTCTGCATTGTCCAGAAGCAAAATCAATGTGGTACTCATCACACAAGCATCCTCAGAACATTCAATCTGTGTTGGTGTTTACAGTAACGATGCAAAAATGGCAAAAGCTGTAGTAGACAAAGAATTTGCATACGAGATTTCCCTGAAAAAAATTAAACCACTTCTAGTTGAAGCTGGTTTAGCTGTTATCGCAGTAGTTGGGGACAATATGAAAAGTCATCAAGGCATTAGCGGTAGGATGTTTAGATCGTTAGGTCAAAATAATGTTAACGTTAGAGCCATTGCGCAAGGTGCTTCAGAACGCAATATTTCTGCGGTCATTGCTCATAAAGATATTAAAAAGGCACTCGTAACCCTGCATAATACATTCTTCGAAAAACAAATTAAAACGCTCAATCTATTTATTGTTGGTGTGGGAAATGTAGGCGCTATCCTGTTGAATCAAATTAAACAACAACAGGCCTATTTAAATGAAAATTTATTATTGAATATCAAAGTCGTCGGAATAAGTAACTCCAAAAAAATGATATTCAATGAAAATGGCATTGACCTTACTACCTGGAGCGAAAAGATCAAGAAAGGGAAACCAAGAACGCACCAAACATTTTTTAAGGTCGTAAAAGACTTTAACTTAAGCAATAGCATCTTTATTGATGTTACAGCAAATGAAGATGTTGCCAAAACCTACAGGGATTACCTCAAAGAAAGTATTTCGGTCATTGCGTGTAATAAGATAGCTTGTTCTTCAAAATATTCAGATTATCTTGAACTTAAAGAACTATCGAGAAAGTATAACGCTTCCTTTCTATTTGAAACCAATGTGGGAGCAGGATTACCTGTTATTTACACCTTGAATAACTTAATCAATTCCGGAGATAAAATCACATCGATTCAAGCAGTATTGTCTGGAAGTTTGAACTTCATTTTTAATAATTTCAATGAAAAAACAAGCTTTTATGATGTGGTAAAACAAGCACAGGAAGAAGGCTATACAGAACCAGACCCTCGCATAGATTTAAGTGGTGTAGATGTAGCCAGAAAAATTTTGATTTTAGCTCGAGAAGCAGGTTTTAAAATAGATTTGAAACACATAACTAACGATTCATTTCTACCAAAAGATAGCCTAAAAGCAAAATCCGTTGCAGATTTTTACAAGACTCTCAAAACATACGCTTCACATTTTGAAGCCATTTATGCTTCAGCAAAAGAAAATGACTGCCAATTGAAGTACGTAGCAGAATTCAACAACGGTAAAGCTAAAGTTGGTCTAAAGGAAGTGAATAGTACGCATCCTTTTTATAACCTTCAAGGCAAGGACAATATTGTGCTTTTCTATACAACAAGATATCCAGAGCAGCCACTTATTATAAAAGGCGCTGGTGCTGGTGCAGAAGTTACAGCTTCTGGCTTATTCGCAGATATCATTACTTTAGGTAGAAATTAAAAGATGAATAGTATCAAGATTTTTTCGCCAGCAACAGTAGCCAATGTCTCTTGTGGATATGATGCTATGGGTTTCTCCATGGAAGCTTTAGGCGACGAAATGATATTTACAAAAACAAAAGAGAAATCCGTCATCATCTCTAAAATTGAAGGCGCCGACTTACCTTTTGAAGCCAACAAGAATGTTGTTGGTGTGGTTGCACAACATATGCTTAATGACAGTAAAGCCGACTTTGGACTAGATATTCAAATTTTTAAAAAATTTAAACCTGGAAGTGGATTGGGTAGCTCTGCTGCAAGTGCTTCCGGAACTGCGTTTGCGATCAATACATTATTGAATGGAAAATATTCTAATCTAGAATTGACCAAGTTCGCCATGCAAGGCGAAGTCACAGCTTGCGGATCAGCGATTGCCGATAATGTTGCTGCTGCCATTTATGGCGGTTTTATTTTAGTGAGAAGTTATGAACCTTTGGACATTATCGGTATTCCGACACCATCAAAATTGGTAGCAACTGTGATTCATCCGCAAATTGAAATTAAAACCGAAGCAGCGAGAAAAGTAGTGCCTCAAAACATCCCTGTTAAAACAGCTATTTCGCAATGGGCCAATGTTGGTGGATTAGTAAGTGGCTTATATGCTGAGGATTTTGATCTTATTGGACGCTCTTTGGTGGATTTAGTAGCAGAACCAAACAGAAAAAAACTTATTCCATATTTTGATGAAGTTAAAGAAGCCGCCATTTCAAACGGTGCTTTAGGCGCAGGCATTTCTGGTTCTGGACCTTCCATTTTTGCATTGAGCAAAGGAAAACAAACCGCCAATAAAGTAGCCGAAGCCATGAATACGGTTTATAAAAATTCAGGTATCGATTATAGCATTTATGTCTCTAATATTAGCAAAGCAGGAGCACGTATCATATGAAATATTTTAGTTTAAACCATAAAGCACCGGAAGTATCATTCCAAGACGCTGTCGTCAAAGGTTTGGCACCAGACAAAGGTTTGTACTTTCCGAAAGAGATTCATAAACTTCCAACGTCTTTTTTTGAAACTATCGACACATTAGATCATGTAACTATAGCTTACGAAGCCATTAAGCAATTTGTTGGTGACGAAATACCTGAAAAAGATTTAAAAGAGATTTTAAAGGATGTTTTAAGTTTTGATTTTCCTATTGTGTCCGTTGAAGAAAATATATCTGCCTTGGAGTTATACCATGGACCAACAATGGCGTTCAAGGATGTTGGTGCACGATTCATGGCTAGATGTTTAGGCTATTTTAATAAACAGAAAGACATCAAAGAAGACGTTACAGTATTGGTAGCCACTTCGGGAGATACCGGTGGCGCCGTGGCAAGTGGATTTTTAGGTGTTGATGGCGTCGAAGTTGTCATTCTTTATCCTAGTGGTAAAGTGAGTGATATTCAAGAGAAACAATTGACAACCCTTGGTCAAAATATTACGGCTCTAGAAGTCAATGGCGTTTTTGACGATTGTCAAGACATGGTAAAAAAAGCATTTTTGGATGAGGACTTAAAAACAAAACACAAGCTCACTTCGGCCAACTCTATCAATATAGCACGTTGGCTACCACAAATGTTTTATTTCTTTTTCGCTTATAAAGCATTAAAAAGGAACAATAAAAAATTAGTTTTTTCCGTACCAAGTGGTAATTACGGTAACATTTGTGCCGGGATGATGGCCCAAAGATTAGGACTTCCTATTCATCATTTTGTAACTGGAACAAATGCGAATAATATTGTGCCCGAATATCTGAAAACGGGCACCTATACAACAAAATCTTCCGTACAAACCATATCCAACGCTATGGATGTTGGAGCCCCAAGTAATTTCATCCGTATTGAAGAATTACATCATCATGATTTTAATGCTTTAAAAACCAATTTATCAGGTTATAGTTATACAGATGAACAAACTATTGAAGCCATTAACCATCTAAAAGATAAGCATAATTATATTGCAGATCCGCATGGTGCTATTGGCTATTTGTCACTAAAGAAGTATTTAGAAACAACATATGATGCACAAGGGGTGTTTTTGGAAACAGCGCACCCAATCAAATTTTTACCAGTATTACCAAAAGCGATTAAAGAATCCATAACAATGCCACCACAAATCGAGGCTATTATAGATCGTGAAAAACATAGTCTTAAGATTTCCAACTACGATCAACTCAAAACATACCTACTTCAATAAAAAAAGTACTATGACTTCAAAAAATGACATTCCAGAGCAATTTCAGATTAAAGAAATCTTGAATCAAAACACCTATCTAGTCGGTGGAGAACTGAAAACATGGCGAGGTCAAACATCTGATATTTATTCCACGATATCTTCAACTGAAGCTTATCAACCAACATATTTAGGCACTATTCCTACTTTAGGAAAGAAAGAAGCCATCAGTGCGCTTGATGCCGCAGTAGAAGCCTATGACAAAGGCCAAGGCTTATGGCCAACCATGAAGGTGGTTGATCGTATTGCTTGCATGGAAAAGTTTGTGGAACAAATGAAAACCAAACGTGATGAAGTCGTAAAGCTTTTAATGTGGGAAATAGGGAAAAATTTACCTGATTCGCAAAAGGAATTTGACAGAACTGTAGAATATATCTACGATACTATCGAAGATTATAAAGACATGGATCGCAATAGTGCCAAATTTCAGAAACATGATGGTGTCCATGCACACATTAGAAGAGGGCCTCTTGGTGTTGTACTATGCTTAGGGCCTTACAACTATCCGTTAAATGAAACATTTGCATTGCTGATTCCTGCCATAATCATGGGTAATACGACCATTTTTAAACCTGCAAAATTTGGTGTATTACTCCTATCTCCATTAATTGAGGCATTTCAGAATAGCTTCCCAAAAGGTGTTGTTAATATTATCTATGGAAGAGGTAGAACCGTCGCTGCACCAATTATGCAAACTGGCAAAGTTGACGTTTTGGCTCTCATAGGAAACAGTAAATCTGCAAATGCCTTACAAAATCAACATCCAAAAAGTAATAGACTACGTTTAGTTCTCGGGTTGGAAGCAAAAAATCCCGCCATTGTATTGCCAGATGCGGATTTAGATCTGGCAATATCAGAATGTATTGCTGGCACAACCTCTTTTAATGGTCAGCGTTGTACTGCTCTGAAAGTTTTATATGTCCACGAAGCTATTATTGAAGAATTTAACAAACGTTTTTCTGAAAAAGTCGATACCCTCAAGTTTGGCAATCCATGGGAAGATGGCGCAAAATTAACACCCCTACCTGAACCAGATAAACCTTCATATATTCAAGAGTTAATTGACGATGCGACTGCTAAAGGCGCCTTAGTAATTAATAAAAAAGGCGGTAAAACAACAGAAAATTATATTTTTCCAGCAGTATTATATCCTGTTTCAAAAGACATGAGAGTTTTTCAAGAAGAACAATTTGGGCCAGTGATTCCTGTTGTACCATTTAGTGACATTGAAGAACCATTAAACGACATGGCAGAATCTAATTACGGTCAACAAGTAAGTTTATTTGGAAAAGACGTAAAAACCCTAGCACCATTAATTGATACCTTGGTAAATTTGGTTTGTCGGGTTAATCTTAATAGCTCTTGCCAAAGAGGACCCGACGTATATCCTTTTACAGGTCGTAAGGATTCGGCTGTTGCTACCTTAAGTGTTCATGATGCCTTACGTTCGTTTTCAATTAGAACTTTTGTTGCCTCAAAAGACAATGATTATAACAATGCTATTTTAAAGGATCTACTAGACTCCCGAGCTTCCAACTTTGTGAGCACAGATTATATTCTTTAAATTAAACTATCTATAAATGAGATATTTATAATTTAAAAGTTATTTATTTAGAATGTCATAAATTTTTGAAGAAACCGCATAACATCTATTGCAAATAGAAATTTAATATGTAGTTTAGCTCTATGTTTACACTGAGACACAAGTATAGAGCACCCAGACCCACAGGTCTAAACTTGGCAAAACGCCGCCGCTAATTCTACTATTAGTAACAAACTCTATATTAATTTTTCAACTTTCATCGTGTATAACTCAACTTTCAAATATCAGGTTCAATCCTTAATTATCACTTCAGATAATAGCAAGGTATTGCGTCGCTTTTTTCTGCGTCGCCCGTAAGGGTGAACTTCTATTTTTAGAGCTTAGGTGAGTCCAGCTCTGTTTCCAAACGACAATATCAGTACAAATTTTAAATCTTAATACAATTACAATGGAAATTGTCATTGCTAATAAATCCCATATTATCTATGCAGATATTATCTGCAAAACTATAGAAGAAGCGGCTCAAGTAAGAGGTACTGGAATAGCTAAGCGACAACCAGAATATGTGATTTCTAAAATGGAAAATGGAAATGCAGTCATTGCTCTAGATGGTGACGCATTTGCTGGTTTTTGTTACATCGAAGCGTGGAGTCACGGCAAATTTGTTGCTAATTCTGGCCTGATTGTACATCCAAACTACAGAAATCAAGGTCTAGCTAAAAAAATCAAAAAAGTGATTTTTGAGCATTCAAGAACCAAATTTCCAGATTCTAAAGTCTTTAGTATCACTACGGGTTTGGCTGTGATGAAAATGAACAGTGAACTCGGTTACAAACCCGTAACATTTTCAGAATTAACAGATGACCAAACCTTTTGGAATGGTTGCCAAACTTGCAAAAATTATGATGTTCTACAGCGCACCAACCAAAGTATGTGTTTATGTACTGGCATGCTATACGATCCTTTAAAAGCTAAAGAAATTAATACAAAAGAAAAGGATATTGATAAAAAAGTATGGACAAGATTGAAAAATATCAAACAATCCATGTTCTTAAAAAAAGATAAGAAATGAAAAAATTAGTCATAGCCTATAGCGGTGGATTAGACACATCGTATTGTGCAGTCAGCTTATCAAAAGCTGGTTACGAAGTTCATGCTATAAGCGTAAATACCGGAGGTTTTACTAAAGAAGAAATCAAAACCATAGAAAGTAATGCTTACAAAATGGGTGTATCCACCTATAAGAATATTGATGCTGTTACTTCATATTACCAAAAGGTCATTAAATATTTAATCTTTGGAAACGTATTGAAGAATAATACTTATCCGCTATCCGTAAGTGCAGAACGTATCATTCAAGCGATTGAAATTATTGAATATGCTAAAAGTATTAACGCAAAATATATTGCTCATGGTAGTACAGGAGCTGGAAACGATCAAGTGCGTTTTGATATGATTTTTCAAACACTAGCTCCAGATATAGAAATTATTACACCTATTAGAGATCAGCAATTATCCAGACAAGAAGAAATCGAATACTTAAAAGCAAATGGTATAGACCTGTCCTGGGAAAAAGCACAATATTCTATAAACAAAGGACTTTGGGGCACAAGTGTTGGTGGTGCAGAAACCTTAACTTCTGAGCAACCTCTACCTGAATCGGCATACCCTTCACAATTAAAAAAAGATGGTGAAGAAAAGGTAGCTCTAACTTTTTTAAAGGGAGAATTGATTGCCATAAATGGTATTAAAAAGGCACCTGATGTCAATATTGAAACACTTAATGACCTAGCTTCGGCTTATGCCATTGGTAGGGATATCCATGTTGGCGATACCATAGTTGGTATTAAAGGACGTGTTGGTTTTGAAGCTGCAGCAGCATTAATTATAGTTAAAGCACATCACTTATTAGAAAAACATACACTTACCAAATGGCAATTACAGCATAAGGATTATTTATCCAATTTCTACGGTATGCACCTGCATGAGGGTCAATATTTGGATCCTGTCATGAGAGATATGGAAGCCTTTCTAGAAAGTAGCCAAGAGAAAGTAACTGGTGATGTCGTAGTGACTTTGAAACCTTATCATTTTAATTTGGATGGCATTTCCTCTAAACACGATTTAATGAGTACCAAATTTGGAAGCTATGGTGAAGAAAATAAAGGTTGGACGGCAGAAGAAGCTAAAGGATTCATCAAAATCGTTGGCAACCAGAACAAAATCTATCAACAAGTAAATAACAACTCATGATACAAGTAGGAATAGTTGGTGGTGCAGGTTATACTGCTGGTGAATTGATCAGAATTTTAATTAACCACTCAAAGGCAGAAATCAATTTTATTTACAGCACCTCAAATGCTGGAAATGCTATTGGAAAAGTGCATCAAGACTTAATCGGTGAGAACATAGCATTTTCCAGTGAAATCAACCCAAATGTTGATGTGCTCTTCTTGTGCTTAGGGCATGGTAATTCAAAATCATTTCTAGAACAACATACATTTTCGCAAACGACTAAAATCATTGATTTGAGTAATGATTTTAGATTAGAAAAAGACAAGATATTTAACAATAAAACCTTTGTTTATGGTTTACCAGAGTTAAATAAGGTAGCAATTAAAAGCGCTGACTGTATTGCCAATCCAGGTTGTTTTGCTACAGCCATTCAATTAGGATTATTACCACTGGCCGATGCGAAATTATTGAATAATGATGTGCACATCAACGCAGCAACAGGAGCAACAGGAGCAGGAACATCGCTATCTGCAACAACGCATTTCACTTGGCGCGATAATAATTTTTCATATTACAAACCATTTACGCATCAGCATCTTGGCGAGATTAATCAATCGGTGAAACTATTGCAGTCTAATTTTGATTCGGATATCAATTTTATGCCGAATCGCGGGAATTTTTCACGAGGCATCTTTGCTACACTATACACCAAATTTAATGGCAGTTTAGACGATGCTCAAAAACTGTATTCAGAATTTTATAAGGATGCCAGATTCGTAGTAACTTCAGAAGACAACATCCATTTAAAACAAGTGGTAAACACCAACAAATGTATACTCCATTTACATAAACATGAGGGCAAATTATTGGTAACAAGCATCATTGATAATTTATTAAAAGGTGCATCAGGGCAAGCTGTGCAAAACATGAATCTCATGTTTGATTTTGAAGAAACCGAAGGGTTAAAGTTGAAAGCAACATATTTTTAAATTCTGAGTAAGTACTAATTACTATCCACTAACAACTAACGACTATAACATGAAAATAGCAATCATAGGAACAGGAAATTTAGGCAAATCCATTGCCAAAGGCCTAATAACCAACAATACGATAACGAGTTTATACTTAACCAGAAGACACTTACAGGATGTTCAGGAATTTGATGGTTATAAAAATGTCGTGTTGACCACTGACAATATAGAAGCGGTGAAACAATCGGATATTTTAATCTTCGCTGTTCAACCAGCGCATTTTGAAGCTATATTGAACACTATTAAACTGTATCTCACGGAAAAGCATGTGTTAATCTCTACCATCACAGGTTATGGCATTCAAAATATTGAAAATCAAGTTGGTACCGATAGATTCATTATTAGAGCCATGCCCAACACAGCGATTGCCGTTGGTAAATCTATGACCTGTCTATGCTGTAACACCCAAGGCGAAAAACGTATTAAAATTGCAGAAGCTATTTTTAACGGATTAGGTCATACTTTGTCAATTCCAGAATCACAAATGCAAGCTGCAACTGTAGTTTGTGCAAGTGGTATAGCCTTTTGGATGCGACTTATAAGAGCCACGACACAAGCTGCCATTCAGCTAGGATTTGATGCCAAAGAAGCGCAAGAATTAGCCATGTACACGAGTGAGGGTGCAGCACATCTGTTAATCACCAATGGAAATCATCCTGAAGAAGAGATTGATCGCGTGACTACACCTATGGGCTGCACAATTACAGGTTTAAACCAGATGGAACATAAAGGATTAAGTTCTTCCTTGATTCAAGGTATGGTAGCCTCATTCAATAAAATCAATGCTATAAAAGAGGAACAGATATGAGTTTGTTTAATGTCTACCCATTATTTGATATTACACCTGTAAAGGCTAAGGATGTCTTTGTTTATGACGACATTGGTACCGAATATCTGGATTTATATGGTGGCCATGCCGTGATATCCATTGGACACTCTCATCCACAATATGTGTCTGCTATTTCCAATCAGGTATCCGAATTAGGTTTTTATAGCAACTCTATTCAAAATCCACTACAACTACAATTGGCAAATAAACTAAAAGTGCTTTCTGGCTGTAAAGATTATCAGTTGTTTTTGTGCAATTCTGGAGCAGAAGCCAACGAAAACGCACTTAAACTGGCCTCTTTTCATAATGAAAAGCATAAGGTTTTAGCTTTCCATAATTCATTTCATGGTCGCACCTCCGCAGCCGTTGCTGCAACCGACAACCCTAAAGTCGTTGCACCTCTAAATGCCCAACAAGATGTAGATTTTGCGGCATTAGGTGATTTGATTGCTGTTGAGAATATCTTAAAACAAAACGAAACTTGCGCGGTCATTATCGAATGTATTCAAGGTGTTGGAGGATTGGATGAAAGCACCACCGAATTTTATCAAGGTTTAGAAGTTCTTTGTAAAAAATACAATACAGCTTTAATCGCAGACGAGGTACAATCTGGTTTCGGAAGAACGGGTGATTTCTTCGCATTTCAGAAACACAACATCACACCAGATATTATTTCTATTGCTAAAGGCATGGGTAATGGTTTCCCTGTTGGCGGTATTTTGATTCACCAGAATATAAAAGCCACCTTCGGAATGTTGGGAACAACCTTTGGCGGTAATCATTTGGCCTGTGCGGCTTCGCTTACAGTATTGGAAGTTATAGCATCAGAAAATTTGATGGATAATGCTAAAATGATATCAGCGCATTTTATGGAAAAGGCACAATCAATTCCTCAAATTAAGACAATTAAAGGACGAGGCTTAATGCTTGGGTTGGAGTTTGATTTCCCAATTTCAGAATTACGACGAATACTCATTCATAAACATCACATATTTACAGGAAGTTCAAAAAACCCTAATTTACTGAGGATTCTTCCTCCTTTAACCATACAAATAAAGCACATAAATGCTTTCTTTGACGCACTAAAACAAGAGTTGTAGGATGAAAAAGTATACCGAAATACAGGACATTTCAAATCTATCAGAAACAATAAAGGAAGCCATATTATTAAAAATGACGCCTTTTGAATTTCAAGATTTAGGAAAACATAAAACCCTGATGATGCTATTTTTTAATTCGAGCTTACGCACACGTTTAAGCACTGAAAAAGCAGCAAAAAACTTAGGCATGAACGTTATGGTTTTAAACGTCAATGATGCTTGGAATTTAGAATTCGAAGATGGAACGATTATGAATACCAATACTTCAGAACACATTAAGGAAGCGGCACAAGTCATCTCACAATATGCAGATATCATTGCAGTTAGAGCATTTCCAAGCTTAACAGACAAAGAAAAAGATAAGTCGGAATTTGTGATGAACAGTTTTATTAAATACGCAACAGTACCAATAGTGAATATGGAAAGTGCGACTGGACATCCGTTGCAAGCATTAACTGACGCAATCACCGTTTCAGAATTAGCGGAAAAGGCAAGGCCAAAAGTAGTGTTATCATGGGCACCACATCCTAAAGCTTTACCACAAGCTGTAGCCAATTCTTTTGTTGAAGTTATGCAACAAATGGATGTTGATTTAACAATTACCCATCCTAAAGGTTACGATTTGAATCCAGAGATCACTAAAAACACACCAATAAATTACAATCAAGAGAAAGCATTTAAAAATGCCGACTTTGTTTATGCAAAAAACTGGAGTAGTTATAGTGATTACGGCAAAGTCATTCATCACGATAAAAATTGGATGATTACCAAAGAAAAGTTAGGTGATGCAAAATTTATGCATTGCTTACCTGTGAGACGAAATGTTGTGGTTGAAGATTCGGTTTTAGATGGCGATAGTTCCGTGGTCATTCAACAAGCAAATAATAGAACCTATGCCGCTCAAGTAGTTTTGAAACAGATATTAGAAAAATTATAAATTTTGTCCGGTCGAGCGCAGTCGAGACCTTAATAACGTCTCGACTCCACTCGAGGAGACAGAAATATTAAATATGCAAACACTAAAAGTCATAAAAATAGGTGGAAACATTATCGATAACGATGATGCATTACAACAATTTTTAAAAGATTTCGCAACTATAAAGGCTCCTAAGATCCTAGTTCATGGCGGTGGGAAATTAGCCACAAAACTTGCTAATCAAATGCAAGTTGAAGTAAAGATGATTGAGGGCAGACGCATTACTGATGTCGACACCTTGGACATCATCACTATGGTTTACGCTGGCAAAATAAACAAGCATATTGTTGCGAGTTTACAAGCCCACAATTGTAATGCTATTGGATTTTCAGGTGCAGATGGTAATACTATTGTTTCTGACAAAAGACCTATAAATACTATTGATTATGGCTTTGTTGGTGATGTCAAACAAGTCAATACAGAAGCTTTGGAAGTACTTCTAAACAATGCCATTGCGCCAGTATTCTGCGCGATTACACATGATACTAACGGACAATTACTTAACACAAATGCAGATACTATTGCATCGGAATTAGCCATTGGTTTATCAAAACTATTTAAAACCGAATTATATTACTGTTTCGAAAAGAATGGGGTTTTAAAATCCATAGACGATGACAATTCAGTAATAACCTCCATCACTACTGAAAACGTAAAAGCATTGATTAGTGATGGTATAATTTCAGACGGTATGTTACCAAAAGTTAATAACTGTATACATGCTGTATCTAACCATGTCCAAAAAGTTTGTATTGGCAAACCAAGTATGCTTTTTGATTCTAACACCAAACATACAACGATTAGCAAATGATAGAAAGACTTACAACGGAAGCTATACAGCTTCTAAAAACACTCATAGAAACACCATCATTTTCGTCTGAAGAAGACCAAACAGCGATGCATATTGAGCAATGGTTTCAAAATGAAAATATACCTTATAAACGCACTAACAATAATGTTTGGTCCATCAATACCCATTTTGACGAATCTAAACCGACATTATTATTAAACTCACATCACGATACGGTTAAACCCAATAATGGTTACACCAAAGATCCTTTCAAGGCCATTGTTGACGATGGAAAATTATATGGTCTTGGCAGTAATGATGCCGGTGGATGCTTAGTTTCTTTGTTGGCTACGTTTGCCTATTTTCATAATAAAAAAGACTTGAATTACAATCTAGTCATAGTTGCTTCTGCCGAAGAAGAAAGCAGTGGCGACAAGGGTTTAAATAGTATGTTGTCTATTATTCCAAAAGTAGATGTTGCTATTGTAGGAGAGCCCACACTGATGAATTTAGCAGTTGCCGAAAAAGGCCTAGTAGTATTTGATGCTGTCGTAAAAGGCACGCCGAGTCATGCCGCACATCCTAATGATAATAATGCCATATATAATACCATCTCGGTATTGGAATGGTTTAAAAATTATAGGTTTGAAAAATCATCGGAAGTTTTGGGTGAGGTAAAAATGACAGTGACACAAATCAATGCTGGAAAACAGCATAATGCAGTTCCGGCAGATGTGAAATTGGTGGTAGATGTCCGTGTTAATGATAAATACTCCAACCAAGAGATTGTAGAGATTCTAAAAAAAGAAGCACCATGCGACAGCATCATTCCTAGAAGTACTAAATTAAATTCGTCATCCATTCCCATCGATCATCCATTGGTGATTGCAGGTGTGGAAATTGGCAGGAGTACTTATGGATCGCCTACACTATCCGATCAAGCTATTTTAAGTTGTCCATCTTTAAAGCTAGGACCAGGCGATAGTACTCGATCGCATAGTGCTGATGAGTTTATTTATTTAAATGAAATTGAAAAGGGCATTAAAATTTATATTGAATTATTAGAACGTGTGTTATGAAATTTTCGTCAGTTTGAGTGTTCCGACTTATAGTCGGAATGTATCGAAAACAAGAAAATAATTAACTTCTCGATACAATTCTGATTGCATCAGAATCACTCGAAGTGACAGTCAAAAAACAGAAATAGCTTCTCGATAAATCCTGAAACAAGTTCAGGATACTCGAAGTGACAAAAAACATAAAGTTTAACTAAAAAAGAACGTAGGAATTCCTGCTTTCGCAATAACAAGATGAAACTCTGGGATAAAGGTACAAGCATAGATAAAAAAATAGAGCATTTCACTGTAGGCAATGACCGAGAAATTGACTTTCATATTGCCAAATATGATATCGAAGCTTCAGTAGCTCACGCCAAAATGTTGCAAACAATTGGCATTTTAACTGCTGAAGAATTAGAACAGCTAGAAAGTGGCTTGGCCGATTTAGCGACTCAAATAGAAAACGGAACTTTTACTATCGAATCCCAATTTGAGGATGTGCATTCTAAAATTGAATTCGAACTCACCAAGACTTTAGGAGAGGTTGGTAAAAAAATACATACGGCACGTTCTAGAAACGATCAGGTTTTAGTGGCTTTACATCTATTTTACAAAGCACAGTTAGGTGATATTAAAATTAAAACCAAAACCTTTTTTGAGACCCTTTTAAAATTAGCGGAAACGCATAAAAGCAGTTTGCTTCCGGGTTATACTCATTTGCAGGTTGCTATGCCATCGTCCTTTGGATTATGGTTTTCAGCCTACGCGGAAGTATTAATTGATGATGTTTATTTATTGGATGCTGCCACTAAAACCGTTGATCAAAATCCTTTGGGTTCTGCCGCAGGCTATGGCAGTTCGTTCCCTATTGATAGAGATATCACCACCAAAGCACTCGGTTTTTCAACATTAAAATATAATGTAGTTGCTGCACAAATGAGCCGAGGAAAAAGTGAACGTACCATTGCCTTAGCTTTAGGAAGTTTAGGAAATACCTTAGCGCGTTTTGCTATGGATATTTGTTTATATATGAGTCAAAATTTTGGGTTTATATCCTTTCCTGAAGAGCTGACCACAGGAAGCAGCATTATGCCACATAAAAAGAATCCAGATGTTTTTGAATTGATACGTGGCAAGTGCAATAAAATTCAAGCGTTACATCATGAAATGGTGTTAATTACCAATAATCTGCCTAGTGGCTACCATAGGGATTTTCAACTATTAAAAGAAAACATGATTGCTGCCATTATCGATATAGAAGCTATTTTAGACATTTTCGATTATGCTATTCAACAAATTATAGTGAAAGATGTTGACCTTAACGATGACAAATACAAATACCTGTTTACGGTAGATAGTATTAATAACTTGGTGGTTGATGGCATGTCGTTTAGGGAAGCATATCAACACATTGGTAGCCAAGTTCAAAACGATACCTATCAACCTAATTTAGGTAAAGAACATTCGCATATTGGAAGTATTCATAATTTATGTTTAGATGCGATTCGCACCAAGTTTCCTAAATAATAAAAGCACCTGAAATCAGGTGCCTTTGTGCCTACTCTAACACTAGTTATCCCTTTAGAATTATAGAAGTAGAACACTTATAATTATACTCTCGGCAGATCACTATCATCTTTAAGTGGTAAATGGGATTCGCCCATTAAATAGGCATCTACATGATGCGCGGCTTGACGTCCTTCTGATATGGCCCAAACAATCAGCGACTGTCCGCGACGCATATCACCAGCCGCAAAAATACCAGGAACATTCGTTGCATAGTTCTTGGTAGAAGCGTCAATATTCGTTCTAAAGTCCATATTGAGACCAAATTGCTCAGCCAAGGTCATTTCTGCACCTGTAAAGCCGAGGGCCAACAGTGTCAATTCGCATTTCCATTCTTTTTCCGTGCCTTCAATCTCTTTGAGTTGTGGACGTTCGCCAGGTTTAAAAATCCACTCCACCTCAACGGTTTTCAAGGCTTTTAGATTTCCATCTTTGTCTCCAATAAATTCCTTGGTAGAAATACTAAAAAAACGCTCCACACCTTCTTGATGCGATGATGTTGTTTTCAACTTCATAGGCCAATAAGGCCAAGGTTGATGTGCTGGACGACCCTCTGTGGGTTTACTCAAAATTTCAAAATTAGTCACTGATGTTGCACCATGACGATTGGACGTACCTATGCAATCACTTCCCGTATCGCCTCCTCCAATGACAATCACATTTTTACCTTTTGCAGAGATAATCTCATCGAAATCTTTTAATCCATCTACATACTCATTATTCTTTTTCAAGAAATCCATAGCCTGTACTACACCGTTTAAATCAGCACCAGGAATAGGAATATGTCGCCTTACTGTAGCACCACCACATAACACAATAGCATCAAATTCGTCTTTTAGTTTGTTGGCATCGACATTTTCACCTACATGCGCATTCGTTTTAAATACAATACCCTCTTCCTCTAATACTTTAACACGTCTATCAATAACGTGCTTTTCCATCTTAAAATCCGGAATACCATATCGTAATAGTCCACCAACTTTTTCATCACGTTCAAAAACAGTAACCGTATGTCCTGCTCTATTTAATTGTTGTGCAGCTGCCAAACCAGCCGGACCAGATCCTATAACTGCAACTGTTTTATCGGTTCTTAGTTTTGGAGGATTGGCCGTAATCCATCCATTTTTAAAGGCGGTCTCAACGATATTTTTTTCAATGTTCTCAATGGTTACGGGATCCTCGTTAATCCCAAGCACACAGGCTTCTTCACATGGTGCTGGACATAATCTACCCGTAAATTCTGGAAAGTTATTCGTCTTATGTAAGATGTCGATAGCCTCTTCCCACTTCCCTTTATACACTTTATCATTAAAGTCTGGTATAAAATTACCTAGTGGACAACCACTATGGCAAAAAGGAATACCACAATCCATACATCTCGCACCTTGATCCTTTAACTTTTGTTCTTTCAGCGGAATTGTAAATTCCTCATAATTTCCAATACGCTTCTTTGGTGCTACATAGCTTTCGTCCTCTCTCTTATACTCTAAAAACCCTGTTGTCTTTCCCATAATCTAAGCTATTTCTAATTGTTCTTGTTCTAATCTTAATAAGGCCTGTCTGTACTCTTCTGGAAGTACTTTTTTGAATTTTGGAAGATTATTTTTCCAATCATCCAAAAGTCGTCTTGCCAATGGACTTCCTGTTGCTAGAAAGTGATTTTCAACTAATTGTTCCAGTTGTACTTGATCTTCAACATCTTTCATTGGATCGATATTTAAATCCGATCCATTACAGTATTGCTCAAAGGTATTATCAGCATCAAAAACGTAGGCAATGCCACCACTCATTCCTGCTCCAAAATTTCGTCCTACTTTACCTAAAATCACGGCAACACCACCAGTCATATACTCACAACCGTGGTCACCAATACCTTCTACAACAGCCATGGCACCAGAATTTCTTACACAAAAACGCTCTCCGGCCTTTCCATTAATATAGACTTCACCAGCAGTTGCGCCATAAAGGGTCACGTTTCCTGTGATGATATTATCTTCAGGAACGATGGTACTTTCTGATGGGACTTTGATAATTAATTTTCCGCCAGATAAGCCCTTTCCTAAATAATCATTAGTATTTCCATGAACCGTCATGCTTACGCCTTTCGTAGTAAATGCGCCAAAACTTTGACCTGCCGAACCACTAAAATCTATATTAATGGTATCTTCTGGCAAGCCTTGAGCACCATAAATTTTTGAGATCTCATTGCTAACAATAGCACCTACCGCCCTATCAATATTTGTAATTGGTAACTCTAAATGTGTTTGTTGTCTTCGGAATAATGCTTGGTGCGCTTGCTTTATAATTTTAAAATCTAAATGCGTCTCCAAGTTATGATCTTGCTGCTCTGTATTATAGAGCTTTACATCTTCTGTCACATCGACTTTATGAAGAATAGGTGTTAGGTCTATACCAGAAGCTTTATAATGCTCAATCGCCTTATTTCGGTTGAGCTTCTGTGCTTGACCAACCATCTCGTTGACCGTTCTAAATCCAAGTTTCGCCATAATTTCTCGCAACTCCTGTGCAACGAAATACATATAATTAACCACATGCTCTGGCTTACCCTTGAACTTCTTTCGTAATTCTGGATTTTGAGTCGCAATACCAACTGGACAGGTGTTTAAATGACATACGCGCATCATGATGCAGCCTGAAGCTACTAATGGTGCTGTTGCGAAACCAAACTCTTCGGCACCTAACAAACAAGCAATCGCTACGTCTCGCCCCGTCTTTAACTGACCATCACACTCCAAGACCACGCGGTTTCTCAAATCGTTCATCACCAAAGTCTGCTGGGCCTCAGCAATACCTAATTCCCAAGGTAAACCTGCATGACGTAAGGATGTTAAAGGTGATGCTCCTGTACCACCATCAAAACCAGATACTAGAATCACATCTGCCTTGGCTTTTGCCACACCTGCCGCTACGGTTCCTACACCAACTTCAGACACCAACTTTACATTAATACGTGCTTCTCGGTTCGCAG
Source organism: Winogradskyella flava (assembly GCF_014243395.1). GTDB lineage: Bacteria > Bacteroidota > Bacteroidia > Flavobacteriales > Flavobacteriaceae > Winogradskyella > Winogradskyella flava. The sequence continues at coordinate 1,091,974 of NZ_JACLCP010000001.1, read as the reverse complement.
ATTTCACATCATAAATAAGTTGTGATAAATCTTCAATGGAATAGATATCATGATGTGGTGGCGGCGAAATTAAACCTACATAAGGTGTCGAATTTCTTGTTTTGGCAATTTCAGGATTTACTTTCGCTCCTGGTAATTGACCTCCTTCTCCTGGTTTTGCGCCTTGTGCGATCTTAATTTGAATTTCGTTGGCATTGGTCAAATAATTCGACGTTACTCCAAAGCGTCCTGAAGCCACTTGCTTTATTGCCGAATTTCGCCAATCGCCTTGCGAGCTCTTATAAAAGCGCTCTTGATCTTCTCCACCTTCTCCTGAGTTGGATTTACCACCTATTCTGTTCATGGCAATGGCTAAGTTTTCGTGAGCCTCTTTACTAATAGACCCATAAGACATGGCTCCCGTTTTAAAACGCTTCACTATTTCCGTCCAAGGCTCAACTTCCTCCAATGGAATTGGATCAAACTGATCGAACTCAAACATGCCTCTTAAGGTCATTAGGTTTTTAGATTGGTTATTTACCAATTCTGAATATTCCTTAAAGGTTGAAGCCTTATTCGTTCTTACAGATTCTTGAAGTTTAGCAACCGTCAATGGATTAAACATATGTTTTTCCTGCCCTCTTCGCCATCTGTAATCGCCACCTACTTCAATATCAATATTGGTATCATTGATTTGAAATGCTTTTTTGTGACGCTTTACAATTTCTTGTTCTATCTCTCTTAATCCTATACCTTCAATACGTGTTGGTGTATTAGGGAAATACTTTTCGACCGTAGCTTTGTTAATCCCAATACATTCAAATAACTGTGAGCCACGATAGGAGTTTAAAGTTGAAATTCCAATCTTATTCATCACCTTTAAAATACCCTTACCAATGGCCTTATTATAATTCTTAATGGCAGTGAGATATTCTAAATCAGTAACATCCTTATTATGTATTTGCTCTTGAACGATCTCATTTACGATGTAAGGATTCACTGCACTTGCACCAAAACCAAACAACAAGGCAAAGTGATGTACCTCTCTTGGTTCTGCCGACTCTATAATCAGGCTGATTTTAGATCGTTTTTTTAACTTATGTAAGGCGTGATTCAAATAAGAACAAGCGAGAAGTGCGGGTATTGGCGCATGATTCTCATCGACATATCTATCAGAAAGAATGATAATATTCGCCCCTTCGTCTATAGCTTTTGAAGCCTTAGTTACTAAATTTTCAAGAGCAACTTCTAATTCATTCAAACCACGATTCACCTCATAAAGCATAGAAATGGATTCTATCTTAAAATCTGGATTAGAATCGTAGTTTCGAATTTTGTCTAAATCGTGTTTTGAAATAACAGGATTTTGAATTTTTAGCTTTTTACAATGCTCTGGACTGATATCAAAAAGGTTAACATCGCTACCTAATGTTAGACTAATATCCGTAATCAATTCTTCCCTAATACCATCTAAAGGCGGGTTTGTAACCTGAGCAAACAATTGCTTAAAATAATTATACACCAATTGCGGACGTTCGGACAAGACAGCAATAGGCGCATCGCTTCCCATAGAACCAATGGGTTCTTTTGCTAACTGAGCCATTGGACGAATAATGGTATTTAAATCTTCCTGAGTGTAACCAAAAACAATTTCTCGTTTCTTTAATTCTATTTCATCATAATTAATAGGTCCTTTTTTTGCTGAAAGATCTCTAAGATGTACCAAATTATCATTGAGCCATTTTCTGTAAGGATGTTTCGTGGCGATTTTCTCTTTAATTTCTTCGTCATTGACGATACGTCCTTCATTCATATTCACCAAGAACATTTTCCCAGGCTCTAAACGGCCATGATATTCTACATTTTCTGGCCTTATATCCACAACTCCAGTCTCTGAAGACATGATGACATTGCCGTTTTTAGTTACCGTATAGCGCGATGGCCGTAAACCATTACGATCTAATACAGCACCTATATAATTACCATCCGTAAACGGTATGGAAGCTGGTCCATCCCAAGGCTCCATTAGACAAGAGTTATACTCGTAAAACGCTTTTTTAGCATCAGACATATTTGGGTTTTTCTCCCAAGCCTCTGGTACTAGCATCATCATTGCCTCTGGCAATGAACGACCAGTCATGAGCAATAATTCTACAACCATGTCCAGTGTTGCGGAATCCGATTTACCTTTTAATATGGTAGGTAGTATCTTTTTTATATCATCACCAAAAGCATCACTTTTCATGATTTCCTCACGTGAAAACATCCGTGATACATTTCCTCTTAATGTATTAATCTCTCCGTTATGACAGATATATCTGAAAGGCTGTGCCAAATCCCAAGTTGGAAATGTATTTGTTGAGAAACGCTGATGCACCAAAGCTAAACGTGTGTCCAAAGCTGAATTGAACAAATCCAAATAGTACTCATTAATATGCTCTGGCTTTAGCAGACCTTTAAATATGATAATTTTAGTTGATAAACTTGGTAAGTAAAAGAATTGCGATTCTGATAATTTTGAATTGTATATTTTATGCTCTGCTATCTTTCGTGCGGCAAATAATTTTAAGTTAAATTCCCTATCGGTCTGCTCATCATGTGACTTCCCAATAAAAATCTGCTTCACAAAAGGCTCCGTAACCTTGGCGATGTCGCCCAGTATTTCTGAATTTACAGGAACGTCTCTCCAACCAATTAATCTTAAGTCTTGATTTTCAATTTCCTTTTCAAAAACATCAATGCAAAACTGACGTTGATTGTCCTTTCTTGGAAGGAACACATTACTAACCGCATATTGCCCGGCTTCAGGCAATTCAAAATCACAAAAAATCTTGAAGAATTTATGTGGAATATCAATTAATATTCCTGCACCATCACCTGTAACGCCATCAGAGCTTACCGCACCACGATGTTCCAATTTTACTAAGATTTCTAGAGCTTTGTGGATAATGTCATTTGATCGTTTTCCTGTCAGGCTACATATAAAACCAGCACCACAATTATCGTGTTCAAATTCTGGCAAATACAATCCTTGTTTCTTCAGCATAATTCAAAAATTTTCGAGGGTTTTTCATACCACATTATAACCCTAATATAGAATCAAGAATTCGATTAAAAAAAAAGTCAAAACACTTTTTCCAAATTGATAATAAAGGGCTATTTAAATAGAAAAATGGCAATTTTTGCCCTATAAATTAACGATACAGCAACAGAAAATTTTTTATTAAAAAGTGTTAAATATTACGAAAACGTTTTCGGAAATGGCTTTTGAATAAAAAATCACCATTAATACCACCTTTTCTTTGATAAATCTTGAATTTTTGAATTATCAATTTCACAAAAAATAACAAAAAAAAGAATCAACCCTAAAATTTTAAGGGGTAAAAATAAAATATTGATAAAAGTTAATTGTTATGCCCTATTTTTTAATGGGTATATATCAAAAAAGTATAGTTTTATACCCGAACTAACTATTTAAAAACTTTGGAACTTATGAAAAAAATTATGACGTTATCAATACTCTTTGTTGCATTTGGATTATATGCACAAGAGGAAGAAAAAGAAAAGAAACTCACGATAAGCGGAAGTGTTGATGCATACTTTCAAACATTTATCACATCACCAGATGATACACAGCCAACTTTTGGAACTGCTTTTGCAGACCAGACAGGATTTGCACTAGGTATGGGAAATCTTATTTTTAGTTATGAAGGGGAGAAAGTAGGTGCGGTATTAGATTTAGTAACCGGACCAAGAGGTGAAGGCGCTACCTTTAACTCTGACATTGTCGATGGTATTGTCAACCAAGCTTATGCCTACTGGAATGTATCTGAGAATACGACCTTAACTTTTGGTAGATGGAACACATTTTTAGGCTATGAAGTCATCGCTCCTGCCGCTAATTTTAACTACAGCACATCTTACCTATTTTCTAGTGGTCCATTTTCTCACCTCGGTTTAAAAGCTGATTTCGCTCTTTCGGACGATCTTAGCTTAATGTTAGCTATTACCAACCCTTGGGACACTAACGACACTTCTACTACTGGTGAGTATGCCTATGGTGCGCAATTAGGCTATAAAGACCAATACTTAAATTTATATTATGACAGTGGCAATAATGGAGGATTAGGATTTGAAATAGACTATACCGGAGGCTTTGATCTCTCTGAAGATTTCTTCTTAGGCATTAATGCGGCTTATAACGATAATGATGGCGAAGGTTTTTACGGCGCAGCACTATATCCCCAATATACAACATCCGAATCTTTCGCTATTGGCTTAAGAGGAGAATACTTTTCGTTACACGGAGATGGTGATGACCTACCGAGTGTTTTTGCTACCACTTTAACTGGAAGTTACACTGTAAATAATCTTATTATTAAACCAGAAATAAGATTAGATACCTGGAGTAATAACGAACCTTATTTAGATAATGATGGTGAAGCAACAGATAACTTAGCTGCATTTACTTTAGCTGCTATTTTTACTTTCTAACTAATACTAATAATAAATACAATGAAAAAAGTTGAAGCGATTATCAGAAAATCCAAATTTTCTGCAGTCAAGACAGCACTGCATGAAGTTGGTGTTAATTTTTTCTCTTACTGGGATGTCACAGGTCTTGGCAACGAAAAAGAGGGACATGTTTACAGAGGTGTTTCCTATAGTACGAGCGATATCCAAAGGCGCTACTTATCAATAGTAGTTAATGACGATTTCGAAGAAGTGACCATTAAAGCCATCCTAGATGCTGGTGCCACAGGAGATGTTGGTGATGGAAAAATATTCGTCTCGCACATTGAGGAAGTTTACAGAATACGAACAGGAGAAAAAGGAGGAAATACTTTAAAATAATCAACTATGGAATTACTAACTACAAATAACGTATGGATGATGATCTGTACAGCACTGGTTTTCTTTATGCACCTAGGTTTTGCATTTTTAGAAATCGGTTTGACACGTCAAAAAAATACAATTAACATATTATTCAAAAATATTTTTATCATTACGGTAGGTCTTTTATTGTATTGCCTAGTGGGATTCAACCTAATGTATCCTGGAGAGTTTAATGGCTTTTTAGGTTTTGCTGGATTCGGATTAGATTCTCCACTTACTGAAGCCGGAACATTAGATCTAGATTATAATGGAGGTTATACCTACTGGACAGATTTCTTGTTCCAAGGTATGTTTGCCGCTACAGCTGCAACCATTGTATCTGGAGCTGTCGCTGAACGCATGAAAATTGGTCCATTTATGATTTTTACGGTCATCTATGTTGGATTAATCTATCCAATTGCAGGTTCCTGGAAATGGGGAGGCGGTTTCTTAGACCAACTCGGATTTTATGATTTTGCAGGATCTACATTAGTGCATTCAGTAGGTGGATGGGCAGCTTTGATTGCAGTATGGTTACTAGGTTCGAGAATTGGTAAATTCAAAGATGGGAAACCTCAAGCCATACCTGGACATAATATACCTCTGGCAACGGCTGGAGTATTAATACTTTGGTTAGGATGGTTTGGTTTTAATGGAGGTTCTGTTTTATCTGCCGATCCTGGATTGACGTCATTGACATTAGTAACTACATGCTTGGCTGCAGCGGCAGGCGGTGTTGTTTCGGCTCTTGTTTCTGGTGTAATGTTTAAAAATCTGGATCTTACCATGTTTTTAAACGGTATCCTCGGAGGTTTAGTTGGCATTACAGCTGGTGCTGATGTCATGTCAGTAACTGATGCCATTATAATTGGGGCCATAGCTGGTGCGCTTATTGTTTTTGCTGTTAGTTTTATAGATAGATTAAGATTAGATGATCCTGTAGGCGCTATTGCCGTACATCTAGTTTGCGGTATTTGGGGAACACTGGCCGTTGGTATATTTGGATTTAGCGCCACCACTAATGATGCAGGTGAATTCTTAAACGCTAATGGCGAGGTGGTCGCCACGGTATCTGAAGCGGCTAACAGCTTATCGTTTTTACCTCAACTCTATGGCGTCTTAGCCTATGCTGCCATATGTATAGTATCATCATTTCTAATCATTTTTGTCCTTAAGAAAACCATTGGTATAAGAGTTTCTGAACGCGAAGAATTAGAAGGTCTTGATGCCCATGAGCATGGTATGGATGCCTATCCAGATTTTAGACTCAATGAGCATTAATATTGCTATGAATTTGACCTATTAGTTAAATCCTTTTGTTAGTAAAAAACCCTCTAAGTCTATTGCTTAGAGGGTTTTTGATTTATAGAATTTAAAATATATGCTTATGCCGAGTTACGACTTGCATTAATATTACCAAATAAAGAGCGTGTTACCATGCTTGCATAAACTTTCATTTCCTCATCGTCCGGTTTCACACCTGCTTTTTCAAGTTCTTGAATTTTCTTTAATGCATATTGCTGAATGGTCAGCAACGGTAAGACTATTGACTCCCTTACGGCAATAGATGCTTTACCCGCTGGTTCTTCTTCCATTAATTCCTTGTAACCAGTAAGTTTGAGTATAAGCCGTTTTGAAGTTTCATATTCGTTATAAATAATGGTCCAAAATTCGCCGTATTGAGGATCTTCGGACATATATCTCGTCAAATCAAAAAATGACTTTGATAATGACATCATACTATTCTCTATTAATGTTTTAAAGAAATCTGACGTATTGTAGAGATTTCTAACCTTGTCAAATTCCCCTGAATCCTCGTAGTGCTTTAAAGCCGTACCTACACCATAAAATCCAGGTACATTTTGCTTTAATTGACTCCAAGATCCCACGAAAGGAATAGCCCTTAAATCCTCGAATACTAAACCTTGAGCTTTTCCACGTTTAGATGGACGACTTCCAATATTTGTCTTGGCATAATACTTCAGCGTACTCATATGCTCCAAATATGAAATGAATTTTGGATGCGCCTTAAAATCTGAATAGGTTTTATAACTTCGTTCTGCCAAATCGGTCATTACCTCTCTGTTTTCTGAAGTCATGCTCAAATCCCTATCACTGATACTATTGTGAATACCAGAACTAATTAATTGTTCTAAGTTGTACTGGGAAGATTCTAAAGTTCCAAAATTAGAACTAATCGTTTGGCCTTGTATAGTCAATTGCACTTCTTTATCTTCAATCGTTGGACCAAGAGATGCATAGAAATTATGTGTCTTACCGCCTCCTCTAGCCGGTGGACCACCACGTCCATCAAAGAAAATAACCTTAATATCGAACTTTCTGGATACAGCTGTTAAAGCTTCTTTGGCTTTATAGATTGCCCAATTCGCCATTAAATAACCTCCATCCTTAGTACCATCGCTAAAACCTAGCATTATCGTCTGTTTATTACCACGAGATTTTAAATGCTTAGCATATTCAGGATTAGTGTATAACTCTTCCATAACTGCAGGCGCATTTTCCAAATCGGTAATTGTTTCAAACAAAGGTCCAATGTCTACAGTTAACTTATCATGAAACGCAACCAGTTTCAGCATTGCAAAAAGCTGCATAACATTTAGAGCTGTCTGGTTGTTGCTAATTATATATCTATTTGCCGCTTTCTCGCCATTAGTACCTTGAATAGTTCTAATAGCTTTCATGGTATTTAGCGCCTTTAAGGTTTCTTCATCTTTAATTAGTGATAAGTCAACTTCTCCTTTAATTTTAGACAACAATTTTACTTGCTCTTCGTCTGATAAATCGTGATAATTCTTAGGAAAAATATCACTTCCGCTCTCTAATAGAGCATCGACCATATCATTAAAAAACTGAGCATGCTTTCGACTATCTTGACGGATATCCAAGTTGGCAAAATGGAATCCGAATAAATGAACTTTATTCAATAAACTATTGACTTCAGATAAGTATAAAGACTGATGTTCTTTAATGAGTACGTTTTTGATCACCTCTAATTCAGAGGCAAAATTTTCTGCTGTTAAGTTCGAGTTTTGATTCGTAATAATTTTCCAAAGCTCAGTCTCTAAAACCACAATACGTTCTTCAACACCCTCAAATGTTAACTTTCGTCTTAATCGACGTGCATCCCTGTAATAATTTTTGATAACTGTTGCTCTTAGTCTTTTAGCAACATTGAGCGTAATCTCTGGCGTAACAAATGGGTTTCCGTCACGATCACCTCCTGGCCAAAATCCAATATTTATAATATCATTTTCAATCTGCTCACCATCAAATATATTTTGCTGAATGTAATCGTAAATAGTTCCAAAGGATTTATAAAATACATTTTCCAAATACCAGATTAGGCTTACGGCTTCATCATATGGAGATGGTTTCTTGTCCTTGAAGAATGGGGTTTTACCCAATTGCGCTAATAAATCAGTTATTTTAACCAAATCATTAGCTCGAATCGCTTCCGTTAAATCTGTAATAATACCTAACACTGAACCTGGATAAAATTGTGTTGGATGTGCTGTTAGCACAATACGAACTTTAAACTCTTCCAAGTACTGCCTTAAGGTGTCTATTTTTTTTTCCTTGGTAACAGACTCTTTTAAACTTCTGAGCGTACCGATACCATCCATATTATTGACAACTGGAAAAGCAGCATCTTCAATGGCATCAAACAACACCACCTGTCTCTCTATATATTGAATAAAACGAAACAACAAATCAATCTGACTCTGAGGTGATCGTCGTGCTTGATACTTTTTAAAGAAGGTTTCAACTATCGCTGTTGGGTCATTTTTATTGGCATATCCTTTCTCGCATGTTGCATGAAAAAGTGGCAATAAGGTACCTGTTCGTGTTATAGTATCAAAAGGCAATGTTACAAAGATGCTATTGTATATCTGATACTTTGATAATACGTTTTGATTGAATCTTGTAAGTTTTGGTTGTGTTGGCATTTAAATTATATGATTGTAGATTGCCCTAAATGGATGTTTGTGAAATTCATGTTCGTGTCATTAGGATTAAGAATAAAATCCTCAATAAATTCACCAACTCTACTTGTAGTTATATTATCGTATTTAGTATTGATATCTGGCGTAGTAATATCCAATTTTAAGGATTTCTCTACAGCCATTCTTATCAGTTTCGCCTCATTGAATAATTCAAAATGTTCTAATAACATTGCCGCAGACAAAATTGATGCTATGGGATTGGCAATGTCTTTTCCTGTAGCTTGAGGAAAAGAACCATGAATAGGTTCGAACATGGCATATTTATCACCAACTGATGCCGAAGCCAACAGCCCTATTGATCCTCCAATGACACTGGCTTCATCACTAATAATATCGCCGAACATATTTTCAGTTAAAACAACATCGAACTGTTTGGGGTTTAAAATCATCTGCATAGCCGCATTGTCCACAAACAAAAAGTCCAATTCGACATCTTTGTAATCTTTAGCAACTTCTGTAACTACTTTCCTCCAAAGCCTAGAACTCTCCAAAACATTTGCCTTATCGACCAACGTTACTTTACGCCTTCTATTTTGAGCTGCTTTAAAAGCTAAATGTGTTATACGTTCTATTTCTTCGCGTGAGTACATGCACAGATCAGAAGCTACATTTTCATCTTCACTTAAGTACTTTTCTCCAAAATAGATACCACCAGTTAATTCCCTGTAGATACTGATATCTGTTCCTTCAATAATATGCTTTTTCAATGGCGATTTGTCCAATAGGGTTTGATATGCTTTTACTGGTCTTATATTAGCATATAAACCAAGCTCTTTTCGTAGCTTTAGAAGACCTTGCTCTGGACGAACTTTCGCGGATGGATTATTATCATACTTCGGATGACCAATAGCCCCAAATAAAATAGCATCGCTAGTTTTACACAAACTCAAGGTGTCTTTGGGCAAAGGGTCATTACAATTATCAATGGCAACCGCACCTACATCGGCAGTTTTGAACTTAAAATTATGATTAAACTCTAGCGCAATAGCGTTTAAAGCTTTTATTGCTTGATTGGTCACTTCGGGACCAATACCATCTCCAGATAAAACTGCTATATTTAATTCCATCTACTCTATCAATATATTTTCTGAGCTTCAAAAGCTTCAATTAACTCTTTATTATTTATAAGATAATCAATGTCGTCATATCCATTGATCATACAGGTTTTTTTGTAAGCATCTATTTCGAAGTGCTCAGAAAGATCCGAATTTACTACGGAAATTGTTTGCTTTTGAAGATCCACTTCCAATACCGTCTGTGGATTGGACGCAATTCTCTGCATTAAGTCACTCAAAAACCTTTCTGAAACTTGAACGGGTAACAGTCCATTGTTTAATGCATTACCCTTAAAGATATCTGCAAAAAAACTGGATACCACAACTTTAAAGCCATAACCTACTATTGCCCAAGCCGCATGTTCCCTACTAGATCCACAACCAAAATTATTTCCAGCGACTAAAATACTGCCTGAATATTCTGGCTTGTTTAAAATAAATTCTGAATTTTCCTTACCATCTTTATTGTACCTCCAATCCCTAAAAACATTATCTCCAAATCCTTTTTTATCAGTAGCCTTTAAAAAGCGCGCTGGTATGATTTGATCTGTATCTACATTCTCAATATTTAAAGGAATGGCAGTCGATCGCAATGTCATAAACTTTTCCATTAATTTAAATGTTTTGTAATATCAATGATTTTACCTTCTACGGCAGTGGCGGCAGCGACCAGAGGACTTGCCAAAATTGTTCTCGACCCTTGACCTTGTCTACCTTCAAAATTCCTGTTAGAGGTTGACACGCAATATTCGCCTTGCGGAATTTTGTCATCGTTCATAGCCAAACAGGCTGAACAACCTGGTTGACGTAGTTCGAATCCTGCCTCATCAAAAACAGTTTTCAAACCTTCCTCTATTATTTGAGCTTCTACCTGTTTGCTTCCTGGCACCAACCAAGCCGTAACGTTATCCGCTTTCTTCTTTCCCTTTATAAAATCAGCCGCAACTCTAAAATCTTCAATTCTAGAATTCGTGCAGCTTCCGATAAAGACAAAGTTTATTGGTTTATTAATTAAGCTTTCTCCAGCTTCAAAATTCATATAAGCTAATGACTTTTTGAATGACGGATTGTCTTCAACAGGTATAGTTTCAGAAATTTTAATTCCCATACCAGGATTAGTGCCATAAGTGACCATTGGCTCTATATCTTCTGCATTAAAATGATATTCTTTATCAAACACAGCACCTTCGTCAGTTGGTAGTGTTTTCCAGTAGGCTACTTTCTCTTCAAAAGCTTCTCCCTTAGGCGCAAACTCTCGTCCTTTAACATATTCAAAGGTAGTTTCATCTGGTGCGATCATGCCGCCACGTGCTCCCATTTCGATACTCATGTTACAAACTGTCATACGACCCTCCATACTCATATCCTCAAACACATTCCCTGCATATTCGCAGAAATATCCTGTTCCAGAATTGGTACCGAGCTTTGAAATAATGTAAAGAATGACATCTTTAGGCAATACGCCTTTCTGGAGCTTTCCGTTAACATTGACTCTCAAACTCTTTGGCTTAGTCAATAATAAGCACTGACTTGCAAAAACTTGAGCTACCTGACTTGTGCCTATGCCAAATGCAATGGCTCCGAAAGCACCATGTGTTGAGGTGTGACTATCCCCACAGACCATGGTTATACCTGGTTGGGTCACTCCTAACTCTGGAGCCATTACATGCACAATACCATTATATTCATGTCCTAACTCAAATAATGTAATATTGTTTTTTTGGCAGTTTTCTGATAATTGTTCTAACTGTTTTCTGGACAACGCGTCCTTAACCGGTTGATCTTGATTCAATGTAGGCGTATTGTGGTCTGCAGTAGCCACAATTTGATCTGGCCTAAAAATAGGAATTCCGCGATCTTCTAATTCATTAAAAGCTTGCGGACTTGTAACTTCGTGGATCAAATGTTTATCTATATATAAAATCTGAGGGCCGTTTTCTATAGTGCTCACTACATGAGAATCCCAGACCTTATCAAACAATGTTCTTTTTGACATCTAAGCTGAAATTATTTGTTGATATACTTTACTGGTTTCGATAATTTGATGAATATCATTATCATCAATCTCTTTCTTTCTATCGGCAAACGTCAAAAAATTAGCATAAACATCGTCTAACTGAAGTTTCGTTAACTCATAACCTACCTTTTTAGCTCGATATGCCAAAGCTGCTCTTCCGCTTCTTGCAGTTAAAACGATAGCAGATTCAGTGACACCAACATCCTTGGGATCTATAATTTCATAAGTTTCCCTATTCTTAATTACACCATCTTGATGAATACCTGAGCTGTGCGCAAATGCATTGGCTCCAACAATGGCTTTGTTTGGTTGCGTATAAATACCCATACTATCACTTACCAATTGACTCATTCCATAGAGCATGGATGTATTTACGTTAGTATCTAAATTGAGATATGGATGCTGTTTTAACACCATGACAACTTCCTCTAATGCCGTATTACCTGCTCGTTCACCAATACCATTGATGGTACATTCAATTTGTCTAGCACCATTAATAACGCCTTCGATAGAATTTGCAGTAGCTAAGCCCAAATCGTTATGGCAATGACATGATAAAATGGCTTTTTCTATACCTTTTACATTTTCTTTTAAGTACTTAATTTTTGCACCATATTCACTCGGGAGACAATAGCCCGTAGTATCAGGAATATTTAAAACAGTAGCTCCAGCTTTTATTGCTACCTCACAAACTCTTGCCAAATATTCGTTATCCGTTCTACCTGCATCCTCTGCATAAAACTCTACATCTTCAACAAATGATTTTGCATATTTTACGGCGGCATAAGCCCGTTCAAGAATATCTTCTTTCGTAGTCTTAAACTTATGCTTAATGTGAGATTCCGACGTACCAATACCAGTATGTATTCTTGGTCTTTTTGCAAACCTTAATGCTTGGGAAGCCACCTTAATGTCATTTTCCACTGAACGTGTCAAACCACAAACTGTGGCATTTTTGACTATTTTTGAAATAGCCTCTACCGATTTAAAATCACCTGGACTCGATACCGGAAAACCTGCCTCGATAATATCTACACCTAGTGTATCCAATTGCTCAGCAATGAGAACTTTTTGCTTGGTATCTAGTTTGCAGCCTGGAACTTGCTCACCATCACGCAATGTTGTATCGAATATTTGAATAGTGTTATTTGACATTTAACAAAATAAAGATTAGTATTGTCTAACGAAGTTAGGTTTTCACATTCTTTACATCATTGCCTTTAATTATAGAATTACGATGTTCAACCTTAATTTTACATAATAATTAATTGATTTTCAGACTAATAAAATTATTTTCCCTTGATAACTAAGGACCAAAAAGACAACTTATTTTCGCTTGTTAAATCATTGACAAAATCCGAGAAAAGACAATTCAAGCTTTATGTTGGAAGGCTGGGCGTGAATACTGACTCTAAATTTTTAAACCTATTTAACTTACTGGACAAGGCGAAAACCTATAATGAAGCCTCAATTATAAAAAGTGGTATTGTAAAAAAACAACAACTTGCTAATGTAAAGGCCCATTTGTACAAGCAAATTCTTATAAGTTTAAAGTTAAATCCATCTCACCAGAACGTACGCTCACAGATAAGGGAACAGCTTGATTTTGCATCCATTTTATATCACAAAGGGCTTTACAAACAGAGTCTGAAAATCTTAGACAAAGCGAAAGAATTAGCCATTACCAATGAAGAAAAAAATCTCGCCTTTGAAATCGTTGAACTAGAGAAGATTATTGAATCTCAATATATAACCAGAAGTATTAGCACACGAGCTGATGAATTGGCAATACAAGCTCGTGATTTGAGTGCACAGAACCTTATAGCTAGCAAGCTTTCAAATTTGTCACTTCAACTCTATAGCATCATCCTTAAAACTGGTTATGTTAAAAATGAAGAAGAAGGAGCAATCGTCACGAAATATTTTAACGACAGACTTCCTAAAATCAAGAACAAAAAAATAGGATTTAGAGAAAAACTCTGGTATTACAAGGCACATTTATGGTATAATTTTTTACTTCAGGATTTTTTGAATTGCTATAGGTATGCCTCAAAATGGGTAGATCTTTTTTATCAAAATCCAAAAATGATCAATGTAAATCCCGTTTTCTTTTTAAAAGGCAACAACTATCTTTTAGAAGCCATTTACTTTATAAGAAACAAACCTAAATTTGTAAAGAAGCTTGCGGATTTGAAAGCCACAGTTGATAATTCTAAATTTATAAAAGACGAAAATGTATCAGCCTTAGTTTTTCTTTACACCAATTTCCATAGCATCAATCAATATTTTATAGATGGTAGTTTTGAAGATGGCTTAGCTCTTATCCCTCACATTGAAAAAGAACTTGTTTTATTTGAAAATCGTATAGACCCTCACCATCAAATGGTATTTTACTATAAATTTGCAAGTTTGCATTTTGGTGCTGGAAATAACAAGGCATGCATTCAATATTTAGATAAAATCATTTCAAACAAATCGCTATCCATGCGCGAAGATTTATTGTGTTTCTCTAGAGTCCTAAATCTTGTTGCACACTATGAAGCAGGATTAGATTACCATTTAGAGACACTTTTACGAAGTACCTACAAGTTTTTGATCAAAATGAATGACTTGCACGAAGTGCAGAAAGAAATGATAAAATTCATTCGTGGATTACAAGATATTTATCCACATGACTTAAAAAATGCTTTTAAAGACTTACTGGAAAGACTTAAGGTTTACGAAGACCACCCTTTCGAGCGACGCGCCTTTCTTTATCTAGACGTCATCTCGTGGCTAGAAAGCAAAATTGAAAACAAATCCGTTGGCGAAATCATAAAAACTAAGTATTTGACAAAATATGCGAACTAATTTTTCGGATTTCATAAAAAAAGCATAAAAATTAAAATAAATTTGGTTTTTAATTTTTTGTGATGCAATATTTGTATTCACAAAGTTCAAAAACTTACTGAAATGTTATCAAGAAAGGTGGAGGGAATAGACCCTATGAAGCCTTAGCAACCCTTAGATTTACTAAGTAGGTGCTAAATTCTACTTGAGTGCGCGAGTCATTTTTCGCAAATTCGGATAGATAACCAAAGACTAATTACCCATCTGTAATTAGCATTTTCTTTTTAACATTTTTCTATTAGGTACGCTTCTCACGAAGCTTATTTGGCTTTTGGTTTAATTTATTTTAACTCAAAAAACTTAGAAAAATGAGTACACAAAAATTTGCAACAAAAGCGTTGCACGCAGGACATGATGTCCAAAACAATGGAGGAACAAGAGCAGTCCCAATTTATCAATCGACGGCTTATGTCTTTAACGATTCTGACCATGCTGCCAATCTTTTTGCGTTGGCAGAAACTGGTAACATTTACACAAGAATCAACAACCCAACAAACGACGTTCTAGAACAGCGTTTAGCTGCTTTAGAGGGTGGTATTGCAGCTGTAGTTACCGCTTCTGGTACCTCAGCGATAGCGACGTCTTTATTGACATTGCTTAAAGCAGGTGATCATATTGTAGCGTCGAGCAGTTTGTATGGGGGTACTTACAATCTCTTGAGTGTTACCTTGCCTAGACATGGTATTACCACCACTTTTGTAGACCCCTCAAATCCAGAAAACTTTAATAAAGCAGCTCAGGAAAACACAAGAGCATTCTTTATTGAGTCTTTAGGAAATCCAAAACTAGACGTCCTAGACATTGAAGCTATTTCTAGAGAAGCGAAAGCTTATAAGGTACCGCTCATCGTAGATAATACAGTAGCTACGCCTTACCTGCTGAATCCTATTGAGCATGGTGCTAATATCGTCATCCACTCATTAACAAAATACATCAATGGCAATGGAACAGCACTAGGCGGCGTTATTATTGATGCTGGTACTTTTGACTGGACCAATGGAAAATTCCCAGAATTCACGGAACCTTCTGCCGGATATCATGGTTTAGTCTATAGCGAAGCATTAGAAGCGGCTGCCTTTATTGCTAAAGTCAGAATTGAAGGCCTTAGGGATTATGGAGGTGCATTGAGTCCGTTTAATGCATTCCAGATTATTCAAGGTCTAGAAACTTTAGAACTACGTATTAAAAAGCATAGTGAAAATGCCCTAAACTTGGCTAAATGGCTGCAAGAGCAGCCAGAAGTTAATTGGGTAAACTATCCTGGGTTGGAAACGAGTAAATACAAAGATCTCGCAAATAAATATTTACCAAATGGTCAAAGTGGTATCGTTACGTTTGGTGTTGATGGTGGCTATGATGCTGCAAAAACCATTGCAGATACCACTAAGTTATTTTCATTGTTAGCTAATATTGGGGATACCAAATCACTAATCATACATCCTGCAAGTACGACACATCAGCAATTGAGTGACGAAGCGCAAGAAAGCACAGGGGTAACAAAAGATTTAATTCGTCTTTCCGTAGGAATTGAAAACATTGAAGATTTAAAAGCCGATTTAAAAGAAGCCTTTGCTGTTGTTAGACAGCAGAAAGCAGTTCAAAATTAGCCTTTAAACATGTTGTTTAGTAAAACAGGTGTCTTTTTTACAGGAGGCATCTGTTTATAATCTTCAAATAAAAAAACAGAAAGATGAGTAATTTAACATTTAGTGTTTCAGGAGAAAGTTCTTCTGAAACAAAATTCATAGGAAGCACAAGGCAATTCACATTAACTGTGGATGAGCCTGAAGCGTTGGGCGGCACAGATGATTATCCTAATCCTGTTGAGTACATTCTTGCAGGTTTTGCGGGATGTATTAATGTTGTAGGACATACTGTGGCAAAGGAATTAGGCTTTAAGATAAATAGCCTAAAAATTGAAGTCAATGGTGAGTTGAATCCAAATCGTTTCTTGGGAACGTCAAACAAAGAGCGAGCAGGATTTCAAAACATTAAACTACATCTAATTCCAGATACCGATGCCAGTATTGAGACTTTGACCCAATGGTTGCAAATTGTTGAAGATCGTTGCCCAGTAAGAGACAACCTTCAAAACAATACACCAGTCTCTATCGCTGTAGAGAAAGAGTATAGAACCTTATGATTTATTAAAATGAGTAATTTAAAGCACATTACCATTTCAGATTATAAAACCAAAACTGGTAGGACAAACGATATTTCGTTGTCCTACCAAACCTTTGGCGTTGCTCTTGGCGAAGCACCTATAATTTTAGTGATACACGCACTTACAGGCAATTCAACTATAATTGGAGAGCATGGCTGGTGGAATGATTTAATTGGCGATAATAAGTGTATAGACACCAATGACTATACGATCCTCGCTTTTAATATTCCTGGAAATGGCTTCGACAATAACAGTGACCATTTAATAAAAAATTACAAGGACTTTAGCGCTAGAGATATCGCCAAAATATTTTCATTAGGATTAACGGAGTTAAAGATTGATGCTCTTTATGCTGCTATTGGTGGCTCTGTAGGAGGAGGTCTTGCATGGGAATTGGCTGCGTTGCGACCAAATTTAATCGAGCACTTGATTCCTATTGCAACCGATTGGAAATCCACGGACTGGTTAATTGCCAATTGCCATATTCAAGATTCAATTTTAAACCACTCGAAAAATGCCTTAGCTGATGCCAGAATGCATGCTATGACCTTGTATCGAACTCCAGAATCCTTGACTCAAAAGTTTGGGAGAACAAAAAAGGATACAACGCTTTTTAATATTGAATCGTGGTTAAACTATCATGGTGAGACCTTGACCAATCGTTTCAATATATCGGCATATAAAATGATGAATCAAGTTTTGAGAACAATTGATATTACCGCAGACCGAGGTGATTTTTTGGAAGTCGCCACCAAGATATCGTCGTCCATACATCTAGTAACTATTAATTCGGATTTATTTTTCAAACCCGAAGAAAACTGGAATACATATGTGGAATTAAAGAGTGTGAAAGACAATGTTACCATTTATGAAATTAAATCCATCCATGGTCATGACGCTTTTTTAATAGAATTTGATCAATTGGCAAGGTTCTTGAAACCGATCTTTAAAGTTAACTGTGATGCATTTGTTCCCATATCCAAGTATTGCGCCTAAGTTAATGTGCTATTAATCTTGAAAAGCCCAGTTCTATTGAACCGGGCTTTTTTTTAGTGATATCCTAGTATTCTATAATATTCCGTATTTTAGAAGTATGAAGCCGTCCTATATCGATCTACATTGCCACCCCTCCTTAAAGCCCTACGGAAAGAGTTTTAAGTATAAGCCACAAAAACAAAATAGATTGAATAGTGGTAGGAAAAATTCGATATGGCATTATAGTCCTCCCAATTTTTTAGAGCGTCAAGTCAGTAGATTACTAACCTTAACTAAATTCACACAAACTGATATGACTACTTTGGCAAAAGCCAACTGCAATGTTGTGGTAATATCACTTTATCCTTTTGAAAAGCATTTTTTAAAAGAAAAGATGTTAGGCTTTAAGTTCATTCCAGACATATTAGTAAATCTAGCGGCAGGAGTTAGCCAAAAACGCATTGATAATCTTCGAAATCATAGTAGCTATTTTCAGGATTTAAAAGATGAATACAACTATTATTTACAGCTAGATAATAGAGCTCAAATTATTGATGATATTACTTTCACTTACCGACTCGTCAACTCGTATACAGATATCAGAAATAACATTAACACCTCTTCGAATGACAGAAGAATAATCAGCTTGGTTAATTCCATTGAGGGTGCACATGCTTTTGAAACAGGTTTGGACAGGGATAAAAACATAGCGGATGAGGCTAGTGTTCTGCGAAATATAGAAACTGTTAAAAACTGGGAACACAAACCTTTTTTCGTCACATTAGCGCATCATTTTTATAACGAAATATGCGGTCATGCCAGAAGTATTAGTATTGGATTGATAAAAAAACAGCAAAGCCGAGGATTGGATGTCGATATTTCAGAACTAGGCTTTAAGGTCATAGATAAGTTACTGGATAATTCTGATGGTAGGCGCATACTTATAGATGTAAAACACATGAGTACAGCCTCTCGAAAAACTTATTATAACCTGTTGGAAACCAAATATGCCAATGAAAATATTCCAATTATAGTAAGCCATGGCGCTTTAAATGGCAAGCGTTCTATTGTGGAATGGAATGTTTCAGATTCAAAACTAAGCAGGGAATTTAATGATACAGATATTAACTTCTACGATTCTGAAATTCTGAGGATAGCAAAATCAAAAGGAATTTTCGGACTACAATTGGATGAAAGACGTATTGGTAGCAAACGCGCTATCAGAAACTCTAGAATTTATTGGCCAAGTAAAGAGCGACGCTATGGAAACAAAACAGAATTAATCTGGAATCAGATGCAGCATATTGCAGAACTTCTAGATAAAAATGGACTTTTTTGTTGGGAAACAGTCGCTATTGGCTCTGATTTCGATGGTATCGTGAATCCTATCAAAGGTCTTTGGACGGCCGAGAACATTAATGATGTGAAACCTTATCTGATAGAGAAAGCTGAGAACTATTTAAAAGAAAATGGTTCGAACCTACAAATTCAAAATCAGATTTCTGCTTCAGAAATTATAGATAGACTACTAGTTAAAAATATAGACGAATTTTTGAAAAGTAATTTCAAATAATACCAATAGAAATACTTCGACATCCTTAACAAACAATGGCACATCGATTAAAATAAAAAAAGGAGTCCCTTAAAACTCCTTTTTTTTCATTAATCAACTATTAAAAACTAAACTAATATTCTTATTTACAATTACAATATCTTATGTCTACATTTTTGTTATCCACGACTTCACCTTTCTCACAATAGCCTATAGCCGACAAAGTATTTAAGGCCGTGGATAGTTTGTGCGGACTAGTAAAATTAAACGTTACAATTGAGTCCTTTGGGTATAATCTAATGTTCTTTATTGCCTCAATTTCTTGAAGTGCCTTTTTAATATCTATTGAGCAAAAATCACAAAAGCTTTGTTGTACCTCTATTCTGGCGTTTGAAATTATTTGTTCTTTTAAATTCATTAAAATACTCTCGACAAATTAAATCCAAAGAAAATATTACCATCGCTCCAGTCACCTGTACCTTGTCCCAAGAACCCATTAGTATTCATCGGTTGCGCATTGGTAAAATGCAACTGAAATACATGTCCTCCTGTTTCAATATCCACACCAATAGAAAGTGGATTTACAAATGGAGAACTTTCTGCTCTGTTTAAGTGCAATCCATAATCAAAATTAAAAGATAGACGCTTTGTCAATTTATGTCTCCCTCCAAAACCAATAACGTATTGGGAATTATGCTGTTCGTCCACATCTACATAATTATCATGAAAAAATGTAGGCATTAATTGTAATGAGAAGTTCTCGTTAAACTTTTTGGAGATCAATAACTGCGTAGTATAACCCAATCTATTCTTAAACTCCAAACCAGGTAGTATATCCTCATCCAAAGATGTATTAATTAAAATATTACTAGAGCTAACGATAGTAAATGGCGAACCTCCTTTTTTCTCTCTTAATAATCTTATCTTTAAAGAAGACTCATAAATTTGCCTAAACGAACTTCTTGACACACCTATATTAATAGCATCCGTAATCCCATAAAGTAAATTTAGTCGAGTTACCGCCTGATCCAGTCCAAAGAAATCTTTGAAACCTGTTTCTATAGAACCAAATCTATGCGACACCACAAAATAGAGCTCTTTCTTGGATATCATTTTGGTGGATTCAAAGTTCACAATTTTTAATCCTTTAAAAGCAGCGCTTTTATAGTCTTCCTCTACAGTAACATCTATTTCAGAGAACAAATCGTCTTGTGAAAAAACCAATGTTGGAATTACAAAAATTAATAGATATATGTATTTCATTATTACTTATTTATTACTGTTGCTTGATCAATTTTTACCATTTCCAGTAACTCATCATAGCCCACACATCTTCCTTTAATGGTCAATGCAGTACCATTTGTTAATTTCGGAGTTTCTCCAATATTAAAACCTACCTGAATTTGATTATTTAAGACAATGGCATTGTCTTCAATTGCACTTACAGAGCCTTTTATTTCTATTACTTTATCTAGATATTTGGTCGTAGCTACAGCTTCATCTTTTTGAAAATCATTAAATAAATTTACAGCTGATAATACCACAGTAGCCTCTTCATTGGCAATATCTCTATGCTTACTATTAAAGGTATAATCATAAACAAAAAAGGCCACTAGGATAAGGACGAAAATAGATAGTAATGCTATTATTTTTTTTCTTTTCATTTTTGACTGAGATTAAAATCTACTGTAACAATTATTTCTTTCGCTATTTTATTTTTTACGACACTTGGAATCTCAATATCAAAATCAGCAGGAGTCACCTTAAATGACCCCTGAATGATTATTGACCCCTCAAACTTTTTAACTATTAAAGTTGTGCTTACTTCTTTTTCTTTTCCACGTAATTCTATTTTCCCATTTACAATTACTTCGGTATTATTTTCAGTTATTTTCGAGAAATCAAAATCTTTTAATTTGCCTTTAAAAGTGGCTTTCGGATAAGTCTCAGATTCAATATAATTCTCGTTAAAATGCTCTTCCATTAAAGAATTTTTGAACCTAAACCCTTTCATAAGCGCTAGGGCAGCTATTTCGCCTGTTTCAGAATTAAATATTGCCGTTACTGAAGCATTAGTTGCCTTTACAGGTTCAAAAAGTTCTTCCGAAGCCTCAAAAGTGATCTTTCCCTTTTTATCGATGTATTTGCCTTGAGCGCTCAATAAACTTGACGCACTAAGCAATACAATTAAGGACAATACGAATTGCTTAATATTTTTTTTCATAATCTTCATATCAATTATTTTAATCTAAATGTTATCAATTTTCTAGTTTTCCATCATCAATCCACTGCTCCATAATATCTATAGTAGACTGAGGCAATCGTCCTGAAGGTGGCATTGCCCCTGGCGCTCCACTTTGCCGACTCATTCTATTTAAAATATCATTTGCTCTCTGATTGACCTGATCATAAGTTACCCAAGGAACTGGCGCACCGTTTACTGGAGGATCAGAATGACAACCAATACAAGCACTTTGGATTATTGCTTCGACATTATCGACATAAGTAACTATGATATCGGGATCAATAGGATCAACGGCATCTATTAAGTCACTTTCACTATCGTAACTGCAACTATATATACAAATCGCAAATAATGCTGTTATAATTAATTTACCTGCTTTCATTTTTGTTTTTTAAAAATTTTGACAATGCTACAAGCTTAAATACTTGCGTATAAATCTAGAGACAAATATAATGTGCGTACTTACCACAGACCTGTAACTATTGCGCCAAAAGCTTGAAAGTTTCCGACATTAGAAAAGCTTAAAAGAGCTACACTGTAACTATTCCGACATTAGATAAAAAAAATGGAACTATTGTTTGAGTTTTAAGTCCGATGGGTTGATGCTAAACTCTTTTTTAAAGCACTTAGAAAAGTAAGAAGGATTAGAAAACCCAGTTTTGAAAGCAATTTCAGAAATCGTGTAAGAGGTACTTAATAAAAGTTCTTTTGCATGGTTTAATCTAATTGATGAAATTAATTGATTAGGAGACTTTTGAGTAATTTCCTTTAGCTTACGTTGTAACTGTCTCTCACTAACACCAATGTCTTGACAAAGGCTTACCACACCAAATTCTTCATTGCTTAAATTCTTGTTAATCACTTGGACTACGATTTCTAAGAACGAATCGTATTGGACGATTTTATCATTTTCGACACCATTGAGAAGTTTATTCGGTTTATGTTTTTTACTCACCGTAAATAATAAAATAGAGTCTCCAGATACCACATCAAAAATTGTATTAAAAATTGCAAAATTCAAGTTCACACCTATCAATAAGTTTTTCACAGTTTGTGTTAACAGCACTTGGTTAGGCTGAGATTGTTTAAGGATTGATGTCGCTAAATTCTCTGTCTCCTTACTTATACAATGATCTGCATAACACTCTCTAATGTGTATCCCAATATTTAGTTTTCCATTTAAACTATGAATCATCTCCACTAAATCAATGCTACAAAGTACGGCTTTACTTGGCCCATTAAAGGTAACAGTAAATGTTTCCTCGTTATATTGAACTGCGTTACCACTAAACCGTTTTACACAAGCATTAATATGTTTTCGCAAAGATGCAGAATTGGCTTCTAAGGAGATTAAACGTCCAACAATTATGGTAAATAGTTGTTTTTCATAAACTAATTTTGGTCTTACATTAAGAATAAAGGATTTCATCTCCTCTAGAACCTCTTGGGTATTGCCAGCCCAAAACAAGTGGTCGTTACCCTCAAGCTCAACAAGTTTTGCTCCCTGAATACGCTCTGCTATAAAACGCCCTTCTTCGATTTTTACATCAATATCATTGGTACGCTGTAGTATTAAAGTAGGTACTTTTATAGAACCCAGTATATCAATGATATCTACTTGGGTATTCATTTTTGTTAGTGTTAGCGCGGCACTAGGACTAGCTCCAGAGCGAAAATAATTAGCTAGCCAATCCATAAATACCTTATCATTAGCCTTTGAAGGCGCCAATGATTCTAGATTCATATCACCACTTCCCCAACTTTTTTCAATCATGTCATACACCTTTTGGCGTTCTTCGTTCGTTGGTGCCCAAGGGTAATTAGGAGAATAAATACGCTTGGCAAAAATTCCAAAAGCAATAAGGGATATGGTTCTATTGGGGTACGTTGCCGCAAACAATGCAGATACAGAGCCTCCTTCAGAATGCCCAAACAAAACTGCTTTTTCCGAATTTACTGCATCCATTACTGCTCTGATGTCATCCATGCGTTCTTCAAGTGTAGGAAAGCCCAAAACACGATCAGACAAACCTGTGCCTCGCTTATCGAATAGAATAACTCTTGCTATTTTTCCTAACTCATTTAAAAAATTGACTAACTCTGGGCAAGCCCACATTAAATCGATATTAGAAATCCATCCAGGGATATATACCAAATCAATCGCACCAGAACCAAAAACTTGGTATGCAATATTCACCTCTCCGCTTTTTGCGTATTTAGTATTGGGTTTCATAAAAAGTATAGCTTAAATGCTTTATTACTAATTAAACAATTTAGCAGCAATATATCCTTTAAAAATACCACAAGAAATTAAAAATAAAAAGTAAAATAGCTTACAAGATATACATACAATGATTTTTTATGATGTCGGAAAATTAATATCCGTGACGGAAAAGTAACATCTAATTTCGGAAAAGTACAAGATATTGCCGTATTAATCTTAACTCTCAATAGCCGTCAATTCTAATTTTGTCAATTATATAATTGATAAAAAATCTACAATGAAAACAAAACTACTTACTTTATTAACTTTTCTATGCATTACAATAAGTTTTGCGCAAACCTTCACGGATAATGGACTTGATTACACAATTACGTCCACTAATCCTAATGAAGTACAAATTACAGGTGGTACTAGTGTCTCGTCGGACTTAGTGATTCCCGAAACGGCTACAGATGGCACAGATACATTCACTGTAGTTTCTATTGGAAACAATGCTTTTAATATTGCAAATCTTACAAGTGTTGACCTTCCTTCAACGATAAAAAGCATTGGCGACTTTGCTTTTGATCAAAATCAACTCACCACTATTGACCTTCCAGAAGGTTTAGAAACTATTGCTCAAAGAGCTTTTAGATTTAATAGCCTAACAGATATTACCATTCCAAGCACTATGATATCTATAGGACAGAGTGGCTTTGGAGCGAATCCTTTGGCAACAGTTATAGCCGTAGGTACCACACCAGCTACCATAGGAACAACTACTTTTGGAAGCAGCTTTAACGCTGTGGATTTATTTATCCCAGTGGGCACAGCTCAAGCCTACACAGATGCAGGTTGGATAGGTTTTAACTCAATTACAGAAACAGCATGTTTTCCACCAAGTAATTTATCGGCATTAAATATTACAGAAACTTCAGCAGATTTAACTTGGACAGAAAATGGAACGGCTATACTTTGGGACATAGAACTATTAGATATTACTAATGGTGAAACTGCAACAGGAACACCAACTACGACTGGTTTAAACAATCCATCATTCTCTGCTATTGGTTTAAATCAAGATAACGACTATGCGTTTTTGGTAAGAGCAGATTGTGGTACAGACGGTGTATCGGACTGGGCAGGACCTTTTAACTTTACGACGTTTTGTGCGGCTTTTACAGCACCCTACAGTGAAGATTTTGAAACCTTTACAACAGCAAATAATGCTTTTACAGAAGGAAATTGTTGGTCTGCTTCTGGTGGCGATTATTTTTGGGAAGCAGCACCAGGTACAGATACTGGATCAAGCGATACAGGTCCAGACCCATCTATAACTACTGGTAATTACTTCTACACTGAAGCTTCTGCTGGTGTTGCTGGAGACATTACGGATTTAGTTTCGCCACTAGTAGATTTAAGCAATTTAACTTCACCTAGTTTAACTTTTAATTACCATATGTTTGGCAGTGATATAGGTACTTTAGATGTTTTGGTTAATGATACGGATAACGTGTTTTCATTATCTGGTGAACAACAAACTAGTGCAACTATAGGTTGGGAATTCGCTGTGATCGATTTGTCTGCTTATGCAGGTCAAACCATTTCTATAACCTTTAGAGGCACGAGTGCAGGCCAGTTTGAAGGCGATATCGCTATTGATAATGTGGCCTTTGATGAATTACCATCTTGTCTGCCACCAAGCGATTTAGCCGCAAATAACATTACTGATCTGCAAGCAGACTTAAGCTGGACAGAAAATGGAACTGCTGCTCTATGGGATATAGAATTACTTAATATCACTGCTGGTGAAACAGCAACAGGTATACCAACAGCGTCTGGTTTAACTAATCCTTCATTCTCAGCTACTGGTCTAACCCAAGATAATGATTATGCTTTTTTTGTAAGAGCAAATTGTGGCGGTGATATATCGGTTTGGTCAGGACCTATTTCATTTAAGACTTTAGAAACTTGTCCTCGACCATCAAATCTATCCGCATCAAATATTACGGATACTTCAGCAGATCTAAATTGGATAGAAAACGACTCTGCTACATTATATAATATAGAATTTCTAGATATTACAGCTGGTGAAACCGCAACAGGAACACCCTCTGCTACAGGGCTTACAACGCCATCATTTTCAGCAACGGGTTTAGCACCCAACAATCAATACCAGTTTTTTGTACAGGCAGATTGTGATACTGATGGTACATCTGCTTGGGTAGGGCCTTTCTCTTTTAGTACTTTACCAACACCACCAGAATGTGGCGGTATATTTTTAGACACTGGCGGAAGCTCAGGAAACTATTCTATCAATGAATTCTATTCTACGACCATTTTGCCAGACTCACCAGGACAATTCGTCTCTATAACTTTTACATATGTAGATATTGAGGTAAGTACTAGTGGAAGTGGACAAGATGGATGTTGGGATTTTTTAACCATATATGATGGCCCAGATAACACCTTTCCTGTTTTAGCCCAAACACTCTGCGGAGAAGAAAGTGGTAGTGGTGATGTAACACCAGTAACATCTAGTATACTTAGCGTTGGTGATACTTTTACTTCTACGGATCCCTCGGGTGCTTTAACTATAGTATTTGATTCTGATGGTTCAGTTCAGGAAACAGGTTGGGAGGCTATAGTAAGTTGTGCTACCTTATCTATTGATGAGTTTAGTAATTCAGCATTTACTTACTACCCAAACCCTGTAAAAAACACCTTAACATTAAACGCAAAGCAAAATATTGATACCGTAGTCATGTATAATATGTTAGGGCAAAACGTATTATCAACTACTCCTCATAGCTTAAATAGCAAACTAGATATGTCCCATCTACAAAGCGGAACTTATTTTGTTAAGGTAACTGTTAATAGCATCACCAAAACAATTCGAGTGATTAAGCAATAATTTAGTAGTAATTGTTGCAAAAAAAGCCATCTTCGGATGGCTTTTACCTTTATTAAAAAAAAATACAAGCATGTGAAATACTTAAAACATAAAAAACTAGAGATTTTTATTTTTCTGTTCTACACGCTTCTGATAGTGCTACTACTTAAGAGCAATGATATTATTTAGATGTAAATACATAAATTTAAGTTAGTAATATTATATGTATTTTTTACAAGCCGCCTTTTAGGTGGCTTTTTATTTTATAAATAAAAAAGTAATTCTTCAAAAACTTTAAATTAACTAAATTGCAATAACTACACGTAAAACATAAAAACAACTATAATACCTTATGACTGATAAAGAACAATTCATGAAAGAAGCTGTTAACGTAGCTTTAAAAGGCATGAATAATAATGAAGGAGGGCCTTTTGGATGCGTGGTCGTCAAAGACGGAAAAATCGTAGGTCGTGGTAATAACAAAGTGACCTCAACCAATGATCCAACAGCACATGCTGAAGTCACAGCAATAAGGGACGCGTGTAAAAATTTAGATTCATTTCAATTAGACGGTTGTGAAATTTATACGTCTTGTGAACCTTGTCCAATGTGTTTAGGTGCTATTTATTGGGCACGACCAAATAAAGTGTATTATGGAAGCGACCAAACTGATGCCGCCAACATTGGTTTCGATGATGAATTTATCTATAAAGAAATTCCATTACCTTATGAGAAACGAAGTATTCCTTTCGAGCAACTAGCTCGTGAGATTGCTTTAGAACCATTTAACGAATGGACTAAGAAAGAAGATAAGACAGAGTATTAAATGTATGTCAGTTCGAGTGTTTCGAGTGAGCGAGAAATGTATCGAGAACCTTCTCTTAGGTTAAAAGCTTCTCGATACAAAATTCCAAAAAAAAAGGAATTTCACTCGAAGTGACAAATTTTTAAAAATTTAGAAATAAAAGAATATATTAATTACTATTGATAACCTTTATCCTAAATAACAAAACCATCACCACCTCAGAACATTCTGGGATGACCTTATTGGATTTTGTACGTTATGAGCAACGACTTACAGGCACTAAAATAGGATGTCGTGAAGGCGATTGTGGCGCATGTACAGTTTTGGTTGGTACTTTAGAGAGTGGCTATATCGAGTATCAAAGTATTACCTCTTGTATTTCACCTCTAGGTAATGCACATGGCAAACATATTGTTACGGTTGAAGGTACCAATCTTCAAAACAAATTAACCGTTATCCAAGAAGCGATGAAAGCGAATTACGCTACACAGTGCGGCTTTTGCACGCCAGGTTTTGTGGTCGCACTTACTGGTTTTACGTTATCAAGTTCACATAAAAACTACGACAATGCCCTCGATGCCATTAGTGGCAATATCTGCAGATGTACGGGCTACAAAGCCATTGAAAAAGCAGCAAATCAAGTAGTTGAAAAATTAAATAATAAAGAAAAACGATCTTTCGATTGGTTAATTGCAAATGAATTTATCCCTGAGTACTTTTCGACAATACCTAAACGACTTCGGGAATTAGAAACTAAAGACAGAGATCAACCCAAGGGCAAATACGTTTCTGGTGGAACCGATTTGTATGTGCAGCAACCTGATCATTTAGCAGATAATGATGTGCATCTTATTGCCGAAAAAGACTATTTAAAAGGTATCAACATAAAAAATGGAATATGTACTATAGGTACTAACTCCACGGTTTCGGATCTATGGAATCACAAAGAACTAAACACCATATTTCCTAATCTTAAAAAACATCTGAAATTAGTATCCTCAGAGCAGATAAGAAATATGGCATCCTTAGGTGGCAATTTTGTAAATGCCTCACCTATTGGAGATATGACCATTTTCTTTTTAGCACTCAATAGTGATATTGGTATAACAACACAGGGCGGTAAAGACCGCAATCTACCTCTCAAGAATTTCTATCAAGGTTATAAAACCTTTGATTTAAAGGATGGTGAATTATTGAAAGATATACAGCTTAAACTACCTAAACAAAACACCTATTTCAATTTCGAAAAAGTCTGTAAACGTACGCATCTAGATATTGCAAGTGTTAATTCAGCCGCAAGTATTTCAGTTGAAAACAATATTATTTCCGAAGCGCACGTCGCTATTGGCGGTGTAGCTGCTATTCCGAAATATCTACAAGATACGTCTGCTTTTTTAACAGGAAAACCTTTGACTTCAAAGACCATTCTTGAGGCTCAAGAGGTGCTTCAAAATGAAATTTTACCTATTAGTGATGTTCGTGGCACAAGTGATTACAAACGTCTATTAGGTAGACAATTGTTCTTTGCACATTTCACCGAATTATTTCCAAAACAATTCACCTTAAACGAGTTCATAGAACATGCATAAGCACAAATCAAATAACAATTTAGGTTCTAAATTAGATGCTGTGTCCATGTCTATAAAACAGAGTATTAAGAACATGGATTCTTATACACATGTTCGTGGTGAATCGTTATATGTAGATGATGTAAATGTTAGACAAGGTACGTTTCATGCTGTTGTTTTTGATTCATCAAAAGCACATGGCAAAATAAAATCTATCGACTATTCTGAAGCACAAGCCTTAGAAGGTGTTGAGCGTATTTTTACCTATAAAGATATTCCTGGTGAAAACGAGATTGGAGGTATCATTAAAGACGAACCTTTATTTGCTGAACGCGAGGTTCATTTTTGGGGTATGCCCATTGCATTGATTGTTGCTGAATCTGAATTTATAGCCAGAAAAGCAAGAGGTCTAGTTAAAATAGACATTGAAGAACTTCCAATTATAACTACGGCTAAACAAGCTAAGGAGAACGATAGTTTAATTACCAAACCGCGTTCATTTTCTTTAGGAGATGCAGAGAAAGCCTTTGCGGACTGTGATTATGTGTTTGAAGGTGAAACCTTTTCAAACGGACAAGAACATTTATACATCGAAGCACAAGGTGCTTATGCCGAACCACTAGAAAATGGTAATATAAAAATTACATCATCCACTCAAGGTCCAACAGCCGTGCAGAAAACAGTAGCGCAGGTTTTGGGTATTGCTATGCATAAAATCGAAGTGGATGTAACACGTCTTGGCGGTGGATTTGGTGGTAAAGAAGACCAAGCAACCCCTTGGGCAGTTATGGCGGCTTTAGCAGCTTATCATTTAAATCAATCCGTGAAGTTGATTTTAAATCGTCATGACGACTTACGAATGACAGGCAAACGGCATCCTTATGAAAGTTCTTATAAAATTGGCTTATCCAAAGACTTGAAGATCTTAGCTTACGAAGCTGAGTTTCTTCAAAATGCTGGGGCAGCAGCCGACTTGTCACCAGCCGTTGCCGAACGTACACTATTCCATGCCACTAATAGTTATTATATACCGAATGTAGAAGTCGCTGTAGCCAGTTGCAAAACGAATTTACCACCAAACACAGCGTTTAGAGGCTTTGGAGGGCCACAAGGCATGTTTGTTATTGAAGCTGCAATTGCTAAAGCGGCCCATGAAATTGGCATACCTACAAGACGGATCCAAGAAGCGAATCTTTTAGATGACAACGACGTGTTTTCCTATGGGCAAATTGCTACAAAAGTAGAAGCTAAAAACACTTGGAAGTCTGCAACGGCGACTTTTAATATCGCAGCTTTAGAAAAAGAGGTTGAAGATTTTAATGCTTCAAATTCAGCATTTAAAAAAGGACTTGCCCTTATGCCCATTTGTTTTGGTATCTCATTTACCAATACACCCATGAATCATGCACGTGCTTTAGTACATATTTATTTAGATGGTAGTATAGGAATTAGTACGGCAGCAGTTGAAATGGGCCAAGGTGTGAATACCAAAATGATGCAGATTGCAGCCGATGTATTTTCGATTCCTATTGAAAAAATCAAGATTGAAACTACCAATACAACAAGAGTTGCCAACACCTCTCCTTCTGCCGCAAGTTCTACGGCTGATTTAAATGGGAAAGCAACTTTAAAAGCTTGCAAGGTTTTATTAAAACGGTTGAAAACTGTGGCTGCCACTTATCTTAAGGTGACTGCAGAACAAATTACACTGAAAGACGAATTTGTATATATTGAAGATAAAAAATCCAAGTTCGAATGGACGCAACTCATAAGCATGGCAATGCTAGAACGTGTTGCCTTAACGGAAAATGCACATTACGCCACACCAGAAATTCACTTTGATAAAACCAAGGAAAAAGGACATCCTTTTGCCTATCATGTATACGGAACAGCCATTATTACTGCAACGGTTGATTGCATGCGCGGCACTTATGAATTTGATTCGGTTAAGATAGTTCACGATTACGGCAAAAGTATGAGTGAGGGCATTGATCTAGGTCAGGTTGAAGGTGCTTTAGCACAAGGTATTGGTTGGATGACCATGGAAGAGATTGCTTATAATGATGAAGGTCGCTTACTATCGAATGCTCTATCAACTTATAAGATTCCTGATATATTTTCTGTTCCAAAAGAGGTTGAAGTGATTCCTGTGGAAACTCAAGGTCATGAGCTAGCGATTTTAAAATCTAAAGCCGTTGGCGAACCACCATTAATGTATGGTATTGGTGCCTATTTTGCGATTCAGAATGCCATTAAAGCCTTTAACTCAAATTATGATTTAAAGTTTCATGCGCCAATGACTCCAGAAAAGGTTTTAATGGGTTTGTATGAAAATCCAAATACATCACAACATTAAAATCGAACCAAATAATGACATTTAAATATTCTATTTGCCATCCTGATAAACCAAATATTGAATACAGAAATAATCCCATTTCTGGTGATGAAGTTTTAAAAATCGCTAAAGATTATCCTTGGATTGAAAAGTTGGAATTTTTAGACTCAATGAATCAAGATGTTATTTATTATAGTCCATCATTAGATTTCACTTGTCTTGAGAATAAAAAAAGTTTTTGCTTTACTGCAAATTATGATAAAAACAAAGCACTAGAATTCTCATTGTGGTATAATCGACCCAAACGTGTTAACGTACTATTTGGATTATTAGGCGAAAAAGAAAAAATGGTAGTTGATGATGTTTGGTCTATTAATTTCGATAAGGCCTTAAAGTATTTAGAACATTTTGTCAATGGAAATTACTCCATAATTGAAGAATTATACAACAAATAAAGTTTTATCGCACTACACTACAAAACACAAAACATTCTCAGAGGTGCGCTAATTTATAGTGCTGGCGATACTATTGCCGCACTTTTACTTCATGAGTTTTCCTGGACACGATTATTGGGGATGGTGATCGTTGGCGCTACTATTTATGCTTTTGAAATACCTAATTATTTTGACTGGATCGTTAAAAAGACGCAATTCTTAAAAGGTATTCGAGCAACATTGGCCAAAACTATATTGGCCATACTCTATTTTAATCCGCTTTGGATAGCCAGGCACTTGTTATTTATCAAATTATTTTCTGGTCAGTTTGAAGCTATTGGTTGGAATCTATTGGTGATTGCATTCTGGTCATTTCTGGCCAATATTTTGATTTCGTTTATTGCGAATTACATTATTCAAAATCGTTTCAAACTGAAATGGCGCTTTTTGGGAAGCGCCATTTTTTCTGCTTTAATGGCAATTTATTATGCGTTGAGTGAGACATTTTTTGGGTAAAAACTTACTTTAAGTTTTCCAAGTCCTCTATTCCCAAAACAGAATATTCAGAAATCGTATAATGATTAATAATATCCTCAAACAAAGATTCACGGACCACTAAAATCAGATGCTTATTTTCATTAAACATAAACTGAGCAATCGAGGTTTTAGCCGCATCATGAAGTCCTTTATTTTTCAATTCAAGTTTTCCTAATTCATCAATAATCATATATTGAAAGTCTTTTTCCCTAGCAGTCTCTATCAAATAGTTATTTGCAGTTTCAAAAGCTGATTCCAAAAAGTAAAAAGGACCTACCGATATCACTTTTTCAGATTCTAATGCAACCTCAAGTTCAATTTCCTTTTGAGATTTTATTTTCAGAAAATAACGTTTTCCATTTTCACCATCTGGACATAGTAAGCCATCAACATCTTTTCTTCCTGTTCCACTGCGCATTGCCGAAGTGTTAACCCAATTTAAAAGCGCTGTGGTCTTACCTGTTCGTATGTCTCCAGTTAGAATATAGATCACTCAGACTTCAACTTAAAATGAATACAATTAGAAATACTATTTGCCATAAAATACTTAAAACGCGTGTAGCCTTTTAGCTGCTTTGTATCTTGCCAAGTGTGGGATAGAATCCTTCTAAAATATGGAAATAAGTCCATGGCATTGGTGATATCTTCCTTGTACTGCGATTCTCTCTTGCTTAGATAGTTACGGACCAATTTTAATAAAAATGGTCCTAAAACCAAATACCAGAGCATCAATATCAAAAAGCTTCTTAACAAGATGTAAATACCTTTTTGCCATCCAAATAAATTCCCTCCAAAAACTGAAAATGCTAAAACGATTATTGTCACCGTAATCAACCATATCCAAATGACTTTAGTCTTAAAAGCTGTTTTGTTATTTTCTCGTTCAATCGCATTTACATTGGACTCTAAATAAAAATCAACCTCCTCTTTTTCGGAAATAATTTTAATCATGTTCTTAATAAAAATACCTGCCAACAAACCACAAACTCCATAAACCGCTAAATACAGCGAAATCAAAAATGTGGATGTCGATGTATCAGAAATGAAATTCAACTTTTTCTGAACCCAAAGCCCATAAAGATTAATAGCTTCCCAAAGTTCTGTTCCGTAAACAATGGTCAATATCAATAGTTTTTGAAGTGCCGATTCTAAAAACGTCACCATACCTAACACCATTATAGTTATCCCTTTCCATGAAAATTTTGAAAACAAAAGCGCCCCAAAAATAGCCTGGAAACTTACAGCCACATATGCTCCAAAAGGTGAATACGGACTTACTGCCATTTTTATAATGAGCACAATAAAAAGCGCTTTTAATATTGCTTGCCATTTATTTTCAGCATAATAGGCGATTAAGCTTATTAATAAGATGGCAATACCACCTACAATCAATCCTGTAAAAGGTGTATTAAATACATGTAAAAAACCACCTAAACCAGATTCGTTTAAAGCCCAAAGCGCAGTTAATCTATCAATGATAAATCTATTATTCCTCATCAGCAGAAACTGTAGAATTATAATGCACTTGGAGTAATTGTGCTACAACACTAATGGCAATTTCTTTTGGCGTATCACCGCCTATTGGTAAACCTATTGGGCAAACAACATTGTCCATGCCCTCTTTAATGTTCATCTCTTTTATGAGCATATTATTAAAACGGGCTTTTTTGGTTTTACTGCCTATGAGTCCTAAATATTTGGTTTCATTTTCAAGCGCCATGGCAATAATATCAAAATCAATAGCATGATTATGAGTGAGCACTAAAACATAGCAATTCTTTCCCCAAGTTACAGCATCCCTAAAGGTTTTAAAATCGTTTTCCTTGACTTGGCATTGCTCGATACTTTCATGAATATCAAATTCCGAAAACCAATGAGGTCTCGAATCAATAAGCTTAACTTTAAAAGGTGTATTCACTAATAAATTGGCAATTTCTGTACCTATATGTCCAGCACCAAAAAGATGCAATTCTGGAGATTGATTCATGGGTTCTATTATAAATTCTACCACACCACCACAGCACTGTGCAAAGTCTGGCCCTAAGGTGTATGATGATTCAATAATTCTATTTTCCTTTAAAGCCAAGATGGACTCATCAATAGCTTTATACTCGAGCTTACCGCCTCCTATAGTACCATAGATAGATTTATCCTCGGTGACTATCATGCGAGAAGATACCACACAAGGTGCCGATCCTGAACATTTGGTAACTGTAACCAAAGCCACAGGCTGACGTTTTTCTTTAAACTCTGATAAAAGTTCTATCCAATTCTTCATAGTAGCAAAAAAGCGAATTTAAAAGTAAGGCTTTTTAAGCAGAATTATTTTTCATATTTTCTGTAATCTTTAAGATTTAACTTCGACAAAAAGTGCTATATTGATTTTTGGTAGAATTTATAAATAGAAATACATGTCGAAGACCTATTATGATCCAGCAGATCTAAGAAAATTTGGAAATATAACAGAATGGGATGAAGAACTTGGCAACAAGTTTTTTGAGTATTACGGTAAAGTATTTGAAGACGGTGCACTTACTGCTCGTGAAAAAGCACTTATTGCCCTAGCCGTTTCGCATACCGAACAATGTCCCTATTGTATTGATGCTTATACAAAAGATACTCTTCAACGTGGCGTTACTAAAGAAGAAATGATGGAAGCCATACATGTTGGTGCGGCTATAAAAAGTGGTGCAACACTTGTACATGGTGTACAAATGATGAACAAGGTGAATAAATTAGATGGATAACATTCGGTCACTGAGGTTCTCGAAGTGACCGGTGATCAAATTTTGTTGGCTTAGAGAGCCTCAGCCAACAACTTTAAAAACTTTACCCTTAATTAATGGCAACAAAGTCCCTACATAAACGCGAAAGCGATTTAGCACAAAGCAATAGACAATTAGAAATTCTATCTAACGGTATTTTTCAAAATGGTGAATTACCTACGTTTAAAGCTAAGATTTCTGAAACCAATCAGTTTCCTTTAAAAGCTAAAAAGTTAGAGATTCTTCAAATTAACGTGGGTTATATGTGCAATCAGGTTTGTGATCATTGCCATGTTGATGCTGGTCCTGACCGAAAAGAAATTATGACGAGAGATACTATGCAGCAATGCTTAGATGTTATTAAAAATACAGGTGCACATACTTTAGATTTAACTGGTGGAGCGCCAGAAATGAATCCCGATTTTAGATGGTTTGTTGAAGAAGCAGCTAAAGCTGGAATTAAAGATTTTATTGTCCGTTCTAATCTAACAATCATTAGAGCCAACAAAAAATATTACGACTTACCAGAGTTCTTTAAAAAGCATAATGTGCACGTTGTAAGCTCCATGCCGCATTGGACACGAGGAAAAACAGATAAACAACGTGGTGATGGTGTTTTTGATAAGTCTATCAAAGCGCTTCAGGAATTGAATGCTGTTGGTTATGGCATGCCAGATAGTGATTTAAGATTGGATTTGGTTTACAATCCGTCAGGTGCATTTTTGCCTGGCGACCAAGCCTCTATGGAAAAGGATTTTAAAAAAGCCTTAATGGAAGATTTTGGAATTCACTTTCACAATTTGTTTGCCATAACTAATTTACCAATTAGCCGATTCTTGGATTATCTCATTGCTTCGGAAAACTATGAAGATTATATGTACCAATTAGTTGAGGCTTATAACCCTGCGGCGGTTACCAATGTGATGTGTACAAACACGCTTTCCGTAAGTTGGGATGGTTACTTGTATGATTGTGATTTTAATCAGATGTTGGAATTACCTGTAAATAGCAAAGTGAAACACATTTCAGAATATAATGAAGAACTACTTGAAGGTCGAAACATTGTCATATCACAACATTGCTATGGTTGTACGGCTGGTGCAGGAAGTAGTTGCCAAGGTTCAGTAGCTTAATATTATGAAAAAAAATATCTTATATATCGTTATACTTTTTTCGAGTATTGGATTTGCTCAGAAAAGCATTTCAAAATTACTTAAGAAACACAATACCGAAAGTATTCCTTATATCTCAGTACAAGAATTAGCAATGCCAGATTCAGAAGCTATTATTCTAGACTCAAGGGAAATAAAAGAATATGAAGTCAGCCATATTAAAAATGCCATTCAAGTTGGTTATGATAATTTTAGCATAGAAACCGTTGAAGAACAGATTACTGATAAATCAAAAACCATAGTTGTTTATTGTTCTGTTGGTATTCGTTCAGAAGATGTAGGTGAAAAGCTTAAAGAAGCTGGTTACACAAATGTTTACAACTTATTTGGTGGTATTTTTGAGTGGAAGAATAACGACTTCACAGTTTATGATAACGCCAATGAGCCAACGGAAAATGTTCATACATTTTCCAAAGAATGGTCTAAGTGGCTCTTAAAAGGAATTAAAATATATGACTGATGCCCTTGTAATTGTTTTTGTAAAAAACATAAAGTTAGGAACTGTAAAAACAAGATTAGCTAAGACCATAGGCGATTATGGCGCTTTTGAAGTTTACTCAGAATTAGTGAAAATTACCGAAAACGCTACAACTGAATTAAATATTGATAAACGCATTTATTTCTCTAATGCTGTTGTCGATACCAAATGGCCGAATGAATTTAAAGCGGTTCAACAAGGTGTGGATTTGGGAGAGCGTATGCTTAATGCTTTTAAAGATGGCTTTGAAGCTGGTTATAAAAGAATTGTGCTGATTGGCTCCGACCTACCTGAAATTAATTCGACGCATATTGAAAACGGAATTAAAGCCTTAGATAAAAATGATGTCGTTTTTGGTCCTGCTGAAGATGGAGGTTATTACTTGATTGGTTTATCAAAACTCGAAGAAGCCATCTTTATAAACAAACCTTGGAGTCAACCAAATCTTTTAGAGATAACGTTACAAGAGTTACACAATACTAATGTTAGTGTAACTACCTTAGAAACTTTAAACGACATTGACACTTATGAAGATTTAATTGCTTCAGACTTCTATAGAAGCAACTTAAAATTACAAGAAAAAATACAGCAACTTAATGATTAAATATATTACTGAAAGTACTGAATACCTTCAATCCAAAGGTTTTGAAAAGCCCGAAGTTGGTATTATTCTTGGAACAGGACTCGGTCAACTGATAAATGAAATTGATATTGTTGCCGAGGCGAGTTATAATCACATTCCTAATTTCCCAACAGCTACAGTAGAGTTTCATAAAGGCAAGTTGATTTATGGAAACTTAGGTGGAAAGAAAGTGGTTGTGATGCAAGGTCGTTTTCATGTGTATGAAGGTTATACGCTACAAGATGTCACTTTTCCGGTAAGAATTATGGAGAAACTCGGTATCAAAACACTTTTGGTATCTAATGCGGCAGGAGCTATTAATTTAGACTTCAAGAAAGGGGAGCTAATGCTTATTGATGATCACATCAATTTACAAGGAGGTTCGCCATTAGCATTTAAAGGCGTTTCGGAATTAGGAGAACGCTTTACTGATATGAGTGCGCCATATGACGCTGAAATCAATACAAAATTCGAAAGTATTGCCAAGTCAAATAACATAATACTTCATAAAGGTGTTTACGCATCTGTGGTCGGACCTCAATTAGAAACACGTGCCGAATATCGCATGTTAAAAATAATCGGCGCAGATGCTGTTGGTATGAGTACAGTTCCAGAAATAATCGTTGCGAATCACTTAGGACTAAAGGTAGCAGCAGTTTCCGTATTGACTGACGAGTGTGATCCAGATAATCTTAAACCGGTCGATATTGCAGAAATTATTGCCATGGCTGGTAAAGCTGAACCGAATATGATAACCCTTTTCAAAGAATTAATAAAAACACTATAAAAGATGAGCTATTTAGAAGCTACAAATACCTTATATAAAGAAGCAGCGTTAACACCTGACGTTGGCTTATGCTGTACTACAAATCCTATTTGGGAACTGCCAGGATTAAAGATTCCAAGAATAATGCAAGAGATGAATTATGGTTGCGGAAGTACGGTGCATGCACGAGACTTAACCAACAATCCAAAAATGCTTTATGTTGGTGTTGGAGGCGGTATGGAATTATTGCAATTTTCATATTTCAACAGACAAAAAGGTGGCGTGATTGGTGTTGATGTTGTAGATGAAATGTTAGCAGCCTCACGAAAGAACTTTTTAGAGGCAGAAGCTCAAAATGACTGGTTCAAATCTGAATTTGTAGAGCTTAAAAAAGGGGATGCAATGAATCTTCCTGTTGAAGACAATAGCATTGATGTTGCTGCCCAAAATTGCTTATTTAACATATTTAAAGCAGATGATTTAAAGAAAGCGATTGCAGAAATGTATCGTGTATTAAAACCTCATGGTCGTTTGGTAATGAGTGATCCAACTTGTGAACAACCTATGAATGACGAATTGCGCAATGACGATAGGCTTAGAGCACTTTGTCTAAGTGGTAGTTTACCGATTGCAGACTATGTGAAAGCGTTGACCGATGCTGGATTTGGAACCATTGAAATTAGAGCTCGAAAACCTTACAGAATTTTAGATCCTAAAAATTATCCGACAGACGAATTAATTTATATTGAGTCGATTGAAGTTGCAGCCATAAAAGACCCTATGCCAGCAGACGGTCCATGCGTATTTACAGGTAAAGCTGCGATTTATTATGGCGATGACGATTATTTTGATGATAAAGCCGGACATGTCTTATTGAAAAATCAACCTCTAGCTATTTGTGATAAGACAGCTGGAGCATTACAAGCGTTAGGTAGAGATGATATTTATTTCAGTGAATCTACGTTTCATTATGACGGCGGAGGCTGTTGTTAGGCAATAATCGATGTTATCATTCCTGCGAAAGCAGGAATCCATTTTGGATTGTCATTTAAATTAATAAGATTTCTGCCAACGCAGGAATGACAGATGGAAAAGTATATAGACATTATAAAAAACTCCTATTCAAGTTACTGGAATTATCTCAAGTATGAGTTAATAGACCTAAACCATTGGGATAATTATTTTTATGGTCTTATTGGAATTTCGCTTCTTGTTTGGATATTAGAAATAGCATTTCCTTGGCGAAGAAACCAAGCTATTTTTAGAAAAGATTTTTGGCTAGACACATTTTACATGTTCTTCAATTTCTTTTTATTAAATCTCATTGTATTAATTGCGCTTTCCAATACAGCTGCCGCACTGTTTAATGATGCTTTAGGCCTTATTGGTTTATCAATTGGCAATGTTCAGCTTTTCGATGTTGACAATATGCCAAAGTGGTTAGGCTTACTTGTATTCTTTCTAGTTTCTGATTTTGTGCAATGGAATACACATCGACTTTTACATCGCATACCTTTTTTGTGGAATTTTCACAAAGTGCATCATTCTGTAAAGGAAATGGGGTTTGCCGCACACTTACGCTATCACTGGATGGAACCTGTCCTGTACAAATCTTTACTCTATATTCCAATTGCACTTATTGGAGGGTTTGATGCTCAGGATGTAGCCATTGTTTATTTCTTTAGTATTACTATTGGACATTTAAACCATGCAAACCTAGGTTGGGACTATGGTTTTTTAAAATATATTTTTAACAACCCAAAAATGCACATTTGGCATCATGCCAAAGGATTACCAAAACATGTAAGGTATGGCGTTAATTTTGGACTAACATTGAGTCTTTGGGATTACATTTTTAAAACTGCCCATGTACCTTTCGATGGTCGTGATATTGAATTAGGTTTTGAAGGTGATGAAACATTTCCTAAAGATTTTATAAGTCAGGAATTATATCCTTTAAAAAAATGAAATCAGTTTTAATATTTGTTCTTGCACTATTTGTAAGTTCTTGTTGTGGCACAAAAAAGGCTATTGGAACGCAACCTAAACCGAATCAAAAAGCTGCTATTTTTACTAAGTCACCTGAGACCAATAAGACGTCAAAAACTATTAAAAATCAAGATTCAGTTATTACTCCAACTAAAAGTGAAGTTTTGATTGCGACCAATGAAGACATCCGGTCAATCAAGGAGGACTCCACTAAATTAGCTTTTAGCCAAAATGTATCTAAGCGGGCCCTGACCGAACACCAATTATGGGACGAGCTACTAGAAAAGTATGTTTCAGACAATGGTAATGTAGATTATGACGGTTTCAAAAAAGATCGTAGCGAGCTTTTAGGTTACGTAAGACTACTTCAAATCTCCTATGAAAAAGTGAATTCGCAAATCGACAGACCGAAAGACGAATTACTCGCCTACTGGATCAACGCTTACAACGCGCTAACCATAGATTTAATTCTTAGAAATTATCCTTTAAAAAGTATCAAAGACATAAAAGACCCTTGGGACCAGCGTCTGTGGCAATTTGGTGACAAATGGATGAACCTCAACGATATTGAACATAAAATTCTACGTAAAATGGATGAACCTCGCATTCATTTCGCTATTGTTTGTGCGTCTGAGTCTTGTCCAAAACTTAAGAATGAAGCTTTTATAGCATCCAAACTAGAAGCGCAATTGAGTAATGTTACTAGAGCATTTTTAGCTGATACTTCAAAAAATGAGATTTCGGAAAATGAGATAAAATTATCCAAAATTTTTAAGTGGTTTAAAAAGGATTTTGAGCAAAATGGCAGTTTAATCGACTTTCTTAATCAATATTCAGAGGTTAAAATTTCTAATAAAGCAAAAAAAAGCTTTAAGGACTATAATTGGAATTTGAATGAATAAAATTTCAATTATTATTCCCGTTTTAAACGAAGCTGCAAATATTGGTCATTTGATACAGCATCTCATTACAAATTCTAATTCTAAGAATATTTCAGATATTGTTATTATTGATGGAGGAAGTACGGATGGCTCTCAAGACATTATAAATAGTTTTATCGCTACTAGTGATAATGCACTGCATGACGCATTGTACTTTGACAATATTCAGCAGAACTATCAGGACACGGATACGTTAGTCCTAGATAAAAACGTCGCACAAAAGAATTCGACCACTACTGAAGTTAAATTAATGACTTCTGCAAAAGGACGTGCCAAACAAATGAATTTAGGCGCGAAACATGCAAAAGGCAATATACTCTACTTCTTGCATGCCGATGCTTTTCCACCTGAAGACTTTGACCAGCATATCATTAGTGAAGTTAATAAAGGAAATAAAGCTGGTTGTTTTAGAATGCAATTTGATAGTAAGCATTGGTGGCTCCGTCTAGCAAGTTGGCTCACACAATTTTCTTGGCGCGCATGCAGAGGTGGCGACCAAAGTCAATTTATAACTAAGATACTTTTTGATGATATTGGTGGTTTCGATGAGAATTATGTCATTTATGAAGACAATATCTTGATTAACGAATTATATAAGCGTAAGCAGTATATAGTTATCAACAAAAAAATCAGAACCTCAGCTCGACTCTACAAAAAAGTGGGTGTCTGGAAATTACAATACCACTTTTGGTCCATTTATGTAAAACGTTGGTTTGGTGCTTCGGCAGATGAGATGCTAGCTTATTATAAAAAAAATATCACATAACTATTTATTTATTTCTACCCATTTCATTAGGATAAAGCATAGGTAGTGTATCACTCTGAAATACTTCTTTAGTTTTGATATCCATTACTGATAGTCTACCAGTAAATGCAGCTCCGGTATCTACATTCCATACGTTAATGGCATTCATAGGTTGGTACTTATGATAATTGAGTGTTGGTGTATGGCCTATGTATATTTCGTTGTAGTGCTTTAAGCGATTAGGATAAAATTTAGAATCTTTTTTTATACGACGATCCATAGTTAATGCCATTTCCCAAAGGGTGCGATCAAAATAAAAACCTCTAATGTCAAATTCTCGTTCAACACCATGCATAGAGGTAAAACCAGCGTGCACAAAAAGTCGCTTTTCATCATCGACATGATATAAAGGCATATCTTCAAAAAAACGGCAATGCGCTTTTTTTTGCTCTTCAGAGAAGCCATTGTAGCTTTCTATAGTCTCTTTTCCACCATGCATATACCAAACTTCATTGACTAATCCTTGCATCAACCATTCTTCACACCACACATCATGATTGCCTTTTATAAAAATACATTCATTCGTTTTAGACAACTCCATTAAGTACTGAATAACTTGGGCAGATTCACTCCAACCATCTACATAATCTCCAAGAAATATAAGTTTGTCTTCTCCAG
The DNA here is from genome assembly GCF_014243395.1 of Winogradskyella flava. Taxonomy (GTDB): domain Bacteria; phylum Bacteroidota; class Bacteroidia; order Flavobacteriales; family Flavobacteriaceae; genus Winogradskyella; species Winogradskyella flava. Next base: position 1,049,267 of record NZ_JACLCP010000001.1, on the reverse strand, counting down.
CAATTTGTGCTCTGTCTAGCACTTGGGTTAAGGCCTTGAGTCCACCATGTATATCGCCAACGGCTAATGTTCGCATTTCGATTCGTTTATAGCAAAACTAAGGCATAATTTTTAGAAATATTGCCCAATACCAAAAACTAATCCTTGTGTGGCATCTGGTGTAATTCCAATACCGTAATCAATTCTAAAAATAGCGTTGAAGATCTTCTTGTGAATAAAGCGTAATCCTAGTCCTGGATATACCCTAAAGTTTTGTGAATCAGCAAAATCACTTAAATCACCACCAGGATTTCGCCAACTTCCAGCATCTATAAAAGCGTTTCCTTGAAGTGCAAACCAACCTTTTTCGTACAATGTGTATCTATACTCCGTATTAAGCACTATGGCACCAGTACCACGATCTATAAGATTACCTACACCCCTAATATTCAAATTATTATCTACCGCAAAAGGCGCAAAAGGTGTATCGTCATTTGTCGCAATTCCTAATCGCAATCTACTAGCCCAGTTACCTCTTTTACCAAAACGTTTAAAATATTGAAAATCATTCCAGCCGATTAAAAAATCTGGTAACATTCTATCGTTACTCGAATGTACATATTGAAAATTAAAAATACTTCTAAAACCCTCAACATATTGATAATCATAATTAAGATTGTTGTACTCATAAATAAGCTTATAAAGCATCTTATCGACAATCAATTCCCGGGGGACATTAGGGTTGGTCGCACCAGATTTATATTCGTAATCTTCCGTAAAAAAATTCACTCCAAATTCTACTCTGTTTGTAAAATTAAATTGATACAAACCTAAAACTTCAAAAGACTCATTATTATAACGGTAGTCTGCAGTTGTCCCATCAAAAAAAACGGGCTCTTGAGTTGTTAAATTTTGGAAATTAACGGCCAATCCTAATTTCCTTGAAAATAAGAAGGGAGCTCGAAAGTTAATAGCATAAGAATCATAAATATCCTTTTGATAAAAACCTCCAAAAGTGATATTCTGCCCAAATAAGTTGAACTCGTATAACCCTAATCGATAAGCGAATTCATCATCATTTGTTGTATACACATTCGCAGATGGAATAATGGTAAAGTTCTCTTCAATATTATAAAATACATTATACGTATTCTCCTCTTCTGCAGGAAATACTTGATAGTATGCGTGGGCGATTGATGGTAAGCGTTTCAGTAATCTAATATCTTCTTCAATTACCGAAGAATCCAAGGCTACTCCAGGTTTGATAAACGCTATTTTCTTTACAAAAGACGACTTTAGCTTTTTGTTACCTTGTACCTTGAGGTCTGCAACTTTATGCTGTGAAAAACCAACAAAACTTAAACTAAGAAAACAAAATAATATAAATCGCATCATTCTAATACAAACTGAATAATAAGTAGTTGATTCACCCAATTATCTTCGCTCACATCCATAACCGTAAATTTATAAGTTTGCCCTGAAATGAGATCTGGAGGAATACCATTGGTAATATTTAAAACAACATTGGACGTATTATAATATTGAAACTGATTTTCAAAGGTATAAGTTCCAGAAATTAAATCATCATTTGTCGTCGATAAAACTTGAAAGAAAATCGCATTATTTTCAACAGAATTTATATCCCAACTAAAAATTGGCATTTGAGAATTCTCTTGATTGATTATTATTTCAGTTGAGAATAATGTAGGCTGTTCGATATGCTTTATTCTAATTGGATTAGATAGTTTTATATCTCCATCTTTTTCAAAAGAGACAATCATCCATTTTTCTGAACTGAATGATCCTACAAACTTCCTGAGATATCCATTAAAAAAAGGCTCACTGTCCAAGTTAACCAAATTATAATTTGATAAATCGTTCGGATTTACATTACTAGAGTTTGTTTGAAAAAGTCTGTAATTTTCAGAATTACTCTCTGGAAAAAAGTACACCTCTACGAGATCAAGATTTTCGATATCGTTGCCAGCACAAGCTATTACTGCTCCTGTTTCAAAAGTTTTATTTTCAATATAACTCGTTAAAGAATTATCCGTTTGACGAAACTCATTATCGCTTTGAGAACACGATCCCAAAAAAAAGCCTATGGCAATAAACAGTCGTTTCATGATTTGGTTATTACCTCTATTTGTCGCTAACCTGACGTAACCTTACTAATTTTAAATATTTATTCATCCGATTTGTAGTATGTTCGAATGACTTCTTCGACTGGCTTATTTTGTGGAGTGAACATCGGGTTATCTTCTCCACCAGACTTGTCATGCTTTATAAACCATTTCCAAACAAAACCACCAGCAAACCAGTCTTCTTTCCAAAAGGTTTCGTAAAGTGCTTTTGTGGTGTTGACTTGAGCTTCAAGATTGACTTCTTTCATACTTCTAGAAGATACCCATGGCTCTCTACCCGAATAATCTACACTTCTATAACCATACTCCGTAAACAGAATGGGCTTCTTGTAATCTTCAGCCATTTTAGAGATAATTGGCTTATGTTTTTTCCAACCTTCTATACAGTCTTCAAAACTTGGAGTTTGGGCATCACTGACTGGAAAATAAGCATCAACACCAATGTAATCCAGTTGACTCCAAAATGGTGTACGTCTAAACTCATCCCAATTAGCAGCATACGTAAGTTTTCCCTGGTAAACGGTTCGAATCTTCTGAATTAATCCAGTCCAGTACTCTGGCCTATACTTTACAAAAAGTTCTAGTTCTGTACCAATGCATAAAATTTCAGCTTTGACTTCCTTTGCTAACCTTGTATACTCCAAAATAAAACTAGAGTAAGAATCTTCCAGTGCTTTCCAATTGTCTTCAGAAGTCATCATGATCTTACCTGTGAACTCACCTCGCCAAACCCAAATTTGAGGCTTTATCATGACCTTAATATTCTTCTTTCGCAATTCTTCAATGTACTGTTTGGCACCTGCTCGAGTTTCGCCAAACCACTGTCTATCTGTATTATGAACAATATCTGGATGCTCTAGATTCTTAATAAAACCGAAAGGCATAATAGCTGCATAGTTGGCATTAACCTTAACAACTGGGGCTACATGAGATTGATTCACCTTGTCAGGTGCCGCCACAAAACTGACGCCATTAATTTTCTCCTTTTCTACTTTGCGTACGGTTACGGCAACTAATAAAATGCATAAAATTAGAAACTTAAAATACCTCATAAGAGTACAATTAAGTGTCTAATTTATATAAATCCTAGAACAATGCTCTTAAACCTATATTAAATGTTTGTCCCAAACCGGTATCGTTTCCTCTCACGAAATTGGTGTAAAGTGTTTCTACATTTAACGCTTTTGTTAATTGATATTTAAATCCTCCTCCAAGTGCGGTAAAATCTTGTGAAAAATCATTTCCTGCATCTATTAATTGTGAATGCTGTACTAAAGCTAAAATAGTAAAGTTAGAACTTGGAAAGTAACTCAAAAATAGTCCTGGCGTTAGTCGTAAACTATTGTTGGCAAAACTACCCTCAGTTTGCACTCCATTAGCATCTCTCTCTAATTCTTTTCCAAAGTTATACTCAGTATTTAACTCAGTAAATAATTGCCAATCGCCGCTTGGAAAACTGTAATCGTAAAAGAATCTATTTTGAAAAATGAATCCTTTTTGGTCTAAAAAAACACCTTCTTCAACCTCATTATCCACCAATGGAATATGAAATGCAGTCTGAATGGTGAAATTTGAAACACTCTTTATTGGGTTGAATTTCACTGCTGGTGCAAAAGATGTAAACCCAGAACGTGCAGAACCTGATTCGCCATCAAAAGAAAATACATCCAAAGCATCTCTTCCTCCAATAACGTTAGAACGGAACTCTAATAACAGTCCAATATTAAGGTTATTGCTTTCTGAAACACCGGTGAAGATATCTATTGTAGATGTAAAAAAAGTATTTCTTGGAATATCTTGCTCTTCACCATTTGGGCCAAATAAGTCTTTGGTCTCAGTGTAAAGGTTATTAAACCATTTAATATCCCATTGCCCTTTTTTTAATAAAATAGATGGTGTGTATTCCTGAATGACACTTTTTTGAGAATCGTTATCTTCTTGAGAGAATCCTATGAATGACATCATTATTGCCATTGCTAGTATGCTTATTTTTTTCATATCGCTTTTTTTATATTCCCATGATTTTGGGAATCTTATTGTGGTTTTGGTTTGTTATTATTCTGAGATTCCTTTTTCAAAGGAATTTATTGTTTGTTTAAAGTCCAGTTATACGAGAAATAACTCAACTTATAGTTATCTGGTATTTGTTCTGTTCTATATTTATTTATAAAGTCTATTTTCGTCATGCCATCCATAGTGAAATCGTCTTCGTACCATTTCATGATCTCAGATGCCTCAACCTTTTTCTTTTTTTCGTTTACTCTTAAAAAACTTCCGTTTATTGCTTTTTTCGTCTGAGTCTCCAATTGCTCATCTAAGGTATTCGGCATATATGCTTCATTTATTAATGGAGGGCAACCAATTGCCCCACAAACTAAAACAAAGTGAAATCTGGCATCCTTAAATTTGGCTCTTAATAGTTTATGTTCAACATCATTAAGCGTAATACTTTTACCTCCTAAATTATAGGTTGTTTTATCGAAGAAACCTGTATTGTCTAGAGGAGATTTTGTTGGATAATTATCGATAATACCCTTAATTACTGAAACATTGTAAGCATTTATCCAAAACGCTTGATAGCTATTACCATCAGAGGCTTTGACGGAAATTTTCTCTGCTATTTTTAAAATCTCATCCAAATCTGACTGATCTTTGTGTATCGTTTTGTAGTCGACCTTTCCATTTTTAACATGGGTTCCCAAAAATGTATTGGTTTTAGAGAAAAAAGTATCCAGGTCTTGAGCACTTATGGCTAAAGAAAAAAGAAAAGTTATTAAATACAGGTGTCGTTTCATCGTCTTAAATTTTGATTAACGGCTCTTCTGTCGCATATAAAATCAATGGCTTACAAGATTTTTGAAAGAAATTCAGCGTCTTAATTGAAGACAGAACCTTACAAAATTGTTTAATTTAAAAAGGATATAAATAAGAATTTTAGATTAAGTTCTTATCTTTAAAATCGACAGACCACTAACTAACAACCAAATTTTATGGAACACATTGTCATTATCGGTAATGGTATTTCTGGTGTTACCCTAGCCAGACATATTAGAAAACTCTCCGACAAAAAAATAACTATTGTCTCTGCAGAAACAGATTATTTCTTTTCTCGTACAGCTTTAATGTATGTGTATATGGGACATATGAAGTTTGAGCACACCCAACCTTATGAAAATTGGTTTTGGGAGAAAAATCGTATCAACCTGAAAAAAGGTTACGTAAAAACTGTTCAAACAACATCTAAAACGCTTCACTTTGCTGGAGGAGACACACTTCAATATGATAAACTCGTTATAGCAACTGGAAGTAAACCGAATAAATTTGGTTGGCCAGGACAAGATTTAGAAGGTGTTATGGGCATGTACCACAAACAAGATTTGGATAATCTTGAAAAACATGCGCCAAATAAAGAGGTTTGTAAGCGCGCGGTAATTGTTGGGGGCGGTCTCATAGGGATTGAATTGGCTGAAATGCTAAATAGCAGAAGTATTCCCGTAACATTTTTAGTACGTGAATCCAGCTTTTGGAATGGTGTTTTACCTGAGGGTGAAAGTGCTATGATCAATAGGCATATTAAAAACCATCATATTGATTTAAGGCTTTCTACAAATTTGAAAGAAATAAAATCTGACGACAACGGTAAAGTAAAATCTGTGATCATTGAAGAAACTGGCGAAGAAATTCCATGTAATGTAGTGGGGTTAACAGCAGGAGTGTCGCCAAATATAGATTTTATAAAAGACTCAGAGATTGAAACTGGTCGTGGTGTAAAAGTGAATCGCTATTTAGAAACCAATATTCCTGATGTGTATGCCATTGGTGATTGTGCCGAACAACATGAAGCTATTGGAAATCGCAGACCTATTGAAGCCGTATGGTACACAGGTCGTATGATGGGTGAAGCTTTAGCACAAACTATTTGCGGAAATCGTAGACCATATAATCCAGGGCATTGGTTTAATTCAGCAAAATTTATGGATATAGAATATCAAACTTACGGCTGGGTTTTCGGTGCCAAAGGCAGACCAGATTATGAACAACACTTTCATTGGAAACATGATGATGATACTAAGTGTATCACAGTAGCATACCATAAAGATACCCAAGAATTCCTAGGCATTAACACTTTTGGCATTAGAATGCGTCATGAAACCTTTGACACTTGGTTAACAGAAAAACGTGATGTTGATTACGTTATGAATCATCTTTCTGATGCCAATTTTGATCCTGAATTTTATTCAAAATTTGAAAAAGAGATTCTATCAGCCTACAATAACAAACTACAAACCGCATAATCATGAGCAATAAATTAAATCATAGCATGTCCTTAGCAAGACCTGATGCTTTAGATATTACTACAAAACAAAAGGTTGCCTTAGCTATAGGAATTATTGGGTTATTCATATTGACTTTAGCGCTTTTCAATACTAACTTCCCTAATGAAGGATTATTCTTAACGTTATCACTTGGCTTGATTGCGGTCGGTATTGTAATCTACTCCAGAGAAGCCTATCTTAATAAATTAGAAGGTATAAAAAATGATGGACAATGGTTTAAATCTATCTCTTCAAGGGGTGTTTGGGGCTGGATCGTTGGTGTTATTCTAACGACATTTTATATCGTACTTTACTTTTATCCTCAATACTTAGGGTTGGGTGTGGACGGTGCTTCTAATACTGGATTAATTAGTTTATTTGATCCTTTAAGTCAATTACTGAGTGGGAGAAATGCGAGCCAATGGTTTGTTTATGGCACACTTTACACTATTGCAATTTTAGCTTTTGGATATAAATTTATTCTTAAGTATAGACATAATCGTTACCAACAAGTTCGGACTGTTTCTGTGATGTTCTTTCAATTAGGTTTTGCATTTTTGATTCCAGAGTTCATGTATGTCATGAATAACGATTTACCATACTACGACCTTAAGAGTGTTTGGCCGCTTAACTATTACATTTTTGATGAGTGGTCCGTTAAAGGATTTTTATCTAATGGAAATATTGGATTGGCTTTAATCATCTTTGGCATCCTTTCCATATTTGTTATTTCACCTATCTTAACCTATAAATTTGGGAAGCGATGGTATTGTTCTTGGGTATGTGGTTGTGGTGGTTTAGCGGAGACAGCCGGTGACTCTTTTAGGCACTTATCCTCTAAAAAAATGTCAGCCTGGAAGTTAGAGCGATGGTTAATACATACCGTTTTAGTATTTTCTGTAGTGATGACAACAGCAATGGTTTACACCTATTTGGGATACGATAGCAACGACTTTTGGCTAACAAGAGATGTATTTATTTCTTTAGTCATTGGATTTCTAACTTTAGTTTTTATTGGTGTGATGTTTTTTAAAAGGCAAGAATTAGGAAAAGACGCCAAATATGGAGCCATAGGATTTTTTATTACCATAGCACTTTTACTTATTATGCATTTTACAGGCACCACGGATCAACTTTTCTATATAAAATCTGGAGCTTTAAGATCTACTTATGGTATTTATATTGGCTCCATATTCTCTGGTGTTATAGGTACTGGCTTCTATCCTATTTTAGGAAGTCGCTCGTGGTGTCGTTTTGGCTGCCCAATGGCTGCTATACTTGGTTTTCAGCAACGTTTATTTTCTAAGTTTAGAATTACCACAAATGGTGGACAGTGTATTTCTTGTGGTAACTGTTCTAACAGTTGCGAAATGGGAATTGATGTAAGACATTATGCCCAAAAAGGTGAGAATATTGTACGTTCTAGTTGCGTTGGCTGTGGTATTTGTTCTGCGGTATGTCCAAGAGGTGTATTAAAATTAGAGAATGATAGTATGAAAGGGCGAATTAATCCGACTGAAGTTTTATTAGGTAACGATGTAGACCTAATGGAACTTGTAAATCAAAAATAATGCGATTAGTTTTTATTTTCTCTCTTATTTGTAGTTTTGCCGTCGCGCAAAAACAGTATCAGAAAAATTATTTTGATAATGGTAAGCTCGAATCCTGTGGTTGGATTAAAAATGGAAAAAAAACCGAATATTGGAGGACATATTATAAGAACGGTAATTTAAAATCCGAAGGGCATTACAAGAATAATCTACGTACCAAATTTTGGAAACTATACAGTTCTAATGGGCAAAAAGAAAGCGAAGGTCATTTTGAAAATGATAAAAAAATAAAATGGTGGGTTTTTTATGACGACAATGGAAAAGTCAATCATAAGTGTCAAGTTAAGAACGATCAAAAAAACGGTTATTGCTTAATGTATAAAGATGAAAAGTTAACTTCTGCAGTGAAATATTCCCAAGGAAAGCGAATTAAAGAATGGACCGATTTAAAGTCATTTAAGAAAGACAATAAATTATCAGATTTAAATAAATGACCAAAATCAAAGTCATCATTCCTGCTTTTAATGAAGCAGACTCCATTTCGAAAGTTATTAAAGACATTCCTGAAATAGTTGAAGAAGTTATTGTAGTTAGTAATAATTCTACAGACGATACTGAAGTTAATGCTAAAAAAGCAGGAGCTACAGTTTTGCTTGAAAAGCAAAAGGGCTATGGCCATGCCTGCTTAAAAGGAATGGACTATATCGAAAAACAAGATATAAAACCAGATATAATTGTGTTTTTAGATGGAGATTACAGCGATTATCCTGAAGAGCTAACTAAAATTGTTCAGCCTATTATTGAAAAAGATATTGACTTTGTTGTTGGTGCTAGAGTAAAAGAACTGAGAGAAGAGGGTTCAATGACCGTTCCTCAAATCTTTGGTAACTGGCTAGCTACTAGCTTAATGACCTTGTTTTTCCGTTCTACATTTACAGATTTGGGGCCCTTTAGGGCTATTAAATACGACAAATTATTAGCACTGAATATGGAAGACAAAACCTATGGTTGGACGGTTGAGATGCAGCTAAAAGTCTTAAAGAAAAAATATAGTTATAACGAAATTCCTGTGAATTACAGAAACAGAATTGGTGTCTCAAAAGTTTCAGGAACCATAAAAGGTGCTATCTTTGCAGGCGTTAAAATCTTAACATGGATTTTTAAATACAGCTTAAAGTGATTTATTTACACTATTTCATAATTGTAGTTTATACCATAGCCATCATCTTGATTTTTATGTATGCTTTGGCTCAGTTAAATCTACTTTTTAATTATCTATCTTCAAAAAAGAAAAGGGAAAGCTGTGAAACATTTGATTTAAATAATCCAAATGAAATTCCTTACGTTACCGTACAACTTCCAGTATTTAATGAGATGTACGTCATGGAGCGCTTATTGGATAATATTGCTCTATTGGAATATCCCCGTGAAAAATTGGAAATACAAGTCTTAGATGATTCTACGGACGAAACTGTGCATACCACCAAAGCACATGTTGAAAAACTTGCTGCAACAGGATTAGACATAAAACATATTACAAGAGAGAATCGTGCTGGTTTTAAAGCTGGAGCCCTAAAAGAAGGCTTAGAAATTGCAAAAGGAGAATTCATTGCGATTTTTGATGCCGATTTTCTTCCGAATCCTAATTGGTTAAAACGCACCATTCCTTATTTTAAGGACGATCAAATTGGCGTTGTACAGACGCGCTGGGGACATATTAATAGAAACTATTCGTTGCTAACAAGAATTCAGGCCTTTGCTTTAGATGCACATTTTACTTTAGAGCAGGTTGGAAGAAATTCTAAAGGTCACTTTATAAACTTTAATGGTACCGCAGGTATTTGGCGCAAGCAATGTATCATTGATGCAGGCAACTGGGAAGGTGATACACTTACTGAGGATTTAGATCTCAGTTACAGAGCACAGCTTAAAAACTGGAAATTCAAGTATCTAGAAGATGTTGAGACTCCTGCTGAATTGCCAATAGTAATTAGTGCTGCTAGATCACAGCAATTCCGTTGGAACAAAGGTGGCGCAGAGAACTTTAGAAAAATGCTTAGTCGCGTTCTAAAATCTAAAAATATATCCACTAAAACTAAAGTTCATGGTCTTTTACACTTACTAAACAGTACGATGTTCTTAAGTATTTTTGTGGTTGCCGTTTTAAGTATTCCTATGCTTTATATAAAGAATGAATATGCTCACTTGAGAGACTATTTTTATATTATGAGTTTCTTTATAATGAGTACCATCATATTCTTCGTGTGCTACTGGTTTATGTACCGCAGCATTTACGGAAGTGGATTTAAAAGATTCTTTGGATATATTGGTATGTTCTTTACCTTTTTCTCTATTGCTATGGGCTTTTCATTACATAATTCCATTGCCGTATTAGAAGGTCATGCCGGTAAACGCAGTGAATTTGTAAGAACACCAAAATTCAACCTAAGCAAGTATAAAGACAACTGGAAAAACAACAAATACTTACGTAAAAACCTATCACCTCATGTTATTATAGAAGGCATACTAATGCTTTACTTTGGGTTTGGTATGTATAGTGCTTTTATCGTTGGTGATCAAGGTGGGGATTTTGGTTTATTTCCATTCCACTTGATGCTTTTTATTGGCTTTGGTTATGTCTTCTTTAAGTCTTTGAGCTCTAAAGTTTAGCTTCGCTTTTCGAAAGGAATAATTTCTCCTTTTTCCAAATAACTCTTAAGTCCGTTTAATAACATTGCCCAACAAAAGGAGGAATGTTTAAAGTGATTATTTAATTCAGACCAATCCGTGTGAAAAAAATTTAGGCAAGTTCCATTATCTTTTTCCTTTAGTTTAAATCCAAAGGTTGTAGAATTCCAGTCGTCATCAGATTTAGTCATTTTATAATGAATATGATCCCACTGTTTACAACTTGTTACCTCTGCATACCAATCATATTTATCTGTAAAATTAAAGTTAAATTGCTCTCCAACTCTTGGAATTCCAGAACATTTTAGTGGCCACCAATTCTCCAAATGCCCTGGCTCAGAAACGGCTTTATAAACACTAAATTTGTCACTTTTTATGATAAAGTTGAAGTAAATGGAATGACTCATAACGGTATTTTATTTCCAATAAAGTTAGGAATCTTTTTTGAGCGACTATTTTCTAGGTTACAAATAATTCTATCTTTGGTTTTATGCTCGGACTAGCCAATATTTTTAAACATAAAAAAATAACACTATTCTACATCTTAATCAGCTGTCTGTCGTATTTGTGGTTTGCCTATGATTTGCAGAGAACTGAAGCATTACAATTAATATTGCTTTATACTGCACTTTTTGTTTTTGCTTATCAAATCATCAAAACTTCTGGTTTCTATTTTAGGATAATGGTTATAGCAGCAATATTATTTCGATTGCTGTTTTTATTTGCCATCCCAAATTTATCACAAGATTTTTATCGCTTTATTTGGGATGGTAGAATGATTTTAGAAGGACTCAATCCTTATCTATATACGCCAGATTCGTTTATACAAAATGGTAAGTTTCCTATCTCACAGGCCCAAGAATTGTATAATGGCATGGGAAGTCTCAGCGCCTCGAATTTTACCAATTATCCACCATTAAATCAACTCTGCTTTGTTATTGGCAACCTTTTACCCAGCGGAAGTATTTTAAGCTCCGTAATCGGAATGCGGCTCATCATTATAGCTGCAGACATAGGCACACTCTATTTTGGAAAAAAACTCTTAGAACGACTTAAACTGCCATCACATAGAATCTTTTGGTACATCTTAAATCCATTTATAATAATTGAACTTACGGGAAATCTTCATTTTGAAGGTGTCATGGTATTTTTATTGGTTTGGAGCCTTTACCTCCTACATTCTGGAAAATGGAAATGGGCTGGTGTGATTCTCGCTTGTTCTATTTCTGTAAAATTGATTCCACTTATGTTTTTACCACTATTTTTCTGGTGGTTTGTTAAGAAAGAGAATCTTATCGTTGGAATAAAAAAATTAATAGTGTTTTATAGTATAATTATAGTTACTGTAATACTTCTCTTTGCTCCATTTTTTTCAATGGAGTTTATCAATAACTATTCTAAGACGGTTGGACTTTGGTTTAGTAATTTTGAATTCAATGCTAGTATCTATTATATCTTGAGAGAAATTGGCTATGCATTGACTGGTTATAACGAAATAGCAATTATCGGTAAAGTACTTCCAATCTTAACGATCCTCGTAATACTGGCATTATCATTTTTTGAAAAGAATAATACATTATCCAAACTCATCTCATCTATACTATTAGTATTTACTTGCTATTTGTTTTTAAGCACAACCGTACACCCCTGGTATTTGACTACATTAGTTGTACTATCGGTATTTACTAATTTTAAATACCCTCTGGTCTGGAGCTTTGTTATTATACTAAGTTACCTTTCTTATTTGGCCATAGGTACATCTGATAAATCCGAAAATTTATGGCTTATAGGATTGGAGTATCTTATTGTATTCTCTATCTTTATTTGGGAAGTTCTACTTAAAAGATTATCTAAAACTTAATCTTCAAGATTTTCGGGTGGCTGCACGGCATCTGGATCGTCCTCATCAAAATCCTCATAATCGTCCTCATCATAATTTTCCATAGTAACAGCTAGTTTAGTACTAACTTTGACTAAATATTTAGTATCTTCAGTCGTGACTTCAACAGCGTCAATAACCTCATTTTTGGCATTTCTAAATGTAATAATGTGGTCGTCATCATAGCCATCAGGATATTTATCAACAAGCATGGCGAGGATTTCTGGTGTTAACTTCTTAAAATCAACAATGACGCGTTTTAAGTGTTGGTCTTTTGGGCTCATTATAATTTTAATTATATGTAATAAAGATATATAAAAAATCAATTCAAAAAACGCATAACTAAATGAAATCACAGCTTAACTCAACCAAGTATTTAGATAACTCAAGCCTATTTTATATCTTTAGACAAAGCTTTTAGTTTAGATGTAAACAAAACACAAACTATTATGAAAACACAAGTATTTACCCAGAATCAGTCCCTTAAAACCTTTGGTTTTATTGCTGCAATGTTAGCCTTGTTTGCATTCCATCCAATTTACGGACAGACTAAATCCCCATCAACTGAAGTGTCCGCCAAGGAACGTAGCGTCAGTGGCATTGTATATGACGCAAATGGTCCTTTAGCCAATGTCAACGTCATACAAAAAGGTACGCGACATGGCACAGTTACTAATGACAAAGGTGAATTTAAGTTTCCTGTAAAATTAAAATCAGGTGATGTCTTGGTCTTTAGCTATTTAGGATATGAAAAGCAAGATGTATACATCACAGACGATACGTCTTTCATTGAGATTACTTTAAAGGACGTCAATGTTGAGATGATTGGTGCTTTAGATTCGAATACTCCTTATAAATCGAAACGTAAAAAGAACTAAATGAATACTGTTTGGTCGAGTGTGGTAGATATATCTCTCATTGTAACTTATTGACCGCACTCAACTAAATAGTTATTATTTTCCATTTGAAACTTCTCCCTTTCATAGTACTACTTTTATTTTCAGGTCAACTGATAGCCCAAATTTCGGATTTTGAGGATATTAGTTTTAAAAAAGCTGATAGTATTGCGCATTCCCATAAGGGTGAAGATTTAGCCAATCTCCCAGAACTTTCATATAAGCTCACTTCAAATTTAGATACTGATGTAGAACGCTTTAGATCCATTTACCGATGGGTTTGTGCCAATATAAAAAATGACTATAGTTCATATCTCAAAAACAATCACAGGCGACAACGTTTCAAAAATGATAGCCTAAAGTTTAATGCCTGGAACACGAAGTTTAGACAACAACTATTTACCAAATTACTGAAGAAAAAACGTACCATTTGTACTGGCTATGCCTACTTGGTGAAAGCTTTGTCGGATTTGGCCAATATAGAATGTGACATTGTTCAAGGTTATGGACGTGTAAGCACAACAAATGTGGAACGGCTTACAATACCGAACCATTCATGGAATGTGGTAAAATTAAATAACAAATGGTATCTCTGCGACCCAACCTGGGCAAGCGGTATTCCAAATCCAGAGACCAATCGATTTACGTTTCAATACAACGATGGTTTTTTCTTGACGAATCCTAAATTATTTGCGGTGAATCACTTTCCTATTGAAAGTAAATGGTGGTTATTAAAAGGCGACCTACCTACATTTGACGATTTTTTGAATGCTCCAGTCCTTTATGGCAAAGCCTATAGTAATCTCGAAACTCATGACGCGCCTAAACAAATGCATCATACATTGAAAATTAATGAGAACATCGTCTTTCTATATAAACTGAAAACGCATATTAAAAAAGAAGATGTGGAGTTGCTTATTGATAATGGTTCAACCCGTCGCAAAATAAAGCCCAAATCCGTTTTGGTTAATAATAACCAGCTGACTTTAGAACATCAATTTGATAGTTCAGGACATTATGATGTACACTTGTATTTAAAAGACGACTTAATTTGCACCTACGTAATACAGGTCAACAACTAATATAATTAAGCCAATTTTCTGAAATCATTGACGACAGTATTAGTTAAGTTCTTAACGATAATTTTCTTAAATAAATCTATATCATATGGCTTCACAATAATATCGTTCATACCACTTTGGAATATACGATGTTTTTGTTCTTCAATCTCAACTGCAGTAAGGGCGATAATTGGCAGCACTTCATTAAATTCCCTTATTTCTTTTGTAGCTTCAATTCCATTTTTAACAGGCATATTTATATCCATTAACACTAAGTCGTAATCATTGGCTTTAACCATATCTACGGCTTCTTGACCATTTTGGGCTATTTCGCATTTTACTTGAGAATTCTCCAGAATTTTTCTTGTTACCGTTTGATTAATTCTATTATCCTCAACAACGAGTATATATTTTTTGGCTAGTTGGTTTGTATTTGAAAAAGACGTCTCTATATGTTCGTTTTCATTTAACGACACTACATCCAGGGATAGAATAAATTTAAAGGTACTTCCTTCTCCCAACTCACTCTCTACACTAATTGAGCTACCTGCTTGTTCCAATAATTTACTAACGATAGATAGTCCTAGACCCGTTCCTTGATAAGTATTAGTTAAAGCATCTAATTGTGTAAACTCATCAAAAATATTTTTGAGTTTTGACTTTTCTATACCATGACCTGTATCTTGAATAATAAACTCGAGCTTAACATCATTGTCGTGAAGTTCAATTACATTAACAAACACATTAATATCTCCATCCTCGGTAAACTTACATGCGTTACCAATTAAATTCATTAATATTTGAGATAATCTAACAGAATTACCTTTGAGTAATCTTGGCAATTTATCGCTGATATTTACATCTATATTGTTGTTATGTTGTAACCTAATATATTCAAACGACGATATTATAGTACTTATCTGTTCTCTTAAATCAAATGGCGCTTCTTCTTTAGTAAAACTATCATTTTCAATCTTATTAAACTGCAATAAATCATTAATTAGGGCTAATAAATAGTTTGCCGAAAACTTGAGAGACTTTAAATCTTTCTCATGCTTTTTGAGATCCTTATTTTCCATTAAAATACTACTAAGACCTATAACCCCATATAGTGGTGTTCTTAGCTCGTGACTTACAGTTGCAAAAAATTTTGCTTTAGCTTGTGTGAGTTGATCACTTTCTTCTTTCGCTTTTAAGTATTGCTTATTCTTTACCCGTAAATCACTAACTAACAGTTTTCGTCTTTTGTAAGCGTGATAAAGTATAGCTAAAATCACCATAAGGAAAACAACAATACCTGCTATAAGTAACAAAAGAATATTTTTTCTCTCTGCCTGTTCTACTAATAATTTCTTTTCGAGTTCTTTAGATTTAATCTGATCTTTAAAACGTTCAACATTGAGCTTAGCACTTACGGACTCGATTATGCTTTTTGCTTCATCCTCGTCCTTTTTCTTTTGATAAAATTCTAACTTCTTGCTAATTTCAAAAATACCTTGATAGTCTTTCTTCATTTCCAGGGCCTCCTTATATCCGGTATACCCTTCAATTAAAGCCTCCGTAAATTCGGTATTTTCGCAAATATCTATGGTTTCTTGAAAGTTTTTGATTGCTTCGTTTGGCTTGTCTAAAAGAAGTAACATTCTCCCCTTATTGTGAAGATGGCTAGCTTTGTAATGAGGAGGGTTTCCAATGAGATTAAGGTATTTTTCTGTTTCCTTTACGTGGTAAGCACTACGCTCAGGGTTTTTAGTCTCATTGAATGCTCTAGACAAGTTATGGTGCAAGATAAATAACCTCGTAGTGTCTTTCAAGCGCTTTGCAATTTCAACGCACTCTAGATATATTTTTACGGTTCTATTCTTATAACCTTCGGTATAATAATAGATATTAGCCAAATTACCTTTAGATTTTAAAATAATAGAACTATCATTAGTATCCTGTGCTTCTCTTAACGACTTTAAGAATAGTTTTTTAGCACTTACAGTATCTTTAATACGAATTAAAGTATTCCCAATAACAGATCTCGCATCATGAATATGCTGCTTGTTATTACTTTTTCTAGCCAAAGCAAGACCTTTTTCAGCATAAATCAAGATTGGTGCGTAATTGGATTTATAGTGTTCTTGTGTCATCCAATCCAACATAGCCTCTACATGAGAAGTGATCTCTGTGCTGGTAGAGTCTGTTGATATTTTAGGTAAAACTTCTTGTATAACACTTAGAGGGCTCGCATCGCTATCAAAATCTACACTTTCCTCTTGACAAAAGGCGTATAAGTTGAATAAACTAGCTAGTACAACTAGAGTTTTGGTTAGGAGTTTCATGTTAAGCCTAAATGATTTGGGATCGTAATATATATATTATTTACGAAAAAACAACAACTTAACGAATTAATATGCTTTTTAACGGTGTTTTAATTCAAGAGAAACGAGTCTAGTTAGAATTTCAAAAATCTAACTATAGCATTTTTAAGGTATTGATTTCTTGGATAGTTAAATGCTTCCAATGTCCTCGAGGAATATCTTTTTTAGTAAGATGACCTATAGCGACACAGTCTATTTTTACCAAATCATACTTAAGTGTTTCAAAAATGGTTCGTAATATGGTATTACCTGTATTCTTGATTTTTACACCAACTTTATTTTTGGACTCTCCTTCGATATAACTTATTTCTTCTACAGCGACTAACTTTCCATCGATTTTAAAGCCTTCTTGAATTTTTTTCAGGTCCTCAAACTTTAAATTCTTATCTAGTTCGACTTGAAATACCCGTGCCACACCATTTTTAGAATTCGTAAACTTCTGTACGACCTCATCGTCGTTAGTAAAGAGAAGAAGTCCAAGGGAATTTCTACCAAGGCGTCCAATGGGCTTTATATTGGCGCTTGTGGCATTGGCAACCAAATCCATTACGGTTCTGCCTTTGCCCTCTGCTGTAGTTGTAGCAAAGCCTTTTGGCTTATTAAGTAAAACATAAACCTTAGCTTCTGGAGTAATACGTTGACCATCAAAGCGCACCTCATCCGTACGCTTTACTTTATAACCCATTTCTGTAATCACTTTGCCATTTACTGTTACTAAGCCAATAGCTATATTCTCATCGGCTTCGCGACGAGAGCACATGCCCGAATTAGCAATGTACTTATTTAGACGAATCTCATCTGGATTAGATGGTTTCTTTGGTTGGGATCTCTTTTTAAAGGGAGCATTTCCTCTAGCAAAACCTTTTGATTTGCCTTTAGCATTTCCCACTCCTGAAGTTTTTCCTTTTCCTTTGCTATCTTGATTTCTGCTCATGACCAAATTTTTTGCAAAGGTATAAGAATAGTTTACATTAACTACTTAATTTCCACTGTAGTTTGCCGTTCTCTATTTACAATAAGCTTTGTAACATCTGGTCTCGAGTAATGACCAACTGGATCAAAATTTTGACGCTCTTCCAACACACGATTAAAGTCAATCTCTTGAATAATTAGACCGGCTTTATTAATTACGGGTTCTATAATCCATTCACCATCAGGTCCTGCAATACAACTGCCTCCATTTGCTAATGTTTCTGGAGCATTTTTTAGAATAGCTTCTAGATGTGGTGTATGATTTGGGAAATCTGACTTAAACATTAAACTTGATACGGAAACAACAAAAGAACGTGATTCCCTTGCTATAAATCGTGTTATATCTTTGGTATTATGATCACTTCCTGGCCAAACGGCGATATGTAGATTTTCACCTTGACCATATAAGGCTGTCCTAGGTAGAGGCATCCAATTCTCCCAACAATTCAAACCTCCAACGGTAAATGCCTTTAGCGGGTGCACTTGCAATCCATTGCCATCACCAGGTGCCCAAGTTAAACGCTCATCATAGGTTGGCTGTAATTTTCTATGTACTGATTGTATCTCACCTTTTTCATTAATATAAACCAACGATGCATAAATACTATGGCCTCCTCTATCCGTAGGTCGTTCCATAATACCTAAATAGGTCGCTATGCCATGTGTCTTTGCCAATTCACATACCGCCTTCAATTCTCCTTTTTCAATACAAATCGAATTATTGACATAATGTGCATGTAACTCCTTGTTCACATCAGTATTCCATTCCGCGCCTCCTGTTAGTGCCAACCAAAATGGATAACCAGGTAAAAGAGCTTCACCAAAAACGATAAGTTCACAATCATTCTTGGCTGCATCAATAATTGCATTTTCAATTTTCTGTAGTGTAGCTTTTTTATCCAACCAGACTGGTGAGATTTGAGCCATAGCAATTTTTAGAGTTGTATTCATTTATATACGGTTTAAAACGACTGATACATCAATTAGTAAAATGGAAAACACACCAGCCACAATAATAAACTTAAGAATATTATGGAGCATTAAATAATGTGTTTTCTTATTTGATTTCCAAAGTATGAGTAGGAAAACAATCAATAACATTACACTTAAGTAAAAGAAATAATACATGTGTCCAATTTTAAAGAACAAAATCAAAACTACAGCTGCCATTATAGTTAAAAGGACTAGTATTGTAAGCATTGTTTTAGACACTTTTTCACCATAAACCACAGGAACGGTTCTGTAATTCAAAGCTAAATCTCCTTTGATATTCTCGAGGTCCTTTGTGAGTTCTCGCATGGACACCAATAAAAACAAGAAAATAGCATGTGCAAATATGACAAGCTCAAAATTTTGATAATAAATGAAGATGGCGAAAAATGGTGTTACCGTGAGTATAGCCGACACTATATTGCCTGTCATCGGCTGTTTCTTTAGGCGATGCGAGTACAACCAAATGGCGAAAATGTAAAGCGCAAAGAAAATGACCGCCTTGAAAGAGACATAACTTGCAAAAACAACAGCCAAAAAATTTAAGACAAAATAAAAAGATAACTTGGTGTTTTGGCTTACCAATCGATCCAACATGGTCTTCCTGGGCTTGTTGATTAAATCTTTTTCGGAATCGTAAAAATTATTGATAATATATCCAGCAGCAATTGTAGCTGAAGAAGCCAATACAAGCATTAGTAAATTAACATCGAACAGTACCGACTTAATCGTCTTGTCTGGTGCAAAAATATAAATAGCTGCTAAGTATTGGGCAATGACTACAACGAGGATATTATAACCACGCACAACAGAAAACAGACTGAAAAATTTTAGTAGGATATGTTTCTGCCGTCTAGAAAGCATGAGTAAGTTGAATTAATCCTTGGATTTGATCGATCTAATCCCTAACCATACGAAGACTATTAAACAGATAAATGCAAAAAAAAAGAGAATTATAAATATTGGGCTAACTTCAATTAAATCCATTTCCCAGATATCCTAAAAGTTATATACTACTTCTAATTTCTGATCTTTTAAAGCTTCTTTAGCTTTTTCAATATTTTTAGTAAACCCTAAAATATAACCACCACCACCAGAGCCACAAAGCTTGAGATAATAATCGTTAGTTTCAATACCCTTTTTCCATAATTCATGGAACTGTTTGGGTATCATAGGTTTAAAGTTGTTCAACACTACTTTAGACAACTGTTTGGTATTTTTAAATAGGGACTTAATGTCACCTTTAAGGAAATCATCAACACAAGCATCCGTATGCTTTATAAATTGATCTTTTAACATACTACGGAAACCTTCATTCTTCATGTTTTCCATGAAAATGCTAACCATTGGAGCAGTTTCTCCAACAATACCACTATCTAATAGAAATACGGCTCCTTTTCCT
The DNA here is from genome assembly GCF_014243395.1 of Winogradskyella flava. GTDB lineage: Bacteria > Bacteroidota > Bacteroidia > Flavobacteriales > Flavobacteriaceae > Winogradskyella > Winogradskyella flava. Next base: position 1,029,024 of record NZ_JACLCP010000001.1, on the reverse strand, counting down.
TCTGTTTTTTGAGATGGAATACCAGTGGCTTCAATGTTATCTTTAGAGTTAATAAGTATTGGAAGGCTTAAGTAACTGTTTAAAGGATCTAAACCTGAAGACTTACCATGAAAAAACGATTCCATAGCAGAAAAGATAGCTTTAAGCTTTAATAACTTTTCACGTGTTAGATTTTCTAAAACTGTAATCTTATCGGATGCGTACTTATCATAAATAGCCGCAACCAATGCACCACTACTACCAACACCATAACCTTGGGGAATGGAAGAGTCGAAGTACATACCTGCATCGACATCATTCTGTAAGGTCTTAACATCAAACGATACTAATTCTTTATCCAAGCCCTCTAGATACGCAACAAAACGCTTTAGACTAGCATTAGACGACAGGGCTTCTTCTGTTGGATTTTCATCCACTTTTAAAGCACCATTGTAAAAATTATATGGAATAGATAAACCTTTAGAGTCTTTGATGATTCCGTATTCACCAAAAAGCAAGATTTTTGAGTAAAAAAGGGGTCCTTTCATGTTGTATTAAGCGATTTCCTTTAACAAATATACGGATTATAATCCTATTTGGTTTGCCCTCAGCCCTTAAGCCCTCGTTAATGTTTTATTAATTGTGCCCCTTTGCCAATGGAATCCGAAATGAAATGATCATTTTGACAATGGCTTACCAAATCATTTTTAATAAACTGTAAAATAATATCTTTCTCCATTTCAGGATACAATACATGAACGTTGGCACCTGCATCTAGTGTAAAACAAATATTAGAATTGGTATCTTCCCTGAACTTCCAGATTTTATTTATGATTTCCAAGGTGTTGGGCTTCATCAAGATAAAATATGGCATACTCGTCATCATCATGGCATGAAGTGTTAAGGCCTCACTTTCTACGATTTTGATAAATGCTTTGAAATCGCCTGAAGCTAAAATAGCTTTTAGGTCTGCAATATTATCATGGGCTTGAGCAAAGCGTTCTTTTGCAAATGGATGGCCAAACATTAATTTATGCCCAACCGTGCTACTCACTTGCTTTTCTCCTTTATCAACCAGAAGAATAGTGTCTTGGTAATTCTTAAAATTGGAATGTACTTCGCCATCATATTTTATTCCAAATAAATCCGAACTTTCTGTGCTTTTGTTTTGCCCCCAAACCACAAGTTCTCCCTCTATACTTCTGCATGCACTACCTGAGCCTAGTCGTGCTAAAAATGATGCTTTTTTATTGAAGTAATCGTCAGCATAATCAACGCCTAGATCTTCTTCAATACTCAATAAACATAACGCTAATGCACTCATACCAGACGCTGATGACGCAATGCCCGAACTGTGTGGAAATGTATTTGAGGTCTCTATTTTAAAATGGTAATCCCTTAAAAAGGGCATATAGGTTTCAATACGCTCAAAAAAGGTTTGAATTTTTGGTTTGAAAGCCTCGTTTAACTTGTCTTCAAAAAACACATCAAAGCTTAAAGCATTATCTTCTTTTTTAGTGTAAGTAACTTCGGTTATTGTTTTACAGTTTGAAAGCGTAAAACTTATTGATGGATTTTCTGGAATTTGGTTTTCCTTTTTTCCCCAGTATTTTACTAAAGCGATATTACTTGGTGCCGACCACTTTACTGAGCCACTCTTAATATTTGAATTATATGATTTGAGTATAAAATCTTGTTCTGTCATTAAAATAAAATTCTTTACAAAAATAAGGAATTATGACGGGCATTTTAATCTTTTTAAGACAGCTCAAGTAATTTTACCATCGTTTTATAATTCCTTGAAGTTGCACTAACTTTTAATTTTCGTTCAAAGTAATTTAGATTAAACTTGGCGTTACCATAACCCTTGGCACAATAGAAATATAAACAGTCATTTATAATTTCATATTCTTCATTTTCATAGGTTTTTGCATAGGCTTCCTTAACCAAATTGGCATTTGGAATTTCCGATAGAATAGCAAAATAGCTATTGACTTTATTCTCTTCTGGAAATGGGCAATTATCAAGTATTGTTTTCAACTGCACTTTAGCTCTAACTAAAACAGAAACCTCGAAACCAAAATGGTCTAAAATTGCTTTTTTAATATGATTCTCTAGTACTTTGAGATCATTACTCTGATATTGAAAAATCACATTACCGCTTTGTATATAGGTTTTCACATTTTCTAACCCAGATTTAGTCAACAATTCCCTAAGCTCTGTCATTGGTACTTTTTTATGACCGCCAACATTGATTCCTCTCAAAAGCGCAACATGTGTTTTCATAATTATGAATAACCGAAAAATACTATTAACCACCTAAATATTGGTATTTTATCTAAAAAATATGCGCTTAATCGGCAAAAATTAGTATGTTTAGCCATTATACTCAAAATATGCGTTTCCCCAAATCTCATATTGTTGTCATATTCCTGCTATTTTCGTTCTCAAACGGTCTGTTTTTGAATGCTCAGGAATTACTAATTAAAGACAATAATGGTAGTTTTACTTGTACTTTTGATGATCATCGATTAGAGGAGTTAATCAAGAATGATAGCTTGTTTAAGGCTACTTCTTTGCTTAACGAAGCGCTTACTTTTGCCAAAAAATTCAAACTAAGATCAACAGAAGCTCAAACCTATAATGCTATTGGCGAGGTATCGGCCAAAATGTCTAGTTTTAAAAACGCCGAACTTTATCATAAAAAATCTTATAATCTCTACGATTCTATCAACTCAAGGAAAGGTAAAGATGCAGCACTTTCGAGTTTGCTTAAAACCTATTTATTAGAAAAAAACTATAAGAGATTTGATAGTTTGTATCCTATTGCACAGGAGCTGTCTTCAGAATTAAATAGTGAACTTTATTTTATTAATCTCGAAAATAAAATAAAGAAGAACTATTACGCTTATGAAAATAAGGAATTGTTAAGGGCTTCCAAAAATGCTTTAAAGTTGCTGGATACTGTCGATTTCTCTAAGCTAGTATTTTCTAAAATCCGTGACGAAGCTTTTTTTAAAAGTAGACTGCAACAGTCCTATTTTTATTACAAAACCATTGCTCATGTAAAACTAAACATTGGAAAAAAAGATAGATTCGATTTATTATTTAATCTCAGTGATGATGCTATTAAATTAGCTTTCAAGGAGGATCCTGACTTGTATAGAAAATTAGGGACTTATAACTTCTATAAATATCTTTATTACACCGAAGTAAATAAAAATTTAGATTCCGCTACTAAATATTTGCTTGCGGCAGATACCTATAAATATAATGCCGTAGTTACTTATGAGAAAAGGAACTCTAGAAACGGTGATATTATGTACAATATCATTAATACTCAAAATGAATTACGTCACGCCAATGATATACGTAAACAGGATGCCAAAGCCTCAAAAGTATTATTGATTACTTTGGTGCTAACTGCCATAATGCTTATTGCAACCTTAATAATATTCTTCTTTTACATAAGGGCAAAACGAAATATACAAGCAATAAATAAAGCTTTAAAACGATCAAACGCAAAACTACTCGCTATTGACAAGGATAGACTTGAGTTTTTCTCTATTGTAAGCCATGAATTACGCACACCTATTTATGGTATTACTGGACTTGCTACACTCGTGGACCAAGAGCCAAATAAAAGCAAACGTAAGTCTTATCTAAATTCATTGATTTCTTCCAGTAATTACCTATCGATTCTAATTGATAATATCCTACAAGTCAAAAAATTGCGTTTCGAAGAAAAAACGCTTCGTCTGAAACCGGATCAGATTCATAAAATTGTTCAAAATGTTGTAAGCACAGTAGAAATTGCAGCAAAAAACAAGGGATTAAAAATTCAAACCAATGTAGACGATTCTATTGCAAATGATTTCTTGATGATCGATAAGGTAGCCTTTAGCCAAATACTCATTAATCTTGCCTACAATGCCGTACGCTATACCAAAGAAGGTCATATAGGCATATCGGTTAAAGAAAATAAACGTACCGAAGACAGCTTGAGTTTAAGATTTGAAGTTGAAGACACAGGGATTGGAATCGATGAGATACATAGAGATGTGGTTTTCAATGCTTTTGAAAATAAAACCTTTTTGCATAAAAACAGTAGCGGTTCTGGTTTGGGTCTTTTTGTAGTCAAAACTTTGCTCAAATGTCACGATGCTGATATTGATTTTATATCCAAGCCAGGTTTAGGTACTAAATTTTTCTTCGAGATAACGTTTCAGCGAGCACTGTCACCCATTCAGACAAATACTCCAAAAATTGATTCCATAAAACATAGACACATATTAATTGTGGATGATAATAAGATCAATTTATTGATAAGCAAGAAAAATATTGAAAGGATTGAAGGCTACACTTGTGAAACCTTGTCCAATGGTAGAGAAGCTATTTCCATGATTAAAGAAAAAGCTTTTGATTTGGTTTTAATGGATATTAATATGCCGGACATGGATGGTTACGAAGCCACAAAACATATCAGAATGTTTAATCCACATATTCCTATTTTGGCACTTACGGCATTGAACTCTGCAGAAATAGCACTAAAGGCAAAATACGTTGGTATTAATCAAATTATTACAAAGCCTTATATTTTTGAGGACTTTAAAGCTGTGATACAACGCTATGCCAATAAAGAGCAGCATTACTTTAATTGTATTGACCTAGAAGCGATATAAGCACTAGTCCAAGCATTCTGAAAATTAAATCCTCCAGTAACAGCATCTACATTAATAACTTCTCCCGCAAAATATAAGTCGGGTATAAGTTTGCTTTCAAATGTTTTAAAGTTTATTTCTCTTAAATCCACACCTCCGGCCGTTACGAACTCTTCTTTAAATGTGCTTTTACCAGTAACCTTGAATATAGCTTTAGTTAATTGTTTTGACAGCGCATCAATTTGATTCTTATTGATATCTGCCCAACGATTGGTTTCGTCAATATTTGCATCTAAAACCAGTTGTTTCCAAAGTCGTTTAGGTAAATCAAATTGCGTATAGTTAACCACTAACTTTTTAGCTAAATCTAATTTTAAACTTTTAAGTGATGCTAAACAACTGTCTAAATCTTGACGAATAAAATTTACTTCTATATCAAAATGATAATTAAGTTTTGATAACTCAATGGCACCAAATGCAGATAATTTTAAAATCGCTGGTGCGCTCATTCCAACATGTGTGATCAATAAAGGCCCAGTTGAAATTAAATCCGTCCCTAAAACTTTTACCTCAACATCTTTTGCTACAACTCCTGGAATGTTTCGAATACGCTCATCCCTGATGTCGAAAGTAAAAAGTGATGGCACAGGTTCTACTATGGTATGCCCCAAATCTTCAAGGAGCTTCCAAATTTTAGTATTGCTACCAGTGGCTATAATTAATTGACCACATTGAAAATTCTCTTGAGACGTTTCTATTGAAAAACCATTATCCAAAACATCAATAGACTTTACCGAATGGTTGTATAGCACATCAACGCCATGTGTTTTAGCTTCATCTAAAAAGCAGTCAATAATAGTTTGTGATGAATTTGAAACTGGAAACATTCTACCGTCCTCTTCAATTTTCAATTCTACGCCACGTTCTTCAAACCAAGTGATCGTATCACCAGTCATAAAGCTATGAAAGGGGCCTAATAGTTCTTTTTCACCTCTTGGGTAATTTATGACTAATTCTGACGGAATAAATTCAGCATGTGTCACATTACAACGACCACCTCCAGATATTTTAACCTTTTGAAGTCCTGTTTTACCACGTTCTAAAATAGCTACGGACAAATCAGAATATTGCTCAGCAATATTAATAGCTGAGAAAAAACCAGCTGCACCACCACCAATAATTATTATATCCTTATGTTTACTCAAGTCTATATTTTAAGATGATTTTATAACTTATTGTTTGTTAATACCACTTCCAATTATTATTATATTTAAAGCAATAAAACTACAATGATATACTTTAAAAGACTAATATTTATTTTTATTATAACCACTTCTTGCCAATCCAATGGTCAACTAAATTTTGAAGGTGACGTTAATAATAGTTTAAAAGAGGCATCCGCTGCTGAAACCATTCCTCAGTCTGATTTAATTTGGACCATTCAAGATTCAGGAAATGATAGTGAACTATACGGACTTAATGAAAAGGGCGATATTTTAAAAAAAGTTGTGATTACTAATGCAAGCAACATTGATTGGGAAGATTTAACCTCAGACAAACTAGGCAATATTTATATAGGTGATTTCGGAAATAATAATGAAAAACGTAAAATCTTCAGAATATTAAAAATAAACTATGAAGATTTAAGCAAAGAGAACGCAGAGGCAGAAATCATAGAGTTTACATTACCCAAAAAACAGGATTCAAAAGACTTTGAGGCCTTCTTTTTATTCAAAGATTCGTTTTACATCATGAGTAAAGAATCAAAGAAATTTATTGTTTTAAAAGTACCCAATAAAATGGGTAAACACGAAGCCATGGTTCATTCCAAATACAATTTAGATGGAAAGGATAATAAGATTACTTCAGCAGATATAAGTGAAAATGGAAAGACTATTATTCTACTCAATCACGATAAACTTTGGAAAATAACCAACTTTAAAAGTGACGCTTTCTTTTCTGGTAGTACCACAGAGCTACCATTTGAACACAATTCTCAAAAAGAGGGTGTTTGCTTTAAAAATGATGCTGTTGCATATATCACTGATGAACGAAATGGTACAACAGGTGGCAACCTTTATAGCTTTAGTATTAATTAAGGCTTGATTAGCCTATTAGCTTATGCATTTTAACATAACTATAATTTATTTCACCTAAATGCCTATATTTTTGGTCATTGTCCTTTAGCTCTCCCCAATTAAAATTACGTTCAATAACTTCATCTTTATATTGATCTAACAAAGCTTCAGAAATAAGTAAATATTCATCTTCTTTGATATCATTCTTTAATAAACGATGTGCAACTATAACATCCTCTCCCATCAATTTAATGCGATTTCCAATTTGAACAGACTTAACATCATCACCAAAATGAAGAATAATTTTAAGACCTAATTTTGGAATGTTTCTTATTCCTTTTTCTTCACTATACTTTTGAGATAACACATCCAACTGCTTATAAAATTCATTGAAGAATAATTTACATTGAGTAATTAAATCCTTGAATGGTGGTAGCTTACCTTTTCTAAAAAAAAGTACTGCATCACCCTCAATTTCAGAGACCTTTAAATTAATCTCGTTTGAATAAATAATATTATTCAACAATGACGGAATAACTTTTGCACTTAACTCAATATTGGTCTCACTCATAAATTCGGTGAAACCACTAATATCAGGTATACATATTAAAGTTGGACTAGACATTATAATTCTTTTTTAAAAACCGAAACCTAATCTAAAGGCCAAACGCAGGCCATCATCGCTATTGAATGTAGATATGTTTGCAGTCATCATATTAGCCATGTTTAAAAACACACCTCCTCCGAATGAATTGTTCCATTTATCAGAATCATCATTTGGCAACCACACGCGACCATAATCAAAACCACCATAAACGCCTAGATACAAAGGAAACCAACCTGTTTTAACTTTTGTAAGATTCCATCTTAAATCTGTACTTTGAACAAAAGCACGTTTACCAGTGAATCGTTGGTTTCGATAGCCTCTTAGACCATTATTAGCACCTAAAGTAGCTCCTTGATAAAACTCAAAATCGTTACCAAAGTTAAGATGCCCTCTAAAGTCCGTTGCCAAGACCAAGTTGCCACTAGGAATTACTTTAAAATCAAATCCGATTTCTGGTATTAGGTAACTAAATCCTTTTTCAGTAGACACGTTATTTTTATATCCAGCTTGCAAGCTTATTTGAAATCCCTGGGTTGGAAACGCCTCTCTGTCCTTATTCACAAAACTATATTTAGCATCTATTCCCCAAAAATCTTGCTCGTCAAATAGAGGGTTATCAGCAGGTAAGAGTTCTATAAATCTATCTTCGGTTCGATCTACCTCATTAGATTCATAACTTAATCCCAATTTTACTTCAGACCCAGAATGGCCTCGCCATACCATGGAAGGCATTACTTTAAAAGTTCTAATTTTTACTCTGTTGTAATCTAAATCTACGTTTAATCCATCATCGTCATCTGCTTCTGGGTTAGGTGTTTCATTTCCAAATCCGAAGAAGTTAGTTGCGTAATTAGGGCTGGTAAAATCTACATCAATAGCAAAATTTACATTTTGAAAAAACACATTAGCAAACTCTCCATTATAACTAATATCGAATCCGCTAGTTGCAAAATAATAAGCAGTATTTAAACTATGTCTTGATGAAAATGGATTACGCTCAAAATTAAAATTCGTTTTGGTAAAAGCGGCACCAACTCTAAATCCATCATCAGGATTAGCTCCTAAACTTGGTAGAATCTGAGTAGTACCTGTTTTAAGTTTTCTATAATTATAAACATTAGTGTAATAATTATCCGTGAGTCTTCTACTTCCTTTATTAGTTTTAAACGTATTTGGCTTGGTTTTATAATCATAGTATTTTATTCTATATCCATTCTCTATATCATAAGTATCATTATTTTGCCCACCTAATAACAACACTTTTATACAATCATCACCATCACCAAAGACATGGAATACGTCATCATCATCTAATCCATAAATCCAAATTTCTTTCGTCTGCGATTTTTTGTAAACGCGATTAATAAAAATATCAGCCTTTTCTCCGCCTTTAATGCGATAACCTGTAACTTTTGTTTCTCCATCTGGCATACGCTCTATATCAAACCAATCGTCTTTATTAGTTCCTTTTATGACAGCCAACTCATTGGTTAATTTAAAATACCTATCCGAAATCTTTTGAAGATTGCCTCTCCTAGCCCTTAACTTCCTTTTGATTTCTTCAACGGTCTCATCCCTTACTTCCTTTGGCATATTTAAGAATGCCCTTTCAATGACCTCATCCGTAATCCCTTTTTGGATAATTTTCACTTGTTCATCCCAAATATCTTTTGTGGAGTGCTGAATTAATTCCATATCTAAAGGGTAAGGCTCTACATTAACTCCTTTTACATCTTCGAGGTCATCACTATATTCCCTTAACAAACGTGCTGTAGGAATTAGTTTGATGGCTGTTCCTAACAATGCACCATCTCCCATAATTGAAAATGCCTGATCTCTGTCTCTTGGTAATGGTCTGAAAACCTTTTTTCCGTTTTCTTTAAATTCTATCCAACGCCACTGATCCTGATGTCTATCCCAATCTCCAATAAGCATATCGAATAATCTCGCACGTATGTAAGCCGCCTCGTCAATAATAATGTCTTCATCTTTGTGAAGCTTTTGCATCATATCATCCGTGCTTTCAATCTCATCTTGAAACCCAAAGCTTGCCAAATCACTATGACCCTCCGAAGTATGCTCTTCTATCATGTAAAGTTCATCTCCAAAATCATTGTTATATACTCCTAGTGCGTTTTGTTTTGGGACATAATAAAGGATAGGATTAGTATGGTAAATACCAATTGCGTCAGATAAATCACCAATTACAAAAGGTGCGTAAGGATGTGATCCCGTAAACACATCTAGTAATAGCTCTTGTATTGCAGTATCTTCAAATTGACCTTCAATATATTGGTCCTTAAAAACTATGGCTTGTAAATATTGTAAAGCTTGCTTTCTTAGAGCTCTCATTACGTATTGAGCACCATTTTTATCTTCCAAACGCAATGACTTAGACTGATTTCCACCGCCTTTTCGCACTGGTTTTAACCCCCCATAAAGCGTATCTAAATTTACAGTAGGTGCCTTAATTTTAGTACTAAAGTATTTTCTATATCTATCTCCCCAAAGAAATTTGTGAGTCCCTGAGACCTCAGTTTCTTCTTTGGTGTATATAGAAGCTTCGACTTCGCTAGGGAATACTTTTTCATAATCAGGAACTACATTATTGTCTGGTTTTAAAACTTGCTTTTGAAACACTGTGCTTTTATCAAATACTGAATAAAACTGCACATGAGAAGAACCATCTTTAAACACATCTAATTTTGCATAACCTGGTGTCCCGTATGAAAACAAACCTGGATCAACATTTCTTGTGGCCGATTGTTTTGAGCCAGAACCACTAACAATTTGTCTCAAATTATCTGTTTCTAAATATTGTAAACTGTGCTCATGTCCTGAAACAAAAATCACCTTATCATTGTGTTGAGCAATTGTAACCAATCGCTTTTTTAATTCATTATAATGCTTGTTCTGAATATCAACATTTGCAATACCATTAGTTTTTCTAAATACATTTATGAGTGTTCCCAGCACGGGCAGTGGTTTCATGTGATTTTTAAAACTGTATTTACCACCATGAGGACCATTGGTAAACATGGGGTGATGAATAGCCACAATTGTTGTTTTTCCCCTTGCTTTCTTAATTTCACTACTAAATTCATCCAAAAAAGCTTGTCTTGTTTTAATCTCACAATCGTCATTAATTGTTGGGTGATTATTCCAATTAGTCAAATACCAGTGACTATCTATAATTATTAATTTGATATCGTCGCTAACATCAATATCCTCAATAGGACAACCATTCTCTGGCAAAAATGTGTTTTTTCCCAAAGCGTCTTCCACAAACTTTTCTTGTCGTTTTAGACCCCTTACACCAGAATACCAATCATGGTTACCAGGAATAAATATAGCTCGTCCTTTAAAATCTATTGCCGTTTGGGTTTGTTCTTTAATCCTTGCCTCGGCCAATTTGGATTTAGCTTCTGTCTTATCCGTAAAGCCGTTGGGATAGATATTGTCACCAAGAAATATTGCTGTACTGTTTTCTGGTGCCTCATCCAATACCTTTTTGAATTTCCCCAAAACTGCCTGAGCACTATCTTTTATGGCATAACCTGCATCACCAATCAAATAAAACGAATGGTTCAATTCCTTATTAGCCGGATATTCTTCTTGAACGACACCTTCTTTATATTGAGGCTTGTGGGTTGCACACGCGCTAAGTAAGAAGATAAGAGCAAAAATTTGAAAGCATTTAACGGTCTTAAACATATTTCAATATTAAATTTTCTCCCAAAGACTATCTGAAAAATAATGTTTGCAATCTAGGAGGTTGGTAATTAGTTGAAAATTTGAAGCTTTTGCTAAGTTACGAATTTCGTCAAGACTATATTTCTTAGACAACTCCGTCCAGATTAATTCGTTGTAATCGAATTCGATAGTTTTATTAATGGCTTTAATTTCTACAGATTGTTTTCTAAGACTAACAATATAGCTCTTTACATCACCTGTTATTGGATTATAATGACAATAAAAATCGAAATCGTCAATCTTAAAATCTGCACCCAGCTCTCTATTGATTCTTAAAAGGAGGTTGAGATTAAATCGCTTGGTTATACCATGTTCATCATAATAAGCATTGTGAATAATGATTGGGTTTTTCTTAATATCAAAACCAATTAGAAGCTTATCACCAATTTTCATATTATCATTAAAGAGATTCAGTAAATCCCGAGCTTTGTCTGATTGATAGTTCCCAATATTTCCACCCAAGAATAATAGCAGACTGGGAAAATCACTTTGCTTATTTACTTCAAGAATTTCAAAATAATCTCCTACTTTAGGTTTTATATTAAGACTAGGAAGTCTTTCTCCCAATCTTTCGACTAAAATGTCCATAGCTTCTTGCGAAATATCTATGGGCACGTAATTGAAGTCAACATCATTATTAACCAGATATTCTAAAAGTTTATACGTCTTAAAACCATCTCCAGCGCCAAGTTCTACAATATTAAAGGGTGTCGAAAATTGTAAAGCATCAATAATTTGCTTTGATTGCATGGAGAGGATTTCGAACTCGGCATCCGTGAGGTAATACTCAGGCATATTCATAATTTCCTGAAATATGCGACTACCATTATCATCGTAAAAATACTTTGAGGATAAGTGTTTACTTTTAGCAGTTAAGCCTTTAAGCACATCTTGTGCAAAATTGTTTGTCATGTAATAGGGCTATTTTGCTAATCGTATTCCAGAAAACTGCCAGCGCATTTCGGGATGAAAAAAGTTTCTATAAGTCGGTCTACTGTGGTTTTTAGGTGTTGCAGCAGATGCACCACGCATTACCATAGCATTTACCATAAATTTACCATTGTATTCTCCTAAAGCACCATCTACTTTTTTATAATTTGGATAGGGCAAATAAGCACTATTGGTCCACTCCCATAGTTGACCATACTTAAAGTATTTTGAAGCCACTTCCCATTCAAACTCTGTAGGTAAACGAAGACCTTTCCATTGAGAATAGGCAAATGCTTCGTAGAAAGTGATGTGATTTATCGGCAATTCCATATCGATTTCCTTGAATCCTTGTAATGTATATTGCATCCATTTCCCATTGACCTTATGCCAATACAAAGGTGCTTTGATTTCATTAGTCTGAATAAATTCCCAGCCATCAGCATGCCAGAGATTAAAATCTTTATAACCGCCAGCTTCAACAAATTCAATATATTCTAAATTGGTGACTAATCTATTTGAAATTTCGAAATCATGCAGATACACTTTATGCCTACCAAGCTCGTTATCCCAACAGAAACTATCTTCCTTGTGACCTATTTCGTAAATATTTTCATCAATTTTAATAAATTCTTGCGCTTGTTTTTCTGAATCTAATTTTATTTCAAAATCCAACTTTGGGAATGATGGCTGATGTCCAAAAATATACTTGACATCGTAAACCAACAATTCTTGATGCTGTTGCTCATGTTGCAATCCGATTTCAATAGTTTCACACGCATGCTCTGATACGTCATGCTCAAGATATTCTGCCATATGTGAATTGACATGCGCTCTATAATTCAGCACCTCATTCAAGGTAGGTCTTGTCATTGAACCTCTCTGAGCTCTCATAACACGATCACCAACATTGTTATAATAACTGTTGAAGTAATAGGCGTATTCATTGTGAAATACCTTATAATTTTCTTTGTGTTTGCTAAGTATGAATTGTTCGAAAAACCAAGTTGTATGCGCCAAATGCCATTTGGGAGGCGACACAAATTCTACAGGTTGAATGGATGTATCTTCTGGTTTAAGAGAATTACATATATCTTCTGTTCGAGTTCGAATATCTAAAAAGCGCTGTTTTGTAATTGAATTTGCAGTTGCTATTTGCACTATTAATCTTGTATTATTTGGGTTTCAAAAATAACTTCACTCGCTATAGTTTTATGAACAGGACAGCGTGAAGCTATTTCTTTTAATCTTTCTTTTTGAGTGTGATCTAAGTTACCAACAAATTTTAGCTTTTTACTGATATGGTCTAAATATTTTGGCTGATCAACCTCAACTTGCAAATCATCACTATGCTTTCTGGAATGTGATACATAAACAAACACCTCATGTAAATCCCATTTCTTACGCTCAGCGTACATCTTTAAAGTCATTACGGTACATGCTGCAAGTGCTGCATTTAGATATTCATAAGGCGATGGTCCAAAATCGCTACCTCCAATACTTGCCGGTTCGTCTGCAATGAACGTATGATTTTTAGTTTGAATTGAGGTTGTGAAGTTGTCCTCTACGATATTGAGATACCCAACCAATTGCTCCCCTTCTGTACTTAACATTTTATTTTCAACTTTGGGAAAATAACGTTTCGCCCAAGTCCCAATAACATCTCCAACGTATTGGCTGTCTATTTCTTTGGTAAGTAAATGGTCTGCATCATCCAAGGTTACAAAGCTCTTGGGATGATGTGCATTATGATATAATTGCTGCGCATTTTCTACGCCAACAATGTTATCAAAAGGAGAATGCATAATTAATAATGGTTTTCTCAAACTCTTGACAATAGCAGGTAAATCTGTCTTATCAAATGCTTCAACAAAGTCTTGATTGATAACAAATGGTCTTCCGCCAATATTTACCTCAACTTTACCCTTATGTTTTATGTCTTCAACTTGATGCGAAAATAAATGTTTCACATGACCTACAGTTGCGGGTGCGCCAATTGTCGCTACTGCTTTTACAGCTTCTAGTTTTGAAGCTGCTACCAAAACAGCTGCACCTCCTAAAGAATGACCGACCAATAGAGTCGGTGCATTATAATGCGCAGTCATAAAGGCATGTACATCTAAGAGGTCATCAACATTTGCCGAGAAATGACTGTCTGCAAATTCTCCCTCACTACGACCTAAACCTGTGAAGTCAAAACGTATAACGGCAAATCCATCCTGTGTTAAAGCACGACTTACATGCCTCACAGCACTTAGGCTACTACTACAGGTAAAGCAATGTGCGAAAATGGCGTAGTAATTTGGTTTTTGATTCGCTGGTAGCTCTAAATGTGCGTTGAGCGTTATGCCTTTTCTATTCTTAATTTTAAGTTTTGTACTTTTCATCTTATACGTATAAGTTCTCGATATACTATTTTACAAAATCGCTCGAACTGACATTGATTTTAATTCTCAACTTGAACACCTCGCCAAAATGCCACTCGATTTTCGATGCCTTTTGCCAACTCCGAAACTTCTGGATAAAACCACGCAGCATCAGGGTTTTCTTTTCCTGCAACCTTTATAGTATAATAGGACGCTGTTCCTTTCCACGGGCAAACTGTATGTGTTTCACTAGATTTAAAAAATTCTTTTTTTATGCTCTCATGAGGAAAATAATGATTTCCTTCAATAACAACTGTATCATCACTTTCTGCGATCACTTCATTATTCCAAATGGCTTTCATATTTATTTATTTTAAAATTTAAGAACTACAGGACAACATCGAGCAACCTACCTTATGTCTTGCCCATTCCGGACGTTTTGCAAACCACTTTTGATAATTTGGTTGATCATCATAAGGCTTTTTTAAAAGTTCGAACAATTCATCAATCAATTTATAGTTTCCTTTATCAGCATTGTCAATAGCCAACTGCGCCATATAATTTCTAAGTACGTATTTCGGATTAACCAAGTCCATATTAGCTTGGCGTTGATGGTCTGTTAGTGCCTCTCGTTGTAATCTTTGGTCGTAAGCAAGAAACCAACCTTTCCATTGCTCTAATAATAATTCGTCTTTAATATCGTCTATCTTGTAAAATGCCTCCTTAATCATATCAAGTCCATTTTCGGGCTTTCCTTTTTTATAATTTGATAGTAATCTGAAAAAGATGGTCATATCAGTTTCAGAAAGCAATAGACAGTCTTCTAAATCTGCCATTAATTTCATATCATTCTCTTCTTCTACCAACAGACCTAATTTAGAGCGCATCATATTTAACGATTTGATTTCAAAATCTTTTTGATAGTTCTTTAGAATAGTCTCAAAAGGCTCCGGATCATCAACCAATGGGTATAAGGCATTGGCGAGCTGCAGTAAATTCCACAGTCCAATATTTGGTTGGTTACCATAACGATAACGTTTATTTTGTCTATCGGTGGTATTTGGTGTCCATCCAAAATCGAAACCCTCCAACCACCCGTAAGGTCCATAATCGATGGTCAAACCTAAAATGGACATGTTATCTGTATTCATCACTCCATGCACAAAACCAACACGTTGCCAATGAATAATCATATCGAGTGTTTTGTTCGCAACCTCTTGGAAAAATTTAATGTAAGTCCCTTTCGATGGTTTCCCTAGCTCAGGATAGAAGTACCTAATTGTATAATCTGTAAGTAACTTAAGGTTTTTGTGATCTTTTCTTGCTGCAAATAATTCAAAATTCCCAAAGCGAATAAATGATGGCGCCACACGGCAAACGATGGCTCCTTTTTCGTAATCCGCATTGCCATCGTACAACATATCTCTCAATACATCGTCGCCAGATAGCACTACACTTAAAACTCTTGTGGTTGGCACACCTAAATGATGCATGGCTTCACTGCATAAATATTCCCTAATTGAAGATCGCAATACTGCTAATCCATCGCCTTGTCTGGAGTACGGTGTTTCACCAGCTCCTTTTAACTGCAATGCCCAACGCTTTGTATTATGCTCAACTTCAAATAAATTAATTGCTCTGCCATCGCCTAATTGCCCTGCCCAATTCCCGAACTGATGGCCTGCGTATGCCATAGCATAAGGCTTGGTTTTAGGGTGAATTTTGGAACCTGAGAAGATATCTAAAAACTCTTGGTTATATATATCATTGGCAGTAATTCCCAAATTATAAGCCATTTCTTCTGAGGTATGAATCAGCTGGGGCTTTGATGGAATCCTTGGTATGACATAAGAGTGTGCAGCTTCGAATACTTGTCTCCTAGAATTATCGGTATTAGAATCTGATGGTAATTCTTCATTAAAGGTATTACTAATATTCAATCGCATATTTTAATTAACTCTGTTTTTTAGACCTATGACTTTAACTAGTAATTATAGACAATCTATTTCGTCTAAAGCTAACTTGAAAACCATCTATGACCTTGTAAGCTAAGTTACTACTTTAGTAATTGAAATAGGTTATAAATAATTCTTAAATTAGACTCTCATTATAGATATATGGAAAACTTAATAGTTGAAGCAGAAAAATATGTTACATCTTACTTAAACGATAATTTAGATACACCTTTTGTTTATCATAATTTGGCGCATACACAGCGCGTAGTAGCAAAAACCAAAGAATTGATAGAAGATAGTACTCTTGCTAAAGATGAAGAACATCATCTTTTATTAGCTGCGTGGTTTCATGACACTGGGTTTACGAAAACTATTGATGGCCATGAAAAAGAAAGTGTAAAAATTGCAAGTGAATTTCTAAAATCCAAGAATGCTTCTGATGACCAAATAAAAAGAATTTCAGAAATCATTTTGGCAACAGAAATGGGCTATGAACCTAAAAACAAATTGGAAGGTCTAATTAGAGATGCAGACTGTGCTCATATTTCTAGCAAAAAATATGATGATTATACGTCATTATTGCGAAAAGAATGGGAACTCACTAAAAGCAAAAAAGTATCAAAATTTGAATGGCTTCAAGAAAATATTGATTTTCTAACTAATCATACTTTCCACACGGATATTGCAACAAAAAAATGGCAAAAAAGAAAAGGAAAGAATTTAGCAAGCTTATTACAAAATCAGAATAAAATAAAGGCAAATACTGAAAAATTAAAGCATAAAAAAGCCGAGCTTCAATTTAAGAAGCATAAACTTGATTTACCCGATCGTGGTATAGAAACCATGTTTAGGGTGGCTCTTAGAAATCACATCACGCTAAGTGACATTGCAGACACCAAGGCAAATATTTTGCTTTCGGTAAATGCTATTATAATTTCTTTAGTGCTTTCTAATTTAGTATCAAAACTAGATAATCCATCGAATAGTTATTTAATTTGGCCAACAGTTATTTTCGCATTATTTACAGTTGCTTCGATTGTTCTCTCCGTAATTGCAACACGTCCGAATGTAACTAGTGGAAAATTTACGAAAGAAGACGTTGCCAATAAAAAAGTAAATCTTTTGTTCTTTGGCAATTTCCATAAAATGAAACTCGATGAGTTTGAATGGGCCATGCAAGAAATGATGCAAGACAAAGACTATCTCTATGGGTCACTCACCAAAGATCTATACTTTTTAGGTTTGGTATTGAATAGAAAGTATAGTTTATTAAGACTTACCTATACAGTATTTGCCATTGGAATTATTATAAGCGTCATTGCTTTCGGTATAGCATTTCAGTTCTCAGGAGTGGAAGCTAATGTTACAGATATAGTAGAAAGAGTTACGTCTAAGATTTGATTTCTTTCATTAAATCATCATAGGTATAAAAGGCTTTATCATCTTTATCTTTATGATAAAGCACACTTACTCTTATCGCTTTTAAACCTGTAACCGCCTGTAAATCTTGAAGCTCAACAATTTCTACATCATCATCTAAATACTTTTTAGATTGTAAAAATTTGATATAATTCAAATATTCTTGCTCATCTTCTTTTTGCGAATAAACGATGCTTATTTTACCTTTTTGTGTGACACGTTCTGAAGTCCCCTTAATGTAAGCCTTATCTACACGCTTCTTAACAATTTCGTATCTAGCATTGTATGTACCATCGACATCAAACTGTTTTTCGTCCATTCTAAAACTTATGGACAACGGTTGATTAAACACTAGAATCATAGAAGCTACATCTAAAGCCACAGGAAACTGAGATTGCATTTGGTAGTATGAGTTTTCCATTTCGACCATTACTTGCAATTGCCATAATCGAAGATTGTAAAGATAAATTGGACTAAAACTATCTTCCTTTGTAAGTGACTCGCCTATATACATATTATGTTCTACACCGTCTGTTTTGAAACGCTCAAAATAATGTGGATACATAAGTTGAGCCTCTACTTGCTTTTGATCCAATAATGAAGCCATTTCCTTATTGATTAAAGCAATACTGTCATCATATTGTTTTCTATGATGGTATAGTACATCTACTGTATCGTCTATACGATTAAAGTACTCGTCAATATCAGATTTTAATTCATCTGTTGTATACAAATGCTTCAGTACGGGCTCAATTTCATCTTTAATAAAACTTGAAATCTGCTGTTCACTATCAACCTGGAAATTAGCTTCTAATCCCTTTAAAAAATTGTCTGCTTGATATATATATTGCTCATAAATAGGCAACTCTTCAAACTCCGAAGCTGATCTTAGAATATCCTGAATTGTCTTTAGTTGCAAGGTTAAATCTTGCTGCGTTGCCCAATTTCTAGCTTCAGAAGATCCTTTTATATCAATTTGCCCATAAAGTGGATAAATATTTTCAAATGCTATCTTATTGAAATTTGGCTCTTTACCATTCCATTCGTCTTTAATATAGTTTCTAGCTTCTTGTTCGAATCTCCAATGCACGCTAGGATGAATAGATGTGCATTCTTTTTGGATAATGGCTTCAATTAAATTCTCCTCTTCATTTTTAGAACGTTCAACAGCCGAAATTATAAATGGCATAACGTCAACCAATTTATTGGCATTAATACTATTTAATGCCTGTGCTTTTTTAGAAACAATTTCTATGATTCCCATTAGACCATCATCATTGGCAATAGGGGCAAATATGGCACTTTTATAACCTTGATCGTGTAATGCTTTTATATGTGGAGCTTGGCCATTAGACAGCTTGTACATCCTATCTACATCTGAAACTGAAAAATAAGCGTTTTCATTTATCAACCTGTTGTAAGACCACTCACAAAGTGCATCGCCGCATGACAGACTTTCTTTGTCATTAAGCAGAAAACTATTCATTCCAACACCATAAACACGCTCAAAAGTACTGTCCTCTTCGTTATAAATGGAAAAACCAACTTCAAGATTCTTTAATCCAAATAAGGAACGAAAGATATCATAAAAGCCTTGCATAAAACTTTCATCTTTCCTTTTGTCCTCACCAATTAAAGACGATTTTATATTGGAAATAGACTGATCATCAGTGACGTCAAAAATATTCGAAATTACAAAGCCTTTAAACTCATAACTATTTGGCGGAAATTTTTCTTTCCAAAGTTCAATATTTTCAAAATTATCAATTAGTTCCGCATAATCTTCTTCAGTAACCTTAGGTGCGTTTTTCTTAGGAATAATTTCCGTGAAATCGGCATTATAAAGAATTTTATAATAACGAGTTATACCATTAGCATCAGGTATTTCGTAGAAAAATGGTCGTTTAAAATTTAAATTGTAGCCATAACAGAAATTAAGAATTATTGTACAAGCAATGATATACCTTTGATCTGTAGGCATATTTTTTATTTGTAATTCAAAATCCTTTCCTGCAGTATTTAATATGGACTTAAAGCGATCAGAAGAATTGAAAATAATATCTTGAAAAGGTACAGATGCCGTTTTAATTTCATTTTTAGTTAAAATTGGACTAAAGGCATCTTGCAGAATTCCAGCAATTTCTTTTTCGTAAGTATCTAATAATTTTAAGTCACTAAAGCCATCTTTTAATATCGGATTATCCTCAGCTATCTTTAATACACGACGTGCATTAGCCGCAATAAAATCATTATCAGCTTCAATTAAACTTTCATATTGATTTAAAAATTTATTGAAACTAACTTTTATGATTAGAGGAGAATCTATGTTATCGTTGATATCCAAACTGTTAGACTTTTAATTTATAAAGTTACAAATAATTATAATAGTCGTTAAAAGTGAGACTATCTTACAGACAGTTTGTTACAAATATTGGATATTATTTCTTCTTTAAACTGATGGCGAAGCCACCACCTTCAGCAAGCGTAACAGGCAATTTTGATCCTTTAGTTATTTCTATTTCTTCAATATCGATATCCAATGGATTATCATTCCAATGCGCATTTTTACCATCTTTATAAATGATAACTTCATAATTTTGGTTGTCATCCAAAAAGTCAAATGCCAAATCTAGAGTTCTTGCATTTTCATCAGTAATACCACCAACAAACCAATTACCAGTCTCTCTTTCTTTTCTAGCAATAGTGACATAGTCACCAACTTCGCCATTTAAAACTTTTGTTTCTGACCAATCAACACCAACATCTCTTATAAACTGCAAGGGTTCAGGATTAGCCTCGTAATGTTCTACCAAATCTGCAGCCATTTGTATTGGACTATATATTACAACATAGAGTGCCAGTTGTTGGGCGATGGTAGTATTAACTTGATTATCCTTTTTATACTCATCGAACTTTATATTAAAAATTCCTGGTGTATAATCAATTGGTCCTGACAGCATTCTAGTAAATGCTACAATTGGTAAATGCTCCGGTGGATTGCCACCATCGCTAGACCATGCATTAAATTCCTGACCACGTAATCCTTCTCGTGAAATTATATTCGGATAGGTTCTTCGTAAACCTGTTGCTTTAATCGGTTCGTGAGCGTTAACAGCCACTTCATATTTTGCCGCTTTTATTGCTGCATTATTATATTGATTCACCATATATTGGCCATGATGATATTCTCCTTTTGGTAGAATTTTGCCAACATAACCTGATTTTACGGAATGCATACCATAGTGTTGCATCAATGCATAAGCCGTGTCTTGTTGTTTTTCGTAAGTCTCTGTGGCTGCAGACGTTTCATGGTGCATTATAATTTCCACACCATTTTCTTTGGCATATCTAGTCACCTCATCAATGTCATAATCTGGATATGGTGTTACAAAATCAAAAACACCTTCACGATCTTCAAAACCAATCCAATGCTCCCAACCCGTATTCCAGCCCTCTACTAAAACCCCTCCAATATTGTTTTTCGCTGAAAAGTCAATAAAGCGTTTGGCATTTTCTGTGGTCGCACCATGTTTTCCATGCGCATCGCCAGAGTCTGTCCAGGTATTCATATTCTGAGTCATGCCATAATCCCAAGACGACTTACCCAGATGCATTTCCCACCAAATACCAGTATATTTCATAGGAGTGAACCATGATACATCATTCAGTTTATTAGGTTCATTCAAATTGACAATTAGTTTGGATTCTATTAAATCTGCTGCATTATCTGCAATTTGAATCGTTCGCCATGGTGTGTTAAATGGCAAACTTCGCTTGACTTTGTATTCGTTGTTTTCTGATCCTACCAAATTACTTTTTAAGCCGAGATCCTTGGTATCTACTTTTAAAGTCATACCAGAATAGTCTATCAAAGCTGCTTCATGAAAACTTAGATGTGTCCCATCATTACCAACCATTGTTACTGGGGTGTTCACGGCATTTTCTGGAATATAGGTTTGCGCTAAATTTTTATGGTTGGCATATTGAAGTGCATCAATTTTCGATAGCTTAGTTGTATTGTACAAATGCTCGTATATGTCCCAATCGCCAGGAATCCAAAACGTTTTGTAGTCTTCTGTTAAGTTGAATTCAGTATGCTCATCTTTAACTAATACTTCTGTCCAACCACTTTGCTCTGGGAATTCATATCTAAAACCTATACCATCATTATAAGCCTTAAAAACGATGTTAACTTTTCGGTTTAATTCTGAAGTTTCTTCAAGTTCAATCCTTAATTCATTGTAATGATCTACCACATCCAACTGTTCGCCCCAAGGCATTTGCCAAGTTTCGTTAAATGCTGTTGTGTACGTATTGATAATTTTAAAATTATCCAGTAACGCTTTGACATTGGTAAATTCAAATCCAAGAAATGATGTATCAACCACCGTTTTATTATTGAATATCACTGTGTAGAATGGTTTCCCTTCAGTATTTAAATTAAAGTTTACTTTAATATTAGAATTAGGTGAGGATATTTGGGCAACCTCCTTTTTTTCATTTGAACAGCTTAATAATCCTAAAATGAATATGAATATATACATGTTGTTTTTCATATTATTTCTTTTCAAATAATACAACATCAAATTCTGAATCAATAACGGCTGTTCCATCCACTACTCTAACCTCTTGGTTAGAATACGCATCATATATCGCCTCGCCATCTTCAAATACTTTAGAGACATCCAATACCTTTTTACCTTTATCTAAATCGAGACCAATTACCACAAAGTCCTTAAAATTATCTCTAGTCAAACTTCTATAAAATAGATACGGTGATTCCGTAATCATCTGGTGTACTCCAGCTCCGATTGCAGGATGCTTTGCCCTAAACTTTCCTAATTTTTGCCAATGTGTCAAGATTTCTTTTGTTCTCTTTCTTTTAGCAATGGAGTCCCAATTCATAAATGAACGAAGCGTTGCGTCACCCACTGCTTCGAGAACTACTAAAGAGCGTGCAGATTCATCACCATAATAAACCTGAGAAGTACCTGGTGACAAGAGTAATTTATTAGCAGTTTCAAAAGGTTTTTTTCTAGATGGATCAAAAGGACTGCCATCATCATGTGAACTTAAATAATTCAACACACCAAAACCTTTTAAATCGCCATTGAGAACATCAGAATATCTTTTAAAAAGATCTTGGTAGTTAGACTCTTTCGCATTCCACTTAAATTCAAAATTGATTTGTTCGGTAAACATATTATCATAATAATTCACTTTTTTATCTCCATAATCATAATACTTTCCTCCACTAATACCATAATTATAGACTTCACCAACCAAATAAAAATCGTTATCATCTAAAACTTTATTTGGATTGTTCTTTTTGTACTCTGAAAATGCATAATCACATTCATTTTTAAATTCTTCCCATACAAAAGCTTCAGTATGCTTCACCGTATCTGCTCTGTAACCATCAACACCAAACTCTGTGATATAATCTGTTAACCATTTTATGATATAAAAACGTGGTGCCCTAGGATGTCCTGTTCTCTCGAAAAAGGCATCGAGCTCCTTTACTTCTTGCTCGTACCTACCTTCTGCTTTCCATTTTTCAACGAGTTGTGGCGGTAGTTCCACATTCTCGTTACTTTCGGTTTTAATATCGGGAAGGTTGGCCACCAAAGTACAGGTCACCGTATTTTCGTAATTATCATATTTACATTGCGGATTGGTTCTCACCCATTGCTTTGGCCAAACAGTATCTTTTTCGGTTACAGGACCTGTATGATTAATTACAGCATCTAAAACAATTCTTATTCCTCTAGCATGTGCTTCCTTAACCAACTCATGTAAGTCTTCTTTGGTTCCATAGTTTGGATCGATACGTGTCCAATCTTTAGCCCAATATCCATGAAAACCATAAGTTACTCCCGTTCCTTCATCAGTTCCACCATGAATTTGTTCAACAATTGGTGTCATCCAAATAGCGTTTATACCTAAATCAGTGAAATAACCCTCTTTAACCTTTTGAGTCACACCTTTAATATCACCTCCTTTGAAACCACGAAGTTTTGCAGTTTCTTTGGTTCTATCAAAATTGACATCGTTAGAGGTGTCACCATTATTAAAACGGTCTGTTAGCAGAAAATATAGATTAGCACTTTCCCAAATAAATGGCAGGCTTTCAGGAGTTGGTTCAATAACATTAGCTGTAACGACTTCTTCACTTGGGTTGTTTTTACAATTAATTATCATAAAAGCAAGTACTATTAATGTGACTATTTTTTTCATTATTTTAATTTAATATCTATTATCTTATATACACTCTATACTCCCAAGGTTTTAGGGTTAATTTAGAGTCCTTGTCCAATGTAATTTTATTATTATTTCCAAAAATTTTATACGTGCTGTGGTAAAGTGATTCACTAAATACTACGGTTTTGGGCTCATCTGAAAAATTAAATACCGCGAACACTTTGTCTTTTTCATTTTGACGAACGAAACTGAACACATCACTTTCATGATTATTAGGTACTTTAATCATTCGACTTCCCCATTTAGCATGCCATAACGCGGTATTTTGTTTCATTAGAGCGATTAGATTTTTGTATAGCAGTCCTATCGCGTCTTCTTTCCAAACTATGGGATCCTTTTCAAAGAAAGCTAAGCGTTTAGCATTTCCTGCTTCTTGTCCGTTATAAATAAGCGGCATACCTTCACCAACAACTGATAAAACAATAGCTGCTTTTAATCCCTCTCCAAATTGCTCGTACATGGTACCCTCCCAGGCATTTTTATCATGATTACTTACAAAGGTCATACGGATACTATTCTCTGGAAATGCACTCTCATTCCATGAGTAGTAGATATAGAGTTTATTAACGTCTGCTTTTCCCACAGATATATTGTGTACTGCCTCATTCCAACTCCAAGCATAAGTCATATCAAAAGCCTTGGCATGTAAGTCTCTCGATTCCCATTCTGCCAACATAAATACAGGTTTTATCGCATCTAATTCTTTGCGCACATTATTCCAAAAGTCTATAGGTACCATTCCAGCCACATCACATCTATAGCCATCAATATTGGCTTCCTTGACCCAATACTTTAAAGCTTCTGTCATGTATTGTCTTACTTCTGGTTTATTGTAATCTAAATCTATTATATCCGACCAGTCCCACCATGGTGTTGGCCTAAAATCACCTTTGTAATCTCTATCGTACCAATCGGGATATTTTTCTACCAATTCATTATCCCAAGCCGTATGATTGGCTACCCAATCTAAAATAACATACATATCTCGATTGTGTGCTTCTGCTACGAAATCCTTTAAATCCTGAAGTGTTCCAAATTCAGGATTTACACTGTAGTAATCTTTAACAGCGTAAGGGCTTCCTAGACTTCCCTTTCTGTTCTTTTCACCAATGGTGTGTATTGGCATGAGCCAAATGATATCCGCACCTAGTTCCTTTAGGCGTGGTAGTTCTTTTTGCGCAGACTTAAAGGTACCTTCTTGTGTAAATTGTCGGGTGTTTAACTGATAAATTGCTGCATTTTTTGACCATTCAGGATGCTGAATCTCAACATATTCCTCGGACTGATATGGACTATCTAATGTGTCGTCATTCTTATCCTGTTCGGCAGCTTTGGTCATATCGGAACAAGAGCAAACGGCTACAAACATCAATAAAGTAAAAAGACAGGTTCTTACCATTACTCTATTTTTAGAATGAATGATTCCAAAGGTTTTATATCTATTCTAATCTTAGCTTTTCCGTTTTCAACTTTTAAGGTTGAACCGTAGGTATTATATAATTGGTCTTCAACTTGATATTCACCATCTTTTAGTTGAAGTTTAGACACCAAATCCTCTGGCAATTGCAGCTCAAAACCGTGAGTGTCTTCTGCGTTAAAATTTGAAATTATGATTAATTGCTCATCATCACTCCAGCGCACAAAACTCAATACCTTATCATTGTACCATTCGGTGTTTTGTTGATTATATAAATGAATATCTGCATATTCACCCATAAGAGCCGAACTATTAATGGTGAAATTCAATAAACGCTTGTAAAAATCACGAAGTTCCAGTTCTTCTTTGGTAGACTGTCCGCCATCAAAATTTTTATCATTGACCCAGCGCACTAGACTTGGCACAGAACCATAATCGAAAATAGATGTTCGAGTTGGATCTCCAAAGCCTAAATCTTCAGCTCCAGGCTCGCCGAATTCCTGACCAAAATAAATCATTGTTGGTGCTGTAGTTGATGTTGCCGACACCACCATCGCAGGTTTACCTTTATTGGCACTTCCTGCAAAATCTGGGCTTGCAATACGTTGCTCATCATGGTTTTCTAAAAAGTGAAGCATGTGATGTTCAATATCACTTAAATCTTCTAAAATTGGTGGAATGTTATCTGTTTTTCCATGACCTTGCATCACATGTTTTAAGGTATCATATAACTGAACTTTATCATAGAGATAATCCATTTTCCCTTTTTTTATATAGGCTCTATATAAGCTTGGATTATAAACCTCAGCTAATAAAAACGCATCAGGGTTTTTCATTTTGATATGCGAATTCATATAGCTCCAAAACTCTACTGGCACCATTTCGGCCATATCGTAACGGAAGCCATCTACACCTTTTACCGTCCAATAGAGCGCTATATGCTTAAATTTTTCCCACGAACTTGGTACGGTTATGTCTTTCCAGAAATCATAATGTTTTTTATAATCTTCGTTGTCAAAATCTTCTGGTAATTCGTCAAAATCTTTTTTGCCATCTGGCGACACACCGTAATTTACTTTAACTGTTTCGTACCAATCGTTCATATCTGGTTGAGATGCTCTTGAACCGTTGCCTGTCCATTTAGCTGGAATTTCTTTAAACTTACTATCTGCCATAGGGTGGCTTTCGCCACCTAATGGTTGATATCCGTTTTTCCATTCCGGAACTTTAAACGTTTCACCTGGATTGTAATAGAAGTTGTTATTGACGTCGTAGGTTTTAGTCTTATCATCTTCCGCTCCGAAATCTGTTACACCCTCAGGATTGGTTAGACTTTGATAATTACGAGCCACATGATTAGGCACAATATCTATGATTACTTTAAGTCCAGCTTTATGAGTGCGCTCAATTAAAGCCTCAAATTCTTGAAGTCTATTTTCAACATTCTCAGCTAAATCTGGATTGACGTTGTAGTAATCCTTAACAGCATAAGGTGAACCTGCGCGACCCTTAACAATATCAGGATCGTCATTCGAAATGCCGTATTTGGTGTAATCGGTAATCACATCGTGATGCGGCACTCCAGTGTACCAAATATGCGTGACACCTAAATCTTTGATTTCGCTTAAGGCTTTGTCAGTAAAGTCATTAAATTTCCCTACTCCATTTTCTTCTAAAGTTCCCCAAGGTTTGTTGGTTGTGTTTGTATTACCGAACAAACGTGTAAACACTTGATATACGACTTCTTTTTTCTTCATTTGGGATTTTGTTTCTTCAGTTTGCAATGTCTCCTTTACTTCTTTTTTACAACCTATGAATACAGTTATTACAATCAAAATTATGCTAAATCTTTTATTCATTGATCACTTGTTTAGTTTGATTCTTATTTCCTTTTCAATTGAAGTATCCCAAGTTAGATTAAGGGTTAAAGTTTTGTATTCTGAATTATAAGTGCCTTCAACTTTTTCCTTACCAGCTTTAACACGCTTTGGTTCTTTTTGAATGTTATGGATGGTCAATTCAATATTTTTTGTTTCACTAGGAAAATTTTTTCCAGTTTCAGCTTCAAAATCTATTTCTAACCAACGTCCCTCAATTTCTGCTTCAAATACTAAGATTTGATAGTTTTTATTTTCTAAAGGGCGGACAGTTTTTCCGTCATCAAAATAGAATTGACGTTCTGATTCCAGCACATCTTCATGATGATAATATTGTAGTTGAAATGAAGAATCATCATAATCTTTTGTGGATTGCATGTATTTTGCTAAAGGAATAAATGCACCTGCTCTTACGTAGGTTGGAATATATGCTGAATGTGTTTTTACAGATTTAGTTTGACCACCCTTAATGACTTCATCCGTTTCAATATTAAACCAGTTTGACGTTTTTGGAAAATAGACATTCTGTACTTTTTTACCTGCTTCTAAAACAGGTGCTACCAAAACATCATTACCCCATAAATAAGTTTCGGAATAATTATAAAGCTCAGGATTATCTGGTTCTTCAAACAACAATGGTCGCATTAAGGGTTTACCCATCAGATGGTTTTCATACATTAAATGGTAATTATAAGGCAACATTCTGTAACGCATTAGAATAGCAAATTTTGCTAATCGCTTTGCTTTATCACTTCTAAAAACAGGTTCACTTGCCACATCTTCTTGTGCATGTGGTCTAAATACAGGTTGAAAAACTCCATATTGTAACCAACGCACATAGAGCTCGTCATCTAAGTTAGCTCCAGCAAAACCACCTAAATCAGAATGCATATAGGCTAGACCCTGCATTCCCATTTGTAGTGCAATTTCGGGTTGACTTTGTAATCCTCCCCAAGTTCTATTCACATCTCCAGACCATGGCACCATACCGTAACGTTGACTTCCTGAATAACCTGCGCGCATTAAAATAAATGGTCGTTTATTTGGATTGGCTTCCAAGCTAGCTTCATAAACCAATTTTGCCCAATCGTGCCCATAAATGTTATGTACTTCTTGTGCAGAACCAGTATGATGCTGTACCCAATGCGGATGAACTTCCGGCTCTCCTAAATCTCCCCAAAAGCCATTGACTCCCATTTTAGCTAAGTCCTTGTAAATATCTTTGAACCATTGCTTTCCTTTTGGATTGTATATATCGACGATGCCTGTATTACCAAAATAGAAATCGTATCTCGCAGGATTTCCAATAGAATCCTTTGCTAAAATATCTTCTCTTACAGCTTCATCCCATCTGTTGGATGTCGAAAGAATAAATGGCTCTGTAATGAGAATAGTCTCAACGTTTTTAGACTTTAAATCCTTAATCATCTGCTTAGGATTTGGGAAAGAATCTTTTAGAAATTCTAGATTTCCCATTGTGCCTTTAATGTCTTTTCCGAACCAATATAAATCGAGAATTATAGCATCAACAGGAATTTGGTCTTCTTTAAATTCATCAATCGTCATTTCGACCTCTTCTTGAGAATGGTAGCCGAAACGGCTCGAAAAATTACCTAAAGCCCAACGTGGTAACATCGGTTGTTTACCTGTTAATGATGTATAATTATCCATGATATCGTACCAAGTCTCACCAACAATGACTTGATAGGTCTTCCGACCTGAAATGGTTTCATAAGTCAAGGTATTGTCACCTTTACTGTCTAAGTCTAAATAACCGATTGGTGCGTTGTCAAAGTGAATCACGTATTTGTTGGATGACAACACAATTGGCATGGTGAAGTTCATCAATTTAGATTCAGTTTCGTAACCATAATGCGCTCTGTTGAATAATGGTAGTCGATAACCGCGTCGATTCATACCTAAAGCTCTCGCGCCTACACCATACAATACCTCATCTTTGGTAAGGTTAAATTCCATTTTTTCTATAGAATCAGTAACGATGTTACCTTTTACCATGTCCATCTGTTCATGGGCACTTTTAATGTAACCTCGTTTTTCTGAAATTATAGTTTTGCCATCGTACACGTAACTTATCTGAAAAGGTTGGGTGACTATTTTTACCGAAATGCCTTTACTTCCATAAGTAATAGTATCGCCTTGATATTTATAAGTCGTTTGAATTGTTTCAGGTTCTAAAACTACAGCATGGGAATTGTTATTGTATACTTCATTATTTGCAATAAACGAGGTCTCCAAAATAGCATCAGTATAAAACTGAAACCTATAACGTCCATCATTTGTAACCACCTCGAATTTTCCATTTTCTTCATTGTGGGATTTATAGATGCGTGTAGGGTTTTGAGCAATTATTGAAACTGTGAATAAAAATGCTATTAAAAAGAAAAATTGTTTCATAGTATTTATAATGAGATTCTGAAACAACACTTCGACAAGCTCAGTGTAACAGTTCAGAATGACAAATAGGTTATTTATTACCCAACAAAAAGGTAAATGGTACATCCAGACGTGAATTCCAAGAGTTTTCTGAATGGTCTGTGTCTTCAAAAAATAAGTTTTTAGAATCCGCTTCTGTGTATCCCTTTTGTTTTAAAATTTCGTCAACATGTGGTGCATATTGTGGATAATGTGCGTCTAATGTTTTATTGCCATAATCAAAATAAACATTATGAGAACCTGCCTTGGGAAAATTGGCTTCCATATATTTAAAAATAGCCTCTGGATAGGGGTTTTCTTCCATAGGCATTGCTCCGACCCAATGTGTTGATAAACATGCAGCCCCACCAAAAACTGTTGGGTACTCCGATATAGCATACATAGACATTAAACCTCCCATACTAGACCCCATAACAAAGGTGTTTTCTCGATCTGTATGAACCGCATAAGAACGCTCAATCTTTGGCCTTAGCTCTTCTACCAAAAACCTTAGATAATTATCACCATTGAGTTTTATATTCTTTTTACCAGCAATATCTCTTAAAGAATCTTTTACCTTGTCATCAATGAAATTATAAGCTTTTTGAGGAAATAAATCTTGCCAACGTATTTGTGGAATATTATGAATAGCAACTACAATAAATTCTTTAACTTTTTTCTCTGTCATTAATTGACTTGCCCACTCATCGACTTTCCATTCTTGCTTGTTCCAAGTTGTTGTTGAATCAAACAACATTTGTCCATCGTGCATATATAAAACGGCATACTTTTTTTCTTCTGAATAATCTTCAGGTAACCAAACATCAACAGTTCTTGAGGTGATATTTTTTGATGATATACTATCCATTCTCATCAACTTCCCTGCTTCCAATTTAACATCATTTACGGGTTTAAAAGTTGAAATTTCTGAAGTTTCGTTCTGGTTCTTCGCAATGCTATCTCTTTCTTCTTTTTCATTTTTGCATGAAAGAAACATCAAAATCAAGCCTACTATAAATGTCCATTTTTTCATGTTTAAAGCTTTGTTGTTAATAGCGTTACACCTTTTGATTTTAGTTCAATGACCTCTCCCCATTTTAGGGTTTCACCTGTTACGATATTCTTCAATGTTCTTCCTTTCAATCCCATTTCCTCTTGATAGTTGAGATCTATGGTGATAATGTCTTTGTTCTTATTTAATATTAAAACTACAGTTTCATCTCCAAAGGTTCTGTACATAAAATACGTCCCAACAAAAGGTGCAAAATGTGTTGTATTACCGTCATGAATGGCCTTACTATCCTTTCTATAATTGAACAGCTTTTTGATAAAAGATTGCATGTCTTTTTGCTCATCCGTAAGACCTTTACCTGTAAATGCATTTACAGCGTCACCTTCCCAACCACCAGGAAAATCGGTTCGGATAAGTCCATGATCACCCGGTTTTTCAAAATCATTCATTAAGATTTCCGTACCATAATACATTTGCATAATTCTTGGCATAACAGCATAAGTTGCCATAGCCATTTTGGTGTTAGTTACATCACCATCTAACTGTGTAAAAATTCGGCTCATATCATGATTGCCTTCAAAAATCATGATGTCTTTTGGGCTCGCATAATAAAAATCATTCGCCAGTCCTTCATAAATCTTTACCAAACCTTTATCCCAAGACTCTTCTTCTTTTACACCTTCAACTACTAGATTTTGCATGGCAAAATCCATAGTTGATCTTAAGTTAGAATCATAACCATCTTTATTATTGGCACCTTCTTGCCAATAGCCAATAAGCAATGGATTGTAGCTCCACTCTTCACCTACAATACTAAAGTTTGGATATTCGGTCATAATAGCTCCAGCCCAATCACTCATAAAGTCCTTGTCTGGGTAGGGATATGTGTCTTGACGAATACCACCCAGTTGAACAGTTTCAACCCACCAAATACTGTTTTGAATAATATACTTCGCCATAAACGGATTCTTCTGGTTCAAATCTGGCATGGTGGCCACAAACCATCCTTTAGACATACCTTCATGGTCTGCCTTAGAAGCATAAATATCTTGATTAGTTGTGCGTCTGTGATTAGAATTTATGGTAAAGTCGTTTCCCCAATTTTCCAAGTTATCTTCATAGTTTTCCTGAAGATTTACCCAATCCGTAAAGGGTAAGTCTTTCATCCACCAATGATATAAGCCACAATGATTGGCCACTTGATCCATGATAAGCTTCATCCCTTTTTCTCTAAGCTTAGCCGATAAAGTTCTGTACTCTTCTAAAGTACCAAAACGTGGATCAATCTCATACAAATCCGTAACAGCATAACCGTGGTATGACCCTTGCCTCATATCATTTGTCAATAATGGCTGAGGCCAAACTGCTGTAAAGCCTAAATCGTAGATGTAATCGATGTGTTCAATCACACCTGCAATATCTCCGCCATGCCTAGCATAATTATCACTACGATTTATGGTCTGCTCTTGTAATATAGAGCCACCTTCTTTACCCAGTGGTGTATCGTTTACGGTTTTCCCATTAACAAATCGGTCTGGAGTGATTAAGTAAATGGCATCCGAACTGTCAAAACCAAAGTAATCTTCAGCGGATTTAAGTCGCTCTTTTAATTCGTAAGTTGCGATAAGTTCTTCACCGTTATCGTTTTTGAATGTGATATTGAATTTATCTGCAGAGGCCGTTTCTGATATTCTAAGGTCAATAAACAGATAATTATTACTATTATTTCCTTTGGAAACATTTTGAATAGACACACCAGAATATGATACGGATGGCTCATAATCTGAAATATTGGGATGTTTCACCAAAAGTTGCAGACTATCGCTTTTAAAGCCCACCCACCAATTTGGTGGTTCTATGCGTTCAATATCATTTGTATCAACAAGGGACGCATTGGTTGTTGATGATTCCGAGTCACTCTTGGCCTGCTCTTTACAAGATGTCACAAAAATTAATACGCATATTGAAAGTATCTTTAATATGTTTTTCATATTTATTGTTTTTAGCATTCTTTGTTCGGAGCAATAAACTAGTTAAACAGTAACTAACTTATTTGGTGCTATCATTACTGATTTACCATTTACTTCGATTTGTAATTCTTTGTGACCTTCTAGCTCAAAGTGTGTTTGACCTTGATTTACAATAACCTTTAATATTTGGTGTCTAAAGTTTACTTTAAAGGAATAACCGTCCCATTGCTGAGGAATTTTTGGCTCAAAAGTCAACATATCATTTTTAACACGCATACCGCCAAAACCTTCTACAATACTCATCCAAGTACCTGCCATTGACGTAATATGGAGACCTTCATGTACTTCGTGATTGTAATCATCCAAATCTAATCGAGATGTTCTTAAATAAAAGGTATAGGCTTGATCCATTCGATCTAATTTTGCAGCCTGAATACTATGTACACAAGGTGACAATGAACTTTCGTGTACGGTAAAAGGCTCATAAAAATCAAAATGACGTTCTAACTCTTCTGTGGTAAAATGATCTTCAAAAAAGTAAAAGCCTTGAAGTGTATCCGCTTGCTTTATGTATGGTGAACGCAAAATTCTATCCCAAGACCACTTTTGGTTTATAGGTCGCTGCGCTTGATCTAAATCTGCAACCGTAATTAATTCTTTGTCTAAAAAACCATCTTGCTGTAAATACACGTTGTGCTTTTCAGAGTAAGGAAAATACATCCTTTCTGCTACCTCCTGCCATTGCTCAATTTCTGCTTTTGAGAGTTTTGCTTTATTCATTATTCGTGTAAAATCAGTTGTAAAATCAGATTCTACACGCTCAATGTTTTCAACAGCATAATTAATACACCATTGCGCTATATAGTTCGTATACCAATTATTATTAATGTTATTTTCATATTCGTTCGGTCCTGTTACACCAAGAATAACATACTTATTTTTATCTTTAGAGAATGTTGCTCTTTGATGCCAAAAACGAGCAATACCAATGAGTACTTCCAATCCCATTTCTGGTATGTAGCTATAATCACCTGTGTAGCGATGATAATTAAAAATAGCAAAAGCAATAGCGCCATTTCTATGAATTTCCTCAAATGTGATTTCCCATTCGTTATGGCATTCCTCACCATTCATGGTTACCATTGGATACAAAGCTGCGCCATTTTTAAAGCCTAGCTTTTCAGCATTCTCTATCGCTTTCTGAAGATGCTTGTAACGATAAGTCAATAAGTTTCGCGCGACACTTTGGTCTTTTGTAGCCATATAAAACGGAATACAATATGCTTCTGTATCCCAATAGGTACTTCCACCATACTTTTCGCCTGTAAAACCTTTTGGCCCAATATTCAATCTAGCGTCAGTGCCTAGATAGGTTTGATTTAAATGAAAAATATTAAATCGGATACCTTGTTGTGCTTTAACATCACCATCAATAGTGATGTCTGCCATATCCCAAATTTTGGCCCAAGCCTTTTTCTGATTGTCAAGTAAAGTTGAAAATCCAGCTTTTGTTGCTTTCTCTAGAACTTTTTTTGCAGCTGTGACCAATTCATACTTATCATGGTTTCTGTCAACTGTATAACCGCCGAATTTATGAATAGTGTAAGTTTCGTTTTGCTTAACCTTATAATTATAGCTGAAAGATGCGCTATTAGCGTCGGCACTGATATTTGGATCGATAATCATTGATTTACCATCAATAAAAACCTGTGATTCCATAAAGGTACATGTGTAGAAATCAGTCTTCATGGTTTTCGCCTGAATAAACGCTTGATTGTTCTCATGACTTACATTCAAGGTATCCCAAAACTTATCATCCCAATTAGTATCTTCGTTTGTAATACCACTGTCTAAATAAGGCCTAAACGTTATTGAAGCATCAGAATTTAATGGTTTAACAGAATAGTTAATAGCACCTAATTCATCCATATCCAAACTAAGAAAACGCTTTGTATTTACTTCAACTTTTATATCATTTTGTAAGGTCGCTATAAAACTTCTAGATAGCCAACCTTCCTTCATATTGAGCTCTCTTTTAAAAATTTCTATCTTTTTACATGTATGCAGATCTAAGACTTCGTCTTCAATATAGATATTGATTCCTATCCAATTCGGCGCGTTAAGCACTTTAGCAAAGTACTCAGGATATCCATTTTTCCACCAACCTACTCTTGTTTTGTCTGGATAATAGACTCCTGCTATATAACTTCCTTGAAATGTGGGACCAGAATATTTTTCTTCAAAATTGGCACGTTGTCCCATCGCACCATTTCCAATACTAAATAAGCTTTCTGAAGCTTTAATATTTTCTGGATCAAATCCTTCTTCTAAGATTGACCAATCATTGGGTATGATATAATCTAAATTCATGTATATTTTTGTTTGAATGCTAACATGTGCATTCTATTTTTTAATTTTCAATTAATGATTCCAAAAACTCATTTGAGATTTCAGTAAAATCCTTAAATACGTATGTTGCATGTCCTAAAACGTCTTCGCTTCCAATACCTATCGAAATCATATTTGCAACATTAGCTGCCTCAACTCCTGCGACAGAGTCTTCGAAGACGATACATTGTGCTGGTTCCATTTCCAAAAGCTTCGCTGCAATTAAAAACACTTCTGGATCGGGCTTTGCCTTGCTTACGTCATTACCATCTACAATAGTATCAAAGTGCTCTTTTAAATGAACACGCTCTAATATTGTTCGTGCATTTTTACTTGCAGAACCCAAAGATATGGGCTGTCTATGTTCTATTAAGAAGTCTAAGACCCTCGGCACATCAGGCAAAATTTCATTGTCGTCCATGCTTGAAATATGACTTAAATAGTCGTCGTTCTTTTTTGCCATAAGCTCAGTAAACTTGTCTTCAGAAATGGTTTTATTTCCCCATGACAATATTTTCTCTAACGATCTTATACGACTTACACCTTTTAATTGTTCATTCTCTTCTTCCGTAAAATCTATATCTAAACTATTTGCGAGCTTTTTCCAAGCTAAAAAGTGGTATTTTGCAGTGTCGACTATAACACCATCGAGATCGAATATGAATCCTTTTTTGTTCATTTATTATTATTCAGTAGGTTGATATGAAATTGCTGACTTCTCCGTAATTAAAAAATTACATAACCCTGCAATGATTAAACTAATACCAGCAATTGTCATGGCATTAATGGCTTCGTCTCCTAATAGGCCTGAAACAAAATTAATACCGTTAAGAGCCGCTATAATTTGAGGTATGACAATAAACATATTAAAGATACCCATAAACATGCCCATTTTCTTTGGGTCTACAGAACTCGATAACATGGCGTAAGGCATGGAAAGTATACTTCCCCAAGCAATACCAATTAGTATAAAACAATATTTAAGTTGTTCTGGTGAGACTACCATCATTAGTAAAAACCCTAAGCCACCTAAACATAGTGATACCATGTGTACATATTTTCTATTAACATTACGCTTTGCTGTATAAAACACAAATAATAGGGCAAAAGCCATAGAGGATAAGCCATAAACTCCCATCGCTGAACCTACTGAATTAGAAGCTTTTTGAAATGCGGTATTTTCAATATCGAAAGCTTCTATATCAGCAGCATTGGTCATATCATAATTTGCTTCAATGGGCGCTGGTGTTTTAAAAACATGTTCTGTTAAAGCAGGATTGGCCATACTCCACATGGTAAAAAATGCAAACCAACTAAAGAACTGAATAACACCTAACTTCTTCATGGTAGAAGGCATATTTCCTATGTTATTAATAATATCTGAAATAAAACGATTTTTCTGTGCTTTCTCACGTTCAAATTCCTCCATATCTTCTGGTGGATATTCGGTTGTTGTAAAAACAGTATATAGGATACTTACTAAAAAGACAAAAGCACCAATTGCAAAAGCAACTTTAACAGAATCCGTTATAACACCTGGATCTGCGGAGTCACTTACACCCATTTGAGACAAAAACCAAGGTAAATTACTCGCTACCCAAGTTCCAATTCCAATAATAAGCGTTTGCATTACAAAACCATAGGTTCTTTGAGATTCATCTAATTTGTCAGCTACTAGAGCCCTGAAAGGTTCCATTGAAATATTGATAGACGCGTCAAGTATCCACAGAAAACCTGCAGCAACCCATAAGACTGGAGAATAAGGAACGAAAAATAGAGCAATGGAACTCAAGATTGCTCCTACCAGAAAATAAGGTCGTCGACGTCCAAAACGGGAATGCCAAGTCCTATCACTCATATAACCAATAATAGGTTGGACTAGCAAACCAGTTAACGGCGCAGCAATCCATAATAAAGGGATATCATGCTTGTCGGCACCCAATGTTTGAAAAATTCGTGACATAAAGCCACCTTGTAAAGCAAAACCAAATTGAATACCCAAGAAACCGAAACTCATGTTCCAAATTTCCCAAAATCCGAGAATACGCTTTTTCATGAAATAGTATGTTTAAATTAATACTATTCTGACAAGCAACGCTTATCAAAACTTATTTGTAGAAGTGAAAATATAAGTTTTGATTTTGCGGTAAAGATATATAATATTTTAAAACGGCAATGTTAAATCTCTATTTAGTAGACTCTCTTTCTATCAATTCCGTCTCTATTACTAACGTTTGATAAACTTCTTCTTCATCTTCGTTCTCGCTCTCTAATTTATCAATCAATAAATGAGCCGCTTTTTCCCCCATTTGCTGTGCATGTTGACTTACAGTAGTTAAACTTGGGGTCGCATGTTTGGATAAAACACCATCTGTAAAACCAATGACTTGAATATCTTTAGGGATTTCCAGACCTAATTTCCTTGCGACTTTCATGGCCGTTAAGGCATATAATTCATTGACAGCAAACACACCATCTACAGATGGATTTAGCTTAAATAGCTGTTCAATTTCCGTCTCAAGCGCATCTAAATGCACTTCATAATCCAAGGTGTCATCCAGTTTTAAAATAAGATTAGCTTCAGGTGTTATATCATTTTCCTGCAGTGCTTCTAAATAACCTTGTGTCCTTAACTTACCAACACTGACATAATCTTTTGTTGTTAAAATGGCAATGGTTTCACAACCATTTTTTATGAGTTTGGCAACAGCTTTTTTTGCGCCATTAAAATCATCTACTATAATCTTATCGCAATTAATATCTGGCACAACCCTATCGAACATGACAATTGGCATACCTTGACTCATAGTTTCGTTAAAATGATGGTAATCTTGTAATTGTAGCGTCTCTTTAGAGATCGACAAAATAAAACCGTCGATACTGCCGTTTGCAAGCATTTCCATATTGATGACTTCCTTAGAAAAAGATTCATTAGATAAACCAATAATTACGTTATAACCTCTCTTATTGGCCACAGTCTCCACACCACTTATGACCTTAGAAAAGAAGTGGTGAACAATCTCAGGGATAATAATGCCGATAGTATTTGTTTTCCTGTTTTTAAGACTTAAAGCAATATTGTTTGGCTTATAGTTGTAAAGTTTTGCAAATGCTTGGACTTTTTGCTTGGTATCTTCGCTAATTTCAGCACTGTTTCTTAGAGCTTTTGATACTGTTGAAATGGACACATCCAATTCTCTAGCTATTTGCTTAAGCGTTATTTTTCTTTTCATGAATAATGTTTAAAAATGCTAACGAAAACGAAGATACGTTAAAACTTAGAATTACACATTTTTCAGTTCTTCCTAATTTTAACAACCAAATATTGACAAATACTCATTTTTTCACTATTTTTCTGTTCATCTAACTATTTCACTAAAAGTTTTTAACACGAAAACGTTTTCGTGACATCCGTCATGTTTTTTAACACTGTAAACACATTAATTTTACATAGATTTAACACCAAGAAGTGAAAATATAAATCAATTAACTAAGCAATTAACTTAAAAATATTGTATGAAAACATTCTTAAATGCTTTATTAATCTGTTTAATTATGGTGCCAGCAACTCTGTTTGCTCAAACAACAGTCACGGGTACAGTTACAGACAAAGCAGACGCAATGCCATTACCTGGCGTAAATGTTATTATTAAAGGGACGTCACGTGGAACAGCTACCGATTTTGATGGTAAGTACTCCATTGAAGTCAATGATGGTGAAACTATCGTCATCTCCTATTTGGGTTACACCACTCAAGAAATTGTTTATAATGGACAATCTACTTTGGATATAGCCTTAGCAGAAGATGCTGCCCAGTTAGATGAGGTGGTTCTTATTGGTTATGGTTCTACAACTAAACAAGATGCTACCGGAGCTGTAGAAAAAGTTGGTGATGAAGAATTTAACCGAGGTGCCATTGTAGCGCCTCAACAGCTTATTGCAGGTAAAGCTGCAGGTGTACGTATTACCACTGGTGGCGGTGCAGCGGGTGAAGGTGGAGAAATTAGAATTCGTGGTGGTGCTTCATTATCTGCAACAAACGATCCACTTATTGTAATTGATGGGCTTCCAATTGATCAGCGTGGTGGTGCACAAGGTACAGCTAATGCATTAAACGCTGTTAACCCAGCTGATATTGAAGATTTTGTTGTTTTAAAAGATGCCTCAGCAACAGCTATTTACGGGTCTAGAGCATCTAATGGCGTTATTTTAATTACCACAAAGAAAGGACGTGCTAATCAGCCATTTAAAGTAGAGTATGGCTTACAGGCATCTACAAGAACTGTAGCGAATACGGTAGATGTACTATCTGCCGCTGAGTATAGAGCTTTGGCTTCAGATGCTCGTTTTGATTCCTCAACGTTAGGAAATGCGAGCACGGACTGGCAAGATGAAATCTATAAAACGGTGAATGGTGCCATACATAATTTAACCGTTTCAAAAGGATACGAGAACTTTAATTTTAGAGTAAATCTTAATCACGCTTCGCAACAAGATCCATTAGGTGGTCTTAACGAAAGAACAGGTGCGAATATGGCCTTTGTACAACGATTGTTAGATAATGATTTAAAGTTGACATTGACTTCAAACTTATCTCAGGTAGAAAATGATTTTGCCAATACAGGTGCCATCGGGTCAGCAATATCATTTGATCCAACACAATCGCCTTTTGACGAAAATGGTGAGTATACACAGTATGGTACAAGTGCTAACTTGGCACCAGTGAATCCACTTTTCCTTTTAGATCCTGCAAATGACGTTGACAGACAAACGAGTAAGCGTGCTATTACCAACTTCAATATTGATTACAAGTTTTGGTTCTTAAAAGACTTGCGCCTTAACCTTAATGCAGGTATAGATTACGCTGAGAATGATGGTTACAGATTTGAAGCCGCAAATCCTAATGTCTTGGGCGGTGCTGAAACCAATGAAGTTTCTTCTGGATTAAACCGTAATACCTCTTTAGATTTCTATTTAAATTATAAAAAGAATATTGAGTCTATAAATACAGTGGTAGATATTACGGCAGGTCATGCGTTTCAAGAATTTTATATTGAAGGTTTCTTTGATAGACAAACCAATACTAGAATTACACAAACAGATATTAATCGTAATTCCTTAGAGTCCTATTTCGCGAGAGCTAGCTTTGATATTGCGGATAGATATCTGGTCTCTGCTAGTTATAGACGTGACGGTTCATCAAGATTTAGTGAGGACAACCGTTGGGGTGACTTTGCCGGAGTTTCTGTAGGGTGGAAAATCACTAATGAATCTTGGATGGAAAATTCATTCTTCTCCAATTTAAAACTTAGAGCAGGCTGGGGACAAACAGGTCAACAAGAGTTGAATGATCTTAACTACGGTTATTTAGGTATTTATACCCCATCTCGTAACGATGCTGCCAATGTGCAATTTGGATATGCACAACCTAATGGACAAATTGATTTAACACAGCCAATATTTATTAATACATTAAGGCCTGAAGGCTTTGATGAAAATCTCACATGGGAAAAGACAGATCAATATAATGTTGCATTGGATTTTGGTTTCTTTAATAATAGATTAAACGGTACTGTAGATGCCTATTACAGAGAAACAGAAGACCTATTGTCTACGATTCCAACCGCAGCAGGTTCAAATTTGACTGACCTTCTTACAACAAATGTAGGACAGGTAACCAGTAGAGGTTTAGAATTTACCCTAAATGGAGTTATAGCGCAGCAAGAAGATTTTGGTTGGGATGCGAATTTTAATATAACGTTCCAAGAACAAGAAATCACGAGCTTAAGTTTGAATAATGATCCTAATTATTTTATCTTAACAGGTGGTATATCTGGCGGCGTAGGAAATAATATTCAAATATTAAGGGAAGGTTATGACCCAACTACATTCTTTGTATGGCGTCAGGTTTACGATGACAATGGTAATCCTATTGAGGGTGCGTATGTAGACGTTAACGGTGATAATCAAATTACCGAAGCAGACAGGCAACCTTATAAAAAGGCAACACCTGATGCTTTTATCGGTTTCACCAATAACTTTAGATATAAAAACCTAGATCTAAACTTTACATTTAGAGGAAGTTTCGGAAACTATGTTTATAATAATAGTGCTTCTGATAGAGGTAATATTAATGCTGTGGTAAATCAACCGGGTTATCAAGCGAATGCTCATGCTAGCTTCTTGGATACTGGTTTTGAAAATCAAAATTTGTTTTCAGATTTGTATATAGAACGTGCTGACTTTGTAAGATTGGATAATATTTCATTAGGTTACACAATACCATTTGAAAAGATAACATTGCGAGCATCGTTAACTGCAACAAATCTTTTTGTAATTACTGAATATGATGGA
Source organism: Winogradskyella flava (assembly GCF_014243395.1). Taxonomy (GTDB): domain Bacteria; phylum Bacteroidota; class Bacteroidia; order Flavobacteriales; family Flavobacteriaceae; genus Winogradskyella; species Winogradskyella flava. The sequence goes on along the minus strand of NZ_JACLCP010000001.1, from coordinate 987,567 downwards.
CTTGACCCTGAAATTGGTAATGGTATAGAGAACAGTTTCTATCCCAGAACCAGAGACGTTGTACTAGGCTTAAACTTTACATTTTAAAAAAAATGAAAACTAAATATATAAACAACAAAGCTATGATGTTAAGAACAATTAAAAGTATCTTAACGGTGTTTGCATTTGTACTATTAGTACAATCTTGTGAAGACCGTCTAGATTTGCAGCCAGAAGACAATCGTCTTACTGCTGACGCCGCCTTTGAAGATCCAGCTGCCTACAAACAATTTTTAGGGAAAATATATGCTGGTATTTCTTTGAGTGGTCAGGAAGGTCCTGCGGGAGCACCTGATCTTCAAGGTTTAGATGAAGGATTTTCCAATTATTTAAGACTGTATTGGAAAATGCAAGAACTAACTACAGATGAAGCGCTTATCGCTTGGAATGATGGTACCATTCAAGATTTGCATGGTCAAGTTTGGACTTCTGGTAACGAATTTATAAGAACAATGTATAGTCGCTTGATGTATCAAGTAGCATTATGTAATGAGTTTTTACGTCAAACTACTGGAGCTAAATTAGATTCTAGAGGTGTATCATCTGATCTAAGAGCAGAAATTCAAACGTATAGAGCAGAAACTCGTTTCATGAGAGCTCTAACTTACTGGCACGCTATGGATTTGTATGCAAATCCTCCTTTTGTCACAGAAGAAGATCCTATTGGTGCATTTTTACCTCCTCAGATTCAAAGAGCTGATTTATTCAACTACGTAGAAAGTGAATTATTAGATATCTTGGATGAAATGGTTGCACCAAGAGGTAATGAATATGGACGAGCAGATAGAGGTGCAGCATGGATGTTACTGGCTAAGATTTATCTTAATGCTGAAGTATATACCGGAACATCTAGATATGCAGATGTTATCACTTATACTAACAATATAATCGGTGCGGGCTATTCAATTCCTGACATCCCTTACTTTCATTCTTTCTTAGCAGACAATAATTCTAATGGCGCACAAGAAGAAGTTATATTCACTATCCCTTTTGACGGATTAAGAACTCAAGCTTTTGGTGGCATGACATTTTTAACACATGCTCCTGTGGGTGGATCTATGAATCCAGCCGAGTTCGGCATCAATGGTGGATGGTTCGGTATAAGAACGACTCCGACATTTGTAGAGCAATTTCCTGATGAAGAAAACTCAGCAGATGGTAGAGAACTATTGTATACTGATGGTCAAACCAAGGATATTTTAACTGTAGCATCATTTACTGATGGCTATGCTGTTGCTAAATATAGAAATGTAGATGTCAATGGCAACCCTGGATCTGATTCCACAGGTGATCATACGGATATTGATTTTCCTATGTTTAGATTAGCTGATGCATATTTGATGTACGCTGAATCTGTAGTTAGAGGTGGTGGTGGCTCAATGAGTACCGCCGTAGGATATATTAATCAATTGAGAGAACGCGCCTATGGAGATACGAGTGGTAATATTTCCGAGTCAGATCTTAGTTTAGATTTTATTATTGATGAGCGCTCAAGAGAATTATATTGGGAAGCACATAGAAGAACGGATCTCATTAGATTTGATCAATTTTCTGATAATGGCGTATGGCAATGGAAAGGTGGTGTACAACAAGGTACAACAACAGAATCTTTCAGGGATTTAATGCCACTTCCGGCCACAGACTTAGGTATAAACACCAATTTAGAACAAAACCCAGGATACTAATTAACATTTAAAGAATAACATGAAAAAATTATCAATTTTAGGCCTTTTCATCTTTGCCTTAATAAGTTTTAACAGTTGTGAAACAGAAGATGACGTTGTTTTCACAACACAAGATCCAGAAGGATTTGTATTTACAAATTCAGTTCAAGATAACTATATACTATCAACTTCAACTACAGGTAATTTAGGTGAGAGATTTACTTGGGGCAATGCAGATTTTGGTACGTCTACCAATGTAACGTATCAATTGCAAAGTTCTATTTCTGGCGATTTTACTGATGCAAATGTTGTTGAAGAGTCCATTAATAACGAAATAGCAATGACTATTGGTCAAATGATGACAATAGCCATCGAGGCAGGTTTGGATGATGATCCTGACTCTGCTGCACCTAACACAGGTTCTTTTTCAGTAAGGCTAAGAGCTTTCCCAGGTGATAATGGTAGTGGTACAGAAGCATTTTCTAACGCGCTAGTACTAAACGTTGAGTTATTAGAGCAAATGGATACTGGTGGAAGCGAAATTATGCCAGCTTCTTGGGGCGTTGTTGGTTCTGGTTATAATGACTGGGGAGGTGCTGGACCTGATGGAACATTTTATACCTCATCTGAAGCAGACGTTATCGTAACCTATGTTACTCTTGTTGATGGTGAGATTAAATTTAGAGAAAACGATACTTGGGGTGGTGACTTAGGTGATGCTAATGGTGACGGTGTATTAGATGCTGATCCAGACAATAACATAGCCGTTACAGCTGGTAACTATAAGATAACAATTAATACAAGTACAAATGCCTATACAATTGAGCCATTCTCATGGGGAATTGTAGGCTCGGCTTGGAATGACTGGGGAGGTGCTGGTCCTGACGCCAAGACTTACTATGACTATACAACAGATACTTTTAAAGTAGGAGTAAGACTTATGGATGGCGAAATGAAACTTCGCTTTAATAATACTTGGGGAGGAGATTATGGCGATGCTAACGGTGACGGTATTTTAGATCAAGACGCAGATAACAATATAGCTGTAACTGCAGGTCATTACTTACTTACTGTTAATTTAAATGACCTAAGCTATACTTTAGAAGCTAGTGATGTTTGGGGCGTAGTTGGTTCTGGTTTTAACGATTGGGGTGGCGCTGGTGATGATTTTGCTTTAACGCAAGTCAATCCTAATGTTTATGTTGGTGATCTGGCTGCTTTAATTGATGGTGAAATTAAATTCCGTAACAATAATACTTGGGGCGGAGATTTTGGTGATGCAGGTGGAGATGGAATACTAGATCAAGATCCTGACAATAATATAGCAGTGACTGCTGGTAATTACAGAATAAGAATTGATTTTAATGACAATAGCTATCAGTTAAATAGAATTAACTAATGATTTTGTCTTAAAACCTTTAAAGGGCTAACTGAAAAGTTTAATCGCTGATTCAATTAGCCCTTTTTTATTAAAAAACAATGACTATGAAAAAGTTTTACTTATCAATCCTACTCGTAGGAACTGCTATACTATCTTACGCTCAAGTAACAATTACTCCGAATCCATTTGAAGTTGACGAAAGTATAACCATCACTCTTGATATAAACAGCAGTGCAACGGACTGCAATGGCTTTAACAATCCAAGTAAAGTTTATATGCATTCTGGTATTGGAGATGAATCTAATGCCTTTGGTTTTAGTGTTATTGGAAATTGGGGCCAAGATGATGGTGTTGGAGAAATGACCAGTCAAGGTGGTGGTATTTATTCTATTACTTTGGTACCAGAAACCTATTATGGCTTAACACCTACGCAAGCTGCAAATGCTGTATTAATGGGTATGGTATTTAGAAATGCTGATGGTTCAGAGGAATTTAAAGCCAGTGGTTGTAACGACTTTATTTTTGAAGTTGGTACTTTTCAGTTAAGTCTTTCTTCACCAACTGAGGATACTTCCATCATTAATTCTGGTGAGAGCTTAAACATTACTGCATCCAATATTGGAGGTAATGCTAACTATACTCTTAGTGCTAATGGTCAGGTTATAGATACTGCAAATTCTGTATCAAGTTATTCCTATACTGACGCAAATATTACAGAAAACAAAAACTATGAATTAACCGCTGTACTAAATGGTACTACAATAACAAAGCGCTTTAGTGCTTTAATAGACCCTAATACTAATTTTCAAATATGGAGTGGAAGTTTTGAGGACGGCATTAATTATGACCCAAATGATCCATCAAAAGTGACTTTTGTGCTTTACGCACCTGGAAAAGATTTTGTTTACATCGCGGGCAGTTTTAATGACTGGCAACCAGACACCTCTTATGCTATGAAACGTGATCCTTCTAGGAATAATAAATTCTGGTTGACTATAACTTTAGAGCCAGCTGATATTGGAGAATTACAGACCTTTCAATATTGGGTTGTAGACAAAACACCTTCTGGTACATCGCCAGCTATGGTAAAAACAGCTGACCCATTCTCAACTTTAGTTTTATCGCCTTTTGATGATCCTTTTATACCTGCTTCATCATATCCGAATATACCGTCATATCCAAGCGGACAAGAACGCGAGGTATCTTTATTTCAAACCGATCAAACACCATACAATTGGCAGGTTACTAACTTCGTTAAACCCAAAAAAGAAGATTTAATAATTTACGAAGTACTTATAAGAGACTTTGATACGAATAAGAATTATCAAGATCTTATAGATCGCATAGATTATTTTAAAAACCTTAATGTTAATGCCATACAATTAATGCCAGTAATGGAATTTGAGGGTAATGAGAGCTGGGGCTATAACACCTCTTTTCATATGGCTTTAGATAAATATTATGGTACTGAAGATAAGTTTAAGGAATTCGTAGACTTATGTCATCAAAATGGTATCGCAGTTATATTAGACTTAGCCATAAACCATGCTTTTGGTCGCAATCCAATGGTTAGAATGTGGATGGATGATCCCGATGGTGACGGTTGGGGCGGGCCAAGCTCAGAAAATCCTTATTTTAACACTTCGCCTAGGCACAGCTATAATGTAGGCTCAGACTTTGATCATTCAAATTCATTTACCAGAGCTTATACGAAAAGGGTTGTAGAACATTGGGTCCAAGACTTTAGGATTGATGGGATCCGTTGGGATTTAACCAAAGGTTTTACACAAAATTGTAGTTCTAATGACGAAAGCTGCACCAACAATTACCAACAAGACCGTGTAGATATACTTAAAGAATATGCAGATTATTCTTGGTCCTTAGATTCAGATCACTATGTAATTTTTGAACACTTAGGGAGTGAAAATGAAGAAAAAGAGTGGGCAAATTATAGATATGCAGAGGGTAAAGGTGTAATGATGTGGGGTAAAATGACCGACCCTTACAATGAGCTGACCATGGGACAAAATGGTAATAAAAATATTAATGGTATTGGTCATAACTCCCGTTCTCAGTTTAATGGACCTAGAGTTGTGGGTTATCCAGAAAGCCATGACGAAGAGCGTTTAATGTACAAGAATTTAGCTTTTGGAAACACAAGTAATTCTGGACATAATATACAAGATCTTAATACAGCGATATCGAGAATGTCGCCTTTAGCAGCAGTTTCTGTTATGGTGCCAGGTCCAAAAATGATATGGCATTTCGGAGAGTTAGGCATGGAAAATTCTATTTTTACTTGTTCAAATGGAACTACCAATTTCCCTGGTGATGGTGACGGTAACGGCGATTGTAAGTTAGACACTAAGCCTCAACCACAATGGGTGAATAATTGGTTAACAGATGCCGTAAGAGCACAAGTTTACCAAGATTGGTCTAAACTCCATAAACTAAAAACTGAAGAGCCCGTTTTTGAAGGTGATTACACCATGACTTCAGGAGATTTCACACCAAGAATTGACATCTTCGATAATTCAATACCAACTTCAGAATTGAAGAATGTTATCATTCTTGCCAATTTCGATGTGGTATCTCAAACGGTAAATACAAATTTCCCTGCTGGTGTAACAACCACATGGTATGATTTAATGGATTCCTCAGGAACTACAACGGTTGCTAATTCTACAGCTTCGATTACCATTCCTGCAGGACAATTCAGAATTTTAGGAAATCAACCTTCCAATGTTCTAAGTGTAGATGACAATGAGTTATTTGGATTCACTATTTACCCGAATCCATCTCGTTCATCATTTAGCATAAATACTAATGTCTCTGACCTTGAAATTTATGACTTAACTGGCAAAATGGTTAAGTCCTTTAAAGGCGATTTTACTAGAACAGATGCATTTGATATTTCAACCTTAAATACTGGAATGTACATTGTAAAAGTTGAAAACGATAATAACCAAACTATGACAACTAAATTAGTCAAGCTATAGTTATAATGTTTTTGAATGTTCTTCAACGTTCTATTATATAAAAAGTCAAAAGAAAAAAGCCCAACTGAAGTTTCAATTGGGCTTTTTTTAATAGATATTATTTGATTTTGTTACCATCTTTGTCAAAGAAATGGTATTCAAGATAAGTGTAAGCATCTCTAGGTAAAACTTTTACCCATTTTTTATGTTCAAAGAACCACTTTGTACGTACTGATGGATACCCTTTGGTTAAAAAGGCAGCTATAAAAGGATGCGCGTTTAAGGTTATCTTTTTATAGTCTTTTTTCAAAATCCTTTCTAGGTCTTGCTTAATGCGTTCCACCACTTTAATTGGCGCCTCGATTTCGGCTCCACCTACTAGATTTGGATTCTGTTCTTTAGTTTTAATATTGCGCTCTGGCCTAACGCGTTGTCTGGTTATTTGCACTAACCCAAACTTACTCGGCGGCAATATTTTGTGCTTTGCTTTGTCGTCTTTCATCTCATCTCTGAGAAAGTTGTAAAGCTTCTTTCTGTTCTCGGCTCGACCCATATCAATAAAGTCAATAACAATTATGCCTCCCATATCACGCAAGCGCAATTGGCGAGCAATTTCCGCAGCAGAAATCATATTTACTTCCAAAGCAGTGTCTTCTTGGCTTTTTTGTTTATTAGAACGGTTACCACTATTTACGTCTATAACGTGCATAGCTTCTGTATGCTCTATTACCAAGTAAGCTCCTTTTGCCATGGAAACGGTCTTTCCGAACGATGTTTTAATTTGACGTTCTATTCCAAATTTTTCGAAAATTGGAACTCCGTTTTTGTAATATTTTACAATAGACTCTTTTTTCGGTGCAATCTGTTGCACGTAATCTTTTACTTGTATGTACAATTCTTCGTCATCTACTACGATACCAGAAAATGAATCATTAAAAATATCCCTCAAAATTGAGGATGCTTTATTCATTTCTCCAAGTACTTTGGTAGGATGATGTGCTTTGTACAATTTTTTACACATTGCGGTCCATCGTCCCAGCAAATTCTGTAAATCACTATCTAGCTCGGCAACTTTTTTGCCTTCAGCTACAGTACGAATAATAACACCAAATCCTTTAGGTGTGATACTTTTAACAAGTCTCTTTAAACGGTCTTTTTCTTCTTGCGATTCAATTTTTTGAGAAATTGAAATACGATTAGAAAACGGTACCAAGACAATATATCTACCAGCAATAGACAATTCTGAGCTAATGCGTGGTCCTTTTGTGGAAATTGGTTCCTTAACTACTTGTACTAAAATGGATTGATTGGACTTTAAAGCATTGACAATTTTGCCATGCTTGTCTAAATCCTTTTCCATCGGAAAGTCTTTAAGAGTGTAATCTCTTAATTTTCCTGTGCTTACACGTTTAATGAATTTTAAAAGAGAAGGTAATTTTGGACCTAGATCGTGATAGTGTAAAAAACCATCTTTCTCGTAACCTACGTTGACAAACGCAGCGTTTAGACCTGGCATAACCTTGCGTATTTTGGCAATAAAAATATCACCAACTGCAAAGTTATTGTCCTCTTCATCTTTATGTAATTCAATAAGTTTTCCATCTTTTAATAAGGCAAAATCAACAATATCTGAACTTGATCTTACGATTAATTCTTTGTTCATAATGTTAATTTATATCTAGCTCTTCATTGAGTTAGATGGATTTTACTAAATTATTTGACACAGGATGTAATATCCAGCAAACTTTAGCACACTCTATTAAATGTGCTGAAATTCTATATCAAAGAACGTTTCTTTAAAACTGAAAAAAGTAGTCTTAAAACTACTTTTCCCCAGCCTATTTCTTTTTGTGACGATTAGCGCGTCTACGTTTTTTACGCTTATGCGTCGCTACCTTGTGTCTTTTTCTTTTTTTACCACTTGGCATAATGAATAATGCTTTTTTAAATTAATGTTTTAGTTTACTTCAACGTTAGATTTTACACCTTCTAAAAACACTTTAGCAGGCTTAAAAGCTGGTATGTTGTGAGCTGGTATTTTAATCGTAGTATTTTTTGAAATGTTACGACCTGTTTTTTCAGCTCTTGTTTTAATAATGAAACTTCCGAAACCTCTTAAGTATACGTTATCTCCGCTCTCTAGAGATGATTTTACCTCTTCCATAAAAGTTTCCACTGTAGCTTGTACATCACCTTTTTCTATACCCAATTTATCAGATATTTTAGCTACCAAATCGGCTTTTGTCATTGTTATTAGTTTTAGGGTTACTATAATTCTAAGGGATGCAAATATATGTAAATTAATTTCAATATTTCAAACGTAATTAATTAAAATTTAACGTGATAAAGATTTAATTTTGCATTAACACTTTAAAATGATAATGGATTTTAAGCAACGACTAATTCACTGGTATTCAGACAATAAAAGAAAATTACCATGGCGAAGCACCAAAAACCCCTATTTTATTTGGTTGTCAGAAATCATTTTGCAGCAAACTCAGGTTAAACAAGGTTTACCTTATTACGAAGCTTTTATAAAACAATACCCTACAATTTTTGACTTAGCCAATGCCTCAGAACAAGACGTCCTAAAACTTTGGCAAGGCTTAGGTTACTACTCTAGAGCAAGAAATCTACATTCTACCGCAAAACATATCGCTTTTGATCTAGATGGTAAGTTTCCTAACAACTACAAGGATCTTTTGAAGTTGAAAGGTGTCGGTGATTACACTGCAAGTGCCATCGCCTCAATAGCCTTTAATCAAGTTGCTGCTGTAGTCGATGGGAATGTCTATCGGGTATTATCGCGTTTTTTTGGTATTGACACACCTATTAACTCTACTGCTGGAATCAAAGAGTTTAAGACCTTAGCTTCTTCATTGATTGATAAGGAGCAACCTGCCACATTTAATCAAGCAATAATGGAGTTTGGCGCTACACAATGTAAACCTAAAAACCCATATTGCATCGTTTGCCCTTTTAATGATCGTTGCGTTGCACTTCTAAAGAATTTAGTCAATGAATTACCTGTTAAGCTTAAGAAAACTAAAGTCACTACTAAATATTTTAACTTCTTGGTCTTTATTGATAATGACAAAAACACTTTTCTTGAAAAAAGAATAGGAAAAGGCATATGGCAAAACCTGTATCAATTTCCTTTGATCGAATCCGAGAAAAGCTTAAAAGTAGACGAATTTCAAAAGCTTAATACTGAAGATACTATTTTAGAATGTACCGATTTTGAATATTCGCTTTATAACGAAACGGATTACGTCCACAAACTCTCACATCAGCATTTACATACAAAGTTTTGGATTATAGAAGTCGACCAATTACCCAATTCATCAATTCCTATTAGTGAGGTCAAAAAATATCCTGTACCAATTCTAATTGGGAAATTTATTGATGCTTTCAACTTTCAGACCACATAGAAACTCACAATTTTTTATTAATTTTAAAGGTGTGATATCAAAATGAGTAACTTTGTACGCAAAATCAATTTTATTATGTCAGGAACGTTAAATAAAGTGATGCTAATAGGGCATTTAGGAGATGAAGTAAAAATGCATTATTTCGATGATAAAAATTGCGTCGGTCGTTTCCCATTGGCAACTAACGAAACTTATACAAATAAGCAAACCAACGAACGTGTCTCCAATACCGAATGGCATAATATAGTAGTTAGAAATAAAGCTGCAGAAATTTGCGAAAAATACCTTAGCAAAGGAGACAAGGTCTACATTGAAGGTCGTATTAAAACTAGAAAGTGGACCGATGATAAAGGCATGGAGCGCTATTCTACCGAAATACAATGTACAGATTTTACGTTTCTAACCAACAAGAACGAACAACAACAAGGGCAACAGCAGCCTAACATGCAACAAACGTCACAACCTCAGCAGCAAAATCAGAATAGCGTAGTGCCTGATGGCGATGATGATCTACCTTTCTAATTTAATTTAATTTTATCTTGGATCCAGAACCCACGGTTTTAATTTCAAATTTATTAGTTACCAATACATCGTTTATAACAAGTATCGTATTGCTTTTAATACTGCTTGCCTGCTCTGCTCTAATATCTGGAGCCGAAGTCGCATTATTTTCACTCACAAAGTCGAATATTGATGAAGGTATTGATAGTAAATCCTCAGCTATGCAGATTATCGCTAGTTTACTTGAGCGACCTAAAAAATTATTAGCTACAATTTTAGTAGCTAATAATTTTATAAATATTGCCATTGTATTACTGTTTGCCTTTATTGGTGAAACGCTCTTTAGAGATGTTACGAATGCAATTTTGAGATTCTTATTAGAAGTTGTTTCAGCAACATTTTTAATTCTTTTATTCGGCGAAATTGTACCTAAAATTTACGCCAGTAGAAATAGTGTTAAGTTCTCATCTTTTATGGCAAGACCCCTAAAAGTATTAGACGTTATTTTCTCACCTATTAGTTTGCCCATGCGTTTTGTAACACTTAAAATACAAGATAAATTTGGTAAGCAACGTTCTAATCTTAGCGTAGACCAACTTTCACAGGCTTTAGAACTTACCAATGCCGACGACACCACTCACGAAGAACAAAAGTTATTACAGGGTATTGTTTCTTTTGGAAATACCGATACAAAACAGGTCATGCGGCCACGAATGGATTTATTTGCCTTAGATATTGACACACCGTTCGAAACTATTATTGAAGACATTGTGGATAACGGTTATTCCAGAATTCCCGTTTACAAAGAAAGTATTGACAGTATTAAAGGCGTCCTTTATGTGAAAGATTTATTGCCTCACTTGAACAAAACGAAATTCGATTGGACTAGTATTCTTCGCGAACCGTTTTTTGTGCCAGAGAATAAAAAATTAGATGACTTAATGGTTGAGTTTCAAACTAAAAAAGTGCATCTTGCTGTCGTTGTAGATGAATATGGTGGCACCTCAGGCTTGGTGTCCCTGGAAGATATAATCGAGGAAATTGTAGGGGATATTAGTGATGAATATGATGATGATGATTTAGTCTACACAAAATTAGACGATAACAACTATAGCTTTGAAGGAAAAACTCCCCTCAAAGATGTTTACAAGATTGTTGGTATCGAAGATGATTTTGAAGATTTTGAAAGCAGAAAAGGAGAGGCGGAAACCCTTGCTGGCTTTGTGCTTGAAATATCTGGTGGCTTCCCTAGAATAGGAAGTAAAATAAATTTCAAAAATTACGTTTTTACCATTGAAGCCTTAGAACGTAAACGTATTAAACAAATTAAGCTAACCCTACTTAAACCTAAATTATGAAACGCATACTAATACCCATTTTGAGTCTTTTTATATTAGGTTGCGGTGACGATCCCCTACCAAAACCAAAAGGCTATTTAAGATTGGAATATCCTCAGGCCGTTTATAAAAAAGCAATAACGCCGCTTCCGTTTAGCTTTGAAAAGAATGAACTTGCAGAACCTATAACTAAGGTGAAGTCCTTAGGAGCAATTAAGGGTATAAATATTAAATATCCTGCTTTAAAAGCTACTATTTACCTTACTTATAAAACCGTAACCGAAGATAATCTGGACAGCTTACTGAGAGATGCTCAAAATCTGACTCAAAAACACACCTTAAAAGCTGATGAGATATCACAAAATCTTTTTGAAAACAAAGACACTAAAGTCTACGGGATGCTATACGAAGTAGGTGGAGACGCAGCATCTCAATCTCAGTTTTATTTAACCGATAGTATAAATCATTTTTTAAGTGGTTCCTTATATTTCTATGCCAAACCCAACTACGATTCTATTTACCCAGCTTCAGAATACCTTAAAAAGGATATTAAGCGTATAATGGAATCCGTACGTTGGAAAAAATAAAGCGACTCCAAATGGAATCGCCTATTCATTTGTAACGATATTTAAAACGCATAACGTTGGGGTCCACCACGTCTAATCTCTTCTGAAGCATAGGACTCAAACTTCTTAAAATTCTCCCTAAACGCATTGGTTAGTTTGAATGCCATTTTATAATAAGCTTCATCATCATTCCACGTAGCTCTAGGGCTCAAGACTTCAGTAGGCACGCCAGGACAAGTTCTTGGCTGCGCCACACCAAATACCGAATGTATATGATAATCTTCGTAAGTGTAATTGCCTAAATCTCCATTTAACGCTGCATTAATCATAGCTCGTGTGTACTTTAATTTCATGCGTGTTCCTACACCATAAGGACCACCTGTCCAACCTGTATTGACCAACCAAACATTTACACCTGCTTCTGTCATTTTTTTACTCAACATATCGGCATATTCAGTTGGATGTAATGGCATAAATGGTGCTCCAAAGCATGCAGAGAACGATGGTTGTGGCTCAACCACACCAGCCTCAGTGCCAGCAACTTTAGCCGTATAACCCGAAATAAAATGATAGGCTGCCTGCGCAGGTGCTAGTTTTGAAATCGGAGGCAATACACCAAATGCATCAGCTGTGAGGAAAAATATATTTTTAGGATTTTTTCCAATGGATGGTGTCTTTATATTTTCAATATGGTAAATAGGATAACTTACTCGGGTATTCTGTGTAATAGAAGTATCAGCAAAATCAACATTGCCATTATCGTCCATAATGATATTCTCGAGAATAGCTCCAGGTTTAATAGCACCATAAATTTCAGGCTCTTGTTCTTGAGATAAGTTAATCGCTTTGGCATAGCAACCACCTTCAAAATTAAAAACGGTGTTTTCTGCAGTCCATCCATGCTCATCATCTCCAATGAGTTGACGACTTTCGTCTGTAGATAACGTTGTTTTTCCTGTACCAGATAATCCAAAGAAAATAGCTGTTTCACCATTTTCGCCTACATTGGCAGAACAATGCATTGGAAGTACATTTTTTTCCACAGGCAAAATAAAATTCAACGCTGTAAAAATTCCCTTTTTCATTTCGCCCGTATAGGCAGAACCACCTACCAAAGCAATTTTCTTTGTGAAATTTAGGATCGAAAAATTTCCTTGTCTTAAACCATGAGCTTCTGGGTTTTGACATTCATAACCTGGTGCGCATAATACTAACCACTCTTCTTCAAAATTTTGTAACTCCTCAGCAGTTGGTCTTAAAAACATATTATAAATAAACATATTAGACCATGGATATTCGGTAACCGTTCTAACATTCATTTTATAGTTAGCATCTGCGCATACATAACCGTCTCTAACAAATATTTCCTTACCGCTTAAGTAATGTTCAATTTCATTTTGTAAAAAATCAAAATGCTCAGAATCGATTGGCTTATTGGATTTCCCCCACCAAATTTTATCTTTTGTATAATCATCTTTAACCAAAAAACGATCTTCTGGTGAACGACCAGTAAATTTACCGGTATTAATTGCCAATGTTCCATTAGATGTTTCTTTACCCATTCCTTTTTCCAAGGTAATGGTTTGCAGCTTTGAAGGCTCTAATTGATAATGAACTTGGGCATTTTTAATACCGTAATCTTCTAACGAAATCGTTTTCGTTAATTGTGTATGGTTTACCATAATTTTTGTGTTGTTTAGGCTGCAAAATTATAACTTTATTTTAAAACAGCACGGCAGAAAGACATTAATCGACCTTATTTCTTATTATACCGATTAACATCACAATCCAAGCTATAATTAACAGTAATCCTCCAATCGGCGTAATCAGTGCAATAGTCTTAAAATTAAAACTTGAGAGGTTATTTGTGGCTAGACCATATATAGAACCCGAGAAGAAAATCACACCTAAAATAACTACATAGAGGATTACTTTTTTCGATTTTAAGCTTATAAATGATGTACTGCCCAATATCAAAAGAAAAAAAGCATGATATATTTGATAACGCACACCGGTCTCAAAAGAATTTATAGCATCTGTATCTACTAACTTTTCTAGACCATGCGCTGCAAAAGCACCTAAAATGATACCTAAAATTCCTAAAATACTGCCTGATATTAATATTTTTTTGTTCATAAGTAAAGTGAGATTTTGGTTTCTTTTACTTTCTGTATTTATTACATTCGTGCTACACAAAATTAGTCATATAAAGCCACTATGCGAAAGATTTTAATCATTGGTGCCGGAAAATCATCATCTTACCTCATAAAATATTTACTGGATAAATCAGATACTGAAAATCTTGAAATTACCATTGGTGATCTTAATATTGAAAATGCTAAAAAATTAGTTGGTGAAGATTCTAAAGTCAATATTATTCATTTGGATGTCTTTGATTCTAAATCTCGAAGTAAGGCTGTAGAAGATGCAGATATTGTGGTTTCCATGTTACCTGCACGCTTTCATATGGAGGTTGCCAAAGACTGTATCACTTACAAAAAGCACATGGTCACAGCATCTTATGTAAGTAAAGAAATGCAAGACTTGGATGAAAACGCAAAAGCCAACAACCTCGTTTTTATGAACGAAATTGGTGTGGATCCAGGCATTGATCATATGAGTGCCATGCAAGTGATTGATAGAATAAGAGACAAAGGCGGTAAAATGATTTTATTTGAATCGTTTACTGGCGGCTTGGTAGCTCCTGAAAGTGATAATAATCTTTGGAATTATAAATTTACTTGGAATCCAAGAAATGTTGTGGTGGCAGGACAAGGCGGTGCTGCGAAATTTTTGCAGGAAAATCAGTTTAAATATATTCCATACGATCGTTTATTTAGACGAACCGAATTTTTAGATATTGACGGTTATGGTCGATTTGAGGCCTATGCCAACAGAGATTCGCTAAAGTATCAGCATGTTTATGGTCTTGACCATGTAAAAACGTTATATCGCGGCACTATGAGACGCGTTGGTTTCAGCAGAGCATGGCATGTTTTTGTTCAATTAGGTATGACAGACGATAGCTACACTATCGATGATAGTGCCAACATGAGTTACCGGGACTTTGTAAACGCCTTTTTGCCATATAGCCCAACAGATTCTGTAGAACTTAAGTTCAGGCATGCGCTTAAAATTGATCAAGATGATATTGTTTGGGATAAATTCTTGGAACTAGACATTTTTAATGCTGAAAAAAGAGTTGAACTCGATAAAGCGACACCAGCACAAATTCTTCAAAAAATATTAATGGATAGTTGGACACTTGGTGAAGACGACAAAGATATGATCGTTATGTACCACAAGTTTGGTTATGAGCTCGATGGTGAAAAGCATCAAATAGATACTTCAATGGTTGTGGTTGGTGAGGACCAAACCTATACAGCAATGGCAAAAACTGTGGGATTACCAGTAGCTATGGCCACACTTGATATTCTAAATAAAAAGATTACCACACCAGGCGTACAGATTCCTATTTCTAAAGAAGTGTATACACCAATTCTAGAAGAGCTTGAAACCTATGGCGTAGTATTTAAGGAGAAAGAAGTTCCTTATTTAGGCTATAATCCTTTAAATGTATGAACTGAGGTTTTAATTTGAAATCTATTTACTAATTTTATATTACAAATTACAATTATAAGATTTCCGATTTCTAGGAAATGAAAATCAATCTTCGATGAAAGTTAATGATAAAGGCATATACATTGATGGCATAGATAAAAAAATACTAAGAGCATTGATGGAAGATGCCAGAACACCTGTTTTGGAAATCGCGCGACAGGTGGGTATTTCTGGTGCTGCCATACACCAACGTCTTAAAAAATTAGAAAAATCAGGCTTATTGGCCGGTTCAAAATTTATAATTAACCCGAAGATTCTTGGATATACGACTATGGCTTTTGTCGGTGTGTATTTAGATAAAGCAGTTAGTAATCCAGAAGCCGTAAAACAACTCCAAAAAGTACCTGAGGTAATTGAATGCCACTATACCACCGGAGAATGGAGTATTTTTATAAAGATTCTATCAAAAGACAATGAGCATTTAATGCATTTGCTTAATACCGAAATTCAAGGTATTAAAGGTGTATCAAGAACTGAAACTTTTATTTCGTTACAACAACAAATTAATAGACAGATTAAGATATAAACGCTCGTTTCTTAATATGAAGATACTTTTCAGAACAAATAAATTTCTAACAACCCTAGTTGTTATACAGCTAATGTTCTTAGTTTATAAAATCTTTCAAAATAATTATTTTGTTCTACGAGACAGTTCAGAATATTTCAATCTTGCTAAAAATATAATATCTGATTTTCAATTTTACAGTGGAGACTTAAGTGAATCTATTAACCCCGAATTTTACACCAAAAGACCTCCGCTTTACTCCCTTTTTATTATTCTTGCTACTGGTTTTCTCAATTCTAAAATCTCCATACTTTGCATTCAAAGTGTATTGTCGGTGTCTAGCATTTTAATAACTAAGTCCATATTTGAATCCTATTTCGGAAAGGCCAACAGCCTAGTTTTATTTTTATTCATAATTTCATCTCTTAATCAGTTCATTTACTCCAACCTATTAATGAGTGAAATATTTTTGCAATTTTTAATTGTAATTACCATTTACGTTTTGCACAAGTTTCTAACAAAAAAGTCTTCGAAATACTTAATTTTTTATCAAATTCTGGTTGCCCTATTGTTTCTCGCTAAACCTGTTTTTTACCTTTTCGTTTTTCCAAATATCGTAATTACGTATTACATAAGTAGACGCATAAATTATAAGCGAGGGGTTATTTATTCAATTATACCATTGTTAGCATTATTTCTTTATTGCCAATGGAATTTTAAAAGAACTGGAGCTTACAATTTCTCAAGTATTCAACAATACAATATTGTAAATTATAATCTTCGCTATTTTCATACTAACAAATATGGGCCCGAATATGCGCAAAGCATTAATAATTTAATCAAACAAGAAAGTCGTAAAATCAATAATTATCCCGAAAGACTAGACTATCTAAACAACACTTCAATTGACTATATAAAAAAAGACTTTTTTCATTATTCAATATTCCACATAAAAGGTGTATTTAGAATTTTTATTGACCCAGGAAGATTTGATATGTCTAATTTCTTTGGTTTGAATTCCGAAAAAGAAGAAGTAGGATTATTAAAACATCTTAACGAAAGTGGTATTAAAGGGGGACTAAATTATCTAAAAACTCAACCTGTATTGATTATTATATGCTTTAATTTGGTTCTATTATTTAACATTCTAAAGTTCTTGGGATTTGGATATTTCTTAGCTACCAAACTTAGACATAGCAAACTTATATTTTGGATAATTTTAATACTAATTTTATATGTTGCTTTTCTAACTGGACCATTAGGAGCTTCTCGTTTTATGGTTCCAATTTTAAGCCTATATTTATTTATAGCACTATACGGACTATCTGATTTTATAAAAATGACAAAACTATTTATTGAATCAAAACGTCTTTGACCTCGCCATCTTCTTGATAATCTGTATCTGTATTAATATCCCATAAATTGAGATCTAGATTGTGTACAATTTTTTCTGCCGCTAAAATACCCATCAAAATAGAGTGGTCTTGATTATTATATTTATAAGCCCCATATCTACCAATTGGCATTAAATTATTAATTGTGTTGAGATAAGTCTCAATAATCCCTAGATGTTCCCTATAACCCACTTCATAAACAGGATAACACTTAGGCACCCTCTTAATAGATACATTCTCTATGATTTCATCTGCATCTATTAACTTGATTTGTTTTATTTCTTTTTCTGCAAGTTTGGCAAGATAAGCGTCATCTTCTTTCCAGATGTCATCATCAAAAGCCCAGAATTCCATACATAAAATAGAACTTTTTTTGCCTTTATTAAGACTTGGAGCCCAATTTCTAAAGTTTGTTATTCTCCCATGTTTTACATCAGGCGAATGGATGTAAATCCAATTATCCTTAAAAATGTCCTCTTTGTTAATTTCGAGATACACTAAAATTGTATTCCTGAAATAGAGCTTGTCTGCGGCATCTAGAACAAATTGTGGTGTATCAACAATTCCTTTGATTAGATGCGTTATTGGCATAGAAGAAATTACATAGTCTGATAAATGCTCTTTACCATCTTTGGTTATCACACCTTTACAAACATTGTTCTCAATGATTAGTTTTACAATCGGTTCTTTCTTATGCAGAACACCATTGTTGGATATAACCTGCTCTAATGCTTTGTTATATAAAGACCCTGTTCCTCCATTCGGATATTTAAATTGATCGACAAGCGTTTTATGCTTATTATTTGAATCACTTTTAATAGAATTAATAATGGCTTCAACCAAAGACAACCCCTTAATCCTTTGTGCAGCCCAATCCGAATCAATTTTAGATCCAGGTATGCCCCAAAGCTTCTCTGTATAATTTTTAAAAAAAATACTGTATAACTTATACCCAAATCTGTTTGTTACCCAGCCCTCAAAACTAGCTGGATTCTTTATTGGTCTAATTTGTTGCTTTACATAGTAGTAAAGAATGCTCAATATTGTTAGGATATTAAGATTTTTAAAAACATTAAATAGTTTTAACGGATAATCAAAAAATCTTTTATTGTAATATATGCGTGTTAATCTGGCAACGTTTGTGAAGTCATCCTTCAAAATTTCGTCGAAGAAGTCGTTAACTTTAGGTTCTTTTGAGAAAAATCTGTGAGGTCCTAAATCTACTGTTTGTCCCCAAAGATCAAAACTCCTAGACATACCACCAACGTGAGGGGAAGCCTCGAATATTTCAACTTCAATATTATTTTTTGTCAAAATATAGGATGCGCTAATACCAGCGGGACCAGCACCTATAATTATTGCTTTCTTCATTAATGGCAAATTTCGAAAATGAAGTGAGCAATATACACAAATTCCATATGGAAGTATTAACTAAAATTCAGTGAAATTAATTTATGCTGTACAAGAAAAAAGCTCTGGATAATCAGAGCTTTTTTCATAGTTATTTTCTATTTTAATCTCTAGACATAAATATTCTAAGGACGTACCAAAATAATAACATCAAGGATGCAAACAAACCTAATGCTGCTGGAATATAGTCTTCGACACCATATTGATTCACCATGTTTGAGGTTTGATACAAGATAGAACCACCAGCTAATAAGCACATCCCTACTGAGAACCATAGTCCTAAATTAAAGCCAAAAAGCGTTCCTGCTATGATAAGACCAATAGCAACAAAGAATCCTATGGCGAGTCCTGTTTTTAAAAATGAAAAGTCTTTCTTGGTCAGTAAAACAACTGCAGATAGACCAGTAAATAATGCTAAAGTGACGATTGCCGCTTGATTAAGAATCTCAGGCCCTGAGTCCATATAAACTGCGGCTATATAAATTAACGGCACAAAAATGAGTGCTTCAAAGAAGATATAGATACCATAAGCGAGATATTGCTTGTTTTTGTCTGTAGTTCTCATCGCCATACTTTCGGCATAATTTGTAGCAAGCATAAAACCTCCCAACATTAATAACCATTTATAGCCTTCAGTCATAGATAGCATAAAGTTTATAATGGTATCGCTTTGTAATAATAAGTATTCGAAAAGAATAAATACAAGAACACCTCCAGCCACGTGGCTATAGGTTTTTCTATAAAAAGCAGCACGTTCTATATCAGATATGCTACTAATCATAACTTTATTGTTCTCAGAGTTTGGTAATTGGTTTTCCATGGTTTAAGTTGATTTAGATCATTCTAATGTAAGTTTTTTCTTGAAACAAAGCAAAAAAGCTCCAAATTTCAGAGCCTTTTTTACATCAAAATAAAATCAGGTTTTTATCTTCTATTCAAAAATATACTAATAAAGTAGAGCAAGGTTGCTAACGACCCTAATGCTGCTACCAAATAGGTTCTTGCTGCCCATTTAAGTGCATCTTTTGCGCCTGCGTGCTCTTCTTGAGACACCATGTTCCTACCCTCTAACCATGCCAATGCACGATTACTAGCATCATATTCAACAGGCAGAGTGATAAATGCAAATGCAGTCGTTACTGCAAATAGTCCTATGCCCAATAAAAAAATATTAGAACCAAAAGCCGATCCACCCACTGATAAAGCAAGCCCAATCATAATTACTATATTAGAAAGCTTACTGCTTATGCCAACTGCAGGCACAATGGCAGAGCGCATTTTTAACCAGCTATAAGCTTTTGCATGTTGAATGGCATGACCAACTTCGTGAGCTGCAACAGCAGCTGCAGCGGCATTGCGCTGGTT
Organism: Winogradskyella flava; assembly: GCF_014243395.1. Classification (GTDB taxonomy): domain Bacteria; phylum Bacteroidota; class Bacteroidia; order Flavobacteriales; family Flavobacteriaceae; genus Winogradskyella; species Winogradskyella flava. Next base: position 967,375 of record NZ_JACLCP010000001.1, on the reverse strand, counting down.
ATAAACGACCTCACTTAAATTCACAGTTTTATCCCTTGGATTATAATGATCTGTCAATTGTCCAGCAGTCGAAATCACCTGAACATCAGAAATCCCATTATCTGCCAACATTTTTTCAGCAATCTCTCGTCCACTCATTCCATTTCTTAGGCTTACTTTAGAGTAATGTTGAAACTTACTCTTTAATTTATTACTTACGTAAGAGCTTACCAAGAAGATAACTCCAGCAAGTATATAATATCCCGTCATAACTTTATAGTTTTAAGTTTTATACTATAAAGATAACAAATAGTACGCCAAAAAATGAATAAGAAATAATGTCAGTTCACCTATTATTACATGGCATCTACAGACCAATTAAAGGCTTGGGCGATTTCTTCGTAAACTATTTTACCTTTTACAATATTCAAACCTTTTCTTAAAGACGCGTCCTTAGCACATGCCACTTCCCAACCTTGGTTTGCCAATCTTAGTACATAAGGCAGAGTTACATTTGTTAACGCTAATGTAGACGTATAAGGTACAGCACCTGGCATATTTGCTACGCAATAATGTACAACGTCATCTATAATATAAGTTGGATCTTCATGCGTTGTGGCTTTGGTCGTTTCCATACAACCGCCTTGATCTACAGCGACATCAACCACAACCGTTCCTGGTCGCATATCTTTTAGCATATCTCTAGTGATTAATTTTGGCGCTTTTGCACCTTTAATCAATACACCTCCAATTATTAAATCGTGATCTTTTATGCGCTTTCTAATGTTAAATTCACTCGAAAATTCCGTAACTACATGGTTTGGCATCACATCATTCACATAACGTAATTGCTTCATATTAATATCCATAATAGTGACATGTGCTCCTAAACCTGCGGCCATTTTAGCGGCTTGGATTCCAACAATTCCAGCACCAAGCACTAATACTTTTCCTGGAGGTACTCCAGGTACACCACCTAATAAAACGCCTCTGCCCTTAATTGGCTTTTCTAAGTATTTTGCACCTTGTTGAATGGCCATACGACCTGCCACCTCAGACATTGGTGTCAATAATGGTAAAGAACCATCTTCATCCTCAACGGTTTCATAAGCAATACAAACAGCCTCACTGTTGAGCATAGCTCTTGTTAATGGTTCACTAGATGCAAAGTGGAAATACGTAAATACCACGTGATGCGATTTAATTAAAGGATACTCCTCGGCGATTGGTTCTTTAACCTTTACGATCATATCTGCTGCTGTATAAACTTCTTCAATAGTATCTAGAACGGTTGCTCCTACCTGTTCATAATCTTCGTCAAAAAAGCCACTGCCAAAACCAGCATCTTTTTGCACAAACACCTCGTGATTGTTCTTTGTCAATTCGTAAACACCAGCTGGTGTCATGCCAACTCGGTTTTCGTTGTTCTTGATTTCTTTTGGGACTCCAATTTTCATATAGTATTTTTTTGAGATTAATAGCTACGTGAAATACTATTAAATTATTTATCTATCCAAATTTGACACCCAATTTGAGATCATTTTTATGAAATCCCTAATTTGAAGTCGTTATTTTGAAAAGTCTACAACGAACATCTCTCTTTCAAATAAATACGTCAATAGATGAATGCAATATAATTTCGATGAAGAGAAAATCAATCAAATTCATCGTAAGGATCGTAAGGTACAGAAGTAATTTTTACTTCATCTATCTGGCCGTCATCATCGATGTCAAATTCGCGATAATACCGCATTTGTGTTTCGTCTACTTCTAAAATTTGAAGCTCCGTAACTAACTGCTCTCCGAAGAATAATTTGATAATATCACCATTTAATTGCCACTTTAAGTTTGTAGCTGTTAATGCACACTCAGCGCAAATATCACAATTGGAGACATATCGTTCCTCAAAATCAAATTCTTTACCTTCTTGATTATAAAACTGAAACAAATCCTTGTCACAACCTTCCGTATGCTCATATAGAAATACTTCACCATTAACGGTAACTTGATCATAAGCCCAAGAACCAATGATAGCCTCCAAAATATATGGATCAGGTGGTAAGTCATTATCACTATCGTCACTAGAGCAGGACAATGAAAGAGTAAGAAGAAATAAGGCAAAAATTCTACGCATGTCTTTAAATTTATCTGGTAATTTAAACTTTTTTCGTGTAATTAAAATTTAAAACCTATTCCAAAGTTAAGCAATCATTGAATATTGAATAGAGCTACTCAGTCGCCAAAGTGACCTCATCAACCTTTTGGTTAACAAAAGTGATGACCAGCATTTCTCGTTTGGATTCGAAAAAACTGGGGTGTTCACCAATGCTGTAAGCAAATGCATCTCTTTCCTCTGGAGATCTTAAATTAGGCTGACCCAAAACTCCAGCGACCTCATCTTTGGTTTTGCCAATGAGAATTTGAGATTCTATAAGGTCATCTACCATTTTATAACGCTGCGCTGGATTTTCCAACCACTGTTCTGTACTGAAGCGTTCTTCAAACAACCAAATAAGTGACATGCTAACAATAAAAGCCAAAAAGAAAAATAATCCAATTTTATCAAGTCGTTTTAGCTTTAGTATCATTTTATTAAAAATTAGTTCTCGATACAAAATCACTTTCTGTGATTTCACTCGAACTGACAACTAAGATAAAATAATGGTCATTATATTGAAGGCTACCTCAAAAGTATTTTTAATAAATTATGAGATTCCTGCCTTTACTTCGACAAGCTCAGTATGACACGCAGGAATTGGTTACCCAACGATGTTTACAATCTTACCAGGAACCACAATCACTTTTTTAGGTGTACGTCCTTGTAACTGCTCTAGTGTTTTTTCGTTGGCCATCACAGCCGCTTCTATATCGTCCTTACTCAAGTCTAATGGTAATTCCATAGTAAAGCGCATTTTACCATTAAAGGATATTGGGTAGTTTTTAGAACTCTCCACCAAATGCTTTTCTTCAAATTTTGGAAATGCTGCTGTTGAAATCGATGTGGCATGCCCTAGTTTCTCCCATAGCTCCTCAGCAATATGAGGCGCATACGGTGAAATCAATACCAATAAAGGTTCCAGAATCTCTTTGCTTGTACACTTTTGCGCCGTTAACTCATTAACCGCAATCATAAACGTAGATACCGACGTGTTGAATGAGAAATTCTCAATATCCTCTTGTACCTTTTTTATCGTTTTGTGTAACGTCTTCAGATTATCTTTTGTTGGCTCGGTATCATTAACGTTTAAACTATCTTGACCAAGATATAATTTCCATAGTTTCTTTAGAAAGCCATGCACACCTGTAATACCAGCCGTATTCCACGGTTTGTATTGTTCTAAAGGTCCTAAAAACATTTCATAGAGCCTTAAACTGTCGGCACCATATTGCTCAACAATATCATCTGGATTGACCACATTGTATTTGGACTTGGACATTTTCTCTTGCCGCATTCTCACTTCAAAAACACCAGCTTCTTTAAAAAGAATCAAACCAGTATTACTATTATTAATTGGATGAGTTAAAAACTTTTCTATATCTACCGTATAATCTAATTCAACGATATTTATATCAACATAAATTTCTTGAGTTTTAACCGAAATTCCATCGACAATTTTACCCAGCTCTGGAAAATGAATTAATAAGTGTTTTTTCAACTTTAAATACTCTTTTTCAACAGATAAGACACCTTCATTCCGATTATTTTGTGATATTCCACCACGCTCACTCAAATCTTTACTAATATATATTTTGAGGTCATATTTCTGAACAAACTCCTCAATTTGATTCAAATCTTCATCAGTAAAATCATGACTTTTAGGGCAATTACTAGATATATCAATAAGATTTAATCTGTAAGTAATAGCACTAGTCCCCAAAATCATGCCTTGGTTAATCAGCTTTTTAAAAGGTTCATCAACACCAACATATCCTCTATCGTATAAAAACTTCACCCAAAAACGTGAGTACAATAAGTGACCTGTCGCATGTTCACTACCACCAATATATAAATCTACATTTTCCCAGTACTTAAGTGCATCTTCAGTAGCAAAAGCTTCATCTCGCATGGCGTCTTCCATGTATCTAAAGAAGTACCAGGAGCTACCTGCCCAACCTGGCATGGTATTGAGTTCTAGGGGGTAGATGCCATTAGATTCTGAAACAAGTTCAGAATGACAAACTGTATTTATTTTAGTGTCCCAAGCCCAAACATCTGCACGTCCTAAAGGCGGTTCGCCTTCTTCGGTTGGTAGATATTTTTCAACCTCCGGTAGGGTTAATGGTAAGTGCTTCGCATTAATCATTTGTGGCATGCCGTTGACATAATACACCGGGAAAGGTTCTCCCCAATAACGCTGACGAGAAAATACGGCATCACGCAAACGGTAATTGGTTTTACCTTCACCTTGTCCGATTTGCTCCAATTCGTAAATCGCACGTTTGGTGGCTTTTTTATAGTTCAATCCGTTAAGGAAATCACTATTCGCAATTTTTACATTGTCTTTAGAAGCAAAAGCTTCTTCAGAAATATCAACACCTTCAAAAATGTTTGGAATAGGAATATCAAAATGCTTGGCAAAGTCATAGTCACGCTGATCACCGCATGGTACAGCCATTACAGCTCCTGTACCATAGCTTGCTAATACATAATCACCAATCCAGATAGGAATTGGTTCTTTTGTAAATGGATGTTCTGCATAAGCACCTGTAAATACACCAGAAATGGTTTTTACATCTGCCATACGATCGCGTTCGCTACGTTTGGAAGTAGCTTCCACATAAGCTTCCACATCAGCTTTTTGAGCCTCAGTAGTGATTTGAGACACCAACTCATGTTCTGGTGCTAAGGTCATAAAAGACACGCCGAAGATGGTGTCAGGGCGCGTCGTAAATACATCAATGACCTGTTTTTCAGAATTGGCAGATTGCTTCGCTTCGCTTGCAATGACGTTAAACGAGACTGACGCACCAACTGACTTACCTATCCAATTCTTTTGAATATCCTTAAGTGCATCCGTCCAGTCAATAGTATCCAAACCTTGAAGTAATCGCTCTGCATAAGCAGAAATACGCATACTCCATTGGGTCATTTTTTTTCGCACTACAGGATGTCCGCCACGTTCTGAAACGCCATTTACAATTTCGTCATTGGCTAAAACCGTTCCTAACGCAGGACACCAGTTGACTTCAGTTTCCGCTAAATAGGTTAGTCTGTATTTTAAAAGTATTTTTTGTTTTTCAACATCAGAAAATTTATTCCAATCTTCAGCTGTGAAGACGTCAATATCGTCATCACAAGCTGCATTAACTTTGGTGTTGCCTTCAGCCTTAAACATGCCTACTAACGTATCTATATGCTCTGCCTTATGCGTTTCATTATTATACCAAGATTCGAATAACTGGATAAAAATCCACTGTGTCCACTTGTAATATTTTGGGTCAGACGTTCTTACTTCTCTACTCCAATCAAAAGAAAATCCGATTTGGTCCAATTGACGACGATAGGTTTTGATATTCGCTTCTGTAGTCACCGCAGGATGCTGCCCTGTTTGTATGGCATATTGCTCTGCAGGCAAACCAAAACTATCATAACCTTGTGGATGTAATACATTAAAGCCTTTATGACGTTTGTAGCGTGCATAAATGTCACTAGCAATATATCCTAGCGGATGACCAACGTGTAAACCAGCACCACTTGGGTAAGGAAACATATCCAAAACATAATATTTTGGTTGATCACTTGTGTTAGAAGCCTTAAAGGTTTCATTTTTTGCCCAGTAGTCTTGCCACTTCTTTTCGATTTGATTGAAATCGTATCTCATATTCTGCTTTCCTAGTAATAAAGGCACAAATTTAAACTTTACTAGTTAAATAGCCTATTGCTTGAGGTAGTTATAAAACAAAAAAAGACATCTTAAATCTAAGATGCCTTTTCAATTGATGTCTTTGTCATTTAGAATTTATAGCCCAATGAAATTTGAAACACGCTGTTTTTAATATCTGGATTTTCTGCAACCGTAGTGATTCCATAATTATAGCGTACTTCAGCAAACACATCGGAACTGATGCTATATGCCGCACCTATATTCAATCCAAAATCGAAACTGGACGCGTCCGTTTCTGCATCAGGAAGATCACTATCATTGAACTCCGCCTTCTCATTCAATAAGAATCCTATCTGTGGTCCTGCTTCTAGACTAAATTTCTCGCTTAGATAATATTTCGCCATTAAAGGGATCGTTAAATAATCTACTTTTATTTTTACCACATCTTCAGCTTCGGAGCCTTGAAATGAGTATAATAATTCCGGCTGAAGCGAAAATTTATCACTTAGACCTATTTCAGCAAATCCTCCAAAATGTAAACCTAATAAACTATTTCTATCGGCATCACCTCCTGAGAAATTTGCAATATTGAGCCCTGCCTTTAGTCCAAAATCAACCTCTTGTGCATTGATTGAATTGAATAACCCGGTGATAACAACAAATGTAAATACTAATAATTTTTTCATAATTGTTCTTGTTTTAAAATTGATATGGGTTCTATTTTTCAAAACCCATGCCAACATTAAGAAATATTTAATTAAAACTGATAATAAGCTTATAATAGGCTATAAAAATTATAATCTAACATTTATTACAACACTATTAAAAGTTTAAGCGTTGTAATACTTAGCAGAAACGAATTGTTTTATATTTTTACAACATTAATCCGTACCTATGGCTTCATCCTTTGACAATTATCAAAAACGAAAACTCATATCGTCTTACGTTTCCGTTGTAATTAGTATTGCTTTAGTATTGTTTCTATTAGGTTGCTTAGGTTTGTTGGTTATTAACTCAAAAAAAGTTGCCGATCATTTTAAAGAACAAGTCGTGATGACTATTTACTTAAATGACAAAGCTAAGCAGGTTGAAGTTAATCAGCTAAAAAAGAGTTTAGCGATGGCAGATTATACCAAGGAAGCGCAATACGTTTCAAAAGAAGAAGCTGCCGAACTGATGCAAGCCGAAACTGGTGAAGATTTTATGGATTTCGTAGGCTATAATCCTTTGAAGAATTCTATTGATGTCTATCTAAAAGCGGACTATGTCACTACAGAACAACTTACTGAAATCACTGAAAGCCTTTCTAACAAAGCTTTTATTGAAGAGATTCGTTATGATAATGACTTAGTGGAGCTGATGAATGACAATGTCAAGAAAATTTCGTTTTGGGTGTTGATTATTAGCGCATTATTCACATTAATTGCCGTACTTTTAATTAATAGCTCCATACGATTAGCTGTGTACTCTAAACGATTTATCATTAAAACGATGCAGATGGTAGGTGCTACCAAAAGTTTTATCCGTAGACCTTTTATCTTAAAAAGTGTTCAGCTCGGTGTTATAGGCGCCATCGTCGCTTTAATCGGAATGGCAATCGTCTTATACTACTTAGACATCACATTCCCAGAATTGGAATTACTCCGAAATACAGTAATGATTATTGGTCTTTTCGTCGGTATATTTTTATTGGGTATTGTGATTACTTGGATTAGCACCTTTATTGCCACACAGCGCTTCTTGAATTTGAAGACGGATCAGTTGTACTACTAGATGTTAGGAAAATATTAATTTTGGCTGTCCTATTAAATAAAACCGTTAATTTGCATTTACTAAGTTAGCACAGAGAATTATGGGCGAGAAAAAACGAAAAGAAGCATCAAAATCTGAATTTATCTTCGGTAAGCAAAACTATAAATGGTTCTTTATAGGCTTAGCATTTATTACTATTGGTTTTATTCTTATGGCTGGTGGTGGCAGTGATGATCCTAATATTTGGAATCCTGATGTATTTAGCTGGAGACGCATTCGTTTAGCACCAACGCTCGTATTAATTGGCTTTGGCATTCAGGTTTATGCTATTCTTAGTAAACCAAATAAAGAGAAAAATCCTAAATCCTAGGTTTCTCAATTTCAAAATTATATTCAATTTCTAATTATTGCACTTGGAAATTGCCTTTTGTTAGTTGATATTTGCTGACTATGGAAATTATCGATGCCATAATACTTGGAATTATCCAAGGGCTTACAGAGTTTTTGCCCGTATCTTCAAGTGGCCACCTAGAATTAGGAAAGGCTATTCTTGGAGATAACTCCATACCAGAGGAGAGCTTAATGTTTACCGTTGTACTTCACTTTGCAACAGCATTGAGCACCATAATTGTATTTAGAAAAGATATTCTCGATATCATCAAAGGTATTCTAAAGTTTGAATGGAATGAAGACTTACAATTTTTAAGCAAAATCGTCATATCCATGATACCTGCCGTAGTTGTCGGTGTTTTTTTTGAAGAACAACTTGAGCAGCTTTTCAGTGGAAACATATTATTAGTGGGCTGTATGCTCATTGTAACTGCAATACTTCTTTTTTTTGCTGATAAAGCCAAAAACACCAATAAAAAAGTATCTTTTAGTAATGCCTTTATCATTGGTATTTCGCAAGCCATAGCTATGCTTCCAGGCATTTCCCGCTCTGGAGCAACAATTTCGACTTCTGTTTTATTAGGTAACGACAAAACTAAAGCAGCACGCTTCTCATTTCTTATGGTGGTCCCATTGATTTTTGGTAAAATTGCCAAAGATGTCGTGGGTGGTGAACTCACGTATGATGCTTCTAATTTTACAGCGTTAAGCATTGGATTTATTGCTGCTTTTGTCTCTGGACTATTTGCATGTACATGGATGATAAAGCTCGTAAAGCAAAGCAAATTGAGCTACTTTGCCTTTTATTGTATTATCGTAGGTGTTATTGCTATAATTTGGTCAACAGCATCATGAAAACCTTAGAGGACTTTAAAGATGGTCAAGTCTTACTCATTGACAAACCTTTGCACTGGACGTCTTTCCAGGCCGTAAATAAATTACGTTGGGCTATCCGAAAGTCGTTTTCCATTAAAAAAATAAAAGTTGGTCATGCCGGCACTTTAGATCCTTTAGCAACAGGTTTACTGGTGATTTGCACTGGTAAAATGACCAAACAAATTAATTCCTATCAAGGTCAAGAAAAGGAATACACTGGTACTTTTGTTTTGGGCAGTACGACACCTTCTTATGATTTGGAAACTGAAATCGATGCTACTTTTCCAACAGACCATATCACTAAAGACCTGATTCATCAGACAACAAATCAGTTTGTTGGTAAAATTGAACAATTACCACCTGTATTTTCTGCAATTAAAAAAGATGGCAAGCGCCTTTATGAATTTGCCAGAGCTGGTGAAGCTGTTGAGATAAAATCACGAGAGGTTGAAATTTCAGAGTTTGAAATAACAGAGATCAAAGGTCTCGAACTGAAGTTCAAAGTGGTCTGCAGCAAAGGCACCTATATAAGATCTTTGGCTCACGACTTCGGAAAAGCTTTAAATTCAGGAGCTCATTTATCTGAATTGCGACGTACGCGCATTGGTGAATTTCGTGTAAAAGATGCCTTAAGTCCTGAAGATTTCATTGCTACACTTCCCTTGGAAAAATGATTTAACAAGGGTTTATAAGATAGAACTAAACTTTTTCGTTCTTATATTCGTATATCCTTATGCACAAAAATTTGATGTAATTTGAAGTTAATTGAACAATATAAAGCTGGCATTATCACCTTTCTTCTCACGGGAATAGTAGTGCTTGCTTTGTTTAGCATTCAGTTAAAACAGAAAGGCGATCTTATGACCGAGAGTTACTATGAGATAGAGCCTGAACCAGAACGTATTGAAAAAGAACTTGAAAAGTTTGAAGATTTGACTGGACCTTCCACCAATAAGGTCTTTAATGAAGACCAAGAGTATAAGGACATGATGCGTAATTTTAAAACGGTCAGCGCTAATGACTTTGAACGCACAACAAAAGCTTTGGAAGAAGCAAAAGCCAATGAGGTACAAGAGGAAACAGGCGTTGATAAATCTTTGACCAACAGTAACGCCTATGCTCTAAATTCTGAAGAAACTAAATCGTACAAAAAGCTTCAAGAAGAGCTTAGTAAGCGCTTAAAAAATCAAAAGACCGCTGCCGAGCATTCTAAAACTAAAAGTACAGTAACATATTCACTCAAAGGTAGGGTCATGGAAGATTATGATATTCCTAGATATCTCTGTGAAAAAGGAGGACGAATAGTTGTAAACATTACTGTAAATAGTGATGGCAAAGTAACTAGCGCCTCTATTAATGGCTCGTCAAGCTCAAACAATCCATGTCTTACAGATCGTGCTTTAGAATATTCAAGAGAAGCTAGATTTGATAGTTCAGTGAAGACGTCACAAATAGGGACGATTACCTTTTCTTTTAGAGGAAAAAATTAAGTTTAAGAACCCGGTAACTCGTTAATACAAAAGATTTACCAAGTCTTCAATTGTAGATTGCCCTTTGTCCTTATTGTACCAACGCTGTAAATCTTCCTTGAATTCAGGAGTCAATATGCCATGTTCTGCTTTATAGGTCTTGACCATTTCTGTAGCCACACTAGGTCTTGGTCCAAAAGTATCCAGAACGTCATTAGTATCTGTATCAATCATAATTAATTTTGGAATAGCTTTACCCCCATTAGTTAAAAACTGATTCATAAGGTTGTCATTCTCATCTCTTAATACAATTCTGTAATCAATATGGCCATTAATTTCGGCCACTTTGTTGATTACTGGCATTATATGAGCAGCATCACCACACCAACTCTCGGTAATAACTAGCCAAGTGACTTTTTTATCAAAATTTTCAACCTTAGTTTTTGACTCGTCTGAAACTTTTACTGCTTTGTCCCAACGTCTCATGCGTCTATCGTTAAGCATGGTATAATTAACCATGGCTTCGCTTTTGTCAGAACCAGTTGTAGAGTTTTCTTCAACTAGTTGAGATACTAGAGCTCTATATTCAGCATACGAGATACTTTTTTTTAAGCTCTCTGAAATTAATTCGTTTATCACAGGTATTTCTTTTGTTATCATATTACAAATTTAAAGCTGAACTATCAATAATTATGTGACAGATGTTACCTTAGTAGTGAAAACTTAAAAAACTTACATTTGAAACTTATAGACCTGTTAAAGACAATAATTATTGTCCTTTTCTTTATTTTGTTGTCAGGAAAGTATTTAAATTTATTTGATAACTATCAAATAACTGAATCCATAAGTCTTTTTGATACCAGACATGGACTAGTGATTATCTATGTTCTGATAAGAATCTGGGAATATAAAAGCAACAAAAAAGCAAAACAAAATGGATAAACACAGATGCGGCTGGTGTATTGGCGACCCACTATATGAGGCCTACCATGATGAAGAATGGGGTGTTCCGGTTTATGATGATGACACCTTGTTTGAGTTTCTAATCTTAGAAACCTTTCAAGCTGGATTAAGCTGGATTACAGTACTTCGAAAGCGAGAAAATTTCAGAAAAGCCTTTGATGATTTTGATTATAAAACAATAGCAAATTACAATCAAGACAAGATTGATGAATTACTTCAAGATGAGGGCATAATAAGAAATAAACTGAAAGTAAATGCAACCGTAACCAATGCCCAAGCGTTTATGAAGATTCAAGATGAATTTGGTTCATTTTCTAAATACATATGGGATTTCGTTGATGGCGAACCTATTCAAAATAGTTTTGAGGATTATAAAAAAGCCCCTGCCAATACGCCTCTTAGCAATACTATTAGCAAAGACTTAAAGAAACGCGGTTTTAAGTTTGTAGGTACGACCGTAATTTATGCGCATATGCAAGCTACGGGTATGGTTAACGATCATGAAGTCTCTTGCTTTAGATATAATGAGGTCTAAATTAGGTTAAAGAAATTTCATAAAATCTGATCTGGAAATATGCTTAGCTCCCAAACTTTCTAAATGTTTGGTGTGCAGTTGACAGTCTATAAGTTTATAATTAGAGTTCTGTACAAATGAAATAAAAGCCGCTTTACTGGCATTACTCACTTTTGCAAACATACTTTCTCCACAAAAAACACCACTACCTAAATCAACACCATACAAACCACCAACGAGCTCGTTGTCTTGCCAAACTTCAATAGATTTTACATAACCTAATTTATGAAGTGATACATATGCTTCAATCATCTCGTCTGTAATCCAAGTTCCCATCTGACCCTCTCGCTTTGCCCTGGCACAATTTTCTACAACGGCTCTAAAAGCCTTGTTTACTGAAACTTCAAACTTCCCTTGTTTCAGAATTTGCCTCATGCTTTTAGATATTCTTAAATCCTCAGGAAACAACACAAATCTTGGATCCGGCGACCACCAAAGAATTGGTTCTGCATCTTCATACCATGGAAAGATTCCGTTGGCGTAAGCATGCAATAAACGCTCAGAGGATAAATCTCCACCAACTGCCAATAAGCCATCAGCAGAGGCTTCTGTCACATCAGGAAATTCTATTTTTTGCGTCAGGAAGTGCATATTTTAAACGTTTTATCATATTTTGCTGTTAAATAGCCGACTTAGTTTTGATAGTATAAGAATTTTATTGATATTTGAATTGACCTTTATTTATAAATTTTTTGTTCATCATTGCTTTTTTTAAGTTTGTTTGTAGAGGTCAAAACCTAAAACCACAATACTAAGTCCCAACTAACCATTGGGACTTTTTCATTAAAAAAGACTTGTTTTACGTAAAACAAGTCTTTTTTAATTCTATTATATATATTACCAATTAAAACGGTAGATCATCGTGATCGTCTTCATTTAAATCACTAACAGGCTCGAAAGCTTCTGTTGGAGCTACAGGCGGCATTTCGCCATTTGGAGCTTCAGCTTGTAAAGCCTCAATTCTCCAACCTTGTATAGAGTTAAAATATTTAGTCTCTCCTTGAGGGTTGACCCATTCTCTACCTCTTAAATTGATATTAACCTTTACCTGCTGACCAACTTGGTAATTATTCAATAAATCTGTCTTATCCTGAACAAATTCAACCATGATGTGTTGAGGATACTGTTCTTCTGTTGTTACAACCACCTCTCTTTTTCTAAAGCCATTACTTCCAAAGGTTTGTGTCTCTCCAATCACCTTAATACGTCCTTGTACTTCCATTTTTTGCTTAATCTATAATTATTTAATATTTGTTTATTCTTTTTTTTGAGACTACGAAAGTAATAACTTCCATGCACTTTCTACGTCTCCGTAGCTCAAATAATTTCGAGCTAATTTATGTTTTCTTCTATGCGAAGCTGTCTTAATTTCTGGATAGCGCTCACTAACATCTTTAATAAATTGATTAACCTCGTCTTCTGTAGGCAGTGTATCTACATTAGCTAACATCCCTAGATTATTTCCTGTTAAAATCATGCTGTTCTTAACATGTTCTGGTAAGGCATCGACTCCGATTCCCATAGTACGCAGTGGTTTAGGAATTTCAAAAAATCCTCGTTTTGCCCTACTGTAATAACTACCTCCTGCTCGCGCTACCAAATCCAATGCTTCTTGGTTAATTGTGCCATCTGCATTCATTACTTCTTCAGCAATATGCAGTTTAACCACTTCAGAAATTACTAAATTTCCTGCACCGCCTTCTTTACCCAATTTTACGATTTCATTAACCTTGCATTCAAATTGTACTGGAGATTCAGCCACCCGAAATGGTTTTACTTCATCCGATGGCAACATGGTCAATCCAGCCTTTTCAAATTCGTTGACGTCTTCAGGATATTCCGTACTGCTCAGGGACATTTGGTGTACAATGTCGTAATTAACGACATTAATGACCACTTCCTTAACCGCTTCAACATTCTGTAACGTATGTTTTATGGTATTATCCCTAACACGCCTAGCGGGAGAAAAAATCATAATCGGCGGATTAGCACTAAAGACATTAAAGAAGCTAAATGGCGATAGATTTGGATGGCCATGAGTATCAACTGTACTAGCAAACGCAATAGGTCTAGGTGCTACGGCACTTAACAAATAAGCGTGCAATCGTCCTGTAGATAAATCTTTTGGATTATATGAAATCATGCCCTCTACTGATTTTCAACAAATATAGCTATATTGGTTTGCTAGTAAAAGTGTTTTCCTTTTGTTTAAGCACAATATTATCAACAGTTTTGCATTATATTAAATAGAAATTGCACTAACCAATGACGTTTAACTCAAACCGAAATGTAATCCGCTGGATTATTATACTATCCTCATTTATTATCATCTCTCTCATTCTTTGGAATACCTACGTCTTCTTCCAAAATTTTAAGGCCGAAGAACGTAATAAAATGAAAAATTGGTCTTTTGCACAAAAAGAATTGAGTTTAACGAAAGATTTAAATGCTGATATTGGGGAACTCCCATTGGTAATTATAGCTAGTAATACAACAACACCAATGATAAATGTCAGTACGGACGGAAGCTTAAATTATAGAAATATCGATGAAGAAAAAGCGAAAGACTCACTATATCTTTTAAAACTGATTAAAAAATTTGAAAAAGAGAATCAGCCCATAGAAATTCGATATGGAAATCGTGTACACTCAACATTATACTATGGTAACTCTCCCTTATTGAATAAACTAAAGTACTACCCATTAGCGTTATTATTGATCATTCTACTCTTTGCTGCCGTTGTTTATTTCTTTTATCGAAGTTCTAAAAATGCCGAGCAAAATAAACTTTGGACAGGAATGGCAAAAGAAACCGCTCACCAGATTGGAACGCCCTTATCCTCTCTTGTTGGTTGGGCCGAAATTTTAAAATCGGAAAATGTAAATCCTGAATATATTGTAGAAATTGAAAAAGATATTGATCGTTTGCAGACCATTACCGAACGCTTTAGTAAAATTGGTTCAGCTCCTACCCTGGAAACGGTAGATATTGTTGATGTAACAATATCCTCTTACGACTACTTAAAATCGAGATCATCCAAACTCATAGATTTTGAAATCACTGCTCCCAATGATGCAATTCCTGTAAATCTCAACGCACAACTTTATAGCTGGACTATAGAGAATTTGGTTAAAAATGCTATTGACGCCATGAAAGGAAAAGGAGATTTGAAGCTCCACATATCTTCTGATGAAAAACTTGTAAATATTAAAATTTCTGATACTGGAAAAGGTATTCCCAAACATCAGTTTACCAAGATTTTCGAACCTGGTTATACTACCAAAAAACGTGGTTGGGGACTTGGACTATCCTTAGCCAAAAGAATAATTGAGGACTACCATAACGGTAAAATAAAAGTCTTGAATTCTGAGATTGGAAAAGGAACAACCATTCAAATTAGTTTAAAATTATTGTCTTAAATTTAGCCCATGGCTACTTACAAATATTTCACACTAAAAGAAGCTAGACTCAGTAATAACTGTCCTGAGTGTTACTCTAATGATGGCTTGGAAATAACCTTTAAACAAAAATTTGTCGAGAATGCTTTTTACAAAGCTATTTCAAAAGAAATAGTAAGCGAGATTCATTGTTATAATTGTAACACTTCTATTTTTCCAGTGCGTTGGACAGATGATATAGAAAGTGTAGTGGCTTATCAAAAACGGGCAATCGAACCTAGACCAAAATCAATAAAACTAAAGCCTTTAGCTTGGGTTGTAATTGTATTGGATCTGCTCATTGTAGCTGCAATTATACTCGCTGTGACTGGTGTGATTTCTTTTTAATTTACAGGTAAGAAGCTATCTTATTTGCTGTGATTTCAAAGTCTTCGGAACTTAATTTTTCTTTACTCGTAAAGCGTGCATCTTCCATGGAATGCAAAGGAATTAAATGTACATGAACATGGGGAACCTCAAGACCTATCACAGACATACCAACACGTTCACAAGGAATGGCCTTTTCGATAGCAATGGCTACTCGTCTTGAAAATTGCATTAGTCCAATGTATGCCGCCTCATCTAGGTCAAAAATCTTATCGACTTCTTTCTTGGGAATGCAAAGTGTGTGTCCTTTTGAGTTTGGATTTATGTCTAGAAAAGCAAAAAAGTCTTTAGTTTCCGCAACCTTGTATGACGGAATTTCTCCATTAACGATTTTTGTGAAAATTGTTGCCATAACCCAAAAGAATATCTCATAAAGATAAAAAAGATTCCTTGAGCAAGGAATCTTTAATGTATAATATGAAATAAGATTTTTATATAATTAAAAATTCATCATCTCGAAATCTCTAAGATGTCAAACTTCATAATACCATTAGGTACTTGGATTTCTGCAGTATCACCTACTGATTTACCCAATAGACCTTTACCTATTGGCGAATTCACGGAAATTTTACCTGTAGCCAAATCCGCCTCGCTTTCAGCCACCAAAGTATAGGTCATTTCCATACCATTAGTTTGATTTTTAATCTTCACTATAGATAAAGCCAAAACTTTAGAGGTATCTAATTGTGATTCATCAATAACACGAGCATTGGCTAAAGTTTCTTCCATTTTAGAGATTTTCATTTCCAACATACCTTGCGCTTCCTTAGCAGCATCATATTCTGCATTTTCACTTAAATCTCCTTTATCTCTAGCTTCTGCAATAGCCTGTGACGCCTTTGGACGCTCAACATCTTTAAGATGATTTAGCTCTTCTCTTAATTTTTTTAGTCCTTCTGCCGTGTAATAAGATACTTTACTCATAATTCATTCGTTTATTCTAAAAAGATGCCGAAACGAGTTCAGCACAAAAAAAATCCCGCGCGAACGAGATTACTATGCAAATATATAAAATATTTACGGTATAGTTGAAATAATCGTAAATTGAAGCCCAAAAATTGACAATGAAAAAACTACCCATAATTCTTTCTATTTTATTTTTTGCATGTAATGGTGACGACGACAATAGAAACAATTGTAATTTCTTATTCGATGCTGGTGTTAACCTTACGGTTAATATCAATTTACCACAGTTTAGTCAACTCGCATTTCCAGGAAATAGTGTCTATGTGTCAAACCAAGGGAATAATGGTATTTGGTTATATCGTTTAAATTCAGCAACCCTTTATGCTTGGGATGCCGCTGACCCTAGCCATACACCGTCAGGTTGCTCTACATTGACTGACTCAGGCACTGGTGATATTGTAGTTTGCGGTTGTGAAGATGCCAACCAATATGGCTTAGCTACTGGACAAGGTTTAGATGGAAACACACAACCCTGCACGCTACAGCCATACAGGGTCGATGATCTTGGGAATAATAGCTATTTAGTGACTAACTAAAAGTTTAATGTCACTCCAACCAAAAAGTTTGTGGTGGCCTGTGGATAGAATCCAGAGAAAAATCCTGTAGAAATACCCGTTGAGCTATTTGGATCTTCAAAATCAAATGATCCAAAATACCCATTAGGCACATATTTTTCGTTAAGGATATTGTTCACTAAACCTGAAAATACAATAGAGTCGAAAATAGGTTGAGACTCCTCATTACCCAGGAATGACAGAGTGTAATTAATATTAAAATCATTTACAAAGAAGCTGTCTAATTTAGAATCAGGATTTTCCGTATTTCCCATAAACTGGTCTCCAACATATTTACTTAAAAGCGACATTTGAAGATTTTCTAGAGGCTGAAACACTATGGCATTCGCGGCTACCAAATCTGGTGAAAACGAAATATCGGTTTTTCCTAAGCTCTGCAATGCCCCATTCAAAGACACAATAGTTTCCTTATTTTTATTAGAACTTAACGTCATGTTAGGCTGTAGAGTTAATTTAGGGGTCACTGGAATAATAGCTTCCAATTCTAATCCCAATCGGTAACTTTCACCACTATTAGTTCTAATTGGGTTTCCAACATCATCTAAGCCACCCGAAAGCACCAATTGCTGATTATACAGCATGTAGTACGCATTTGCATTGAATACGAAATTCCCCTTCTTATGTCGCCAACCCAACTCAAAGTCATTAAGCCGTTCTGGTTTAATATCATTATCAGTTTCAAAATCAGTTCTATTTGGCTCCCTATTCGCTCTTGCGAAAGAAAAATAGAAACTGTTATTAGAATTTAAATCGTAAGTGATACCAGCCTTTGGATTAAAGAACGTGAACGCTTTATCGACTTCAAAGTCCACTAAATCCGAAGTATTTCCAAACGTTTTATAGGTGACGTTTCGTACTTGCAAGTCACCATATAAACTTATCTTATCATTAAGCTGATAATTGGCTTTAGTAAATACGGATAAATCATTCTTTAAGCTATTACCATCATAATAACGATCTCTAATATCGCTTTGACTCGCATATTCTGCCCAAATCACTTCACCAAAATGATCACCATCATAATGACTAAAAGACCCACCAAAAATCATATCTAACTCCTCATTCTTATAATTGGCACTGGCATTAACAACATAAAAGTCATTATCTAACCATCGACGACGGATTAAATCAGTGGTGTTAACCGTTTCACCATCCACTGTTAATTCTTCAAAGCCATACGTCGAAAAATCATCGTCTTCTCTGAATTGTTCAAAATAACCACGACCATAAGTATAGTTTAAACCTAAGGTAGTTGACCAATTGTTATTGTATTTCTGATTCCAATGCAACTGATAATGGTCTTGACTGTAGTTGTCCACTTCATTATCATAGAATTGTGTATTACCATCATCATCCGTGTATATTCCAGCAAAGTTGAAAGTTCTATCGCTTTTTAAAGTTTCAGCATCAATACCATACCACGCTTGATAGGTAACTTCATTACCGCCAAACGTAATAGCCTTTATCAATGTATTCGCATCTACATATGATGCTTGCAAGAAATACGATTTTAAATCTGCAGAAGCTCTATCAATGTAACCATCTGATGAAATATTAGACAAACGACCAGCAATTTCAAAATGGTCGTTCATTAAACCCGTACTGAATTTTACTGTATGTTTTCGTGTATTGAAGCTTCCGAAAGAATTTGAGATTTCACCAGATGCTTCATTTGAAACGGCATCAGTCAATACATTAATACTAGCACCAAAGGCACCAGAACCATTTGTGGATGTTCCTACACCACGTTGTAATTGCAAACTCTCTACCGATGAGGCAAAGTCGCCAAGATTTACCCAAAACGTACCTAAAGACTCCGCATCATTATAAGGAATACCGTTGATGGTAATATTGGTAGATTGCGGACTGACACCTCTAACTCTTATACCTGTATAACCTACACCAGCTCCAGCATCTGTGGTCGTTACTACTGACGGTAAAAAGTTCAGCAAAATAGGAATGTCTTGCCCTAAGTTGCGTTTAGCAATTTCTTTTTTGGTAACATTAGAATGCGTAATAGGCGCTTTTTCCCTTACACGGACTGATTTTACTAAAACCTCATCTAGTTTTTCGGTTTTAGTAGTGTCTTGTTGTTTTTCTTGTCCAAAAACTGTAGAAAGACTTAATAAAAAAATAAAAATTGTTAATCTCTGCCTACTGTTTTTTGAGAGATTTTTGAATAAATTTTTCATCGCGATTATAACTTTATAATCGAATAAAAAGAGGTCATTATTCTTTGTTAGTAATTGATTTTTTTGATGAATGAGATACTGAAACAAGTTCAGCATGACAATATCATCCTTAATTTCCTTCGCAGCATTACCTGCGCAGGTTCAATGGGTATGATCTCAGCCTCCTATTGGCACCCCTTTTTTGAGAACGCTGCAAAGATAGTTTACAAATGGATATTGGCAAATGATTATTGATTAATTATTATTAATTAATCAATCTTAGGTGGCTTACGATTGGCTTTCTTTTCTGAAGCTTTACGCTTGTTCTCTAAACGTTTTCGTTTTACCGCTTTAGGCACTTTTGTTGGCTTACGCTCTTTGTCTTCCTTTAGACTTTCTTCAATAAGTGCTAAAAACCGTTGGATTACCAAGGCCTTATTTCTAAACTGACTTCGACTTTCATCAGAATTCAATATTAGCACATTTTGCTTGGTTAATCTATTACTGAAAAATTCCTTTAAGCGCTTTTTTTCATCCTCATCAAAAACCGTAGATGTTTCAAGATTAAAATAAAGCACGACTTTAGAAGCTACTTTGTTCACATGCTGTCCTCCACTACCAGAACTTCGAACAGCTTTAAATGTTAATTCAGATTTTAGAGCTTCAACATCCACAATTAATTAATTTGATGTGGTGCTTTTAATAAATCATTTACTGTTTTCACGGGATTGAATGTTATAATTGGGACTTCCACAAAAATAGTGTTCCAATGTGCCATACTTCCATTCCAAAGTCCAGGTAGCTCTAACGCCTTTAGGTCTTTACCAACCTTGGTTTTCATAGTTATGAACGCGGCATTATGATCTACGAAGTTTTCAAGATCATATTTTTCACCCTTATAATTTTTGACACCACAAACTAAGTCGACAGGATTAAAGTGTGTGGCATTAGTCAGTATGTCTTTCTGCCATTTATTTTTTAAATTGATTTGGGCAGATTCTACAATCTGTAACGACAGATTTCCATACATATCCCTTACCCAAAAAGGACCTCCTCCTGGTTCACCTTCATTCTTAACCATTCCGCAAATGCGAATTGGTCTATCCAACTTTTCTCGTAAATACTCAATCTTGTATTTATCTAAATATTTCTTGTATTCGCCAGAAATCTTAATACACAATTCGTTTGTTAGAAATGTTTCTATGTCTTTGAATTCTTGTTGAGATATCTCTGATTGATCTAAAATTCTCAAACACTTAAAAGCTTTGGTTTGCAGTTTCAATAAAATTCCTGCCAACACTTTTTTATATCTAGCAACCTCTTCCTTATATTGCTTAACCACCACATTATCTATATTCTTTATGAATATGATATCCGCATCTAGTTCATTTAAATTCTTTAACAACGCACCATGACCAGATGGTCTAAAAAGTAATGAACCGTCCTCATTTCTAAAAGGTTCATCCTTTGGTGTAACTGCTATGGTATCGGTTGACTCTTGCTGATATGAAAATGAAATATTGAAAGACACTCCTGTATTTTCCTCAACATATTCCTCGATACGCTTAAATTCCTCACTAAATTTATCCTTGAAACGTTCGGATATTGTAAAATGAAGTTCAGCTTTTCTATCATCCGAAGCATAGAGTGCTGCTTCATATAAATGTTCTTCAAAAGCCGTAGAAATATGATGACTTTTATATTTATGGAATGGTAACAAACCTTTTGGAGAATTACCAAAATTAAGTTGGTTTTCGTTTAGCATTGTTTTCGCAAAATGCAATGCCTTTTCACCAGAGGACAATTGGTGGAAATCGACACCTTGCAGTTGTAAAACTTCTATAACCTGTTTATAGAACGGAAACTTTTCCAAACCAACTAGAAAAAATGCCAAATCTTTGAAGTTGTTTTTATTTATAAAGGCATTTAAGGATTCCTTTTTAGGATTGTATTCCTTTAAAAACTTAAATAAAAACTTAAACATTCTTGTTGCTGCTCCTGAGGCTGGCACAAACTTTAGAAGTGATAAGCCGCTCTTGTTGATTTCAAAATGAGCTACTGCTTCATCAATTTGCTGGCCATCTAAGCCAATGATGCCATTACCAATCGTAGCTGCTTCTGCAATGTTTGTAAAAGGGATTCCCGTTTTAAAAAGTTCTATTTGTGATTCAACTTTCTCAAGGGTTAGTCCCTTTTTATCTATTAATTTTATATCATTTTCCGTAAAACTCATTTTTTCTTGTCTAGTAGGTTATTAATATGCTCAACAGCTATTTTTAATCGCTCTTGTTTATTCCCTTTCAATAGTACGTAAGGTTTATTATAGGTTTGTAGAGCAGTTTCAAAAGCTTTGAACATACGTTCTCTTTCATTAGGTTTGTCTCTCAGGTCATCTGCTTCCCAAGGCGTGTCAATATAGGTTAAAAAATAAAGTTCATAGAAATTTTCTAGAGCATGTGCTTCTAAAATCGGGTCACATGTTCCTGAGTAGTAAGCTTCGCTATAAACTTTAGTTTCTAGCAAATCCGTATCACATATTAAAACAGAATCAGTTTTTTGAGCCAATTCGTTTTCTAATTTCATCTGCCCAATAGCTATTGGCAGTAAATCCTTAGGTTCACAAGTTTTGCGTTCATTATTCCATTTGTCTTGTAGATATTCTCGAGCATATTCTGGTACCCAAACCGAATTGTAATGTCTGGCTAACTGTCTAGACAGTGTGGTCTTACCTGTTGATTCAGGTCCAAACAAAACTACTTTTATGCAGTTTGCAGGTCGTTGTTGAGGTATCGTTTCCATGCTAAATATCCAAAAATGGCAATTACGGTAAATCCTAGATATTGAAAACTAGTGAATGTAAATCCTTTATACAAATACAAAGGTACAGATATGATGTCTCCAATAATCCAGAATATCCAGTTTTCAATCTTTCGCCTTGCCATGAGCCACATTCCAACAAAAAATATTGCCGTTGTGAGTGTATCGGCATAAGCGACCCAACCATTCCATTTATCAAAAGCTTTATAAACTGTAAATACGAATATCAGTGTAGCAATAAAAATAAGAATACTTGTACTCTTTTCTTTCGATATCGTCCTAGAAATAGGCGTTACATGTGTTTCATCAACTTTTCTAGTCCATACGAACCAGCCATAAACACTCATTATAAAATAGTAGGCATTAATCATCATATCACCTAGCAGCTCCCATTTAAATAGTAGGTAAACAAAAAGGACAGTGCTTATCATTCCTGTTGGAAAGACCCAAATCTTATTTTGTTTGGAAAACCAAACCGATAGAAAACCAAAGACAACAGCAATAATTTCCAATACAATATCTACTGTTTGGTATTCTGCATATTGCCCAAAAAGAAAATCAAAAATTTGGCTCATACTCGCTTCGATCTGTTTTTACAATTTTCATTTGTAATACTGAAATATCAACCTCAGCAAATGAACGTTTTATTTCTCGGGTTAAAAATGACATTAACGTATCATACTCTCCAAAAATTTGGGTACTAAGTGGATTTTCTAAAACCGTAAATTCTGAATCTCTTAATCGTTTTATAAAGTTAATGACATGAGTTTCGTAATCATTTTGCAATGGCGATAAGGTTAAATCTACTGATATTTTCATGCTATTTTTTTAATTCGTTAAAGAAGTCTTCATTGTCTTCAAAAGCAGTTCCGATAACTACCAAATCTGCACCAGCTTTGTATGCCGACTCTAGTTCTGAGCTTGATCTAATACCACCACCAACAATTAATGGCACATCTAATTCTTTTTTAACTTTTGCAATGATTTCAGGTTCAATTGGGTGTGTGGCTCCACTACCAGCTTCTAAATAGATAAGCTTCGCACCTAATAACTCCCCTGCTTTAGCAGTATCTACTATAGTTTGAATTGTACTTCGCTTTATGGGTTTCGTTTGGCTGACACGTTCAACTGAAGTTTGCTTTCCGTTTTCTATAAGGATGTAACCGGTTGATATAATTTCTAAGTTTGTTGATTTCAATTTTGAAACGGCTTCAACATGCTTGCCGATTAAATAGTCTGGATTTCGACCAGAAATTAAAGACAAAAACAATATGCCATCAGCTTTATCCGTGATTTGAATCACATCACCAGGAAATAAAATGACTGGTAAATTAGTATATCTCTTTATCTCTATAACCAATGCTTCTGTAATGCCCTCATCAACCTCACTTCCACCAACAAATATCTGTGTTGCGACTGATGAATTTACTTTAGAAATAAAACTTGCAGCATTTTCAAGACTCATTTTATCAGGATCAATTAAAACCGCTAATAATTTTTTAGATTTTAAACTTGACGTAATTATATTTTGATAAATACTACTCATTATGGAATGACGTATGCACAGGTAAATCCATCAAACTCTAAAAAAGCTGTATTATATCTATACTTCTTTCCTTCATAATCTATCCATGCAACAGTCTCATCATCTTCTAACATGAAAGGGATCACCAAAAAATGTTCCTTAAATAACATGCCTGGTGTTGAAAATAGCTTATACAATGACTCTTTTACTCCCCAAATGACTGTCAATTTTCTAATGTAATCTTCGGAATTCCTGTCTAGATAGTTGAATTCGTAATCCACAAATTTCTTAGCTATGACACCTATTTTTTCACGTTGCATTTCAATATCAATACCAACTTCTTTATCACTAATAATCACTCCAGAGAATGTAAAAGAATGAGTTATTGAAATAGACTTACCGTCTTTAAGATGGGGTTTACCATGATCATCATAGTACAAATCTTGATCTGTATAATCGAATTCCCTGAGTAAATGCCTAACACTCAAAAAACCACGTTGATGCAGTTGGCTTTTCATGCCCAAAACACGTTCTAGACTATTTGGTTTTAAATCGAGTGGTCGAAATAATTCATCATACGATTCCTCAATCTTCCAGATTTTAACAGTAGTTTGTGAGTTTACGCTAATGGATTTGTACAGTGGCATTTAATATTCTAAATCCTAATGATTATCTTTGCATCGCCTTAGGCGAATTTGGCATTTTTGATGTAGCGAATTTAGTTATTTAAGCCATAAACCCAAAGGCAAGTACAATTTTAAAAATTAGACAAAATAAAAATATGAGTACAAAAACAATTGCTTACGTACCTAATAAGGTGAAAGATATGTCGCTTGCGGCTTGGGGAAGAAAAGAGATTGAATTGGCTGAGGCTGAAATGCCAGGTCTTATGAGTTTACGTGAAGAATATAAAAACGAGCAGCCCCTAAAAGGTGCACGTATCGCAGGGTGTTTGCATATGACCATACAGACTGCTGTTTTAATCGAAACATTACAAGCCCTAGGTGCCGAAGTCACGTGGAGTTCTTGTAATATTTTCTCTACTCAAGATCAAGCTGCTGCTGCAATTGCTGCTGCTGGAACTGCAGTTTATGCATGGAAAGACATGACAGAAGAAGAGTTTGATTGGTGCATCGAGCAAACCTTATTCTTTGGTGAGGATAGACAACCATTAAATATGATTTTGGATGATGGTGGCGATTTAACCAATATGGTTTTAGATAAATACCCACATTTGGCTGATGGCATTAAAGGGTTATCTGAAGAAACCACTACAGGCGTTCACAGACTTTACGAGCGCGTAAAAAATGGAACTCTACCAATGCCTGCAATTAACGTTAATGATTCTGTAACGAAATCTAAGTTCGATAATAAGTATGGTTGTAAAGAATCTGCAGTAGATGCGATTCGTAGAGCAACTGATATTATGTTGGCCGGAAAACGCGTTACTGTTTGTGGTTATGGTGATGTTGGCAAAGGCACTGCAGCGTCTTTTAAAGGTGCTGGAAGTATAGTAACGGTTACAGAAATCGATCCAATTTGTGCTTTACAAGCTGCGATGGATGGTTTTGAAGTTAAGAAATTGGAAACTGTAGTTGGGAACTCTGATATTGTAATTACTACTACAGGAAATAAAGATATTGTTAGAGCAGAGCATTTTAAAGCGATGAAAGACAAAACCATAGTGTGTAATATCGGTCACTTTGATAATGAAATACAAATGGCTTGGTTAAACGAAAATTATGGAAATACTAAGGATACGATTAAGCCTCAAGTAGACAAGTATACCATTGACGAAAAAGATATTATCATCTTAGCTGAGGGTCGACTAGTTAACTTAGGTTGTGCAACAGGTCACCCAAGTTTTGTAATGAGTAACTCATTTACTAACCAAACCTTAGCGCAGATAGAACTCTGGAAAAACGCTGAGGCTTATGGAAACGAGGTATATATGTTGCCAAAGCATTTGGACGAGAAGGTAGCTAAACTTCACTTGGAAAAAATTGGTGTTGAGCTTACTGAATTAGCAGACTACCAAGCAGATTATATTGGTGTAAAAGTCGAAGGCCCTTATAAACCAGAGCATTACCGTTACTAATTTTGTCATACTGAACTCGTTTCAGTATCTCATTTGTAAATATAAACCCTTACAGAAATGTGAGGGTTTTTGTTATTTTTAGTGAATATGAAAAATACTCACAAGCTTTCTATTTATCTTGATACCATAGAATCCTATATCCCTCGATTTGAAGAAAACAACCTCAAAGTATCCAAATCTACTGTAGGTTGGCAACTAGATCATTGCCTTAAAGTCATTAATAATGTTTCTACAGCGTTAGAAACTTCAGATTTTGGGTTATATCAAAATAATTTTAGTGTCTTAGGAAAGTTATTTTTAGCTCTTGGTTATTTTCCGAGAGGAAAAGGAAAGGCACCAAAACATGTCATACCGCCCGAGGTGATTTTAAAAGCGGATTTAATATCACAGCTTGAAAGTGCTAGATCCAATGTTAAAAATATAGCTAATTTAGATACAAATGCTTTTTTTAAACATCCTTTATTTGGGGATATAAATACCAAAAGGGTCTATCGGTTTTTAGAGGTCCATACTAACCATCATTTAAAGATCATAAAAGATATGTTGAAATAAATGAGCTATGATGAACCCAAAATAAAAGTCCCAAGATTCAACGAAGAATTAGGTTTCTACACCACAAAACAACGCTCTAGGCAAATGAGCAAAATACGTGGTAAGAATACTAAACCAGAACTTATATTTCGAAAAGCGCTTTGGAAAAAAGGCGTCCGTTATCGTTTAGACAGCAAGCAACTACCTGGACGACCAGATGTAAGCATCAAAAAATACAAACTCGCCGTTTTTATAGATGGTGAATTTTGGCATGGTTATAATTGGAATGAGCGCAAAGAAAAACTGAAAAGCAATCGCAAGTTTTGGATTCCAAAGATAGAACGCAACATGCAACGCGACCGAGAAGTAAATCAGCAATTAAAAGATATGGATTATGTTGTATTTCGGTTCTGGACACACGAGATAAAAGACAATCTTAAAACTTGTATCAACGATGTGATGATATATTTGAATCTCTCAGGTTTCAATACTAAATAGTTTGTAAACCTTTATTCTGACTGATAATAACTTCTGCAATAGTCAAATTTATAATCCAGCATAACCAAGACGCCAATTTATAAATTTCTATAAACTCAACATTAAAAAATAGTGGAATTAAGAGCATCAATCGTAACGGAATTGCAGAAAATGTCAAAGCAAAACTTCGTATCATCCACTTTTGATGACCTACGATATTCTTTTTGATTATAGAACTAATCGCCTTATACGTGCTAACTAACCAAATAACTGATAAGATCGTAAAACCAATTCTGGACATTATTCCGCCCATGGCGAATTGCGCTATAACAAACCCACTTACACCACTTAAAAGTACTGAAACCACATAGATATAACCAAACCTTTTATGCCAAAGCATATACCGTTGTCTTAGTGTTTGAGAAAACTGTGTTGGTGCAGCAAACATAGCTATCATTCCAAAAACAATATGTATCCTAAAAACGATATGATACCATAGTTGATCAACCAAGATTTTACCTTTTAGAATTCCACTGATATGGTTCTGAAAATAATGCATGGACATTACCACCATTGTTATAGCACCTGACCAGAAAAACAATGTGTGAAAAGCGCGCAACTTCATAATTCTACAGTAATAGTTTTTATAGCCTCATCAATTTTAAAGGCAGCTTTTTCATACGAGGGTGGCCCAAAAAGTGTACTTGGATTATTAGAAAACCCATAAGGTTCTTTCGGTATGCCTAGAAAATTACTATCCAGCTTATTATTGCTATTCTCGTCATGAAATATGCTTACAGCATAGGTGCCCTGTGGTAAATCTTCGAACACTAAAATATGTTCTTTTGCACTGACTTTTTTTCGCTTTGCAAAACTGTAATCTTTTAAAAATTTAGATTCAGCATCAAATACAGCAACCATCAAATTACCTTTTAGTTTTTTAATGTTTGTAACACGAATTTCTAATGTAGCATTTTGCGAATTAGAGGTTAGATTTTCTTTTGAAAAGAGTAGAATTAAGCTACTCAATAAAATAATAGATAATGTTCTCATAAAATTTGTTTTTCCAAGTTTACGAACCTTGGTTTTATGAGAGGTCTATTTAAATCGGGACGGAAATAATTACTCTAAATTTCTATATTCCGCCGGTGTTTTTCCAGTTTTTTGTTTAAAGAGTTTATAAAAAGTAGACTTAGACTTAAAGCCTGAGTCCATGGCAATTCCCATGATACTCAACTTAGAAAAACTAGGATCCTGAAGCTTATTTTCGGCAAGATCCAAGCGTAGAGTATTTATATAAGTGTAAAAGTTAGTGCTTAGATGGTCGTTAAGCGTTTGTGAGATACTTTGTGGTGATTCTTCCAGTACATCTGCAACTTTTTGAAGCGTCAAATATTCGTCTAGATAAAGTTCTTTGGATTTTATAAGTAAGTTCATCTTTTGAGCGATGAGCACCATGTTTTCATTTGTTAAACCAGAGTTTACGTATTTTGTTTTGGCAGGAATCTCTAGAGGTACAACCTCATTTTTTAGGAAATAAATAAGCTGCTTTTGATACTTTACACCAAAGGCCAATAAAAAAAAGAACAGTAATATATTAACAAGTTTAAAAGTTATACTTGCTTTTGTCAACATAAAATCTGTGCGTGCAATTATAACTAAGTAAATAAGGATAAAGAGCAAAATAATTGCCCAAACCAAATATGTAATCCAATGCAATTGGTATTTATCCGTATTGGAAAGATTAGCTTTTAACAGTTTCTTATACTGAAACATAGCGATGAGGCAAAGTATACTATAAACTAAACTTACAACGGCCAAGGGAATGCCAACAAAAGCATAAGTGAAAGACGATAAACCGGATGGTAAACTTATAAAACCATTAATTACTAGAATATCTTTGACTGTTGATATATCAATCGAAACCAACCAAGCCACATAAACCAGATAGAAAGAAACATGTAAGGCTTTTTCCAAACCTGTAATTCGTCTTATTTTGGTTAGATCCACAATCGCCAAATAAAAGAGTGGCATATGAAGCATGCATAAAGGAAAAGCAAAATAATTGATGTTAAGGTAGTTGGGTAAAACCGCGTTGAGATTCAATAAATAGAATACAATTTGCATGACTATAATGATCAGCCACGCCTTTAGAAAATAGGTTTTTACATATTTTAATTGTAATCCGGAAAACAGTAAGTAAAGACCAAGAATAATACCTGCAATACTAAAGCCATTGAATAGAATGTCTATAATCTTCTCCAAATTCACCTAAACTTGAATCGAATATACAAATTTTGATTATCGCTACAGGTATCAATTATTGCGAGATACTAAATAAATAGATTATAATAAAATTTTAGTATCCCGTGACCAATAAACGTCTAGCAGCTTTAATTCCACACTTCTGGTATTTATGGTAAGCTTGTGCTGCACGTTCTCGAATTTGCACATCCGTTTCATCTGCTACCCAACCCTCAATTGCTGATTTTAAGGTATAGGCTTCAGGAGCCATTAAACCAGTAGTCCAAACTAATGGACTGGCTTTGGTTTGTTCAAAGTAGGGTTTAAAATAAGTCTTACTCACACAAGCCAAAATAATAGCATCTCGTTTGGTGTCATTTATTGCAGAGAAATCACCATCAACATTAAATTCCATTAAGCCATCATGACCAACATAAGCTAACAATTTCGAATTGCCACCAAAGCTCAACTTAGAAGAATTATAGGCGATAGAAACCTCATTTCTTCCTGCTGTAGCCTCTAAAAAATCTATTGTGGTTTGTTTAATGTATTTGCCGTCATAAGCATCCGCCAACATGAAAGTATTAGAGCTTTTGTGCTTAAACAATAAACGTTCTAAAATCTTTGGGTTATCTGATTTCATAGTTTTAACCAAGGACCAATCTTCGCTATTCTTAAAATGTGTTTTTATTCCGTATAACGCTCCCCAATATAAATTGCTCTTCGGATCTTGTCCATTACCAAGCTTAGCTGGTACAGGAACAATACCTTGATTGGCATTGTCACACAAAGCGACAAAAACATGAATTGTTTTAATCGGATTTTCTCTTTTTGAGACTCCAAATAACAATAAAATGAATACTAATAGAAGTATAGTTTTTTTCATATAAGTCAAACGGAATATCAGAGGATTTAGTATCTTTCAACTTATGCAACACCAGTCAAAACTACCTAATGTAGGCACCACCATTTTCACGGTAATGAGTGCTCTAGCCAATGAGTATAAGGCGCTTAATTTATCACAAGGCTTTCCTAATTATCCAAGTTCACAAAGATTAAATGATTTGGTCACCAATGCTATGAATAATGGCTACAACCAATATGCACCAATGGCAGGGAACTTAGACTTGCGCTTTGCTATTTCTAACAAGTATCAACTGCTCTATAATTCAACCTATCATCCCGAAAAGGAAATCACGGTCACGGCTGGCGCCACACAAGGCATTTACACGATAGTCTCAGCTTTTATTAGACCTAAAGACGAAGTCATCATTTTTAAGCCTGCATATGATTGTTACCAACCAGCCATTGAGCTCAACGGCGGAAAAACAATCGCTATTCAACTATCTGCACCTGATTACAAGGTAGATTGGAATGAAGTTGCATCCCATATATCATCAAAAACCAAGATGATCATTATAAATACACCTCATAATCCTAGCGGAACGATTTGGACTAAAAACGATATGCTTCAACTTCAGAAATTAACCAGAGGCACCAATATTATTGTCTTAAGTGATGAAGTATATGAGCATATTATTTTTGACAATGAGCAACATCAAAGTGTCTGTTTATTTGAAGACCTAAAGCAACGGAGTTTTATTACGGCCTCTTTTGGAAAGACGTTTCACAATACAGGTTGGAAAGTTGGATACTGTTGTGCGCCAGAGCATCTAATGGTGGAATTTAGAAAGGTACATCAGTTCAATGTGTTTTCCGTGAATCATCCTATGCAAAAAGGCATTGCCGATTATATGCAAGATTCAGGTACGTATTTAGACTTAAATACATTCTTTCAACAGAAGCGCGACCTATTTTTAAGTCTAATTTCGGAATCAAGGTTTAAATTTAAGCCCTCTAAGGGCACTTATTTTCAGGTGCTAGATTATTCCGATATAACAGATGAGCATGATGTGGATTTTGCCAAACGCCTGACCAAAGATTATCAATTGGCTTCAATTCCGTTATCTGTTTTTAACGAAAAAGACAAAGACGATAACGTGTTGCGTTTCTGTTTTGCAAAAACTGATGAAACCTTAATAAAAGCATCAGAAATATTGTGCAGAATTTAAGTTACTTTTTGTACTTTTCTGTGTCTTATTACTAAACTAAAACTATTACACACTCATGAAATATTACATTACACTTATCCTTTTAGTATTTTCTTTATTGACATTTGCACAGAAGGTTGAAAAAGATGGAAACACTTATGAAGTTAAAGACGAAAAAATCTTTCTAAACGGCGAAGATGTTACGGAAACACTCAGTGTTGAAGATAAAGCAATCATTTTAAAAGAAGCTACAATGATTTCCGAAAAGATGAAAGCTGAGGAAAAAGCGAGAAAGGAGAAAGAGAAGGCCGAAAAGAAAAAAGAAAAAGAAGCCAATAAACTAGAAAAAGATCAGAAAAAAGCTGAAAAGGCGGCCAAAAAAGCAGAAAAAGACCGCAAAAAGGCAGAAAAAGCTTTAAAAAAGGAACAGAAGATTAAAGAAAATTACAAGAAAGCCCAAGACAATCTATCTAAAGCTCAAAAGAAATACGACAAGCTCAAAAAGAAAGGGAAATTATCTCCAGTAGACGAAAGCAAATGGCTAGAGAAAATTGAAAAACTTACAGAAAAAGTAGCGAAAGCAAAACAAAAGCTATAAACTATGAGCAATGCCCTAACAGTTGCTATTGTACAAACCGATTTGGTTTGGGAAAATCCCGAAGCCAATCGAAATAATATTGAAAATAAGGTCAATACTTTAGAACGTGTTGACCTTATTATTTTACCTGAGATGTTTACTTCTGGTTTTACCATGAATGCTGCTTCTGTAAGCGAAACCATGGATGGTATATCCATAAATTGGTTAAAAACACTGTCTAACAAAAAAGACACAGCGATTGTGGGCAGCTTGGTTATTCAAGAAAACGACACATATTATAATCGTTTGGTTTTTGTAGAGCCCTCTGGAAAGATCACTCATTATGATAAGCGACATACATTCACCTTGGCTGGCGAACATAAGGTTTATACAGCTGGCACTGAAAAAGTGATTTTAGATTATAAAGGATGGAAGATTTGCCCAATGATCTGCTATGATTTACGTTTTCCTGTTTGGGCGAGAAATACGGAAGACTATGATCTTTCACTTTATGTTGCTAATTGGCCAAAAGTCAGAGTAAATGCTTGGGGCACACTCCTAAAAGCCAGAGCTATTGAAAACATGAGTTATTGCATTGGTGTTAATCGTGTTGGTTTGGATGGTAATGCTTATGAATATTCTGGGCATTCTGGTGCATATGATGTTTTAGGCAACAGACTCGATTCTATCCCTGAAAACGAAGAAACCATAGAAATAGTCACATTAGAAAAATCGCATATTAAAAAATATCGCGAAAAACTGGGCTTCTTAAAAGATAGAGATACTTTTAATCTAGAAGCATAAAATCAATAATAAAGTCGAAACTAGAACGCACTGCTTCTATTTGAGGTGCATAACTCACACGTTCTGGCTGAATGCCTAACAGATAATTTCCCGAATCATATTTACCATTCGCATTAGAATCATAAATAACACGCAAATTGTATTGCTTTGGTACCAAATCCGTAAAATCAACTACAGGTGAATCCTTTGCATAGCGCTCATACTCAACATCACCTCTATCGTCCACCAATTGCACTATTAATGGAAACTTAGCATTTCTAAGATTTACCCTAATATTTCCGTATTCCGATTTTAATTTGGTTCGGGCACTGAAGCTTAAGGTATCTTTGTTCGTGTCTTCATAAAAGTCCATAAATGTACCTGGCAACATGGTGAAATTATACTTCTGACTTTCTTCCTTTTTAATTGGAAAAGTGTATCGATTAAAGATAGAATCGTACTCCACTTCAAAATCAACATCCAAAGAATCTTTATCAATAAGTTTAATTTTAGATTTATCAATACTAACCAATGGTGTATTGGCTTCTAACATAAAATCTTGGTCAAAATTTAATGTTCCGGATATTACCGTTTTAATAGTTAAGGAATCGGCTTCTAGATTTCTAAAACGATGCTTAAAAGTGTCTACAGACTTTTCATTCGTAACAACGAAAAATGTCGTGTCAATTTCAAACTTGGGTTTATACCAATAATAAAGTGTGTCTGTCTTAGGATCTTTTACTATTCTCGTTTGGTAGTCTTCGGGTGTATCTCCAAGGACTTTAATCCGCATCGATTCGTAATCACCTTCATATGGAAATATGATTCTTGTAGCACCATCTTGCTTGGGTTTTACAGCTTTGAAATTTACAGCTTCGCTAAATAAGGTGAGTTTGTATTCTTCATTAGATGGTACAGTAATATGTTCTTCCACAAAACCAATTTTATCATTCTTTTGGTCGAACTTATAATTCCCATTTTTATCTTTTAAAGCAATGAGTTTATAAGTTCCTGCTTTTATATTGTCGATACTAAATGTTGTTAAACTGTCGAGTGTATTGGTTATATATCTTGGTTTTTCTTTATAAACGATAGAATCCGTATATGTAGAATCTACCTCATAAAGCATCACGGAAACAAAAGGATCGGGTTCTTTTAACAACGCATCTTCCACATAACCTTTTACCGAAAGTGAATCTATAGTATCACCAGTTGAAAACACGTAACGGTAATAAGGATAAGGATTTCCTTCATTATTGTCTACAATACTTTCACCAAAATTAAAAGCATAAGTGGTATTGTCTTGTAAGGTATCTTTTATCTTAATGGAGATATATCTACTCGCCCCTCCCATGGGTACAATGACAGGATCTGTATCCATTGGTGGAGAAATAATAAGCTGTTTTCTTAAATCTTCAATTTTCACATATTCATCAAAATAAATTCTGATTTCCTCCGCATCAAAATTCGTTGAGAAATTTTCAGGAACTTCTTTTTCAATAACAGGTGGTTCTTCATCAGTTTCTCCTCCAGTAGGTGAACCACGATTGGCGCAACTTGCTAATAATAAAGCAAAAAAAAGAATATTAAAAATTCGCATTGAAGATGAACGCATTTGCCCAAGATAATTTAGCACAAAGAAACAATTTTAAAATCAAGAAACGAAAAAATCAATCGGCAATTGCCATCGTGGCAAGACTTAACTTAATATTATCAATTTTTAACAATTCTGTAGCACAAGCCTCAACAGTAGCTCCAGTAGTAATGATGTCATCTACCAACAATATATGTTTTCCGCGTAAGGATGTATTCTCGGCTATACCAAATACAGCACCATCATCATTCCAGCGCGATAAACGCCCTTCAAAAACCTTGGTTCTTGTTGCTCTAGTCTTTATTAAAACCGAATCGTTATACTCGGCATCTAGGCACTTTGCAATTTCCTTGGCAAAATCAGCGACTTGATTGTAACCTCGTTTCCGTAATTTCGTTCTATAAAGTGGCACTGGTACAACCACATTTATTGTCTTATAACCTTCAATATTGGATAATTCTGCACCAAGCCACTTACCAAAAAAGCCACTAATTTGCTTATGACCTTTGTACTTCAAATTATGAAGTAATTGTTGCACCATTCCTTTTTTCGAAAAATGTAAAAGTGCGGTCGCGTTTTCGAGTTTTACACGTCCGTAAAGCACTTTTTTGACAGCTTCAATATGATCAAAATGAAAATTGGTAATAGGTAGCTGATGTCGGCAATTCGTACAAATTACTAACTCGTTATCCGATAAAACATTACTGCATGCTTCACAGACTTTTGGGAAAAACAAGTTTAACAAATTTTTTATCACTTAATCGAATAAAATAAAATCGCCGTTTAATATACTCTAATTTCGCATTAACTAAGTAAAATTAATAATGATAGTTAACCCTCAATTATTTAACTACAGATTAATTATAAGCTCTTTATTGGTCGTTTTAACTGTTTTAGGTATTTATAGCTTTACAAATTACAAATCCATAAAATCCTACGAAGAATTCCTGAAACAAGAAAAATTTTTGATAGAAAAAGAACTATCAGAAATATTGACAAGTTACGACGAACTAAGCCAAGATTATGATCTTATGTCTTCTCAGCTCCAAGAGGCAAAATTAGAAACTAAATCAGCTTTAGATTCTTTAAGATTATTAAAAAGTGACTTATCTATAATCACTAAATTTAAAGATCAACTTTCAGTCTTAAAAACTAGGAGTCGTGTACTTTTAGGTGCCATAGATTCCTTAAATGCTGCCAATTTAAAATTGCAGCAAGAAAAGCGTTATGCCCTTAATACCATAGAGAAAAAGACCTTAGCGATTAACGTACTCGAAGAAACTAACGATTCTTTAAACAAGACTATTGACGAAGCAGCCTTATTAAAGGTTAACAGCGTAGAAGCAAAATCCTATAAATTAAAATTGGGTAAGAAACGTTTTACAGAAAAAGCTAGACGTGCCAATGCCATCGATGTTTGTATAAAACTTACTGAAAACCCTTTGACCATTAAAGGTAAAAAAGATATCTATATTCAGATTGTGAGTCCACAAGGCAATGTCGTCGCAGACAAAGGAGAGGTTACTTTTGGTAACGCATCCTTAATCTATAGTAAAAAGGAAAATTTCAATTTCGATAATAAAAATTTGGAAATATGCACAGCGATTGTCGCTGACGACCAAGATCAACCGTTCTCCAAGGGCTTTTATTTTATCAATGTATTTCATAAAGATAGAAAGCTCGGCGGCACGAGTATAAAACTCAAATAATAACTAACTATAAATTTTTAAAAAACCGCTCTGTTAATTAGAGCGGTTTTTTATTTTTGCAGCATGGCAAACGAGGACAAATTCAAAAAAGTAATCTCTCACGCAAAGGAGTATGGTTACGTGTTTCAGAGTAGTGAAATCTACGATGGATTAAGTGCAGTGTATGACTATGCACAAAATGGTGCTGAATTAAAGAAAAATATCCGTGACTACTGGTGGAAAGCCATGGTACAAATGCATGATAACATTGTAGGTATTGATGCTGCCATATTTATGCACCCAACAACATGGAAAGCTTCTGGTCACATAGATGCTTTTAACGATCCATTAATTGACAATAAAGACTCTAAAAAGCGCTACAGAGCAGATGTTCTTGTGGAGGATTACTGCGCCAAGATAGAAGCCAAAATCAACAAAGAAGTTAAAAAGGCTGAAAAGCGTTTTGGAGATGCTTTTAATAAAGAAGAATTTGTTTCTACAAATGGAAGAGTTCTTGGTTACCAGGAAAAAATAGACACCATTCTTAAACGTTTAGGACAATCTTTAGAAAAAGAAGATTTGGCTGATGTTAAAGCGTTGATTGAAGAACTTGAGATCGCTGATCCAATGACAGGAAGTCGTAATTGGACAGACGTAAAACAGTTCAATTTGATGTTTGGCACTAAGCTAGGTGCATCTGCGGACACTGCAATGGATTTATACTTAAGACCTGAAACTGCACAAGGTATTTTTGTAAATTTCCTCAACGTCCAGAAAACTGGACGCATGAAGATTCCTTTTGGTATTGCTCAAACAGGAAAAGCATTTAGAAATGAAATCGTCGCAAGACAATTCATTTTTAGAATGCGTGAGTTTGAACAAATGGAAATGCAATTCTTCATAAAACCAGGCACTCAAAAAGAGTGGTTTGATTATTGGAAAGACACGCGTTTAAAGTGGCATAAATCCCTTGGTCTAGGCGATGAGAACTATCGTTTTCACGATCATGAAAAGTTAGCTCACTACGCCGATGCCGCGACAGATATAGAGTTCAACTTTCCATTCGGATTCAAGGAATTGGAGGGAATTCATTCCAGAACAGATTTCGATTTAAAACAACACGAAGAGTACTCAGGCAAGAAGTTGCAATACTTTGATCATGAAGATAATGAAAGTTATACACCATATGTATTAGAAACTTCAATTGGTCTAGACCGTATGTTTTTAGCGGTTTTCTCTAATAGTTTACAAGACGAAACTTTAGAAGATGGTAGCGAAAGAACCGTATTAAAACTTCCTGCCGTTTTAGCACCCACAAAGGCTGCTATTTTACCACTGGTCAGAAAAGATGAAGCTTTAACAACTATGGCGAAGACTATTGTAGATGACCTTAAATGGGATTTTAATGTAGTTTATGATGAAAAGGATGCCGTAGGAAGACGCTATAGACGACAAGACGCTGCTGGAACACCGTTTTGTATTACGGTTGATGGTGAGAGTATTGAAAACAATACAGTAACCATTCGGCATAGAGACACTATGGAGCAGAAGCGTGTTAGGATTGAGGCATTGCGAGACATCATTAAAAAGGAAGTCGATGTCAAGGAATGGTTGATGCTGATGAAGTGATAAACTTGAATACAGATAAAAAGAAAAGCCCAAACTAGTTTTAGTTTGGGCTTTTCTTTCATATAGGTATTTTCAAAATCTATAACCAACACCAATATTAAACTTACTTACAAAGTCTAAATCTGTTTCGTTCGATTTAAATAGATTTCTACCAACTCCAAAGTTCAATTCTCCTATAAAACCACCTTTTGTAACCCATTTGCCACCTAATCCAATTCCTAAAGCAAAATCAGTGACATATTCCCTATCATTGTCTTCAATAAAAAAATCGAATTCGCGATCAGAAGCATTCAACATACCAAAGCCCTCAATAAAAAACCCAGCCGCATATTTGTTTCCAAAGTAAAATCTGTAATAAGGGGAAATATAATATTGTAAATCGTCTTTTATGTCTTCATCATAGGGTAAAACAGCATTAATACCTACGGCAGATTCCTCATTTAAAAGGCGTTCATACGAAAAGTCAAAAAGCCCAATGACGAGATATAAGCCATTGGCTTTTATTTCATTGTTCTTTGCATAAGGATTGTCATTTTGTTCTTGCGAATTTGCAGACAATACGCTGCAACACACGATTAGTACTAAAA
Organism: Winogradskyella flava; assembly: GCF_014243395.1. Lineage (GTDB taxonomy): Bacteria > Bacteroidota > Bacteroidia > Flavobacteriales > Flavobacteriaceae > Winogradskyella > Winogradskyella flava. Next base: position 929,409 of record NZ_JACLCP010000001.1, on the reverse strand, counting down.
GCAACTTTTTCATTTATTGATTGTTTAATTGATTAAGATTGTTGTTAGGCAACAACAATTGTACCAATAGATGTAGAATATTTAAAAAGGTTGCGTGGGAATTCTCTCTATTTTAAAAATACGCCTTTAGTTGAATTGTGCCTGTATGGATAACCTTTGACGTTTCTGTTTTTCGTCCAAAATAATTCAGATTTAAATCAAGAAATTTTGTTAATTTTTTTTGAGCCAACAGACTCCACGTAAAGTTTTTTCCTGGTTGTAAACCCTCCATCATTTGATAAGCCACTGGAGTATTGGCGTTACCCTCAAATTCATTTTGAAAGAAGTTGAACTCTCCCGTCAGTGCAATCTTTTGGGCATTGTTATATGTAAAAGACAGACCATAGTTATTTTGAGCCAAGGATTCCAAACTTCCAATGGTATTTTCCTTTGAGGTGTACTGATAGAAGATATCAAACTGTGCATTTTCACTAAACAAATAGGATAGTTTAGGCTGAAAGCGTTCTTCTTCAATATCAAAATTTCGGTTGGCAAAGTTTTCACTAATGCTTTCGTCAGTGCCAAAACTAGCCAATGCATTCACCAGCCAATTTGTTCCAAATTTATGGTTGAAATTTAATTGATGACTGGTCAACTTATTTTCCTGGAAACCTATGGATAATAGATTACGACTGGTATTGGTTAAAAAGGTATATGATGTGGTATAACGTTGTTTACCTCTATTATAAAATAATACATTCCGAATACTATTATTTAGTGCCAGTTGATTGTCTTCATCTTCCTTAAAAGGATTTAGATTAAAATTATTACCATCTCGTCGTACTTTCCTATCAATTAAAAACGAGGTTTGATTATAAAAATGCGAAAAGAACTTTTTGGTCTTATGTTCTGATTTGCTCCATTGAATTGGATTGATTGTCAAGGTCTGGCTTAACCTGTTTTGATGTGTCCTCACAAAAACTTGATTTGGTAATAAGACTCTAATATAGCTGCCCTGATCGGCAAATTGAGCCACCTCGAATTCATTTAATTCTTGAATACCGTTCTCGTTATAATCAATCCAAGTATAAGCACCTTGTCCTGCTTCAACCTCGACATAAGTGAAATCTTGCTGTGGTAAGGTTCCAGAATTCGTTTCAAAGCTAGTATTCCATAAAATAAGGTTATTAAACAATTTCTGATTGAAATTTAATCGACTATTCAAACTCTGCTCATCCTCAAAGTTTTCATCTTCAGATTTTAAATCCCTATAGTTAACAAATAACTGTAGATTGGTGTTTTTATTCTGAATCAACCTTGATTTTAAATAATAAGTGTTTGAGCTGTTGACGCGCTCTACTGTATTATTACGTAAACTATCATTAAAGCGTTTGATATAACCCACCTCAATAAAAACTTTCGTACTGTCTCCAATACCAGCAAAAGCTTCATAGGCTCTAAATTTTTGACTTAAGGGTGTTAAGGAATCCGTTGCTATAACCACTTGCTCATTATCTTCCGTAGCAAATTTGGCGCCCACCCATTTTTTATCCTTGCCATAAACCGCACGATTGAATGATCTTAAAAATGTAGAGCGATTGATTGTACTTTCATTATTTAAAAAACTAGAATTTGTAAACACCCTGAAATTCCCTAATCTTAAATTGGCAGTAAGATTATGTCTATTCCCATTGAAATTATCGGCATAACTCAAATGTTCAAAATTGTATTGGGCTGTGCCTTTTTTAGAATGAGATAATTGCAATCCCGAGGTCAACAATAATTGATTACCAAAGTTGAGGTAGCTCGAGTTATTCTCAGAGTTATCTAAATTCCAGTCGCGATTAAACTCAGCTCTATACAAACGTTGAATTGTCCTGAAGTTTTCATTAATATAATCAGCATCTACTAAAGCAGATAAATTCCAAAGGCTATCTGTTTGTATGAGCTTTTGTTTTAGTGTCAACTTTCCAGCAAAACCATCATTGTTGCCATCATCTAAACTAGAAAATAAATTAAGATCATTTTTACTTCCTGCCAGTTCAAAAAATACATCTGTCTTTTCTGTGGGTTTATATGTACCATTCAGAACAGCAATTTGTAAACGCTCAGGAGCAACCAATTGTGTAATTGGCTCGTAATTACCTTGAGCTACACCTGCAATTGGTGCGACATATTCGAAAATATTGGAAACAGCGTTGTCGTTACTCAAAATATAATTGCCTTGGTTAGCACCAACTAACGTGAAGCGCACGCTGAACAATTCATCCTCCGGATTTTGGGAAAACACAAAAATCTCTTCACCATTAGCAATGTCTTTTCTATATAAAATTCGCGTTTCAGAAAAGGATTCCGAAGTTGCAGATGGCGCTACCATTAAACTCATATCATCTCCAGCATCAGCTAGAATTTGGGTTTGTTCTGTAGATAAGTTTTGCTGCAAGGGTTGATTCTTAGCATCACTCTCAGAATACACAGAAACATTTAGATTTAATTTTTCAGACCGATACGACCCTCCTCCGAAAGCAGTGAATCTTGAATAATTACGTTCACTAAACTGATAATCGACCGTTATTCGCATTTCGGAAGTAATCGGATAGGTAGAGTTAAAAATAATTTCTCCAGCATTATAATCAATGATGTAATCTCTATTTTCACCACGCGCTAATGGCACACCATTAACATAGACCGTTTCACTACCTGAAACAATAAGCACAAACAATTCGTTATTTGGGCCACGCAATTTATAAGGCCCTTGGTTACCTTCTTGTGCTGTAAATTGCGTTGTTGTAAACTGGCCTCTAACCAATGCTCCAGAAGCGAATACTGAAGTCTTTTCACTTATATTAGCATTGACAAATAAACCTTGCACACGTTTAGAAAAGTTGGCAAAATAGCTGTTGGTGTTCACTAAGTCAATGTCTCCTGCGCGTATATTCCAATTATCGCTAAACAATTCTATAAACACTTGGTCGAATTCATCAAGACGCTGGGAATAACCACTTTCTTGCAATGGGATATTAGCATCTTGTATGGATGCTCTCAAAGACACTTTATCGCTCAACTTTCCCGAAATCTGCAAATCGAGCTCACTATTTAAAACGGAGTTTTGATTATTACCAATGGTAACACCTCTTGAGATACTACCAGACGTGGTTAAGCCATCGAAAGGTGTGAATGTGCTTTTTTTATTAGTGTTTTCGAGCTTATATAAAGCTCTTGAACTAGACCTATCTACGATGACATTGTCATCCAATTGCTTATATACTTTGGTTAAAAATTGAGGATAGCGCAAATACTCTACATGAATGGTGTCTAAATCAGTCGTCTTATTAAATACTAAAATAGATTTTGCATAATCGACTGTGTACAAAGTTGAATCCAATACCTCTCCATCCTTAGTCTTTACCACAAATTTTGATGGATTAATGCTAACAGAATCTATTTGAATAGAATCTTTTACAGCAATACGCTTTACCTTATAATTACTAGTGGTTTCTTGAGTAAAACCCAAAAAAGAACATAGAATTAATAATAAAAGTAACGCTCGTTGCATGTAGAATAATAACTATTTAAAAGCTAGATTATTTTATTGTTAAAATAGCCTCAAAATAATAGTGTAAAAGTAGGGTATTATTTAATTTAGAGCGATAATAGACAATGACCAAAAACAACACTATAAATTCGCATAATGAAAATAGCATCTTACAACGTCAATGGCATACGTGCTGCCATAAATAAAGGCTTTATTGACTGGTTAAAAGCGACAAATCCAGATGTGATTTGTTTACAGGAAATCAAAGCTATGGAAGAGCAATTAGATTTAGATTTGTTCACCGAAGCAGGTTACGACTACAATTATTGGTTTAGCGCACAGAAAAAAGGCTATAGTGGTGTTGCCATCTTGTGTAAAACCAAACCGAATCATATAGAGTTTGGTACCAGTATAGCTTCCATGGATTTTGAAGGGAGAAATTTAAGGGTAGATTACGATAATGTTTCAGTAATGAGTATGTATCTGCCATCTGGAACTAATGATGCGAGATTAGCCCATAAATTTGAATACATGGATTTAATCCATGACTATCTAAATAATCTGCAAAAAGAAAAGCCTAATCTTGTTGTATGTGGTGACTATAATATTTGTCATGAAGCGATTGATATCCATAATCCAAAAATGAAAGGCGTTTCAGGATTTTTACCCGAAGAACGCGAGTGGCTGGGTAATTTCATAGACAGTGGCTTTATTGATAGTTACAGACACTTACATCCCGAAAAACAAGAATTCTCATGGTGGAGTTATCGCGCCAACGCAAGAGCTAATAATAAGGGTTGGCGATTAGATTATGCCATGGTGAGCGAACCTTTACAAGAAAAAATAAAACACAGCGTTATACTCACTGAAGCTGTCCATAGTGACCATTGTCCAATTTTATTGGAACTTGACTTATAATTACAAATAAATCTACAATAAACATGATTAAAAGAATTTCATTAATCGTATTAACGCTAACTTTATTCACGTCTTGCGTATCTAAAAAAATCTATACTGATCTCGAAACAAAATACGCAGATCTAAAAAAGGAAAATAGAAGTTTAACCGACGATATTGAGGCTCTTTCCAAGGATAAAACAAAATTATCAAACGATTTAGACAAGCTCCAAACGGCCTATAGCAGAGCTGTGAGCGAACGCGATAAACTACAATCAGACTATGCAGCGGCAAAATCCAATCTTGATAATTTAAAGGCCTCATATGCGGCTTTAGAACAAAACAGCTCTGCTGAAATAGCTAAGAACTCGAAAAAGAACAGAGAGCTATTAGCTCAACTCGAAGCTAAGGAACAAGCATTGGCTGCTGAAAATGAGCGTTTGAATAACCTCAAAAAAGAACTTGAAAATCGTTCGCAACGTGTTGCCGAACTCGAAAGTGTAATTGCCTCCAAAGATGCCAATATGCGCGCTTTAAAAGATGCTATATCTAAAGCTTTGACCAATTTTGAGGGCAAAGGTCTAACAGTTGAACAACGCGATGGTAAGGTTTATGTATCTATGGAAAATAAACTTTTATTTCAATCAGGTAGTTGGTCTGTCGGTTCAGAGGGTCGCAAAGCTGTACAACAATTGGGAAGTGTATTGGCCGAAAACCCTGATATTGCTATTCTCATAGAAGGACACACTGATAATGATCCTTACAAAGGCAATGAGCAATTAAGTGGTAACTGGGATTTATCTACAAAACGCGCCACTGCTATTGTAAACATCCTAAGAGAGAATGCATCTATTAACCCGGAAAATTTAACTGCTGCTGGTCGTGGTGAATTTGCACCAATTGCATCTAATAATACTACAGAGGGTAAAGCAAAAAACAGGCGTATTGAAGTGATTTTGACACCTAAACTAGACGAGATTTCTAAGTTGTTAAATGATATATGATTTGTTATTCCTGCTTTCGCAGGAATCTAAAGTAAAACCTTAACATAGTTTTAGACCTTTCAAGTTTTAAGAACATGAAAGGTCTTCTTATTTTTGCTTTTGATACTGCAATATAAAATTAACCATTAAAAAGATTCCCACTTTCGTGGGAAGTAAGTATGAAATACACAACATTACCAAATACCGATATAAAAGTTAGTAAAATATGCCTTGGCACCATGACTTGGGGCAACCAAAATACCCAAGAAGAGGGTTTTGCTCAAATGGATATGGCAATAGATAAAGGCGTTAATTTTTTTGATGTTGCTGAACTTTACCCTGTGCCTGCAACTGCAGAGACTTATGCCGAAACTGAGCGTATTATTGGTAATTGGTTTAAAAAAACTGGTAATAGAGACAAAGTGGTTTTAGCAACTAAAATTGCTGGACCTGGAGATTATACTGCGCATATTAGAACGACTGGATTTAGCAAAGGTGCTTTAAACGAAGCTATTGATAATAGTTTAAAACGTTTACAAACCGACTATATTGATTTATACCAATTACATTGGCCAGAACGCGAAACCAAACTATTTGGCCATAGAGATTATGTGCATAATCCTAATGATACATGGGAAGATAATTTTAATGAAATTCTCCATAATCTTGACACTATTATAAAATCTGGTAAGATTAGACAGGTTGGTATTTCTAATGAAGGGGCTTGGGGAACCATGCGTTACCTAGAAGAAGCTAAATACAATAATTTGCCAAGAATGGTTACCATACAAAACGCATATTCACTGCTGTGTAGACCTTTTGATGGTGAATTAGCAGAAATAGCACATCGAGAAAATATTGGTTTATTGGCCTATTCACCAATGGCGTTTGGTGTTTTGTCTGGTAAGTATATTAAAGGTACTGCCGCAGATAATGCGCGACTAAAATTATTTCCAAGGTTTGCTCGCTATAGTAGTGAACATGCGACTGAAGCCACAAAGCGTTATTTAAAAATTGCGGAAGATCACAATATGAACTTAGCACAAATGGCATTAGCTTTTGTAAATGAACGACCGTTTTTGACCAGTAACATTATTGGTGCTACAAATCTTGAACAATTAGAAGAAAACATAGATAGCATCAACATCTCATTATCAGAAGATATAATAAAAGCCATTGATAACGTCCACAATGCCATTCCTAATCCCGCGCCTTAGTGAATTTTAAGTTTTATGAAATATCTAATCCTAATTGCCGTGTTATCAGTATCGGCTATTTCTAATTCTCAAGAATTAGAAAAATATAAATGGTCTAACCGTATTCTATTAGTTGTTTCTAAGACTGAAACATTTAACAAGGCTGAACTTCAAATTAAGAATTTATTGCTTAAGCCTAAAGAACTATCTGAGCGAAAATTATTAATCTATAGAATACATCCTAATACATACAGAATTGAGAACTCGAACGACAGTGACTGGATTATAAACTCAAAATTATATAAAACCTACAATGCTAAAGATGATGAATTCAAGATGGTCTTAATAGGCTTGGATGGTGGCATTAAACTCAGTCAGAATGATGTTTTAAGCACTGAGGCCTTATTTTCGAAAATTGATAGTATGCCAATGCGTGCTTCAGAATTAAAGAATAAACAATAAAAAAGCCTCAGTATAACAACTGAAGCTTTAATCTCTGTACAGGCGGCGAGACTCGAACTCGCACACCTCGCGGCACTAGATCCTAAGTCTAGCGTGTCTACCAATTCCACCACGCCTGCAAAAGGACTGCAAATATAAACAATACTTTATAAATTCAAATAGCAATTAAACAAGAAAATAGTCGTCCTAGTTTTCTTATTTTTGTTAGAAATCTGATTCACTTATGCAAACCATTCAATCTTATATAAACGAAAATAAAGATCGCTTTCTCAATGAGCTTATTGAATTATTGAAAATTCCATCTATTAGTGCAGATTCAGCGTATAAAAATGATGTTCTAAAAACGGCAGAGATCATAAAGACCAGCCTAGAAAATGCTGGCTGCGACCATGTTGAAATTTGTGAAACGGATGGTTATCCTATAGTATATGGTGAAAAAATTATAAATAAAGACCTACCAACAGTTTTGGTATATGGACATTACGATGTGCAACCACCAGACCCTTTGGATTTATGGAATTCACCACCTTTCGAACCAGTTATTCAGAAGACAGAGTTGCATCCTGATGGCGCCATATTTGCAAGAGGTGCTTGTGATGATAAAGGCCAAATGTACATGCATGTTAAGGCCTTGGAATATATGACCAAGAATGATGAGCTACCTTGTAACGTGAAATTTATGATTGAAGGCGAGGAGGAAGTTGGCAGTGAGAATCTAGGCATTTTTGTGACTAACAATAGAGAAAAACTCGAAAACGATGTTATTCTCATTTCAGACACAGGAATGATCGCCAAAGACGTGCCGTCAATAACTACAGGCTTGCGTGGCTTAAGTTATGTAGAGGTTGAAGTCACTGGACCAAATCGCGATTTACATTCTGGTTTATATGGTGGTGCCGTAGCAAACCCAATCAATGTATTAACTAAGATGATTGCTACGCTTCATGACGACAACAATCATATAACGATTCCCGGTTTTTACGACAATGTAGAGCATCTCTCTGAGTCAGAGCGTGCCGAAATGGCAAAGGCACCCTTTTCATTAGATAGTTATAAAAAAGCATTAGATATAGACGCTGTTTATGGCGAAAAAGGATACACCACGAACGAACGTAATTCAATTCGACCTACATTAGATGTCAACGGCATTTGGGGAGGTTATATCGGTGAGGGCGCTAAAACTGTGATTGCCAGTAAAGCCTATGCGAAAATTTCAATGCGGCTAGTACCTCATCAAGATTGGGAGGAGATTACCGAACTATTCAAATCTCATTTTGAAAGTATCGCACCAGATGCTGTTAAAGTAAAGGTAACACCACATCATGGTGGACAAGGCTACGTGACACCAATTGACAGTATTGGTTATAAGGCGGCTTCAAAAGCTTATGAACAGACGTTTGGCAAAGTTCCGATACCTCAGCGCAGTGGCGGAAGTATTCCTATAGTTTCATTATTTGAAAAAGAACTTAATAGCAAAACTATCTTGATGGGCTTTGGTCTCGATAGTGATGCCATTCACTCACCTAACGAACATTTTGGCATTTGGAATTACCTTAAAGGCATCGAAACTATTCCTTGGTTTTATAAATATTTTACCGAACTAAAAAAGTAAACCTACTCTTTCACAATCTTAAAGGTTGAGGATTTTGTTTGTGATTTGAGATTCACAAAATAAACTCCAGAAGACATGTCTTTGAGTTCAATTTCAATGTGTTGCTCTCTGGAGTTAGCTTTTCTGACCATTTTTCCAGAAATATTATTAATTGTAATATTCAACTCTGACTTTGTGAAGTTGTCGATCTTAATAACTGAAGTTACGGGATTAGGATATAATTTTATATCGTTTGGTGAAAATTCATCTGTGGATAACACGGCAAAATTAATACAAGGACTCATCTCTGTACAACTCCCATTTATAACTTCAACTGCATAATTTCCGCTTGCTGAAGGTGCAAATGTTTGGTTGGTTTCTCCCGGAATCATAATATCCGTATCACAATTAAACCACTGATAATTAGCCGCAGCTTCATTTGCGGTTAACGTTGTTGGTGACTGTGTTACCGAATTATCTAAATTCAATAGATTAGCTTGCGTTGCCATATAAGCCAGAACTAATTTTGTAAGTTCGGTCATATACTGAAAATCGATGTCCTCTGTTCTATCACCTGAGGTATGATAATCTGGTGTTTGATCATTTGTTTCCCAAGATTCACCCACCAAAACTGCAGAATAGCCCTGACTCCAAAATCGAGCGTGATCACTAGCTGTTGTTCCTGGGTTAACAACAATTTCATTCAAATCGAAAGTGTAGGTATTCAAAATACTAATTAAGTCGTCCTTTATTGCAATAGAATTGGCAATGTTTCTTACATCGATGTCAAAATCATTATCGCCTATTGTGCCAGGAGCATCACCATCATAACCAATCATATCCATATTTATGACACCAAGGATATTATCCCTCGAATTACCATTAGTTTCATCGGCGGCCTGTTGTGCATAAAAGTTGGCTCCAAGTAAACCTATTTCCTCTTCATCCCAAAGGGCGTAAATAATGGTATTATCTGTGCACTGTCCTGATAAAATCCTTGCAATTTCCAATACTGCTGAAACTCCGGTAGCATTGTCATCCGAACAGAATGTCGTCACCGAATCGTAATGCGCACAAACAATGTAAATGTTATCTGGATTTGTTTTTCCTAATTGTGTGGCAATAACATTCTTTCCAGTGCTATTAAAATTTTGAAACTCAACCGTAAGATTAGGTAAGGATTCTAGCTGTTCCTTTATAAAAGTCGCAGCTAAATCATTATTGCTTTGAACCCGACTTGTTATAGTTTGTGTTGTTCCATTAATAATTGCTGATCCCTCTCCCGAAAGTATCTCAACGTTGGTTTGCAGGTTCGCAGTACTAATTGCATTCATAAGGTCCTCAATGGATTGTCCATATGAAAAACCTATTATAAGAAAACATAAATACGAAAGAAGTGACCTATTTACCATAAAAAATTTTCTTTTTCTAACCATAACAAATATAAGGATTCGGTGTGCTTTTTAGGCTATAATTTTGAATATTAAAAATTTTACTCTACATTTGTAGAGTTAATTCTAAAAACGTAGAAGATGCAGCTTTCAAAAACCGAAGAACAATTAATGCAATACCTCTGGAAACTAGAAAAAGCTTTTATGAAAGATTTACTAGACATCTATCCAGAGCCTAAACCAGCCGTAACGACGGTTGCCACTTTGTTAAAACGAATGATTGGGAAAGGTTTTGTGGATTATAAAACCTATGGCAAGTCTCGCGAGTATTTCCCCTTAGTAAAGAAAGAAGATTACTTCTCAAGACACGTCAACGGGCTGATCAAAACGTTTTTTAATGACAGCGCCTCACAATTTGCTTCATTTTTTACAAGAAAGACGGATTTAACTAAAGAAGAGTTGGAAGAATTAAAGTCTATCATAGATCAAGAAATTAAAAATAAGTAGTCATGGTAACTTATCTATTAAAATTTTCGGCATGTCTTTTGGTCTTTTGGCTGGTCTATATTTTTATACTGGAGCGCCAAAAAATGCATTTTTTCAAACGATTTTACCTTTTAGGCTCTATAGTATTAGCTTCTATAATTCCGATGTTAACGATAACACATTATGTAGAACCCATAGTTAACGAGTATGAAGCTTTACCAAATAATATGCCGATTGAAGCATACCCAACAGAAATAGCTATCGAAGCTACACCAATCTTAAGTTTGGAAACTATTCTTTGGATCATATATGGCATTGGTGTAGTATTATTTGCTTTGCGTTTTGCGGTAAATCTATTCAAATTATACCAGAGAATTTCAGAAAACGAACGAGTACCTCAACGTTCTTTCATTTATGTATTGTTGAAAGACTATCGTATTCCACATTCATTTTTCAAGTATCTCTTTTTGAACAAATCGAAATTTGAAAATAATACTATTCCAAAAGAAGTTTTACTTCACGAAGAAACGCACGCCAAGCAATTACATAGTTTAGATATTATAATAGTTGAACTATTACAAATCGTATTCTGGTTTCATCCGCTAGTTTATATTTTAAAACATCACATAAAACTTAATCACGAGTTTTTGGCCGACCAAGCTGTTCTAAATCAAGGTACAGAAGCCAAAAACTATCAGAGTATTTTACTACAATTTTCATCAGGTACTCAAGAGTATCAATTCTCGAGTGCTATCAATTATTCATCAATTAAAAAACGATTTACAGTTATGAAAACACAAACGTCAAAAACCAGAATGTGGCTGAGCACACTGCTAATTTTACCAATCATTGCCATTCTTTTTTTCAGTTTTACTGAAAGAGAATATGTCCAGAGAGAAAAGCCAGATACTACAAAGGCAATTAAAAAAGAATTGGAAAAAGCTAACACCTACAAGTTGGAGTATGTTGGAGAGAATATTATTGAAGTATATTTAAAAAAATATGAGCAATATGAATCTCTAAGGGTTAAAAAACCACACTACATCAACAAATCGAACGAAGAACAAAAAGAAATGGATGCTTTGTTTTCCGATCTTGGAGGTATGTATTTTAGAATGTCAAAGACCAATAAAGCTAAAGTAAAAAGGCCTATCCCTCCAATTCTTCCATATGCTAAAATTACACTTAACGGTAAAACGTATTTCAAGAAAAAAAGTGAATTAAGTGAACAGGAAAAATCGACTTTGCCGCCTCCGCCTCCGCCATCTACTAAAAAGACAAAAGGTGGCCCTAACGATGGAGACACTCAAGAAGTATATAACCCTTCATTTATAGAATATGTCATAGAAATGGAAGAACTAGGAGCTTCTTTCTATCTGGATGACAAAAAAATAACGTCTGATGAGGCTAAAGCAATTGCTAAAAACAATAAAGGCAAACGTACTGCAATGACAACTCAGAGAGATGAGAATGGCCAATATTTGGTTAAGTTGTCTTCTTCTGAAAACAAGACACTTTATGCCAGAAGTATTGAGCTAAAAATATTAAATAATAATGCTTATTTAATAGATGGTATAAAAGCAACGAAGAAAACATTTGTGGAGGTGTTGAACCAACTGCATCAAGATATTACTTTCGAAGAACGCAATAAGATCATGAATATCCATGTAAGTTCATCTCATACAATTTCTGACAAAGAAACTTGGTTTATCTATAATTCACTGCAAGACTATGGGTTCTATCGTATTGTAACTCCTAATCAAGAAATAAATAGAGTAAAGGGCAATACGCCTTTTGCAATTGAGAGTCATATTTCAAAACAACAAAACGCCACAAAAGAACAAATTACCGAATACAATACTTGGGCAAAAAAACTAAATAAAAAAAATAACAATCTTGATAAGGTACATGAAAATGATAAACATGAGGGCTACCTCATAATTAGCCCAAAAGATTTTAAATATTATAAATCTATTTATGATAAAATGTCTGAAAAACAAAAAAGGGAATCTGAACCTCTACCACAAGGAGTCTTATTAGTTCAGAAACAAGACATGCCACAAAAAAACGCCACAAAAACTCAACTTGCAACATATAATAAGCTCGCCAAATATTATAACTCCATGATTGAGGAAGGTGGAAACATTCGAATTCAAATGAAAGATGTTGAAAAAATGAAGTATATATATGGTTTAATGAGTGATAAACAAAAGAAGAGTGCAGAGCCATTTCCTGATTTCCCTAAACCTCCACCTCCGCCAGAACCTGCAACTATTCAAGTTATCGAAGAGCAAGACATTCCAATACCACCACCTGCTGTCGATGCTCCTGAACCAATTGAAATTATTGAAGAAGGGGGAATTATGCCTCCACCACCTCCACCTGCACCAGAATCTCCTTTAGATTTTGTAATCAGAATGGCTAAAACCAATGCTAAATTTTATTTCAACAACAAACCGGTTTCTTCAGATAAGGCCATAGAACTTCTTAAGAACAGTACCAAGTTGAATGTAAGCGCTAAAAATACAGGTACTAAACAGCCTTTAATCTATATTTCCGAAAACCAATAGCCATAAAAGTGAAATAGAAAATAAAATACAATTATTTCTAAAGAAAAATTAAAAAGCCTCGATCCATGAGGCTTTTTTTTGCATTAAGCATGTAACAAATAGTATGTTTTAGCGTTCTAATAGACAATCAATCAAAAAACAATCCACATGTTAAAGCAATTCTTTATCCTGTGCTCAGGAGCAGATACCGATATTTTAAACGACTGTTCTATAGGTGAGCAAAACAAGTATGCTGGCATTGGTGCAACCGTTTTCTTTACAGCGCTGATGGCTACTATCGCCTCTAGTTATGCACTTTATACGGTTTTTGATAATCTCTACACCTCTATTTTTTTCGGAATAATTTGGGGCTTACTCATTTTTAATTTAGACCGCTATATTGTTTCTACAATCAAAAAACGAGATAATGTCTTAGATGAGATTCTACAAGCTACTCCAAGGATTTTTCTAGCAGTGATTATTGCCATAGTAATTTCTAAACCTTTGGAATTGAAGATTTTTGAGAAAGAAATCAACCAAGTGTTATTAGAACAAAAAAATGAGTTAACCTTGGCGAATCAAAACCAAATAGCAGAGCAGTTTAATCCTAAAATTGCTGATTTACAAGGTCAAATTTTAGGTCTACAGTCTCAAATTGACACTAAAGAAGCCGAGGTAAATGCACTTTATCAAACTTACATCACGGAAGCTGAAGGGACTTCTGGGACTCTGAAATTAGGTAAAGGCCCAGTTTATAAAGAAAAACGCGAAAAACACGATGCAGCTTTGGCAGAACTGCAGCAACTTAAAACAGATAATAAGGGTAAGATTACTGCAATAGAAAACGAAATCATTGCCTTACAAGGTGATTATAATGCTAATGTCGCCAAAACACAACCAGTCATTGATAATTTTGATGGTTTAATGGCAAGAGTAAATGCTTTGGGAACACTACCTTGGCTGCCTTCCTTTTTTATTTTCTTACTGTTTTTGGCCATTGAAACGTCTCCAATAATTGCAAAATTATTATCACCAAAGGGTGAATTTGATTACAAATTAGAAGACCAAGACACCACAGTGAAGAGTTGGACGATGCAACAAGTTGCTGAACGTAAGCTTTTAGTTAAAACGGACAATGATATTAACAACAAGGTCTATACCGAAATTGCCGACGAAGAAGAGGTGATGAACTACAAACGCAAAAAGGCAAGAGAACTGATGCAACATCAAGCGGATGCGTTTTTGAAAAAGCAGAAAGGTGTGCTGTAAATAATTTTTACTTCACTCAAAATGAGAAATCATTACTTTTAGGAAACTAAAATCTAATCGTGATGAAATACACATATCTATTTCTGTTTGTTATTCTAGTGAGCTGTGGCTCTATGCCTAAAACATATCAGAATACTTTTGAAGCGGATAAAGCCCACATAATAAAAGTCATGAAAGCGCAAGAGATCGCATGGAACAATCATGATCTCGAAGGTTTTATGCAAGGCTATTGGAAAAGTGATTCGCTTAAATTCTACGGAAGCAATGGTTTAACTCTAGGCTGGGACAATACATTAGCAAACTATAAACGAGGTTACCCAACAAAGGCAGAAAGTGGTTCGCTAAACTTTGTAATTAATGATGTTTCAAAAATTGAAAAAGGTAACTATTGGGTTATGGGTGAATATCATCTAAAACGCGAGATTGGGGATGCCGATGGTGTATTTATTATAATATTTAAAAAGATAAATGGTACTTGGAAAATTATTGCAGATATGTCATGCTAGAGCATAGAAAAAGTGTTTCCGAGAGTATTGATCTGTCACGAAAAATACTAGTCAGAAACACTTTATGATATATAAACCTGCTTTTAGGCAGCAACTATATTACTCTCTTCGGATTTAAAGTGCTCATAAAGTTCCTTACAACCTAAGCCTATTATAGATAATCGCTTTGATTTTGTAATAGATTCGTTGTGTAATTTGGCCAAGGCCATGACTCCGGATCTATCAATACTTTCCACACTTTCGATATCAAGTAGGATATTGTCGAGCTTATCGAAAATATTCGCAAAATGTGCATTGAACGTCTTGATGTTCAATTTGTTTAAGTTCCCTTTAATCTGAAATCGATTATTGTAGCTGGTAATTTGTAAGTCCATAATACATAGTGTTAATTCATTAATAAAAATCTAGGGCTATTAATCTGTAAATTTGGTGCTAATAATCAGAGGGATGACTACAATATCCGACTTTATCATGCGGTGTTTTGTATAAAATCGACAAATGGTAAAATTGACTAGATAATTTGGAAAAGCTTGTTTATTTTTTCGACAAACAACACATTTTAAGCACAATAGAAGTAAGAAAGTATAACAAGAATGCTATTTAGATTGAAGCTTCTTAAAATGTGCTTCAAAATCAACTGGTTTATGAACAACCTTTGTTGAAACAGGATATTTTTCTAGGAGGTGAGATGGCCTAATTGGTCGCTTTACGAAATCACCACCACAATTCGGGCAGACTTCTTTTAAAAGCGCAACACAATCTTTACAGTAGGTGCATTCAAATGTGCAAATCATTGCTTCCTTAGAATCGTAGGGTAATGATGTATTACAATTTTCGCAAGTTGGTCTTATCTCTAACATTTAAATTCTATGATTACATTTAAAAACTTCTCTATAGTTCCACTGAGCTTGTCGAAGTGTAATTCCTCATTCTTCGGAATAACTCGAAGCGACAAACTTAAGTTTTCTTAACGTATTGAGTAATAATAACGATTTGCTGACCATCGACTTTACCTTCAATATAGGACTCATTATCGCGATCTAATCTTATATTTCTAACAGCTGTACCTTGCTTGGCTACCATGCTAGATCCTTTTACTTTAAGATCTTTGATTAGCACTACGGAATCACCCGTTTCTAAAATGACACCATTGACATCGCGATGTACGGTTGTATTTTCATCATCTTCACCATCGCCAGACGCCTTTGCTAAATCCAGAATTTCATCTTCTAGATACATCATACCCAATAAATCTTGAGGCCAATCTGCTTTAATACGATTCAGCATTCGCCATGCCATAATCTTTACAGCATCATGTTCACTCCACATACTATCATTAAGACACCTCCAATGATTTACGTCTATTTTATCGCTATCATCCATCTGCTCAATACAAGTACTACATGCATATAAAGCTGAATTTAAATGATTCTCTTTAATATCTGGAACTCGATAAGTATTGAGATGCTCTGCATTACCGCATAGCTCACATCTATTATCACTTCGGTGCTCTATTTCTTTAATCAACGACATCATAAGTTATTGCAACAAATATAATGATAGGCTTTCTTATTTCATTAGATATTACGCTACGAAGCTAATTTCTTTGATTCCGCATCCTTAGGTTCAATAAAAACCTCCAACATTTTTGCTCCTTGAGAATTAAAGATAACGTCTTTACTATTTGCTGGAATTAGAATTGTTTCGCCTTTGAAAATAAACTCTGTATTATTATTTACAGTAATCTCAGCGACGCCTTCTACACACATAAAAACAACAAAGGAATCAACCTTACTGTAGTCCCTTTTGTGAAGACCTTTTAATTTAAAAATACTAGTGGTAAAAAACTCACAGTCTACGAGATTGATGGGTTTATCTTTTTTTATTTTATAATTACTTTTACCATTTGTACTAAATTTTTTGGTGGCCTTTTTTGCCATATCTGTATGTAGTTCTCTTTGCTCTCCCTTATCGTCTTTCCTGTCCCAATCATATACACGGTACGTGATATCACTTGTTTGTTGAATCTCAGCGACTAGAATACCCGCACCTATAGCATGTACTTTTCCTGCTGGTATAAAATAACAATCACCTTGCTTCACTTTTTCCACATTGAAAATTGAATTTACATTTGACGCATTAATATTATCTAGAACTTCAGTGCTAATTTTATTATTCTTTAAACCCAAAACTATTTCGGCATCTTTTTCATTTTCCATAATGTACCACATTTCTGTTTTTCCATATGAATTATGATGCTCTTTTGCCATTGTATCATCTGGATGCACCTGTACCGATAAATTAGTCTTTGCATCCAAAAATTTTATTAATAATGGGAAGTTCTCACCAAATGCTGAAATATTTCCCTCACCAAGGAAATCACCCTTAAATAATTTAATTAAATCATTCAATGACTTTCCTTTATATAACCCATTTGAAACTATAGAAATATTGTCTTGAACACCAGATATTTCCCAACTTTCGCCAATATGCTTTGAGTCTGAATTTTTATTCATGAATTGCGACAATTTTTCTCCTCCCCAAATTTTTTCTTTTAATATTGGTTTGAATTTTATTGGATAAGCTCTCATAATTATAGTTTTATAGTATTGATTGTTGCATGTTGCTGCTTTTGTCTAAATCATCATATTTAAAATAATCCAGAACTGAAAACACACTTTTAAATAGTGTTGACTTGGTGCGCTGTTCACTTTTATTTTTTTTATCGAAAGCAATTATTTCATCTTTTTTTTCGCATAGTGACGCCACAATCTTATTGAGATTATAATTATGCTCGATTAAAACACTAGTATCGATAAAACCAAGATGATTTAAATTAAAATCGTTGAACATAAATCTTGCTCCAGCGCGCTTTGCAGCTTCCTTAGATACTTTCTTTTTTATTTGAACTATGGATACTCTATTTGCACTTATATCTTTGATTTCTAATAGTTTTTCCAGAGTTTCATCTTTGCTTTCATTGTCTACAAAGCATATTTTAATGTGGTCTGCCGCATCAATATGCTTGACAAATTCCTTGGGATTTATATCTATTTCGTTGTTGTGAAATATGATGATTACGCCTATGTTCATTTTAAATCATTTTATTTTTAAATAATTTCAAGTTCGTTCTTAATTTTATAAAATGGTTGGTCTTTTTTACCTCTGTATACCAAAGCTATTTGTGCTAATTGCATGACGATTTTCACAGAGTCTTTTATAGATAGCTTAGATCCATCTGCATGTATCCATCGTTTAAGCGGTTGTTCGCAAAGCATAGATTTAGCTGTTTCTATCCCAAAATGTATTGTAATGCGTTTAAAAATCTCTACATCAAAAATCCATTGGGTTACAAACTTTTTTCTAAAAGCAATATCGATGACATCCTTATGAAAGATTTTAGCTCCACATTGTGTGTCTTTAAAATCCATTGAAAGAATTTTCCTGATTATGAAGTTGATCGTCAGACTAATTATTTTTCTGGCTGATTCTTTGGTAATATTAGCTCCCATTCTAGAAATTCGAGAACCACTTACAATCTTAAAACTTGAGTTTTCTATAGTCTTAACTAAATCATCAAAATCAGTGAGATCTGTTGATAAATCGGCATCTAAGAAGCCTATATAGTCTAAATCTTCTTTCTCTGCCATATGCAGCATTCCCAGTCTTACTGCTTCAGCTTTGCCTCCGTTTTTTTCACAATCATAAACCGTAATAAAATCTTCTCTACCTTGTCTAAGCTTATGTAGAACTTCTAGTGTCTTGTCTTTACTCCCATCATTGACAAAACACAAATGATAGCCAGAATTTTTATCTATAAAACTCAAAAACTCATCACTTAACAAACGTTCTTCCTCGTTGTAACAAGGGATAACAACACCAACACAACGTTGTTGTATTATAATACCAGAACTTGTGTTTATAACATTCTTTAGTTCAGGTGCTCCTATTAATCGCTTTACCCTTGCACATATTTCATTTAAGCTTAAAGGCTTTTTCATATAGTCATTTACACCGAGGTCAAAAGCATTGGTGATTACCTCATCATTTGTATTGCCTGAAAGCATCATTATTGGTGTTTCAGAGGATTTAGCAACACGTATATGATTTATAACATCTAAACCTGATACCACTGGCATATTAACATCCACAATAACTAGATCTGGATTAAAAGAATCAAATAGCTGTAATCCTTGTTGGGCATCTGTTTCAATTCTAACATCATATCCCAAATCTGTTAATCGTTTTTGTAATGGTAACAATACTAGCTGTTGGTCATCTATAGCTAAAACTTTCATAATAGTTTTTTTTGTTATTGATAGGTCAAAAGTACTTGAGAAGACGGGCTTAAAATTTTAATTTAGACAAGTGAAATGCTAAGTGTAGACGAATGGTAGATTGCTGTAGTCGATTAAAAATAGAACTGGGATACAATTTATATATCTTTACCCTGTTGATTCAATATCAATGTTTTAAATGAAGAACACCTCAAACAAATACCTAATTGTAGCCTTACTCATTGGTTTAGCCTTTCATGGAACTTCCATTTTTTTCACGTTAGAAACAACCTATGATGCACTTATTCATTTATTTTTCGCCGACCACTATGCACATAGTTGGTTTGAACCTTGGAACTATAAGTGGTATACAGGATTTACAGTAATGAGTTATCCCCCTTTAGTGCATCAATCTATTGCAGCTTTATCGCTCATCGGTGGACTTAAGTTTGGGATGTTTACAGTTGCGTTTATAGGTATTATCCTATTTATTACAGGTGTTTATAGGTTTTCATTGTTAATCACCTCAAATAGAACTGTCGCTGGTTATGCCTCTATTCTTGCGGTATTTTCTTCATCATTTGTTGAAACTCTGCACATCTTTGGACAATTACCAAGTATTATAGGTATCTCGGTTTTAATGCACGCATTGCCAGAAATCTATTTATGGCTTAAAACGGGTAAATGGCGTTATCTAATAACATCGCTTTCATTAATAGCCGTTACGGTAACATCACATCATGTAACACCTATTTTTGGGATGGTTTTCTTTATTTTCCCATTAATTGGTATGGTAATAATGGATCATTCAAAAGAACAAGTCCACGCTTTAAAGGACGTTACCTTTAGACTATTTTTCACTAGTTTTTTAGCATTATTTAGGCGCATTGTTGGATTTGGGAGTTTATCTTTAGTGATTATTATTGGATGTATTTTACCTTATTGGATCAACTCTAAAAACAATCCCATAACACAAGTTCCTATTCCACATGGGTCAAGAGACAATTTTTTCGAGATAACATCTTCTGGTCTTGTTTTCTTTTTAATTCCATGGGGCATTTTACTGATTTTACTTCCCTATATATTTTATAGATACTATAGCAAACGTTATCTGTTTTTTGGTCTATCAATAACTATACTTTTTATTCTTGGAACCGGAGGCACTACGCCTATTCCAAGATTAGTATTGGGTGAAACCGCCTTTAATATTTTAACTCTGGATCGTTTTACACTTTGGGCATCCATAATGTCCTTACCACTTTTTGGTGAGTTTAGTTACAGATTTGTTGAGGGTGATTTAAAACTATTAATTCAAGATAGGTTTGGTGCGGTGTATCACAGATTAGCTGGTGGATTATTGGCAGGTCTTTTTTTATTTATGACCATTTTCACCATGAGTTTGGGTTATTTTAAACCGTCTCAGCCTCAAAAAATAAAAATGTTACCAATTATTAATTTTCTTAATCAAGACCAACACGATCAATGGCGTTATATGACCTTAGGTTTTGGCGATCAAATGGCTTGGCTATCTGCCCAAACCAATGCCATGTCTGTAGATGGGAATTATCATTCTGCAAGGCGGTTACCAGAACTTACTACCAGGCCTATTGAGCGATTAGAAAATTCAAAATTCAAAGGTGTTGAAGGTATTGGCTCTCTACAGCAATTCTTAACGACTCCAGAGAAATACAACTTAAAGTATATTTTCTCTAACGATAAATTTTATGATCCAATCCTGTATTTTTGCGGTTGGCAACGCTTACGACAACTCGAAAATGGCATTATGGTTTGGGAAAAATTAAATGTCCCACCGTTGTCCTCAATTCTACCAAAAGAAGATGTTGGTACTTGGCAAAAATTACTTTGGGGTATTATACCTTTCCTGACCGTTTTAGTTGCCTTTTTTCTTAATTTACAAATGCTTTTCGTCCATGGTTTAAAGACAAAGCTCAAACCCTTACCTATTTACTTTTCATTTAAAAATAAGTACTCCAAATTTTCAAAAAACATATTAAGAATTACACATATTTGGTCCATAATATTGGTACTTATCATTGTATTTGGCTTATATCAATTCTATATTAAAAATGAGTCACACCACTCGCCCGAGAATGCCATTTTGGCGTATTACGATGCTCTAGACTTTAAAGAATTTGAAAAAGCACATCGCTTAATCAATCCTAAAAGTGATTTATCCATCTCGCAATATATGTTAGAGGTTTCCGTTACCGATGGTTTATTAAGTTCTTACGCCAAATTAGATGCTATCGACACAGAAATCTTAAGCCAAACCGACAGTTTAGCCAGTGTAAAAGTTAATACTTTCTGGATTACACCATTAGAAAAGATCAATAAAACCTATTACCGTTCATTAGTTAAAGTCGAAGACAAATGGTACTTACAACCAGAAGCTGTTAATGTAGACTTACCACCAGACCAACTTTATTCTGATAATAACACAAATTACTTCAATCAAGGACGACGACGAATTACGACAGAACAAACCCATCATGAAGATGTTTTAAAACAGCCTGTTTTAGAAATTCTAACAGCAAAACTCGTTAAATTTAATAATAGTTATGCCATTATTGGCGAAGTACAAAATATAGATAATGTCCCAGCCGATGTTGTTTTAAAAGGCACCTTGTATAATGATGACAATAAGGCTCTAGCAACTTATAGCGCTAAGTATCATATAAAGCACAAGTTGATGCCTAAAGAAGTAAGTTCTTTTAGAATTAATTTTGAAGGTATCGCTTGGTCAAAAATCAAGGATTCTATTCCAAAAACTTTTAATCCAGATGAATTTACACCAATTGAACTGGAAGAGCAACCTACCAAATTTAATCTTCAAGCTGCTGGAAATGTATCAGGATCAGATTTATTTAAAAATACATCGGTTTCCATTTCTGGAATTAATGAGGACCATATTACAGGGAGTCTATTTAATAGTGGGACAGACGAAGTTACCATTCCGCAATTATTAATATCGTATTTTGATGCTGATAAAAACTTAGTTTGGGTTGATCATTTATTTATTAAAGAAGGCATACGTCAACAGCGCAAACAAATATTTCAGTATGACATGTTAGACAATAGTAGTCTTAAAATCATCAACAAAGACATGGATAATTGTTTTGTAAATGGCTTACCTAATAAAAATATTTCAGATAAAATCGTCGCAGATCGCATTGTAAATCATAATAGCGAAGAATTACAATCTATAAATCATCCAAAATATAAATTCGTAAAACTAGAAGTCAATACCTATATTGGTAATCCAAATTAATGTCTTTTAAATATCTATACATAGTAATCATTACAATGACCATCATAATATCTGGTTTGAACATAAATCAAGATAAGGACCATAACAGCTATAGTTTAATTACAAATTTTAAGGAGCGAACAGCAGGCGATAATATTACTTTAGAGTTTGCCTTTCAAGGTAGTAGCGATGTTTTTTTGTATTGTTCTAATAGTTATGGTTCTATTATGTTGCGTCCAAAATTAGGAAAGACTCTTTTATTTGAGATTCCTAAAAGTA
Organism: Winogradskyella flava; assembly: GCF_014243395.1. Lineage (GTDB taxonomy): Bacteria > Bacteroidota > Bacteroidia > Flavobacteriales > Flavobacteriaceae > Winogradskyella > Winogradskyella flava. The sequence continues at coordinate 906,741 of NZ_JACLCP010000001.1, read as the reverse complement.
TATCCAAGAAATCTGGAATTCTGAATTGGCAGTTACACTCAGATGCAAATCTAATGTCTGGACAGCTTTATATACGTCCCAAGTCTAAAATTGAAACTTTAGAAACCTATATAGGACCGCCAAGTATTGAGGCTGGAGGTACTGATTATACCATGCTCGTTATTGTACCAACTGATAATCTTGATAATCCCCTAGCAGATAGCACCAAAGTTATAATTAAACATCAATTTTTAGAGACTCATAAGCGCGATATCATATATACAGAGCATGGGTTTGGCTATAAAAATTTGTACGCCTATAAAGAGAATGGGCGAATGCTCATAAGCTCAGAGTGCTTAGGTCTCAATTCTAAAGAATACGACGTTAATGTGATGCCAGCTATACCGACAAATTTTAAAATTTTGGCAGATCGTATTCATAGTTATGCTGACGGTAATCAAATTACAACATTTAAAACTTCAATAATAAAAGACCGTTTTGATAATACCGTTAGTGATGGCACATTTGTTTCGTTTTATATAACTAATAAAACTGGCCATAAGTCAGTAACATCTGGTACAACTATTGATGGCATTGCTACAGCAAAAATGATACATCCAGACCAGGAGGAGCAATGGACCGTTAAAGCTTATATTGAAGGTATTGCCAATAGTGAACCAATAACTCTAAATTACGAACAAGCTGTTTTGGATTTAAATATATCCTTTTCTGAAAATAATAGATTAATTACCGTTGGACCACTTCAAAGCTTTATGAAACAACAGGTTCCTAACGGACTTAATATTCATTTAAAAATTTACAAAGATGATGCGTTAGTGCATCAATTAATAGAACAAAGTGTGGATGGGTTTGGGCACTTTAAATTATATGCAGACCGCTACCCAAAGGGTACATACACTGTAGAAATTAAAACTGCAGGACTCACTAAATCCTTTGCCGATATAAAACTATGAGTAACAACAGAAACATCTTAAGAAGCGTAATTCTTATGAGCTATGTTCTGATTATAGCCTTGGCTATCTATGGTATTTCGGCCGTTCTGTCCTACCTAAACACTGGTGCAGATCGCGGTAAAATGCTGCATACAGAAATAAAACAAGTAGACCAATATGTCCCAGAGTTTACTTGGACGTCTTTATCAAATAAAGGTAGACCTATAGATGCCCAAACGCTAGCTGCTATTGAAAAAGACTATTTAGATGCTTGGTATGTAAAACATGTGTCTTACTTAACAAATACTACTGCTGGTATAGATGATTATTATACCGAAAGTGCTCGGGAAAATATTTTTAATGTCATTTCGCTAAACGAACAACAAAAAACCAACATAGAAGGTACGACATTAAAACATCATCCAACACTCGAGTTTTTTAGTGAAGATGGTCAACTCGCTGTACTCACGGACCATGATGTTATTGAATATAAAAGGATATTTAATGCTGAAAAACTCGTAGCAGAAATCAATGAAAAATCGACTTACAAAGTTACGCTCCTATTGGAGGATGGGTTTTGGAGAATTAGACACTTAATTAGAGTTAAGAGCACACCTATTAAGACTTCAAAAAACACTAATCCAAAAGAATTTATAGGTTTCAAAGGTATTAACTATTATCCGCAAGCGTCGCCTTGGTCTATGTATGGCGACCAATTTGACACCAAAATTATCTCTAAGGATTTTCAAATCATTAAGAGTGCTGGATTAAATAGTATTCGCATTTTTGTGCCTTATGAGGACTTTGGAAGACATAATGTTTCTAAAGACAAATTAGAAAAGCTAGTTCAAGTCCTAGACCTTGCCGAAAATCACGAGCTTAAAGTACTCGTTACACTTTTTGATTTTTATGGAGATTATTCTGTTTTAAATTGGTCCTTAACACAACGTCATGCCAAAATCATAGTAAATACTTTAAAATCTCATAAAGCCTTGTTGGGTTGGGACTTGAAAAATGAACCGGATTTAGACTTTGAAAATAGAAGTAAAGATTTAGTAAGCGCATGGTTGGACAAAATGATAGCCTTTGTAAAGTCTCAAGATAGCATTCACCCTATAACCATAGGTTGGTCTAATGTAAAAAGTGCGCAGCTTTTAAATGAAACTTTAGACTTTATATCGTTTCACTATTATGAAGATTTAGAAGAGCTTACAGAACACTATAAGGTTTTAAAATCAAAGGTTAAAGATAAGCCCATTGCCATTACGGAGTATGGCATCTCGTCTTACAGTGGTTTTTGGAATCCCTTCGGAAACACTGAAGATGATCAAGCCGAATATCACAAAACTATTCAAAGTATTTTTTCAAAACAACAACTATCCTTTATGTCATGGACACTTTATGACTTTAACAAAATACCCAAGGAAGTTGTAGGTAAACTTCCTTGGCGTAAAAATGCACAAAAGCATTTTGGATTTATAGATATAAATGGGGCAAAAAAGGGTGCGTTTAAGTTTATCTCTAAAGAATAACTTCTTGGTTCGAATTGTTAGGGGTCATTACTTTTTTTCTATCTATAATTTCTTGAAAAGAGTCTAAGTACATATCGGCAATTTTGGACATTGGATGTGCCGTTGCAGCCTCATAATTAGCAATTGCAAGCTTCAATCTATAGGCATCATTAGTTACAATGGCTTTTATAGCATCTGCTAAACTTTCTGTACTTGTTGGGTCAAAGAACTCCCCTTTGTAACCTTCATCTTTGACCAATAAGGCCAAGTCTCCCAAATCTGGCATTACCACAGCCTTACCATAACTTCCTGCCTGATGTAATACCCCCGAGCTACCTGTAGTTGAGGTGTATGGAAATACGACCACTGCACTTTCGCTAAAAATTACTGGCACATCTTGTTCTTCGACATATCCCGTAAATCGTACTTGCGGTACATGTTTATATTTCTCTTTTACACTATCTAAATATCCTGGTACATTTGGGTTATCTGTTCCTGCGATTACAACTTCTAAATCTAAATCTGTCTGAGCTCTAACAATCTCAACAGCTTCAATCATGGCCTCAACCTTTTTGTAGGTGCCAAACTTCCCGAAAGTCATAATCTGAAATGGTCGATCTTCAGACAGCCCAAAATTTGGTTCTTCAGGAATCTCAAAAGTACCATGAGGTATAAGTCTAATGTTATTGGCAAAATATTTAAACTCTAGAATATTAACGTATTTCTGCATGGTTACCGCAACTGTATCTGCTTTAAGAATGAGCTTTGTTAATGCTGTTCCTATTAAACTGTAAATCTTCTTCATTACAATATTGTTAGTAAAACCAGCACTACCTAAATCGACTTCTTCTAAGATATTATGTAATAAAACGATATTTGGAATTTTCTTTAGTTTACATATCAATGGGAGCATAAGACCTAGAGCAGCAGCTACCTTTTTATCACCAAACTTCATAAACTGAAGATTGAATAATACAGCATCTGGTTTAGTTTGGCTAATAGCTTTAGTTACTGAAATTAAATTTTTATAACTATTAAAGGTCCAACATTCTTTCACTATAATCTTGCAGCCTGCTTCCTCAAACTGAAGCTCTTTTTTACCTTCTGTTGTATCGGTTAATAAGATTAATTCTGTAACCTCTCGTTTTTGTCTAAATTGTTTTACCAAATGGTAGGCATACTCATTCAAAGTAACTTTACTTGGAGGGTATGCTGTTACGATTGCTAGTTTCATTGTAATGGATTTTTAATTGTTATTTATTGATTACAGTACAAATGTGGGGTTTAAAAAAGACAAAAAAGGCTGTGCTTAGATGGGTTACTTTTTAGTGTAGACGAATGGTTAATTAGTTTAGACTAAGCTTTTTATCTCTTAAGATTTTATATCTAAAAAAGACAAGTTGAATCACCAATAACAAGGCCATGGCTATGATTTGCATATGCACTACTTGCGCTAAACTATCATGATAAAATATGACCAAAGCCACTTGAAGCATTCCAAAGATTCCAGAAATAATTACAGGCACATATTTATCTAATGACAAATAGTAATACGCAAAAATGTTGGATATAGCGAACATGGACGTTGCTATAGCGTACTTCCATAATAATGGTGCCATCGCGATATATGCCTCACCAAATAGCAGTTTTATAATGAGCTCTGGGCAACCTAAACATACTAATATGATTATGGCAGAAATTACAGCGATGTAACCTATATATTTAAATAGAACTGATGCTGTGTCTTTGCCTTCCTTTTGTAATGCCACAACTGCAGGTAAGAGCAGCATTACAAACATCCAGGCAATAAAATATACAATACGACCTATTAAAGCTAATGATGCATATAAACCTGCTTCATAAGTTTCAAAATAATGCTTCACTAATAAGATATCGCTATTGTTTATAATTATCTGGGTTAACTCATAAAAAGCCGTGAGCAAATAGAAACGCTTAATTTGTTTACTGTAAGTATTGTCTAATGATGCTATTTTTTTAAAACTAAATTGCTTCGCTTTAAATGGAAACAGTCCAAAACCAAAGGACAATAAGATCCCTATTGCAATAACCCAAGACGATTTAATATTACATAATAAAATAATACCAAGCGTTATTAACAAACGACTTAGCATTTCTGCTTGATACGTAATGGATAATGACTTGTAAGCCTTTTTGCCTTGATAGGCACCTCGGTTTACGCTCATTAAAAAGTATAACGGTACTCCAAACCCAAAAATGACAAACATGCTTGAAGACGAAGTATTAAAAAGTGATTGTAATTGAGACGCAAATACAATAATTAATAGGCCCAATAAAAGCCCAGTAAAAAATGCTTGTTTATAAACTTTGGCTATAAAACTTTTAAAAAGACCATCTTCAAATAGTACTGAGAATTTGGCAGTGACCAATTGAAACGTCATGGCAATAAATGAGAGTACTAACAAAAATGTAATGAGTACTGCAGCATCAGCAAATTGTGCTGGCCCTAATACACGACCTAAAATAAGGTTGTAAAGGTAGTTACCACCATTAACTGCCAAAACGCTTAACATAAATAATTGTTCTGGTGTTAATTTTCTCGATTTTAAAGTTGCTAATACTTGCATGATTTTTCGTTTTACATTAAAAATATAATTCTAGGCAGCATATTTGATAGCATTCAACTCGTCATGTAAAGCTTTGCTGATATTTCCGATAACCATAAACCCTCTATTCTGTTTTAAGGCATCTTTATACAAAGTTTCAATAGCCTTAATTCCGCTTTCATCAATAGCCACTACATTTTCAATATGAATGGTCAATTCTCCCTTGGTATTTAATAAAGTTTCACAATGGTTTTGAAAGTGTTGCGCAGTAGATGAATTGATTACACCCTCTACGATAAATGTGCCGTGTTTTTCTTTAATTGTAAGTGCCATAATTTTGTAATTTTTAAATGGTTATTGATTCATTTCTGACACAAATATCTTCTGCAATTCCATGTATGAGCGTTCTATTTCGATGGATGGTCGTTTGCTGTAGATGAATGAAGCGGTCTTCGTCCGTAACTTGCATTTAGTTAAATACAACAAACATGAAGACTTTAAAATCAGTAATTACCTATTGTATATTATGTATGGCTTTGAGCATTTCTGCACAGAATATGCAAGAGGGTTTTACCTATTTAGAAACTGGTCAATATGCACAAGCAGAAACCTTTTTTAATACGATCTTAAAAGACTATCCAAATAATAAAACCGCGCGACTATGTTATGGACGTGCCATTGGGTTAAACGGAAAAGCAGAAACTGCCAATCTATTATTTACTGATCTCTTAAAGGATTACCCAAATGATTTTGAAGTAAAGCTTAACTACGGGGAGTCTTTATTATGGAATAATAGCTTTACTGCTGCTAAAACCTATTACAAAGATTTAGTAACAGAAGATCCTAAAAGCTTTGCTGCTTTATTAGGTTTTGCCAATACTTTATCTAACCTTAAGGAGTACGAAAGTGCTTTAAACTATGTGAATAAAGCCTTAGACGTTTCTCCAGGTAACCCAAATGCATTAACCTCAAAAAAGTATATCTATTTAGGATATGCCTACCAAAACCAACAAGCACAAGATTATGACAAAGCCGAATTGCTTTTAACCAAGAACCTTGAATTATTTGGTGATGACAAAGACACCTTATTGAATTTAGCGAATCTATATTTAATATGGGAAAAGCTAGATGAGGCAGAAGTCACCTACAAACGATTAGCCGAACAACCAGAACATAAAACACAGGCTTTAAATGGACTGGCTTTGGTAGCGCACCTTCACGGAAAAGAAAAACAAGCTTTAGATTTTAGTACGGAAGCCTATAAACGCATAACAGATGCTACGGATGCTACTATCTCAAAACAAACCACAGAACGTTATGTACAAGCGTTGATTTGGAATAAAAAATATAAAGTCGCTCAAACGTTAATTGAACAGCTTATTACAGATTACCCAAACCAAAATTGGGTCTTAGCTTTACGCGCCACTTTAAATATTTATAAGAGCAACTTTAAACAAAGTTTGGCTGATTATAACCTAATCCTAGCTAACGATAGCACCTCTTTTGATGGTAACCTTGGTAAAGCAAATGTCTTAAAAGCTTTGGGTCGTTTTGATGATGCCTATGCTTCAGCAGAAAACACCTTAACCTTTTATAACAACCAAAAAGATGCAGTGAACTTTATTAATACAATGAACATAAGCTTTAGCCCAAACTTAGACTCTAGAGCCGCGCATACTTTTGATAATGGGGATAACAAAGCCTATACCTTTAACACTAACATCACTTATCCCTTATCTCGTCGATTGAGCATTTTAGGTAACTACAATTATAGAACTACAAACAATACGGTTACAGATAATACAGCTAACTCTAATAACTTATCTTTAGGGCTGGGGTACCAAGTGGTACCAAACATCACTTTTAAAGGCACTGCAGGTTTAACGTCTGCAAAAGCAGAAAGTACAGATTACACACAACTCTTAACTGACCTCTCATTTAATATTAAGACCTTTAAATTACAGACTTTAGATATTGGTTATAAGCGCCAGGTAGAAAGTTTTAATGCCGACTTATTAGATAGAGAGTTGGTACAAAATAACTATTACCTCAGCTATAACTTAAGCACCAATGTTAACTTAGGGTGGTACACGCAACTGATGCACACAGCACAAAATGATGGTAATACCAGAAACTTAATATTTACGTCGTTGTATTATAACCTTTTACCTAAGCCAAATTTAAAAGTAGGCGTCAATTACCAGTACATCACCTTTAAAGATCAGGTCCCAACCATCTATTTTAGTCCAGAACAATTTAATGCTTATGAAGTTTTTGTAAATCTTATTAAAGATGAAGCGACTGCCAAACCCAACCAATGGTTTTATAATCTAACAGGTGCTTTTGGCTACCAATTTATAGAAGACGACCCAAAGCAAACCGCTTATAGAGTACAAGGTGCGTTTGGCTATAAATTCTCTGAGCGTAGCTTACTCAATATCTATGGAACCCATAGTAACATTGCGTCTGCGACTGCTGCTGGTTTTACGTTTACGGAAGTTGGATTGCGGTTTAAGTGGGTGTTTTCAGGAAAGTAATGAAAAGATTTTCAATTATGAATTATCTTATATATGCGAAAGATTGAGGCGGGTTTAAACCAAAAGACTCTTTAATACAAAGATGACTATCATACATTTTTGGATTCTTTACTTTTATAGCAAATCCCTCATCTTTTCCTTCAAAATAATCAGTATAATAGTCCTGAGTTATTCCTGAAAATTCTGAGGTTTTACTCCAAAGAGTATTCAAATCTTGTTGAAAAATTGTATCGATTTCAAATTCTCCAATAACTTTACTAACTGGAGCAGAAGCGTAAACCACCACATTTTTGATTTCTTTATTTTTGAATAACACTCGACGAAATTCAAACTTCTTTGTCCCTTCAAATATCTTGAATGCAAACTCTGGTTTGATCGATAATATTACTTTCATAAATCTATTTAACTCTGTAAGCAAAGTTAGTTAAAGAATTGAATTGACTATTACTAATCTCAATGAATCCTCTAGGTATATTAAAAACACTTTCAATTATACCCAATTCTATGAGATTGTTTAAAGTAGGCTTAGGTGTGGGAAGAGAATGTGCGTAAAGCAAGTTAATAACAAAAGGCCTAACCTTTGGAATTTTATTCCACCAATTTGAATCTAATTCAGATTTAGTTATAAAAGTTCTTCTATTACAAATTTGATAAAAATCATTAAAGGATTTAATATTATCAAAAACTTCATCAACTATACAAATTGAAGTAACAGTGCTAGAAAATCTTTTCGGACTGGTTTCACCTATTCTATATATTATTACAATATCCCCTTTTTCTAAATGTCTATCTTTATTATGTGAGATATAAACCTTATCAATACGGTTTCGATGAGGTTCATTATCCATTAAACCATCCTTACTCTCTCTAGTATTTACACTGTCTGGAAATAATTCCCTATGATATTCAGGTTCTATTTTAATAATATATTTTCTCGTTTTTCTAGAAATAAAAGGAAAAGTTTCTTTAGGGTTACTTAAATTAATCGGTAAATTCTTTCCAAAAGTTCTAACATATACTTTTTCGTAACCATTTACAGTTTTTTTAATTCCCCATTCTTTAAAACCCCAATCTTGAAGCAAGTATATTAGGCGTCTTTGCTCTTCTCTTTTATCAAAAATTGTGACATAAATTTCTTCAACCTTATTTTCAAGTGCATTATCAAAAACTATTTTTAGGAATCTTTCTCCAAGCTTATAGCCAGTTGATGTTACTTTAAGAGTTCCTATTTTCAATCTCTTTTTAGGTATAAATGGAGGTGAAATGTCTGAGTAATTTTCTTGATTTTTTTTCTCAACCTTTAAGTAAAGAAAAGCTTTTACAGTATCATCAGTTATGCAGACATATGATACTTTATCAGACTTACGATTAAACCAATTTTCAAATTCTTTATAATCCTCTTTAAAGGAATCGAAAAAAACATCTTCTAAATCGATATTACCAAAATATTCTGTTTTTACAGCTAGAACCTGATAGTCTTTTAAATCCGGGTTTTCGGCAATTGATTTTTCCAAAAAATCATCTATTTTAAAAACTCGTTCTGATACTCCTAAAATTCTTGCCTTATGATGAATCCCTCTATCTTCAGTAATTAAATATTGAACTCTATTGTTGTAGACTTCTTTAATAATACTAGTGTCGATAGAATCGTTCTTGCTCTTATCTGTTTTTCTAAGTTCTAGTATTAAATCTTTATCATTGGATTCTGTTTTAAGAAGATTATAATTATCTATCTTCACTTTCATTGTCTCAACTACGTTCTTATCTTGATAAGTAGAAATTTCTTCAATAGAAAGCGGGTGAATACACTTTTCATAATTTAATCGATCTAACCAATTAAAAAGCAAACCAATATCCTTGTTTAGAACTCGACTGGCTTCTCGATGAATAATAATATTAGTATCAATAAGTACTCTCATAATGTCTCAAAAAAGCTTGAAGCGAAATATCATCACTTGTTTTAACATTAAAAAAGGGTATACTTAACTTAAGGGAGATTTCTTTGGCAAAGGTAATTTCTAAATCCTGCATATCTTGTAAAACCTTGATTGAATAATTCACTTTATCTCGGTTTTTTAATCTGCTTGATATTGTTTCTACATCACAAGTTATAATTATTATTGCAAATGGATTAATTTTAAGAAAAGTATTTTCTGGAACTCTTTCAGGTTCACCTTCAGAATTGAGTAAACAAAAATGACCATCAAGTAAATAATTATTAGTGGGTTCAATTATTTGTGATAATCCATATAGGAGTCTTTCTTGAGTTGAATTAATATTTAGAACTTTTTTATTTTTTTTATCACTAATCTCTTCCCATTTGAGAACATCACTTGCAGAAAGATGCTTAAAATTAAAACACTCACACAATTCTTCACAAATAGTACCCTTTCCTACACCGTGAATTCCTCCCATAAAAATTATGTTACTTCTCACCTGATAAATATAAATTATTACTCTTTTAAATTTAACTATAAAATTAACCCTCACAAAAAACAAAAGGCAAAAGCTTGCGCTTTTGCCTTACCATTAAGTAGGTTAATCCATGTAATCAATTAAGGGTTAATTAATAATCAGTTTTAAGGGATTAATGTTATACTGATCACTAATAATTTTACAGAAGTATAAGCCTGTGCTTAAGTCGTTTCTGTTAAGGGTGATGCTGTTCCTTCCTTGTACAGCATTATAAGTTGTATTATACACTTGCTTTCCTAACTGATCAAAGACTACAAATTGCAACGTTTCAGTTTGTGCTACTGTAAACTCAATTGTAGTTTTAGAGATCATCGGGTTTGGATATGCTCGGATGTTATTAGCATCTGCAATAAAATCGTCTACAGATAATGCACTGTCTAATGATAACCTCAGATTTTCTAAGTTCATCTCCTTAGAGCTCATAGCACCGTCCTCAGAGACCATAGTAAACACAATAGTAACCACATCATCTAATACCACACTAGTCGCCCCACCGTTTAATGTTTCAAAATCTTGTATTGGCAATACAAAATCTTGAAAAGCACTAGACAATGTGATTGTTGTTTTAAATTGGTCTTCCCAATTGGAAATACTTTCTTTTACAAACGTAATTTCTAGATTACCTGTGCCTTTCGCCCTCAATTTTAATGCACTATAATCCGTTAGATCTACAGCTTTAAAACGTGGCGTTAAGGCTCTATAAGCTGCTACATAAGTATTAGTTGTTGCTCTTAAGTCTACATTACGCTCTATGGGGTAATCGCTAGCTTCAAACTCAAAATTATTAGCTGTAACATCGTACAAAGCGACTTCTGTTCCTAATTGTGAAGCATCAATTCCCCAAGGCCCATCCGACATAAATAAGTCGTCTGGTGTGGCCATACCATCACCAATTCTAAATCCAATATCAAATAAATATCCGGTCTCAACCCTCAAATTGGTGATATATTGGCCGTTTAAGGCTAGGGTACTATTAATGGTTTCGAAATCGCTTGTTTCTGTCGCTCTATATCCAGCATCTAAATTGATACTTTCCGTTCCGTTAGTATTAATAATTTGCAAATCCAAACCGCCATTGATATACTGTCCTTTTCTTACAAATACTGTTGGTGGTGCTGAGTTATTATAAGTAGTAATTGGTTTTTTTACGTCTAATAAATTCAACAATTCTTCGCCTAAGTGGTATAAGTCGTCTATGGAGTTAGACCATATCTGGAAGTTATAGAACGTCACATCATCTTCGTACTGGTCTAAATTCCAATGGCTTTCTATAGCAAAGTTCTGATTATTATTAATCACCTTAGCCGATAAGCTTAAGACAAACTCATACGTCCCGTCTATATTTTTAATAATAGACTTAATAAATGCTTGGTCGTTAATAGTTATAGTGTTTACTGTGATTAACTCGGCACCTAATAAACGATCACAGATATACTTTGTATGCTCATATACACCATTCTCAGTTTTTAAGGCCAATATGGAGGCGATTGGTGTATCGACGTTCATATAATCTACTGCAAAAATCTCAGTAGCATTCGTAATACTTATCAAATCTGCAGGTGTAGAGTTTATGGTTTCCGTTTCGCCAATGATATCTAATGGAATAAAATCTTCTAAAGTAAAACCACTATTTGGATTTCGATGAGCATATTCTAAACCACGTGTTACTCGAGATGCACTTGATCTATCAAAGGTATAGCCTGTTCTCGCTCTATTGAAATTACGTGCATTAATCTGCTCTGAAAGTCTGTTATTACTTTCTAATCCGCCCTCATTTCCACCAGATGTCGGTGGCTCAATAACATCACACATTCCAAACCCAGAACATGATGGGTCTTGGCAATCTATAAGGCCATCACCATCATCGTCAATACCATTATCACATATTTCTTGTAATACAGGTGCTGTTGGGCAACGCGCGCCATCATTACTATTACTGGACGGTCCAAACGCAAATAGGTTAGAATCCATATCTACAGCAGACGTTACATTCTGTACTTCTTGAATCACGTATATAGTTCCTGTTTGGTTTGCTGACACATAGAAACGACCATCAGCATCAAAATACACTGCACCGTAGGTGTAATTATTACCATCTAAAATTGGCACTATTCCTAAAGAGGTTACTTGTCCATTTGATGGATTAATTCTATATAATTTATTAGAACCTTTCTCAACCGTATATAATTGACCATCTACGGCATTAAACGCCCAATCGTGGACGCTGATATTTAAGGATAAATTTTCTGTAGCTTGGTGCTGTGCATAGTTTGGAGAATCTGGATCTAAATCTATTTTATAATACGTTGTCCCACCACCTTTTAGATAATATATACCTGCTGCGCTTACATCACCTACATACCTGCTGCTAGTTGGCAACTCATCAATATAAAATGTAGATGTTGTAAAGTTTTTGCCTATTCTAACAATAGTCTTAGCAGGAGAGGTTAATGAACCCCAAATAAATCCGTCTGCTGGGTTGTAGGCTGCTGCATTTATATTTCCTGGTGTTACATCAGTAGCAACTTGATAAGAATTTCCAGACGCTAGGTCTATTGCGTAAACATCATTATACTGAAATAAATAAGCGTTATAGTCGCAATTAAAAGGAATATCCTCCTGTGCTAGACTACTAAAACTTAGAACTAATAGTGCTATTAGTGCAAGTTGATTTTTTAAAGAGTAACGCTGTATCATAATTCTGTTTCTTCTAATTGTTGAAACAAAACTAGCTTGTAATTACAGTTTATTTAGGGATTTTCGATTGACACAAAAATGATAGTGTTAGAATACGAGTAAGTGTCGATGAATGGTTTTTAGTAGCGTTCATGACTGCTTCCCATGAACTACAAAATGGTCGTCTTAAAGTAAATTAAGACGTTTCATTAACTCTGGACGATTAGAACGACTTACGGGAATGACATCTTTTTTTATCAAGACACTATTGTCTTCGATATCAATAATCTTATCGACATTGATAATGTAAGAACGATGTACTTTAAGGAATAAACTATCTGGTAGTTTTTCCTCAATTTTCTTAAGTGTAGAATGTACCGTGTAGTTCTTGTCCTCAGTCTTTACATGGATGTAGTCACCTTTGGCCTCTACCAAGTAAATACTAGGAATATCAATTTTAATAAGACGTCTATCAATGTTGACATAAAGATCGTTACCAGAGCTAGTTTCTACCTTGTTTGCATCGCCTTTTGGTTTTACAACACTTTTTACTGCCTCTGCCTTTTGAATAGCCTTTTGAAAACGTTCTGGTGTGATTGGTTTTACCAAATAATCTACAATACAATCGTACTCAAAAGCCTGAATAGCAAAGTTGGCATCTGATGTGGTCAACACTATTTTTGGAGGATTTTTTAAAGTTTCTATAAAATCGAAACCTGTAAAGTCTGGCATATGAATATCAAGGAAGATTAAATCGACCTCATTTTGATTAAGATATTTAATGGCTTGAATTGCATTTGGGAACTCCTCTAAAACATTTAAGCTTGCCACATTGCTGCACAATTGTCCAATTATGGCTCTTGCCGTAGCTTCATCATCAATAATAATACAATTCATAAAATACGCTTATAGGGTCTTTAAAAAATCTGTCATGATTTGCAAAATAGCCTCAAAATCATCCCTGCCTTTAGTGCTGTTTTCAATGAGATGATCTTCATAGTTCACTGCAACTTCATAACTTTTTACAAGTCCTAAAATACTAATTTTATGTTTAAGTTTATGAACGTTCTCAGCAGCTTCTTTAAAATTGCTTGCTGTAATATTATCAAAGTAAACATGCTTCTCTTCAGGAAACTCTTTTTGTATGATCCCAATAAGTTTTTCCTCAAAAGCTTTATCACCCCCTGACATACTCTCTATGTAGGATAAATTAGGCTGTTCCATTACTTTGTTTTTTCAAGGTGAAATAAAATGTTGTTCCTTTTCCCAACTCTGAAGTTAACCATATTGTGCCTCCATATAAGTCAACAATCTTTTTTACAATTGAAAGACCAATTCCTGTAGATGCTTTATTATTCTCCAGCTTTTGAAAGGTCTTAAAAATCTTTTCAAAATAGGTTTCTTCAATTCCTATGCCATTATCTTTAACAGAAAACTGCCAGAACTCATTTTGATCTTTAACATCAATTTCTACGAGGCCCTTGTCCTTATCGTTATAAGCAATAGCATTGGTTATTAAATTCTGAAATAACTGTTGCAGTCTATATTTATCACCTTTTATCACCGGTAAATCCTGTGTAATAATATAGATATGATCTGGTATTCTAATAAGACTGAGAACATCCTTAACAAGATTGTTAAGGTCTACATCATAAACCTCAAATCTATTCTTGCCAATTGTAGAATAGGCCAAAATTCCGTTAATTAAAGTGTCCATTTTTTCTACACTATTCCTAATAAGTCCAAGGTTCTTATTCCCAGAGGCATCCAATTTATCACTGTAATCGTCCTTTAACCATGCTGTTAGTGTATCTATACTGCGTAAAGGTGATTTTAAATCATGAGAAACCATATGCGCGTAATCGCTTAACTCTTGATTTTGAATTTCGAGACTCTTCAACAGTTTTTCCTGAGCTGAAAAAGCTTTACAAGCTTTTAAGCTTGTTGAGAACTTATTAATTACAGGTTGTAATTGTGTGATGTCTTTTAAGGAGATATTATCTTTTTTAGTGTATAAAAAGAGATAGCCTTGCGCATCCAAGTTAAAAATAGCTACAACGCCACTTTCTATCTCAATTGTTGCTATGGAAGCTAGAACATCATCTGCAGTAAGTAACTTACTTACTTTTACATCTTCTAATAAGGTCGCAATTGAAGCATTTTGTTCTTTTTTTACCTCATCACCTAAAGGAATTGAGTAAGAGGATTGTAAATGGTTTTCATTTTTTTCTAGAATCCACGATGCATTTAAATTTTTTCGCTTTAAGAGCAGTTTTAAAAACAAATCACAACTTTCTTTATAGTCCGATGATTTGCCTATAGCCATGGCGTATTCATAAAGTTGAAGAATATCTAATATATGATTTTCAATTTTCATTATTCAAAGAGTCCTACAACCACTGTTTTATTATAAAATTCTAAAAATCCTTCACCGTAAGAGGAAATTTCTCCAAGCGTTAAGGCACCACCAATTGAAACCTCTGGAAAATGATTTTGTATTGTACTTGTAATGGCCGTAAGTTCTTTGTCAAAGTTTTCTTCCAGGAACAATATTCTAGAAATACAATCTATAATTATTGCCTTTCTAGGCATTATAGCTTGGGCTACACTTTCCTTAGTAGCTTCTTCTGCCGCGGCAATTAATGATGCTTCATTACCATTTAAAATATCCACCAGCGTGTTATCTTCTAACTCGCCTACACAGACTAACTCATTATTTTCGTTAACCATTAGCGGATCCCTTACAATACATTCTGCATTATCCTTTACAATACCAAATGGATACCCTTTGGCAATATCGAAAAAATTATCATCTGTAAAGGTTTTACCTGAGTGCGCTTCCACAACTTCCTTGTAGACTTCAAATGGATTTCTCCAATTGATCTCTTTGATAATATTTCCTTCGGCTTTTGTAACAATAAATGGCCCTTCTACTTTGCTCCAACCATGTCGCACACCAATTCTAGATGACATACTCATAACGGCAAACACCGCTGCATCCTGAAAAATACCATCATTACAAAACACACAGGGTTGTTGTTCTAGAGATAAACTACCAGCGCCTCCGCCAAAGTAATTGGTCTGCATACCGTAGTGCTCGTAAAGCTCACTTAGATAGTGTGATATATTTGAGGTTAATCCATCGACATAAGTAAATAAGCTGTAATCTTGATTTTGCTTAAAATGAACCTCTGGGATTTCATAATCTTTAGTACTAATGTTTTTAATTAAAAACATAGATTCGAGATTATTAAGTGTATTAATCACAATCCCCTTGTCTAAAATAGAATTGCCATGAATCACCTTTGGAAAAAGGCCTCCCATAAAACGCAGTCCTGCTGTATTGAGCTCTTCAATTAAATTATCAATATCTATTTCAGTGTGCTCACCAACGGTGATTAAAGCCGCATTTTGATTAACATGATCGGAGATTACACTAACAATTTCAGTAATATTTGTAGATGTTATTAGCATATTATTTTTTTAGTGTAAAATAAAATATTGTTCCTGAACCTAATTCACTCTCCAACCAAATTTTACCTTGGTGAAGATTTACGATTTTCTTAACGATGGATAATCCTATACCCGAAGAATCCTTACTCTTTTTAAGGGAATGAAAAATTTTAAATACTTTGTCATGAAATTGAGGTTCGATACCAATTCCATTATCTTTTATTGAGAACCTGTAATATTTGCCTTCATCGGCAACATCAATTTCAATTAAGCCATTATCCTTATCGTTAAATTTTACGGCATTACTAATAAGGTTTTGAAAGACTTGTTGCAATTTAATTTGATCACCCATAACCTTTGGTAGCACGTTATGAATTGTAACATTTATATGTTCTGGGATGTAAAGTATCTTTAATAAATCTGCCACTAGACTCTCAATATCAACTTCAGCATTTTCACTATTATCTGCCGAAACACTTGAGTAGTTAAGAACATCAGAAATGAGTTGTTCCATCTTTTCCAATGTTGTTTGAATTAAGTCTAAATTCTGAAGACTTGCCGCGTCCAGTTTCTCTTTATTGTCCTCCCTTAACCAACTTACCAAAGCATCAATACTTCTTAACGGAGACTTTAAATCGTGTGATACAATGTGGGCATATTCTTGTAACTCATCATTACTTTTTTCTAGTTTTTGGAGTAATTTTTCTTTTTGGTATTCCAAGCTCTTGAGATCCGTAATATCTAAATGTATACCTATGGAACCTATAACTTCTCCATTTAAATTATAGTTTGGGGCACCGCTTATAAGCCAATAGCGCACATCTCCGTGTTTATTCTTTACCTTCAGTTCGTAAGAGTTAGACTCTCCTTTTTGACGCTTTAAGTTCTCTTCTGAAATTGTTTTTCCATCATCAATTGAAAAAAGTTTTCCTCCTTTTTTCCCTATAAGCTCTTCTTCGGTATATCCCGAAATTTCTAAAAAACTCTGATTGACCATTAAAATCTCATCATCATTATTGACCTCAACTAAACCAAGGTTCATATTGGCAATGATACTACTATACTTTTGCTTTTGTTTCTCTAAACTTTCACTGTAATTTTTTTGGAGTGTAATATCGCGATACGTCCACAAATGGCCTCGATAAATACCATCTTTTATTATTGGAACAAAGTCGCGTTCTAGAATTTTTCCATTTTTCATTACCAGTTCGTCACCGAGAACAGTTTGTCTTTTTTCTAGAACCTCATTTATTCTATTGACAAAATTATCTTCATCTTCAAAAAGAGTTTTACTCTGCTCTGCAGCACCAGAACAATCCTGTCCTTTAAGTTGATCGGGATCTACAGGAATATTGAATACATCACAAAACTTCTTGTTGGTTAATACAATTTTACGGTTTTCATCTTCCAACAAAACAGCACTATCAAGATTTACAATTAGCGAAGCCAATCTACTCTCGGATCTCAAAAGAGATTCAGCAGCAATTTTCTGTTCAGTTATATCTCTAACGATACCTTGAGCTGCAATTGGTGTTTTATCTCTATTATAAACTATGCTAGCGTTTATATGCACCCATTTAACTTCACCTGACTTCGTGTATACCCTCGCTTCATAGTCTTTAAAAAAACCTTTGCTTTGAAGTTCCATGTAAGATACCATGGCATATTCATAATCTTCTTTGTAAATAAGTTTAATAACATTTACTGGCTCTTGCTCTATATCATAGCCAAAAAGTCTAGCTGCTGCTTCGTTAAATTTGAGAACATCACCATTGAGATCCATAACAACATAGGCATCTACAATATTCTCAAAAACACCTTGTAGTTGAGATGACTTTTCATCTAATAAAAGTTCTAATTTTTGAGAGGTTTGATAAAGTTCTCGTGATTTCTCTTCGAGAATTTTTTCTGCAGCCTTTCTAGCTTGTTTCTCGCGTTCGAGTGCACGCTTTAGTATGTCAATTTGATCTTGACTCATTAATTTTTAGCAATCACAAACTTTACTTCGGTACCATCTTCTTTAATTTTCTCTAATGCAATGGTCGCTGTAGAATTAAAGTGCTCAAATGTTTTATTCATTAATCCCAAACCGAAATGATGCATTGCTCGACTCGATTTATAAATCATCACTAATGAATTTTCTTTTTTTTCCAGAACCTCAAAGGTTGGAAGTTCGGCATCTGGATATATTTTTCTTACCTCAATATGTATATGGTTTTCGATAGACGATATCATCTCAATAGGATCATTATATGTAGCAAGTAATCCAGGATAACTATCTTCTAAAACACTAAAAAAGTGCTCTGCATAGACCAACAATAGATCATCAATGGAAATTCCAGTGTGCGCACTTAAGTGTTGCAGCAACTGTAACATCTCAGAAAATTTGTAAGTACCAACAGATGTGTAGATACCATTAGAATCTAAAGTAGAAGCTCCAATAATTTTATCAACTACATCCAAACCAAACTTATCTTCGACTAAATCTAAAAACTCTGTAAATACTATGCCTTTCATTATGTAGTAATTAATTCATTAATACTCCAATATGCCAATAATTTCTCGATTTTAGATACATACTCTTCATATTTTAATGGTTTAAGCACATAGCCTGCAATCCCAATATTAAAACACTCTAATAAATCACGTTGATTATTGGAAGTTGTTAGAATAATAGTTGGTATATATTTCAATCTAGAATCAGACTTTAAAATCTTAAGAAATTCGATGCCATTTATCTTTGGCATATTTAGATCTAAAAGAATAATATCTGGAAGTTTATCTTTCTGCTCCAGTAATTTTAGAGCATCTTCGCCATTATTAGCTTCTATTATGGTATGATTAAGTTGGAGTGAACTTGTAGCTCTGTTAAGCTTCATCACTTCAATCATATCATCTTCAATTAATAAAACCTTTAGCTTATTCATTTTACTTCTTTAAAGAGGCAAATTAGATGATATTAAGCAAACATTTGATTAAACTTCGGTTGAGCGTAATTAAGTGTCGACGGATGGAAGATAAGTGTCGACGAATGGTTTTCCAAATTAAGCCGCTTTGTGCATATTGTGAGTTAAACGATTCGTAGATTTAAGCGCTGTTAATTGGGCTTCATGTTTTATTTTCTCAAACTCTTGCAGAAACTCAACTGAGAAATTTTTATGATTCTTATTCTCCAGATACATTTCAAACGTAGAAATAAACTCAAGATGTCTTAAACTTTTATTTAAAGTAACATTGCAACTTTCACCTACATGACTTGATAAAACATTAGAATTTGTAATCTCGTCGGTGGATACTTCTTGTCTTTTTACGGCATGATTCTTAGTTGCAATTGCATCACTCTCTTTATAGCCTAATATTAAATTTTTTAAACTGCTCTTTAGATATAAGTAAATACTTATCTGAGTAACTGTAAGGGTAAAGTAGGTAAATAGAATGTTCATAGTCTCAACTTTTCAATTAATTATAAGTCAAAACTAAAATCTACTCCCTAGAAAAATTTACTTTTTCGATGAGTAAACATTTAGTGAAGTTGAATAGAGAGCAACAATCTTTGAATTGAATATCGAAAAACTAAATACTATCTCTTACTTTTTTAGGCAAACCTTTTACGATCTCATCATAAGAATGATCGATTAGTTCCATAATGAATTTTACCGTTAATTCTCCTGTATGGAAATAAACGCTGTTCCAGGATTTTTTATGCATATGGTAACCAGGCTGAATACTATCGTATTCTGCCCGAAGTTCTGTTGCATACTCTGGATTGCACTTAAGATTTATAAAACCTTCTCCTTTTTCCCATTTGGAAAGCGAAGCCAAAGCGAACATTTTGTTGCATACTTTAAACACAAGCACGTCATCATCAAAAGGAAAATGTTCGGTAACCCGCTTTTTAGACATGCAATAGTTTCTATAGTCTTCTATGTTCATCTATTTACAATCTTTAAAAATAGCGTCTAACGAATCATAAGTATTCAATAATGTCTGGTTTACCCCTAAGGCCTTATCCCAAAGAAACATAAATTCACTCAATTGCGCTTCACTTTGCAAAAATGAGCCACTTGTTAATTCACCTAACCATTCTTTATTAACGTTGTTATTTTTTTGTTGAAACTGATAGACCTCTTCAAGTCCTGTAATACAGGTGAAACTCGTAATATTCATATAGTCTGTTTGCTTGTAGGATTGCCAAATCACATCATTTAGATCTAGTAAAGCCAATTTAGAACCCACAAACATATTCATCTCTCCTTTTACTTGAACGGTATCTCGATGTTTTAAATAATCTTCAAACCTTAAATCTTCTATAATTCCATCTGAATTTTCTTCAAATATCTTGGTAGAGTCTTTATGAATAAAAATTTCTATGTTAGCATTCATTTTTGAAAAAACATAAGATGATCTTTCATACATACGCCTGCAAATAGAATCATAGCGCAAAAGTTCTTCCCTGTTATTATCAATCTCTTGCTTTACCATTATAATAGCGTTCTCCTTCGATTCATTTAGTTGCTTCCCTTCATAATAATCTGTGAGATACAAACCAGCTATAACTCCAAACATTGTAGAAAACAGCGTAATCACCCAGTTGTCCTTAAAGAATTTTGAAAACTTTATTTTTTTTGAAGCCATTCTTCTTTAAAATTGAGATTTAACAATGCATCCTCTAGTACTTGGCGTGATTCTGCTTCTATCAAGTTTGTGTTAATTCTTAATTCGTCTGTCTCGGTATTTATAATATAATCCTCAGAAAAATACTTGACGTTCTTTATATGGGCAACTTCAACTTTCTTACCAAATGGCCAGTTTTGTTTTATGAATTCAGAGTTTATAGTGACATAGTTATTCTTTTTTCGATAAAGAAAAACTGTGAAAAATATTACAGATAAAAACATCCATCCTAAACCAAGCCAAGGTTGATCTTTCAGCAGCACCACCTGAAGAACACCAAGTATAAACCAGACTACGCTTAGGTACAAATTAGCTCGTAAACGTTTTTTGTTATATGCAATTTCCATACTATTCCAACAGCTTTTTATCCTCTCCAGCTTCTATCTTTAAAGCTGAATAATCCAATGTCCAACCAATAGTTTGCACTAAATTTTCAATAAGTTGAATCGCCTCTAAAGCTTCTAACTTCGCCACATTGTACAGTCCACTTTCCGGGACTTTATCCATAATATGTTCCTTAGCTTTGGAGTGTAATTCGGTTAAATCTGAAGCTTCAAATTTATTGAACATACCGTCTTGCTTGTCGTAATAGTTAATGTCGCTTTCTATAGATAAGACTTCTGGCTGAGGAAAGTGCGATAGTACTACGGTTTTAGATTTAGGATGAGAACTCATCCGCACCTTATTGAGATCAAAACCGACATATGCCTTTGCGTTGATTACGACCAGTGCTTTTTTTCTACTAGAAATTAGTTTTAAAAACTTTTCTTTAACATCTTCGTAATGATATATCTCTGCAAAGTCGCCCTCTACAGTAATAAACTTACAAACGCGCTTTATTTTATCTAAGAGCAAGATAGACTGCTCATTAGTCTTTTGTTTAGTCTTCCATTGTTTATAGACCGTAACCAAACCCAAGGTTACTAGTATACTTATAATGATTATAAAAAATGTTTCCATAGTTAATGTTTTCCGATACGACCAAGATGAGTATTGGCAAAGGCATCCTTAAATTTGAGCCCATAACCAAAAATTCTATCCATAGATGCATGCGCAAATAAAATAATACCTGTTAGTTTTAATAGTTCAGATTCAAAATATATGCCAAGAAAATAAATAAGGATTGCCAACCCTTTGTGATGACAAATATTATAGACTATTGCACCTACTTTACTATTGATGGTATATCCAAGCATTCCGATATCTGGCAAAAGAATCAAGGCAATAAACCACCACCAACTCATATTTAAAAGACTAAACAAATATAGTCCTAAGGCAAACATGAAAAGCTCTTCAATCTTTAGAATTGTATTCATAATTGATCTATTATTTTATACAAAACAGGTTTGCTAGGCGTAGCATCATTTTCAAAAGGTGCAATTTGCAAATTCAGCATATAACAACCATCTTCAATTTTATTGGAAACATATATAAACTCAGTAATCGTAGCATCCTTTCGAATTCGACCATGATAATTCCAAAAGGCCTTATGTCCTCTTAATTCGCCACCATCTTCTTCTCTATCTACACTAGGTAAATCAATAAGTAAATGCTTTATTCCTTTTCTAACCAATAACTTTATAGCATCTTCTTGAAAATAGGTCCAATTGGTATTGGAATATTGTTTTGATTTTTTCTCATTGGTATTAGGCATTGTTCTAATAACTATTGCGTCTCTTTTTTTATTTCCTATAGCAAATTGAAGTTGCTTCGCTGAAATCACATAGTCATCTTCAAACTTCTCAGGCGCCACGGTTATGACTTCGGCCAGAAAGAAGAACTGTTTGAGATGCTTATTAATTGAATATTTCTCTTTTGTAATATGACCAACGGTTTCCGTATGTGTTCCGTGAGAATGCGGATTAAACGTAATGGTGTTGAAGTTAACGGCTGCACCTTTCTCGACACTGATTGTATCTCCATCGAAAACTTCTGCCTCAATCTTTGGCGCACCAATATACCACGCATTAACATTGGAGATGTCACCTTTTATTGGTATTGAAATATCCAGGGGTTGAGATAAGTCTATTTTTAATTTTCTCGAATTGTATTGAATTTGTGCAATCACGCTAAATTTATTTTAAATAATTCTGAAGCAATACCATCACTTAAAAATTGCCCTTTTTTAGTGACTCGTAAATGTGCATCATCAATATACAATAAATGCTGATTTATAAAAACATTCGATTGCTCAATTAGATAATCTTTGAAAACCCTACCAAAATCGGTTTCAACCTTGGTTAAGGAAACACCCCAAATCGTTCGCAGTCCAGTCATGATATATTCATTATACCGGTCTGTTTGTGTTAGTGTCTCCATTTCTATTGGCAATTCCTTATTCTGAATAGCTTTAATGTATTTTGAATTATTTCTAACATTCCAACCACGCTGCCTACCATTAAAGGAATGTGCAGATGGTCCTATCCCTAAATACGATTTACCTTGCCAATAGGCCGAATTGTTCTTACTGAAATAACTAGGTTTACCAAAATTGGAGAGTTCATAATGGATGAAACCCTCTTCTTCAAGCTTTTCTTTTAAAATATGAAACTGTTCATGAGCTTGCTCATCATCGACATCTTCAATAATACCTTTTTTAATAAAAGACGCTAAAGCCGTTTTGGATTCTACCGTAAGTGCATAGCTCGAAATATGAGGCACATTATAGCTCAATGCCATTTCAATATTTTCTAGCCATTGTGTATTGGATGCTCCTGGAATTCCATAAATTAAATCGAGAGAGATATTGTCGAAATACTTAGTAGCTTCTTCAATGCAGGTTTTAGCTTCGTCAGCATTATGAGCACGATTCATTAGTTTTAAATCGGTTTCAAAAAACGACTGAACACCTATGCTTAGTCTGTTTATTCGTGTATTTGCTAATTCGCGGATTCGATTAATAGACAAATCATCGGGATTGGCTTCTAAGGTGATCTCAGGATTATGATCAACGTCATAATTAATATAAACAGCGTCTATGATTAATTGCAATTCTTCATTAGACAATACGGATGGTGTTCCACCTCCAAAATAGATAGTTTCAACTGTAATGTTTTTGAATTCCTCTTTACGAAGTTCTAACTCTTTGACTAATGCATTAATTAATTCATCTTTCTTCTTCAATGAGGTCGAAAAATGAAAATCACAATAATGACAAGCTTGTTTGCAAAATGGAATATGGATGTAGATGCCAGCCATTTATTTCTTAACTCTATCCTCATTCTGCTTTACAAAAGCTGACCAGCCTGTATAACTTTTACCAACAGTAACACGCCCTTGGTTATAAAAATGGCACACTGCAGCGGCTAGTCCATCCGTAGAATCTAAATTTTTGGGAAGTTCCTTGAGCTGCAACGTACTTTGTAACATTTTTGCCACTTGTTCTTTACTAGCATTTCCATTACCAGTAATTGCCATTTTAATTTTCTTGGGCGAATACTCAGTAATTGGAATCTCTCTTGATAAACCTGCAGCCATGGCAACACCCTGTGCTCTACCTAATTTCAACATACTCTGAACATTTTTCCCAAAAAATGGTGCTTCAATAGCAATTTCATCCGGATGATAGGTATCTATAAGTTCTACGGTACGTTCAAAAATAAGTTTAAGTTTTAGGTAATGATCGTCATATTTTTTAAGCTGAAGCTCATTGAGCTGCATAAACTGCATTTGCTTACCAACCACTTTTATAAGTCCAAAGCCCATAATCGTGGTTCCGGGATCAATACCCAATATAATTTGTTCTTTACTCATTCTACTAGTCACAAAATTGACAACCGCTAAGCGAAATTGCCAATCCAACAGTCACATTAAACACACTACCATTAAATGCTCCCAAACCACTCAAAACAGGATCGTAATCATCTAAAGACGTTAAACCATAAATAAAAGCCGTATCTATATAAACCGAAACCTTTTCTGCTATGGCGTAGTGGACTTCCAAGCCGCCCAATAGATTTAAATAGGACTGTTTATTATCGCTAAGGCCACTCAAGGGTTTTACAAACGAAAATCCAGGACCGGCATGCAGAATAGTTCTCAAGCGTACAGGTAAAAATCCTATATATTCTGTCGGATCAAACACAAATTGCGCATTGATTCGTGAGTAATTTATTTTCACGTCTGGTGATACTTCGTTAATCTTAAATCGATTAAACCCATAGTCTAATTTTATGCCATACTCTTTTTTAAACATATGCTGAATTCCCAAATTAACCGTTGGGAAATTTATGGTTTGTGCTTCCGCTCCCTCAATGAAACCATTAGTCGAAGGGGAATTAAATCCCAACGCTACAAGTGCTTTCCACTTGCTTGTATCCTTAAATTGAGCATGGCTGTTGAACGTCATAAAAACGACAAGACAAAAGAAAATGTATTGTTTTAAAAATCGCCTCATGTATAAGTTTTTGGTTTAATTTGCATTATGCACGGCAGCGTACCTTACAAAACTAAGCAATTCTTCTTTGTACTTATTAAGTTAAGTATTGTTGTTGGTGCATTTTATTTTATTTACTCAAAAATTGCTGAAAATGAAAATTTACGGTTCGGTGAATTTATTGGATTTTTGAAAGAAAATGGTACGTTTTCGCTCAAAAACATCTTTTTTTTAGTCTTTTTGAGCACTTTTAACTGGTTTTTCGAAATTTTAAAATGGCAATCTTTAGTTAACACTATAAAACAAATTTCTTTTAGGAATTCTCTTGAACAGAGTCTAGGCGGTCTCACTGCTTCCTTAATTACGCCAAATCGCATTGGAGATTACGGTGCAAAAGCTGTGTATTATGCCAAGCAACTTAGAAAGCGTATTGTGCTGCTCAATCTTTTAGGCAATATGGCGCAAATGACCATCACGACTATATTTGGAACTATTGGACTAGTGATTTTCGTGAATCGCTATCAAATTGATGTTAACTACTATCGGGTCGCGCGCTTTGTCTTCTTAATCCTTCTTGTGGGTATTTTCGCTGTTTTTGGAATAAGGCATAAACGATTCCGCTTAAAGGGTTATTCCATTAATCGCATCTTGGATGCAATAAAGACCATTCCAAATAAAGTTCACTTTATTAATCTGTTATTGTCTCTCGTACGCTACTTAATTTTCTCTTTTCAGTTTTACTATTTACTAACCATTTTTGGTGTTGACGTGGCGTATTCTAAAGCTATGGTTGTTATAACCAGCATGTATTTTTTGGCATCCATTATACCATCCATCTCTATTTTTGACGTGGTTATCAAAGGTAGTGTTGCGGTATTTTTATTTGGCTATGTAGAAGTCAACGAGCTCACAATTTTATCCATAATTACGATAATGTGGTTGTTGAATTTTGCACTTCCTAGTCTATTTGGAAGTTATTTTGTATTGAATTTTAAACTACCAAGAATCGAAGAATGATAGCAACCGTAGCCATAATCATCATGATTATATATCTGATTTTAATCGGAAGTTTGACTTATGGTCTTGATAACGTTGAAGAATTTAAACTTCAAGACATTAAATCTAAAACCAAATTTTCGATACTAATTCCATTTAGGAATGAAGCTCATAATTTACCAAGACTATTAGATTCTATTTTAAAATTGAATTACCCAAAGGATTTGTTTGAAGTAATTTTGGTTAATGATGATTCTGAAGATGATTCGGTAGACACTATTAATAAAATTCTAGACACAAAATCCTCCAAAAAGGATTTCACTCGAATTGATATAAAAACCATACAGAATATTCGTGTTTCAAATTCACCAAAAAAGGATGCCATTACCTCAGCAATTAAGTTTTCAAAACACGAATGGATTATTACTACAGATGCTGATTGCCAGTTACCTAAATATTGGCTAGAGACTTTTGATGAATACATCCAAAACAAAAGTCTTAATTGTATTGTTGCGCCTGTGACCTATAGTAGTAATAGTACGTTTCTTAATCGTTTTCAAACGTTAGATATGCTGAGTTTACAAGCTGCTACTATTGGCGGTTTCGGCTTGCATAAACCGTTTTTATGTAATGGTGCCAACTTTGCATATCGTAAATTGACATTCAACATAGTAAATGGTTTTGACGGTAACACTGCAATTGCGAGTGGTGATGATATTTTTCTATTGGAAAAATTTAAAACGCAAGATCCCAAGAAAGTAGCTTACTTAAGATCTTTAAAGGCTACTGTGTATACGCAACCTGTTTCAGGCTTTCAGCAATTGATTCAGCAACGCTTACGATGGGCTTCCAAAACAAGTCATAATCCGAACCTATTTTCCAAGTTATTGGGACTCATTATATTTATGGCGAATCTTGTATGTGTTATTCTATTTCCCTTGGTGATTTTCAATCTAATCAGCTCAAGGATCGCAATAGCTTTATTAGTAATCAAATTTGGTATAGATTTTTTACTTTTATTCAAGATAGCACGTTTTTTCAAACAGGAAAACATTTTGCTTTCTTTCATTTCTTCAAGTTTAATATATCCCTTTTTCAATATTTTTATAGTATTCTTCTCCTTGTTCAAATCTTATAGTTGGAAAGGCCGTACTTTCAGAAAATAATCCATATCGGATATTTTTGGTAGCTTTACTTTTTGAGTTAAATCAGGAAAAAAATAAGTCCAATAAACGCTCTAAACTATTAATGATTATGAGTTTAAGAAATTTTAAAACCTCGAATCCGGTTTTTAATGGTTATTTCTGGGATGATGGCAAATCATCCGCGAGGACCATGTCCGTAGCTGGCATTTTTATTAAATCTTTAGGAGGTATTTTAGTAATTGCGACCATAACGGCTTATTTGTGGAAACTCAACGAAGCTGGCACACCTATGCGATGGTTTACCTTGGGTGGAATGTTGGGAGCTGCAGTAATAAGTGTCCTCATTTCTATTAGACAAAATTGGGCACATATTCTTGTTCCGCTTTATGTGGTTGCAAAAGGGTTCTTTTTAGGTGGATTTTCATCTTATGCACATCGTAATTTTCCCGAACTGCCGTATCAGGCCATTGGTGTTACCATAGTTACCTTTTTTGTAATGCTTATACTCTATCAAATAAGAATAATCGTAGTTACCAAAAAATTAAGAAGCGTAGTTATAACAGCAACGGTGAGTATAATGGTGGTTTATATAATTTCTTGGATATTGAGTTTCTTTGGAATTAAAACCTATATCTGGGGCACCTCTTGGTTTGCGATCGCATTTAATATTCTTGCTGCTATTGTAGCATCCTTTGCGCTGCTATTAGACTTCGACTATATTGAACGTTATAAAAATAGGGCGCCAAAATATAAAGAATGGATTGCCACTTGGGGACTTCTAGCGACACTTATTTGGCTGTATGTTGAAGTCTTACGATTGATGCAGAAATTAGCGATACGCTTTTAATTAATTCTTACAATCACAGGCAGTTCAAAAGCCGTGGTGACTTGCTGCCCTCTTTTTATCGCTGGATATATTTTGGGAACACCTTTTAAGCTCTGACGTAATAAGCTATCAATTTCGGGAATCTGAAACTGGGTTTCTGACTTTACAACTATTGAATCTACTTTAATGAGTCCCTTATTATCAATAACGAGTTTTAATCGTATGGTATCATTCACGTCAGTTGAGACCACAATATTCTGTTGCTCTAAATACTGATTGACATTGGACAGTAATGTATTTTGAAAACAAATTTTACTTTCTTCCTTTGCCGTTATAGAATCGCAACTACTAAAGGTTGGATAGGTATCAACATCGTTCCAATTGAATGTTTGCAACTCTTCCTCAAGTAAATCTTCAGAATTTACTTTTTTCTTTTCAAAATAATCGCAAGATGTAAAAAGAACAATTAAAAAAAGACAAGCAACTCGGTTCATTAGTTTATTTTGATACCGAAATGTACGATTTTTTGGGATTTTAGTCTTGTTCTAAGAATTTTTCTTGTTTGAGTTCCTTAAGTCGCATTTCTGCAAAGGATTTAAATGGACTTTTGACTTTCTTTTTAAGAAAGTCCTCATACAGCTTTATTTTGGCATCAGTATCTGCATAAAATTCATCTTTTGTCCTAATTAAAAAGAACTCAGACATGATATTATTTGGGTCTTCCTTTAAAGATCTTTGAAAGGCTTTTATGGCTTTTTCATATTTCTTCTGACGGTTATAAATTGTACCCAAGCGTTGATATTCATTTGACAAGGACACATCTTGAAGTTTTAAGGATTTCGAAATAAAGTCTTCAGCCATTTCAAAATTGCTAAGTCGCTCGTAATAGGTGCCAATGACGAACATGGCATTAGCATCATAAGGATTGTATTTTAAGGCTTCCTTCCTGTGATAAATAGCATCTTCATAATCTGAATTCTGGGCATAGCTTAAACTCAATTTTTCATGTATGAATTCTGATTTTTCACCCATATCCAATAATTTATTAAACCACACTACGGCATGTGTATGAAAATCTTGATGGTAATAGGTTTGGGCCTTTAAGCTTATAAGCTCAATACTATTAGCATAGCTTTCTAATCCCTTATCGATATACTGATGTGCCTTTTCAAATTCTCGCTTTTGAAGATGATTTTTTGCAATTTTAAAGATTGCTTTTTGATGGGTCTGATCTAAATCAAAAGCTGTTTTAAAAGCATCCAAAGCTGCCGTATCTCTTTGCTTTTCTATAACCACACCAAATTCATAGTGGTAATTTGGGTTAAGGCTGTCTGATTCAATCAACGTTTTAAAAAGACCATTAGCATCGCTATAATTTTTGGTTTTTGCCAATAATTTAGCATACTCGTATTTTAGTTTGGCATCTTTGGGATTAGCTATAGTCGCCTTTTTATAGTAGTCCAATCCCTTACCATAGTTACCAATCGCAATATATGCCTTTGCAATTTTATCAAAAACGTTATTTGGGTTGTCTAAAGCCTTATAGGCTTCAATAGCTTTTGAATAATTCCCCAGTGCAAATAACTCATCTGCTTTTTGCTCAACCCTTTGTGAAAAAGCAATAGTTGTTATAGCAAATAAAAGAAGTGTCAACCGGTTTTTACTCATCTAATCCTTCTTCTTTTTATCATCTACAATTTGAAATGTAATTGGTAAACTATAAGCAACATCAACTGCCTTTCCATTATGTTCTCCAGGAATAAACTGTGGTAACAGATTAATAATCCTTTTAGCTTCTTCATCTAACTTTGGATGAGACGAACGCGATTTTACCGATTTTACCGTACCTTCCTTATCTATGGTAAACCCAATATATATTTGTTGTTTACCACCTGTCAAGCCTAGTTTTTCTGGTAAATCCATATTAAAGTTTCGATTTACATGCTTTTGAACTTCGGTAGATGTGCATTTTTTTTGCTCCTCTAAGGAATTAATCGTCTTGCAGTTTGGATGTATTGGAGCAATATTGATGACACTATATGGAATTTTAGTTGAACCATTATTTATTGCTTTATCAACTTCTCGTTTTTGTTTATTCCTTATGGATTTAACCAATACTTTGTCTATCGAATCAATCTGCTTATTTAAATTTACGACTACTGGGTTTTTTTCACTGGAACTTTGTAAGATACGATCTCTTTGAGCTATCAGATTTTCTAGTTTTTGTTTATTCTTTATGGGTTTGACCAATACTTTGTCTATCGAATCAATCTGCTTGTTTAAATTTACGACTACTGGGTTTTTTTCACTAGTACTTTGTAAGATACGATCTCTTTGAGCTATCAGACTTTCAAGTTTTCGTATATTTCTACGATTTAAAGAATCATTAAATCTATCATTATTTGGAGTATTAGCATTGCCTACGATTTGAAACACAATTGGCAAGGAATAAGGTACAACCACAGCTTTACCTTTTTGTTTTCCAGGAATAAATTTTGGTAAGCTTTTTATAACACGCTTTGCCTCGTCCTCTAGTGCTGGGTGAGCTGCTCTAGCAGAGACATAAGAAATATCACCGTTTTCATCTATCTTAAAGGATGTAAAAATTCGCTGCCTACCCTTTAAATTGAGCGAATCTGCTATGTCTTTATTAAAGTTTTTATTGACGTGGGTCGATACAAATGTACTCATACATCGTTTACGCTCTTCACTGGTTTTAAGACCTTGACATTCTATGGTTGTAGGTGCCTCATCTATAATCGCAAATGGGACTTCTACGTTTTCCTCGACTTCAATTATTTCTGCCGAAGTCGAAGTGATATTTTGTGGATCACTTAATTCCAGTCGAGATCCTCCCTTAGTATCGCACACAATAAGTTTGTGGAAATCTGGGTCGAAGTTCAACTGCTCAATAAGCGCATCGAAGCGTTTTTGTTCGGATTTGGTCTTGTTGGCTATATCATTAACCACTAAGCGAAGTTCACCATATTTGGCTGAGGCTTCCCAAAGGTCTTTGGCTTCTTGGGTCTTCTTCCATTCGCGGAATTCAGTATAGGACTTAGTTTTTGCTTTCATGTCTTCCATTCTATCAACATCATTTTGTGTAAGGTTACCGTTTTCTGACTTACTTTCAATAGTTGTTTGCATCAGATAGCGTCCAAAAGCAATAAGCTTTAAATAATCTTCTCTCGACTCAATGTATTTATCGTTATAGTCGACGCTAATCTTGTTAATGATTTCTCTATATTCAGATTCATCTTTATCCATTTGAAGAAATTCTTGGTAATATTTCTCAATCAATTCCTCGTCAGTCAATTCCTGAGAAATTCCTTCTTCAATAGTTTCTGTTTTTTCTTGCGCTCTTACCTCTGTTGATGTATATATTAACATTCCAAAAACCAAAGGAATCAGCAATGTATATTTTATAAGATGTAATTGTTTCGATTTTGATTTTTGAAGCATCGTGATTCGCTTTTTAATTAATGATGTTTTAAAAAATGTATTGGTAAAAGATATCGTATTAACATCAAACACTTGATTGAGTAAACTTTTATAATATTGCGTTTTCCCATGCTGTTTTACGGCTTTAGCATCTGCAATGAACTCATGTAACTCTTTGATTCTCATCTGATAGATATAGACTAACGGATTAAACCAAAGTATAATCCTCAACATTTCAAAAAACAGCAAATCCAAGGTATGTAGCTCCTTGACGTGTACCAACTCATGCTTAAATATGGTTGCCTTGTCGGATTCGGGAATTTGCTCTCCTAAAAAAATGGTATTGAAAAAGGAAAAAGCGGCACTACTCCTTAATAGTCTTACAATAAGGACATCCTTATACCAGCGTTTTGGGTTATGATATTTTAACCAATATAGTTTTGCAATCTTGAATAAAAAAATGAGAGCCGCAATGACAATTCCAGTTAAGACTATGGTCTTCCAGATAGGTAACTGTGGTTGTTCTAAAACAATGCCTGTTTGTTCGGCAACTAAGACTTCGTATTCAGTTGGGATTTTAGGACCAATGAAAACTTCAGGTAGCTGGATAACCACGTCATTCGATGTCATTTTTCGCAATTCCGGAAACTTTATAAACGGTAAAACTAAAGACAGTATCGACGTGACCAACAAGTAAACCCTATTATGGTTAAAAAAAGTCTCTTTCTTTAAAAACAAATCGTACACCAATAGAAACAGAGCCTGAAACGAAATAATTTGAATGATTGTATACAACATAATTAATCTTTTTTATCGATTTCATTTAGAATATTTTCGATATCCTTTATATCAAGATCATTCTTTTGAACAAAAAATGACACCATGCTTTTAAAAGAGCCTTGAAAATAATTATCAACCAATTTATTAATGGATTGATTGCTATAGGATTCTCGTTCTACGATAGGAAAATATATATGCCCCTTGCCTTGTTTTTCATAATCTACAAAGCCTTTGGATTCCAAAATTCTAACGATTGTTGAAACCGTATTGTATGCTGGTTTTGGCTTTGGTAGTAACTCAATAATAGACTTTACATTAGCTTTCTTTAATTGCCAGAGGGCTTGCATAATTTCCTCTTCTGCTTTGGTTAATTGTTTCATGATCCAAGAATTAATTACGCAAATATAACTAAATATTTAGTTTTAACTAAGGATTTAGTTATAAAATTGTAACGTTGGCTTACTTATTGCGTCCTATCAGTAGATTTAAATTATTTATATGGAACTATTTTTAGTACTTGTTGGACTATTGTTAATGCTGTTAGGAATTGTTGGTAGTTTTTTACCCATAATACCAGGCCCACTCACAAGTTGGGTTGGGCTTTTAGTTTTACACTATACTGATGGAGTGCAGCTGAGTCAAACCTTTTTAATTGTGACCCTATTGGTAGCTATCTTTATTTATATATTAGACTACATTATACCAGCCATTGGCACCAAACGCTTTGGTGGTAGTAAGTCCGGAATGATAGGAACTACTTTAGGTTTGGTTATTGGACTTTTATCACCAATTCCTTTTGGAATTATAATTGGGCCGTTTGTAGGTGCATTAGTGGGAGAAATGATTCATAGAAATGATATGGAAAAAGCCATAAAAGCCGCTTTTGGATCTTTCTTGGGATTTGTTGCGTCGACCTTTCTAAAATTTATTGTAGCTATTATATTTCTTGGTTTCTTTATCGCGAAACTCTCTGAACATAATACCAGTTTGTATTAGTAAAAAAACCTAGTCGCTTAAGTGCAACTAGGTTTAATTTTCTTGCTATTAACTCAACAATTACTTAAAGAGGGATTAATTAATTCTTGTTGACTTGATGTAAATATAAGTTAGCTATTTAACTTTTTGATGTGGTAAAACCTCACACTTGATGCGGAAAAACCGTAGTTCTCAATATTGACAAGACTTACACAACGATTTTTAGATCAAGAAAACTGACGTTTTTATAGATATCCTTTTTCTCTAGCTTCTTGAAGTAGTGTTTCATCCTTTCCATCGGAAACCGAGAACAACAATTTTAATTGTTTTTTTCGCTTTTCTATGGCACTAGTAGATAGTGGAATATACTCAGTAAGGCTTTTCGTTTTTATACCTTGAGATAATAAATGTAGAATTTTCCTATTGACATCGTCGACATATATCTCGCTAGTAATAGTCTTTTTTACATAGTTGCTAACCGTACTACTATAATATGGAGGGTATTTGAGAATTTGCTGAAATGCATCTGCCAGTTCCATGGAGGTTAAATCACTTTTAATTAGAAAACCATCAGGATTTATTTCCTTAATAATATTATGGATTCTAAACGACTCATTGAACATTGTAAGGATTATAATTTTTGCATCTGGTAGAACTTTTTTAGCTAAGAGTGCTAAATCTTCTCCAGAAGCATACTTACCATCTTCTGAAGCTGGTAAGCTAATATCAAAAAAACAGACATCGTAATGGGTCCCTTTTGAAGCGCGATTAATCATTAATTGTGCCGTATCGCAATTATTGGCCGTATCAATAAGCAAGGTTTGGTCGTCTCCTTTTGTAGCCATTAACACATTTTGGTAACCCTCAATAATTATTGGGTGATCATCTACCATAAGGATGTTAATATGTTTCATCTGGTCATCTTTGTTTTAATGATAGGATAGATGGAATTTGCCAATAAGAACCTTGAATGCCAACAAGTTTCTTTATGACTCATTTCATGTCGATTGGTTTGTATAGGGAATCTTAACATTAACCGTTGTGCCATTGCCAGATTGAGAGGTAAAGGTGATTTCGCCATCAATCTCCTCTACACGAGACGTCATGTTTTTTAAACCAATGCCTTTTTTGCTTTTAGAGGTATCAAACCCCTCTCCATCATCAATGATATCTAAGCAAATTACGTTTTTTTCTAAAGAAATACTAATTTTTATAGCTTTAGCATTAGCATGCTTATATATATTCTGCATGGATTCTTGTATAATCCTGTAAATGTTGATTTTAGTCTTATTGCTAACCAAATCCCAACTAATATCGTCTGTATATTCAAAGTCAGATTTTAAACTATAAGCTTGCGTTTGGTTATCAATGAGCTCTGAAACGATATCCATAAACCCAGTTCCAGAAACAAAGTCTGTATTTAATTCATGGGAAATTTTACGTATGTCTTCTTCAATGGTTTTAAGCTGGCCAATATAATTTGCCCTGGTCATCATAGCATCTTTACTATCCTTAAAATTCATGCTGTCGAGACTGAGTCGTGTTCCAAAAAGTCGTCCTAAAACACCATCATGCAATTCCTCCGAGATACGCTTTTTCTCTAATGTTCTGGCCTCATCTACCTTGTCTTGCTGACCGAGCATAAGATTATAAATATCTTCATTGGCCTTTTGTTGCACTTGTATGAGCTTTAATTTTCTGTTTTTAGCACGTTGAGAAATGACAACATATATTAAAATTGCTGTTAAGAGTAATCCAATGGATAAGATAGCTAAGTATAGGTTTTCTTTAGATATCTGTTTGTTTTCCGCTTCGAGTTCATCCGTACCATACTCAATTCTTGCAAACTTATTCCTTACATTACGCTCCACTCTAAGTAAGCTATCACTTAACTTAATGTGCTCTCTCAAATACTTTTTCCCTTCTTCTCCATCTTTCAATTCTGATAATAATATCATTGACTCTAATAGTATATCATTTGATGATATTTTCCTTGATAAATTATAAGCTCTTTCCGCATACTTTAATGTAGAATCTTTAACTTTTAAATGTTGATAAAATTTAGATAAATCTATAGTAACTGCAAGCTTAGTAATATCATCTGCCAGTCTTTCACTTAAACTATAAGCCTCATAGAAAATACTACTTATTTCATCATAGTCTTTATGCCCAGCAAGTAATTTAGTATATGCGAGATTGTCTATAATTAAAGGATAAAATGTAGGATCTTCTTCTTCATAGATATATCTTAATTCTATTAAATCATTATATAGTTTTATTGCTTTATCATACTTGTCAAGTTTACGATATACATTAGCTTGATTATTGTATGATATAGTTTTGTTATATGTACCCTTTTTCATATCATCTGCTATAACAATTGCTTTATCATGATATTCTAAAGCTTCGTTATAACGTTCAAGATTATAAGAAACATTACCTAGCAAGTTATTTAAACTCCATAAATCATCTAGAACTGATTCTGTTTCGGGTAATGTATTGAAAAGCTTAATGGCCTTAATTGCATTTTCCTCACTGCTTATATAAACTTTTTCTGTATTTTGAATTTTGGCTATATAAAAATATATTGATCCTATGATATCAGTATCCCCTATTTTATCATAATATTTTAAAGCATCTTTATAATAAGCATATGCACTGTCATATTGGATATCGTAAAACTGTTTTGCCAGACCTATATTTAGGTTAGCTACAGCGAGAGCTACGGTATCAGATAACTTATTAGCGAGTATTAAATTCTTTTTATTTTGACTTTGCCAAAGTTCTATCTTTCCAACATTATCGTAGACATATGCTAAATTTCTACTGCTTTTAAGAATAGTAGTATCACTTCCTATAGAATTTGACAACAATAATGCTTCTTGAGCATAAGATATTCTTAAATCATCCTTAATTGTTTCAATAGTTGAGAGTTCCCTTAGCTTGTAAATACTATCTAATCTAGATGATTTTAAATTTTGTGCAGATATCTTTACAAAAATCAGTGGACATACAAGAAAGAAAAATACTTGACGCATCAAATTATTTGATTAATTATTTAAAATCAATGATACGCTAAAAGTAATAAAAGAAAGTTTTATAATGAACAAACTTATGTAAACACATATAGCCCACTTATTATTCATAAGCAGGCTATAAACATTAAAATATTAAATCTATTGTTTTGACTTTAGCTTTGCCTTATCCTTATTATGAGCAATTAAATCATAACTGTTATATGTTTTATAAGTCGGCTCATTATCTACTACAATCTTGTCAGATTGCACTCCAGATACGGTTAAAACGGTAATTGCCAATAAGGCCAAAGTAATTTTTAGGGCTTTCATATATATTAATTTAGGGTTTACAAATAGTCAACATTAAACTTGTGCAACGACTAGCGTTACGTTGAGGGAAGGGAATGGATTATTAACTATCTTAGGTTTTCGCCTAAAATTGCACTAAAATAAAACGAGGGACGTTTTAGTAGACAACTCGTGCCTAATAGTAAAATGGATTAAAATTTCCTTGATAAGTGATTTGAGGACTTATGAAGGACATCAAACATAGGACTATTTTATGTGAAAACAAAAAAATCTTCGATTAAAAGGTATTTTTTATCGATTAAAAGGTGTTATTATGTTTATAACTTGTTGAAAACTCAAATAATTAGTGTCTTCATTAAGCAAGAAAAGCCACTTTGTAGTAAATACTACTAAATTTAATTATCGTTGTAATCTATTTCTTTTTCAAGCTTTCCGCTTTGGGTATACATCTTCCATACGCCAATTCTTTTACCTCCTTTTGAAAGACCTAACTCTCTAAGATATATTCCATCTATATCCTTGCCATATTTATAGCTCTTTATTCTAAAGGTGATTGATATCTCATCATTTCTTAAAAAGTAATCTTTGGGGCTTGATAATTCAGAATCAATCAAGGTTGCTGTTATTTCGCTTGATATAGAGCCCTCTTTATCATATAGCGATTTACGTAATAAATTACCCAGATTATCGTAAACAGATTCTGATTTAATAACGCCTGTATTGTAATACTCTAGCCATAAACCTGCTTTTTTAGAGTAGTTATATTCTGGCATATCATAATACAAATAAGCCCCTTCGCTTTTTACAGCACCATCAGAATAATGGTTCTCTATATATGAAGAATCGCTATATTCTATTTTTTTAATAAGACTTGTAAACCTCTCACTATGCTGGCTGTATGAAAGATGACATTGAAACAAAAAGAATGAAAAGATAATATATTTCATTATCGAGTTGGTATGTTTTGTAGTTAACGCATTAACAAGGTAAATATTTTAAAGTAACAACGCCATAAAACAAAAAAGCATCCCGATTTTTACTACGTAAAAAAAGGAAAGCCTTTCATTGGTAAGCTCTCAACTTAATTGAGAATCTCACTACTACTCCAAGATCGCTCTTGGAACAACACAACATTTTACAATTGCTTCAAAAAAAGCCTCAATTTCTTGAAGCTTAGTTTTACAATTTTTGCGGTCTGGACGGGACTCGAACCCGCGACCCCCTGCGTGACAGGCAGATATTCTAACCAACTGAACTACCAGACCGTTGCATAATTGCGAGGGCAAATATACATTGCATTTTTAATTTGGCAAACAAAAATCATAAAAAATAGGCAATTCTCTAAACAAATTTTTGTCGCTCTATCATATAGGTCGTGAGTATGCTATTGAATCCTTTATTAATATCTGCTTCGACATACTTTATTCTGTATTGTCCACACTTTATTCTTAGAGTATTAAAGTAATCCTTTACGGCTTTTTCGTAGTTCTCTTTAATGTTATCGGGATACAGATTAATGTATTCACCCGTTTCAATATCAATAAAACGTTTGGGTCTACTATCAAAATCAAAACTCAGCTCCTTGGAGCTATCAAACACATGAAATAAAACGACCTCATGTTTATTATGTTTTAGATGTCGCAAAGCTTCAAACAGCTTTTCATCATCCTCAGACGTTTGAAACATATCTGTAAATACAAAAATTAAAGAACGTCTATGAATCTTTTCTGCTATCTGATGTAAATATCTATACGTCTCTGTTGTTTTAGATTCTGGTTTAGAGACAGCTGCCTCGCTCAATTTACCTAATAGCATTTGGTGATGTCGTTCACTCCCCTTTTCAGGAGCATAAAAGTCATAATTATCGCTATAGATGCTCAATCCAACCGCATCGCGTTGCTTTTTGAGGATATTCATCAAAGACGCGCAAGCTAAGGCCGAAAAAGCCACTTTATTCAGATTATTAATTGTTGTACCAGCAGATTCAGGGTAGTGCATAGAGCTACTATTATCAACTATGAGATGACAACGCAAATTGGTTTCTTCATCATAGCGCTTCGTGTATAAACGATCTGTTTTGGCATACAATTTCCAATCGATATGCTTTGTACTCTCTCCTTGGTTATAAATCTTATGTTCGGCAAACTCAGCAGAAAATCCATGAAACGGACTCTTATGCATTCCGGCAATGAAGCCTTCAACGACTTGTCTAGCCAATAGTCCTAGGTTCTTAAAACCTCCTGCTTTATTAAGTTCTAATTGCAAATCCATGAGCTACCGAAACTAAAAAAGGTTTGCCGTACTGGCAAACCTTTTATCATTTCTTTTAGAGTATTCTCTATAAAAGTGCGTCGATAGCTTCAGCATAAGCATTTTTAGGTGCTACACCCACTTGTCGTCCTACAACTTCTCCGTTTTGAAATACCAATACTGTAGGTATATTTCTAACGCCGTACTTAGCAGCAAATTCTTGGTTTGCATCAACATCTACCTTACCAACTACTGCCTTTCCTTCGTACTCCGAGCTAATCTCATCAATGATTGGTCCAACCATACGACAAGGTCCGCACCATGCTGCCCAAAAATCAACCATCACTGGTTTATCACTCTTTAATACTGTTTCTTCAAACGTTGCATCTGTTATTTCTAGTGCCATAATATTTAATGTTTATTGTATTCTACTTTAATTACACAAAATTAGTCAAAAATTCTGCCAAACCTTACAATGGCAGTATTTGATTTGATTATGATACCATTTACTCTACATATGCTCTTTCTTTGGGCGCAACCACAACACTTCGACAAGCTCAGCACATTGCCTCAGCCAACATGCAAAAAAGGATGTCACTTCCATCCTTTGCGCTAACTTAAAACCAATTATGCAACTAAAAAGTTGCATATAAATCAAAACAACGAACATTATGACAAAAACAATCACAAAAGAAAAGGTATTTATTCATCCAATCGATCAGATTTGGAATGCCATTACAAATGCCGAAGAAATTTCAACATGGTTCCTAGAGGCAGATTTTAAAGCCGAAGTCGGTTATAACTATGTGTTTAATTCTTCGGGAGAAGATTGCTCACCAATAATTGGCGAAGTACTAGAAGCTAATCCATACATTTTAACCTATACTTGGATTGTAAAAGACACACCAGGTACCACAATAGTAACTTGGAAATTGGAAGATCTAGGTGGTTCTACTAAGCTCACTTTAGCACATTCTGGTATAGAAAACTATGCTGGCGAAACAGCTATAGCTATGTTTGAGAGTTTTAATGGCGGTTGGGATAATTGTATCAATGGTTTAACTAGCTATTTAAAAGAAGAAGTCAATGCAAGATAATATCAATAAACTATTTAAAGCTATTGCAGATCCTACAAGGCGTGATATTTTTCACGCCTTAGTCTTGGCGACCTCAGCCCTTTCCATAACTCAGATTTCAACACAGTTCGACATGAGTCGGCAAGGGGTTACTAAGCATATTAAAATACTTAATGATGCTGGTTTAGTACAAATGAACGAACAAGGCAGAAATCGGTTTTGCTATGCCGACCCAAAACCTTTAAAAGAGGTGAATAAATGGATGCAATTCTATTCGCAATTCTGGGATGATTCTTTGGATAAACTAGGAAACTATTTAGATACTAAACAAACTTAAGCTTACAATTCGGATAAGGCTTTAACAATAGCCTCGTTGATATTTACTCGCAAAATCCTTTTGTCTCTATCTAAAACAAACACTGCAATACTCGAATTTAATTCAGGGAAATAATTGACAGCTGTTCCCCAAAAACCACCATGACCATAGCCTTTTAAGCCATCAAAATCCACACTAGATATGCCTAAATAATAATCACCTTCCATTGGCTGTTCTGGATTGGCTTTGGCATAAATTAAATCTAAAGTATTTGCTTTATCAAAGATTTTATTGTTGAATAGACTTTGGCAAAATACAGCCAAGTCCTTACTTGTTGACGCGATTCCACCACCTCCATATAAATCGAAAGAATGATCTACTTCGTAACTGTCTAAGCCTTCAGAGGTCCAATACTGGTGTACTAATGGTTTTGTGTTTTGAGGATAGTCTTCTAAAGTAGAAAACCAAGTGGTTTGCATACCAAGTTTTTCATAACCAATCAACTCTCTTAAAGCTATATAAAAGGGTTTATCAGTAATGCCTTCTATAATTTCTGTTAGTAACAAGTAATTAGTGTCCGCATAGGCAAAAACTTCTCCCGCTTTACCCAGAGGGTTTCCCATAGAAACGGCTAATTGTATTTGCTCGTTTCGAGAATAGCGATGCTTTGGGTCATCTTTAATCAATTGCATGTACTCTTCAGTACCTGCATAATCATAAATACCACTGGTATGATTTAATAATTGCGCTATTTTAATTTGAGACGTATCATATCCATCAGTTTTCAGTAATTTATTAGTCTTCTCAAAAATTAAAGTATCAATGGCTTGATTCAAATCAAATTTTGATTGCTCCACCAATTTTAAAATGGCGGCACTTACATAAGTTTTAGTATTGCTTGCAATTAAAACAGGTTGATCTTTTTCGAGCTCAGTTTCACTTTTATCTGAATAGCCTGCTACTCCGCTCCAAGAGATCCCCTTATCTGGCGACTCAATATGTATCATTAAACCGACGGCATCTTTATTTTGATTATAAATGGAATCCAAGATGGACTGGAAAACTTCGGTTTTATGAGCAACTTCAGCGGATGTCTTCTTTTCTTCTTTACAGCTAAAGACAAATATTAAGAGTAATACATATAGAATTTTAGGATATTTCATCTTAATTTTCTCTAATTCAACTTATACCTAACATCTTGTTCCTCCAGTTCATTCAACAACTCTTGGGATATCTTAATCTTCTGTTTTCGACTTGGCATAGTGAGCTTTAATTTTTCTGCATTGTCATAAACCAAAAAATTCAAGGCATTATTACCATCATGCATTCTAAACAAATCTTGAAGATTTAAAATCTTGTCTTTTTCCAAATTATCAATGTTTAATTGAATTGATAACTTTTTTGCATAGGTATCCATGACATCGTGCAACAGCTGAAAGCTATTAAACTGAATCCTTGGATCACCTTTTTTACCTGTATCTCTATTGACCCAACCCTCTTTAATAAAGGCTCTAACATACACAAAGGAATTGACAACAAAGAAGTGCCTAAACTTTAGATAATCCTCTCCAAAAATTCGAAACTCAAAACTATCCGTGTAATCCTCAATAGTAAATAATGCCCAGCCTTTCCCTTGTTTACTGACACGATGTTGTACATCGGTGACAACGCCTCCAAAGGTTACTTCGCGATTTACAATAGCTTCCAAATCGTTAAAAAGCGAGATAGTGCCGTTACAAAAGGTTTTCATTTCAATTTTAAAATCATCCAATGGATGACCAGAAATATAAATCCCAACCACTTCCTTTTCCCGAGATAGTTTCTCCATAGTTCCCCAATCCTCACAAGGTGGTACCTGCGGTTCTGCGATTTGCACATCACTTGAAGCGCCAAACAAACTAACTTGCGCTGAGTTTTCATTTTCTTGATGCTTGGCACCATACTTCATCGCCTTTTCTAAAAAGGTAATCCCATCACCATCATGAGCAAAATACTGCGCACGCTGTGTGTTTTCAAAGCAATCAAATCCACCAGCATTAGCTAAACCTTCAAACGATTTTTTGTTGGCCGCTCTTAAATCCACACGCTTCGCTAAATCAAAAATAGATTTGTAATTACCGTCTTCCTTTCGGTTCTCTACAATGGTTTTTACAGCACCATGACCAACACCTTTAATAGCGCCCATTCCGAATCGTACGGCGTTGTCTTTATTTACAGAGAACTTGTAGTAACTCTCATTGACGTCTGGCCCAAGAACAGGTAAACGCATACGTTTACATTCTTCCATAAAGAATGTCACTGACTTAATATCATTCATGTTATTGGAAAGTACCGCAGCCATATATTCTGCTGGGTAGTGTGCTTTTAAATAGGCCGTTTGATAGGCTATCCAAGCATAACACGTAGAATGTGATTTGTTAAAAGCATAACTCGCAAAAGCTTCCCAATCTTTCCAGATTTTTTCGAGCTTATCCTTATCCATACCTTTTGCGGCAGCTTGCTCGATGAATTTTGGCTTCATCTTATCAAGAACAGCTTTCTGCTTTTTACCCATCGCCTTACGCAAAACATCAGCTTCACCTTTAGTGAAATCCGCCAGCTTTTGAGATAGTAACATTACTTGCTCTTGATAGACCGTAATACCATAAGTTTCCTTGAGGTATTCTTCCATCTCAGGCAAATCGTAAATAATTTCTTCTTTGCCATGCTTGCGATTAATAAAACTTGGAATATATTCCATTGGACCAGGACGGTAGAGCGCGTTCATGGCAATTAAATCATCAAAAACCGTAGGCTTTAAATGCTT
This sequence comes from Winogradskyella flava, assembly GCF_014243395.1. Classification (GTDB taxonomy): domain Bacteria; phylum Bacteroidota; class Bacteroidia; order Flavobacteriales; family Flavobacteriaceae; genus Winogradskyella; species Winogradskyella flava. The sequence goes on along the minus strand of NZ_JACLCP010000001.1, from coordinate 863,586 downwards.
CATATGCTTCTGCATACCAGGCGATTCGTATTGGAAAATCCCAACCGTTTCACCTCTCTGGAACAGCGCATAAGTTTCGTCATCATCCAATGGAAAATTCTCTGGATCGAGTTCTATACCATGCTTAGCTTTGACGATCTTAACGGTATCTTTAATCAAGGTCAAGGTTTTAAGACCCAAGAAATCCATCTTTAATAAGCCTGCACTTTCAACAACTGAATTATCGAATTGCGTGACATACAAATCAGAATCCTTAGCTACTGAAACTGGCACATAATTAGTAATATCACCAGGCGTAATAATCACGCCACAAGCATGAATTCCAGTATTTCTTACAGAACCTTCTAGAATCCTTGCTTGGTTAACCGTTTCAGCCTGTAGATCTTCACCGTCAGAAATATTTAAAAGTTGGTTGACTTTTTCTAATTCCTCCGAACGGAACTTGCTAGACAGCTCTTTTTCAGTCTTTCCAAAAATCTTCCCGAGCTTAGACATATTTGGAATCAACTTGGCAATATGGTCAGCTTCATTTAAGGGTAAGTCCAATACACGAGCGGTATCTCTTATGGAAGACTTAGCAGCCATGGTTCCGTAAGTAATAATCTGGGCCACCTGATTGGCGCCATACTTATCAATAACATATTGCATCACACGACCACGACCCTCATCATCAAAATCGATATCAATATCTGGCATACTTACACGATCTGGATTCAAGAAACGCTCAAAAAGTAAATCGTACTTAATTGGGTCAATATTAGTAATCCACAAACAATAGGCAACCACAGAGCCAGCTGCGGAACCACGGCCTGGACCAACAGAAACATCCATCTTTCGAGCCTCGCGAATAAAATCCTCGACAATTAAGAAGTAACCCGGATAACCCGTATTTTCAATAACGCTCAATTCAAAATCGAGTCGTTCTTTTATTGCTGGTGTGATCTCTCCATAGCGCTTTTTAGCGCCTTCATATGTGAGATGTTTTAGGTATGCATTCTCGCCTCGTTTTCCACCATCAACTTCGTCTTCTTCAAATTTAAATTCGTTAGGAATGTCGAAAGCAGGTAGTAATACATCACGAGCTAATTCAAAAGGTTCTATCTTATCGACTACCTCTTGAATATTCACGATAGCCTCAGGAATATCCCTAAACAAGGCTTTCATTTCTTCGGAAGACTTAAAGTAGTATTCTTGATTTGGCAATCCATAACGATAACCACGACCACGACCAATTGGTGTCGCTTGTTTTTCACCGTCTTTTACACAGAGTAAAATATCGTGTGCATTCGCATTTTCTTGCTCAACATAGTAGGTATTGTTCGTTGCAATTAACTTAATCTCATGTTTTTTAGCAAATTGAACCAAGACTTGGTTGACCCGATTTTCATCTTCTTGATTATGGCGCATTAACTCGATGTACAAGTCATCATCAAAAGCGTTTTTCCACCACAACAAGGCTTCCTCAGCTTGATTTTCTCCAATATTCAAAACCTTGCTTGGCACTTCTCCATAAAGGTTTCCGGTAAGGCAAATTAAATTTTCTTTGTATTGTTCTATAAGTTCCTTATCAATTCTTGGCACATAGTAAAAACCATCTGTAAATGCAGCTGACGATAGTTTTGCTAAATTATGATAGCCTTTTTTGTTCTTGGCTAACAGAACAATTTGATAACCGTTATCCTTTCTGGTTTTGTCCTTGTGATTTTCACAAACAAAGAACTCGCAACCAATAATCGGTTTGATGAGTTTTCCTTTTTTCTCTTCACCAGCCTCTTCCGCTTCGGCATGTTGCGATTTAATTGCTTTATTATGATTACCAACAGCGCTCACAAAGTGAAATGCACCCATCATATTTCCGTGATCCGTCAACGCCACAGCCGGCATGTCTTCTTTAGCCGCGGCAGCTACCAAATCCTTTATACTTATGGTGGATTGAAGTATAGAAAATTGCGAATGATTATGAAGATGTACAAAATCGACCTCAGCTAACTTTGAAACGACTTCCTTATTGGTTTCCGTTGGAATTGCTTCAACTTGTTGTTTTTGAAGGCGCTCATTAATCTTTGCACTTTCACGCTTAAGATTGATATGCTTTAAACCTATAAGCTGAATCGTATCAGGATTGGCTTCAGAAAACTTCTCAAAATAATCGGGCTGAACGTCTAGCTGTTCTTTGGTATATTGTTGCTTTCTGATTAATTCGAAAAAACAACGTGTTGTCGCTTCAACATCGGCTGTGGCATTATGAGCCTCAGCAAAAGGTGTATTGAATAAATATTGATGCAGTTCTGTTAAAGTTGGCAACTTAAACTTTCCATACCGACCTCCAGGAATCTGACACAAACTTGCCGTATGCTCTGTACAGGTATCTAAAACAGGTAATTCCTGTAGTGGATTTGCGACGTCTTCTCTCACAAATTCAGCTCCCATAATATTGAGATCGAACTTTACATTTTGTCCAACAACAAATTTGGTTTTAGACAAGGCAATATTAAATTGCTCTAAAACTTCAGCTAATGGCACACCTTGTTCTTGAGCTAACTCTGTAGAAATACCGTGAATTTTTTCGGCATCATAAGGAATATTAAAGCCATCCGGTTGTACCAAATAATCTTGATGCTCAATACAATTACCCATGGCGTCATGCAACTGCCATGCAATTTGAATACATCTTGGCCAGTTATCCGTATCAGTTATGGGTGCATCCCAACGTTTAGGTAAACCTGTGGTTTCGGTATCGAATATTAAGTACATAAAAATAGGTCCTTTTAATTCCCAAAAAGGGAAAAACTAGTGTCGAAAAGTTAGCTTATAAAATTACATAGAATTTGTACTTTTTTGAAATGAAGTTATAAACAGTTGTAAACAAAAAACCACGCAAAAGCGTGGTTTTCATCTTAACCTAACGTGGACCTATTATGACAATACTTCCTCGTACATTTTTACAGAATTAATGGCGGCTTCAATAGCATTTCTCTGCTCTCTTAACAAGTTAATTAAGCGTGTTGGGAAATTATTGTCGCTCAGCAACCCATTATATTCTTCTAAACTTGCTTTTTCTCCTCTTAATGCTTCATTAAGAATTGTTTCTTCATTATTTGATGAGAATGTTGCTTTTAGACTCATCCAGTTTCTGTGCATCGTACCTTTTAAACTTCCTGAATCCTTTGGAATTTCTCCATAAGTCAATATTTCAGTTCTCAACTCACGTGCAAATATGGCTCTTTCCTCAGCTCTATTTTTGAAGAAGTTTTTTACATTCACATTATCTACCTCTTTCATGGCATTAATGTAGCCTTTTTCAGCATCATAATTCTTGATTAATAGTTCGTTTAATTTGTCTGAAATGATTTTTTCGTACTTCATTTTTATCTTTTACATTTTAAAATTTCAATAAATTCTTTAAAGATGTGTATTGTGTCACATCTACGTTTGTAGGATAACAGAAAAAAGGGTTTCTGTCAAGTATTTTAACAAGGTTTAATAGTCTTTAACAGCATTTAACAAAAAAGCACCACGATACCATGGTGCTTTATTTTTATTTCAAATTAATTAAAACTACTAGTTACAATCTCCTAAACTGTCGATAGTGGCCTGAAAGTTGCCTGACATGTCTCCACAAGCATCGATGGCATTTTGAAGTGCCACTTTATAATCTCCACATAAATCAGCATAGTTAGGATCACTTGTATCTGCAGTACTAAAAGCTTGCTGCACTGAATTTAAGTTCTGCGATGCCTGCAAACAGGTATTTTCGTTTCCTATAGCAACCAAGCCGCCTGTCAATGGCACACGGTTGAATACGCCTCTAATAAAATTAACAGATTTTAAACCATCCTCTGAAAATGCAGTGAAATAAAACTCTCCACTTATTCGCTTTGGATCAGCATCATCATCAATCTCTAAAACCCTAATTTGTCCTTCACCAGGATATGGCGAGATGCTCGGATCTGAAAGATTGGCTGTAGAATAGATTGTTCCGTCAAAATCTTTAAAAATAGCTACAGCAGAACTTTCAGTACTTAAATCAAATATGCCTATTTCATCTGTTGGAGTAATTAGTTGTAGGACTTCATCAGGTCTCCCACCTTCGAAAATAAAGCCTCCAAAATCTATATCCGCAGCAAAATATTCAGCTCTCCAAGCTCTTCCATCTCTATTGGCTTGAATGGCAGGAGTGTTGAATTCAATCTCTTCTCCACAGGAAAAAGCTGTTAAACCAAACACTAATAAGTAAAAAAATCTTTTCATAATTTCAAAAAATACCACCTAAGTGGTGATGCTAATAGGGCTTTAAAAGTATAATATTTTTTAATATTACAGGCACCCGATTTCTTCTTTTGGCTAAAATGATAATCTAACTAGTTAAAAGAATGAAAAGTCTTGTAAATTAAAAAAATATACTATCTTTGCGCCCTCATTAATAACAGAGGTCGAGAACCTCACTAATTAATTATTATGCCTGTAAAAATCAGATTACAAAGACACGGTAAAAAAGGAAAACCTTATTACTGGATCGTAGCAGCGGATTCTCGCTCTAAAAGAGATGGTAAATACTTAGAAAAATTAGGTGCTTACAATCCAAATACAAATCCTGCAACAATCGAATTAGACGTTGATGGTGCTGTAAAATGGTTGCAGAATGGTGCACAACCAACTGACACTGCAAAAGCAATTTTGTCTTACAAAGGGGCAATGTTGAAAAAACATTTAGCTGGAGGTGTTAGAAAAGGTGCATTAACCGAAGAACAAGCGCAAGCGAAGTTCGATGCTTGGTTAGAAGAAAAAGCAGCTAAAATTCAAGCAAAAACTGATGGTTTATCTAAAGCCGAAGCCGATGCTAGAGCGAAAGCCTTAGAAGCTGAAAAAGCAGTGAATGAAGCGCGTATTGCAGCAGCTGCACCAGTAGTTGAAGAAGAAGTAGCAGAAGATGTTGCTGCTGAAGAAACAACTGCTTCTAACGAAGAAGAGTAAAAAATTTAATTTTATACTTTTAAACCCTGACATTAAATCGTCAGGGTTTTTTATTTCATAATATTCTCATGAAAAAAGAAGATTGCTTTTATTTAGGTAAAATTGTTAAGAAATATAGTTTTAAAGGGGAGCTCCTTGCTAAACTAGATACGGACGAACCCGAACTATATGATAATTTAGATGCCATTTTCATGGATCTTCGAGGGAATTTAGTGCCTTTTTTCATAGAATCCTCTCAACTACATAAATCAGACTTACTACGTTTGAAGCTAGAAGATGTAGATACAGAAGCTGATGCAGACGCTCTAATAAAATCAGAACTATACTTACCATTGGATCTACTTCCAAAACTAGAGGGTAATAAGTTTTATTTTCATGAAGTCACTGGTTTTAAAATTAAAGATATAAACTTTGGAGAGGTTGGCATTATAAAGGCAATAAACGATTCTACGGCACAAGCACTTTTTGAAATTGATAGAGATGGTATTGAAATCCTTATTCCAATGAATGACGAATTTATCGTTAAAGTAGATCGAAAGAATAAAACCATTGAAGTAAATACACCTAATGGATTGATTGATTTATATCTATCTGAATAATATGCTGTCATGCTGAATTTATTTCAGCATCTAATAAAAAATAAAGATCCTGAAACTAGTTCAGGATGACAAAAAATGAATAAGCCATTCAAATTCAAACAATTTACAATAGAACAAGATCGCTGTGCCATGAAAATTGGTACAGACGGCGTTTTATTGGGCGCCTGGACTTCTATTGAGAATAATCCATCTTCAGTTTTAGATATTGGTGCTGGTACAGGCATCTTGTCCTTGATGCTGGCCCAGAGAAGTCATGCCCAAAATATTGAAGCTATTGAGATTGACGAAGATGCTTATGAACAGTGCGCGGAAAATTTTGAAAACTCACCATGGAGCGATAGATTGTTTTGTTACCATGCATCATTATTGGAGTTTGTTGAAGAAGTTGAAGACACTTTCGATCTAATTATTTGCAATCCACCGTTCTATTCTGAAGATTATAAAACTAACGATAAAGCAAGAGATTTAGCTCGTTTTAGCGATGCCATGCCTTTTGAACATATTATTTACGCCGTGGCAAACTTACTATCAGAAAATGGCTCTTTTTCTGTGATTATTCCTTTTAAAGAAGAACGATCCTTTATAGAATTAGCATCAAAAGTCGGCTTATCGCCAACGCGTAAACTGCATGTAAAGGGAAATACGCATACAGAAATAAAACGCAGTCTTATTGAATTTATGTTTCAAAAACATGCGGTTGAAACTTCAGAATTAATTATTGAAACTGGACGTCATCAATATACCGAAGACTATATTAATTTGACAAAGGATTTTTATCTGAAAATGTGATACTCTTATTGGGCAATGAAAACGTTTTCGTTACTTTTGCAGTGACAAAATATCGTATATATGAAGCCAGATTTATTCGAAGCACCAGATTACTATAATCTAGATGAATTACTAACAGAAGAGCATAAATTAGTGCGTGATGCTGCAAGGGAATGGGTAAAACGTGATGTTTCTCCAATTATAGAAGACGCTGCTCAAAAAGCAGAGTTTCCAAAATCCATCATTGGAGGCTTAGCAGAAATTGGTGCTTTTGGACCTTATATACCAGAAGAATATGGTGGCGCAGGTTTAGATCAAATTTCTTACGGATTAATAATGCAAGAAATTGAGCGAGGTGATTCGGGTGTTCGAAGTACCGCTTCAGTACAATCCTCGTTAGTCATGTATCCTATTTGGAAATATGGTAACGAAGAACAACGCCAAAAATATCTACCGAAATTAGCATCTGGCGAATGGATGGGTTCCTTTGGTTTAACAGAACCAGATCACGGAAGTAATCCTGGAGGAATGACCACAAACTATAAAGATATGGGAGACCATTATCTTTTAAATGGAGCAAAAATGTGGATTTCTAATTCACCTTTTTGTCAGGTAGCAGTTGTTTGGGCTAAGAATGAAGAAGGTCGAATCCACGGATTGATTGTAGAACGAGGCATGGAAGGCTTTTCAACTCCAGAAACCCATAACAAATGGTCATTGAGAGCTTCTGCAACTGGTGAGCTTATTTTTGATAATGTCAAAGTTCCGAAAGAAAACTTATTACCGAACAAATCCGGATTAGGCGCTCCGCTTGGATGTTTGGACTCGGCACGATACGGAATTGCTTGGGGAGCTATTGGTGCAGCTATGGACTGCTATGATACCGCATTAAGATATAGTAAGGAACGTATTCAATTCGGAAAACCTATTGGGCAATTTCAGTTGCAACAAAAGAAATTAGCAGAGATGATTACTGAAATCACCAAAGCACAATTGTTAGCGTGGAGACTTGGTGTTATGCGAGAAAAGGGCACAGCTACCTCTGCACAAATATCTATGGCCAAACGAAATAATGTAGATATGGCCTTAACCATTGCTCGCGATGCAAGACAAATGTTAGGCGGTATGGGAATCAGCGGGGAATATAGTATTATGAGACATATGATGAACCTTGAAAGTGTGGTAACTTATGAAGGTACTCACGATATTCATTTACTCATCACAGGGTTAGATGTTACGGGATTAAATGCTTTTAAATAAGGTTATGAAAAAAAAAATTGCGCTTTTTTGTTCACTTTATTTCATTATAATTTCAATTAGTGGTCAAAACAAAAAATTTGAAGAGGTTAGTATTGATGATTTTCTAACAGAAACTCAATATGGAAGCGATAATGCAGATACCATTGATATAATATGGTGGATCCCAACTGAATATTGGAATGTAGTATTCTCTCAAGACCCAACAACATCAATAAGTGACACAGAAGACATAGTTAATTTAGTTAAAGACTATGTTTTTGTAATGGCTTTAAAAGGAAAAATAGGAACATTTGGTGGAATAACTTATGATGACGAAAATATTGTCAGGGAACAATTGAATGTTAACTATATGAATACAGATTTAAAACGTGTTGATAATGATAATCTTAATCCAGATATCGTCAATTTTCTGTCAATGATGAAACCAATGATGAAAAATATGATGGGTCCAATGGGAGAAAATATGCAATTTATTGTCTTTGAAAGCCCTGACAGAAAGAACAATGTTATACCAATAGATCCTTATAGTTCTGAAACTATTAAATTTGAATTAGGTGATTTTAAGAAAGATGTCATGCTGCCTTTAGCATGTCTATTAGAAGAAAAGGTTTGCCCAGAAACGGATGAGGAACACAATGGGAAATGGACATTTTGCCCTTATCATGGTGTAAAACTAGTAGATAAAAAACAATAATTCTTTAACATAAAAAAAACCTTTCAATCTTGAAAGGTTTTTTTGTTTTTGTATTTTTTAATTATGAAAAAGAAACTTTTGGTTTTGGTTTTAGGATTTATTGTTTTTACATGTAAATCTAATGACGATGAGGTATCTGTAACACCTCAATTTTATAATATTTTATCATTAGGCGATAGCTACACTATAGGACAAAGCGTTTGTGATACTTGCCGTTTTCCAGAACAATTAAAAGATAGTTTAGTAGCAGGCTTTCCTGATGTAGATAGTTTTAGCTTGCGCGTAATTGCACAAACTGGATGGACAACTACAAGTCTTATCAATGCTATAGACAATGAAAATCTTTCAAATACTTATGATGTAGTGACGCTTTTAATTGGTGTTAATAATCAATACCAAAACAGACCGTTTTCGTTGTATGAAGAAGAATTTCCTCTACTCGCAACAAAAGCTATTGAATTGGCTCAAGGCAATGTCAACAAGGTTATTGTGGTCTCCATACCAGATTATGCCTATACACCTTTTGGTCAAGGCTTTGGGTTTTCAGAAACAACATCTGAAGACATAGATCAATACAACAATTTTGCAGAGGGCTATTGCAACTCTAATGGGATTACATTTATAAATATTACGGATATCACTCGGCAAGGACTCGACAATCCAGACCTTGTCGCTTCTGATGGTTTACATCCATCTGAACTGGCTTATTCATTATTTGTTGAACGTTTGTTACCCGTTGTCATCTCAAAAATCCAATAAGTTTTATTACTTTAGTCAATGACCATGAGAAAAGCAGAACAGAAATCTAAAAGACATATCGTTAGCTTTCTGAGCGTATGTAACAATAAAAATCTCGGTTATCGAGTAACCTATCCATGTCTTCAAAATCGAGATTAGATCGTGCATATAAAAATGCATTTCGTATTAAGTTCGATGATTCCTCGAAGTTCATTTTGTTTAGTGATTGCCATCGTGGGGACAATAGTTTTGCAGACGATTTTGCCAATAACAGGAATATTTATTTCCATGCCTTAAAGCATTATTATTCTGAAGGTTTTAGCTATTGTGAGCTGGGTGATGGTGATGAATTATGGGAGAATCTATCTTTTGAGTCTATCCTAAATGCACATAAAAATGTGTATTTACTCATGAAACAATTTCATGAAGAACATCGATTACATATGATTTGGGGCAACCATGATATGGTTTATCGTGATCCGAACTATGTTGAAAAGTACTTGTCCACATATTTCGACCCCAAAGTTGGGGAAGATGTTGAATTGTTTTGTGATATAAAATACCATGAAGGTATTGTTTTAGAGCATTCTGATACTGGGCAAGAACTCTTTCTTTGTCATGGCCATCAAGCTGATTGGTGGAATTATCTCTTCTGGAAATGGAGTCGTTTTATGGTTCGCATTCTCTGGAAACCTTTGAACGTTATGGGTATTGCAGATCCTACGAGTCCAGCAAAAAACTACAAAGAACTTATAAAAGTAGAACGAAGAACAAAAAAATGGATTATTGAAAATAAAAATTTAATAACCATAGCAGGTCATACACACAGACCACGATTCCCAGAACCTGGTGATATTGCTTTTTTTAATGATGGTAGTTGCGTACATCCTAGAAGTATTACGGGTATAGAGATTGAAGATGGTAAAATCTCTTTAATTAAATGGCAGATTGTAACGACGGAAGATGGCACTTTAAAAATTGATCGCTTTTTATTGGAAGGACCAACGCCTTTGATTGATTATAAAACTGAGTAATTACGATTCAGGCGCTAACTCAACCTCTAAACCTTCCATTTCTTGAGTCATTTGAATTTGACAACCTAATCTTGAATTGTCCTTAACATAAAATGCTTCAGAAAGCATAGCCTCCTCATCATCTTGCATTTCTGGTAATTCAGTATTACTTAACACATAACATTGGCAAGAAGCACACATCGCCATACCTCCACAAACACCTATAGTCCCTTCCGGAGCTAGCTCAAAAGAACGAACGACTTCCATAAGGTTCATAGCCATATCAGTGGGCGCTTCGATTTTGTGGGACACACCCTCTCGGTCTATAATGGTTATGTTTATGTCCATAGTATTTAGTAATTAGGAATAAGTCCTTAGTTCTTAATTGATTTTATTAGACCATGCAACATTTTGGATATTTCATTGGTTCTCTCAATTAATTCATCGGCTTCTTGTTTACCAATAGAATTTAGCCTAACTGAAATATATAACATGGATCTTACCTCACTATTTGAAGATAAAGCGATATATAAAAATCTCGCGAAATCTGCATTTGAATTTCTATCAAATCCTTCTGAAATATTATTTGAAATGGAAACTGCTAAATCCCGAGACTTTTGCCAAACCAACAAATCTTCAAATTTTTGTATAGCCATTTACTAATTACTTTCTACTATTTACTATCTACTCAATAGCCTTTACAACCGCTTTTGGCGCCTCTTTTCTGGTGCCATCAAATCCGTCTACGCCACTAACGGTAGTATATTTTAAGACATAACGCTTACCAGGATTGATAATTTGATAAGCGGCTTGACACATTAAAGTAGCTTCATGAAAACCGCAAAGAATCAATTTTAATTTTCCAGGATAGGTGTTACCATCACCTATGGCGAATATCCCTGGAATATTAGTCTGATAATCTAAAGCGTTATTAACCTTTATGGCATTCTTTTCAATCTCGAGTCCCCAATTGGCGATAGGTCCAAGTTTTGGCGATAACCCGAAAAGTGGCATAAAATGATCACACTCAATTTCAAATTCTTTCTCTATATGTTGAGCTTGCTTTACAACCACGGCTTTCACTTTATCATCTCCAACAATGCCAACTACTTCTGCAGGTGTAATTAAATTAATCTTTCCTGCGTTTTTTAAGTCTTGCACTTTTTCTACAGAATCCAAATGTCCACGGAACTCATTTCTTCTGTGTATCAAAGTGACTTTAGAGGCTACATCACTTAAAAAAATACTCCAGTCCAACGCCGAATCTCCACCACCTGCAATCACGACTTTTTTATCGCGATAGAGTTCTGGCTCTTTAATCATATACTCAACACCCTTATCCTCAAAATCAGAAATATTGTGAATTAACGGTTTTCTAGGTTCAAAACTACCAAGACCACTAGCAATTGCAATTACTGGAGCTTGATGTTTTGTGCCTTTATTGGTTGTAACAATAAATGTACCATCCTGTTGTTTATCTATAGTTTCTGCACGCTCTCCAAGTGTAAATCCTGGTTCAAATTGCTTGCATTGCTCCATCAATTTATCTGTTAAATCACCTGCTAAAATCTCAGGGTATGCCGGGATATCGTAAATGGGTTTTTTAGGATAAATCTCGGAACATTGCCCTCCTGGCTGTGGCAATGCGTCTATTAGATGACACTTTAACTTTAAAAGCCCAGCTTCAAAAACCGTAAAAAGTCCAGTAGGCCCAGCACCTATAATAAGTATATCAGTTGTAATCATTAATTGAGAATTGGAAACAAAACTACTAATGGATTTTTAAGTAGAATGTGATAAAAGTCACATTCCTTACTCCACGTTAATAACACGTTCTATTTGAGGTGCGTACTTCTTTATCGTCATTTCCACGCCCGATTTTAGAGTCATCTGATTAACACTACAGGAGGTACAGGCTCCAACCAGTTGCACCTTAACTAATTTATCTTCGTCAATAGATAATAAGTTAATATCTCCTCCATCACTCTGTAAAAAAGGTCGAATTTCATCGAGGGCTTTTTCTACATTTAATTTAAGTTCTTCTGAGCTCATTTACTTTTTATTTACAGCAGAGCAACCTGCCATTGTTGTAATTTTTATTGCTTCCGTTGCTGGCAAGTTTTCATTTCTATTAACCACTTGTTGAACGACATTTCGTGTTAATTCTTCAAAAGCTTCCTCAATAGGAGTTGCTGTTTGTAAAGCTGCTGGTCGACCAACATCACCTGCTTCTCGAATACTCTGTATCAAAGGTACTTCCCCCAAAAATGGTACATCTAAATCCTCTGCCAAATGTCTAGCGCCCTCTTTTCCGAAGATATAATATTTGTTTTCTGGTAACTCTGCAGGTGTAAAATATGCCATATTTTCAATAATACCCAACACTGGTACATTGATACTATCTTGTTGGAACATCGCCACACCTTTTTTTGCATCTGCCAATGCCACATTTTGAGGTGTACTCACTACAACAGCACCTGTGATCGGTAAAGCCTGCATAATGCTTAAATGGATATCACCTGTTCCAGGAGGTAGATCTAGCAGCAAGAAATCAAGTTCTCCCCAAGCGGCATCAAAAATCATTTGGTTCAATGCTTTAGAAGCCATTGGACCTCTCCAAATTACGGCTTGGTCTGGTTTTGTAAAGAATCCTATAGACAAGACTTTTACGCCATAATTTTCTATAGGTTTCATTTTGGATTTTCCATCAACGTTTACTGATAATGGTCGTTCGTTGGCTACATCGAACATAATGGGAATTGATGGCCCATAGATATCAGCATCTAACACACCAACCTTGAATCCCATCTTTGCTAAGGTTACAGCCAAATTTGCGGTTACCGTAGATTTACCTACACCACCTTTACCCGAGGCCACCGCTAAAATATTTTGGATACCAGGGATTGGCTTCCCTTTGATTTCATTTGTTGTTGGTTTGACAGGAGCATCTACTTTTAGATTCACCTTTATCTTGGCCTTTTCATAAACCTCTCTGTGAATGGTCTGTAAAATATCTACTTCTGTCTTTTTCTTTGCTTGAAGGCTTGGGTTTTTAATTGTGATATCCACAATAACCTCGTCTGCAAATGTTACCACATTAGTAACTGCACCACTGTCAACCATATTTTCACCTTCACCAGGAACCGAAATAGTTTTAAGTGCGTTTAGTATATCTTGTTTATTGAGTTTCAATTCTTATCTAGATTTATTCTAAATGCAAAGATACTGCAAAACCTTTAGATTTTGAAGTAGATAAATTGAATTGTATAATAGTATGATATGGGTTAGTTATGATCAATTTTTAGTGCAATTCTTTTGCAGGATCCCAAAAGACAGATTCTAAATTTTGAATCTGATTATCAATAACCTCAATACCTTCATTTTCGAGCAGCTGCTGCATTAAATTAGTCCCCTCAAAATGGTGTTTACCTGTTAACAACCCTTTTCTATTCACCACACGATGTGCAGGCACATCTTTTCCTCCAGAACCATTCATAGCATAACCAACGATACGGGCGCTTTTGGCGGCGCCTAAGTATTTGGCAATGGCTCCATAGCTCGTAACTTTGCCATAAGGCACGAGTCGAGCAACCTCATATACTTTTTCAAAAAAACCAAGAGTTTCAGGTTTCATTCGTTACTGTCTGATGTTTTTATCAAATGAAACAGCTTTCCTAGATATTTCATCACATTTCTTTCAAAATATTAATAAAGGTTATTAGTGCAACAACACCTGTAATAATACCAATACTATAATTCATATTCTTTTGTGAGGTGAATTTTTTGTCTTTTATCTTATCAAAAAAGAAGATATAGAAATAAAGCATCACAAAAGTTCCCATTGCTGCACCAGTTACATAAGTTATTATGCTCGTACGCTCAAAATTCATCCAGCCAAAAGAAGCCATAGTAATCGTCATGTAGGCTTGATAAGGTATAGGAAATACGTTTAATGCCGACAAGAACATACCGTGAAAAAAACGACTTCTTTTGCTCCTAACATCAGCCTTAACTTTAGTTTCTTTCTGACTTCTGGCTATGACCAAAAAATAAATAGTTATAAGAACAAAAATGACAAAAGCCACACGTTGCAAAATCTCAACAACATCTGGTCTGTTGGATAAATATCTTGCAAAAATAGCCGCAACATAGGTTTGAATAAACACCACTAGACATACACCAGACGAAAATGTTATTCCCCTTCCTGGTCCTTCCTTTAAACTTATCCTTGCCGCTGTCATATTAAGCAAACCTGGGGGAATGACACCGATTAGTGCTATAAAAAGTCCGAGGAAAAAGACAACGGTGATACTCAAATTTTAGTTGATTTTAAATCTAATATACGTAATTGCTTTGTCTTTCTCTAAATACTGGTTTTCGTAAAAGGTCTGTATTTCAGTCACCTCTTCGGGACTTCCTCCTAATTTATATACATTATGATTAGCATATAGCACCTCGTGACCCAATCCGTGCAAGAGTCCTAAGGTGTAACCATGCATAAACTCACTGTCTGTTTTTAAGTGCATTAGTCCATCTGGTTTAAGCACTTTATTGTAACGCTCTAAAAATTGAAGATTGGTTAAACGATGCTTGGTGCGTTTGTACTTTATTTGAGGATCTGGAAAGGTAATCCATATTTCATCCACTTCGTTTTCCTGAAAAGCAAATTCAATAAGTTCTATCTGAGTTCTTATAAAAGCTGCGTTGGGTATATTGTCTTCGATGGCTGTCTTTGCACCGCGCCAAAACCGAGCCCCTTTGATGTCAATACCTATAAAGTTTTTATTAGGATAGCGTTTTGCCAAACCAACGGTATATTCTCCTTTTCCACAACCCAATTCCAACACCAAAGGATTTTCGTTTTTAAAGACTTCTTTTCTCCAATTTCCCTTTAAAGCGAAACAACCATCGGTCAATTCTTCTCGCTTCGGCTGAAACACATTATCAAATGTTTCATTTTCCTTAAAGCGTTTGAGTTTATTTTTGCTTCCCACGTTTCATGTCTTATTAATAATTCGGTAAAATTAAGGAAACATTTTAGGTTTATCTTTGTTTGTGTTATTCAACTTAAAATAAAAAGATACTGAAACAAGTTCAGCATAAAAAACGAATTTTAGTCGCGCCTTTAAATTGGGGATTAGGACATGCCACAAGATGTATTCCTATTATTAATGCTCTAATCGCTCACCATTTTGAGCCTATTATCGCTAGCGATGGTGCTGCTCTGTTGTTATTAAAAAAAGAGTTTCCAAAGCTTAAAGCCTTAGAGCTGCCTTCTTACGACATTTCATATTCTAAAAAGGCAAATAGCTTTAAGCTAAAAATGATTATAGACTCACCTCGTATTATAAATACAATACATAGAGAAAAGAAATTTGTTGATGCTATGATTACATCTCATAAGATTTCTGGAATTATTTCTGATAATAGGTTTGGGGTAAGACATAAAGAAGTTCCATCAATATTTTTAACGCATCAATTACGCGTTTTAAGTGGAAATACTACTTGGTTAAGTAGTAAGTTACATCAAAATATAATTTTAAAATTTAATGAATGTTGGGTTCCTGATTATATGGGAACCAGTAATCTAAGTGGTGAATTGGGTCACGTCAAAGGCTTTGAGTCTTCAATAAAATATATTGGGCCTTTGAGTCGGTTTGAAAAAAAAGATATGCCCATGACATATGATTTACTTGTTATACTTTCTGGACCTGAACCTCAACGCACACTGCTTGAAGAACATTTGATTAAGGAATTAAAATCTTGTAAAGGTAAAGTCTGCTTTATAAAAGGCATTGTTGAAACAGAACAACAGAGAACTGAATTTAATAATATTGCGTTTTATAATTTCATGACGAGCACTCAACTGGAAACTGCTATAAATGAAAGTAAATTAATTCTAAGTAGATCTGGCTATACATCGATTATGGATTATGCCAAGCTTGAGAAGAAAGCCTTTCTTATTCCTACACCGGGACAGTTTGAACAAGAATATCTAGCTAGGAAGTTTAAGTCTGAAAATATTGCACCCTACTGTGAACAGAAGAAATTCAGAATTGAGATGCTGGATGAAGTGAAAGCCTATTCGGGCTTTAAATATTCGAATTCACAAACAAATTACAACAACCTATTCGGACCTTTCTAAAGTAAAGGAAAATTCGCTACCCACACCAAGCTCACTTTCAACATACATTTTTTCTTGATGTGCTTCAACAATATGCTTAACAATGGAAAGGCCTAGGCCAGAACCTCCTTCTTTACGAGAGCCACTTTTATCAACTCTGTAAAACCTTTCAAATAGACGCGGTAAATTCTCTTCCTTTATCCCTTCACCATTATCGGTTATCCTTACGATAACCTTATTCTTAATAAGATTCTCTATACTGACTTCAGTTGTGCCCATTTCCCTGCCATATTTAATGGAATTGACAATTAAATTCGTTAAAACTTGTTGAATCCTCTCAATATCTGCATATACCATTATTGGTTCACCATAATCGATATCAAAGGTCAAGGTTATATTTTTTTTAGCGGCTTTCATTTCAAAAAGCTCAAAGACATTCTCAACTAGTTTTACGATATCAAAATGTTCCTTATTTAGACTAAGATCCCCAACTTCCAGTTTGGTGATCATATCCAAATCTTTAATGATATAGGTTAAGCGTTCAACACCCTTACTGGCTCTGTTCAAATATTTCTTTCTTATCTTTTCGTCATCAATACCACCATCTAAAAGTGTATCAATGTAGCCTTGAACAGTAAACAATGGCGTTTTAAGCTCGTGAGAGACATTTCCAATAAATTCCCTTCGATATTCTTCCCTGATTTTAAGGGCTTCTATTTCAAATTTTTTGTCTTTCGCGTATTTATCTATTTCCTTTGTGAGTGTCCCCATATCAGTGGTTATGGGATGTTGCCTAAGAGTTGACGATTCCAATAGAGTTAAATCGTCATAAATCTTCTTTACTCGTCTGTAAATAAATCGTTCTACTCTGTATTGAACAATGACAAAGCATAACGGGAAACATATTAAAGGAAAGAATACAATTTGCCAGTTAAATGTATAGTAGTAATACAAAAAAACACTCACAAGGAGTGTTGTAAACAGTGTTACATACAACGATGTTCTTAGAGCAAACTTGTATGTTTTCTTAAAATTATTTTTCTGCATTAGTCGACAAACTTGTAACCAACACCTTTGACAGTTTTAAAGGATTTATCACCTATTTTTTCTCGAAGTTTTCTTATATGTACGTCAATAGTTCTTCCTCCAACAACAACTTCATTTCCCCAGACTTTGTCTAAGATCTCTTCGCGTTTAAATACCTTACCAGGCTTGGTCGCTAACAAAGATAACAATTCAAACTCTTTTCTTGGCAAGATAATTTCCTCACCTTTCTTTGTAATTTTATATTCTTCCCTATTAATAATGAGATCTCCTATTTTTATAGTACTTGCAACACTTTCCGTATCCTTAAATCTCCTTAGTAAGGCTTTAACCTTACTTATAAGTACCTTTGGTTTTATAGGCTTAGTTATATAGTCATCTGCTCCTGCATCAAAACCAGCAACCTGTGAGTAATCTTCTCCTCTAGCTGTCAAAAAGGTGATAATTGTATTATTAAACTTATCATCTTGACGGATGCGCTCACAAGCTTCGATACCATCCATCTCTGGCATCATAACATCCAATATAATTAGATGAGGTTTATGCTTTTTAGCCTTTTCAATAGCTTCAATACCATTTTCACCAGTGATGACCTGATATCCTTCGTTTGATAAATTATAACCTACTATTTCTAAAATATCTGGTTCATCATCTACCAACAATATTTTTATATCCTTTTTCTTCAATGTTAAGGCAATTTTAAGTTTGAGTAAATATAAAATATATCTTTCTTAAGTTGATGTCATTTTACAATTGATAACAATTCTCTAACATTGAAACTCTAAATGACTGTAAATTAAAACCCTCTTATAATTAGCATGTTAAGTTATTGTAAAAAAGGGGATTGTTGATAAACTCTTCATCTGATATTGATCATTTGTTAGTATATTTATGGTCTAATTTATTAAAAATCAATTATGAAAAAACTTTACTTTTTATTATTTACTTTCATCAGTTTTGCTTCTTTTGGGCAAATCATTAATGAATTTCAACCGAATGCAGCGGGTGCTGATCCTGATCCAATGTCAATTGAATTAAAAGGAACAGCTAGTAGCTCTTTTAGCGGTTTTTTAGTGAGCATTGAAAGTGATGGCGCCAATGGATTGGTAGATAGATCTGCTGCTGTATCAGGAACTTTTGATGCAAATGGATTATTAGTAGTAACTATTCCCGATTTAGAAAACCCTTCTTTTACTTTTGTACTGTGTTCTACTGATCCTGTTATAGGAACAGATTTAGATACTAATGACGATGGGACTTTAGACAATGCCTCTCCTCTTGGGACTGTTTATGATGCAATCGGAATCCCAGATAACGATGCTGATGCAATTATAACAGCAGGCTATGCAACTCAACTTGGAGGTGTCTCTTTTGCCTATACAGGTGATGAACCTGGATTAGTCTTTAGGGATGGCACATCAGATGATTGGTTTGCTTTAAATGAGCCCTATGATGATTCTGCTGTATTTGATATAAATGCCACTGACGTCTTTGCTGTGAATTTTAGTCCTGCGCCAGCTCTTGCTGGTACTTTTGGAAGTATAAATCCGGTTTATACAATGCCAACAAACCCAACAATAACCATAACCTCACCCGCAGACGGTGCTGTATTAGCACCAGGAACTACTTCTGTTGACATATCTTACAATGCCATTAATGTTCCTGGATCAGGTTCAATACAAGTTACAGTAAATTCTGATGCGCCTGTTACTACTACGGACAATCCAGTTACTATTGTTACTGACAATGGACAGCCTTATACTGTTGTGATTGATATTATTGATGGTGGAATGGTAGTGGATTCTGATATGATTTCTTTCAGTGTAGGTTCTATTAATCAAGTAGCAAATATTGCAGCTCTTAGAGCTGGCACAGAAGGTGAATTTTATGAATTAACCGGTGAAGCTTTATTAACATACCAGCAATCATTTAGAAATCAAAAATTTATAGAAGATGCTACTGCCGGTATTTTAATTGATGACTCAGCTGGTAATGTTACTACAACCTATACTATTGGAGATGGTATTACAGGAATTGTAGGTGAGTTGACTTCTTTTGGTGGCATGATGCAGTTTGCTGTTTCTCAAGATCCCGGTGCTGCAACTTCTTCAGGAAATACATTAACACCTCAAGCTGTTTCTCTGCTAGATTTGGCTTCAAATGCTGAAGATTACGAATCCGAATTAGTAATTGTTACCAATGTAACAATGGATAATACAACTCCTAATTTTAGCGGTGGTTCGGAACACGCAATGGATCAAGGAGGAGATGCATTTAACTTTAGATCTTCGTTCTTTAGCGCTGACTATGCAGATCAAGGAGTAGCTGTGCCTACAATGCCTACAGATATTACAGGTATTATTAACGAAAGAAATGGAAATTTATATTTTTTAACAGCTAGAGATGCCGCTGACTTTAGTTTGCCAATTTTATCAACTGATAATTTTGAAGCTACTACATTCTCATTATCTCCTAACCCAACAAATACAGGATTTGTGACAATTAGGTCTTCTAATAACGATGTGATGGACGTACAAGTTTATGATATTTTAGGTAAGCAAGTTAAGAGCGAAACATTAACATCTAGTACGCTAAATGTTTCTAACTTAAACGCTGGAATATATCTTGTAAAGATTACACAAAACAATGCTTCAACGACTAAGAAATTAGTTCTTAAGTAATATTGTTTTACCACATATTTGAAGCGCAGTCTAAAGTTTAGGCTGCGTTTTTTTATTTCCATATTTTTACCAGATGATAGATCACAATGCTATTTTCAATATAAAATCAACTGAAGACTTTAAGGCTATGGCGTTTCAAGTTTTTAGGTTTCAGTTTGAGAATAATCCTGTCTATCGCTCGTTTTGTGATTTACTCTACAAGCATCCCTCTGACATTAGGAATATAAATGACATCCCTTTTTTACCCATTCAGTTTTTCAAAAGTCATGACGTTTTAAGTACTACAAAAGCTGTAGAAAAGATATTTACGAGCTCAGGGACCACCGGAAGCTTAACAAGCAAACATTTGATTACAGGTATTTCATTATACGAAAAAAGTTATCGTAAAGGCTTCAAGCAGTTTTATGGCAATGTTGAAGACTATGTGATACTAGCTTTACTCCCCTCGTATCTTGAGCGTGATGGTTCCTCATTGATCTATATGGTCAATGATTTAATTGAGACATCCAACCGTCCTGAAAGTGGATTCTATCTCGATAATCTTGAAGAGTTATCACAAATTATCCAGACTCTCGAGCGTAAAAAGCAGAAAACACTACTTATTGGAGTTTCCTTTGCGCTTCTGGATTTGGTTGAAAGTTTTCAATTCAATCTAAATCATACCATAGTTATGGAAACTGGCGGTATGAAAGGTAGACGGAAAGAAATTATTAGGCAAGAACTGCACAATATCCTCAAAACTGGTTTTGGTGTTGAATATATTCACAGTGAATATGGGATGACAGAATTATTGAGTCAAGCTTATTCCAGAGGTAAAGGTGTTTTTGACTGTCCACCTTGGATGAAAGTTTTAACTCGAGATACGGAAGATGCATTAGCGCTTCAGAGATCAAACAAAACTGGTGGTATTAATATTATCGATTTGGCTAACATAAATTCTTGTTCATTTATTGCTACCCAAGATTTAGGCAAAGTCTTTGAAAATGGTCAATTTGAAATTATTGGGAGATTCGATAATTCTGATATTAGAGGTTGCAATCTAATGGCCTTGTAAGGACATTAAAATTATCACGACTTAATATGTGCTATCGGAAAGAAAAATTTTTTCAATAGTTGATTGATTGGTTAGATGTGCCCAGAAGAGATTCTGGGCATTTTTCTTATATCACTTTAATAATATAAGTGTTCTTCTTACCCTTATTTAAGATGATGTATCTGCCATTAATCAAATCATCTGAAGACAATTTGTAATCTTCTTTTACCTTTTCCTTATTTACGGAAATTGAATTTTCCTTTAAGGCCCTTCGTGCTTCACCATTAGAACTTAAGAAATTGGTTTTAGCCGATAATGCCCCTATCATATCTAGACCTTCATCAAAATCTGATATCGCTATTTCAGCTTGCGGCACACCTTCAAAGACATCTAAAAAAGTTTTTTCATCTAATGTCTTAATATCTTCTTTAAACGATTTACTAAAAAGAATATTTGATGCTTTTTCGGCATTCTCAAATTCCTCTTTAGAATGTACCATAATGGTGATCTCTTTAGCCAATCGTTTTTGCAATACTCTTAAATGTCGTGCTTCTGCATGTTCAGAAATCAAGGTGTCTATATAGCTTTCTGCTAAAAATGTAAATATCTTAATATACTTTTCGGCATCGTCATCACTAGAGTTCAACCAGTATTGATAAAACTTATAAGGCGATGTTCTATTGGCGTCCAACCATACATTACCACCTTCGGACTTTCCGAATTTAGAACCGTCGCTTTTGGTGATTAAAGGACAGGTTATAGCAAACCCCTTTCCATTACCAATACGTCTAATGAGTTCAGTACCTGTAGTGATATTTCCCCATTGATCACTCCCGCCCATTTGAATGGTACAATTATGCCCTCTATATAAGTGTAAAAAATCGTAGCCTTGTACTAATTGATAGGTAAACTCTGTAAAACTCATCCCATCATTTGTAGATTCACCAGAAATTCTATTTCTTACTGAGTCTTTTGCCATCATGTAGTTTACAGTAATATGTTTACCGACATCTCTAATGAACTCCAAGAACGAGAATTCTTTCATCCAATCGTAATTGTTTACCAAAACGGCTGCATTGGTTGCATCACTTTCAAAATCCAAAAAATGCGATAATTGTTGCTTTATGGCCTCTTGGTTATGACGTAAGGTTTTTTCATCCAAAAGATTACGCTCACTAGATTTACCTGAAGGGTCACCAATCATTCCCGTGGCACCTCCTACCAAAGCAACCGGTTTATGACCACAACGCTGATAATGCGCCAATAGCATGATGGGTACCAAATTACCAATATGCAAGGAATCCGCAGTCGGATCAAAACCAACATAAGCACTTCGCATAGCTTCAGCTAAATGTTCTTCGACGCCAGGCATGTCTTGATGCAACATCCCTCTCCACTTCAATTCTTCGACAAAATTCTTTCCCATTATTTTAGATGATTGTAATTCGATTTGAGCAAAGATATGTTTCCACACCAAAAGACAAAAGACAATTTTAACGTAATTTAGCTTTATGATATTAGTTACAGGAGGAACAGGCTTAGTAGGTTCACATTTACTTTTCAAATTGATCAGTAACGGAGAACACGTTCGTGCCACGTATAGAAGAGAAAAAACATTAAAACGTGTTAAGCATGTATTCTCCTACTACACGGATAATCCAGAAGATTTATTTAACAAGATTGATTGGGTCGAGGCAGATATCAATGATGTTCCGAAATTACAAAATGCCTTTCAAGATGTAACAGATGTTTACCATTGTGCTGCATTTGTATCTTTCGAGCCTGATAAATATCATCAATTACGAAAAATAAATATTGAGGGGACTGCCAATATTGTAAACCTATCTATCAGTAATTCCATTAAAAAGTTGTGTTATGTAAGTTCAATTGCTGCCATTGGTCACAAAGAAGATTCTGAACAATTAATTAATGAGCAAACAGCTTGGAACCCAGAAGAAGACAATAGCGTTTATGCGATTACCAAATATGGAGCAGAGCTAGAGGTTTGGCGTGGGTCGCAAGAGGGCATAGACGTGGTCGTTGTAAATCCTGGAATTATTTTAGGCGCAGGATTTTGGAAAGGCGGTAGCAGTGGTAATTTATTTAGAAAAATACATGAAGGTATACCTTACTATGTTAATGGCGTAGTAGGCTATATAGACGTTTTTGATGTCGTTAATGCTATGGTACAGCTGATGGTAAGCAACATTAAAAATGAAAGATATATTCTGATTTCAGAAAATTTAAGTTTTAAGGATTTTCAATACAAGGTTGCCAAAATTTTAGGAGCTAAACCACCTAAAAAAGAAGCTAAATCTTGGTTATTAGGCTTAGGTTGGCGATTGGATTGGTTACAACATAAACTTTTAGGCAAAAGACGCCGTTTAACTAAGCAAACCGCTAAATCTGCCTTGAGTATTACCAAATACGATAATTCTAAATTAAGGGACGCCATTAATTTTGAGTTTAAACCAATAGATGACTCTATAAAAGAGGTGGGTAATTTATACTTAAAGGACTTTAGCGGAATCTAGTTTTTTAATCGTTTTAACCCTCGTGATGGAGTCTTTCTTCTTACTATTAATCTTTTTTAAGGAATCTCTTTTGCGTTTTGCAGCTTCCTCTTCAATTTCTTTCAGTTCCTCATACTCCTCTTGCTGTTTTTCTATTTTTGCTTTGACATTCTCAACGATGTCTTTATAAGTATCCGAATAAAAAGCATAATAAGTATTGCTAATAGCAAATTGGGCACTATCAATATTGTGCTTAGTTAAGATATAGGTTTCTGGAACTAGACCATTGTTTTCCAATAGTTTTCTGTTAACACCTTTAGCAGCATTTATGATATACAAATCATATAGAATTTGTTCCATCTTGTTCTTGGAAATGAGATTATTTGGCTTTTTAGGCTTGTCTTTAATATTACAAGCCACTACCAAAACAAATAAAACTAATATGGCACCAAATTTCTTCATCTATCTATTAAACGTTAATCGTTTTCCTGCTTTAACGTCTAAAACCTTGAAATTGTTATAGACTAAGGCTCCGTTAACAAAAGTATGGGTTATTCTACTTTTAAAAGTATTGCCCTCAAATGGAGACCAACCACATTTATACAAAATATTACTCTTGTTTACTGTCCAAGGACTGTTTAAATCGACTATAACTAAGTCTGCATAATAACCTTCCCTAATATAACCTCGCTTTTCTACATCAAATAGTATAGCCGGATTATGACAGGCTTTTTCTACAATTTTCTCAAGCTTTATTTTTCCTTGATGATAGCATTCCAACAGAGCTACGAGAGCATGCTGCACTAATGGTCCTCCAGATGGAGCCCTTGTGTAAGGATTATTTTTTTCTTCAATAGTATGAGGTGCATGGTCTGTGGCAATGACGTCTATTCGATCATCTAATAGTGCCTTCCAAAGTTGTTCTCTGTCCTTTGAAGTCTTAACGGCTGGATTCCATTTAATATGACTGCCTTTTCGTTTATAATCTTCATCTGAAAACCAAAGATGATGAATACAAACCTCTGCAGTAATCTTCTTATCTTTCAGCGGAATTTTATTAGAAAATAAATTGGTCTCTTTTCCAGTCGATAAATGAAAAACATGCAATCTGGCACCAGTTTTCTGTGCTAATTCAATGGCTTTTGAGGATGATAAATAACAAGCATCCTCACTCCTTATTATAGGATGCAATTCCATTGGAATATCATCTCCATACTCTGCTTTATATTTTGCTAAGTTAGTTCGAATAGTTGCTTCATCTTCACAGTGCACGGATATCACCATATTTGTACTTGAGAATATCTTTTCAAGGACTTCAGGGTCGTCGACCAGCATGTTTCCTGTAGATGAGCCCAAGAACAATTTTAATCCAGCAACTGTTTTGGAATCTACCTTTAATATTTCATCTAAATTATCGTTAGTACCACCAAACATAAAGGAATAATTGGCATATGAAGACTCTGCAGCTGTGGCAAATTTTTCTTCCAGTTTCTTTACTGTGGTAGTTTGTGGATTGGTGTTTGGCATTTCAATAAAAGACGTGATACCTCCAGCCAATGCAGCTTTGGATTCAGTTTCTATATTCGCCTTATGTGTTAAACCTGGTTCCCTAAAATGCACTTGATCGTCAATCATTCCAGGTAATACATAATTACCCTCAGCATCTATAACATTAATATCTGCGGACTTTATACTTATTGAAATATCTATTTCCTTTATGATATTATTCTCAATGAGGATATCACCTTCAGTGATTTTGCCCTCATTAACAATCTTAGCATTTTTTATTAATGTATGTGTCTTCATTTTACTTATCGAATAAACTTTTCAATTTTAAATTAATAACACCAAAAATAGCTTCAGAAATAATACTTCCACTCATCTTTGACTTACCTTTTACCCTATCCTTGAAAATTACAGGGATTTCCATAATCTTAAATCCTTTTTTATGCGCTTTGAACTTCATTTCAATTTGAAAGGCATAACCCACAAACTTTATCTTAGTTAAATCCAATACTTTTAAGACCTCTCTTTTATAACAGACAAAACCAGCCGTAGAATCCTTTACTTTCATTCTTGTTACTAAACGTACATATCGAGACGCTCCATATGATAATAATATACGAGACATTGGCCAATTAACAACGGTGATACCCTTAACATATCTTGAGCCTACGGACACATCTGCCCCATCAATAGCGCAGGCATTATATAATCTTATAAGGTCTTTAGGGTTATGTGAAAAATCAGCATCCATCTCAAAAATATAGCCGTAAGATTGTTTTAAAGCCCATTCAAAGCCAGCTATATAGGCAAGTCCCAATCCATTTTTCTTGTCCCGTTTCAACAAGAAAAGTTGATCTTCAAATTCGTTTTGTAGGCCTTCTACTTTTTGTGCAGTCTTATCTGGTGAGTTATCATCTACCACCAAAACATGAAACACTTTCTCTTGCGAAAAGACAGTCCTTATAATGGCTTCTATATTTTCAATCTCGTTGTATGTAGGAATTATGACTAGTGCGTCAGACATTAGCATGCTTTTAAACACGTTTAGTGTATATTCTTTTCAACCATGACAAATGTAAAGTTTTTAAGGGATTATATCCTGTTATTTATTTCTTAAAGATTTGAAAAAACGATGTTATGATGTACCCTTTTTTCTTCATATTTTAGCATCATGCGAAATTTCATTACTCATGAGTGGTTTACAATCTTCACAATGTTAGGGTTGCTCTCTATAGTTGCCGCTAAGTTTTTGAACACTCTTAGGTTTGATGATTTTCTATCTGTCATTGGCAATTCGAAATATTTAAAGATTTATAGCAAAGACCAAAAGTTTGTTGATCCATTTGAAGCTTTTCTTTTTATCAATTTGGCTGTTTCGGCAAGTATATTTTTATTTTTCGGGTATTCCATATTTTTTGAAACTCTAACTTTCGAAATCATCCCTTTCTTAAAGCTCCTTTTCGCAGTCGCAACTATTATAATTATAAAAACGCTGTTAGAACGCTTGATTGGTAGCCTTTTTGACGTTGATAGTCTTGTTGATAGCTATTTGTTTCAAAAAACGACATTCAAAAACTATTCTGGTATAGTTTTTCTTGTTGCCAATCTTTTATTATTGTACACCAAAAACGACGCGGAGATTGTCATAATAGCATCGTTTTCCATAGTATGCTTAATAAATCTCATTGGATTTATCACTTCATTTAAAAACTATCAAAAAACAATAAACCCCAATTTTTTCTATTTTTTATTGTATCTTTGCGCTCTCGAAATTGCGCCTTATGTGCTTTTATATAAGGTCGTTAGCGAGTATAACGCATAAAACAAAGGGGTTTACGTATGAAAGTGAAAACGATATTAGTATCGCAGCCAGCGCCTAAAATAGAGAACTCTCCATACTTTGACTTAGAAGAGAAGCAAAAAGTAAAAGTAGACTTTAGGCCTTTTATACATGTTGAAGGTGTTTCTGCCAAAGAAATCAGACAACAAAAAATAGATCTAGGCCAGTTCACAGCCATTATACTAACGAGTAGAAATTCTGTTGACCACTTTTTTAGAATAGCAGAAGAAATGCGCTTTAAGGTACCAGATACCATGAAGTACTTTTGCCAATCAGAAGCTGTTGCCTATTATCTACAAAAATATGTGGTTTACCGAAAGCGTAAAATCTATGTAGGTAAACGTACATTTGAAGATTTGACTCCATTGATTAAAAAATATAAGGACGAGGCATTCTTATTACCAACAACAGATAAGGTAAAACCAGTTATTCCTGAAATCTTGGATAATTTAGGTGTTAATTGGAAACAAGCAACTTTCTATAAAACTGTAATTAGCGACCTATCCGATTTAGCAGATGTTTATTATGACATCTTGGTGTTTTTTAGTCCTTCTGGTATAGAATCGTTATTCCATAATTTCCCAGATTTTGAACAAAAGGATACGCGTATTGCCGTATTTGGTAATACTACTGTAAATGCTGTTAAGGAAAAAGGGTTGCGTGTAGATATTGCTGCGCCAACACCTGAAACGCCGTCTATGACCATGGCATTACAAAAATACATTGATGCTGTAAACAAAGGGAAATAAAAAAGCATTGCTAATCAGTACACGATTAAAATACCCTTTGTAGATACATCGATATCTTATCTAAACTACTCTTAACACCTTTCAATTAGGCTTAATGAAATGAATCTTTTATGCGTTTCATGGTTGTTTGAGATTTAAAATTTCCCTTAATCGATCTTTTTAATACTTTAATTAGTGAAAATTATATTTCTACTAGATTTAAGACCATTTTCATGCAATTCAGCGCTGTTTTTTGTACGCATTTACCATTTATCCAATTATAATTAGGTTCATCCAAAAAAATCATATCAAGATTAGTTTTGGTTGTTTCTTTGAACCGAAGTTAAAATATAAGACTTTTAAAAATGAAAAAATTATTAGCCTCAATAATCATATTAATAATAGCAACTACTGTTTCTTTTGCGCAAACAAACGAAAACAGCGAGATCAAAACAATTGATACTGAAACTATTATTAATACGGAGGTAGCAGCATCTAGTAAGATAAAAGCTAAGGTTATTAAATTAAACCGTAAAAAAAGTAACGAAATTATAAGTATTAAAGCTTACAGAAAAAGTCTTCAAATTAAAGTTAAGACCAAAAAGCTTTGCTAATATATTAATGTGCTATTAATCATTAAAAAAGCCGAAACATTAGTTTCGGCTTTTTTTTGTTAATCTATTAAATGTAACTCGCCTTTTGATTCTTTTTCCTTTAGTTCTTTAACTAAGTCCAAAGCATCGGGAATGACATCACTGCAAAGAATAATCAATGATCCCTTAACTGCATTTTTAACAGCGAATTTTATTGCCTCACTTTCTGATGGTATGATGGTTGTCTTCTTATTTGGGTCTTTCATTTTAATACCATCATCTAACATTTTAATTAGTTCCTCTTCTGTCTTACCTCGTAAGCGTTTGTCCTGTCTAATGATAATCTCATCAAACATTTCGGCCGCAATACTTCCCATTTCGTTGTTATCCTCTACACGACGATCTCCAATTCCTGCGATGATCCCAACTTTTACAGTTGCCTCCAACTCATCGGTAAACTTCTGAAGCGCACGCATTCCTGCGGCATTATGTGCATAATCCAGCAAAATATTAAAGTCATTAAACTTAAATAGATTTAAGCGACCTGGTGTCTGCGCCGCTGAAGGAATAAAAGTTTCCAAACCGGCTTTCATATCTTCTATACTGATGCCTTGAACATGAGCAGCCAAAATTCCAGCCAACACGTTCTGGATCATGAATTTTGCTTTTCCTCCATAAGTCAATGGAATGTTTTCAGCTCTCATAATGCGCATTTTCCACTCGCCTCTGCAGATGGTCACGTAACCATTTTCATAAATTGCAGTAATGCCATGTAGACGCTGTAAAGCCTTTATTCTTGGGTTATTCTCGTCCATAGAAAACAAAGCCACATTACAATCCAGGCTTCTACGCATATCGTAAACCAAATCATCATCGGCGTTTAAAATAGCATAGCCATCTGGTAAAACCGTTTCGGGTACAACACCTTTAACCTTTGCCAATTGCTCTATCGTATGAATCCCTTTGAGTCCCAAATGATCAGCTGCAACATTAGTAACAACAGCAACATCACATTTTTTAAAGCCCAATCCTGCACGTAATAATCCACCTCTAGCACATTCCAATACTGCAAAATTTACTGTAGGGTCTTTAAGCACAAATTCTGCGCTTGCAGGTCCTGTGCAATCTCCGGTCATTAATAGTCTGTTCTGTATATAGACACCATCACTTGTGGTATACCCCACACGATAGCCTTTCATTTTAGCTATATGTGAAATTAAGCGTGATGTGGTTGTCTTTCCATTAGTACCCGTGATTGCAATTATTGGAATACGACCTGTGTCACCTTTTACCGGAAATAATTTATCAATTACTGGTGCAGCAACATTTCTCGGTAAGCCTGTTGTGGGGGCCAAATGCATTCTAAAACCAGGTCCCGCATTCACTTCCAATACTGCGCCACCTGTTTCAGATAATGGTTTTGAAATATCTGTGGTCATAATATCTATTCCACAAATATCCAGGTCTATAATTTTAGAAATGCGTTCTGCCATACTTACATTAGCCGGATGCACAATATCCGTGATATCTTCTGCTGTACCACCAGTACTTAAGTTCGCTGTATCTTTTAAAACAAGTTTTTCACCTTCATCTAGTACAGATTGCAATGTATAACCAGCGTCTTTTATAATGGTTTTAGTTAATTCATTAACCGTAATTTGTGTCAAGACTTTCTCATGACCATATCCCCTGCGTGGATCTTTATTGACTTCGTCAATTAATTCCTGAACTGTTGATTTTCCGTTTCCTATAACATGTGCAGGAGATCTCAAGGCAGCCGCAACGAGCTTATTATTAATTACCAATAACCTGTAATCTTCTCCAGTTATAAATTTTTCTATAATGATAGCACCACTTCGTGAACTTTCCTTAGCATGCCTAAAAGCTACTAATGCATCTTCATAATTTTGAATGTCAACGGTAATACCCCGACCATGATTTCCATCAATAGGTTTTATGACTAATGGATAACCAACATAACGACAAGCCTCTTCTAAGCTACGCTCACGCCTAATAATATCACCTTTAGGAACTTCTACCTCCGCTTGTTCTAGCAAATACTTAGTATCTTCTTTATCGCAAGCCAACTCTACTCCAATACTACTGGTTTCGCTTGTTACAGTAGCTTGAATACGTTTTTGGTTAGCACCATAGCCTAATTGACAAAGTGAGTATTTGTTCAATCTAATCCATGGAATACCTCTGGCTTCTGCCTCAGCGACTATAGAGCCCGTACTTGGTCCGAGACGATCTGCTTCACGTAGTTCACGCATTTCCTGAATGTCTCCTGCCAAATCATAGTCTTCTCCAGAAATTAGAGCTTCACATATCCTAACTGCAGCTTTAGCCGCATAACGACCAACCGACTCTTCCATATAGGAGAATACTACATTGTAAACACCTTCTTCACCATAACCACGAGTTCTACCGAAACCCGTATCCATTCCTGCGAGCGTTTGGATTTCTAATGCAATATGCTCGATGACATGCCCCATCCAAGTGCCTTCGTCTACACGCATAAAAAAACCGCCTTCACAACCTTCTGAGCAACGATGTGAATACATTGAAGGAAACATTGCTTTTAGTCGCTCAGGGAAACCATCTATTTTATTAGAAGGCAATTCCTCCATGTCTTGAAGGTCTAATACCATTACAATTAATTTATGTCGTCGGACTGACCAATAATTTGGTCCTCGCATAGCATTGATGCTTCTTATCTCCATGATAGGTGGTTTTAGTTAGTGAAAGATTATAAATATAGTATTTTTCAATAGAAAATTTGCCTTATTTTTGACCAATATTTTAGACTTAAATTATGCAGAAAGCAAAAGGAACGCTGATACCAATTGGTGGAAATGAAGATAAAGGTATTGAAGCTGATGAAATGTACACGCTTGAATTTATAGAGGAAGGAATTCTGTATCATGTCGTAAAGGAAGCTGGCGGGAATGGCGCCAATATTGTTGTAATTCCCACTGCATCTAGTATTCCCGTAGAGGTTGGCGAAAATTATTTAGCGGCATTTTCGACTTTAGGTTGTAAAAACGTGGAAGTCTTGGATATTCGTTCTCAAGAAGATTCTGAAACCGAACATGCTATTTCCTTGATTAAAAATGCAGATTGTGTGATGTTCTCTGGTGGCGACCAATCTAAAATTAGAGATAAAATTGGTGATACGACCATCCATAATATTTTAGCAAAGCGTTACGAAAACGAAGAGGGTTTTGTGATTGCCGGTACCAGTGCTGGTGCTATGGCTATGGCTAAAGAAATGATTGCAGGAGGCAGTGCTTCTGAATCCTTTATTAAAGGCGCTGTTAACATGTATAATGGCTTAGGTTTGATTCCTGAGTTAATTATAGACACTCATTTTATTAGACGTGGTCGTTTTGGGAGACAATCGGAGGCTGTAGCCAAATTCCCAAATCTTATAGGTTTTGGTTTAGCTGAAGATACTGGTATGATTATTAAAAATGGTAATGACTGTACTGTGATTGGCTCTGGAATGGTGATTGTTTTTGATGGCAGCACCTTGACGCATAACAATGAAAAAATCTTAAAAGAAGGCACACCAATGACCATGGCGAATATGATCGTACATGTGCTTTCTAATGGCGATGAATATGATATTGAAAACCGAAAGGTAAAAGTGCTACCAATAGAAGCACCTTTTATTTAATTAGTATTTATTGTAAACTTTAAAACTATCCTAGATCATTATAATAAAAAAGCATCTCGTTTCTGAGATGCTTTTTTTAATTTTAATTAAGATTCCTTTTTCAAAGGAATACTTTAGCCTTCACAACTAGCACATTCTTTCTTTTGTTTGAATTTCTGTGCAGCGTTCATGCTATGTTGGTAGTACAATGACTTCACACCTAGCTGCCAAGCAGTGACATAAATTTTATTGATATCCTTAACTGGCATATCTGGGTGTACCATAATATTTAAAGACTGTCCTTGATCTATGTGGTTCTGTCTATTTGCCGCCTGATAAATGATAGTCATTTGGTCAATTTCAGAATAGGTTTTAAAGACGTCTTTTTCAAGTTCTGTTAAGCCTTCTAAGTGTTGTACCGAGCCATCGTAATCACGTATACTTTTCCAGATCTCAGGCGTATCCATTCCCTTTTCTGCTAAAAGTGCTTTTAAGAATGGGTTTTTAATTGTTGTCTTGATTTTAGCAATATCCTTAACATAACTGTTAGACCATATTGGCTCAATACCTTGAGATACTTGTCCTAAGATAAATGCAGAAGATGTAGTTGGAGCTACAGCATTCAACGTCGCATTACGTCTTCCGTATCCTTTCAATACCTCTGGCTCTCCAAACAGTTTTGCCAACTCTTCAGAGGCTTTAACCGACTTCTCTTTTATGGTCTTAAAGATTTCGCTATTAAGGTTAAAAGCTTCAGCACTATCAAACGGTAACATTTTTGATTGTAATAAAGAATGCCACCCTAAAGCTCCCATACCAAGCGCTCTATTTTCCTTAGCGAAGTTATAGGCTTTCTCCATGAATAGGAATGTCTGCTGATCATCACGATCTGGTGAATCTCTAAACACTTCAAGTTTTGTTACAAATTCTTCCAAAACTGCATCTAAGAAATAGATCATAGTTTCTACAGCATCCGTATTTTTCCACTTGTCGTAATGCAATAAATTTATTGAAGATAATACGCATACAAAAGACCATCTATCGTTTGTTGGCAACATAATCTCCGAGCACAAGTTACTCGCATAGATTTCATGCTTGTTCTCCTGGTAAACTTCAGGTGCTGTATTATTCGCATTATCCTTAAAGAAAATATAAGGATACCCTATTTCACCTCTTCGTTGCAATACTTTCGCCCAAATAGCTCTTTTTTCTGTATCACCATCGATCATTTCTTGCATCCATTCATTGCCAACAGTAACACCATGTGTTAACTCTTGTATTGGATTACCTTCTGTTCCAATTTCTAAAAATTCGTGTATATCATTATGTTCAATTGGTAGATATGGGGAAAAACGACCTCTTCTTACAGAACCCTGACTTACGACATCAACCATTTTTTCGAACAGCTGCATGATATGCACAGCGCCTGAAGATTCTCCGTTATTTTTTACTGGAGCGCCTCTATGACGAAGTTTACCGAAATACCCAGATGTACCGCCTCCTAATTTAGACATCATTCCAACTTCTGATTGCGTGTAAAGTATATCACCCATATCATCAGAAATATGCGAACCGAAACAACTGATTGGTAAGCCACGTTTTTTACCAAAATTAGACCACACAGGTGATGCTAATGAGTAAAAACCTTCTGCCATATAACCATAAAACTTATCTGCAAAACCGTCAATCTTTAAGATTCTTTCTGCATTATCAGCTATTTCTCTAATTCTTGCCTCAGGTGTGGCACCTTCAGTAAGGTAACCAGATGATAAAAATTTACGACTATGATCTGTGAGCCATTTTATTTCGGGCTCTGTTTTTGCCTCTTTAATGGCTTCTTTTCTGGCTTTAATTAATTCATCATGTGGTGAAGTTATTGTAGATTGAGGGTTTACTACTTGGTTTTCGAGGTTTAAGTTAGTTTTGTCGTTCATGGTTTAATTAAAATAAGTCGTCGCTAGTTATACTTTTAGTTCTTTTGCTATAGTTAATAGAGCGTTTCACAAAGAAATCGCCGTGTTTAGTACCAATAATTTCATCATCAAACCATTCGGTTTGTTCTAATAGGCTATTATCAATTTCAAATACCTTTTCGATACCTATACTTTCTAATGAATTATTGAACCTGTTTTTTATAAATTCATTGATAACATTCTTAGGTAGGAAATCCAACTCACCTGCTTCAAAAATCCAATCCACAATTCTACTTTCAGATTCAAAAGCCTCTTGACACATTACCTTAACAATCGTATTGTATTCTTCTCCAAACCACGTAGGGTTTTCGTCTTTAATAATTCTGATGACATCGATACCAAAATCGCCATGTATTTGCTCTTCTTTAGAAGTTGCTTCCACCACATTAGAAATACCTTTAAGCATGTTCTTGTGTTTGTTGAATGCCATGATGATTAA
Source organism: Winogradskyella flava (assembly GCF_014243395.1). Lineage (GTDB taxonomy): Bacteria > Bacteroidota > Bacteroidia > Flavobacteriales > Flavobacteriaceae > Winogradskyella > Winogradskyella flava. The sequence continues at coordinate 829,408 of NZ_JACLCP010000001.1, read as the reverse complement.
AAATTGTGAAAACAATGATACATGCTCGATGAAAAGCGAGAACAATAAAATTGATTCTGCGTACTCCTTGTTATCTTCGCTTTTGGCATTTTTTAAAGCCGTTTCCAAATAATGCACTCGACGCATTATCACTGGATTCTTCTTTAACCTTTTAAACTCATTATTAAGGCCCAGAATTTCCAATAAGTGAGAATAAGCATCATGGTGACGTACTTCACTTTCTGCAAACGTCGCTCCTACAGATCCTATTTCTGGTTTTGGCATTTTATGGTAGATATCTCCCCAAAAAGATTTCACTGCAACTTCAATTTGAGAAATCGCTAGCATTGTATTCTTGATTGCATTTTGCTCTACTACCGTAAGCCTTGTTTTAAAATCCTGAATATCGCTTGTGAAATTAAATTCTGAGTGTATCCAATAGGAATGTCTAATCGCATCAACATATTCGTTTAATGCTGGATACTCGTATGGTTTTAAATTAATACGTTTTTCAAAAATATTCGTCTTTCTATTTCTGGCCTGCTCATCTCTATATAGAATGTAGGCCTTAGCGACATCCAAAAACTGGCTATCCATGAGTTTAACCTCAACGAGATCCTGTACCTCTTCAACAGTTGGCACATATTTATAGTCTTTACCTTTTCTGTCCAATAACTCTTGCAATACTTTAACAGCAATGGTATTGGCATCTTCTTTGGTACCGTTACCAACAGACATCATTGCCTTTTCAACGGCATTAGAAATTTTATTTAAAACAAATGGACTTGTTTCATAATCTCTCTTGATAATTTCCGTGATCTCTAATTGTTTGGTTTCCATAGTTTGTTCTTAATTTTAGAGGCTAAACGGGCTTTGGAATAATTGATTGATTATCCCTAATCCTATTAGCAAATGCTGTAAATTGTGTTAAATTTTCCCTTTATGAGGAATAAAAATGGACGTGAAATTTTCGAAAAACAGAAATTTCTAAAATAGAACTAAAAATTGCTATTAAATCTGTTTTCTACTTTGCCCTGAACAAAGATTGATAATTGTCTTTAAAATTAAAAGCCAATACCATAAACGTTGTCAACAAGTTTTTAACAAACCAAGGTATTGCCTATAAAACCTAATGTTTTGTGAAATTTAATTTTAACTATTTGAAAATCAATTATTTAAGATGTACGTCTGAATTATAATTACGTAAGTTTAATCATACAAAAATAACGACTAGTAACCGTGTTTATTGATGGTTTTATAATTTAATTGTCAAAAATGTAAAACAAAAAAGAGCGTTCAAAAAACGCCCTTTTTATCCCTAATAACTAACTAAGTAATGAAAAAGCAACCCTAAAATTGCTTATATTAAATTAACACCCAAAATTGAAAATCCTGATCTTTAAAATCCTGATTTTTTCCATTTGAGTTTAAATATTGAGAACAAACCCCCATTTATGCTCAATATTTGGTCAGTTTCAATTCAAATATCACCATTAATCGGTTGATTTTTTAATCGCAATGTATAATTGGTAAAAAAAAGTGTATAAATGGAAAATTAAAATTTAGACTACAAGTTTTCGGCATTTTATACAGAAAACCTTACATCGTATACATAAAAATCCTGTCAAACTTAATATATGTATATATTTATATTCTATAAATTTAGCCATGTTAAAAGCAGTTATAGTTGACGATGAGCCTAAGGCCATACAAAGTTTAATTTGGGAGTTAAGTAACTTCAAGGAAGACATCGTAGTTGCACAATCCTTTACAAGTCCTGAGGACGCATTGAAGTATTTAGCTTCGAACACACCTGATTGTCTGTTCCTGGATGTACAAATGCCTACCATTGGTGGGTTTCAGTTTTTGGAGCAGTTAGAGCAGATCAATTTTGCGGTCGTAATAACTACAGCCTACGATGAATATGCTATTAAGGCTTTAAAACATGAGGCCATTGATTATCTTTTAAAGCCTATTGATTCTGATGATCTAAGGGAAACTATTGCTAAAATAAAAAAGCATAGTGATCGTAACCTCAATGCCGAAAAATTAGAACGCATGCTTTCTAATTTTAATTCTAAATTTGACAAAAAACGCATTACTATCAATACAGATGGCAAATTATTGTTTTTAGATGTAGATGATATTATCTATGTAGAATCCGATGGTAATTATAGCACACTTTTTCTTAACGAAAAAAAGAAAATAGTTATTACAAAAAAACTGAAAGAAGTTGATGCGATTCTGCCTGATCACTATTTTTTCAGAATCCATAACTCATACATCATTAATCTCAATAAAATAAAGGCCTTCATAAAAAATGAAGGTTATGTGGTCATGGATAGTGACCACAAAATCCCTGTTGCCAGACAAAGAAAATCTGATTTTCTTGAAAAACTATAATCCAAAACTGTATTAGATTGATTGCTAGGCTCCCATATCGTTTTTCATTTTTTATGTTCCTTGCTCTGTGCTGTGCACTAAACGGAAATGGACAAGATTTGAACTTTGAAACCGCATTAGATCATCTTACGAAAAATCAACCAAAAACCTATATTGGCATAGACTCTATGCTAGAAGCTTTTGAAAAGGACAGTTTAAAGATGAAACGGGTACTAGAAATTTCAAGGCTTAAAGCCTATAACCACGGCAGTAGTTATGCGCTAAACACCCTTGGCATCATTAACAGAGACATTTCTAATTATGACAAATCCATAGCGCTTCATGAAGAAGCAAAATCCTTTGCAGACAAGGCAGATAGTGACGAGTTAAGAATTGTAAGCCTTAATATGATTGGCGTAGCTTATAGGCGCATGGATATTATAAAATCCGCTTTAGATTATCATACTGAAGCTTTAAAGATTGCATATGCGATTAAAGATCCTACACCAACCGTAGAATATAATATTGCAGTATCTCAAAATAGTATTGGTAATATTTATTTAGCACTCAAGCAATATGATGTTGCATTGATCCAGTTTAAAAAATCGCTCCAAATAGAAGAAAAAGCAGGTAATAAATTAGGCTTGGCCATTAATTATCATAACATTGGCTATGCAGAAGACGCCAAAGGTAATCTTGACATTGCCCTAGCCAATTATGAAAGATCATTGTTTTATAACGAAGCTATAAATTCTGATGTCGGCAGAATGATTTGCTTTAATAGTATTGGTAGCATATATCTTAAAAAAGAAGATTATAAAAAAGCGGAACCCATCATTAGAGACGCACTAAAAAAAGCATTGGCACTAAAAGATCAGTTCTATATAGCCTCATCTTATATTAATCTAGGGCAATTAGAACTGGCACTTAATCAAATTTCTGAAGCTGAGAAAAACGTCAAAAAAGGTATTGGTGTCGCCCATATCTATAATTTAAAATCGTCTGTTGCTGATGGTAGTAAACTGCTTTCAGAAATCAATCAAAAGAAAGGAAATTATAAGGCTGCCTTAGAGTATTATCAAAATGCAGTGGACATTGAGAATACCATATTGACAGAGCAGAATCTTCAGTATGTTAATGATATTGTTCTTGAATATGAAAACGAAAACAAAAACAATCAAATAAAAGCTTTAGCCTCAGAAAACGAAGCCGTTAGAAAACGTTTGGAGCGCAACAAAAGTATCTTTTGGTATTCTATGTTGGCATTGCTAATAATGGGTATTGCATTGTTCATTATTAACAGAAATAGGAGTCTAAAACGCGATAAACATATTTTAACTTTGGAACAAGACATGCTGAGAAGTCAGATGAATCCTCATTTTATCTTTAATTCATTGAATTCCATAAAACTATACATTATAAATAACGATAAGGAAAACGCAGTTTATTATCTCAATAAGTTTTCAAAATTGATTCGTAAAATACTAATTGCATCAAAGGAAAAAGAGTCCACTCTACAAGAAGAACTAGACACCATGCAACTCTACATGAATATTGAAAATATTCGTTTTGACAATGAAATAGATTTCACAATCGATGTTGATGAGTCCATAAATACAGAGGTGACTAAAGTACCTTCCTTAGTCTTACAGCCGTTTTTAGAAAATTCGCTTTGGCATGGGCTATCATCCAAATCCAATGACAAAAGAATTGACTTAAATGTTTATAAAAACAGGAAAGGCTACATCACTTTCGAAATTGTCGATAATGGTATTGGCCGTATTGCCTCCAAAAAAATCAAGGATAACAAAAAGCTAAAGCGAAAGTCTGTTGGCATAGACATTACAAAAGCACGTTTGGCCAACTTCTCCAAGGCATTTGAAAATTCCTATTCCTTGGATATCGAAGATCTTTATGACAATCATACCGCCATAGGTACTAAGGTGACTCTAAACATACCATCTTAAACAGCCTATCCTCCAAAAGCACTCATCATTGAGCCATATTCTGTAGTGTCAATTGAGAAACCGGTTTTTTCTAACCCTGTGCATTCCATAGTCATACTGTTTTTGGATTTCTTTTTATCTTCAAAAATCATTTTCATCATTAGGCCATTTTCTGCATATTTTTTCATTAAAGCAGGATTGAAACCCTTAGGCATATTTTTAGTATTGCTACCAAAAACTTGATTGAAACTCACAGTTACGTCATCTGTTATGTAAAAAGTAATTTTATGCTTATCATTTTCACTTATATAGCCCTCGCACTCATAGCCATTTATGGTCTCGGAATCTATTTCAGTAAATGTATAATCAGACATGTCTTCATCAGAGTCCAAATCCGAAGGTTTTATCTTTGTTTTTTGTACTACTTTTTTACCCATCATCTCCATAAACATTGCAGTGACTTCTAGGTCAGTGTCCATAACCATAAACATTTTAGTGTCTTTACTGCCTTTAGACATTTCTTCACTGTCAAATCCAAAATACTTAGCGTCTTCTTTTAAATAATAATCAAATGTTATGTCACCTTTTTTATGGGTCATCTTAAGCTTATAGATGTAGTCAAAGTCGTAAGTATCTGGCAACTTTACCTTACTGGCTTTTCCGAATTGTGCTATAGTTGTCTGTGTCACTAACAAACAGATGACAAGCATACCTAAATGTTTTGGCTTCATTACTTTCATAATTACTGAATTAAATTATTGTAAAACAGTAAATTACATTTTTCATCGAGAGCTATAAAACCTTAATGTATAGTTGGCTTGAAATTTTGTATAAATAGATAACGTATACCTTTTAGGAACTACTGCAGCGTTTCCGCAACTTTCTCAAGTTCTGCGTACCAATCTTCTCCGAATTTTCTAATCAGAGCTTCTTTCACAAATTTGTAGATAGGCACTTGCAATTCCTTACCAAGTGAACAGGCATCATCGCAAATTTCCCAACGCTCATAATTAACTCCAGAAAATTCAGAATAATCTTTAACTCGGACCGGATACAAATGGCAAGACACAGGTTTCTTCCAATTTATTTCACCTTGGTTGTAGGCTTCTTCAATAGCACAAAGTGCTGTGCTTTTTTCATCAAAAATAACATACGCACATTCTGCGCCATTAATGAGAGGAGTTTCTAAGTCACCAAAGGCTGTAGTTACAGAAGTACCCTGTGCCTCGATGACCTCGATACTTTCTTTTCTAAGAAACGGTTTGACTTTTGGATAGATGTCTTCGAGAATTTTTACTTCATCTTTATCTAGTGGAGCGCCAGCATCACCGTCGACACAACAGGCACCTTTACAAGCCGACAAATTACATACAAAATCTTTCTTGATAATGTCCTCAGAAACGATTGTTTTCCCCAATTGAAACATGCCGCAAAAATAGATAACTTTACTGTAATTTAATATTGAAAATTAGTAATTAAGTCGCACCTTTGCGGCAAATTTCAAAATTGAATGTAATGGAATTAAATTTCAAGGAAATATTTACAGCATTTATGGTGCTTTTTGCCGTAATTGATATTATTGGCAATATTCCTATTATTATCGATTTACGTAAAAAGGTTGGACACATACAAAGTGAAAAGGCGTCTCTTATTGCTGGTGTCATTATGATCGCATTTTTGTTCTTGGGGAAAAGTATGTTGTCTTTGATTGGTATTGATGTAAACTCCTTTGCTGTTGCTGGTGCCTTTGTCTTGTTTTTTATTGCACTAGAGATGGTTCTGGGCATTACGCTTTATAAAGACAATGACGATGATGCCATTACAGCTTCCGTATTTCCGCTGGCATTTCCACTGATTGCTGGACCAGGAAGTTTAACTACACTTTTATCATTACGAGCTGAATTCAGAACAGAGAATATAATCGTTGCCGTTATTATCAACGTCATATTTATCTATATAGTTCTTAAAACCTCCGCAAAGATTGAACGCGTTATAGGAAAAAATGGCATTAACATTATAAGAAAAGTTTTTGGTGTAATTTTGTTAGCCATAGCAGTGAAGTTATTCGCTGCAAATATTAAAGTTTTATTCACATAATACTTACACTATTATCATGAAAATATTTACTGCTGTCTTGTCAATCATTGCATTCGCCTTAATTGTCTTTAATTCGACCAAGTTGAATTTTGATGCACTTTTTGAAGGCGAAAGCTACACAGCAATTTTGACTATTATTGCTGCATTATGCGCTATAATTTTATTGCAGATTCTTAGAATTTCTAAGAAAATCGAAACTTTACAAAAAAGAAAATAGTGCACTTAAACACATTAAGGTATTTAAACACACTATTGTACGCAACTCAAATATTATATCACAGTTCGTCATACGAAGAACTGAAACGACCTTCTGTTATATTATAGCTTGTCCCTCCAGAAGCTAGCGGTTCAGCAATAAAATTAAATGTTCCTGAAACGGTTTTTGCCTCAGGATCATGGGCCGAGATAGTAAGGGTTCCTTCTGAGGCCACTGCACCATCACCATTATTGGAATCATAACTTCCAATAAACTGCAACCCTCCTACAGTAAATGTATCTCCTGCTTCTGCATCAGTAGGAAAATTAATAACCACATTATTACCATTGGCCTCACTGCCGCTTATGGATATGTTAGTTCCTAGAACAACTATAAATCCATTTACGAACTCGGCATCATAATTAGTTCCGTTGATTTTTGCAGTAAAACTTCCGTTTGTACTTTCATTAGAGTTGCCATCATCATTGCCACATGAGGTTGATAGAATTGCAAAAGACATAAATAGAACTGTTGTTAATACTTTCATTTTTAAATACATTTTAATTATTAATAGTTTCCAATTCATGACAACATTGAAAAAAAGTAAACATTAGTCTACAATTAATTTTCAATTGATAATGTTCCCAAATGTTTTTTCTAAATTTGAGTTTACCTTTAAGCCCTAACTACATTAATGATTAAAGAGCCCTCTTTAGATACATTATTAAAAGACAGCGATAAAGCTTTTGAAAGCCTCTATTGTGCTTACAAAGATGATTTTTTAGCCTTTGCTAAAACATTTTCTCTAAAAGACGAAGACATAACAGACATATATCAAGAGGCCTTTTTAAGTTTTTATGAGAATTTGCTCAATGGTAAAATAAAAGAGTTTACAAGTTCCATTAAGACCTATGTGTTTAGTATTGGCAAATTTAAAATCTATGAGTATTTAAGAACGAATTCTAAACTAAAGGTTATAGACACACCTATAAATGCCGAAATTACAATAGATGATTTAAGTTTAGATAATGAAGTCTTAACCGAACGCGAGCAGTTGGTAAAAACGAAATTTAAAAAACTAGGAAAACAATGTCAGCTAATACTAGAACTGTTTTACTTTAAAGGTAAAACTCTAAAGGATATAAAAGATATTGAGAATTATGACAATACCCATGTGGTAAAAAGCCAAAAATCGAGATGCCTGCGAAAACTAAAACAACTCGTAAACGCTTAAAATGAAGCACGAAGAATTAATAGCACTTTATTTTGAAGACCAACTCAACGTACAACAAAAGCTAGAGTTTGAAAATCTATTGCGCATGGACACTACTTTTAAAGCACAGTTTGAGCTAGAGCAACAGGTTAAAACTGCCATTATTTCAGCGAAAAAAGATGTGCTAAAAGCTAGGTTACAGCAATTAGAACAACCAAAGAAATCCTACACGTTTTATCTAACCCGCATTGCTGCTTCCATAATTATTGCTTTAGGAGTTTTTGGTATATGGCAACAAAATACACCTCTTGACAATAACCAATTATTTACTGAGTATTTTGAACCTTATACCAATATTATAGTACCGAGTGAACGCGGCAAAGCAACCGATGACGACAAAACAGAGGCGTTTAGATATTACGATACTAAAAACTACACCCTAGCCTCTGAGAAATTTGAAGATTTATATAAAGCGACTTCTACATCCTACTATTTGTTTTATCAAGCTATTTGCGAGCTACAACTAGAAAATCCATCTAAAGCCATTTTATTATTGGAAACTCACCAGAAATACTCAGATAAAGTGTCAGAGCATCGCAATTGGTATTTAGCTTTAGCTTACCTAAAAGCAAATAGTATAGAACAAAGCAAAGCACTTCTTCAACAAATTATCAGTAAAAAAACTTATAAATACAAAGCTGCAAAAGATATTCTAAAAAAAATAGATTAAACAGGTTTACTTTTTTATAAAGTTGTCATTAATAGAAAAATCAACTTTTTATACCATTGTTCACCATGAAAAAACTATACCTTTTTTTAATATGTTCTTTTATAATTATTTTAAATAGCTTTTCTCAAGCTACACATCTTAAAACAATTAGTACTTCCAATGAAACCAATCAAACAATTAGACCTGGATTGACCTTTAATGGCAATCATTATTTTAGTGCAAGCAAATCAAACTTTTTAACTTTTTCCACGATGTGGAAAACTGATGGAACAGAATCTGGTACAATAGATTTTATTGATTCTGATGATGTTTTTGATGCATCGCCAATTTTTGTATTTAATAACGACCTTTATTATTTAGCAAATGAACTTAATGTTAGGACTATTTATAAAACCGATGGTATTAATAGCATACCTGTTATAACACCAACAGCTACGAGTTTACAAATCGGCTTTGATCATAGAACTGTGGCTACTCTAAATTCCAATTTTATATTTTTCTATGGAGACACTACTACGGGCTTTGAACTCTATAGTAGCGATGGCACCCCTGGAAATATCACTTTAGTTAAGGATATTAGACCAGGTACTGCGAGTAGTTTTCCTAATTATTTTACAAAAATTGCAGGAAATAAAATTGTTTTTACAGCCAATGATGGTACGAATGGCACAGAGCTATGGGTTACAGATGGTACAAGTGCTGGTACGCAATTAGTTAAAGACATCGATACTTCAGGTAGTTCTGGCATTACCAAGCTTACTAGTTTCAATGGTAAGGCCTACTTTGCACAGGGTAATGAGATTTGGGAAAGTGATGGCACTGAAGCGGGTACACAAATATTTTTAAATCTTAGAAGTGATGATACATCAGACCAACCCTTCTATGAATACAATAATGAACTATATTTCACAGCCTACGATACAACATTTAATTTTGTAGACCTTTGGAAAACCAATGGTACTATTACAGGGAGTAGCATCTTGGCATCTGGACTTGAGTATGCAGATGTATTTCAAAAGACAAATACATTACTGTTTTTTGCTGCATATACTAACGCAAACGGTTATGAGCTTTGGCGAACAGACGGCACACCTCAAGGTACCTATTTAACAAGAGACATCAATCCTGGTCCGGAAGACAGTTTAGTTACCGATCCTTCACTAGGTAATGGTGGTGATAAGCTCTTTTTTGAAAGTGTTTTTATAACCAGTAATTCTGTTTTAGAAGATGAGCAAGATGGTGAGCTATGGTCTTCTGACGGAACAGAAGTAGGCACCTTACTAAACACCACTATAGATTCTGGAAGCGGTGAAGGTAATCCTGATGATTTCTTTAACATTAATGATAAACTCATTTTTAAAGCAGATGCCGATGTAAATGGAAATGGTACTAATGCAGGAATCAATTTGTGGATTGCAGATGCCAATCTATTATCCAACACCATTTATACTACAAAGGAAAATAATATTATTTTATATCCTAATCCTGCAAAAGATTATCTCATTATTAAAACTAATAACGTACTAAACATAGAAGAAATAAGCTTATATTGTTTAGATGGGAGAGAGATAGCCAAATACTACAAGTACAATTCAAAAATTTGTATTGAAAATATAGAGTCTGGCACTTATATCCTAAACATTAAAACTTTGGATGGCACTAAAAAATCAGTGAAATTTATTAAAAGTTAACAGTAAATACTTTTGTATTCTTTGTTCTTCAATATACACGCCTTAATTAGTATTAAGGCGTTTTTTAATTGTAAAAATCAGTAAGGCAAGAATTGCTAATACACCAATAATATATACCCAATAATTTGAACCACTCGTAATTGCCGAAGTATCACCAGTTAATACAAAACCTGCCCAATAATAGGGATGCTTAAAGTTTGGGTCTTCTGTAGTTTCTAAATAATACTTCTTAGCGCCTTTTAGAGCCTCACTTTTAGATTGACCCTCTTTAAGGTTCTCATAAAAGCGTTTCATGATAATGGAAGTTTCCTTATCTGGCACACGCCATAAACTGGTCAAAGTGGCATCACTACCAGCGTATTGGAAAGCACGAGAAAAACTTAAGACTCCCTCTATCGGATCAATTCGTCCAAACCCAGTATTACACGCACTTACAGTTGTGAGTTTCGCTTTGAGATTAAGATTATAAATGGCTTCCAGATCTAAATGATCTTCATTATTATTTCCAGAGAATAAAAGTTTAGAATCATATTCATTATCAGAGTCTGTATAGGCATGCATTGCCAAGTGCAATATCTGATAATTAGAAGCCATATTAACGAACGTCTCTTTATCTGCTTCTTTCCCTTTGAACAAATCGCCATTAAATAAAGACGCTACATAAGAAGCCTCTTCAAGAGCAAAAGGTAATTCATAGGCATTACTACTTCTCTCAATGGATTGTCTAAATACATTCTGTCTACTCCTCTCGCTACTATAAGCAGGAGAAAAAGATGCCAGTTGTAAGGTTTCTGAATTGATATCACTTCCTATAATCTTTAGGGACGAATTATAGTTTACGGTAATATTATTTTCCAAAGTTTTATCTACGAACAACTCAAAGGGCAATAGTGAAATCATTCCCTCTGGCACTATTGTTATTCTTGATGCTTTCAAATTTTGTAATATTGGTTTTAAATGAGATGCCATCGAGTTATAACTCTCATCAATATCTTTTAAACCCCTAATATTTTTTAAAAAATTAGAAACATCGTTTGCAATTTTGTCACTACTTCCAAGATTAAAAAATCTAGATTGATCCTTTGAAATCAAAAATGCGTATAAATCATCATAATCATAAAATCTAATGATGGCCTCCTTAGCACCTAGTTTTGATTTTAATTCTGCCATTTCAAATCCCAAAGCATCATTAAGCTTAGTGCTATAAGCGTCTTTTTTTATATCTATTAGAATGTTGGCTTTATTCAACTTAAGACTATCTAGATCCTTTTGTAATTCCTGATATTCTTTATCGGAAGAATTGAATAAGTTAGATCTTACTTGCGCTATTTGGGCATCTACTATATTAAGACTGTCCATTACAATCTGCGCATCCATTGAGTAATCATATTTAATACTATTTATACTATTTTTAATGGTAAGTAAGGAATTTGTGTTTTGCTCTAAAACTTCAATTACACCATCATTATGTGCTGCAACATTCTCTATAGACAAATCCAAATTTTCTCTACATTTCAAAAGATTAGTATTAATATTATTAATGAGATCTCTTTCTAAAGAATTGAAATTAAACTGACTTTTATTTACATCTACTAACATGCCCGCTAGAAAGGCTAACTTATAAGACGTACTAAACAATTGCTGATCTTTTGATTTAAACGCTTGTTCTAACAACAAATTACTAATACTTATTGAAGTTTGTGCAGTATGCAAACTCCCATATAATCTATTCTTAAAATCTTGGTTCAGAGAACTAATGGTATTTAAACTATCAATTTTATTTCTATCTAAGAATGACATAATAATATTATCCAATTGAAAACTGTCATTCTTCAACAAAGCAAACTTTATCTTATGAATCGCATTTTTATTTAAAAAATCACTCTTATTAAATTGTGTTGCTAGTTTTAATTGCTCGTCTATAAAATAAGGCAATGTGTCTAAGCTTAGAGGCTTAAAATTCTTCAAAATTTCCAAATCGTAGGCATATAGGGCAAATGTCCTGTCACGATCTATATTAGATTCACTTAACTCTAATAATTTATTTATTCTTGAACTTAATGATGATTTATCAATAGCATCATTTTCTAATTGAATTTTAGTAATTCTATACAATATAGACGTATAAAAAATATTTTTATACGGATTGTCCTCATCTATTAAATTATAAATAGTATTTGCATTTTTTAAGGTGACTTCAAGTGTTGAGATTTCATTATTGATTTTTTGCATTTTAGACTCTAAATCTAAGATCATCAATTGATCTATATATTTGTTAGAATCTACAAGAGATTTCCAATGCTCGATATGACTTTTAGCTTTTTCATACTCTCCTAATTCAATACAGACATCTGCCAAATTACTCAAAGCGTATGGTAAAAACTGCTTGGCTTCCTCAGATATATTATCTTGTTTAAGATAATCTTCAAAATCAATTAGTGCTTCTCTGAGAATCTTACCATTTTCAAGCTCTTGAGCAGACAGAATAAGCTGTCTGTAATTCACTAATTGAGCAGTTCGGAGTTGATTTTCTAAACTGTCGGCTATTTTCTCATTTAACAAAGAATCTATGGTTTTTTTAATCGGAAATATACTTTCCCGAAGGGCTTCTAAGGGCTTGCCAACATCCAAAAGTGAATAACCCAAATTAGAAGTAGCCATTAACAACTTACTATAATTTTTGTTATTGTATGTTTTATATTTTTCAATAAATTCCTTATTGAATTCAATATTTTCATCTAACTGTCTAGCCTCATAGGTAAATACATCCAAATAGCTATACAAATTACTCAGGTCTTTTATTGGAAGTCGTTCTATTTTGCCATATATAGCTTTAGCACTATCCAACAGTTTCTTTGTATCGTGATTAAACTGGCCTTTTCGTATTCTCGCGATAGCGTCATTTAGTACAGAACGACCTTGAGATAGATTTAAACTGTCTTTCGCGGAAGAATCAATTTGAAAGGTGCTCGAATTTAAAGAATTGCCGGGTTCAAGTATTTTCTTACGAGACAATACCAATGATAATAAAATCAATGAAAAAAATAAACCAATAATATATTTCATAATAAATAATAGCTAAAAAAAGACGTGCGATTCTCTTTTAAAAAGTATTAAATATAACCTATATTACTGATAATTTAAAGCGTCTTGACTATGTATGACACATTAATAATCGGAGCTGGTGCCGCAGGCTTATCTTGCGCTCTCATATTAGGTTCGGCAAAAGATAAACCATATGCCAAAGGCAAGCACATTGGCATTATCACCCATCAAAAAACATCACATCTACAAAATGCACTTTTTAATAATGTTCTAGGTTTGGAACCAGGTACTTTAGGAAGTGATATTTTGGAAAATGGTAGGCATCAACTTAAGTCTTTATATCCCCATGTCGAGCAAATTGAAAAGGAAAAAGTTACAAGTGTAGAGAAGCTTGAGAAAGGATTTAAAGTCATAACCAATAAAAAAGAGTACCAATCTGAAATTGTAGTGATTACTGTTGGATATACGAGCTTAATGACCATTAAAGGGCTTGAGAACTATACAGAGCCCCATCCTAGAGCAAACATTGAAAAAGATAGAATCTGGTTAAAAAACACAGATCATATAATTGAAAATAATCTCTATGTAGCTGGTACTTTAGCAGGTTGGAGAAGCCAATTCGCAATAGCTAGTGGCAGTGGTGCGCACGTTGCCACGGACATTCTAACACTTTGGAATGACGGTAAGCACACTAAGGTGCACGACAAGGTTACTGTTTAAAATTAGGATATTCAGCACTCAAAAGGATAACTTCTTGTACCATCACGTCTTCTGCATTGAGAATTTCCATGAATGCGTTGTCGTCAAATAATTGACGTGCCAATGTTGCTTTGATCAATCGTCTAATTTCATCATTATAAGCAACAAAGGTGATATTAGTACCCTCTTTTCTATTGACATAATCTTGGAAACGCACAACGATATCATCACTCACTTCAAAATTATTTATAAAATCATATTTAGTGATATGATCGTAAGCGCTTCGATCCTTATCTAATTCTTCGAAAACAAAATATCCAAAATGACCTCGTCTACGCAGATAATTGATGGTTTCGTTGTCAAATGCACGATCTACAGGCACAAAAACATCTGGTATTATGCCTCCACCTCCATAAACAACTTTACCTTTTGGAGTCGTAAACTTTAGAGAATCATCCACCTCAATACTGTCTTCATCAGCCAACTCACCTGTTCGCAACCGCTTGTAATAATCACTGTAGTAAGAACTGCTGTTACCATTAGTATACGGTCTTTGGATAGAACGACCCGTTGGCGTGTAATATCTAGACACTGTTAAGCGCACTGCACTACCATCACCTAGAGCCATCTCGCGTTGCACCAGACCTTTACCATAAGAACGTCTCCCTATTATAATGCCTTTATCATTATCCTGAAGTGCGCCTGCAATCACTTCACTCGCTGAAGCTGAATTTTCGTTAATCAATATATATAACTCACCATCTTCAAAATCACCTCTGCCCGTGGCATAGGTACGCTCTTCTTTACCCTTTTTATCTCTTGTAAAAAGAATAAGCTTATCATCTTCTAAAAACTCATCAGCTATTTGCTCTGCTATTCCCAAGAATCCGCCAGGATTATCTCGCAAATCCAAGGCCAACTTTACCGCTCCTTGATCCTGCAATTCTTCTAAAGCCAATTTAAATTCCTTAAAACTCGATTCTGCAAAACGATTCATTTTTATATAACCTAACTCATCGGTTAACATGTATGCTGCTTCGACACTTTTAATTGGTATATCTTTTCGTTTTATTTCAAACTCCAACAATTTATCTTCACTCTTTCTGTAAACTGTCAGATTCACTTTTGTATTCTTATCGCCTTTGAGTCTTTTAGACACAAAGTCATTGGTAATATTTTTTCCATAGATCGTATCGCCATCTGCCATCAAAATTCTATCTCCGCCCATTATTCCAGCACGTTCACTTGGACCTCCCTCAGTAGGTTTTATAACAGCTATGGTATCCTTATATGGATAATAATTAATACCTATACCAACAAAATCACCTTTCATATTTTCGGTAATGCGTTGTAAATCTTCCTTGGGAATGTAGGTGGAGTGAGGATCTAAGTTATCTAGAATTCCGTTAACTGTTACATCTACAATACTATCAGTATTTACTTCATCGACATACTCATAATCAATATAATCTATCAGTCGATTAAGTTTATCCTTTTTACTATTCGTAGTGAAGAGATTATCTGAGGTATCCGTAAAATTTAATTTACCTCCAATGGCAACTCCTGCTGCAATTGCAGTACCAATAATCAGTGGTATGTATTTATTCTTTGTTGCCATTACGCTTCTAAATCTTCGATATGTTCTAATGCAATACCTGCTTTTTCTAAAAATTTCAGCCCTGAATCGTCTTTATAACCATTTTGATATACTACACGAATAATGCCAGCCTGATGAATTAGCTTACTACACTCCTTGCATGGCGACAATGTAATATATAACGTTGCACCTTTACATGACTGTGTCGATGAGGCTACTTTTAAAATTGCATTAGCCTCGGCATGTAGCACATACCATTTCGTGTAACCATCTTCATCTTCACAATAATTTTCGAAACCTGTAGGAGTACCGTTATAACCATCAGAAATTATCATTCGATCTTTAACAATTAACGCACCAACTTGCTTTCGTTTGCAATGCGATAGCTTTCCCCATTCTTGAGCAATTCTTAAATAAGCCTTATCGTAACGTAATTGTTTTTTATCAGACATCAATAAATATTGCGGCATCTATATGCCATGTAATTAACGAATATAAAGGGATAGTATTTTATAAGCAATTTCCTAGCCGTTAAAGTTTTACCAAACTTCATGTACTATTTTAACAAATCACTATGAATTATCATAGGTATCACCAGGCCAATGACAATCGATGAGAGTACCATAACCCAATCACGACGAGAAAATCTAAAAAGTGTTTGACATAAAAAGCCCAAAAACAAAACTACAAATACAATAATAATTTGTGCTATTTCTATTCCTAAAGCAAACTCAATAAGGAGTTCTACTTTGTTTTCGGATTGGCCCGCAAACATCTTGAACTCTCTTGCAAATCCTAAACCATGGATTAATCCAAAAAATAGCGTTGTAAAGAACAACAGACTTACTTTATTGCTCTTATCTTTTTTGCTTGCTGTAAAAACGTTGTAGATTGCTGCAATTAAAATCGTCACTGGAATCAAAAATTCCACAAGCTTGCCATCTACCGCGACTACACCATAAGCAGCCAAAACCAAGGATAGGGTATGACCCAAGGTAAACATGGAAACTAGTAGAAGTACACGTTTCCAATCCTTAAACATATAAGGAACGGCTAAAACCATTAAGAAAAGTACATGGTCATAACCGTTAGGATCTAATACATGGTTAATGCCATATTGTACATTAAACCAGAAGTTTTCTAACATAATTAATTCGTTTGGGAATTATCAAAGTTACAACTAAAAAGCAAAATGCATTAGTTAAAATAAAGTGAATAAAATTTGCTTATTAACGTTTAGTTTTTGAATATTGTATTTCAAAGTTCAAATAACTTATTGAAATGTTATTAAGAAAGGTGGAGGGATTAGACCCTTTGAAACCTTAGCAACCCTTAGACTTACTAAGAAGGTGCTAAATTCTACTTGAATATGCAAGTCATTTTTTGCAATTTCGGATAGATAACACAAGACTAATTACTCATCTGTAATTGGCAATTTCTTTATAACATTTTTCTATTAAGTACACTTTTAAGTAGTATTTGTATTTGATTATTCAAAGTATATGGAAATAGAAAAGTATGACATCAGTGCCGAATTAGAAAAGCGAATTTTTGTCCTTGATGGTGCCATGGGTACCATGCTTCAACAGTACAATTTTTCCGAAGACGATTTTAGAGGAGCACGCTTTAAGGATTATCCATCGCCTTTAAAGGGGAATAACGATTTATTATCCTTAACACAACCTGAAGCCATTGCAGAAGTCCATGCCAAGTACTTCGAAGCTGGAGCGGATATTGTGGAGACCAATACATTTTCGGGTACAACCATAGCTATGGCAGATTATAACATGGAAGATTTAGTGTACGAACTCAATTTTGAATCTGCAAAAATAGCTAAACAAGTCGCTGAAAAATTCACAAAGGAAAATCCAGAAAAACCGAGATTCGTTGCAGGTAGTATTGGACCAACAAACAAAACTGCAAGTTTATCGCCAGATGTTAATCGTCCTGAATATAGAGCGATCACCTTTAATGAATTGCGAATTGCCTATAAACAACAAGTTGAAGCACTTATTGATGGTAGTGTTGATATACTCTTGGTGGAAACCATCTTTGATACCTTAAATGCAAAAGCTGCATTATTTGCTATTGATGAAGTAAAAGAAGAACGACATATTGATATTCCAATTATGGTGTCGGGAACCATAACCGATGCCTCAGGCAGGACGCTGTCTGGTCAAACCGTTGAAGCATTTTTAACTTCGATATCGCATATTCCACTGCTAAGTGTTGGGTTTAATTGTGCGCTTGGCGCAGAACAGTTAAAGCCTTATTTGCAACGCTTATCAAATGAAACCAAATTCTATATATCTGCGCATCCTAATGCAGGATTACCAAATGCTTTTGGAGAATATGATGAGTCACCTGAACAGATGCAAAGTTACATTGAAGATTACCTCAAGGATGGATTAATAAATATTATTGGTGGTTGTTGTGGGACTAGCCCTGCACATATAAAAGCCATAGCTGAGGTTGCTAAAAACTATCAACCAAGATTAACTCAAGAATTTGCATAATGGCAGAACCTGACTGTAAGAAATATTTAACCTTATCTGGCTTAGAACCTTTGGTAGTAACACCAGAAAGTAATTTTATAAATGTCGGTGAGCGTACCAATGTTACAGGATCTAGAAAATTTCTTCGCCTAATAAAAGAGGAAAAATATAACGAAGCCCTTGAAGTCGCTAGACATCAAGTTGAAGGTGGAGCACAAATCTTGGATGTTAATATGGACGAAGGCATGCTCGATGGTGTCCATGCCATGACTACCTTTTTAAATCTCATAGCATCAGAACCTGACATTTCTCGAATTCCATTAATGATAGATAGTTCCAAATGGGAAATTATCGAGGCTGGTTTGCAAGTTGCACAAGGTAAATGCGTCGTCAATTCTATAAGTTTAAAAGAAGGGGAAAGCGAATTTAAACGCCAAGCGAAATTAGTAAAACGTTATGGGGCTGCGGTCATTGTTATGGCTTTTGATGAAGATGGACAGGCGGATACTTACGAAAGACGCATTGAAATCTGCAAACGCTCTTATGATATTTTAGTTAACGACGTCAAGTTTCCACCTCAAGATATCATCTTCGACCCTAATATTTTTCCTGTAGCAACAGGAATGGAAGAACATCGTAGAAATGCACTCGATTTTTTTAAGGCTACCAAATGGATTCGTGAAAATTTACCGTATGCCAATATATCTGGAGGCGTCAGTAATGTCTCATTTTCGTTTAGAGGCAACAATGTGGTTCGAGAAGCTATGCATTCTTCTTTTTTATATCACGCCATCAAAAACGGAATGAATTTAGGTATCGTTAACCCAACAATGCTCGAAATTTATGATGAAATAGACAACAATTTATTAGAATTAGTTGAAGATGTGCTATTTGATAGACGCGATGATGCTACAGAACGCTTATTGGATTTTGCAGAAGCGCTTAAGGCAAAAGGTTCAACATCTACGAGTAAAGATGCGGCAGTTCAGGAATGGAGAAATGATCCTTTACAGGATAGAATTACACACGCTTTGGTTAAAGGTATCGATACTTTTGTCATAGAAGATGTTGAAGAAGCGCGCTTGGCCTCCGATAAACCCATTGACGTCATTGAGGGTCATTTAATGATAGGTATGAATGTGGTTGGAGATTTATTTGGGAGTGGAAAAATGTTTCTACCCCAAGTGGTGAAATCGGCAAGAGTAATGAAAAAAGCTGTGGCATACTTACAACCATTTATTGAGGAGGAAAAAGATGGTAAGCAGGAGTTTTCTGGGAAAATATTAATGGCTACCGTAAAAGGTGATGTTCACGATATTGGAAAGAATATCGTAAGTGTGGTTTTAGGTTGCAATAATTACGAAATCATTGACCTTGGTGTTATGGTGCCACCCGAAAAAATCATTGAAACCGCTAAAAAGGAAAATGTAGATGTGATTGGTCTGAGTGGTCTAATTACACCGTCATTAGATGAAATGGTTTATGTATCCAAGGTCATGGAAAAAGAGCAATTAGATATTCCCCTTATTATTGGAGGAGCGACAACGTCTAGGGCACATTCGGCAGTGAAAATTGCACCACATTACAGTAATACGGTAGTTCACATTAACGATGCTTCAAGAGCAGTAACTGTGGTCGGCAATTTGCTTCAAAAAGACAATGCCATCTATAAAAAACAGATTCGTGAGGAGTATGATGTGTTTCGAGAACAATTTCTAAAACGTGGGAAGAAAAAGGAATATCTATCAATAGAAGAGGCTAGAAAAAATAAATTTCAAATTGATTGGGAAACCTCTGAAATCATAAAACCGAAGGAACTAGGTATTAAGGTTATTGAAGATTTTGATATCACTAAACTTGAAGATTATATAGATTGGTCGCCATTTTTTAGAAGTTGGGATTTACATGGTAAATATCCAGATATTTTAAAAGATAGCATTGTTGGTGAACAAGCCACGGAACTGTTTGCAGACGCCCAAGTATTGCTTAAGCGAATTTTTGATGAGAAGCTTTTAAAGGCAAAAGCCATTTTTGGCTTATTTGAAGCCAATACAGTTAATGATGATGATATTGAAATTTCTTCTGTCAGTTCGAGCGGAGTCGAGAACAAGGATGAAATGTACAGATTCCTAACCTTGCGTCAACAGTCTAAAAAATCGGCTGGAAAACCCAATATTGCTCTAGCCGATTTTATAGCTCCAAAGTCATCAGGCAAGCAAGACTACATGGGTTGTTTCTGCGTATCCACAGGTTTTGGAACCCAAGAATTAGCAGCAGAATTTGAAGCAGACAACGATGATTACAATGCCATAATGATTAAGGCCTTGGCCGATCGATTAGCAGAAGCCTTTGCAGAATATCTTCATAAGGAAGTAAGAACCAAACATTGGAATTACGCCAAAAACGAAAACCTAAGCAACGAGGAATTAATAAAAGAAAGCTACAAAGGCATCAGACCAGCACCTGGTTATCCAGCCTGTCCTGACCATTTGGAAAAAACAACCATTTGGAATTTACTCAAGGTGGAAGACACCATTGGTGTTAAACTCACTGAAAGCCTAGCCATGTGGCCAGCAGCAAGTGTTAGTGGCTATTATTTTGCAAACCCAGAAGCAAAGTATTTTGGACTCGGAAAAATTAATAAAGATCAAGTTGAAGATTATAGTAAACGAAGAAAAATTGCCTTACCTGAAGCTGAAAAATGGTTGAATCCAAACATTGCTCATTAGAATGAAAGTAACAGAACATATAAAAAACGCCAACGGGAAAACACAGTTTTCCTTTGAAATACTGCCACCTTTAAAGGGTCAACATATACAATCCATTTTCGGTAATATTGACCCTTTAATGGAATTTAAACCACCATTTATTGACGTCACTTATCATCGTGAAGAATATGTGTTTAAGGAAGTTGAAAATGGGCTATTAAAAAAACAAGTGGTAAAAAAGCGACCAGGTACTGTCGGTATTTGTGCCGCAATTCAGAATAAATATGGTGTTGATGCCATTCCACATATTTTGTGCGGTGGTTTTAGTAAAGAAGACACTGAAAACTTCTTAATTGATTTGGATTTTTTGGGCATTGATAATGTTATGGCTCTGCGTGGAGATGCCGTAAAAAGCGAAACCTATTTTAAGCCAGAAAAAGACGGTCATGCTTATGCCAATGAATTGGTAGCACAGATTGAAGATTTAAACAAGGGCATATACTTAGATGAAGAATTATTAAATAGTTCAAAAACAGATTTTTGTATAGGTGTAGGTGCCTATCCTGAAAAACATATGGAAGCGCCAAGTTTGGATAGTGATATTCACTTTTTGAAAAAGAAAATAAAAAATGGTGCCACCTATATAGTCACCCAAATGTTTTTTGATAATCAGAAGTATTTTGATTTTGTAAAAAAATGTAGGAGCGAGGGTATTACTGTTCCTATTATTCCAGGCCTAAAACCAATCGCTACAAAAAAACAACTGAATATTATACCTCATCGCTTCCACGTAGATTTACCTGAAGATCTCATCATAGCCATTGTAAAATGCAAGGACAATAAGCAAGTCCGTGAGGTTGGTATTGAATGGTGTATAGAACAATCTAAAGCGCTACAAAAAGCCGGAATTCCAGTACTACATTACTATTCGATGGGTAAAAGTGATAATATAAGGGCTATTGCTAGTGCTTTGTTTTAATCAAGCTCAGGAACCACAACTGACCTATTGATCCAGCATCCAACAGTTATGGTCTTACCAGCCAAACCGCTTAAGAATATTTCTTCTTTGGTTGGTGCTTTCGATTCGTGGCTGACCGCATATTGATTAGCCAGTTTTTGCAATGTTGGGTCTACTCGAGATGCTTTTAGCGCTTCCTTAGCTGCTAACCAATACAAGGCTCTTTGGTAAAAATTATCCTTACCACAGTTTTTATTTTTCGCACTTTCAGCATACATATCTGCAATGAGCAAGTGTGGCTTTCCGTTAGATGGATTTAGTTTTATCGCATCTAGCAAGTAACTTCTAGCCTTTCCATATTGCCCTTTGTTTTTATAAATCATACCAATTTTAATAGCCAAATTGGATTTTTTGTATGGTCTGGTCTCTAATTTATAACCCTCTTCCAAATATTGATTGGCATCTTTGTCCTTTCCTTTTTTAAGCAAAACGGTAGCCACATAAACTTTGGTGTCTGCCGATGGTGCTATCTCATCATATTGCTTTACAAGATTTTCATAAAGCAAAGCTTCTGTACATTGCTTATGGTACATTCTACTTACGGCTCGCTTTAACCAAGTGGAGTCACTTTTATGAACTTCAAAATCTCCAGAATACAAGGGAATTAAATTGTCGCAATTGGCTCTTCTGCTAACCATAGCGTCGATATTATCTTGAATTAGGGTGTAATTTTTAAGATAACTTTCATATACTTTTTTCTGATTGTCCTCTTTCTGATTTAGTGTTTTGCCGCTTTCCATTTTAGATATGAGTGCATTCAGTTTTTCAGAATAATTCTGAATTTCAACTTGAATCTTTTCATTAATATCGTCATAGGTATTGAATAGTTCGGCATCTGTTTTTTTACGGTCATCAAAAAGCTCTACCATTAAAAAAAAGTAGGTATATAGGCTTTTAGGATGTGTAAATGTTTCTTTGTCCGTATTAAACACGTCGTTAAAGCAACTATATAATTCCGCTTTGCTTTTGCCTAACTCGTCCTTATGATCATATAGTAATTGACAACCTTTAGCACCAAACTCTCCTTTTGGTGTGTTACTAGAAAAATAGTTTTGACGCGCTTTCAATAACTCTAGTAAGTCTTCAACAAAACGTTTCTTTTTTTCACCTTTAGTATTTTCAATTTTATGCTTTAGTATTTTTTCACCATCGGCATAAGTGGCTAAACTAAGGTCTGGACAATTCGTCTTCACATACAACCATGGCTCATACGCTACATCATATTTTTTTGCTTTGGCTGGTTCATGAAACATGGAAAGTTTGGTCTTGCATTCTAGATCTTTTTGGGCATTTGTATTTCCTATACCAATAAGGAAGATGGCATAAAAGATGGTTGATTTTCTTGTCATGATATAGCTGGCTTAGGGTTAGTTGTATACTCAAAAGCTACAAATAACATACCAAAGACCTTAATAGCGAGGCTATATCTTAATCAACACTAAATTCTTGCTTAAAAACATAAAATCCGCAATCATTTTAAAATTAATGAATCACGGATTTTATCTATAAGTCAAGGAGATCCAAGTGACTACATGTATAATATCTTAACCGTACATTTTATTTTGGCTTTTTAATACTAATATTTAAGGTTAGTCCAAGAATTATAAGGAGAATTCCTGCTAAACTCCATAAGGTATACACCTCTTGAAACCAAAACAAGCCAATTACAATGGTAAAAATAACTTCCAAATATTTTAAAGGTGCTACTTGATTGGTTTCACCAACCTGCATTGCTTTTGTCATATAAAGTTGGGCAAAGTACCCAAATATACCCAGACTTAACAAAATAAACCATTGCTTACCCACAGGCATTGTCCAATTATTTATGGAGAGTAATCCACCTATCACTGTCGAAATCACCATAAAATAATTGACCACGACGACAGGATGATCCTTGTCTCCAATTTTCCTAATCGTAATATAAACCAGCCCAGCAAAGACCGCAGAAACTAGAGCAAAAAGTATACCTTGAATTTTTAATTCAGTATCAAGACCTTTTAAAACCAAAACTCCAGCAAAGGCTATGGCAAAGAAAAGCCACTGTAACAGCTTAACATTTTCCTTAAGAAACAGCAGTGCAAAAAATGCAGCAAAAATTGGTGCAATATACCGAAGAGATACCGCCGTTCCCATAGGGATATATTTTAGGGATAAAAAGAATAGGGTCATGGAAGTTAATCCAAAAACACTTCTTAAGACGAGCAAGCCTCTTTTATTTCCCAATAGGGAAATCTTATTTTTCAATAAAAATGGTATAGTAAACACCAATGAACCTGCGGAGCGGAAAAACACAATTTGATAGACACTAAAAGTTCCTAAAGATTTCACAAATGCATTAAGAAACGTGAACGCAAGCGCGCTAATCGCCATGTATAGAATAGCTTTCTTCAGAAGTAAAATTTGGATAAATTAAAAATTAATGAGCTAAAGCAATTTAACATAAAATCAGTATAAGTGATTAAAAATAGAGCAATTATAAAGTATGGAAAGATATCAGTCTTTTAAGTCTTTGATCTAGATTAAAATAAAGAACAACTTATGAGAAATCCCATAAGCTGTTCCTAACAATCAATTTATGTATGAAAAAAGTTACTCAATAACAACTCGTTTAGTGGCAGAATTATTACCAGAATTTATTCTAAGTAAGTAAACACCTGATGCCATTTCTGAAACATCTATAGAATCATTAACTAAATTTGTAGTAGTTAATACTCTTAATCCAAGAATATTATATAATTCTACAGAGTCAAATTGAATATGATCCGCTGATTTAATCGTAATTGTTGTTTTAGCAGGGTTTGGATAAACACTTAAACTTGCAGCTAATACATCGTCTCCTACTGAAAGCACAACATTATTTGAATCATCGACCGGATCCACATTTGGACCACCAATATTTGAACTCGGTAATTGACTACCTGCTAATTCATCTGGCGAACTTTTAGAATCAGTACCTGAAAAGTCCCAATTTGGAACAACTGAAGACGAATTAGTTTGACCGCCCATCCAATCAGATGCACCATCATAACCGGTTGAAACGCCTTGTCTAGCTATATAATAAATTCTACTTTCAGACGTACCACTATCATTCAAACTAATAGTTTGAGTAGCAATAGGATCAAACAAATAAGTATACGGTCCATCATTACCAGGTGTAGCAACATTTTGTGCAAAATTAATTTGCCCATAGCCAATTGATATACCTGAGGAATCTTCATCATCTAAATTACTGGTAGAATCATAAATTGTCCAAGATGTATGATCCCCAGAAGCATCAATAACACCATCATCATCCGTATCAATATCTACACCATCAGGATCTGTAGCAGACAGTATTAGCATATAAGTAATACTTTGGTCCATAAAATCCCCATCATAGGTTGGAACATCATTTTCATCAACCATGTTGCCATCAGGATCTATTCCTGTAGCAGTAGCATATCCACTTGCTACTGTAGCTAGTCCTAGAAACCCATTGGTTCCAAAAGATTGAGAACTTAAATCTATAACATCTTTCACTTCACCTGGATTTGAACTTCCATCGCCTTCTATACCGATGAAATAAATATTCGCTGGGAAACTACCAGAGGCTGGCCCTCTAAACTCTAAGTATTCCTTTCCTTGATCAGTACCAGAAACGGTAGTAATTAATTCGCTAATGTAGTAAGGTCCACTAGAGTAAGTTTGAGAATATCCTAACGCGGATATAAATAATAATGCAAAAAGTAATTTTGTTTTCATATATATTTGATTTTTAGTTAATATTTAAATTTAGATATAAGCCAAAAGGTAAATGTCCCAATAAAGTATGTTATAGTACGAAAAAAATAATTGGTTTACCAATCTGGTTTACCAAATATAGTGATTATTTCTTTATCCACAACAAAGGATACCTAATTGGCATGTTTCTGAGGATTTCTTGCTTGTTAGGTATCTCAGGAAGACGTTTCCATAATGTCAAATATCTAGTTTCATCGTATTGTAAAGCACCAAACAAAATAGAAGGTTGTTTTGTAGGCCAATCTTCCCAATACATGACATCTTTTTGATATGGCCATTTGGATTTATCAGCTAGATAAGGATATAAGAACTCTAGGCCTAATTTCAGACTTTTTCCGTTCGCTGTATTATAAAAGAATAAGTTATCCTCTTCAGTCCATACTATTTGGGCAAGACCAAACATGGCATCTAAATTAAAAATAGAATAGCCATAGGGTTTGGTTCGGGATAACTCTTTAGGAAAACTACCATCTTCCGCCATTTGTTCCGGCAATAAGACATCTTTAAAGAACATTCTACAGTTTTTCAATTGATTTTCATCTTGAGTCAATTCAGCAAAAGCGGCAACCTGCATTGCCCAGCAAACGCTATGGTTGTTTCCATTGTCTCGTTCTTTTTTACCAAAACTGTGCGTTGTAAGCCAGTTGGTATAGTCTGAAAACCATTGTTTTATTTTCTCAAAATCAGCCTCCGATATTAATTTTGATTGCCCTACAACTCGAGTTGCCTTAGCAACTTCGATTAAATGAATGGTATCAATAATACCTATCCCTCTTCCTGTAACCCTACCTTTAATGGCTTGTGCATATAATAAATTAGGATTCATCTTGGTATTGGGATTTACAAACCAAGCTTTTAAATGAGGTAATAGAGCCTCGATATATTTTTCATCTTCGGTAACCAAATATGCTGAAGCTAGTGCCCCTGAAATTAAACTCAACCTAATCATTACTTTTCTGTGTGCGACGAAATTATCAGGATTACTTAACCCATCCTTTCTAATGTATGCACTGTCTGGATATTTAGGATTGGGCCACCAATAGTCGCCTTCAGAATAAAAATCATGAATGCTACCTGCACTTCTTTCTGCTATATATGATGTTATGGTAATAGGTTGAGCTCCCAAGTAGCTATGCGCTTCCTCAGTAATGCGTGTCTTCTCTAAATCTGAAACTATATCGAAATCTGATTTAGGTGTAGAACATGTCAAAAAGAAAATACATATGACACCCAAACATATTTCAACCGAAAAACGCGATTTAAAAAGCAAGTGCTCCATAATGGATGACTACGAATTATTCTATTGTTAAATAGGTGCCTTTAAAACTTTGATTTAGAACCATCATTTTAAGTGGCTCGTCTTTTGAAAAAGGTTTTACCTCTATTGACGCCTTTCCGTTAGCCATTTCAATAGATTCACTTCCTGTTGGTGTTCCTAAATTCTTCTTTGTTTCTCCACCAGCTAAGCATTGAAAATAGACTCTATCCTCATAATCCAAACAACGCAAACCATTGCTATCATGTGCAATCGCAGTTACTAAATAATTACCATTATCCAATAGCTCATAGTCTAACTTAAGTCCTTTGGCTTTACCGTTCTTAGTAAATCGATAGTCAATATCCAATTCGTCATTAACCTCTTTACCATCCACGGTTTTACCAACAGAAACTAATTTATTTTTTCCTTCTTTAAAATTTAAACTCCAATTTAATCCAGCCGCTGGGAATGATTTTATATCACGCTTTTTAGTACCCAAGCTTTCACCATTGAGAAACAATTCTACTTCTGGACAATTACTATAAACACTAACGTCCCTTGCCAATCCTTTAGGTCCTTGACGCTCTGTCCATGTATGTGACTCTATATAGGTAAAAGGATCTGTTTTGTTCCAATAACTTTTAAAGACATAAAAGGCATCTTTAGGGTTATTGTTCCTATCTACCAATCCTTTTTGATTCATATATGGAATGGCATTTTCTGGTCGTAAGGGTGTTCCAAAATCTTTAAAAGCCCACTGCGCATTACCTATAAACGTTGAATCATTTTCAGAAATACGCAAATGCCAATCAAACAAATCCACAATATAATTTTCACTCCAATCACCTATTTGTGCAATATTGGCGACATCCGTTTGCACGATAGCTTCTTCCCAACCGTCTGCTTGAATTTTACCTTCTCCAGTAATTGGATTTTCAGTATGTCGTCCCAAATGACTTGAGCCACCATATTCTGTGTGTATAAAATGTTTGTATTCTGCTTTATACTGGTCAACTGCTTTTCGATAACTCTTATAACTACCAGAATACCATCCTGACCAAATTGATGGCGAAAACACATCGACAATATCAGCGCCTTCATAATATTTTCTAATAGCTGTTTTTCGAGTCGGATCTAATTCATGAGCGTAATCATTTAGTTCTTTTAAATAGATATTGATATGTTCTCTATTATCTCCATCTTCAAAATCTGGTAACCAATAAATCTCATTGCCTAAGGACCAAAATATAATACTAGGATGATTATAATTTTGATTTATAATTTCCTTAAGCATATGCTTTGTGTTTTTCTTCCAATTATCATTACCTAGACCTCCTCTGCACCAAGGTAATTCGTCCCAAACCAATAGACCCAATTCATCACAAGCCTTGTAGACCTCTGGGTCTTGAGGGTAGTGGGCCAACCGTACAAAATTGGTTCCCATATCTTTTATGAGTTCCATGTCCGCTCTATGCTGGTCGTTGGTCATCGCTGCACCTACACCTGCATGTTCTTCATGGCGGTGCGTGCCTCTTAACAATAAGCGTTTACCATTAAGGTAAAAAGCACCATGATCTTTAAATTCGAACCATCTAAAACCAACCCTATCAGATATTTCATCTTTTACATTATCATTTTCCAGGAGCTGGACATTTAAAGTATAGAGATTAGGATTATCCGTATCCCAAAGTTTAATATCCTTTAAGTTCTCAAAACTTATAGTTGAATTTCCATTCACCACATCAAAAAGAGAAGATTTGACTTCAGCACCATTAGCATCAGTCAATATCGCCTTGATTTTTGTATCTGAATTTAGAACACTAACCTTAACCGTAGCTCTTAAGTCTGCTTTTTCATTTGAAACATTCGGTGTTGTTATTTTTAAATTGGTTAAGTGCTGTTTAGGAAGTGTTTCTAACCACACATCTCTGGTGATGCCACCAAAAATGAAGAAATCACTCTTTTGAGATGGAATCACCTCTGGATTATATCCGTTGTCTACTCTAACTAAGAGTTCGTTTTTTCCTGAAGTAATGCTTTCTGTTATATCTATCGTAAAACCAATATAACCGCCAGTATGTCCTCCAACTTTTTTGCCATTGATATAGACCTCACTAACAATATTCACACCTTCAAAATAAATTTGATAGATTTGACTAGCGGCAATGGATGGTACATCTAATTCTTTCCTATACCAGCTTGCCGTTCTTCTATAGCCCGGCTCTAAATCAGTCGCATCAAGCGCGTTCCAAGTATGAGGTAAATTTATATTTTCCCAATTGCTTTGGTCTAACACAACACCAATATCTTCTGTATTATTTTCTAAGTAAGCCCAGTTGTCATTAATGTTTACTTTGCTTCGAATTATATTGTCATTATCTGCAGTAGTATTTCCACACGAGACAATTACTAAGAAGAAAAAACTTATAACTATATATCTTAAACCTATCATTTTTAATTTCATATTATTTTAAATCTTTTAATCTCAATAAGGTTTCTAAAAAATAATAATCTCCATATACTATGGGCTCATCCATTTCTGATCTCTTAGACCAATCGCCTGAACTATGATCTAATATAAATGGATATTCAATGTCTTTATCTAAAATATAGTCTGAGGATTTTATCGTATGTATTACTTTTTTACTGTAGTTTAAATAATATTCATTATCAGTGTAGGCATAGAGTTCAGTTAATGCAGAAGCAACTATAGCGCCAGCGGAAACATCCCTAGGTTCATCTGGTATATTTGGTGCGTCAAAATCCCAATATGGAATCCCATCTTCCGGAAGATGGGGATGATCAAGAAAAAAAGCGGCAGTTGCTTTAGCCTGATCTAAGTACCTTTGATCCTTTGTATATCTATACGCCATGGTGAAGCCGTATATTCCCCAAGCTTGTCCTCTGGCCCATGACGAATCATCATTGATACCTTGATGCGTTACACGCATTCTAATGTCTCCATTTTCAGGGTCATAATCCAACACATGCCAAGTACTATTGTTTGGTCTAAAATGATTTTTTAATGTAGTATTTGCATGTTTCACTGCTATATTATGAAATATACTATCTCCTGAAATCTTTGTGGCTTCAAACAGAAGTTCTAAATTCATCATGTTATCAATAATTACAGGAAATTTCCATCTTTTCTTATTAAAGTCCCATGACCTTATGCTACCAACAGTATCGTTATATCTTGTAATTAATGTTTTAGCGCTCATTAATATATTGTCTTTATATTCTTGATCATCCTCAATTTTAAGACCTTTGCCAAAACTATTAAAAACTTTAAAGCCCATATCGTGAGTACGATCGTTGAATTTTTCTTTTTCAATAAATGCCGTCCATTTTTTAGCCTTATTCTTGTATGCGGTATCTCCAGTTAGCTCATAGATTTGCCAAAGATTACCCGCAAAAAAACCACTGGTCCAGTCCTTGGAGGGTACTTTTTTAAGGTTATTGGTTTTTAAATTTACACTTCTTGGAAACGCTGTTGAATCCAACGGATAAGTAACTAGTTTTGAATACCGCTGTTTTAATTGTTGCTCTGGCGATTCAGCAATGTCATCTGTATGTTTTGGGTTGTCTTTGCAGCTATAGGCCGTCAAAAAAATGATGCATATAAAGAATGAATAAATTGATCTTGTCATATTGATGAGTTAAAGTCAGTTATTTTAGACATATCCAGAAACTTAAAATAGTTTTCTTTAGTATGTAATTAATTTATTCTAAGATATTAAATCCAGTAAAATATATAGATTCATAAGTACAATTTAGGTATATAAACATACAATGCACAGTATTGATAGAATGAAAACAAGTTATACTTATTCTATAGCCTAACCCATTGACCATATTCATAAAACCTGATCACATGGTTTATACATAAAAAAAAATCGGCTCTTACATTAGAGCCGATTTTTTTATTTATAAGTCGTTATTTATGTCCCACCCCTTTGAATTTGTATTCATGAAGTCCACAAATCCAAAGGATTAAAAGACACAAGACTAACTCTCTCTTATTTGAAACACTAATATCCTAGTATCCTGGATTCTGTGGTAGTAAATTAGGGTTTCTTGCTAATTCTTGAGCCGGTAGTGGGAACAAGTAATCTTGGCTTGGATCAAAATTAGGTTTGTCACCCTCTAACCCCGAAGCACTAAACACATCAGAACCCAATTGTCTTCTAGCAATATCATACCATCTTTTGAACTCAAAGGCCAATTCCCATTTACGCTCTTCCAATATTACATCTCTTAATGCATCTTGAGACAATCCAGCAATATCCTCTGGGAATAATCCAGAAGTAACTCCGTTACTATTCCTAGCACGTGCCCTTACCCTGTTAACATAACCCATTGCCTCTGCACTACCACCACTTATTTCATTATGAGCTTCTGCAGCTATTAATAGTACTTCAGCATAGCGTATCATCATATAGTTAGCATTTGAACCTCTACCATTCCCTGTTGCCGTCTCACCAATTGCTCTTGTGTATTTTGCGATATGAGGCCTGTTGACACCCCTACCTGCACCACTTTCTCTAAAAACTTGATAAGGCTGAAGAACGCCATCAAAAACTCCCGTTGTATCTAAACTAACAGCTTTTCTGTAATCTCTACCATCCCATGTATTATAAACCTCCAAAGAAGGTACTCCAACTGACCAGCCACCTCCAAGGCCATACTGTTCATCATCTCTAAGACCTGTTAGCGCTGCTTGATAGTCTCTACCATCATCACCATTACTGGCACCAATAAAATCTAAAGTAAATATTGGTTCTACAGAATTATCTATTTGTGACGCATCAAATAAAGATTGAAAATCAGCTTCCAACCCTAAGTTGTATACACTTTCATTATCAATAACTCCTTTTGCTTCTGTGTAAGCATTTTGATAATCGCCTATTGTTAAATATACCAATGCCAAATATGAATGTGCCGCGGATTTCGCAGGAATAGATCTTGCTATCTGAGTATCTGGCAACCATGTTTTAGCAAATTGTAAATCTGCAATAATATTTGCGTAAACATCTGCTGCTGATGTCTTACTTATTGAACTTGAAGCTTCTAAATCAGTTATTGGTGCATCTATGTAAGGAATATCACCAAATTGTCTTACCAGATGAAAATAAGCAAAAGCTCTTGCAAAATATGCTCTTGCAGTCATTGGGTTCTTAATTTCGTCTGCTACATTAACATCATCTGCTCCCGCAATAGCTTGGTTAGCAGCCGCTATCATTTGATAAACCCTTAACCAGTAACCACTAATCATACCATTATCCGTAGGCACGTTGAACTCATTATGTTCAATTCGTCTTGTTGATGTTGTTGGGTCCCCTATGTCTACCATGTCACCCCTAAGCATTAATGTTAAAGACATTTTTCTTCCCCAGAAATCTTCATGAGTCATGTGTCCATAGGCTCCATTTGCTGCAGTCTCAATGTCATCAACTGTATTAAAAAACCCATCTGGAGCCAATAAACCAACCGGCTCTTCTTCCAAATCTGAACATCCAAATATTGATATACCTATCAATAAGAATAAATACTTATACGTTTTCATAATATATTTTTTATATAAATTTAATACTAAAATCTTAAATTAACCGCAAAATTGAACGATTTAACGGTCGGATAATTTCCAAAATCAAACCCATTAAATGTATTTTGATTTCCTGAACCACCGCTTCCTAAGAAATTGACCTCAGGATCTAAGCCAGAATAGTCTGTAATAGTGAGTAAGTTTTGCGCACTTATAGAAACTCTGACACCATCCAAACCTATCTTCTCAACAAGCTCAAGAGGTAAATTATAACCTATCGCTATATTCTTTAATCTGATATAACTACCATCTTCGACAAAACGAGAAGAGATTTCTTTTCCTCTCAGTCTCGCACGAGGGATATTAGTATCGGTATTTGTTGGCGTCCACGAATTTAGTATATCTGTAGTCGCATTAGAATCTCCATTAAATAACTGCACAGCTGTTAAATTCATAATATCACCGCCTTGTGAACCTTGAAAAAAGATATTTAAATCAAAATTTTTGTACGTAAAGTTATTAGTAATACCAAATGTCCAATTTGGTGTAGGATCCCCTATTATTTTTTGATCGTCTCCAGGTGTAATCTCTCCATCACCATCTAAATCAGTAAACAATTGGTCACCAGCTTCTGCACCAGGCAAAAGACCTGTTCCAGCAGGTAAATCACCACCTTGGTAAACACCTTGGTATTCATAACCCCAAAAAACACCTACAGACTCTCCTTCTCTGAGCACATGGGTTCTGTCTATATTAAAATAACCAGGAGACGCATCTTGAAAGATATCTTCTCCATTTAATAAAGTAACAAATTCGTTTTTGTTTGTAGACCAATTAAAATCTGTAGTCCACGTGAAATTCTCATTACTAATATTTCGTGTATTCAAGTTAATCTCAAAACCTCGATTATTGATTTCTCCAACATTTCTTAAACTAGCAGGGTTTAAAAAACCTAGGTATTGTGGCTGACTAGTATCTGCTATAATCAAATCTTTAGTATCAATATTATAATAATCTAATGATAATGAAATTCTATTATCCAATAGACCTATATCTAAACCAATGTTTGTTTGATAAGAAGATTCCCACTTTAAATCTGGATTAGCTACTTGACCTGGAGTTACATTAATTACAGTCTGTCCATTAATTGGTGTAAATACTGAGCCAAAAGTTGCTAGTGAACCATAAGGTGCAATACCTTGATTACCCGTAACACCATAACTAGCTCTAAGTTTTAGATTAGAAATTTGTTCGATGCCTTGCATAAACTCTTCGTTTGAAATTTTCCAGCCAATTGCACCTGAAGGAAAAATAGCATATTTTTCATTTTTCGCAAAATTTGATGAACCGTCTCGTCTTACTGTAGCGGTAAACAAATATTTATCATCCCAATCAAAATTTATTCTACCAAATTGTGATTGTATTTCTGTTTCAGAAAAAGAAGATGTTGGAATTAACTGTACAGCACCTGATCCTAAGTTAGAGAACGAAAAAGAATCTGAAGTGAATCCTTGAGCACCCGCAGAAAAAGTTTCTGTAGTATTTTTTTGATAAGAATAACCTGCTAATAACGTTAAGTCACCTTTACCAACCTCTCTATTGTATGTTAAATAATTCTCACTTAATATATTAGTATTCTTTAAATTTTGTATAGTGGCACTACCTCCTGTACCACCTCCAGCAGTAACAATTAACGTTGATGGTCTAAAAAGGCCAAAATTTTGGTTTCTTGTACTATAGCCAAAAGTTGTTTTGAAACTCAGTCCTTCTAAAATTTCGTAATCAGCGTACAAATTCGCTCTGAAATTATCATTTTTTGTACTATTTACACCCTCAGTTGCAATAGCATATGGATTGTCTACATTATCTCCAACAGAGTTAATCGTATTGTTTCCGTTCTCATCTTTTATTCCTAAATCTGGTGCGAATCGGAAAGTTAGCGACACAACATCATCTCCACCACCATTAGCAGTTTGGCCTGTTGATTGTGTAGGAACACCATCTTGATTTCCTCTACTACCAAATAGATTCATTCCTAATTTCAATTTATCTGTCACTTCAGCATCAACATTTGCTAAAAATGAGATACGCTCAAATTCAGAATTTACAATAACCCCTTCTTGCTTGAAGTAATTGGTCGACGCATAAAAATTCACTTTTTCACTTCCTCCTGAAAATGAAAATTGATGATTTTGAGTACTACCGTTTCTATATAGCAAATCCTGCCAATCGGTATTTGCATCTCCCTGAGTATAACCCGAATTTAGAGTTGTTTGGTACGCTGCGAATTGATCTGCATTTAATAAATCTAATTCATTTGTAGTATTTTGAGTTGAATAATTAGAATTTATTTCTACCGTTAGCTTCCCTTTACTACCCTTTTTTGTAGTCACTAAAACAACACCATTGGCACCTCTAGACCCATATATAGCTGTTGCCGAAGCATCTTTGAGAATTTCCATAGATGCGATGTCAGCAGGTTGTGGGAATACTGCACCCACAAAACCATCTACTACAATCAGTGGATTACTACTAGCTCCAATAGAGGTATTTCCTCTAATTTGTATATTAATAGGAGCACCTGGCTCACCACCATTATTGGATTGAACGACAACACCTGCTGCACGACCTTGTAATGCTTGTGATGCATCTAATAATGGAAAAGCAGTTAGTTCCTTTGAGTTTACGGATGAAACTGCGCCTGTAAGATCACTTTTCTTACGAGAACCATAACCAACTACTACTATTTCATTAAGTTGTGCTGCGTCATCTGCAAGAGCTACGTTTATTTCAGTTCTAGAACCCACTGCAATCTCTTGCGTCGTAAAACCTAAATAACTAAACACTAATATAGATTCTTGACTAGGAACATTAATGCTATACATGCCATCTAAATCAGTAGAAGCACCTTGCGTCGTTCCTTTGACCACTATATTCACTCCTGGCAACGACATTCCATCGGACGCGCTGGTTACTTTACCAGTGACTGTTTGCTGCGCATTAAGAGCAAAGCCAAATAAAGTAAATACCAATATAGGTATCCACTTCACCTTTAAATTTTTAAGTTGTTTTTGCATAAGAAAGTTTTTAATTAATTGATTTATTAGAATTAGTCATTAGTTTTAATTTTTAAAAAGTTGTAAATCAACACTTTAAAAATTGGTTTACCAGATTGGTTTACCAAATATATATAATTTTATGTTAACTATTACGTTTTCGCTATTTTAAAATGTTAAAATCTTTAAGATTAACTAAAATAGATAACAATTAAACCCAATGTTACAATAATTGAAGCCAGTAAAATCTCTAAAAATATTTTATTGGATTTATTTTTTTTCACATTTTAAAAATAGGTTAAAGAAACCATCTAAAAATCCGAAAAAGGGTATCAAAATATCCGATAATTGATCTTAATCCAAAATAATAAGCATGTTAAAAATCCGTGGAAAATTGGCTGGAATACTTTGAAGGTGTTACACCATACTTTTTTTGAAAACATTTACTGAAGTACTTTGGGTTGCGGAATCCAACTTTATAGCTTACTTCAGAAATATTAATTTTTCCTTGTTCTAGGAGTTGGGCGGCACGCTTCATTCTAAAATGTTGAATAAATTCATTAGGTGTGAAATTAGTCCATGCTTTGATTTTAACAAATAACATAGTTCTGCTCACACCTAATTCTGAACAGAAATATGGAATATCAAACTGCTCATTACCTATATTGTTTTCCACAATTTGCAAGGCCTTTTTATAAAGTTTTTCATCTAATGAGGACACAATAATTTCATTGGGTAAAAGGGGATCTTCTGATGCAAACTTATCCTTAAGTCGAGAGGTTGATTCCAATAAATTTTTAATTCGAATCTTAAATTCATTGACATCAAAAGGTTTACTTATATAATCATCGGCTCCACTGCGCAGCCCTTCAATTCTATAAATTAGTGCAGTTCTTGAGGTCAATAATATTACAGGAATATGGCTAGTGCGAATATCTTCCTTAATAGTTGCACACAATTCGGTCCCAACCATGACGGGCATAATAACATCACTTACAATTAAATCTGGAGACTCTTTCTGTGCAATTTTTAATGCAACTTTTCCATTTTCGGCTTCTAGAATATTATACTTATGCTTTAATATGTCTCGCATAAACTTCCTTAATGGTTTGTGATCTTCTACCAATAATATTGTTGCTTTATCTTTGGATGGAAGTTCTTCAATCCATTGGTCTTCAGGCTCAGGTTGCTTAATGTCCAATTGCTTTACATATTGAGAGACATCATCACTAAACCTAAAATCTTTTATGATTTCTCCATCAGATAAGTGCTCATGTCCAAGAAGTAGTTTAACTGAAAAGACGGAACCTGCGCCATCTTCATTATCTCTCACACTTATTTCTCCTTTATGAAGACCAACAATATTTTTTGTGATGGATAGGCCAATTCCAGTACCCCTATTATAATTACTATCTGGATTCTTATTCAATGCCATCTCATAAAACCGTTCAAATATTTTATCTCGATTCTCTTGTGAAATACCCACACCAGAATCTTCAACCTTAATATCGATCGCATCGTTTTCCTTACGGATTCTTAGAGCTATTTTACCGCCTTGAGGCGTATACCTAAATGCATTGGAAATTAAATTATAGAATACCCGTTCTAGTTTATAGCGATCATAATACACAAGGATTTCATCATCCGAGGTATGGAAATCGTATTCGTAATTACCATCTTTAGCATATTCTGCAAAGGACAAGTAAATCTCTCTTAAAAACTTAACAATATTGCCTTCGGCCGCTTCTAGCTTGTAAAGATTGTTTTCAAATTTCCTAAAGTCCATTAGGCGGTTTATAAGCTGTAATAAATGCTTTGCGCTACTTTCTATGACCAATAGTTTTTTATACATTTTACTACTGCCTTTATATTCTTCCAAAATCTGATGTAGAGGGCCTAAAATAAGTGTTAATGGTGTTCTAAACTCGTGAGAGACATTAGTAAAAAACTCCAATTTTGCCTTATTGATTTCTTTAGTGCGCTCTACCTCCCTATGTTCTAATTCAAGCTCCGTTTGTAATTTAGTCCGAGATTTTAATATCTTCACTAGAAAGTATAATGCTCCCAATATAAGTAGTCCATAAATCAAAAACGCCCACCAACTTCGCCATGGTGCCGGAGCAACTTCTATTCTTATTTGGGTGGAATTTTCGTTCCAAATTCCATCACTATTTGCACCTTTTACTTCGAAGATATAGTCACCAGCATTTTGGATAGTATACGACGCACTGTTCTCCGTAGTCTCAATCCACTCTTCTTCGAGACCTTTTAAGCGGTATTTATATTTATTCTTACTTGAGTTAATAAAATTAGGAATGGTAAAATCTACACTAAAATTTCCTTGGTCGTAATTAAGCTTTAGACCCTTGGTAAAGGGAATAGTGTTTTGTAAGATGGAATTATCGTCGTTAATACCAATAGACTTATTCTTAATTTTAAAACTGGCTATTATTACTTGTGGAGCGTAATCGTTGGTTGTTATTTCTTTGGAATTGAAAAATGTGATACCAACAGGACCTCCAAAATAAAAACTTGAATTGCCAATTTTTAAACAGGCATTATCATTAAATTCATTACTGATTAGGCCTTCTTTTTGATTATAAACAAATTGTGTTTTCTTTTGGATATTATACTTAGCAAGTCCTTGATTTGTGGCTATCCATAAATTTCCATCATCATCCTCTAGAATACTATGAATGGTGGAAACATTCTGATTATTATCCCTTAAATTAACATGCTCAAAGCCTGTTGGAGCTAGTTTAAAAAGACCCCTGGCTTTAGTTCCTACCCAGATCGTTTTATTTTCGTCTTCATAAACAGAAAGTATATCATCACCAGATTGTATTTTATTATCATAAAAATAATTGGTAATATCTCCATTCGGGCTAATTTTATTAAGCCCTCTCTGCGTACCAGCCCAAATATTGTCTTTTGAATCGACCACAACCGTTCTCACCAAATCACTAGAAATCGTTTTTTCCGACTTAGGATTATATTGATAGGTCTCAATCATTTTTGAAACAAGATGGTATTTCACAAGACCTTTCCCGAAAGTCCCAAACCACATGTTATCATCATTATCCTGAGTAATACTATAAACGCCAACATCTTCTAGGAGCACAATTAATTCAGGAGATAGTATGGATTTACTGAAATCGAGATTGGTAACATCCAAAACCTGAAGCCCTGTATCAAAAGTCCCAACCCAAAGTGAGTTATCTTCTGATAAATACAAACTTTTAATATTATTATTGGAAAGTTGAGGGACACTGTTTTTAGTTAAATAAGAAAACTGATTATCTTTCCTATTGTAAATATTAATACCACCACCTTCAGTTCCAAAGAACAATAGGTTTTTATAGCTTCCAATAGAACTAATAACGCTATAGCTTAATCCATTTTGACCGGATTTCTGGGTTACACTTTTAAAATTGCCATTAGATTCATCCCAAATGTTTAGCCCACCATAATAGGTCCCAATCCATATAGACCCTTTCTTGTCCTTGAATAAATATTTTACTGAATTTTTACTTAAACTTCCAGAGTCTATTATTCGGCTTTTTAAAACTATTAAATTCTCTTTATTGTAAGAAATCTGTAGGCCATCATAGGTGCCAATCCAAAGTTTATTATCATTATCAAAAAGTAATTGACGTACATTTAAGTTTTTATCAACCAGCTGCTCTTGAGAGAAATAGTTAGACAACTTCTTAGAATCGAAATCATATTCTAATATACTTTCATTCCGCGTTCCAATTAGCAAAGTCCCATCTGGACTTTCTACTAAATCTTGTATATAAGTATTTTCTGTTCCTTTAATTGTTTCAAAATTAATCGTATTTGAACTATCTCTAACAACCTTACTTAAACCAGAAGTTGTACCGATAAAAACTGATCCATCCTTAATTTGCAAGATTGAAAGAATATGATTTCCAGAAATGCTATTAGGATCTTCACTTTTTAAAAACGAATGAAACGCATTTGTTTTCTTATCATAAACTGATAGACCTGCAGAAGAACCTATCCATAATTCCCCATTGGATAATTCCTCTATAGTCCAAATGGTATTATTTATTAAAGACGAATTCTCTTCACTATGAAAATACCTAGTAAATGCATCTTTTTTAGGATCGTATCTATTTAATCCATTATACGTTCCAATCCATATAAAACCATCCGTATCTTGAACGATTGACAAAATATCATTATTACTTATGGAGTTGGGATTACCTATTTCATTTCTGTAGATAGTGAAGTTAGTGCCATCGTATTTGTTTAATCCATCACGTGTGCCAATCCACATCTGACCAAGATTATCCTGGTGAATCGAGATAACAGAACTCTGCGACAATCCCTCAGATGTAGAAATGTGTTTGAATTGGTACTTGTCTTCCTGAGCAGCACCAAAGGAACAATAGAGCAAAAAAACAATAATAATACTATATCTGAGCATTAATATAGGATTCAGTGATTACAATCTAAAGATAGAAAAGATAGTCTTAATTCTTAATTCGCTGTGTTAATTGATACTTATATAAAGACGGAATAGTTTCTAAAGATTGATTAATGCG
This sequence comes from Winogradskyella flava, assembly GCF_014243395.1. GTDB lineage: Bacteria > Bacteroidota > Bacteroidia > Flavobacteriales > Flavobacteriaceae > Winogradskyella > Winogradskyella flava. The sequence continues at coordinate 789,402 of NZ_JACLCP010000001.1, read as the reverse complement.
GTCTAGATGGGCGTTTGGACCATAATTTACTTCAATTTTATGATTACCCTTGACGCCAATTACTCTTGCGAAAGGCCCATCTTCCATGCCATTCAATAGTATCGATTTAGAAGAATCCATGCCCTCTAAAAACATGACCTCTATATTCCAAAAAGTGCTGTAAGCGCCATGCGATGGTTTCCAATAGCCTGCACCACCACCTGCGAAAAGCGGATAAGTTCTATTTTCTTCTGGAGTTAAGTGCACTTTGATATTATCAAATAAGTTTTGATGATTTGCGCCAGAATGTTGATCTAAAATAGGATCTACAAAAACTTCACAATCCAAATAGACACTTTTTGTTGCCAAAGTATTAAAACTGAGAGGGTGTTCTGCCATATTATAAACTTTAATCCCTCGGGCCAGCACATTATAAGTCCCTTGCATCATTACGGTATAATGTGCAAAATTTTCACCTTTAGTAACGACATCACTTATAGTAACATTGGCAATTTCTTCTGTTATTACACCACTATCAGCATTATCAATCATAACATTGTTTACCCAACTGTTGTAAACCCGTGTTAAATAAATAGCATTGAAACCTTTTTCCACATGGTGTGCAACTCTCGGTGATTTTGGAAATGTTACTCTAAAATGCTCAATACCCACTTCTTTAAGATGGTTCCACTTTACTATTTGAGCCTTGTAATTAGGCCTTATATCAATTGTTAAAGGACTACTAATTGTAATCTTATTAGCTTTAATTGCGGTGATTTCTACTTGCTGCTTTATTAAAGGTAAGTCAGGGAAATTCCAATGATGACTACCCACCTTAACATCCTGATTTTTATAAAGATCATAAATGATTTCGCCATCCTCGCCATCTTTATTATAAAGTTGAAGTTCTACTACATCACCAACGTTTAAATCTTTAATGCTTGATGCCTTAAGCGTAAATGTTCCTCGTTTCCCTGAAGAAATATCGGCTAGAACATCATAAGGCTTTTCATACTTCTGTAAATATGGTTTTACTCGAGTATTCGGTACTTTTGTCCAAATAAAACCACCTGACCAAGCATATTGGGAAAATGGCAAATCGATGTTATTCTCTTCTTCTCGTTGCCTTTTATCAAATTCAATTAAGTACTCCCTAAGTTCTTGAAGCACCTCTGGATCTTCCATGTACATTAGAGGTCTTGGACAATAAATTTCTGTACCATTAACACCTGTGCCTGCGCCTTTCAGCACAAAATTACTTCGCTCTAGATATAGTATGTCGCTTAAAATAATTCGTCCAGGAGGCAATTGCAAAGTCACCTTACCATCAAATTTCAAAGCTTCTTTTATGGCAATTTTCAAAGCTTTGGAGTCGTCTAAACCATCATTAGCTACTACACCAAAGTCAGAAGCATAAAAAACTTCGCCCACATTCATAGGAATTTCTACCTCCCCATTATGATAACCAGCAAAACTAAAATCGGGTAGATATTTATCGTCTTCATTTGATTTTTCTTCAAGCATCCTGGGAAGCTCCTGTGCCATAGACAGTGAACAACAAATGAAACCCATTACAATTGAACAAAGTATGGCTTGAAAATGTTTATTCATCGATTATGATTTTACCTCGTAAATATAGCCTATGTTAGGTTATCTAATGTCCAGAAATGGTCATACAAAAGTTTTAAGTAGTACTAACATTAAAATATTGGATCAAATCTAGATAATGAAGCTACATTTAAAATTCTGAACAATAACTACTATATCGTATTTCTTGTGACTAAATCAACTATTAAGATTCTGAGGTGTATCGCTGGATAAATTATTGTGAAAACTCATCTATAATCTGCATGCCCATTATTCCATCCTCAATAGGACAAGGATTTACACTTTTACCTAAATAATAATTTACTGTAGCTTGTATTAATGGTTGCTGTATATGTTTTGGATGGTCGAATGTTAAGACCTCACTTCTTCCTTTTGATTCTAAAATAATGTCTTTCCCAAAAAGGGGAAAAGCAACAGAACCATGAGTTCCTGAAATACGACATTCATCCAGTTCTTCGCCCTCCGGAGCTATAAAATCCCAGCTTGCATTGCATGAAATACCATTTTTAAAGTTTATGGTTCCTTTAGTTTGAGATGCAACATTTTCAGTTGAATGTTTAAATGTAGATGATCCTGAAAAACGCTCTACCGCACCAAACCAATAGATCAATAAATCTAGTTGATGTGGCGCCAAATCATTAAAGTATCCACCTCCCGAAATTTCAGGATTGATGCGCCAATTGCTTTCTGATTTTGTAGTTAAAGCTGCTTTCCTAGATTGGAACAATTTCAAGTTCACTGAAGTTATATCTCCAATCACCTTTTCATCGATTACACGTTTCACTTCTAAAAACATTGGTAATTGTCTCCTGTAATGCGCAATGGTGAGTTTAGCAGTACTCTTTCTTAGAGCATCTCTCAGTAATATTGCCTCATTAAAATTAAGGGTCATCGGCTTTTCTATATACACGTTTTTATTGGTCTTTAAGACCTTTAGTGCATATTCAAGATGCGTCGATGGTGGTGTAGCTATGTATATAGCATTTATATCTTTATGATTTATTATGGCATTGGCATCGTTAAAAAATAAGGGTACTTTATGTCTTACAGCATAATCTTCCGCTTTTTCTGCATCTCTTCGCATTACTGCTAGTAGTCTTGAATTTTCCACTTGCCTAAAGGCAGGACCACTTTTCACCTCAGTAACATCACCACAGCCAATAATTCCCCAAACGACTTCTTTCATTATATTTTTTAATTAAAGTCAAAATAGTTTTTAGCATTGTAGTAACAGATATCGCTAACTATTTTGCCTAAGTGTTTTTCGTCATTCGGTAATTCTCCATTCGCAACATCATTGCCAATGAGATTACAAAGAATTCGTCTAAAATACTCGTGCCGCGGAAACGATAAGAAACTTCGTGAGTCGGTAAGCATGCCAACAAAACAGCTTAAGAGACCTTGATTGGAAAGCGTATTCAGTTGTTTTTCCATACCATCTTTTTGATCTAAGAACCACCAAGCCGAACCAAATTGCATCTTACCTTTTATGGTGCCGTCATTGAAATTTCCAATCATAGTTGCAAATACTTCATTGTCTGATGGATTAAGATTATATACAATAGTCTTTGCCAGTTGATTGCTACTATCTAATGTATTTAAGAATTCACTCAGAGCTCTTGCTTGTGAGAAGTCACCTATGGAATCGAAACCAGTATCTGGTCCCAAAGAATCCAGTAAACGCTTATTATTATTTCTTATAGCACCTAAATGCAATTGCTGTGTCCAACCCTTAGCATGATACATTTTACCTAAATGAATCATAGTATGAGATTTAAAAAACCTGATTTCTTCTGAAGACAATATTTTTTTAGCCTTTATCTTTTTGAATAAGTCCTTAATATCGAAAGTATCATTTTCAAAATAATACAGTTGTTCTAATCCATGATCCGCTAATCGCCCTCCAACTTCATGGAAATAATCAACACGCTTTTGAAGCGCGTGTATGAGATCTTCATAATTCTCGATTGAAACTGAAGTTACAGCTTCTAATTTTTCTAAATATACATTGTAAGCACCCATGTTTTCAACAGCGAATGCCTTATCTGGTCTGAAAGTTGGAAAGGTTTTTACTTTTTTATCCTCCCTATGAATTGCCATGTGATGCTCTAAGGTATCTGTAGGGTCATCTGTTGTGCATAATGATTCTACATTCATCATTTTTAATAAACCATTGGCCGAATGTGATTTCCTCATTAAACACTCAGATGTTTTATTCCATACAGACTCTGCAGTTTCTGGTGACAACATTTCGTCTATATCAAAATAACGCTTCAACTCTAAATGCGTCCAGTGGTATAATGGATTTCTGACGGTATAAGGTACCACCTCAGCCCACTTTAAAAACTTGTCCTTGTCAGTTGCGTTTCCCGTGATATATTTCTCATCGATACCATAAGCTCTCATGGCACGCCATTTATAATGGTCACCAGCTAACCAAACTTGTGTTATGTTTTCGAATTTATAATCTTCTGCAATAGATTGTGGAGACAAATGATTGTGATAATCAATTATTGGAAGTGATTTTACATAATCATGATAGAGTGTTTTCGCAAAGTCTGTTTGCAATAAAAAGTCATCAGTAATAAAAGAAGTCATATATACTAGTTTGCAGTGTAAATATACGCAGTAAAATTATTTGGTTAATGAGCTATAGTGCAATACGGGTCTATTATCGTACAACTATTTAAAATCGTATTTACTATAATGATGAAATATACCTCTCCTTAATACATGAAAAATGAAAGTTGGCTCTTTTATTTCAGCAATTCATTGAAGATAGTTGCGAAGGTATTAGTACAAGAAATAGCATTTTTTCAATCCGCAGGGCAACCCCAAGTCTTGAGTTTGATTCTATAAAGCTAGTAATCTTGTTAGACTTTGCTCAGCACGTTTGCTAATCTCCTCAATCGAATGATACTCTTCAATATTTAAAGCTTGAACAGGCATAGAATAGTTAGAATAATTTTTAGTCCTAGGCTCTTTAGAGATAACTATGATGCCATGAACGGACCCATCATTTAAACTATTAATGTAATTTTTTTCCCTTGACTTGTTGCCAAAAGATTGATAAAACAAAATTCTATAATTCTCGATTTCCGCTTTTTTTTGAAGACTATCCAGTGCTTGGTTAAAACAGCGCTCAGTCACTTTAGGAACAATAATAGCAATAGACTTTGAAGTTTTACTTCTAAGTGAAACAGCATAATTATTGGGTATATAATTATGCTGTTTTGCAATATTTCTAATGGCCTTACGGGTTTCTAAGCTAATGTCTTTCTTATTGTTCATTGCCTTGGATACTGTAGATATAGAGTAACCAGACAAACAAGAAAGCTCTTTTATTGTTACTGCCGCCGACTTCACAATTTCTATTTTAGTTCATTAATAATTGCTAATGCATTTCGCGTATCTGATTCAATTTTTGATAAATCATAATTACCTTCCGCATTTTTCGCAATGAGTTTAGAGCCCATTCCAACGCACGTTACGCCAGCGTTAAACCAGCCTTCCAAATTATCTCTTGTAGGCGAAACACCTCCAGTAGGCATAATGCTAGTCCATGGTTGCGGTCCTTTGATTGCTTTTACAAACCCAGGTCCATAAATTCCACCTGGAAATAGTTTTACAACTTCGCAACCTAATTCTTCTGCTCTACATATTTCTGTTAAGGATCCACATCCTGGAGACCACATTACTTTGCGTCTGTTACAGACTAGAGCGATGTCCTCTCTTAAAACAGGAGTTACAATAAAGTTTGCACCAAGAGCCATAAAACGCGAGGCACTTGCCGCATCAGTTACAGAACCAACTCCCATTATCATCCCTGGAAGTTCTTTAAGAGCGTACTTGTTAAGCTCTCCAAATACTTCATGAGCAAAATCTCCTCTTGCTGTAAACTCAAGTAACCTAGCACCTCCATCATAAACCGCTTTAACTACTTTCTTACTAATTTCTAAATCTCCATTATAAAACAACGGTACTAGACCTGTCTGTTTCATAACATTCGCTACTTCTAATCTTGAAAAATTCGCCATAATCTTATCGTGCTACTCGTCCAGAGGCATCACCTCCCATTAATTTTTCTACTTCTGCAACGGTTACCAGATTGGCATCACCTTTAATCGTATGCTTTAAACATGAAGCTGCTACAGCAAAGTCCAATGCGTTTTGATCATCCTCAGGATACTTAAGTAATCCATATATTAAACCTCCCATAAAAGAATCACCTCCACCAACACGATCAACGATATCCGTAATTTGATACTGACGGGTTTCATACATTTTTTTACCATCATATAATACGCCAGCCCATGTGTTGTGGGATGCTGAAATTGAACCACGTAATGTTGTTATTACTTTCTGAGCTCTTGGAAATTTCTCCATCATCTGTTTACAAACTGACAAAAATGCTTCTGCTTTTACATCGTGACCGTGCTTGTGTACATCCAAACCTTCGGGATGAATACCGAAATGCTTTTCAGCATCTTCCTCATTACCCAAAACAATATCGCAGTATGATGTTAACTCCGTCATTATTTTTTCTCTATGAGCATCGTCACAATAAGTCCATAATTTAGCTCTATAGTTTAAATCCGTAGAAATAGTAACCCCCATATCGCTAGCTACTTTAACAGCTTCTAAACAAGCATCCGCAGCACCTTGGGAAATCGCTGGTGTAATACCAGTCCAATGGAACCAAGCAACATCTTTAAAAACCGATTTCCAGTCAACCATTCCTGGTTCTATTTGGGAAATAGCTGAATGCGCCCTGTCATAAACAACCTTACTACCTCTGCTTACTGCGCCTGTCTCGAGAAAATAAATCCCCAAGCGTTCCCCACCATATATGATTTTATCGACACCTACACCTCTTTTTCGCATTTCCATCATGGCACATTGACCAATATCATTTTTAGGTAAGCGTGTCACAAAATCTACTGGAACACCATAGTTAGCAAGTGATACCGCTACATTAGATTCTCCACCACCATATATAACATCGAAACTTGTGGATTGAGAAAATCTTAGAAAACCTGGAGGTGCCAATCTTAGCATTATCTCTCCAAAAGTGACTACTTTTTTCATTTTTTTAAGTTGTTTAATTAGTTTATTCAATAGTTTGCTTAAACGTTTAAGCAGTTTTGAGAAAAATAAATCAAAACCTCCTGATTTTGATTGTTAAAACTTAAAGCATTACTTTTGCTTAAACGTTTAAGCAAATATATAAAAACTTGGCGAATAAAAAAAGAACAACAATCAAGGATATAGCTAATGCACTTGATATTTCTGCTGCGGCTGTTTCTAAAGCACTACATGATGACCCTAGGATTAGTAAAAACACCAAAGAAGCCGTAAGACGTATTGCTAAAGAACTAAACTATCAACCTAATCATCTCGCCACGGCCCTACGCAAAGGAAAAAGCAACTTAGTAGGGGTTATAGTACCAAGGACTAACAGTAACTTCTTCTCTTCTGTTTTAGAGAGCATGGAAGAAATTCTAAATAAGGCTGGTTATAATATTATCATTACCCAATCTAATGAATCATTCGAAAAGGAATGTCAGAATATTGATACATTACTATACACGCAAGTCGATGGTATTATTGCTTCCATGGCCAATGAAACTGTTGACCTATCATATTATGAAAAAATAAAATCGAAAGGAATTCCCTTAATACTCTTTGATCGTGGAGAGAATGATTTAAATGTAGATTATGTAGGGATCAATGACTATAAAAGTAGTCTAATGATTGTAAAGCATTTGGTTGAACAAGGTTGTAAGCGTATTGCCCATATTGGGGGTTATAGACGTACTAGAATTTTCAACAATAGAATTAGAGGCTATATTGATGCGATAAAAAAATACAACTTGCCTTTTGAGGACAGCTTAATCACTGAAAGTTCCTTAACACTTTTAGATGGTCGTAAAAAAATGATGGACTTACTAAATCTAGAAAAAAGACCAGATGCTGTGTACGTTGCAGGGGACTACGCAGCACTTGGCGCTCTACAAGTCTTAAATGAAAATATGATTAATGTACCCAATGACATACGCTTAGTCGGATTTGGAAATGAGCCTTTTACATCATTAGTAACTCCAACGATTACCAGTATAGAACAGCACAGTAAAGATATTGGTAGGCTGGCTGCAGAAACATTCTTAGAGCGTGTTGCGCAAGCGGAATTAAAACAGACGCTGAATAAAATAATTTTGGACGCAGAACTCATTATTAGAGATTCTTCCAAAACAAATTAAGCGCTATGCTTTTGACATAGCGCTTAATCAAGTTGATGAGATAAAGCTAATTAGCTACTCAAATTTTAATTGCTATTATATTCCTAAACCTTGTCCACCGCCGACTTGTATAGTTTCTGCAGTTATAAATCTTGCATCTTCACCAGCTAGAAATGATACAACTGCTGCTACTTCTTCGGGTTGGCCCAGTTTACCAAGTAAGATATTGTTCTTCCATGATGCAAAAACTTCTGGTTTCGTCGATTTTATCTGCTTGTGAAAGTCAGTGTCTATCGTTCCAGGCGACACTGCATTAACTCTAATACCATACTCAGCTAAATCCTTAGCTAAGGCTCTAGTAATAGCATGAACTGCGGCCTTAGATGTGCCATAGATTCCTGCTCCTGGTCCACCAGCATTCCAGCCAGCGATTGATGTATAGTTTATAATTGAGGCATTTTCTCCATTTTTTAGATATGGTATAGCAGCTCTAGAAGCAAAAAAAGTAGAATCTAAATTCAATGCCATTACTGATCTATAAAATTCGGTAGTCATACCCTCAAATCTAGATCTACCTCCTAATCCACCAGCATTATTGACTAGTACATCGATTCGACCATATTTATCTCCAATAGCTTTAATATTAGAATTTACTTGATCTTCATTTGTAACATCAAAACCATAATATTCTGCGTTGATTCCTTCGTCCGAAAGTTCTTTTAGTCTTTTCGCTCCAGCTTCATCATCTATTCCATTCATAATGACGGTATAACCATCTTTACCTAATCTTTTAGCTACTTGGAAACCAATACCTCCAGTTGCTCCTGTTACTATTGCAATTTTGCTCATTTAAATTATGTTTAATTCTGTTATATTAATTTTTATTCATTGGATTGATCTACCAATCCTACCTTTCTGATGAAAATAAAGATTACCAATACGGCTAATACCACTGAAATTGTAATTGCTACAAATGCTGGTGTGTATGACCCTCCTTCTGTAATTCTACCAATAAACCAATTCATTATCATTGGTGAAAATGCTGCAACAGTGCCAGCTAATCCGGCCAACGTTCCCACTGAAGGCCCTTTAAATAAATCACTAGACAAAGTTTGTATATTACCTATTGCGAATTGGAAACCGAATAGTGCAACACCCGCCAAATATATAAAGGTCATGTAATTAGAATCGCTAACAAACACCATAATGGACACAAAGCCTATTATAATTAGAGCGCTACCTAACACTATACTTGCTTTTCTTCCAAAGTCAGTCGAAGTGCGCTTTATTACCTCTTCCGTAAACATACCTCCAAGAATTCCACCTGCAGCTGCCATTAAATAGGAAATCCACATGGTATTTCCAATTTCTTCTATACTAAGTCCGAATTTGGAATTTAAATAAATTGGCATCCAACCTGCAAAGAACCACCAAATTGGTTCAATGAAAAATCTACATAGTAGAATTCCCCATGGTTGCTTAAAACTCAGTATTTTGGGTACACTTAAACTTTTGGCCCCTTCAACCGCCACATCATTATTAGCTATTCGATCATTAAGGATTAGATTTCTTTCGTCTTCAGATATCCAGGGATGAGTTTCTGGTTTTGATTTATTTACAACTAGCCAAGGAATTACCCAAAGCAATCCCAAACCACCGAGTATCACATACGTAGCTTGCCATCCAAACTGGGCATATAAATAAACTATAATTACCGGAGCAACTACATTGCCTATCGACGCTCCTGCATTAAAAATACCCTGCGCTAACGCCCTCTGTTTTACCGGAAACCATTCGCCATTACTCTTCACAGCTCCTGGCCACAATCCTGCTTCCCCTAAACCTAGTAGCCCTCGAACTATTGATAACGAAACTACTCCTCTTGCCAAAGCATGAAAAGCTGCTGCTGCTGACCAGACTACAATTGAAGCAACAAACCCTATTCGGGTTCCTATTTTATCATATAATCTACCTGATAAAAATTTACTAGCCGCATAGGTAAACATGAAAATATTTAACATTAAGGCATAATCAGAATTATCCATGCCCAAATCTTCACCCATCTCAGGCCATAGTAAAGCAAACGCTGTCCTATCTATATAGTTTATAACTGTTGCGACGAAGATTAAACCTATAATCCACCATCTTAATCCTTTTATTTTCATCTTAGTCTTTTTTAAGTTGGCTAATTATATATTATAACAATATTGATACAGCACACTAAAGTGTTCTTTCATCTTTTGCTTTGCCAATTGCGGGTTTTGCTGCTCAATAGCATCATAAATTGCTTGATGCTCTATAATTCCTTGTTCGGCTAAACCTTTATCACATACATGGTATTTTTCAAAATTTGTAATAATCTTTGGGGTAATCATTAACATGAACGTATTCATGGTACTATTACCACTTGCCTTTGCAATAGCCAAATGAAATAATAAATCTTCCTGCACGGCGTCTTCTCCATTTAGCACTTTCTCCCTGTAAGCTGTCAGTGCTGATTTCATGTCATTTAGATCTTCAATTGTTCTTCGTTTGGCCGCTAGTCGAGCTGTTTTAAGTTCTAATAGTATTCTGGTCTCCACTAGAGATTTGAAATCTTGTTCTTCCAGTCTTAGAATATCATCTATCATTCCATTCATTGCAATGACGCCAATATTGGCTACGAAAGTCCCACTTTGTGGTCTTGAATTCAGAAGACCGTAGAATTCCAATTTTTGTATTGCTTCCCTAATGACACCTCTAGACACCTCAAATTTTTCGGATAACATGCGCTCTGAAGGCAATTTATCTCCTGGCTCAAGATTCTTATAATTGATTAGATCCCTGATTTCCGAGATTACCCTGTTTTGTATTTCCGAATTATCTGATTTTATCGTTGTGTCTAATTTCATATTCTATAACTTCTTTTAATGGTCCAAAAGATTTTTTCACAAAATAACATAAACTAATATTATGTAACGAAAAAATGTTTAAGCTTTGCAGTATTAAAGTCGTTTCAAAAGAATTAGCTTATCTATATTTAATGACTAACTTCTAATTCATAAAATCTCACTTTTGCATAAGCACCTTTATCCCTAGATTGGAAATAATTTCCAGCTTTAAAATAATTTTCAAAGATACCCCATTTTTTCATGTGTATACTTTCATAAACTTTATGCTCATTACCATTAAGAACAATTACCATTTTTCCATCCGAGACCTTGACTTCTAAAGTAAATTTTCTGAATCCTACTTCTTGTTCAAAATTAAATCCTTCATCATCATCCCAGGCATCTTCTAATAATATTTGAGTATCTGAAGCATTTATGTTTTTCAATACTTTAGTCTTTACTCTAACTTTACCCTTGTCCCAATATATTTTTAAAATAGGTGGTGCATTGTTATCGTCTTCACCAATTAAATCTCTTTGTTCATTAGTTAATCTGCCATGAATTTGCATAATAATGACCCTATGATACTTGCCATCGTCATCTCGCGTTACCTCATCCATTTGGATTTTACCTTTCATGTAAGCACCATCCTTAAATGTCCAATTAACATTATTATCACCAGGCACCATTTGCTCTCTCAACTCAGATCTTGTATACTTGGTATTTTTAGTTTTAGAAGCTGTTGGCATCGCATGAAAGACAATTGCTCCTTTAGTAGAATCTATATACATATAAGGTTTTGCAATTTCGTTTGATGCGAAATCAGAAATTTCAGGTGGTCCTATTTCATAGGGTTTTCCTTTATTATTAGTCACTGGAAGTGTCACTTTCCAATGACTTAAATCGATGTTAGGCAATTTGACTTTCTTCTTACGCTTTTTCTTCTTTTTAGTTTCTTTTTTTACCTCTGACCGATCCTTTTCAGCCTGCTGTGTTTGACCAATCAGAGAAGTCATATTAAAACATAACAGTGTAAAACAAACGAGTACTATTTTAAAATTATATGTTGTTCTTGAGTTAAATTTCACGAAAATCTATTTTACAAATTAAAACCCAGGAGTATTAATGACTACATCTGTAAGAAATACTTCATTAGTACCTGTAACCGTATTAGTTGGTACAAAGTAGAAAATCACAAATTTTTGATCTGTTGACACCAATATATCATCTGTATTTTCGTCTACTCGGCTTTGCGGAAAACTAAAAGTTGCATCAGCGTTAAAGCTAAAAGTAATTTGTTGCCACGTATTAATATCATTTGAGATTACTTGCTGGCTAGCTAGTGTTAAACCTGGTAACTCATTATCGCCAGCTGGCTCGCCTGATAAAATATAAAAAGTACCTTCAACATCGCCAATAGGTGTTGTTTCAGTTTTCACAAAAGCTGAAATCGTATAACCTTCTACTCCTAATTCTACTTCAAATGGTTGATATGCTCTTTCTCCTGAACTATCGAACTTAAGAGATCGTCCAGATGTTCCACCGGCAGATTGTGCATCAGTTCCGGAAGAACTACCTTTATCTGTAGTACCAGTACCGCCATTATTTGCAGGAGTTGAAACCCAACCTTCTAAATCATCGTTTCTCCAAAAGTTAAAAGGTGTTGGAGATCCATTATTAAAAGAGTTATCAGGATCTACAGTCCAAGCATCAACGAGATCATTATTATTGTTCTCTGAAGTTGGATAAGTTTCCATATCTCCATTTTGAATAACAGCAGGAAAAGTAGGTGTAACGCCACCAACTGGAACAGATATTGTTATATTTCTAGCTACACCGGCCTCATTTGTAGTTGTTAAGGTAACGTCATAAGCTCCTGGAGCTGCATAGGTGTGAGTAGGATTAACTTCATTAGACGTATTGCCATCACCAAAATCCCAACTGTGTGTTACGGCTAAAAGAGAATCATCAGTAAATTGTACTGTTAATGATGAAACTGAAAATGTAAAATTAGGTACAGTAGATAAAACTAGACCTTCTATACTTTTGGTAACAGAAAATGCTCTACCCAAGAAATCAGTCGCTGTTAGCGTCGCTTGAAATGTATCTTCGGTCAAATACCCATGTACTGGATTAAAATCCGGATCTTGTTCTGTGTCTTCAAGTTCCCATTCAACTATGGTTCCATCGCCAAAATCCCATTCCAAACTACTTGCTCCAGAAGTTAAATTGTTAAACGTGACTTGTGAATCTAAAGTTGTAAAGTCGAAATCCACAAAAATAGGTGATACATCCGCTGTCGCAGTGGCCTCTAAACCATCTGAACTTATAGTCGTTAGTGTTACGGTATATAATCCACCTGTAGCATATGTATAATCTGGATCTGCCTCAGTTGAAGAATTACCATCTCCAAAGTCCCATTGGTAGGACACAGCATCTGTGGAATAACTTCTGAACACAACCGTTAAGGTATTATCGGAATCTAAACTCGTCGTAAACAAGGTGTTAGGCTGTATGTTATTTACATTTCCACTTGGTGGGACAAACTCCTCGTACCCATCATCGTAACAGGAAGCTAATGAGAACATTAAAACTAAGACAAAAAGACCTAGCGCATATTTTTTTATTAATGTATGAGTCATAATATTATGTTTTATTGTCTAACTATTATATTAAAGGCATCTAACCTCGCTTCAACACCAGAGTTGTTTGCAAAAATTATAACAGATTCGTTTTCTCCTGCTTCAAATGTTATAGAATGTTGTTGAAATACATTGTCTACCCTTCCAGCATTTGTATCCACCCTGAATGCAATGATATTTTCTTCCAATTGAGCTTCCGCAAAATTTGAAGTATTTGGGCTTAGAATGGATACTTTCATCTGACCAGGCGCATCTTCTTCAAACGCACTAAAATAGGTTAGTACGTATTCTGCTCCAGGAGTAACTTCAATTTCTTGGTACGCTACCCGTGCTCCATCTGGTGGAAATTTAGCCGCTTGAACCCCATCTGGTAAATCGGCTCCAACTCCAGGGCTAGTGTCTGTATTTATTTGAATTACGGTAGTACCGCCTCCAAGAGGACTCCAAGCACTATTACTAGGGACTCTCCAAGAGTCTCTTCCATCACCTGTTCCATCAAACAAGCTATTATCTTCAAAACTAGCCTCTGCTATCTCTGGCACTGGAATTGTTGGAACAGCTTGATTCACCGTAATTGTTCGTTCAGTGACATCTGATTTCCCAAGATTATCCGTTACTGTAAGACCAACATTATAAGTTCCCGGACCTGGGAATTCGATTATTAATTCTTGATCTTCCAAAGTTGCTGGAACCAATGCTAAAATTTGTGCTTCTAAGTCTGCAACATTTTGCAAAACCTCATCCGAAAGCGCATTTTGAGCATCTATAAGTGCCTGTTCTAATGTTGCTAGTTCCGCTTCCATTACTACCACTCTAGCTGGATCATCTTCACATGGTATTTTAAACTCCAAATCGGCAATATCCTCTTCTATAGCTCTTACATCTGTCAACTCTGCATCTATGAGTAATTTCAGGATAGGTAAATCTTTATTAATTAAAGGTACATTAAGACTACTACCGTTAGAATCGGTTACGCTCCACAGATACTTTGTTCCATTAACCGCCAAATTAGATCCAGCTTGAAAGTTGAACTGATAGTTAGCAGATAATTCATTGTCTTCACAATCAAACTCAGCAGAGGTAATCTCACTAAAATTATAAAATGGTGTTGGACCTGTTATATCTTCTAGATCACCAACATCAGCTAGATCATCACTAACGCAAGCGCATAGCGTTAACAAAACTGCTAGTGAGAAAAGTCTTAATCTTGACATATTCGTTTTCATAATTCTTTTATTTTTAGTAGCCATTATTCTGTGTGTAAAAATTAGGTAAGTTATCTATTTCCCTTTGTGGAAAAGGAAGATACTTTTTGTCTGGCGTATAAGCTAGACTATTTTGTACAGAAAAGAGCTGTAATACATTATCTGCTTCACCAAATCTAATTAAGTCATACAAGCGCTGGTTTTCGTATACAAATTCAACTCTTCGTTCTTCTAAAAGATCTTGTCTTGTTAGATTAGCAACTTCCTCCAGTCCAGCTCTTGCTCTAACTTGATTGAAAGCGTCGATAGCTCTTGGATCTGTAGTACTATTTCCTCCTGCTAATATAGCTTCTGCATATAACAATAATACATCTGCATATCTCAAAATTACCCAGTCGTTATCACCAATTTCACCATCTGTTGGGAATTTTGTATTAAAAACATCAATAGTATTATTAGAAAGAAAAGCACTATAATCATTAGGGTTTACCGAAGCATAAAATCTCACAGGCTCTAATTCTGGATTCATGACCTCTAAAAAATCAATACTAGCTATATTAACACCGTTCGATGGTCCTTGTAGTGTCATTGCAAAACTATGAGACTCTGAATCGGTCTCGACTTGGTCATCTAAGCCACTATCGCTCGTAACATAATTATCACTACTTACCAGATCATAGGCAATTGAAAATATGACTTCATCATTGATTTCCAATGCCGGATTGTTAGACCAAGACCCTTCAAGAGTACCATCGCTAAATCCACCAGAGATTTCATTACCAAACACATTGCCAAAATCAATAGCAAGGTTGGCATAATATTCTTGGTCTGTTAAAACATCTATCGTTGGATCTATTGGATCTGCATTAAATTCAAATTGTTCGGCATCATCTCTATCTGTAAAAAGTAAATCATAACCAAAAGACGAATTATTCTCTACAACTGACGCCAACAACAACTCTGCCTCAGCATAATCTGGATTCGGCTGGCTTAAATAAGCTTTTGCAGCTAAACATATTGCAGCACCTTCAGTCGGTCTATATCTATTTTGCTCTGCTCCATTTAAAAAAGCTATTGAAGTTTTAAAATCATCAATGATTTTTTCATATACTTCCGATTCTGGTAATTGAGGATAATCTCGTGCTTCATCAATATTTGGGTCTAAAACCTTATCTATATACGGTACGTTTTGATATGCACGAACCAAATTAAAATGGCATAAGGCTCTCATAAAATAAGCCTCACCAACAGTGAATTGTTGATCCTCTGGCGCTAAAAAACGATTATCAATAATTGTATTGGCATGTTTAATCGCAGCCATATTATTTGAATAATATGTTGCTACGTCTCCATTATTTGGATCTACGTTATATCTGTTTATTTCAGGGAAGTTTCCGTTTTCTGAATTAGCTCTAACATTATCAGATCTTAACTCTATTAACAAAAATTCATTTGCTGGAACTTTTTGATAAGCGTCTAGAACGCCATTGGCCAACAACTGAAACCCGTTATCCGTCTGCAATAATTCTTCTAAAGAAAGTGCCGTTGGGTTAGAAAGGTCTAATTCTTCTTCACAACTCACAAATAAAGCTGAAATAGAAAAACAAAGTACTGCTGATTTTATAAATATCTTTTTCATAATTAATTAAAATTGTAAGTTAAGTCCTAATGAAACTGTTCGCACTATTGGGCCATCACCTCTTTGGTATCCAGCCGTTAATGGTGTATTTGCATTTTGCGATGTTTGACCTGCAGCTTCAGGATTAAATCCTTCGTATCCTGCCGCAGTAAAATAAAATAAATTTTCCCCAGTCATATAAAGCCTTAGTTTACTAATGTTTAGTTCTGACGTCACTGATTCTGGAAATGTATATCCTAAAACAACATTTCTAATAGCAACAAAAGAGGCATCTTGAATATGGTCATCAGTAAATCTACGATGTACTGTCAAATCAAAATCCGGAAAACTAGAAACTGGATTCGCGGCAGATTCACTAGCAAAGTATAATTGATCTAGATCCGCTACTCGCACTTCCGCACCATGCGAACCCTCTAACTGGACAGAAAAATCAAAGTTATGAAATGTCAAATCTGAAGTGAATCCCCAAGTAAAATCTGGATATGGACTACCTAATTCTGTTCTATCTTCATCATCAATAATGCCATCGCCATTTAAATCTTTTACATAGACCCTAGCAAAATCATTATTAAATCTATTAAATGGATTATCGATCCACTCTAAAGGTACTTCTCGGTCATAAACCCAACCATAAAAAGATGTTATAGGCTGACCAACCCTTGCAATGAATTCTGTTGGCCTAGTATCTTGATCAATTCTTGAAATAATTTGCTCATTACCACCTAAACTAACGACCTCATTTCTATTTAAAGAAAACTGACCAGAAGCAGACCACCGTACTTTTTCACTTGAGTAAAGTCTAGAATTTAATTCAATTTCAAAACCTTCATTTTTTACTTCTCCTATATTCTGCAACCAATTATCAGCTCCATATACCGCAGCTACAGGCGCAAATAGTATTAAATCTTCACTTGTCCTTTTATAATAATCTAAAGATAAGTTAATAAGTCCATTACCAAATGTGACATCTATACCTGGGTTAAATTCTATTAATCGCTCCCATCCTAAATTTGCATTTGCCAAAGTTACTCCTTTAACCCCTTGACTTCCGTTATAACCTACGGTACTATATGTTTCCTCAAATCTGTAAAGCGACTCATATATATTTCTGGATATTTCATTTGAACCAGATACGCCATAACTAGCTCTTATCTTTAAGAATGTTATAAAATCGCTCGACGATAAAAATTCTTCACTAGATAATATCCAACCTGCAGAGGCCGCTGGGAAAAAACCAAATCTATTATTAGGACCAAATCGAGTACTTCCATCCGTACGAGCAGATAACTGTAATAAATATTTTCCGTCGTAGTCGTAATCTATTCTACCTAAGTAAGACACTAATTTTTCTCTTGCATTATCCGTAAATGTAGTTCCATTGTCAGCAAGGGCTATGTTATTATTAAAATCATCGGTGAAACCAACTGCTTCAGACTCCTGAGTAGAAAACTCACGTTGTGTAAATTCAAATCCTAATAATGTATTAAAATTATGTTTACCAAAATTTTTCTTATATCGCAAGAGGGATTCAAAAGCATATTGATTTATCTCATCTCTATTTTCATTTCTAAAAGCTTCCTGCTCTCTGTTTTCTTGCCCAAAAAAGAAATCTGCCGAATTATTTTTTGTATGTCTAAAAATTGCCGACACTGTTTGTCTAAAGGTTAAACCTTTTGCTAATTTAATATCAAGATAGGAAGCAGCGTTCAGAGTAAACTGCTTTTTTGTTCTAGACCTTTCTAAAAAATGCACTAAAGGATGTACATTTCTCGTCGTTGATAAGGTCAAACCACCAGAAGTCAATGGACTCGCTACCGGTAGACCTGTATTTGGATCTCTTAAAATAGATCTTGGGTTGTTAGGATCTACAGTGAATACGTGGTCAAAAGCTCTAGAAAACCCATAACTGCCTACACCAATATTTTCAAATTGAGCACCTGCATCTCCAGGATCTCCTTGAGTAATATAATTAAGGTGATTTTCATTTAAATAAAGCGGTAAATGCCCATACTGTCTCAATGGATCCGTGAATCTAGATGGTAGTCTAACTTGATCGTTATAATTGACTCTTAGATTTCCACCATATTTGATTTTCTTGTTTTTTGATCTACTATCTACTTTAATTCTCGCATTATACTTTGTAAATTTATCTTTTAACGCAACACCCTCATCCTCAAGGTAACCCAAAGACGCCGTATAACTCGTTAATTCAGTACCTCCTCTTACAGATAAAGAATGACTTTGTATCACACCACCTATAAAAATCTCATCTTGCCAATTCGTTTCACCATCACCTAGAGAGGCAATAAACTCCATAGCCTCAAGCTCTGCGTAGGTCGTATTATAATCATTTATGACGCGATCATAATTTGGACTATCCAGTGAAATTTGATCAACAACACCTTGCAATCCATCTAATCTTGATCTTTCATCAGCAATAGACGTATTAAAATTATCATTGTTCTTAGTGTACCTAAACCCTGTAAAGGTATTGTAAGAGAATTGTGTTTTACCGACCGTTCCCTCCTTAAGTGTGATTAAAATCACACCGTTGGCACCACGTGAACCATAAATAGCCACGGATGAAGCATCTTTTAATACACTTATAGACTCTACATTATTGTTATCAATAGACCCTAAAATATCTGGCTCTGTACCTATAACAATCCCATCTATAACTATTAAAGGTGCTGAGGATCCTGAAATAGAACCTGGACCTCTTAATGTGATTTTAGGATCTCCACCAGCTTCTGAAGCCACCGTCTGAATTCTTAGTCCTGCAACTTTTCCGCGAAGGGCATCTTCAACACGCGGCACTGAAAGATCTTTGATATCCTCACTAGAAACCGTTGTTAGAGAACTCGTTACATTTTTCTCTTTTTGGTCACCATAACCAATTAACACTACCTCATCAAGTGTATTGCTATCTTCTACCAAAGCAACTGATATTGATTCTTGTCCGGTCACAATAACTGTTTGTGTTTTGTATCCAAGATAAGAAAATTGTAATATCTCATCATTACTCACTTCTATCGTAAAATTACCATCAAAATCTGTAGAAGTTCCCCTTGTGGTATTCAAAACAAGAATGTTGACACCTGGAATAGGCATTTTGTCCGCAGCGGCAACAACGCCACCTTTGAGTGTATACCTATCTTGTGCAGATACTCCTATATTGAGTAAAAGCAAAACGAGCGAAGTAAATACTATTTTAAAATTCATAGTCTTTAGTTAGTTTAATTTAATTTTTGAGATTGGTAAAATCTTTAGAAGCAAGGTGAGACAATAATTATAAGTAGCAAAATTGCCTTTTGAATTATGGACTATTATATATCCAAAATAGAGCTAAAAAAAATTGGTTAACCAATCTGGTCAACCAAATATATATAAAATTTTGTTAATAGCAAGTCTTATCAAAGAAAAAATAAATCTTATTTTTTCTTATTTCATAAAGCCTTAGCCCATTAGACTAACAGGGGGTTTTATCAAGACTGTTTATCTCCAAAATAAGACACTTCACCGCCACTTAAGAAATCTTCTCTTACGGGACTGAAGGTGTCAATTAGCTCGCCTTCTTCCAGGCAAACTGCGCTATGTAACAAATTAGGCTCGATATAAACACCATCTCCTGCTTCTACAATTTTCTTTTCTCCGTCAATTTCAAATTCAAATTTACCAGAAACACAAAAAGTAGCTTGTGTATGAAAATGTTGATGCGGAGCACCTAATGCGCCTTTTTCAAATTTCACTCTCACCATCATGATTTGATTATCGTAACCTAAAAATTTTCTTGATACTCCTCCCCCAAGTACCTCCCATTTCTTTTCTTTTGCAATGATATACTTTTCACTAAATCTTTTCATATGTTTTGTTTTTATTGTTTTTTATTCAAAATAATAAGAACCAGACCACTCATAATTCTTATTGTCAATTTTTAAGTTATGCTTTTTTTCTTTCGAGGTCTCTCTATTTACTGTTATAAATAATTGAACCTTACCATTGACATGAGTGAGTTTAATAGCCGTGTAATCTTCACTATTATAAACTACTTTTAATTCTGACATATTACTTTTTGAATTAACCGCAGATTCAGTTATTGGACTATAACTCCCATGAGTCTCTATGACCGACACAAAAATCGTGTTCTTGGTGTTTTTTCTCCTTAGCAACAAACCTGGATCTCTTCGTAAATTAAATTCAGGATCATTAGCTCCAATTCTAGTAAATAGTAATTCGTCCTTATTATTTGTCAACGTTGTTAATGTATAAAACTTTTGATTATTCATCCAAGTGAACTTAGAGTTTTCATTTTTGGCATTTGCCATGCTTTCTACAAATAAATGCTGATACCCATTTCTTGGCCCTAAAGGCTTTAAGGTTTCGGGTGTTTTATATTCAAAATTGGTTTGTATCACTTGGCCAAAATAATAATAAGGAAAATCGTATTGATTTGCTTTCTTGGAAGTCACTTTCATAATATCGAGCATAAATGGCTTTTCAAAATCATTATCGCTTAATAAAGCCATAGTTCTAAGCATTTCAGTTCCAGGATATGCATTGTTCTCCTTGGCACTAACAACTTGAATATCTTCATTATCGAAATTATAATATTGCAACTCTGGATGATGCTGACTTCCTATATCGTATTTACCACCGTAATGTGAGACTTCATTTTGCGTTACGGTATTGTGCGCAATAGTTTGTTTGGCCCAAGTTTTATTTTCTTTGAGATAATTTCCACCACCTTTTTGTTCGATATTTACAAAACGTGCTAAACCATAATCTTGAATGACTTCTTCTCCGTTTTCATACAATGAATAAGATAGCTTATCGTAATGTCCATGACTAGAGCCTTGTGACGCATACTTAAAAACAAGCTCAATATCTTTGTTCCTTAAAATACCAACGCCACCTTGCGCTCCTTTCGGCCCATCTGACAGATTAATTGATTTTTTATTGAAAGGTTTTTCCTTGCCATTTTTAATACCAAGTGCCACGGCTAAACCAGAATCGTCCAACAAGACCTGATTTTGCTCTTTAGCTATACTTAGTAGACCAGGATCTTGATTGCCGTAATGATAAGAAATATCAACAGCAGTTACTAGAGACCCGTTATAATAAGACATGCCCTTCTGACCATCGTTAAGCGGAAAAAAATCTCCATCTGCATCGGACAAATTCAACAAGGCATTAATAGATTTGAGAAGTACACCATCTTTATATTCAAAAATCTTGAGCTCAGGCTTTACATTATGCAAGCCTTCCGCAAAGACTAAAAACGGATACATTGCATAGCGCTGATAATAAGGCCCTTCATTATAATAGCCATCTGGTGAAAAAGGCTCTTCGATATTGGCTAAGAAGCCTGCCTTGCCGTCTTTATTTAAAAATCCGCCATCGTCATCTTTTTTATTTGCATCTAATTTTAAGTCTTTAATTCCGTACAAAGCACGATCAATTAACTCTTCATCATTCATCACCAAACCAATCATACCAACAGCTGCATTTCCCCAGGTACTATGATTATGAACCCGTTGATAAAACTGCGGACTGCCAATTGAAATATGATCTGCAAATGGTCTAAATAAATTTGTTTCTAGCGTGTTACGTTCTTCTTCAGATAAATAGTTATATATACAATCATAGGCTTGACTCACATAGACCAACCAATTAGAATCATTTAAACATTGCCAGAATAATTTACCCCTAGCATATGATCTTGTTTTTGGGTGTAGTGGCAATGTTTTATACAAGGCTTCATATTGCATCAACATATCCTTAACATACTTCGCATATTTTTCGTCGTCTAGAATCTGATATAAAACACCTGCTTTTTGCAAGATAAACCAATTCTGTTTATGTCTTGAATGGGTATAGCCACCTGAATAGTCCTTTGGAATAGGCACTTCGATTCCTGCAACAATTTCGGCATCAACTTCTGCCTTGACCTTTTCTAAAGTTTTATCGAAAATTGGGATACTACCCAATTGTGCTCGAATGTTTTTCACACCTTGAGCCGTTAAAATAAGTTTTGGGTGCTCTTGGGTTGTCTCCGATTCAGAATTGCTAGCTACAGCGGAAGCACTTTCTTTTTCCTCGAAACAAGAAAGAAAAGTAATTACAAGAAAGGCAAGTGCCGTTATTTTATTTAATTTCTTCATATCGTTTTAATTTGACGGAGGAGTTCCGGGACCTAAATTCCCTTCTTTAAACCAAACTTCGGCATAACTTCCGTAAGCATATTGTTTTTTTATGTCACCACCATAAACTTCGGATTTAGTAGATTTTGCGTTAGCTTGATTATAAGCACCTTGTTTAAAATAGTTTAATTCGCCAGCATATGCCATTTCCCTTTCGACTCCTCCTCCTTTTTCTCTATTTGCATATACTTTCAATACTTGTTCAGGAATATCTGCCTTTGTTGCAAACTCTGATTGTATTAAACTCTTTGTGAATTTTATCGTTTTATGGTTTTTACTAGTAAAAGTGAGATACATGATACCTTTGTATACATTAACTTCGTAACTAAATTCTTCGCCCAGCTCAATACCATTTTCTGGCTCTTTTGGATAATCTGTAGGGTTTGAACCTACTACTGAAAAATCATAACCCCAAACTGCTGTTGAATAATCGAACCTTCCAATATTATTTCCTTTTGTGTTGATTTCATAATTCCAAAACACAGAACCTTTTGTATGTCTTGGGAATTTCTTATAATAGATTTTAAGCGGTTCATTCTCATGACCTTCATCACTATGAATTTGCCCAATTACTACACAATAAGAGGAAGCAATTGTTGCATCACCTGTCGTCGAAACATGTTTCACCTTTAGAGTTCCTGTTAATTTCCCTCCTTGTTCTGGTGTCCAATATTCTTTTTGGTGTAATTCTGTTCTCGTATTATTTGAATTTTTAGAAGTAACACCGGCATTTGGTGTTTTATAGATTACCCAATCTGCTTTACCATCATTTTCGACATAGAAAAAATCTTTATTGTCAAAATTTACTAAGTCCTCAGAGCGTGTACCATTGCCCAAAAGAATCTTCCATTTATCCATAAATGGAATTACATCACTCGGATATGTCGTTACTGTTTTAGAGTCAGCTTTTTTGGATGTCCTATCATCACCAAGGCAACTCATTATGTTGAACACCACACCAAGCCAAAATAAAAATTGGACTATTGATTTAATGGTTTTGATGTTCATATTATGGGTTAATTATTTGTCTTACAATGATGGCTTTTTGGGTACAAAACCAGTAGTTTATTTAATTTATCGTCTTATAGCTCCAGTGGTGTTTCCTTCCATTAAATCTCGTACATTTTCGAGAGACACTATATTTACATCTCCAGGAACAGTATGCTTGAGTGCACAAGCAGCTGAGGCAAAATCCAAAGCTTGCTGATCTTCATAATGCAATAAGCCATATATTAAACCTGCCGCAAAAGCATCTCCAGTACCAACACGATCTATAATATGAGTGATGTTGAGCATATCTGTTTTAATATACGCTTTCCCATTCCACATTTTACCCTGTATCTGATTATGCGAAGCACTCAACATTCGTCTTGTTTTTTTAACTACTTTTTTCACACTAGGAAAAAGCGTTATCAATTCTTTCGCTAAAGTATTAAAACTATCCTCTGATTGACCCAATCCAAACATTTCTCGAATGCCACGACTACTAGTTATGACAACGTCACAATGTTCTACCAATTCAGGTATAACATCTTGCATGGTTTTGCCATATTTCCACATGTTGCTTCGCGAGTTAATATCTCCAGAAACGGTTATTCCCATTTTATTGGCTGTTTTAATGGCCTCTAGGCAACACTTAGCAGCACCATCCGAAATGGCAGGCGTAATACCTGTCCAATGAAACCAATCAGCATCTTTGAGTACGCTTTCCCAATTTATCATTGACGGTTCAATCAATGAGAAAGCAGATCCTTCTCTTTCATAAATAACCTCACTAGATCTATGAACAGCGCCTTTTTCAAGAAAATACTTGCCCATCATATCATCCCCGTAAATCACATGCTCAGTACTTAGCCAATGTTTACGCAAAAATTGTGTAGCGGCTTTTCCGAGCGCATTATTGGGAAAACGAGTGACGTGGGCAGCCTTCATACCTAAGTAAGCACACGAGATGGCAACGTTTGCCTCACCTCCACCATAAACAAGCTCAAATGAAGATGCTTGCGAAAATTTTTCATAGCCTGGTGGCGATAATCGCATCATCACTTCACCAAATGTGACCACTTTTTTTGACATAATTTTTAGTACATCAGGGTTAGTTTTAAATTCTGCTCAGTTTTTATTTGTCCGGAATTAACTAAAGTATTCTCTGATTCTACATTGTTTTTAGCTCCCCATAAAATTGAAACAAACTGTACAGGATTATTTTTGAATGTGTTTTCAGTAATGTTAACATTAATAATACCTCTATGATTTAAGAGCGTTTTGTTTTTCTCATTTACTCCACAATTAGTAAATGTACTGTTGCTAACTAACAGGTTTCCTCCGATTGTAGATTCATCATAACCGCCTCTGTAATAGTCAATCACATTTGCTTTTATGTTATTGAAATTGCAGTTATTAATAGTTAAATATTCTGTATTATAATCACCCTTATCATTCGTTTCTTCTGATAATTCTATACCGTTTTCACAATTCGAAATTGATGTATTCTTAAAAGTGATACGTTCTGCAAAGCTCTCTTTATAAACTTTTAGCACATAACTAAAATCACTTATTTCTGAATTCTGAACTGTTAGCCCGAAGTGATTATACATGTTTTGTTTGAGGCTTGAAAACGCATAGTTCTCACTGTTTCCTTTTAATACAACATTATCAAGAGTTAGTTTTCCATAAGGTTGTAGTGAAAATAGAGGCGTATTCGCTTCTCCTGAATATACCAATTGTGCCCTTTCATTTCCTTGGGACTGAATTAAAAGCGTTTTCTGAATTTCTAACGATGAATCTAGGTTATAAAAGCCATTAGCCAAAGCAATAATATCACCATTACTTGCTTCATTTATTCTAGCTATAAGTTCTTCCACATTAGAAACGTTATGAGTAACAGGATCCTTAGCTTCTATTTCATTTGAAAACCAAGTTGTTCCATATTTCGACTTGTCTAAAACATTCGGATTAGATACGTTTTTACCAGTTATGGCACCAATACTCTTGTCATCTTGTCTAGACACACCTAATAAATCAGTATCAATCGTATTAAAATCGAAACCATCATAGGCTTCGAAGTCGTCTGGTATACCTACAGGAATATAAATATTATCCGATAATTCCCTTAGCTCTAATGTTGCTTCAACAATACCTCCATCAAAATCTTTAAACTCTAAACCTTGATTATTTATGATGTTATTTTTGAATGTCACACCATCTGCTTTATCGTTTTCGACCACTACCTTTTCCAAGCCCTTTTCATTATATATAATATTATTTGCAACAGTTGTTCTAATTGCTCGTGCCGAGCGAATTTCGGATTTTGGCAATACATCTGCTTGCGCTAAATTTTGTCCAACACCAAATTGCCAAGGCGAAGAACAGTTAACATAAGTGTTATATGCAACGACAACATCTGTGACTTGGTTGTAACGATTTAAAGGTGACTTAGGAATACCATTCATAACCGCTAAAGGGCTTCTGAAACTCTTTCCTTTTAAACCATAAAAATAGTTATTGACGACCCAATGTCCTGTATTAATAATTCTAATGCCTCCATAATTTTCATTTACGCCATCACCTATAAAATAATTACCATCAACTGTGACATAATTACCATGACGTGTTACCAAAGAACCCTCGCTCCTGTAAAAGACATTATTCTTAAAGACGTTAAAATTTGTTTTGCTTGAAATCACTTCTACCTCACCATTACATTCTTCAAATAAGTTATTAGCAACGTAAGTATGACTTGGCGACATCGATGTATAGCTATCCCCTAACTGAATAGTTTCTCCACTTGGACCTCCTTTTACTGGCCTTGGCCCGAAATGGTTATTTACAATTTGATGATAATTATTAATGCTCTCTATACCTGCAATACTCACCCTCACTGTTGGACCTCTATTGGTTTTACCGGCGATGTAGCAGTTGCTTAGCTCATTATGTCGTCCCCAAAATTGTACCCATAAATCGCTATTGTCTCGTTTCGGCTTATTAAAATCTTCAATAACACAGTTGGTGAATTTGCAGTTATTAGCAATTTCGTCTGGTGCATCTTTGTGACTAATCTTAAAATCCACTACTGCATTAGATGGTGAAAAGCCATTTTTAAAATGTAAACCTTCAACAACCAAATATTCGCCTCCAAATTTTAGATACGATTCTCCTTCTATCAAAACTTCACCTGGCGTTTCGGCTTTTAAAACAATAGGATTGTCTTTTGTTCCCTTGCCCCTAAATTTTATTTGAACATCACGATAGACGCCATTTTTTAGTATGATTTCATCCCCAGGTTTCGCATTAGAAATCACTTGCTCTAAATCTTTAATGTTGGAAATATATAGTTCTGATTGCGATACTTCTTTACACGAAATTAGTGTTACTAACAGTAAAAAAGCTATAATGGAATTTCTCATGGAATGTTTTTAAAAAAGTTAATGAACAACCTGTAAATTCAAATAGTGATTCTAGAATACGTCATAATTAAAATTGGTTTACCAGATTGGTTAACCAAAAATAGAATTTATTTTCAATATATAAAATATATGCGCCACTAAATCAGTTCTAAATGGTCTAAAGTAAAAATAATGAATAAAAAAGGCCTAATCTTTCGATTAAGCCTTTTAATTTATCTGTACTCAAGGTGGGAATCGAACCCACACTTCCGAAGAAACTGGATTTTGAATCCAGCGCGTCTACCAATTCCGCCACTTGAGCAAATTTTGGACAGCAAAAATATAAAATATTTTCCGCCAAACAATCAAAATTAGTAGGTTTTATCCTTTATGCCATAAAATAATTTTCTAAATTTGAGCCTATCTAAAAACGCAACTAACAACCCTTTTTAATTACTTACTCAAATGCCTAATAATACTACAGAAGCAAAAGTTTTTACATGTACACAAAGCAAGGAATTAGCAGAACAAATTGCTGCTGCATACGGCGTTAAGTTAGGTAATGTGATAACATCTACTTACAGTGATGGTGAATTTCAACCATCTTACGAAGAGTCCATAAGAGGTACTCGTATTTTTATTATTGGTTCCACAAATCCTGGACCACAGAATTTAATGGAGATGTTGCTAATGATAGATGCAGCCAAACGTGCCTCTGCAAGGCATATTACTGCGGTGATGCCCTATTTTGGTTGGGCAAGACAAGATAGAAAGGATAAGCCGAGAGTTCCAATTGCTGCAAAGTTAGTGGCCAAAATGTTGGAAGCAGCAGGAGCTACGCGTATTATAACAATGGACTTACATGCAGATCAAATACAAGGTTTCTTTGAGAAACCAGTAGATCATTTGTTTGCCTCAACAATATTTTTACCTTATTTAAAAAGTCTTAATTTAGACAACCTTACCATAGCATCTCCAGACATGGGTGGATCCAAACGTGCTTATGCCTATTCAAAAGCCCTAAGTAGCGATGTTGTTATATGCTATAAGCAACGTGCTAAAGCCAATGTTATATCACATATGGAACTTATTGGGGATGTCACAGGCAAAAACGTAGTATTGGTGGATGATATGGTAGATACTGCTGGTACACTAACAAAAGCTGCAGACTTAATGATGGAACGCGGCGCTAAAAGTGTAAGAGCTATCTGCACGCATCCAATTCTCTCGGGAGATGCCTATAAAAAATTAGAGAATTCTAAGCTTGAAGAGTTAATAGTTACCGATTCTATCCCAATTAAAAAGAAAAGTAAAAAATTAAGAGTATTAAGTTGTGCCAATTTATTTGCGGAAGTCATGTATAATGTACATCACAACAAATCTATTAGTAGTAAGTTTGTAATGTAAACATGGCCAGAGACTACTAAATTCTTTAATTTTCAAAGTGTTTTTTGGTATTTATCTGCTGTGGAAGAAAAAATAGCTTCTAAATACTAGTATTTTTCTATTATATGTTTAAATTTGCAGCCCTCAAAATGAGGTAATTAATATTTTAAACTAAAATTTCAAAAATGAAATCAATTACAATCAATGGATCTCAAAGAGAAAGCGTGGGCAAAACGTCAACAAAAGCCTTACGTAATGCTGGTCAGGTTCCTTGCGTATTATACGGAGGAGACAAGCCATTACATTTCTCTGCAACAGAGTTGGCATTCTCTAAACTTGTATATACCGCTAATGCGCATACAGTTGTGATTGCCCTAGATAATGGTGAAAAGTACGATGCAGTAATGCAAGACATTCAATTTCACCCTGTAACGGACAGAATTCTACACATCGATTTTTATCAAATCCATGAGAACAAAGAAATTACAATGGAAATTCCTGTGAAAACTGTGGGAGTTTCTAAAGGAGTTTTAAATGGTGGTAACTTAAGAATGCCTTACCGTAAGCTTAGAGTTAAAGCCATACCTTCTAAATTACCAGATTTTATTGAAGTAGACATAACGCCACTTAAAATTGGAACGAAGCTTTACATTAATGAAATAGCAAACGACGATTATAAATTTATGCACCCTGATAATATTGTTGTGTGTCAAGTAAGACGTAGTAGATTAGCTATTGTTGATGCTGAGGACGACGAGGAAGAAGAAGGAGCAGAAGGAGTAGAAGGAACTGCAGCAGAAGGAACTGCAACGCCAGAAGGTGGAGCAGATACTCCTGCAGCGGAAGCAGCACAAGAATAAGTAAATATCTTTTCAAATATTTAAAAAGCATTCTGTATCAGGATGCTTTTTTTATTTTTACACAAAAGATATACAATGTGTAATTTTCTTAAAAAGTGGCTTGGTTTTGGCAATAGAATTGAGCAAAATGAAGAAGATAAAATGAAAAAATTCTTAATTGTTGGTTTAGGAAATATTGGTGAAAAATACGCTAACACAAGACATAATATCGGCTTTAAAGTTTTGGATAGCCTTGCTAATACTGAATCTGTAGCTTTTGAAAGTTTAAAACTTGGTGATGTTGCCAATGCAAAAATAAAGGGTCGAACATTGATACTCCTCAAACCTAGTACTTACATGAATTTAAGTGGCAAGGCAGTAAAATATTGGTTAGAAAAAGAAAAAATTCCATTAGAGAATTTACTTGTAATAACCGACGACCTTAATCTGCCTTTCGGAACTATACGATTAAAGACTAAAGGCAGTGATGGTGGTCACAATGGACTAAAGGATGTTCAAGACAAATTACAGACCACGAAATATAATCGTTTTAGGTTTGGTATAAGTGATAGTTTTGGTAAGGGAAGACAAGTAGATTATGTCCTTAGTGAATGGACTGAGGAAGAAAATTCGAAACTTGATGAGCGCCTTAAGACCTCTACTGAATTAATAAAATCATTTGTCTTGGCAGGAGTAAATAATACCATGAACCAATTTAATGGAAAATAAAAAAGACCGTCAAAACGGTCTTTTTTATTTCTCAAACTTTTACTTAATTAATGACTAACTTTCTGGTCATTAGGCGTGTCCCATCTTTTACCTTAATTAAATATATGCCAGATTGAACATTTTCTAATCTAATAGATGTTCTGAAATTAGCTATTGAGCTATATGTTTTATCATAAATTCTCCTACCATTAATATCATATAATTCTATCTGAACTTTTTCTGAAATAGAATTATTCAAGATAACAGTAAATTCTCCATTGTTAGGGTTAGGAAAAATACTAAATGTGTTATCTACATCTAATTCTGGAGTGGAAAGTATTCCTAAAACACATAGTTCCAAAGTAAATTCATTAATACTGCCACCATCATCATCAGGAAAATCATCCACTACTGTTAAGATCCAATCGCCAGCAGTAAACTCTCCATTTAATACTGATATATCTCCTTCCGGAGAAAATGTCCCTGTGAAAGGAGCTGCACCAGCTGTTATTGATGTTGTTGCTTCACTATCAAATATGGTATCTATATAATTTTCAGCACTTCCACCATTGTCCGATGTTAATTCGACTATAGTACCAGCTGGACTCGTCAATGTAATATCCAAATCACTTACCCAAGTATGGGGTATATTAATGTTCACATTCACATCTGCGATTTCCTGATCAAAGCCAACAGTAATTATAGATGTATATGTATTGATCTCTGTGCCTTCAGTAATAGCGATGGGTGTATCGCTTGCAGTTAGCATCGTACATGATTCTTCACAAACATCACCAATACCATTATTATTTAAATCTGTTTGATCCGTATTTGGCGTCATTGGACAATTATCGTTATCGTTTAGTATGGTATCATTATCCATGTCATCATCACAAACATTACCAACTCCGTCACCATCAATATCCGACTGGTCAGAATTTGCAGTTGTAGGACAGTTGTCTGAATCATTAGGAATACCATCCATGTCATCATCGTCTTGAGGAATACCACAAATTTCTAGGGACCAGCTGTCCAAGGTTCCTGAAATAAATCCTATAGTGTCCGAAACATTTAAGGTCCAGTCACCACTAGATAAATTTCCATTCAATAATGACAAATCACCTTCTGGTTGAAAAGTTCCCGTAAATGGTGCTGTTCCAGTTGTAATTGATGTAGAAGCATCACTGTCAAAAATAGTATTGGAATAGTCATCACCACTACCTCCATTTCCTGCCGAAAGTAAAATTTCAGTACCATCTGGAGCAATAAGTTTTAATGTAACGTCCTCGGTCCAATTGTGGGATACATTTACCGTCACATTAACATCAGTAATTAGTGATGCCGTCATTACATTAATAATAGAATTTACTCCGGCGATATCATTATCTGGAATGGCTATAGGTGTGTCTGAGGCGTCAAAATTAAAACAAATGATATTTGCAGTTGTAAAACTGGCTTGAGAATAATTACCTGACCCACAATCGTTAACTCCTCTAACTCTCCAAAAGTATTCCGTTTCAGCATTTAAAGTGGTTAAAGTAAATGTTGGGTCATTAACAACCGAATCAGCAATAATGTCTGTAAATGCAGCATCTGTTGCAATATCTATTTCATAAGTAGTTGCGTTTAAATCTGAATCCCAGGTGAAAACAGCATTATCTGCTTCTATGTCTATTGCCCCATTTACTGGAGCAAGTAAATTCACAGCGCCAATATTAGTGTCAAATACATTAAACTCAACATCGCTCGTTTTTGTAATCCCACCAGAGGTTCCAACGATCGAAAATGGATAATTCCCTATAGCTAAAGTCCCTATACCAGAAACAGTAGCAGTAACAACTGTACCGTCAGCTACAGCCGTAGTTGGAGAAAATGATGCAGATGCCCCTATTGGTAGATCTGTTGCACTAAATGTTGTTGTACCAGAAAACCCTAAAAACGTATTGTACGTAAAGGTAAACTCGGCATTGTCAGGCGAACAAATATCAACAGAATTATCACTAACATTTAACACAAACTCAGATTCTTGTATTGAGAAGTTTGTTGAATTGATAGCGTAAAAAATATTATTATTGCCTTCTACTTTTACTCTTACAGTTGATGAATCGCCACCTGTTATAGGTACTGTAACATTATGAGAGCCATCATTTGGCACATCAGCTGCCATGACAAATGGAAATGTAAACCCACCATCTGTTGATAATAATATATTAACTGTGGGTGTATTTACAGCACCTGCATTTGTGCCTGAAACGTCCCAAGTTATGATTTGATTAGAACCTGCATCCCAAATCTCGTTAGTTGTTTGCGATGATACTAAGAAAGGGCCTGAAGCGTCATCAACAGTGACCATCATAGTGTCAAAATCGCTTTGTGGTGTTTGACCAACACCATTAACTTCACTTCGATCTCTTACAATTAATGCAAAATTTAAATTTCGACCCACGTTAGAGACAGTTTCCCAAGATGAATTATCTATAGTTTCGAGTGGACTTGTTTCGGTCAGCTCGCCAGCAATAACACGCTCAATAATTGGCATATAGCGATCAGGCGATGTGCTTGGAGGTCTAGACCTCCAAACAGCTCCGGCAGTTTTATTAGGTCCAAAATTACCTGAAGTTGTAACACCATCATCTATCTGCTCCCATGTATATGTTAATACGTCTCCGGCATCAGGATCTGTCGCGGCACCTTTTAATACAAAAGCTGTACCTATTGGGATGGTATAATCAGTTCCAGCGTTTGCTGTAGGTGGACTATTAGAAATAGCAGTACTTGTCCAGCACGTTCTAGTATTAAGATTATCTAAAATTTGTGTAATACTGTAATAATGGAAATATGGATCTGAATGATCCTGTACATCATTAGCTCCAGTAATACCGGCATAACCCATTATTGTAGTACCACTTCCAGGTTCGGCATTCACACCAGTCCCTTCAGAAAAATGAGAGTAGGTATGATTGGCTCCCATTTGGTGACCAATTTCGTGTGGTACATAATCAATATCAAAAAAATCTGACATATATGGCCCACCATCGTTATCTGTAAACGGATGGGCAGAATACCCACTTCCTTTTTGTCCATCGACACAAACACAACCAATACAACCTGCATTTCCACCTCCTCCAAAAGCAAAAAGATGGCCTATATCATAATTAGCTTCTCCAACATTTGCAGTTAGCGTTGCTTGTAACTCAGAATTAAAATTTCCGGTGTACGGATCTGTATTTGGATCTGTATATATAATCTCAGTACCTGTTACTAACATAAAATTCACAGCCATATCAACCTCAAAGACCTCATTAGACCTATTTAAAGTAGACACAACTTGGGCTAGTGCATCTTCTTGAGCATTGCCATTTGCTGCATTACCATCGTCCCAAAAATTAGTGTATTCTGCATGGGCCGAAATAGCGATTCTAAAGGTTCTTAAGATTTGGTCATTCGCATCTCTCCTAGCCATCTCATTCGTTCGAATTGGCAAGAATTCATCTTCTGTAAAACATTCAAATTCTTTCGTTCCATTAGTTCTAGCGTCTCTACTATATGAAATATATGCTGTATTATCCCTTTTACTCAAAGGCACCGTAAAATGCATAGGTGCATCAGGATATGAAATCAATGATTGCAATCCTTGAGGCGTGACACTAAAACGAGCTCGAGTTCCAGGTTGCTCAGGACTATAACCAACATAAGTTTTAATATTTGGATATAACCTAGAGAGCTCTTCTGACAGGACAGGAGCCTCAACCACCATAAACTGCTCTAACTGTCCTTTGCCATTGGGAAGATATATGCTAACATTAGAGTTTCTTGTATTAGTTGAACGCAATGGAGCTCCAGAAAGTTGAGCCTTAAAAGCCTCTAAATTCAGTTGGTATGTTTGATAAAATTTTTGATTTAAATCGGTTTTACCATTTGAGCTGTTGATATCTGCCTTATTAGTTTTTTGCCAATAATGCTGTTGTGCTACAACAGAAAACACAGATAAAATCATGGATAATGACAAAACAAAATGTAGCTTTGTTTTCATAAGTTTTAGTGTGAAAATTTGAAATTCCACGAATTTAAGGTTTTTTTGAACGAACGTTATGTCTTTTGTCGAAAAACCAGCAAAACCTTATAAAATTCAACTATTGATTACAAATACTTCAAAAATAATTACCATTGGCACCTTTGATGGCGTGCATATTGGACATCAGAAAATATTAAATCGCGTTGTCAATCTAGCTCAAATTCATGGATACACTTCAGCAGTTTTAACGCTATTTCCGCATCCCAGAATGGTTTTGCAGAATGAGCACTCCATAAAACTTTTGAACACCATTGACGAACGTATTGAACTCTTAAAAAGTTATGGTATTGAGAATGTAATCGTCAAAGAATTTACTAAGGAATTTGCTGATCTATCCGCTAAAGATTATGTGAAACATATTTTAGTTGATGAATTAAAAACCAAACAGATTGTTATTGGTTATGATCATCACTTTGGTAAAAACAGAGAAGCCAATATTAGCGATTTAAAACAATTTGCTAAGCGTTATGATTTCGAAGTCGAAGAAATCTCAGCCCAAGACATTGAAAATGTTACTGTAAGTTCTACAAAGATCAGAAAAGCACTGGATAATGGCGAGGTCGATTTAGCAAACTCATATTTAGGTTATAATTATTTTATTACTGGAGAAGTCATTAAGGGAAAAGGCTTGGGAAGAACAATAGAGTTCCCTACTGCAAATATTCACATAAAAGAAAGCTACAAGTTAATTCCAAATGATGGTGTTTATGTTGTAAAATCCAATATTGAGGGTTCCATAGTCTATGGCATGATGAATATAGGCACAAATCCAACTGTTGATGGAAAAGAACGTTCGATAGAGGTTTACTTTTTAGATTTTAACCAAAACATCTATAATAAAGTATTGAAAATTGAGTTTCTTAAACGCCTCAGAAGCGAACAGAAATTCATGAATATTGCAGCCCTAAAAGCGCAATTAAAAAAAGATAGGATTAACGCATTAGCCTATATAGAGTCTCAAAATGAATAAATTTCTATTTAAGCATATTGATAATTCTGGATTGATTGTTTTTAGAATCGTCTTTGGGCTACTTTGTGCTTTAGAATCAGTTGGAGCAATTTTTACAGGTTGGGTACGACGTGTACTTATTGAACCAGAATTTACATTCTCCTTTATCGGCTTTGAGTGGTTACAACCTTTACCTGGTAATTGGATGTATGCCTATTACGCAATCATGGGCTTTTTTGGACTATTGATCATGGTAGGCTATAAATATAGGCTCAGCATGTTTATGTTCGCTTCGATGTGGACAGCCACTTACTTAATGCAAAAATCATCATATAATAACCACTATTACCTACTTTTTATACTTAGTTATTTGATGGTGTTTTTACCAGCAAATAGATATGCTTCTATAGATGTAAAATTAAATCCATCTCTAAAACGTATTTCAATGGCTAGTTGGTGCAAATGGGTATTTGTTATTCAACTATTCATCCTATACACATATGCATCGATTGCAAAGTTATATCCAGACTGGTTAGACACTTCAGTTATCGAATTGCTAATGAGAAACAAAGCCAACTATCCAGTAATTGGTGAAACGCTACAGCAAAAATCGGTTCACTATTTTATAGCTTATGGAGGTATTTTGTTTGATGGGCTTATCATTCCATTACTATTATTTAAACCTACAAGAAAGTATGCTTTCTTCGCCTCGATATTTTTTCATCTGTTTAATTCCATAGTGTTTCAAATTGGAATTTTTCCGTACCTTTCTCTGGCATTCAGCTTGTTCTTTTTTAAACCTAAAACCATAAGGGATCTGTTCCTGAAAAAGAAACCCTTTTATGTGTCGCATGAAATTGTTATTCCAAAGTATAGCAATGTCTTAGTTACTTTACTTTGTGTTTATTTTATCATTCATATCACCCTCCCATTGCGTCATCACTTCTTTAAAGATGATGTATTATGGACCGAAGAAGGTCATCGTTTATCTTGGCGAATGATGCTCAGGGCCAAAAGTGGTCGCACAACATATCGAGTAATTGACGAAGCAACCAATCAGCAAATACCAATACAATTAGATGATTATCTTACTAAAAAACAACAACGCGGTGCAAGTACAAAACCCGATATTATTTGGCAATTTGCACAACGATTGAAAGAAGATTTCGCCAAAAAAGGCAAATCCGTGAAAGTGTATGTACGCTCTTATGTAAACGTTAATGGTAAGCGGTCAAAGCAGCTCATAGACCCAGAAGTGGATCTTGCTAAGGAGGAATGGCATCACTTTAAACATCACGATTGGATACTTCCATCGAAATAGAATGCTTTTTGTTTTAATCCGCTTAAATTCTTATTACTTTTGTGGCTTGATTTTTCTACATTGATTAGTGTAAATTCAAAATTATAGATATGCTACAAGTTGCTTATATAAGAGAACATAAAGACGATGTTATAGAAGGTTTAGCAAAACGAAATATCGATGCTAGCCAAATGGTTTATGAAGCTATTAATTTGGATGAAGAACGTAGAGCCCTTCAAACTAAATTAGATAGTACTAAAGCAGAGTCTAATACCCTATCTAAGGAAATAGGCAACTTATTTAAATCTGGTGAAGCCCAAAAAGCCAATCTTTTAAAAGAAAAAACAACCCAGTTAAAAGAAACAGTTAAGAGCTTAGAGCAAGAGTTAAATGAAACCGCCGAAGCTCTAACGCAACTACTCTATAAAATACCTAACGTCCCTCATCCATCAGTTCCTAATGGCACATCAGATGAGGATAACGAAGAAATTTACAAAGAGGGAGATATCCCAAAATTATTGGATGGCGCATTACCACATTGGGAATTAGCAAAAAAGTATGACATTATTGATTTTGAACTAGGTAATAAAATTACAGGTGCTGGCTTTCCTGTTTACAAAGGCAAAGGCGCTAAACTACAACGTGCTTTAATTGCTTATTTTTTGGATAAAAATACCGCTGCTGGTTATACGGAATATCAATTACCTCTTTTAGTTAACGAAGCTTCAGGGTTTGGAACTGGACAGTTACCTGATAAAGAAGGACAAATGTATCATGTTACTGAAGATAACTTGTATTTGATTCCCACAGCAGAAGTACCAGGCACTAATTTGTTTAGAGATACGCTTTTAAACGAAAGTGATTTACCTATTGGAGTTACTGGTTATACACCTTGTTTCAGAAGAGAAGCTGGAAGTTATGGAGCGCATGTAAGAGGCTTAAACCGTTTACATCAATTTGATAAAGTTGAAATTATCCGTGTGGAACATCCAGATAATTCTTATAAGGCTTTTGACGGAATGATAGAACACGTAAAAGATATTTTAAAAGAATTGAAGTTACCATATAGAATTTTAAGACTGTGCGGTGGTGACGTCACCTTTGCTTCTGCGCTCACTTACGACTTTGAAGTATTCTCTACAGCACAAGATCGTTGGTTAGAAATTTCTTCGGTTTCAAATTTTGAGACCTTTCAAGCCAATCGGTTAAAACTACGTTTTAAAAATAGCGATGGTAAGAATGAATTATGTCATACGCTTAATGGAAGTTCATTAGCCTTGCCAAGAGTCTTAGCTGGAATCTTAGAAAATTATCAAACCGAAAACGGTATTAAAATTCCAGAAGTTTTAATTCCTTATACAGGTTTCGATATCATTTCCTAATTGTTTAACTCATTAGAACTCAATCGAGTTCTACTTTATTTGTTAAAAAATTGTGTTTTTTATCGATTATTCGTGTATTTCTTCGCTATTTTTAATTATTTTTATCAAGTTAGCAGTCCCAACCTAAGAATAACCTAATTATGAAAAATATTAAACGCATCTTATTACTAGTTGCATTAGTTGTTATGGTAAGTAAAATATTGTTTTAACTATAATTAGTAATAATAAAATAGTAAAACACCTAGACAAAGTAATTGAATCATATTTATAAGAATAATGATTAATAGCACATTTATTTTGCTGGTCAAAATGCCTAAACTTAAAGTTTAGGCATTTTTTTATAAAAACATTTACAATATCTGCTTTACGCATTTGTTATATTTACGCAATACACTCATCGTTGGTATGCATAAGAACTGTTTCATCTTTTTATTAATACTTGGACTACGTTTTGGCTTTAGTCAAAATAGTGAAGTCCTTGCGGAAAGCTACTTCAAAAAAGGGGAGTTTAAAAAAGCCTTGATTATCTATGAGAACCTTAACAAAGAGAAACCTTATAGTTACAAGTACGTTTATAAGCTTATAGAAACCCATCAGCAACTTGAGGAATATGACGAAGCAGAAAATATACTAGTGCAACGTTTAGCAAAACGATACAACCCAACCTTGATTGTAGAATTAGGTTATAACTTTCAACTTAAGGACAGCTTGGACAGAGCAGAACAACTTTATGATGAAGCTGTAGCTTTTATTGATGAAAAGCCCAATTATATCTACAGTATTGCCAAGAAGTTTGAAGATCATTCATTATTAGATCAAGCTATTAGGGTTTATGATAAAGGAAAACTACTAACACCAGATAAAGACTATAGCCTTCAGCTAGCGCGTATTTATGGCGATCAAGGCAATATAGAAAAGATGTTCGAGAACTATATTGAGTATATAGCGTATAGGCCCAATTATCTCAATAATATTAAACGTGCTATTAGCGAGTTTATATCCGAAAATAAGTCCAACGAAAACAATATCTATTTACGACGCTCACTATTAAAGAAAATACAGCAAGAACCAAGTCCGTATTGGTATGAATTGTTGAGCTGGTTATATGTACAAGAGAAGGCCTATAACAAATCTTTCATACAGGAAAAAGCATTATATAAGCGTAATCCTGAAAGTCTTGATCGCATTATAGAATTGGCAGTTACTGCCCTCGACGATAATGCTATTGAAACGTCAAAAGATATTTTCAACTATATTTTAGAAACTACACAAGACGCTAATACGGCATTGACGGCACATCAGTATATTTTAGAAATCGATACTAAAAATGCATCGGAAAAAGAACTAAAGCGTATTGATGACGCCTATAATGATTTGTTTCAGCAATATGGCAAATCGGAATTGACGATTCCACTGCAATTGGCTTATGGCGAGTTTTTAGCCTTTCATAAAAAAGATACCGAAAGTGCCACCCAGTTCTTGAAAGAAAGTATGAGGTTGAATATTTCTGAGTTTCAAGAAGCCAAAGTGAAATTGTTGTTAGCGGATATTTTGGTGTTGCAAGAAAAATTTAATGAAGCTTTGATATTCTATTCCCAAATTCAATTGGGCTTAAAAAACAGTACCATTTCGCAAGAAGCTAGATTTAAAGTGGCAAAGACCAGTTATTACAAGGGCGATTTTGATTGGGCAGAATCTCAGTTAAAAATTTTAAAGTCATCGACATCCCAGCTCATCGCCAATGATGCCTTAGATTTAAAACTTTTAATTTCTGATAATAAATATGAAGACAGTACGCAAACTGCGCTTAAGCATTATGCAAAGGCAGATTTGTTCTCGTTTCAGAATAGAACAGATGAAGCCATTTCACTTCTAGATAAAATTTTGGAAGAACATCAAGGTGAAAGTATTATTGACCAAGCCTTGTTTCAGCAAGCGAAACTTTTTGAAAAGAAAAAACAATACGACAAAGCAGAAAGCAATTATCTGCTCATCATAAAAGATTGGAAAGAAGATATCCTAGCCGATGATGCACATTTCTATTTAGCAGAACTCTACAACACACATTTAGCAAAACCTGAAGACGCCAAGCAACTCTACGAAAAAATCATTTTTGAGTTTGAAGACAGTATTTATTTTATAGAAGCTCGTAAAAAGTTTAGGATGCTAAGAGGTGATAGCATTAATTAATATTTGTTCTTCTAAATGAGATACTTTTCAATGATTACGTTTTTACTATTGGTAGGCTGTAAAAGTGAAATAAAAACGGAAAACGGCATTGATAAATCAGTTTACGAAATGTGGAATAACTTCATCGAGGTCAACCCTAAATATCAAAATACCGAAATGCCAGAGGCTTGGTATTTTCATAATAATATGGAGGACGCTAATCGATTAGCAGCATTGGTCGTCAATGGAAAAAAGAAAGCAGGTTCTGGATTATATGCTTGGTATGAACATGCTAATGCTGATTTACCAAAAATCGGGACTAAACATATTATAACTGATTTTAATGGTAGAGCCCAAGCTATAATCGAGATCAAAACCGTAGATACCATTCCATTTAATCAAATATCCGAGGAATATGCTGAAATGGATATGGGAACCAATATTGAACCGCTTAAAAAATGGAAAAAAGCACATTGGGAGTTTTTTACCAGTACCCTAGAAGAAAATGGACAAAAACCATCTGAAGATATGCTAGTAGTTTGCGAAAGGTTTGAAACCATTTGGACAGAAAAGTAACGACATGACCTAATTGGTTTCTTATAATTACTTTTGTAAAGAATTCCAAAACCTAATCCTAATTACCTAAAACAATGATCATATATAACGTTACAGTCAACGTCGATAAAAGCATAAACAAAGAGTGGCTAGATTGGATAAAAGAGCACATTCCACAAGTCTTAGCTACTGGTAAATTTAAAGAAGCCAAATTAACCAAAGTGTTAGTGGATGATGACGAAGCAGACACGTACTCCATTCAGTATAGAGCACATTCTAGAGAAGCGCTAGAAGCTTATTATACAGAAGACGCTGAACGCTTAAGAGCTGATGGCCTGCAACGATTCGCAGATAAATCATTGGCATTTAGAACAGAGTTAGAAGTTATTGATGAGTATTCAGTGAATTTCAAGTAAGTTTGTCGTTCAGAGCTTAAGCAAAGCATATCGATACATTAATAATTTCTACCTGTGGCAAACCAAAATCAAGTCAAAGCAAAAAAACATCTAGGACAACACTTCCTTAGGGATGAAAATATTGCCCAAAAAATAGCAGATACCTTATCATTAAATGGTTATAAAGATGTTTTGGAAATTGGTCCAGGAATGGGTGTTTTAACAAAGTTTTTGCTTAAAAAAGATATTACTACTCATGTTATCGAAATAGACACAGAATCTGTTGAATATTTAAAAAACAATTACCTCAACCTAGCCGACAGAATTCATGAAAAAGACTTCTTAAAGTACGATTTAACTCAAATTTTTAAAGATCGGCCTTTTGCCATTATTGGGAATTTTCCGTACAATATATCCTCGCAAATAGTGTTTAAAACACTCGAAATGCGTCATCAAATTCCTGAATTTTCTGGTATGTTTCAAAAAGAAGTGGCACAACGTATTTGCTCAAAAGAGGGCTCAAAAGTTTATGGTATATTATCTGTTTTAACTCAAGCTTTTTATGAGGCTGAGTACTTATTTACGGTGCCACCTTCTGTATTTAATCCACCACCAAAAGTAGATTCTGGTGTACTATTACTCAAAAGAAAAGAGCACTACAAACTACCTTGTAATGAAAAACTATTCTTCAAAGTTATTAAGACAGGTTTTCAGCAACGCAGAAAAACTTTGCGCAATAGTTTAAAAATTTTCAATCTTTCCGATAATTTAAAAGCAAATACTATCTTTGGGCAGCGACCAGAGCAATTAAGTGTTTCGCGTTTAATTGAGCTAACGTCGCTAATTGAAAACGACATCAATTAATTGTTTTGTCATTTCGAGTGATTTCAAAATTCTATTTTGAAATTGTATCGAGAAACATCAAGTAATGACGTGGAAGAACTTCAAGATAACATACAATTTCAGTTAACAGATGAGCTTATCGAAAAGGTAGAGGTTCTTGTCGAAGACCAAAACGACAAGGAGTTAAAGCTACTATTACACGAGTATCACTATGCAGATATTGCCGAGGTTCTTGATGAACTAGACCATGACGATGCAGTCTATGTTATAAAGCTTTTAGATTCTGGCCTTACCTCAGATATCTTAATGGAGCTCGATGAGGATAATCGAGAGAAAATTCTTAAAAACCTATCTGCAAAAGAAATTGCAGAAGAGGTTGAGGAACTAGACACAGATGATGCTGCAGATATCATCGCAGAACTTCCCGAAGAACGACAAGAGGCAGTTATTTCACAAATCGAGGATGAGGAACACAAAGCCGAAATTCAGGAACTTCTTGCTTATGACGACAATACAGCAGGTAGTCTTATGGCAAAAGAATTGGTTAAAGTTTATGAAACTTGGACTGTTGCTGGCTGCTTACGTCGTATTAGAGGACAAGCTAAAGAAGTGACACGTGTACATTCTATTTATGTTGTAGATAAAGAAGAAAAACTTATTGGCAGATTATCATTAAAGGATTTAATCGTTGCTAAGAGTGATCAGAAAATAGCGGATATTGCTAAAGACAATGTAGATTTTGTACATGTAAATGATGATGATGAGGACGTTGCCAAAGTTATGGCAAAATACGATTTGGAAGCTATTCCTGTTGTAGATGATAATCAAACACTACTTGGTAGAATTACCATTGATGATATTGTAGATGTCTTAAAAGAAGAAGCTGAAAAAGATTACCAATTAGCTGCAGGTCTTACTGGAGACGTAGAAGCAGATGATAGTATTATAGAACTAACTAGGGCACGACTACCTTGGCTGTTTCTTGGACTTATTGGTGGTGTTGGAGCCTTTATTATTATGGAAGGTTTCCAAGAGGCGTTTAGTCAATATGCTGTTTTATTCTTCTTTACACCCCTAATTGCCGCAATGGCAGGAAATGTTGGTGTACAATCTAGCGCAATTATTGTGCAAGGTCTCGCCAATGATGACGTAAAGGGCAGTGTTAATAACCGATTGATTAAGGAAATGCTCTTGGCTGCCTTAAACGGCGTTATCCTAGCAGTTTTTCTACTATTATTTATATGGATTTATATTGGTGAATTGGACAAAGCCATAGCCATTTCCGTATCCCTTGTTGCCGTTATCATTATTGCAGGATTAATAGGAACCTTTGTTCCTCTATTTCTAGACAAAAGAGGAATCGATCCAGCAATTGCCACAGGCCCTTTTATTACAACCAGTAATGATATACTAGGAATATTATTGTATTTCTGGATTGCTAAACTGATTTTGGGTATATAAGTCTTCGTAAATAAGTTTGTCATGTCGAACTTGTTTCAGTATCTCATTATTTATACTTTTAACATATGAAAGCAATAAACATTAAAGACAAACATGCTTTGTTTTCAAAGCAATGGCATCCACATCGCATCGCAACTGTAGATGATATGCAAGTGATACTTGCAAAAATTAAAGGTGAATTTGTATGGCATAGTCACGATAATGAAGATGAGTTATTTCAGGTCATTAAAGGGACGCTCTATATGCAATTTAGAGACCGAACTGAAGTTGTTAAGGAAGGCGAAATGATAGTTGTACCTAAAGGTGTAGAACATAATCCATCTACCATGGACGGTGAAGAAGTACATCTTTTACTGTTTGAAAAATTGAATACCGCGCATACAGGAGATGTTGAACATGAAATGACGCAAACTGAATATCCTTGGATTTAATTGATCAA
Organism: Winogradskyella flava; assembly: GCF_014243395.1. Taxonomy (GTDB): domain Bacteria; phylum Bacteroidota; class Bacteroidia; order Flavobacteriales; family Flavobacteriaceae; genus Winogradskyella; species Winogradskyella flava. The sequence continues at coordinate 746,134 of NZ_JACLCP010000001.1, read as the reverse complement.
ATTCTTTCGCCATATACGCCGTTCACTAATTAACCAAAACAAAATGGGCAAGTACTTTAAATACGCTATTGGAGAAATTGTATTGGTCGTTATTGGAATTTTAATCGCATTACAGATTAATAACTGGAATGAAAATCGAAAAGAACGCACAAGAGAACGCGATGTATTAGAAGAACTAAAACAAGGACTGGAATCCAATAAAGCCATTTTAGAAAAACGAAAACTACAATTCGCAGATTTTAAAACAAAAAGTAAAAAACTCATAGAGCATCTAGAAGCCAAACGCACCTATCATGATTCTTTAGACTCTTATTTTTATGTGCCAACTGGTAATTACGCTTTTGGTATATCTTATGCTACTTTCGAAAATCTAAAAAGTCAAGGATTAGATATCATCAGTAATAAGAGTTTACGTCTTAATTTAGTTAAGCTATATGAAGAAGACTATTGGCTTTTAAAAGATCAAGAAACAAAAGTGGCAAATGCATTTACCAACGCAACACTGCCATTTACGCGTAAGCACTTTAAATTAATGAATGGTACAAGATATAAACCAAATGACTATGATAACATTTTACAAAATGCAGAATTTCTGAATATACTTTATGAAAGTAATTATTTAGCACAACTATATTTTAGTCAATGTGTTAAGGTATCTGAAACCACCTGTAAAGTTATTGAGAAGATCGATGAAGAGTTAAAAAAGTAATGCTGAATTTATTTCAGTATCTCTTAACTTTACCAAAAAGATTCTGAAACTAGTTCAGAATGACAGAAAAAAGAGATTCCCATGTACGTGGGAAGTTATCATGAAAATACTACACCTAGATACCAATCACGAGCTACTCATAAATCAACTTAACGATTTAGGCTTTACCAATCATGAAGATTATAAATCTTCAAAACAAGATGTTGAAGCCAAAATCGCAGAGTATAAGGGCATCATCATAAGAAGTCGATTTACCATAGATGAACAATTTCTAGATAAAGCCATAAACTTAAAATTCATAGGTCGTGTTGGTGCTGGGTTAGAAAACATAGATTGCGAATATGCGGAAAAAAAGGGTGTAACACTTTTTAATGCACCTGAAGGTAACCGTAATGCAGTTGGTGAACATGCCTTAGGTATGCTGCTATCCCTATTCAATAAACTTAATAAAGCAGATAAGGAAGTTAGACAGGGTAAATGGTTACGTGAAGCTAATCGTGGTTTAGAACTCGATGGGAAAATTATTGGTCTCATTGGTTATGGTAATATGGGAAAAGCCTTTGCTAAAAAACTTCGAGGTTTCGACGTTGAAGTCCTTTGCTATGATATTAAAGCTAATGTTGGTGACGACAATTGTAGACAAGTTTCGCTAAAAAAACTTCAAGAAAAAGCAGATATATTAAGTTTGCATACACCTCAAACACCATTAACCTTAGAAATGGTGAATGCAGAGTTCATTAACAACTTTAAAAAACCATTTTGGTTAATCAATACAGCACGTGGTAAAAGCGTCGTGACCGAAGATTTAGTATCAGCTTTAGACTCGGGAAAAATCCTAGGTGCTGGTCTTGATGTTTTAGAATATGAAAAAACGTCTTTTGAGAATCTGTTTAAAATTGACGAACCAAAATTCAGATGGATGCGAAAAGGTAAAAAATCTAATCTCCCAGAAGCGTTTCAGTATTTAGTTAATGCAGATAACGTTATTCTTACACCTCATGTGGCTGGTTGGACCGTCGAAAGCAATATAAAACTAGCGCAAACTATAGTGAATAAAATCAAAGCAAAATTTTGCTAATTTTATAGAATGAAGAAAACCATTCTTGTTTTTAGCTTACTCATTGTAGCATTACTATTACTTTTTCAGTTTAGTAAATATGCTGTGGTCAGTAGTGACTTACAAGTGGAATATATCATGGCTTTTGTTGCTATAATTTCAATTGGTATTGGACTTTTTATCAATAAAAAAACTCAAAAATCTTTAGAAAGTCCAAAAGATGAAGTTGATTTTGCTAAAATTGGGGAACTCGGTTTAAGTAAACGCGAGTATGAAGTTTTAAAAGAAGTCGCATTAGGCTTATCTAATCAAGAAATTGCAGAGAAACTTTTTGTTTCTGAAAGTACTATAAAGACACACGTATCTAACCTGCTAGTTAAGCTTGATGCAAAACGTCGAACACAAGCCATCCAAATATCAAAAAGCTTAAATATCATTTAATTTATTAGTTTTAGAACTAAAGTCGGAACGAAATGGTACTTAAGTATGAGTCTTAGAAGTGCCTCTATTTCTACTTTTGACTAACTAATCAAAATTAAAAACAATGAAAAAAACAGTATTAAGATTTGGATTATATGCGCTCATAACCGGATTTATATTTTTTGGATTACCTTTCTTTTTAGGAATGGGTGTCGACTATGATTATGGAGAGCTCATTGGTTATACATCAATCGTACTCTCATTATTATTTGTGTTTTTTGGTATTAAATATTATCGAGATAGAGAAAATAATGGGAAAGTTACTTTTGCTAGGGCTTTAGGAATCGGAATGTTCATTGCCTTATTTTCAGCAATTGGTGTAGCAATAATGGATTTTGTATACACGACTCAAATTAATCCAGATTTTGTTGCGGATTACTCAGAATATTACCTGAATAAATTACAGCAAAGTGGTATCTCAGCTGAAGAATATAAGACTAAAAGTACAGAATTTAAACAACAAATGGAGGCCTATGGAAGTCCTAGTTTTATGGCTTTTATGATGTTTGGGACCGTAATAATTATAGGTTTCATTATATCTTTAGTATCCGGACTCATACTACAACGCAAATAACTTAAATTAATCTATTATTATGCAATACGACGCAACATCACCAGAAGACTATATTAGTCAAGTTCCAGAGGAGCGACAAGAAGCTCTTAAAAAGCTAAGAAATGTCATTAAGGAAAATTTACCTGAAAATTTTGAAGAGGGAATGATATATAAAATGATAGGCTATTATGTGCCACATTCGGTGTATCCCGATGGCTATCATTGCGACCAAAAAACACCTTTGCCATTTATGAGTTTCGCTTCACAAAAGAGTTCCGTGAACTTATATCACAGCGGTATCTATGCGAAAAAAGAACTACACGATTGGTTTGTTAATGAATATCCTAAGCATTGTAAGCGCAAATTAGATATGGGTAAAAGCTGTATAAGATTCAAAAAAATGGATGAAATTCCTTTTGAACTCATAGGCGAACTTACAAGAAAAATGACCTGTAAAGAGTGGATTGATATTTATGAAACAGCTTTAAAGAAAAAATAATTAATGCCTATTACCATTAGAAAAGCGGTTATAGAAGATTCCCGAAAACTATCTATACTCTATAAACAAGTATATATTAAAACTTATGGAACTGATGGCGTTTCTGATGAATTTGCCAACTTTATTGTAGAACAGTTTAGCGTGTCTAGAATAGAAAAAACTATAGCCTCAAATCCTAATCATATCATTGTTGCGGAATACAAAAACAATCTTATTGGAGTTTTGGAAATTGAGTTTGATAAAAAATGTCATAGCACAGAAATCATTGCTCCAGAACTGAATAAGCTCTATATTCTTGAATGGTTTTGCAACACGGGAGTTGGCGAAAAATTATTAAAAGAAGCCGAGAGAACCTTAATAAGTCTTAATATAAAACAATATTGGCTTTGGGTTTTAGATTCCAATCTAAGAGCTATTAGTTTTTACAAAAAACATAGTTTTAAAATAGTTGGACGTGCACCTTTTACCATGGAAGAAAATACCTATAACAATATTGTAATGATAAAAAAATTATGAAACGATGAAAAAACGAGTAACAGGAATTGGTGGTCTATTCTTTAAGACTAAGGACCCAAAAGCCTCAAAAGATTGGTATAAAAAACACTTAGGTTTCAATACGGACGATTATGGTTGTACCTTTTGGTGGAAAGATAAAGACGGTAATGATTGCTCCACACAATGGAGTCCGTTTGCAGAAGACACTAAATACTATGAACCATCCAAGAAAGACTTTATGTTTAACTATCGCGTTGAAAATTTAAAGGAATTATTAGTGACTTTAAAGGAAGAAGGTGTCACAATAGTAGGAGACGTGGAAGAATACGATTATGGAAAGTTCGGTTGGATTCTTGACAACGATGGCAATAAGATAGAACTCTGGGAGCCTGTTGACCAAGCATTTAAATAAAATTGTAACTATTTAATGCATTCTTCTACTAATAATTACTACTAAAATCAACTACAATGACAGAAGAAAACAACAACTTAGAAGACAATTTAAACGATGCTGTAACTCATACAGAAGACACCACTATTAATGATACCAAAGACGCTATTGCAGACAAGGCCAATACTTTAAAGGAGAATGCTTCAGATGCATTTGATTCAGCCAAGGAGAAAGCCAGTGAACTTGCGAGCGATGCCAAAGAAGTTTTGGGGAATGTAAAAGAAAAAGCTACTGAGTTTATTAATGAGGATGCAAAAGAGATTTACAGTAATGCCAAAGAAAAGGCTTCTGAATTTGCGGATGATGCTAGTGAAAAAATTGAAGAGTTTACAGATATTGCAAAGGAAAAGGCGGCTCATTTAGCTGAAGACGCTAAAGAAACTTATGCTGAAGCAAAAGAAAAAGCAAAAGAGTTCGCAAGTGAGGCTGGTGAAAAAATAAGTGAGTTTGCTGATGTTGCTGAAGATAAACTAGAAGATTTAGCTGAAGACGCCAAGGAAACCTACACTGAGGCGAAGGAAAAAACCAAAGGGTTTTTTAGTAAGCTATTCGGGAAGAAGTAAGCACATTTTTATTAACTTTATGGTCTAACCAAAACACATATAACTATGTCAGATGATAATAAAGATTTAGGTGATGACCTTAACGATATGCTCGATGATGCAAAAGATACTGCAAAACGTACTGGCGAGAAAATAAGCCAGAAAGCAAGTGAACTAGCAGATGATGCCAAGGAATTTGCAGGTGATGCTAAGGAAAAAGCGACAGAATTCGCAGAAGATGCCAAAGAAGTATTAAGTGATGGTAAAAATGTAGCCATTATTGCTCATATTACTATAATAGGATGGATTATTGCCCTTATTATGAACGGCAGTAATAAAACTGAGATTGGTTCATTTTATATAAGACAGATGTTAGGATTGTGCTTGGTCGGTATTGTTCTAGGCTGGATTCCTTTATTAGGTCTTGTTGTTGGACTAGTGCTATTAGTCGCCTGGATAATGAGCTTAATAAGCGCACTGGGTGGCGAAATGAAACCTACTTTCTTACTTGGAGAACAATTCCAAGAGTGGTTTAAAGGACTTTAAAATTTTAAAACCCAGAATTTACAATTCTGGGTTTTTTCTTTCTTCTAATCAAGGCCATAATCCAAAGGCAGTGCATCACCAACGCGCTGACTTCCCATATAACCACTGAAGTAAACTCCAATAATAGGAGTGTAATTACCATAAGCATCTACATAAAACTTATCTAGTGTTAAATACAGGTCAGATTGTAAATCTTTATTAAATAAGATGGTAACTTTTTTGATAAGTTTCACTTCTTTTAAATCTGAGTTCTCTAAAACTCTAACTTTGAAATAGTCCCATTCTTTAACCTTAAAGCCCTTATGAAAAATCAAATAACCTTCATCATAAAGATTTTCATTATATAATGAGCGCATAAAATGTTGAACGGAACCCTCAAATGCGTTCTTTCGCTTTTTCAAAACACTTTTCTTTTCTGAATCTTTCAAATTTTCATAAAAGGAAGTTCCCGTAATGAGTATCCTATCGTAAACAAACTCATTAGTATTAGTATCAACGTACCTGAATTTTATTTCAAAATCCTCTATATCATAATCAATTTCATATTGCAAAGCTTTGTTTAAGATTTTAATAGGCCTTGGAGAGCTCGCATATAAAATCCTATCTTGTTTGTCGTAATGCAATATGATATCCTCTTCATTTAATATTTTACAGGATTTACCAAATTTAGAACTTCCCAGAAACTCCTTTCTGAATAAGCGTAATTTCTGTCTTCTTGTTAAGCCATCATCATATGCTATAAACACTTCATCAAGTTCGTTATCAGCTTCAACCAACTCAATAACTAGATTGCTCCTATCCCGGTAGTCAGCAATTAAAACTCGCTCGTAACCTAAATATGAGATGACTAGTATAGATTGAATGGCATTTGTATAAGAAATTGAAAATTCACCATTTTCATCTGTTGTCGTGCCAACAGTCGTATTATCAAAATAAATAGACGCCGTTTCAATGGGCTCTTGAGTAGATTTGTCGACAACACGTCCTGTAAGTGTCTGGGAGATGGAAAAAATTGGTAGAAATAAAGCTATAAAAAGAATTCTACTTATCATGATTATCCATAAACTTTCGCTCCAGCTCCGCTTGAAACTCTTCCATAACTGGTCTTACGGTACTTTCTGGTAAGTCAGCTATCTTTATGTACATAAGTCCATCTACGGCATTATTAAATAAAGGATCTACATTGAATGCTACAAGTTTAGCATTCTGCTTTATATATTTTTTTAGCAGTACCGGTAAGCGCAATGCTCCTGGTTCTACTTCGTCAATAATTTTATCGAATTTATTTAGATCCGCCGCTGTTTCATCAAAAACAAAATCTTTATCCGCATCCTTTAGTTTTACCTTAAACTCTTTCTTAGGATGCACATATTGAGCCACATAAGGATCGTAATAATGAGATTTCATAAACTCAATCATCAAGCTTTTTGAAAAGTTAGAAAATTGATTACTTATACTTACACCTCCGATTAAATACTTATGTTCTGGATAGCGTAAAGTGGTGTGTACAATACCTTTCCAAAGTAAAAAGAGTGGCATCGGTTTTTGCTGGTATTCTTTAATGATAAATGCACGTCCCATTTCTATGGATTGGCTCATCATTTTATAGAGTTCTGGCTCAAATCGAAATAAATCTTGTAGATAAAAACCATCTATCCCGTGGCGTTCAAAAATCTGCGATCCCAGTCCCATTCTGTAGGCACCAGCGACTACTTTATTCTCGTTGTCCCATAAAAACATATGATGGTAATAGGTGTCAAAGGTATCTAAGTCTATAGCTTCATTTGTGCCTTCTCCTACTTCCCTAAATGTAATTTCCCTTAATCTGCCTACTTCCCTTAAAATGTTTGGCATATCCTCAGCCGATGCCAAATAGACCTCATAATTTTTACTGATCAGTAGCCTACAATCCTTTTCCCTTAAACGTTCCACCTCATCAACCATGACCTTGGTATCTATTGGAGTCACGATACGCTTTGGAGGCTTTGGAACCTTAACGGTAGATTTGATATTATCTAAAATTTTAGGCTTATCCTCAAAAGTCTTGGATAGCATATAGGTTTTCCGTCTTAAGAAATCTGAAAAATCCGGAAGCGTTTCATGTTCTTTCTGGTCTTTGACCGAAATTGGTCGTCCTATCCTAACCTTAATGGTCCTTCGCTTTTGAGTCAATAATTCCGAAGGTAATTTTGCTGTCCTTAGCGTATCGCTAAGTTTAGATAATCTGTAGAATAATCGACTATTCTTTGCATGAAAATAAATAGGCACGACAGGGACTTCGGCTTTCTTAATTAATTTCATTGCAGCTTCTTCCCAAGGTTTATCCACAACTAATTTGCCATCTCTATATGTAGAAACCTCTCCTGCTGGAAACACGCCAAGAGGGTGTCCGTCTCTTAAATGTACAATGGCATTCTTAAATCCGGTCACACTGCTTTTTGCATCCTTTCTGTCTTCAAAAGGATTTACGGGCATGATATAAGGCTTTAAAGGTTCTATACGATGTAATAAAAAATTAGCGATGATCTTAAAATCACTTCGCTGTTCCAGCATCAACTTTAATAGTAAGATACCATCAATACCGCCTAACGGATGATTGGATATAGTAATATATGACCCATCTTTGGGCAAACGTTTTAGGTCTTCCTCAGGAATTTCAAACTTAATCTGAAAATCGTCAAGTAAAGCGTTTAAAAAGTCTAAATCCGTTAAGTGTTTATTGCGTTTATATATCCTATTTATTGAAGATATCTTGAGAACTTTCATCAATACCCAACCAAAAAAAGTACCTAAGAAACCGTACTTGTCAGCATTGATAGCTTTGGCTACTTCTTTAGCGGTAACTAATCCTGAATTAGACGATTTCCCCATAAAACAAATGTAGTAAATGTTATTTAGTTACTATTTGGACCGTGCCTTGTGTTAACTGCTTCAAAAGCACGGTTTTATCTTTTTCCAACTCCTTTATAGCGGAATCCGTATAATGCCTAACGGTATATAAGCTTACATTGTTATGACTTGTGACTTTAAATTTAGCCTTGAGATGTTGTAACAGCTTTTCTAGATTGTCATAGATGTTATCTACACACACCGAAAAGCTAATAGCTGAATTCTGAATGACATCGACTTTCATTTTGTATAAATGCAAAAGGCTGAAAATTTCACTAATGTTTTCTTCAACGATATAGGAAAAATCCAATGATGACAACGAAATAAGAATCTGATTTTTCTTCACTATAAAACATGGTATCTCCGGATCAAGCGTCTTGCCTTTACTTACACATGTGCCATTAGCCTCTGGATTTAAAAAAGATTTCACATATAAGGGGATTTCTTTTTGTTGTAATGGCTGAAGCGTTTTAGGATGAATTACTGAGGCACCATAAAATGCCAGCTCTATAGCTTCAGTATATGAAATTTGGTGTAATAACTGAGCGTTTTCAAAATAACGCGGATCGGCATTCAATACACCTGATACGTCTTTCCAAATAGTGACACTATTGGCATTTAAACAATATGCAAAAATTGCTGCGGTATAGTCACTACCCTCTCGTCCTAAAGATGTTGTAAAGTTATTGGCATCGCTACCTAAAAAGCCTTGTGTAATATTTAGTTTAGAGCTATCGAAATTTGATGCAATAAGTTCTTGAGTACGTTCCCAATTAACATTGGCGCGTCTGTAATAATTATCCGTTTTAATAAAATGTCTTACATCTAGCCAGTTGTTCTTTAATCCTATGTCATTAAGATAATGGCCAATTATGATCGTTGAAATCATTTCCCCAAAGCCAATGGTTTGATCGTAAACGTAGTTGTAATCTGGAGATTTATTGGTTTTGAAAAACAGGGTTAATTCATCAAAAAATGCTTTGACATCAGAAAAGACTTGATGCCGTTCATTGTCAAATAAGTCCAAAAGAATTTCATTATGAAATTTAATAACCTCATGGATAGCGCTTTGTAATTCAGACTTGTTTTCCAAATAACTTTTAATAACCGTTTCTATGGCATTGGTGGTTTTACCCATGGCAGAAACGACAATTAAAGTTTTATCATAACCTGTCGTTTTTAGCACTGATGCTAAATTCTTTACCCCTTTAGCATCCTTTACTGATGCGCCTCCAAATTTGAAAATTTGCATAGCCATTTCCCAAACAGTTGGGAATCTTATTTAATTAATATTATCTAAATAGTTTGAAATTCCCTTTTCGTCCAATTGTACTACATCCCAATCTCGCATAACATTGGCACCTTTACTTTCATAGAAATTTATAGCCGGTTCGTTCCAATCTAGAACTTCCCAACTCACGCGTTTAACACCAATGTCACTTGCATAAGTTACAACGGCATCTAACAGCTTGGTTCCTAAACCCGTGCCTCTACATTTTTCGCTTACAATAAGATCTTCGAGATGCAAAACTTCTCCTTTCCAAGTAGAGTACCTAGGGTATACTATAGCAATACCTTCTACGCTATCATTGATTTCAACAACAAAACAGACGAATTTTGGTTGCTCCCCAAAGCCATCATTTTCCAAATCTGTAAGCGTAATCTCAACCGCGTCTGGTTCTTTCTCAAACACTGCCAATGCATTTATGAGTTCTAAAACTCTGGGCATATCACTTTTTGTGGCTAATCTTGGTTGGTTCATACAGTTTTAAAAAGGAACTCAAATATAATCTAAACTGACTTTACATAACAATTTATTTACGCGTTAATCAAGGCTGAAAAACTTCAAACATTTCTAGTCGCAACTATAGTCTATTGCTAAAAATTACAATGACCATTGGGAGTTTCATACGAAAACGTTATAGTTTATTAAAAAGTGCGATATTTGTGCCAATTAATCAATATAATACTTCATGTCTCAACGCAATCAAACTCTTGGCGAGTTTATCATTGAAAATCAAGCTTCTTTTAAATATACTTCTGGGGAGCTATCTCGACTTATAAATTCGATACGACTAGCGGCTAAAGTAGTTAACCACGAGGTTAATAAAGCTGGTCTTGTAGATATTATCGGAGCCGCAGGCGATACGAATATTCAAGGTGAAGATCAGCAAAAATTAGACGTTTACGCTAACGATAAATTTATACAAACCATGACCAAGCGTAATATTGTTTGTGGTATAGCCAGTGAAGAAGAAGATGATTTTATTGCAATTAACAGTCAAGATGAAAATCATCAGAACAAATATATCGTATTAATTGATCCATTAGATGGTTCGTCCAATATAGACGTGAATGTCTCTGTGGGTACCATTTTTTCAATTTATAGACGCGTAACTCCTGTTGGTACACCTGTAACCATTGAAGATTTTCTACAGAAAGGAAATCAACAAGTTGCAGCTGGTTATGTTGTTTATGGCACATCAACGATGCTAGTATACACTACAGGGCATGGCGTTAACGGATTCACTTTAAATCCGGCGATTGGTTCTTTTTACTTGTCACATCCAGACATGCAATTCCCCGAGGATGGCAATATCTATTCTGTTAATGAAGGTAATTACATTCATTTCCCTAGGGGTATCAAAAACTATATAAAATACTGTCAAATGGAAGAAGGTAACAGACCCTATACCTCACGATACATAGGGTCACTAGTATCTGACTTTCATAGAAATATGATAAAAGGTGGCATATACATGTATCCTAAAAGTTCTAAAAACGCAAAAGGTAAATTGCGTTTACTCTATGAGTGTAATCCCATGGCATTTTTAGCTGAGCAAGCTAATGGCAAAGCTAGTGATGGCTTTACACGTATTATGGACATTCAGCCCACCGAACTTCATGAGCGCGTACCTTTTATATGTGGTAGTAAAAACATGGTAGAAAAGGCAGAAGAGTTTATGCACAATGCAGAACAATAGTTTTAAGGTATTTAAACAAAAAAGGCGAACATGATGTTCGCCTTTTTTGTTTGTGCAAGAATCAACTATTGATTCATCTTTTTCTATTGATTCATCTTTTTCATTTTTTCTGTAAACTCGTCCAAGTCAACTTCATAGTGTACTAAAGTCAAGGCCTTATCTGCAATATACTTTACATTGTCTTGGTTAAAACCTAAACCTATGCATAGTTTTTCTAGCAAGCTCACTTGGTTTGGTCCTTCGATGTGATCTGCCCAAACCATTCGCGCCAAATCATATAAACGCTCCAAACGTTTATCATAAGAATGTGGCGCATTAATTGGGTGGCTCTTATAATCTTTAAGAATTTCTTTGTATTCTCTCTCTGTAATGTCCAATCGTGTAGCAAGGCGATCTAAAAATGCTTTCTCTGCCTCATTGATAACACCATCACTCATCGCAACTCTAACAATGGCTGCAAAATGATCTTCATTACGCTTTTTAAATCCGCTTTCGAATAAATCTGAAATTGACATATTTATAGTTTTAATTATCAAATAATAAATCGTGAACAAATATAATTCTATTCATAGAAATTATCGTTATTGAACGCTTCAAAAATTTTATATTTGCACCTCAAATAAAGGAACTTGAGTAAAGCCTTAATTGTCCAAAATTTTTCACAGACTTTGCAACTGCAAAATCTGCGGATTGCTATTGCCAATTCTGAAAATAAAACCCATTTAAAAGGACTTGTCGGCTCTTCATTTTCAATTGTAATTGCCGAGAGTTTTAAAACTGCCGAAAAGCCATTTCTCCTAATATTTGATGACAAAGAGGAGGCGGCTTATTACCTTAATGATTTAGAACAACTCATCAACGATAAGGATGTGTTGTTTTATCCCGGTAGCTATAGAAGACCATACAAAATTGAGGAAACCAATAATGCTAATGTGCTTTTAAGAGCTGAAGTTTTAAACCGAATTAATTCGCGAAAAAAACCAGCCATAATTGTTACTTATCCTGATGCTTTATTTGAAAAGGTTGTTACTAAAAAAGAGCTTGAAAAAAATACACTTAAAATTTCCGTAGGAAATGAATTGAGCATCGATTTTGTAAACGAAGTCCTGTTTGAATACAAATTTAAACGTGTTGATTTTGTCACTGAACCTGGAGAATTTTCAGTTAGAGGGGGTATTATTGATGTGTTTTCGTTTTCTCATGACGAGCCTTATCGCATAGAATTTTTTGGAGATGAAGTTGATAGCATAAGAACCTTTGACGTTGAAACACAGTTGTCTACTGAGCGTATCAAAAAAGTTAGTATTATTCCTAATGTCGCCAATAAGCAAATTGCAGAAAACCGAGAAAGCTTTTTAAAATACATTTCTAATAAAACCGTTGTTTTCTCTAAAAATTCATCTCTTATTTTTTCGAAAATTGATGAGTTTTTTGAAAAAGCCGAAGATGCGTTCAAAACACTTTCAAAAGATATAAAACATGCTTCTCCCGAGGAGTTATTCTGCAATTCAGAATTGCTAAAGCGTCAATTTTTGGAGTATAATTTGATTGAGTTTGGCTCAATGGCCATTTACAGCAAGGAGACTGTTTTATTTAATACCAAACCTCAACCTTCATTCAACAAGCAATTTAATTTATTAATTGACGATTTAAACGACAATCATGCGCAAGGTATCGCCAATTATATTGCCTGTGTCAGTGAACAACAAGCCCAACGTTTTCATGATATTTTTGACGACGTTGAGCAGGATGTACATTATAAAACGGTAGTGCTTTCACTTTATAAAGGTTTTATTGATGAAGAACATAAGCTTGCTATTTACACAGACCATCAAATCTTTGATCGTTACCATAAATTTCATTTAAAAAATGGCTACGCTAAAAAGCAAGCTATTACTCTAAAAGAGCTCACCAACTTAGAGATTGGGGATTATGTCACTCACATAGACCATGGTATTGGTAGGTTTGGAGGACTTCAAAAAATAGACGTTGAAGGTAAGAAACAGGAAGCGATCAAGCTGGTTTATGGCGAACGCGATGTACTTTACTTAAGTATTCATTCTCTGCATAAAATTACCAAGTTTAACGGTAAAGACGGAAAACCTCCAAAAGTTTATAAGTTAGGCAGTAAAGCATGGAAAAACCTTAAGCAAAAGACAAAATCTCGTGTCAAGGAAATTGCATTTAACCTTATTAAACTCTACGCGAAACGCAAACTAAAAAAAGGGTTTCAATATGCTCCAGACAGTTATATGCAACATGAGTTGGAAGCCTCTTTTGTATACGAAGACACACCAGATCAAATAACTTCTACTGCAGATATTAAAGCTGATATGGAAAGTGAGCGACCTATGGATCGCCTGGTCTGTGGTGATGTTGGTTTTGGGAAGACCGAGGTTGCCATAAGAGCGGCTTTTAAAGCGGTTGATAATGGAAAACAAGTGGCTGTTCTAGTACCAACCACTATTTTGGCCTATCAACATTCTCGCACATTTACAGAACGATTAAAAGATTTCCCTGTAACCGTAGATTATGTCAATCGCTTTAGAACAGCAAAAGAAAAAAGAGAAACTTTAGAGGGATTAGAAAAAGGATCCGTTGATATTATTATTGGTACGCATCAACTTGCTAATAAAAATGTAAAATTCAAAGATTTAGGCTTGCTTATTGTTGACGAGGAGCAAAAATTCGGTGTTGCCGTAAAGGAGAAACTAAAAACCATAAAAGAGAATGTGGATGTTTTGACATTAACTGCAACACCCATACCAAGAACGCTTCAGTTTAGCTTAATGGCAGCACGAGATTTATCCGTAATAACAACACCTCCACCCAATCGATATCCTATAGAGAGTCATGTTATTCGCTTTAATGAAGAGACTATTAGAGATGCTATTAGTTACGAAATTCAACGTGGAGGTCAGGTCTTCTTTATTCATAATCGTATAGAAAACATCAAGGAGGTTGCTGGTATGATTCAACGTTTAGTGCCAGATGCTAAAATTGGTATTGGTCACGGACAGCTTGATGGTAAAAAACTAGAACAATTGATGCTTGCTTTTATGAATGGTGAATTTGATGTTTTGGTAAGTACAACGATTGTTGAAAGTGGATTGGACGTTGCAAATGCCAACACTATTTTCATAAACAATGCTAATAATTTTGGATTAAGTGACTTACACCAAATGCGAGGGCGTGTTGGTCGAAGCAATAAAAAAGCATTTTGCTACTTTATTACCCCAGAATATTCTGCCATGACCACTGATGCCAGAAAACGCATTACGGCTTTAGAACAATTTACTGAGTTAGGTAGTGGTTTCAATATTGCCATGAAAGATTTAGAAATTAGAGGTGCTGGTGATTTGTTGGGTGGTGAACAAAGTGGTTTTATAAATGATATTGGGTTTGATACCTATCAAAAAATACTAAACGAAGCCATCGAGGAGCTCAAGGAATCTGAATTTGCTGATTTATATAAAGATGATGGTAAGCCGAAGCAGTATGTCAAAGACATCACCATAGATACCGATTTTGAATTACTCTTTCCAGACGACTACGTTAATAATATTACAGAGCGTTTAAACCTATACACCAAGTTGAATGCCATTAAAAATGAAGAAGCCCTTGAAGTTTTTGAATCTGAAATTATTGATCGATTTGGAGAATTACCAACCCAAGTTTCGGACTTATTAGACAGCGTTAGATTAAAATGGATAGCCACCAAAATGGGAATTGAAAAACTCATTATGAAACAAGGAAAACTAATAGGTTACTTCATCCAAGATCAACAGAGTAAATTCTATCAAAGTGATGCTTTTACTAAGGTACTTCAGTTTGTTCAAATCAACTCAAGCAAATGTAAGATGAAAGAGAAGCAGACAAGAAATGGTCTGCGTTTGCTTATTACTTTTGAGCATATAAAATCTACGAAAGACGCACTAAATGCACTTTCGAAAATAAATGAATGAAAAAAGCCATTTAAATCATCTGTTGTGGTTAACTGCAGCCACTATTTTCATTAGTACTTCTGGTGCATTAGGTAAGTTTATTGACATGCCAACGCCTGTGATTATTTGGTTTCGCTCAGCATTAGCTGCTTTATTTTTATTCCTCTTTTGTAAGTTTAAAAAGATTGATTTAAAGATTCAGAATCGAAAAGATCAAAAGACGTTCTTTACAGGTGCCGTTTTAATGGGAGCACATTGGATCACCTATTTCTATGCTTTAAAATTCTCAAACGTAGCCATTGGTATGCTATCTATATTCACATTTCCAGTGATGATAGCACTTTTGGAACCTTTATTTTCTAAATCAAAATTTGACCCAATACATATTGTTCTCGGGATTGTAGTTCTTATTGGCATTTATATCTTGGCACCAGAATTTGATTTAGAAAGTAGTCAGCTTCAAGGTATTCTATTTGGATTGTTTTCCGCATTATGCTATGCTCTCAGAATTTTAATCCTAAAACAAGAAGTTTCTAAGTACAATGGCACCATGCTCATGTTTTATCAAGTCGCCATCGTTAGTGTGTTGTTAATCCCAGTGCTCTTTTTTATGGATTTTTCTAATGTTACAACCCAATATCCCTATCTTATTTTACTTGCACTACTTACTACCGCTATTGGTCATACGCTATTCGTAAATAGTCTTAATTACTTTAAGGCAAGTACAGCTAGTATTATTGGGAGCACACAACCTATCTTTGGAATTATAATTGCCTATTTTTTCTTGAATGAAATACCAACAATACATACATTTGTTGGAGGTGCTTTAATTTTGGCTACAGTTGTTATTGAAAGTGTCAGATCTAAAAACCGATAATGGCTTAATTATTGAAGCCTTTTTCAACAAAATAACTCGAGTTACTATGAAGAAAATTTTCGTTCTTATTCTAATATTACCTTTTTTATCATTTGCCCAAAGTGTCAAGGGCAACTTTTCTCCAGCCGAAGACTTTTCTTATGCGTTTTTATATAAGGCGACACCAGATGGTGCCAACTATGTGAACAGGGGAAAACTAGATAGTATCGGTAATTTTGAAATTTCATTAGACTCTACCGTATCGCCTGGTATTTATAAAATTGTATATGCCGTACCACCTGAAGAAAATAATTTTGATTTTATATACGATGGGAAAGAAACTGTTGCCTTCAATTTTAGTTATGACAAAGGCGTAGAATTTACTGAGTCGGAAGAAAATAAACTCTGGAATTCCTACCTGCATAGTATGGATATGGTTAATCAAACCATTAGCAATTACTATTCTAAAGGCAATACTGATGAGAAAGGATTTAATTCTATTTTTAAGGTTGTAAAAGATACGCAATTAGCTTATGAGGAATCTGCAAATGGGAAATTAGTCTCCGCATTTATTACGGCCAATAGACCTTATATGCCTTCTCAGTATGAAGATATAAGTACATATTCAAAGCATTTAAAAACACATTTTCTAAGTCAAATTGATTTTGGTAACTATTTGCTACAAAGTTCATCATTCTTAGTGGATAGAGTAACAGGATATGTATTCAATATGGTAGAAAATCCAAGTAGTGCAACATATAAAGCGCAAGTGGATGATATCGCCAAGACCATAAGTAATAATAACTTAGAGATTAAGACCAGTCTTATTGAAATTTTATGGCAACGTTTCGTAAGTATGGAAAATCATGAGCTGGCCAATTATATAGCAGACACCTATCTCTTAGAACTTGCTAACTTAGCAGGTAAAAAAGTGTTAGCAGAAACTATTACGTCTTATAAAAACACTTCTATTGGTACGAAGGCTCCAAACTTTGAAATTGCCTCCACCCAAAACACCACAAATCTTCATGACTTGAAAGGCTCTGACTATTATTTGCTTGTTTTTTGGAGTAGTGGTTGTGGACATTGCCTAAATGAATTGCCAAAGGTAAAAGAACTTCTTGCTAATAAGTCTAATTTAAAAGTTGTGGCTTTTGGCTTAGAAGAAGAGCCGTCCAAATGGAATCAAGAAATAACAAAATATCCTGAGTTTCTTCATACTATTGGCCTAGGCAAATGGGACAACCCAATTGTAAAAACCTACGGCATCACAGCTACACCAATGTACTTTCTATTAAGTGGTACTAAAATTATAATGGCAAAGCCTTATGCTTATGAGGATTTAGAAGTAGTTATAAAGGATTTATAATTTAGAAATCAACAATTAAAAAACCCAATAAGTTAAGCTCGCTGGGTTTTGTTTTTTATAAATTGGAAAGCGCTTAGTCCAAATTTGGAATACGTAATACTTGTCCTGGATATATCTTATCCGGATCAGTCAGCATTGGCTTATTCGCTTCAAAAATCTCAGGATATTTCATGGCGTTACCATAATAATGTTTTGCAATCTTGCCTAGTGTATCACCACTAACCACCGTATAAAATTGTGCTTCTGGTTCAACATGCTCCACAGTTAACTGATCATCAACAGTGGCAATTCCTGCTGTATTTCCAACAATCAAAACTATTTTCTCTTTTGTAGCTTGGTCATAAGCTTGTCCAGAAACTCGCGCCATATCATCATCAATGAATACACTGAAGTCTTCTACTTTTAACTCTAGATCTGCAATGGTTTCCTCTAAGTTTCGAGCTGCGGCTTCCTCAAGTCTTAGCTCTTTTGCTTCTGTAGCTGCTCTAGCCTCTGCATCGTCCTCTTCGTTTGTTTTCCCTATACCGAATACAGCAGCTCCAGCGTTTTTAATAAATGAAAATAGTCCCATGATTATTCTAGTTTTTAAGTTATGTCTTCTCGTAAAATTGGTGAAAATCTTTTACAATTGCAACCTGTATCTGACATAAATAGAAAACGCCCAGCCAAGCGAGTGCTTTAGCTGAGCGTTTTGAAACTAAATAACCAACCAAAATTTAGCTCCGTTTATTTTCTCGTGGATTATCCACTTTTTTTGTTTTTTGCTTACGCTTTTTAGGCAAATGATTTTTCTCTATAATTTTTCCTTCTGTATTTGAAGCTCTATAGTAAGCAATATATCCTCTTCCTCTAAATTCATAGACTGTACCAGAATCTGCATGGAATAACTCTATAGTTCCATCATCAATAACGCTAAGTTCAAAGTATTCATTGTCGAAGAAATCATAATCTAATGTTAATGTTTTTAGGTACATATTTCCTGTAATATTTCCAACCCCGTATACGCCTGTATAATCCCAATAAATAGCATTCGGATTGCCTATACTGGTGTCTTGAGAACTTCTAAATGTAGAGTCATTTCCACCGGATAAAAACTGCAAGTAGTTTTCATTATCGAACTCATTTAGCGCACCAAATTCACTAGTAAATGTTTTCTCCCAAGCTTCATATTCCTGTAAGAAATAATGAATATTGTCGTAGAATACAAAGTCATAATCAAAAGTACTTCTCTGATACCCATCTAAGAAATAAGAGGTGTCATTATACGGATTATACAACTCTATAGTATTACTATCTATTTGATAGACATCAAAGGTTTCAAATCCATCGATGACATGATTAACATCCAATACCATATCGTAGGCATCATAGCTTCCGATTTCAACACCATAACCTCCACCTTGACTTCCCAAACCTACCAAATTATTATTAGCCAATAAACGACCCTTATCAAAAGTTAGCGTAAACGCTATTTGCAGAAATGGTGTTTCACCATAACCTTGCGTAGCATTGACATCGACATACCATAAATCGTAAGAATTAAGTAGTTGATTCAATGAAATCGCCGGTCCGTTATCATTGATATTAATTTCTTCAGTGTAACACGATGTAAGCAGTGTCGCACTTAGCACAAATCCTAGTAATATTTTTATCGTCTTCATAATCTTAACTTTTTAGGGTTATTACTTAAAGCATTTCAAAACGTATGCCAAGTTTTTTAATATTAGTCGTTCTTAATTCGTTTTTGGAATCTAAAATCCACCAAAGTATCTTTCATTTATAGCATTTAATTCCATTAGCCATTCCATAAAAGATTCCTTATTTTTGAAAGACTTAAACCAAACCATGTCTATGAGCGATACCAAAAAATATGCTGTATTTGGAGCAGGAAGTTGGGCAACTGCTATTGTAAAAATGCTTTGCGAAAACTTAGATGAAGTAGGCTGGTACATGCGTAGTGTGTATACTAAAGAGCACCTATTAAAAGAACAACATAATCCAAGCTATTTGAGTTCAGTTGAGTTTCACATAGAGCAACTAAAACTAAGTAATGATATTAACGAAATAGCAGATTGGGCAGATGTCCTAATTTTTGTAATCCCCTCTGCTTTTATGCATTCTGAACTAGAGAAATTGAACGTTGATATAAGTAAGAAAGTTGTGGTTTCTGCAGTAAAGGGCATTATCCCAGAATCTGGATTGTTGGTTGGAGAACATTTTCATGACATCTATAATATACCTTTCGATAATATTGCTGTTATTGCTGGACCTTGTCATGCAGAAGAGGTGGCGTTAGAGCGTTTATCCTATCTCACCATTTCTTGTGCTGATCCTGCAAAGGCTCAAGCCATAGCTAATAATTTATCAAGCTCGTATATAAAAACTAAAATCAGTGATGACATCATTGGTGTAGAATATGCCGTAATGCTCAAAAACATATATGCGATTGCAGCAGGAATTGCTCACGGTTTAGGTTATGGTGACAATTTTCAAAGTGTATTGATGAGCAATGCTATAAGAGAAATGAAACGCTTTATTAAGAAAATGCATAAAATGAAGCGTAACATTAATAATTCGGCTTATTTAGGCGATTTATTAGTGACCGGTTATTCTGTTTTCTCCAGAAATCGAATGTTCGGGAATATGATTGGTAAGGGCTATACTGTTAAATCCGCGCAAATGGAAATGAACATGATCGCTGAAGGCTATTATGCCGCTAAAAGTGCGTATTTATTAAACGAAAAGAATCTTAAAAAGACCAAATTACCTATTATAAATGCTGTGTACGCTGTACTTTATGAAAATAAAAATCCTAAAAAGGTCTTTAAAAAGTTGACGGAGAAGTTGGATTAAAGTCTTGTGCAAGAAGCTGAAAATTTCAAGTTTAGTATCTTACCTAAGATAGCCCACAAACTATTTAACAAGATTCTGAATCAAGTTCAGAATGACAAGAATTATGTTCCGTTCAATTAATCACAAGATTCCTGTTTTCGTAGGAAAGATTATTTCACCAAAACACCCTTAAGTTGCATCAAAGGTAAATTCTGTAAAGCCTTTACATTAATGGTGTTTTTTCTAAATATATAGGTTTTATCAAACATTTGATTACCCTCAAAAAAAGTCACCTTGAATGAATTATTAAGTTCTAGAACTTTTTCCTGCAAATACTCAATCTTAGCATAACTTCTTGCTGGTAATTTGGCAATAGTATGACGCATTGGAGGCGTCATCTTATCCTCAGATGTGCCTTGGGATACAATAAGAACGGTATCCAAATCTGTATCAGAATTATTAATGATATAGGCATTCCAATCTTGGGTTTTATACTCTAGATGTTCCTCTTGAACAACTGCAACGTGTACATCTTTTACTTCAGGTATATCAATGTCTTGCTTCATGCTAACAAAACTAAAACATTAAGTTAAGATTTTGATAATCTCATCAAAAAAGTCGAACTTAGTTAGGCTAGCTTTATTAAGCAATTTTAACCTATGAGAAATATAGTTATATTATTCCTTTTTTCCTCACATTTTGCGATTGCGCAAAGTATATCAGGTAGTGTTATAGATTCAAAAACAAAAGAACCTCTTGAAAATGTCACCGTATATATTCAAAAGGGTAAAAGCGGAGCGGCTTCTAATAGTTCAGGGCAATTTAAGTTTACACCAAACTCCAAAGTCAATAAAAGAACTATCATACAATTTTCGCGAATAGGTTATCACACTAAAAAAATGACTCTCGCCAAATTCTACAAAAGAGAAAATACTATTCTACTTTCAAAAAAACTCGAGGAGCTTGATGAAGTCATTGTTAATTCATCAGAAATATTAAATGACGAAATAAATTTTAAAAAATTAGCTCCTCTAAAATCAGGAGTTTTTGCTTTTGATTCTGAACTCGTCAGCAACCAAATTTATGTAATTGCAGGTAATTCTTCTTTTATTGAAGATCCATCTAAAAAAGCACTTATACAAGCAGGTCGTATGCAGATGCCTACATTTGAATGGTACCTTAGAGAAGCAGGTAGAGACTTTAGTCGAGAATCTTACAGTGATTTACTACAGATTTATGATATAGAAAATAACACATGGTCTATATCTGAAACTAAATTTAGAAAGCGTACCAATCATAATGTTAATTCTTATGGAAATGAACTTTACGTTTTAGGAGGTAAACGTTTATCAAATATTGGACGGTATGAATACTTAGATGAGAAAATTGAAGTTTTAAAAATGGGCTCAAATGAAGTTATTATAGACCATATCAACCCTCATCAAGCAGCAAATTTTGCATCAATGACTTATAATGATAATATCATTGTTATGGGAGGTTCTATTAAGAAGAGAAAAAATGGGGCAAAAGTATATTCTGATGCTTCGCATATCTATAATATTACTTCTGGAAAATGGTACGAACTTCCAAAAATGAAAACCGCAAAAGAAACCCAAGGTATAATTATAGATAATAAAATCTACCTTATTGGCGGATATGATGGCTCTAAATTAAACACAATTGAATCTTATGACTTAAAAAATGGCGTATGGAAAAATGAAGGTAAACTGTTTACCAAAATGGAAAGTCCAGCATTGACTGCTCATCAACATATGATCTACATCTTTGATAAAGATGAATTACTAACATACAACACCATGACTAATGTTTTAGAGGCCTACAATATACGTTTAAGTCTTAAAAGTCCTAAAATGCATTATCACCAAAATAAACTTTATTTACTGGGCGGTTATACTTTTAATGAATATTCATTTATTGCCTCTCCGGATGTTTATGTAATTGATGCGGGTGAGTTTTCAAAGACAGCTCCTTTAAATTCTAAAACGATTAATTAACCTATTTAATTGAAAATAATCAGTGTTAATTATAAGCTAAAAACAAAGTCTCAAAACACTAAAATCATAACTTAGAATGAAATTATAAACCTAAGATGATGAAATTCAAATTACTAATTATCACGCTATTTTTCTCTTATTTAGGTTTCGCCCAAACCAATAAAAAAATCACTACGATAGAAACCGTTGAAATTTTGAACAATAATACGAAAGAAGCGGTCTACTATTTTCAAAACAACTGGAAACAACTACGACTGAGAGCCCTTGACAAAGGCTATATTGAATCGTTTCAATTATTGGAAACTTCATTTAGTAATGAAACACCTTTTCATTTCGTGTTAGTCACGACATATGCAAATAAAAAACAGTTCGAGGACCGTGAAGTTCACTTCCAAGAACTCATAGAAGAAAGTGGCAACTTAAAGCTATTAAATGATAAAAAACCTTCTGAATTTAGAAAGTCTGTTTTTGCTGTTGATGGTGCAAAGCACATCGAGTAATACTATAGCATCCGTTAATGAGATCCTGAAACAAGTTCAGGATGACGAATTAAAGTGCAGATTTAAACTGCTCTAAGAAACGTACATCGTTTTCGCTCAATAAGCGGATATCACTAATTTGGTTCAGTAGCATTGCAATACGATCGATTCCCATACCAAACGCAAAACCAGAATATTCTTTAGAGTCGATTCCGCAATTTTCTAAAACATTAGGATCTACCATACCACAACCCATAATTTCCAACCAACCTGTTCCCTTTGTAATTTTATAATCGGTTTCAGTTTCCAATCCCCAATATACATCTACCTCAGCACTTGGCTCGGTGAAAGGAAAATAAGATGGACGTAGTCTAATCTTAGACTTTCCAAACATCTCTGTGGTAAAATACTGTAAAGTCTGCTTTAGGTCTGCAAAGCTCACATCCTTGTCAATATACAAGCCTTCTACTTGATGAAAGAAACAATGTGAACGTGCAGAAATTGCCTCATTGCGGTATACGCGACCTGGTGAAATTGTACGTATTGGTGGTTGGTTATTTTCCATATAACGCACTTGCACCGAACTGGTATGTGTGCGTAATAAAATATCTGGATTGGTCTGAATAAAGAACGTATCCTGCATATCACGCGCGGGATGATATTCTGGTAAATTCAATGCTGTAAAATTGTGCCAATCATCTTCAATTTCTGGACCTTCACTAACATTAAAACCAATACGTGAAAAGATATCTATAATTTGATTCTTAACTATAGAAATAGGGTGTCTTGCTCCAATATTAATCGGTTCACCAGGACGAGATAAATCGCCATAAACACCATTATCATCTTCTTGATTTCCTAATGTTTCCTTTAAGCTATTAACTTTATCTTCAGCTGTTTTCTTAAGCTGATTTATAGTCTGTCCAAACTCCTTTTTCTGCTCGTTCGCCACATTTTTAAACTCAGCAAAGTATTGTTTTAGCAATCCCTTTGAGCCTAGATATTTTATTCGGAATGCCTCAACCTCTTCTTTAGATTGTGCTGAAAATGCTTCCGCTTCTGCAATGAGTTCTTTTAACTTATCTATCATTTTATGCTGAATTTAATTAGCTACGCTGAATCTTCGCTTTCAGTATCTTTTTATTCAGACGGCAAATTTAAAAAATCTTATTCTATATATTCAGTTTCTACAAAATAGTTAACAATGGCTTCTTTCATAAGCACACTCTGTTCACCAGCCTTAAGATGAGGTAATTGTGCCTTTACTTTGTAATGTGGCCATCCATCATCATCCACAAAATCAAACTCATAAAAACCGTAAGGTTCTAAAAGCTTACAAATTGCGATATGCATTAAATCTAGCTTATGGTCTTTCTTATACTCGCGATGCAACTGACCAAGTTCTTGAACTCCTATTAGATATATAATTGAATCTAAATCTAATTTATCACCATCTGCGAATTGATTGGATAGTTTTTCGACCACCAAATCCCAGCGCTCTTTTAATTGTTCGTCTCTTGCCATATTTATTTCACACCATTGTGTGAATTTTATTTTTATAATTTATCGCTAAATACCAACGTTATATAATTGGCAAAGTTAATTTATATTTGCCTAAACCGCTACTAACTATGAGTATTATAGACATTATTCTTGCTGCCCTATTGCTATTTGGATTTATTAGAGGACTCTTTAAAGGACTCTTTGTAGAAATTGCGTCTTTAGTCGCCTTAGTT
Organism: Winogradskyella flava; assembly: GCF_014243395.1. Classification (GTDB taxonomy): domain Bacteria; phylum Bacteroidota; class Bacteroidia; order Flavobacteriales; family Flavobacteriaceae; genus Winogradskyella; species Winogradskyella flava. The sequence continues at coordinate 721,698 of NZ_JACLCP010000001.1, read as the reverse complement.
TTGGGTGTTTATGGAGCCATTCACTTTAGTGGGTTTGCTGCTGGACTTCTAGAATCGAAAGTAGATTGGAATGAAAAGACTATCAACATTGTAGCCTTTGCCATTACTTTTGTTATAATAGTTTTAGCTATTAGTTTAGCTGGAAAAGCACTAACCAAATTGGCGGATTTTGCTGCCTTAGGTATTCTAAATAAACTTTTGGGTGGTCTTTTTGGGGCTTTAAAAATTGGACTTATTTTAAGTATTCTCCTCATTGTTTTCAATAAGTTGAATAATACTTTACCATTTATGGAAAAAGAGGATTTGGAAGACAGTATTCTTTACGAACCTGTAAAATCCTTAGCACCTATGATTTTCCCTAACCTGATTAAAAGTGAAGCAGAGCCAGAAGAACAAAATGAAGACGAAGCATAAAAAAGCCACTCCTAAAAGTGGCTTTAAATACAATCAAGCTTAAAATATAATTTTTGCTCTAATTTAGAATTTACAGCATCTCTACTTTACCGGTATTTAAACTATAGACTCCGCCTACGATAGCTATTTCACCGTTATCTTCCATTTCCATGAGAATTTGGCTTTTTTGTCTAATACGGTCAATAGTTAATCTCACATTATTTTCAACCGTTTTTGCTACAAATTCCTTATTAGAGGAATTAGCTTCGCCATCTACTTCGTTGGCAGATTTTCTAACCGCTGGCATAATATTATCTAGCATTGCAGTGATATTTCCTAATTCAACACCATCACAGGCCGCTTTTACCGCACCACAACTTTCATGTCCCAAAACCAATATCAGTTTACTGCCTGCAACATTACACGAGTATTCTAAACTTCCAAGAATATCAGTATTCTCAAAGTTCCCAGCAACCCTTGCTACAAAAATATCTCCAATGGCTTGATCTAATACAGTTTCTACAGGTACCCGTGAGTCTATGCAAGACAACACTACTGCTTTAGGAAATTGTCCGCCTGTGGTTTGACTTATCAATGCAGCGTTATCGGCACCTTCAGTATTTCCACTCATAAAGCGCTTGTTTCCTTCTAATAAATCTTGTAATACACTATTTGGTGTTAATGCACTTTGTATATTTTTAGTTATTGCTGTATTTTTCATATTATCTTAGATTTAATTCAGGATATAAACATAGGTATCCTGAAGATGATTATAATTAATTTTCACATTTCTTTAGTGTATAAAATGGCCTATGACGCCTTACCCTTTTTTCTTAATTTAAAGAATTCAATAAAACTCTCAGGATTTTCAACAATTCCTCTTTCAGAGTAAAGCTTAATATCAATTTGTCTTTCTTTCGCTTTTAGTGCAAAATCTTCTAGAATTTCAATAATGTCGTTATCTAAATATCTTGTATTTCTTACGTCCAATTCTAAGATAGAATTTTCTGGTACGCGATCCAATTCTTTTAAGATAGCTCCTTTGTTAAAAAAAGTAACTTCTTCTGCCAAAGTCATTTTAATTTTTCCGTCATCAACATCCTCACCTTCCTTGTGAAGAAAATGGGAATTTTGAAAGCTTCTATAAAGTACTATAAATATTCCAACAGCTAATCCAAGTCCAATTCCTTTTAAAAGATCCATAAAAACAATTCCTAAAACCGTTACAATAAATGGCACAAATTGCATCCATCCACCATTGTACATGGCCTTAAATGTCGATGGTTTTGCTAGTTTATACCCTACAATAAATAGAATAGCTGCTAATACTGATAATGGAATATAGTTTAATACTTGAGGTATGGTAAGTACGGATATTAACAATAAAAACCCATGAATTATTGCACTTGCTTTTGTTTGCCCACCAGACTGTATATTTGCTGAACTGCGAACAATTACTTGTGTTATTGGTAGTCCACCTATGAAGCCAGAAATCATGTTTCCAGTACCTTGAGCCAGTAATTCGCGATTCGTTGGTGTGACCCTCTTATGAGGATCGAGCTTGTCCGTTGCTTCGACGCATAAAAGTGTTTCTAAGGATGCAACCAATGCAATTGTAAATCCTGTTAGAATGACATCACCACGTGTAATAACTTCAAAATTAGGAAACGCCAAAAGTGACTTCATATCAGATAAGCTTTCCGGTACAGGAACAGATACCAAATGATCTCCACTTAGAGCCAAGCTAGAATCCCTTGTTATAAAGAAGTATACAATACCTGCAACTACAGCTACTAGAGGTCCTTGTACTAGTTGGAAAAACTTACCTTTTTTACTTAGTACATTACTCCACAAAATAAGAATGGCCATTGCAATAAGAGCAATTATAGTAGCTCCTTTGTCAAAGTTTCCACTAAGTAATGCATTTAAGGTTTTTAAGAGTTCTGTAAGTGTATTTTCACCATCTACTTGTAAAAATGCAAAATCACCTTCTGGATTCTTATCGATACCAAAAAAATAGGGAATTTGTTTTAGAATAATAATAATTCCTATCCCTGTAAGCATACCTTTAATTACAGAAGACGGAAAATAATAACCTATGATACCTAGTCTCAGAAGGCCAAATACAATTTGAATTGCGCCTCCCAAAACAACTGCCACGAGAAAGTTTTCCCAACCTCCTAAAGCGGTTATTGCAGTAAGTACAATGGCAGCAAGTCCAGCAGCTGGACCACTTACTCCTATTTGAGATCCACTCAAAAATCCTACTACTATACCACCTATAATACCGGCAATTAAGCCCGAAAATAATGGTGCTCCACTAGCTAATGCAATTCCTAGACACAATGGTAAGGCTACAAAGAAAACAACAATACTAGCTGGAAAGTCACTCTTTAAAGATTTAAACATATTTGATATGATTTTAACTTTAGAAAATCTAAAATTTATTAATTGATTATTTGACCATCAATGTGGTCCGTTAGATAAATTAAAATGGCTAAACCAAAATAATCTCTGGAGGTGGAAAGATAATGTTGAGATGTGGTTTTAGATATTGTTTGTACGTGTACGTATCACTATCCATTTTACCCGAATCCGAAATAAAGTTCTCTAAGTCTTGAAAGACAATTTCAAAAAGAAGCTTCGCATCTTCTTTCTCTTCTTCTTCTTCACCAAAACCAAAAAGTACCGCGGTATCAATAGAGTTATCTATTGAGGATATTATGGTCGGTGCACTTGTAATAGCCATAAAGAAAACTATAAAGAAAAGTGCAATGGTTTTTTTCTGAATCATAGGTTGTGCTAAAAACAAATATAAGATTAACAATATATGAAATTGTAAATTAATAATTAAAAAGTCTTTAACACTTTTACGTCTTTTGAAGGAATCCAGCCTATTGAATTGTCAGAAAGTTGAATCTTGAACCAATCTTCGTAATCTTCCAAAACTTGTACTTTGGTACCTTCATGGAGTCTAAAAACTTCCTCAGAACTCTTATTGGCTTCTGCCATAACCCTACTTTCTTGTGCGAATACTATTGCAGGGTTATTTTTTTTGTTCAAACTCTCTTTCTGAAATGCCATTGCAACGGAGAAGCAAGCCAGCAGTAAACCTAAAACACTTATAATGAATGCCAACCTCTTTCTGGTAGTTGCATAAGAAAAATGATACATTAAGAATAATAGCGCAAATAATAAGACGCCTACAATTGCTATTTTGGCCCAAGTATCAACATTAAAGGTATTAACCATGTTATTGATAATTCTGGAAAAACCAACTTGCGGTACTTTATCTATAGCATCAACCGTCATTTTTTGGGCATACGCCAAGTTGTTCTTGATATCTTTATCATTTGGGTTAAGCAAAAGTGCCTTTTCGTAGCAATAAACACTGGGCGCAATGTTATTGAGCTTATAGTTAGCGTTGCCGATATTGAAATACAATTCTGAGGAATGTTCCCCAGATTCTAATATCGATTCATATTTATCTATGGCTTCTGCATATTTCCCATCATTGTACAACGCATTGGCCTCTTCAAAACGTTCATTGTTTTGGGACATCCCACACCAACTGAAACAACACACCAATAGACATAAAACTGCTCTCATACTATCTTAGTTGTTTATCAATTAATGAAATGGTTTTGGCCGCTTTGTCATAATCATTCTGCATAGTCACTTGTGTTATAGGTGTATATCTCGCCAATTCGCAATTTTCTAAAATTGAAATAAAATCTAAAACTACTGTACTTTCTACCCGCCTTTCTATGAGTAAGCTCTCAATTTTTTCCTTGTTAAAATCGCTAGTTTCAATATTTAATTTTGCCTTGAGATAATTATGAAGTGCTCTTTCCAAGGATTCGTAAAAAGCTTCCTTTTTTCCTAAATTTTTCCTGGCTTCACCTAAATATTTCCTCGCCAAACGATTTGCCTGTCTTATACGATTCCCTTGCACATCTGCATCACGTTTATCTTTGTTTTTTCTTATAGCAATTGCTAAAGGAATTCCCAAAAACGGTAGTAATAGCATGGACCAAAATCCAGTGGATTTAAAAAATGGTTTACTTTCAATATCAGCCCAATTAGAAGATGTCTTAATAAACGCAAATGTATTTGTATTTGGCCTAACAGTTTGTTTCGTGTTAGATACCGCAGAATTTTCGCTATTATTTGCAGACGGTGTTGGCCCCTCCAAAACGTCAATAACCATTTCGTCTGACGTTATACGTTTATAACTTTCGGTTTTTAAATCGAAATATGAGAAAGAAATGGATGGAATAGGGTACTTGCCTCTATACTGAGGTACAATAGTATAAGTATCTGAAATACGGCCTCGCATCCCATTGAGGTTAGTACTTACATTTTCTTTATGTTCTGGTTCATAAACCTCAAGCGAACTAGGAGTCGTCAACTTTGGGAGTTCAAAAAGTTTTAAATTCCCTTTACCTGAAACTTCTATCTTGGCCTGAAGCGATTCTGTAGCGTTAAGCTGCGTTTTTGAAGTTGTCACATTAAATTGAAAATCTCCAACCGCGCCTTTAAAATCAGTTGGTCGCCCATCTAAAGGTAAAGGTTTAACGTCTATGGTCCTACCTCCTGCCGTTACGGTTTGCGGCACCTTTGTCATAATTTGACGTCCAAAAATATCTGCTCGGCCAGACGGAACTTCGACATTAATATCCAAAACCAAAGGTTCTATTTTCAATTTGCCCGATTTTTGAGGATATAGCACTGTTTTTTTTAGTACTACATACCGATACTCTTTCCCCTTATATAAGCCTTTTTGTTGGTTTAATGCTTTTATCTCTATGTTTTGGCTCCAGAAATCGTTATATCTTGGGTTATCTTTTTCACGCCAATTACTTACGCCGACATCTGGTGCTACATATAACTTATAAATTACCGTAATGGCCTCATTTAGATAAGGATTATTTTTGGACACTTCAGCCACTAAATGAATATTCTCTGAAGCAATCTCTGAAGCTCCTGGAGGTGCATTTGGTTGATCTACAGCAGTTGAAACTTCGATTGTAATAGGAAATGTTTTATACGTTTCGCCGTCAATTTCAATAGTGGCTTGCTTAATCGTAAATTTACCTCGCTTTTTAGGTGATAAAAAATAACTGTAAGTCTTGGCATACGATCGCTTTCCGTTAACCCAAGAGTTGCTAACAGAAGTGTTTGGTCCTCCAACAACCGTAAAATCTTTAAAATCAGGCGGTACAAAATTATCGCCGTCTTTGTTCATCTCAAAGTCAATACGTAAACGTTCGTTAACACCTAACTTCTTCTTGCTGACTTTCGCTTCGAATTTCACCTGTGCAGAAGCCATACTCGTTACGAGTAATAAGATAATTATTGATATGTATTTTGAGATTTTCATTTATTAAAAACACTAAAGACTGCACTTACTGCGACTATTGCATAAAACAGTTATTTCTTAATATCAAAGCTACCAGTCTTTTTCCGTTCTGACCTTAGCGCCTTTTTGTTTTTCTGCGTTGATTTTTTCTTGGACTTTTTGCTCTTGATTCTGCATGGCCTCCAATATGTTTTTTATTTGCTGAGGAGACATCTGTCCTGGCTTAGGTTTTGATTTTTGATCTTTTTTATCTTTATCCTCTTCACCTTTACCATCCTTTTTATCGTCTTTAGGCTTACCTTTTTCGTCCTCTTCTTTATCGCCTTCTTTTTTGTCCTTATCGCCTTCGTCCTTTTTGTCTTGATCTTCTTTATTCTCGTCTTCTTTCTTTTGTTCGTCTTCTTTATCCTTTTCCTCTTCTTTGTTTTCGTCCTTTTTCTCGTCTTCTCCACCACCATCTTTTTGTTGTTCAGCGCATTCTTTCGCTAATGCAAAATTATAGCGTGTTTCTTCATCGTTTGGATTACTTCGTAAAGCATCCTTAAAAGCTTCTACAGCTTCTTTACACATCTCTTTCTGCATTAAGATGTTACCTAAATTATGAAACGCTCTGTGCTTTTCCTCTTTTGTGGTAGCGTTTTTGGATGCTTCTTCGGTTCTGAAAAGTGCTTCACCATAATTTCCTTTTTTGTAATAGGAATTTGCCAAGTTATAGGCTCCAACCGCTTTGTTGGGTGCCTCAGAAATAGCCTTTCTGTATTCCATTTCTGCATCTATGTAATTGTCTTCTTGTAAAAGCTCATTGGCTTTATATACCAAATTCGTTGCTTTTTTTTCTGCTTTTAATTGTGCCTTGTCTTGCTCTTGAGAAAATCCAAAGAAACCAATTAATCCTATAATTAGTAATACATAAAACTTCATCTTACTCCTCTTTTAATTTAAATTCCGCTTGAAGATAAACAGCTTTCCATTGACCATCTTTATAACTTCCTAAAGTAAATTTATAGGTTCTGTCATCAACATATTCCCAGCAATCACTAACCATCGCTTTTCCATACTTGCAATGGTAAAATATACCCATATCCTTAAATTCAACAGTACCTTGTGTCACGCCACCGAATACATCAAACTCCCAAAACTCAATGGTGTCCTTTTCGGCATCGTATTTTCGTATGCCATGATTCCTGCTACCATATTCCGTTTGTGCTTCGTTTGTAAATCCTTTAGATTTTGCAACGACTATCATTTTGTTTAAGTCATAGTTATAACTGACTTCCTGCTTGAACTCGTAACCATTAGACCACTCGCCTTTAGCAATCCAAGTTTTGTCCACAAGATTGTCAAAGCCATCTAGTTTATTATCTTGGCTCCAAACTAAAAGTGGCATCAAGAATAACACTAGATATGTCTTCGTTTTAATCATATTCTAAAATTAGCAAACCCTTTAACGATATAACGTTAAAGAAAATCTAAAAGTTCTCATTAAACAAATTCAACTTCTTCAGCCATGCTGTTTTTCGTTCCAAAAAGAAAATATCCAAAAACAACAATAAAATACCTAGACCCAAAAACCATTGAAATTGATCCTTGAAATCGGCAATTTGTTTGGACTCAAATTCCTTTTTATCCATCTTATCTAAAATGTCTTTGATGGCATCTACTACTTCAGTGGTATTTCTTCCATTAATATAAACGCCATCTGTTTCTTCAGCAATTTCCTTAAGAGTTGCCTCATTTAATCGGGTTATTACTGTTTCTCCTTTATTGTCCTTTTTGTAATTGAGTACAACGCCATTCCTCTTTATAGGAATAGGACCTCCTTTAATATCACCAACGCCTACAGTCAATATTCTAATTCCCTCGTCACTAGCTTCTTCTGCAATATCAACAGCTTCACCTTCATGATCCTCGCCATCTGAAATAATAATTAAAATACGATTGGTTTGTTCCTCATCATCATAATAAGTTTTTGCTAGTTGAATCGCCTCACTAATGGCTGTTCCTTGTGAGGACAGCATATCGGTATTCATATTCTGTAAGAACATTTTTGCAGAAGCATAATCCGTTGTGATAGGCAATTGTGGAAAAGCTTTGCCAGCATATGCAATAATACCTACACGATCACTCGCTAAACTATTTATGATTTGTGTTACTAATTGTTTGGATTTTTCTAAACGATTTGGAGCGATATCTTCTGCCAACATACTTTTAGAGACATCCACTGCAAAGACAATATCCACACCTTGGCTTCGAACTGTTTCTAATTTTGTTCCAATTTTTGGATTTACCAATGCCAAGGACAAACAAGCAAAAGCAGCACATAGTACTACAATTTTTAAAATACTTTTGAATAAGGACTGATTCGGACTTAAACGCTTCAGTAATTCACTATCAGCAAATTTCTTTTGAGCAGAACGTCTCCAAACTTGCAATAATAAAAATAGCAGAATAATTACCGGGATAACCAGTAATGTCCAAAACCATATTTTCTCATCTAGTCTAAACAAAGCTTCTAAATATTGTGTTTCTTAGCAGTATTTCAATTAAGAGTAATAGCCCAGCCAATAGCACTAACGGTCTATACTTCTCATCGTAATTGTAATACTTCTTTTCTTCTATTTCGGTCTTTTCGAGTTTATTGATCTCTTTATAAATTTCTGCTAATTTCTTATTATTTGTAGCTCTAAAATATTTTCCTCCTGTAGCATCAGCGATTTCCTCAAGCAATTTCTCATCAATTTCTACTTGCTGACGACCATATCTAAATGTTCCGTTAGAATTAATAGACACTGGAGATAATGCCATACCGTTGGTACCCAAACCAATGGTATAAACCTTGATACCATATTCTACTGCTAATTCGCTAGCAATCTTTGGATCTATAAATCCTCCGTTATTAACACCATCGGTTAAAAGAATGATGACCTTACTTTTGGCTCTACTATCTTTAAGTCGATTTACAGATGTTGCCAGCCCCATTCCTATCGCTGTACCACCTTCGATAATTGTATTGTACTTAATATCCCTTAATGAACGCTGTACAATCGATTTATCACTTGTAATAGGTGTTTTTGTATAGGCTTCACCTGCATATTCTACCAAACCGATTCTATCATTTGGTCGTCCATCAATAAAATCGGCCGCAACTTCCTTTAAAGCTTCCAATCGATTTGGTCTTAAGTCCTTTGCCAACATACTGGCTGAAACATCAATAGACATGACAATATCTATTCCTCTGGTAGTTTTAGTCTTAGTAGATACATCTACAGTTCGTGGTCTCGCCAAAGCCGTAATCAATAATCCTAAGGCGATTAGTCTAAAGGCAAATAAAACATGTCTAAATTTTGACCAAAACGATGAGGTCATTTGAAATCCTTTAGTACTTGATATTTTAAGTTCTGCTGTTTGCCTATTGTGTTTAAGGATATACCAAAGTAGTGCTATTGGCAAAAGCAATAGAAACCAAAACAATTCTTTATTTAAAAATTCTATATTCTCAAACATTATTCTTCCTCCTCTTCAACGGGTTCATCTGGATTGAGTTCAACTGAATCTAAAATACGTTCAACCACCTTATCTGCATAATCATCATCTCGAGGCCAAGTTACTATGACCTGCTGCAACACATTTTGTTGATTCGAAAACAACAACATTACATACTCCGCATCTACTTCTCTTTCCCTATTAGGCATTTTAAGACTAAACGTTCCATAGGTTTTTAAACCCTCTGCGGCATTTGGTGTTATAAATTGTTCGCGCTTTACTGTAATATCTGTTGCGCCTTTGGACTCAAAGCCTTGAATACCTCCTTCTGAAATCTTGAACAAATCAAAAATTGGTTCAGCATTTTCATCTTGTGGTTGTTCTTGTTGTGGAACATTGAGCGTGGTGTTATTCACAGTAACACTAAAAATATCCAACAATGTGCCGTACATAAATGTGGTCATTTGAATATTTTTCTGTTCTTCTTCACTCAATACTGAATCTAAGCTTACGCGCTTTAAAACCCTAGGCGTTTCTATCCAAACAGGCGGAAAACCATAAGCACTTTCAACCCATTCACTTTCTAATAGCTCCTTACTTTCATGGCCAATGATGGTATCCTTAACATAATCGAAACCGTATTTAATACCAAAACCGACAAATGTGGCAATGAGCAAGAACAGTGAAATGGCAACCGTTAGAATGACTTTTCTACGCTTCTTTCTTCGTTCTTGTGCTTCTCTATATTGCTGGTCTAAAAGTTTTTCTTCTTCTGTTGGTTCTGGCAAACTTGCTTTTACATGATCTATTTCCTTGGTAATAGTCGCTTTATCCATTTCTGCTAAGGCCGTATCTGGAGCCGATTTCGCAAACTTTACTAGATCGGCACGTTTTAATATGGACTCTAAGTTTTTAATGGTGTCTTTAGTTAAAGAGACTTGATTGCCCTCCTTTAATAACTGAAGTCTAGAAATTAATTCGTCCGTTGTACTTTCTAAAGCACGATCGTAGACTTTTTCGTCAAGATAGTTTCTGATAATGAATGTTAATTCTGAATAGTATTCCTTGACCTCAGAACGGATTAAATATTGACTTTCATCTAATTTCTGTAGTGCTAGTTTCGCTCTATCGTAAGCCGGTAATAAGGCAATTTCCTCTTCTTCAGTTAATGGTTTTTGCCTCCAAATAAACCACCACAATAAAAACGCAACCAAAGCAATTGCTGCTAAAATACCCAATAGCCATTTCCACCAATTGCCACCACTCTTATCGACATCGATAATCGGTTTGATATCGTAGAGTTTTTGTTTGGTCGTATCAACCTCAACCGTACCAACATCTATACGAAGTGAATCTGTAAAGAATGGCTTATCTCCAATGATTATTTTTTGCCTTGGAACGGTATACGAACCTGAATCGAACTGAGTAAGTTTATAAATTCTAGATAGTTGAAACTTAGCGTCCTTTTTAGTGGTATCAATTTTCGAAGCTTCGACGGATTCCAATGGTAGGAAGGTCTGACCTTCAGGAAAGACAACCAAAGCTGTAGAGTCTGCCTCTACATTAATTTTATAGTTGATTTGTTCTCCTATTCGGATTTTAGTCGTGTCTACTTCTGTTTTAACTTGGGCAAAAGAACTAAAAGAAAAAAGAAAAAAGAATGCAGAACATAGACTAAAGAAGACTTTTTCTTTCAGCCTGAAATTCATTATTCGTAAATCGAAATTCATCATTTAATTATCCTCTTTGTTTAAAATAGCCCAATAGCTTTCGCACATAACTTTCATCGACACGGCAATCTATTGTGCCAGCACCAGATTTTGTAAAAGCATCTTTAAAATAGTTAACCTGTTCATTATAAAACTTTCCGTAAGTGTCACGCACTTTTTTGGAAGCTGTATTTACTAATAGCAATTCTCCTGTTTCTTCGTCTTCCATTTGCACCATACCTATGTTTGGAATGGATGCTTCATGCTTATCGTAAATTCTGATTCCTGTAATGTCGTGCTTGCCTGCGGCTATTTTTAAGGTCTGTTTATAATCGTCTGCTATAAAATCTGAAAGCACAAATACAATAGCTTTTTTCTTCATGACATTAGACAGGAATTTAAAGGCTTCTGCCACATTGGTGTTTTTGCTTTTTGGCTTAAACTCCAATAATTCCCTGATAATTCTGAGTACATGTGAGCGCCCTTTTTTTGGCGGAATGTAAAGTTCAATATCATCTGAAAATAAAATCAATCCTATTTTATCGTTGTTCTGAGTCGCAGAAAACGCTAGAGTTGCAGCAATTTCCGTGACTATTTCATCTTTGAATTGATTCTTGGTTCCGAAGAATTTACTTCCTGAAACATCAGCCATTAACATCATGGTTAATTCGCGCTCTTCTTCAAAAACTTTTATATAGGGTTCATTATAACGTGCTGTAACATTCCAATCGATATTTCTAACATCATCTCCATATTGATATTGACGTACTTCAGAAAAAGTCATACCACGCCCCTTGAAAGTCGAGTGGTATTCTCCTCCAAATATATGATCAGACAAGCGACGTGTCTTGATCTCTATTTTTCGTACTTTTTTTAGAAGTTCTTTAGTATCCATTTATCAATTTTCGATTGAAGATTGTTGATTTACGATTTTTAAAATCGTCATTCGTAATGCTAAAATCTAAAATTTTAAGGTACTTCGATTTCGTTTATAATCTTATTGATGATATCTTCTGAAGTCACATTTTCTGCTTCCGCTTCATAAGTAATACCTATTCTGTGGCGCAATACATCGTGAACAACAGCACGCACATCTTCCGGAATCACATAACCTCTTCGTTTAATAAAAGCATAGCATTTTGCTGCAATAGCTAAATTGATACTCCCACGAGGAGATGCTCCAAATGAAATTAAAGGCTTTAAATCTGCTAATCTGTATTTGTCTGGATAACGCGTAGCGAAAATAATATCGAGTATATACTTTTCAATCTTCTCATCCATATACACTTCTCTAACTGCTTCCTGTGCACTTAGAATTTGCTTAATGGACACTACTGGATTCACTTTTTCGTAGGCGCCTTTAAGATTGGCTCTCACTATAAGTTGCTCCTCATCTAGCTTTGGATAATCAATTACCGTTTTTAACATAAAACGATCCACCTGGGCTTCTGGCAGAGGGTACGTTCCTTCTTGCTCCACTGGGTTCTGAGTAGCCATTACCAAGAATGGTTTATCTAAGATAAAGGTTTCGTCTCCAATAGTTACCTGCTTTTCCTGCATGGCTTCCAATAATGCAGACTGCACTTTAGCAGGTGCCCTGTTAATCTCATCCGCTAGGACAAAATTCGCAAAGATCGGTCCTTTCTTAATTGAAAAATCGTTCTCTTTAATATTATAGATTAGAGTACCTACGACATCTGCCGGCAATAAGTCTGGCGTAAACTGTATTCTGCTAAAACTTGCATCAATCGCTTTAGACAACGTGTTAATAGCTAAGGTTTTTGCTAAACCAGGCACACCTTCCAATAAAATATGTCCTTGTCCAAGCAAACCTATTAACAAACGCTCTACCATGTGTTTTTGACCTACAATGACCTTATTCATCTCTAAGGTCAATAGGTCTACAAATGCACTTTCTTTTTCAATCTTTTCATTAATTGATTTAATATCAATCGTACTCGTTTCTTCCATGTTTATTCTATTTAAGAGCTAAACTATTTTAGTGATTTTTTCAAGAGTGCAAAATGTTAAAATTATTCGGTAGTTGCTGTTAACAATTGGTTAAAAAATAAAGGGCTATACCAATGATATTGCCCTTTTTTCTCAATTAATTATGGATTAGGATAATTAATATTCGATTTGTCGTATTAAAGTATATAATTTAGGGTTTAAAACCATCATATTTTCAGCTCCATTAAAACTAATAGATTCATCGATATCAAATTCGATAACAACATCATAGCGTCGCTTAGAATCTAATTGAGTACCTATAAGATTGGATGGTTTGGCATTTCCTAGACTTACAACATCCAAACTATGTAAAACATTGTTGATGTCCATAAAATTATTATCTCCAAGTACCAGTCTTATTTCGTAAACATAGTCTGCTTGAATCTCAAAGTCATCTACCAAAATTAGTGGGTTACTCTCTCTTAAATCACAGGCATTAAAAGTTCCCCGATTTATTGCATTTAGGCTTATCCAAGCTCCTGGGCTTTCATTTGCATTCACCTTTATCTGCACATCCTGAATATCTATATACACCTTATTGAGCTCACCAGTAACACTTTTTAACTTTACAGTTATACTCGTAAAATTCTCATTGTTATCCATGTCATCCTTAGAACAGCTTGCAAGGCAAACTGAAAGCATAAGCATTAAAAAGAGTGATTTTAGAGGTTGTAAATGTTTCATGATTTGGGTATACAGAATAATTACATAACAATAATATTCTATTCCTTTGCTTTTGAGTATTTTTATACACCAATTGCAAAAAAATCCATATAACCTGAAAAAAAAGTGACATATTCTCGATTAATTGCAGGTACTATGACCTGGGGAAGTTGGGGCAAGCAACTCTCAAAAAAAGAAATGGTAAACTTAATGAACCATTGTCTTGCCAATAACATTACAACTTTTGATCATGCCGATATTTATGGTGCCTACACCACCGAAGACGATTTTGGAAATGCTTTCGCAGATTCTGGTATTAAGCGTGAAGATATTCAACTAATCTCTAAATGTGGCATTCAATATGTTTGCGAAAATCGAGATAATACCGTTAAGCATTACAACTATGATAAGGATTATATTATTTGGTCAGTAGAAGAGTCCCTTAAACATCTAAAGACCGAATATTTGGACTTATTGCTATTACATAGGCCAAGTCCTTTAATGGTTGCTGAAGACATAGCAGAAGCCATTACCATTCTAAAAAAGGACGGCAAAATTAGGGACTTCGGTGTTTCAAATTTTACACCATCTCAAATGGATATGATTGGCTTTCGTATGGATATTGATGTCAATCAAATTGAGTTTTCTTTGACTCAGCATTCAGCCATGCATGATGGTACTCTGGATTATGTAAAAACTTGTGGAATTAAACCTATGGCTTGGTCTCCTTTAGGTTCAGTTTTTAGAGAAGATAACGAGCAAACTAGACGTATTCATAAGCAACTTGGAGAACTTATGGATAAATACAAAGCAACGGAAGATCAATTGTTATTGGCTTGGATTATGAAACATCCAGCCGGTATTCATCCAGTGGTTGGCACAACAAATAAAACACGATTGACCCAAGCCATGGAAGCCTCAAAAATAGATTTGAATCTAGAGGATTGGTTCTTGATTCTAGTGGCTAGTCAAGGACATAAAGTACCTTAAATTAGAATTAGTCGCCGTTTGCAGTAAAACAAGTTGAAAAGGAAAATTATGAATGAAAAAAAAGTCGCACTGATAACTGGTGCAACGAGCGGAATAGGCAAAGCTACGGCAGAAGCGTTTGCTAAACATGGTATTAACTTGGTATTATGTGGACGTAGGCAACAACGTTTAGATAGTATTGAAAAAGCATTATCTAAACAAACAGATGTCCATACCTTGAATTTTGATGTGCGCGATAGAGAGAAAACCCTCGAGGCCATAGCTTCCTTGCCTAAGGAATTTCAGGATATTGATATACTCATCAACAATGCTGGTAATGCTCATGGTTTAGACCCAATACAGACTGGCAGCTTAGATGATTGGGACGCGATGATGGATATTAATGTAAAAGGGCTTCTTTATGTCAGTAAGGCTATCATACCAGGAATGACGGAACGGAAAGTAGGTCATATTATCAATATAGGTTCTTCAGCTGGAAAGGAAGTTTACCCAAAAGGTAATGTTTATTGCGGCAGCAAACATGCCGTTTTAGCTATTACTGAAGGCATGCGCATAGATTTAAATCCATTTGGAATAAAAGTCACCGCTATTAATCCTGGACTAGTGGAAACCGAATTTTCCGAAGTACGGTTTAAAGGTGGAAAGCAAGCAGAGGGCGTTTACAAAGGTTATAAAGCCTTACAGGCTGAGGACGTTGCTGAGGTGATTTATTTTGCAGTCTCGCGGCCTGCTCATGTTAATATTGCTGATGTACTAATGTTTTGTACGGCGCAAGCAAGTTCTACTGTAGTGAAGAAAGAAATTTAAAATGAATATTACTTATCTACTAGGTGCTGGAGCCAGTTACGAGGCTTTGCCAATTGTTAATCAAATCGAAGATAGACTTTTACTTTTTTCTGAATTGTTTAAGCCAACTATGATTGATATACCTAACGGCTCAAAGTTTTTTCAACCCATCAGCTCTAATCCTTCTAATGCTTATTTATCTGATTTTGAATTTAGGTCTGACGCTTTTCATGATAAGTATAAGTTAATTGAGAAAGTTTATGAGGATATTATTTGGCTCCACGACGAATCTAAAAACCAAAGCAGTATAGATACTTTAGCAAAAAAATTATTTCTACAAAAAGATTATAAAAATCTGAAAAGACTTAAAATAATTATGTCCTGTTTTTTTTATTATTGTCAAGTAGAAAAGTTTGATAAAAGATATGACAGTTTTTTTGCGTCTATATTAGAAGAACTAGATTCATTGCCTCATAACATTCGTATAGTCTCTTGGAATTATGATTCACAATTTGAAATTGCATTTAAAGAGTTTTCTAAGGGTTCAATCGATTCAACAAAAAAAGCACTAAGTGTACAAATAAATGGCCTAGATAGAAATGATTCATTCAATCCAAATAGTTTTTCTATTTTCAAACTAAACGGATCCACGGGTGAAATTAATGGTCAATTTCTAAAAAGTTTTGACTCAGATCTAAATCAAGTCATTAATGAAGTCTTAGAAATTTATGAACCAAGCGTTTATAGAAAATTTGAGTCTACAATGTCTTTTGCATGGGAAAGTAATTCTAAAAGTGTCGAATTTTCTAGCAACTTATGCAAATCAATAATGGATACTGAATTACTCGTAGTAGTTGGCTATTCATTCCCTTTTTTCAATAGAAAATTTGATACTGACATTCTGAGTTATATGTCTAACCTACAAAAAATATATGTTCAAGATCCTAATAATTCGGATGGTATAATCCAAAAAATAAAAAGCTTAATTCCTGATAAGGAAGCGTATATTGATGGATATTATACAGATATAAATTATCAACCCATTACATATAAAGATCAATTCTTCATACCAATAGAATTTTGATTAACAAAAGGCTACTCATAAAAAACTTACTGGCTCATAACGATGAGAATAGTTTCTATGACAAAAAGCGAAAGGTAGACATTAGCCATCAAGAGGGTAAGGCCAAGTTCTTGAAACATATCTGCGCATTATCTAACAGCAATCCCAAAAACAACGCCTATATAGTCATAGGAGTCGAGGACGAAGACAATGACATTATTGGTGTTGACTTTTTTGACGACAGTAAAATCCAAAACCTTATTAATGCCTATTTAACGCATCCGCCAATTGTTCAATACGAAAATATCCCTTTTCCTCATTTACCAGATGATAAAGTCGTTGGACTTGTGACCATTAGACCTATAGATAAAATCACATCGCTAAGAAAGAATATATGGAAGTACTATGGTGGCTCAGTCTTCTTTAGAGATGGCAGTATGAGTATGCCCAAGGTTTTTGATATTGAAATTAAGGACCTTAACTCTAAAATAGTGTCTGCTATTGAAAATCATGCGCAAAACAATATTGAGCTAACACTTGATGGTGTTTTTGACTTTATGAATAAACGTCAGGATTTTAATCCGCAGTACAACGTTTTTAAGGAATATTTTGTGCTCTGTTGGTCTGGTCATAAAAAGCATGTTAAGAATGAAATATTCTATTCGCGCGTAGATATTGAATTAATAAACGAACAGGTGCGATTATTTTACTCGGCATTGGATGAAGTCGCTATTTTCTATGATGAAAACTCATTTAAGATTGTTGAATATGTGAGGCTTGGTCTACAGCAATCCTATAAATATTATAAACTTGAAGAGAAAATTATTCACTTTAATGATAGCGCAAATTATTCGATTGAAGCCAACTTAATTTTTGACCCTCCACAATTTGACAAGAAAGTATTACATCATATTTACAATACCAATAATGCCATCTTAGAGAAGCTTGAAAAAGGGATAACCCTAGCCGACCATGAACGATTAGATCTAGAAAATTTAGCTGCCAGTTATTTGATTTGTTACCTCAATGGTTTTGAAGATGCTTTACCTAAACTAGATTATGCCAAAACATATATTAAAAAATATGATTCTGAGTTATACAAGTCCTACAAAGAAACCATTAGAATTTTAAGGAAAGTGAAATACAATTAGATCGTCGGATTTATCGAATATTTTATCCTTTATTTCTGCATCTTATCGAAGCTCTTACAAAAACACTACAGATTATACATTTTTTTCGACCATTCATCAAAAATTTTAATGACTAAGCAAAATAACTCGCATCTTTGAATTGCTATTAATCAATTATATAACCTTGTTTCACTATTGCGAAAGCAAAAAATGAAACAAGGTTTTTTAGTTATATAAAGTGTAATACTTCTTGTTTTGAATTGATAATTCCTTTCGTTGAAACGTTCATCCATTTAGATAGTATTGTAGCATAAACAGACCTAAAGTCAATTTCATATTTTAAATCACCATTCGTATCTAAATCCGTTAGACTTGCCAAGTTGTTATAGAAACCTGCTGTCTTAAGATTTTTACCAATTATAAATACGTTGTTTGCAGCACCGTGATCTGTACCATTAGCTGCATTTTGCTTAACACGTCTTCCAAATTCAGAAAAAGTTAGGATCAAGGTATCTTCAAATGTTTCATTTCGTTTTAAATCCTTTACAAAAGCAGATATACTTTCGGCATATTGTTCTAATAATCTAGATTGTTTATTTTGCTGATTGGCGTGTGTATCGAATCCACCTAGTGAGGTATAAAAGACTTTCGTGTCCAAATCTGAATTTACAAACTGCGCCACATTTTTAAGCTGCTTTGCAAAATTATTTTGGGGATAATCCTGTTGCGATAATTTTACTTTTGTTTTCTCATAGATATACTTGGCAGAAGATTTAGCCTCTATCATGGTTTGATAGAGATAACCCAAATTGTGCTCACTTAAATGTGTGTCATTGTAATGGTTAAGGACACTTTTAAAAAACGGGTCTTTGGCCGTTTTATACAGTGCCTTATAATTGTTGGTGGCAATGCCGTTAAAATGTTCACCTTTCATTGCCAAGCTCAATTGCTCATCCATTTCTATGGCATTGTATGGTTTTTGTCCATGCGCATCTAAATAACGACCTAGCCAGCCACTTTGTAAATACTCATCCGAGTCGCTTGCGGTTTGCCAAATATCCATTGATCTAAAATGCGACCGTACAGGATTTGGGTATCCCACATTATTAATGATGGACAGCTCGCCATTATCGAATAGAGACCGTAAAGGTGCTAAGCTTGGGTGAAACCCTAAATTATCGTTTAGCCTAATGATATCTTTCGTTATGGCTAAACGTGGTCTAGCATTATAGTAAACATCATTATTATGAGGAATAATAGTGTTCAATCCATCATTCCCACCAGCAAGCTGAACAATAACTAATCGTCTATAACCCAATTTTTCTGTAGCAACTGACTCAAAGGCTTTTACAAAACTTGGAACAAAAAATAAGCTACTCGCTAATGCAGAATCTTTTATAAATTTTCGTCTATCCATAACTAACACATTTGATATTCTGGCAACGACATTAGCTGAACACAATAATCACGCTTGGATGCCTTGCTCAATGTTTTTAAGTAATCTGCTGTACCTCTATTAATATTTCCTTGAATAATAATTTCTGATAGATTTTCAGTTTCAATAGATTTAAAATTCTCTAAAAATGCATCCCAATTTGGTAAGGTCTTAAATGGTAGTTTGTCCTTACTTCTTTTAAAGTATTGATTTTTAAATTTATCATTGAAATCTCCATATTCCTTAAGAGAAATCAAGGCGTTATTTAATAGTAGAGATGGTATTTTCAGTCTAGACATAATAGTATTGGCATCTATCCAAGCTTTATCACCTTTCCAACCAGCCACATTTGGAGGGTCTAACAATATCTGGCCCAATAGTCTCTGTATAACAAGTATATCTTTTTTTCTTTCAAATTTAACCGGAACCGTATTTGCTATACCAACTAAAAACTCTACTGGCGCTTTAATTTTAGAACCTATATTCTCCTCAGCATAGAACCAATCGGACATAAACACAAATCGCATTAAATCTTCAATATTATAGTCTTTGTAAAACACATCCGTCATCGCAGAAATATGTGTTTTGTTAGGAATAGGGTTTACGAAATAACGATAGACTTTTTCTGAAATAAAACGTGCGCACTGTTTTTTTTCTAGTATAATGTCTATAATATCGTCACCATCATATCTACCAATACTTCCTAAAAATACTTTGGATCCATCATCGTGCTGACGCTCTCTAAATACAAACTCTCCGCTAAAATTATGATTATATCCCGTAAAAGCCCTTGCGCTTTCTTTAATATCTTTTTCTGTGTAATGCCCTTCACCCAAGGTAAATAACTCCATAAGCTCACGTGCAAAATTCTCATTGGGTTTACGCTTCCTGTTTTGTTTACCATTTAAATATTTAAGCATTGCTGCTTCTTTGGAGATCGCTTTTACAAACGCTCTAAAATCTCCCAAAGCAAAGGATCGAAGTGAATTATTATAATGTAATGCGTGCTTTGGGTTTTGGTCTCTGCACACAAAGTGATTGGCCCAAAACAAGGTCATCCGTTCTCTCAATAGTTCTTTAGGGTCTATTAATCGTTGTACCCAAATAGGGTTTAGCTCTCGAACTTTTTTTCTACCCTTTTGAGTAATCTCGCGAGCTAATGAGGGATGATTTCTAAGATCTATAGGGTCAATGCCGTCTAAATATGACAGATCAATGTCCAACGGAGTAACAGTATTAGAATCCGTGATAAGTGCATCAACAACACTTTTTCTATTCTTAGCATACGTATTGGCCTTTTTATGGTCCATTCCAAAACCTGCACGCCAATATAAATGTTGAAGTTCTTTTCGTGTCATATAGTGTTAGACATAAGATATGAATATTGGTTTAATTGTTACAATAATTATTCCGAAGCTACGCTTCAAAAGTTAAGTCCTTGTTACACATTGAAATTAAAAACCGTTTCTAAAATAGAAACGGCTTTTGATTTTACTTATTTCAATGATTTTATTTTCCGCCATCAAGCTCATCTTGCCATTTTAGCAAGTCTGCCCAACGTCCTTCATAAGCCATTTTGGCCTGATCTGGCCATGTGTTTGGTTTGTGTACTCTAAAACGTTCTCCTCCGCTATCCAATACGCTTTGGCATTTATCAATAGAACACTCTGACAAGGCTTTCCAAGTTTTCACATCATGATTGTGAAATAACTCTTGAATCTTAGGGCCAATGCCTTCTACAATTGTTAAGTCATTCTCTTTTATTTTCTTACCAAAAACGGCCTTAGCTGTATCTGCATCAAAAGCAATAGCACTTGCACTAGCTGCAAAAGACGACGTTAAATTAGCGTTTGCGGATTTTAAATCGGCTTCAATGGATGATCTTAAATTATTGCAAGCCTCCAGGTCTGCTTCTAGTTTTGCAATTCTATCGCTATCATCGTTACCTCCTCCTAGAAGTCTTCCTAGTAAATAGCCTAGTAATGCACAAATTGCACCTACAAGTAATGGGATTAATATACACCAGTTCATAATTTTATAATGTTTTAAGTTTGTTAGTTTATAGTGATTACGGTACGTCTATTTTTAGTACGCCCCTCTTCTGTTTTATTATCTGCAATAGGATCTGTCTGTCCTTTGGAAGAAGCTTCAATATTGCTATCTAAAATACCATTTCTAATCAAATAGTTTTTGGCAAAATCCGCTCTACCTTGTCCTAAAGTCATATTCTGATCAGCATTTCCTGTATTGTCAGTATGGCCAACCACTTGAACCTTAACACCGAGCTTATCTATACAACGTGAGATATCCGCAATTTTTTGACGTTGCTCTGCCGTTAAATTGATTTGCGCAGCACCAGTTTTGAAGTACAGTACAATCGGATTCTTTCTTATAGAGTCACAAGTCGCTTCCAAGGCTTCGTCTACCGCATCTTCTTCTAGAGTTACAATGCCAAATTTCAATGGTCCAAACAATGTATTAGCATCATCTGGATTAATAGTGTCATTCAATGCTCCATGCGTATCGATCTGCCTAGCAGGTACGCCTTGAGATACTAAATAGTTTTTAACGGTATTCGCTCTAGCTAAACCTAAGTTGGGATATGCCGAATTATTGGTTTCGTCACTACGATAATAGCCAGTAATATCAATATCCTTCAAAGGATTTTCCAATAGATAATCTTTCAACTTTACAACTTCAGAAGTTATATTTTCTGAAATAGGTTTTAAGATTGAAAAGTTTGATGTTTTAAAATTAAAGTTGTCATTAATTTTAATGTTGAAGTTGCCATTGGCATCAGAAATAGATAATGCGTTCCGAGTCGCTGGAACAACTTCAGGTTCTGCTACATTATTAGTATCTTCGGTTACGACCTCTTCTCCATTAGGAAAACAGTGACAATCGTCACAGAGGTAGCAATACAATAGGGTACCAATAATGATAGTAAGTAAAATACCTAAAAGGTAAGATGTTTTTTTACTCATTAGTTAGTGTTTTAAGTTATAGATTATCAAGATATTAAAAATTTAACATCTTTCTGCAATAATTAGGAAACACTAAAGCGGGAAAAGTCACAAATGAAAAAGCCACATCATACGATATGGCTTTATAAATCTTAATTATCTCTTAGCTCTTATAGATCGAATTTAATTCCTTGTGCTAAAGGCAACTCGTCTGAATAGTTTACGGTATTGGTTTGTCTCCTCATGTATACTTTCCATGCATCAGATCCAGACTCACGTCCCCCACCTGTTTCTTTCTCACCACCAAAGGCACCACCAATTTCCGCACCAGAGGTTCCGATGTTTACATTGGCAATTCCACAGTCAGAACCAGCATATGATAAGAATTTTTCAGCTTCTTTCATTTCATTGGTCATGATCGCAGAAGATAAACCTTGAGCTACGCCATTTTGTTTAGCAATAGCATTTTCTACATCTCCAGAATATTTCATTAAATATAAAACTGGAGCAAATGTTTCGTGCTGTACAATTTCAAAATGATTTTCAGCTTCAACAATTGCTGGTTTTACATAGCATCCACTTTCGTAACCTTCTCCTTCTAAAACACCACCTTCTACTAATACATTTCCACCTTCAGCTTTTGCTTTTTCAATTGCAACTAAATAGGTGCTTACCGCATCCTTATCAATCAATGGGCCTATATGATTTTTTTCATCTAAAGGATTACCAATAGTTAATTGCCCATAAGCTCCAACAATAGCATCTCTTACTTTATCATAAACCGATTCGTGAATAATTAAACGACGTGTGCTGGTACAACGTTGTCCACAAGTTCCAACAGCACCAAATACGGCACCTGGCACCACCACTTTTAAATCTGCGGATGGTGTTATGATTATAGCATTATTTCCGCCTAATTCCAATAATGATTTGCCAAAACGTTTAGCTACTGTAGCACCAACAATACGTCCCATTCTAGTAGAACCTGTAGCAGAAACTAAAGGAATTCTTGAGTCCGTTGTCATAAACTCACCAACTTTATAATCGCCATTAATAATACAGGAGATTCCTTCTGGATAGTTATTTTCTTTTAAGATGCCTGCGATAATATTTTGACAAGCTACAGAACACAAAGGCGCTTTTTCTGATGCTTTCCAAACACATACATCACCGCAAATCCATGCTAAAGCTGTATTCCATGCCCAAACTGCTACCGGGAAGTTAAACGCAGAGATAATACCAACCACACCAATTGGGTGCCATTGCTCCCTCATCACGTGTCCTGGACGTTCGGAAGGAATGGTTTGACCGTTTAATTGTCTTGATAAGCCTACTGCAAAATCACAGATGTCAATCATTTCTTGGACCTCTCCATAACCTTCTTGTAAAGATTTACCCATTTCATAAGACACCAACTTTCCAAGAGGCTCTTTTAAATCTCTTAATTTATTACCAAATTGACGTACTACTTCTCCACGAACAGGTGCTGGCACATCTCTCCAAGCTAAAAATGCTTTGGTTGCGGCATTCATGACTCTATCGTAATCCGTCCTTGTTGTTGTTTTTATTTTACCAATTAATTGACCGTCTACAGGAGAATAAGATTCAATAATTTCACCATTAGAGAACCAGTCAGAACCGGTTGAAGTCCCATTATTTACATCCTTTACTCCTAATTGTCGTAAAGCCTCTTTTATTCCGAAATCGGTAGCTACAGCTTCCATATATGATTGTTTTTTATGAATTATTAAATTTTGCCACGAAGTTACTAATAAATTGTCAGTTTCACTTGAAGAGTACACTCTAAAAATGTAACTTTAAAGCTTATAAAATTTAACCTGTCATGAAAATATTTATTCCATTTATTCTTGTATTATTTTTATGTCTTGCTTGCAAAAATGAAACTTCTTCCCTAGATACCGCAGCAGCTGAAAATTCAACGGATGTAAGTTCCGAAAAGCCCGAATTTGCAATTATCATTCATGGTGGAGCAGGCACCATTCTAAAAAAGAATATGACACCAGAAAAAGAAGCGGCTTATAAGGCGAAATTAGAAGAAGCAATTAGAGTAGGCTACGAGGTTTTAAAAAATGGAGGAAGCAGTCTTGATGCTGTTACGAAGACCATTAATGTGATGGAAGATTCGCCACTATTCAATGCAGGAAAAGGTGCTGTGTTTACCAATGCCGAAACTAATGAATTGGACGCCTCTATAATGGATGGAAAAACGCTTAATGCAGGAGCTTCGGCTGGAACTACAACCGTTAGAAACCCTATTGATTTAGCAAGGGCTGTCATGGACAACTCCAAACACGTGATGTTATCTGGTAAAGGTGCCGAGTTATTTGCCAAAGAACAAGATTTAACATTAGTTGAACCCTCTTATTTTCATACAGATAGACGACTAGAATCTCTAAAACGTGTGAAAGAACGTGAAGCCAAAAAAGCAGGTAAAGTAGATACAGAATCTGCGTATCTAGATTTCTATGATGCCGATATTAAAAATGCTAAATTCGGAACTGTTGGCTGCGCTGCTTTGGATAAAAAAGGAAACTTAGCCGCAGGTACCTCAACAGGCGGCATGACCAACAAACGTTATGGTAGAGTTGGCGACGCGCCAATTATTGGGTCTGGTACTTACGCTAATAATGCGACTTGCGCTGTATCGAGTACGGGTTGGGGTGAATATTTTATTAGAGCGCAAGTGGCGCATGATATTTCTGCACTTATGGATTATAAAGGCTTAAGTCTCAAAGAAGCTTCTAAAATAGTCTTAGATAAGGTTGCGGCTTTAGGTGGCGATGGCGGTATTGTTGCTGTTGATAAAAACGGTAATATGGTTGCCGAATTTAATACTGCTGGTATGTATCGCGCTACTATGAATGATCAAGGGGAGTTGGAAATTGGGATTTATGAGCAATGAAAAGTCTTGCCCAATCCCTAAAGGGTTGACTTTTTTATCCGCAAACAAAACATAAGGTTAATGGAAGAAGGCAGATTGAAGAAAAATGGAATGCATAATAAAGCTCATCCTATAATTTTCAAAAATGCAGCTCGGCTGAGAGACAACATGACCGAATCGGAAAGATTGCTCTGGAAAAAATTAAGACTAAAACCTCAGGGTTTCAAATTCAGAAGACAGCATCCTATTAGCAGTTTTGTTCTTGATTTTTATTGTCATAAAATAAAATTATCGATAGAAATTGATGGAGATTATCATTTAACCAAAGAACAACAAGTCAAAGACAAAGAACGAACAGAAGCTATAAAAGAACTAGGTATTAAAGAAATTAGATTCAGAAATAAAGATGTTACAGATGATATCGAAAACGTCATGTTAAAAATTAATTCAGAATTACGCGCTGGCTCCCTTTAGGGATTTAGGGCATGCGGTGGATTTGTAACAAATCACTATCTTCATACACATATAATTAACCAACCAAATTCTACAAACTGTCCCTACTTTTTAAAACCAATCAACATGGGACTATTCTGGGACCTTATACAACAAGGCGAACTCGACGAACAAAAAAACAAAGCAGAATCTTTAGAAGAGCGCGTTAAGGATCTAGAATACGAACTTTCCAGTACCAAGGCACTGCTGCTTAAAACCTTAAAAATTTTAGAAGAGCGATCTGGCACGGACATCAATAATGATGGTCAAATAGGATAAGGGCCATGATAAAGTTTTTTCGTAAAATCCGTCAGCGCTTACTATCTGAAAATAAATTAAGCAAATACCTAATCTATGCTATAGGTGAAATCATCCTGGTCGTGATAGGAATTTTAATTGCGCTTCAAATCAATAATTGGAATGAAGATAAAAGTCAAAAAGATGAATTAAAAATAGCTCTAACACAAATTTTGAATGATCTTAAACAGGATAAAGCTCAGTTAACTGGATTTCAAAAAAGCGACACAAAGAGGTTCAATTATCTAACCAAGCTTGCAAACAAAGAATATAATTCCGTAGGCCTGGATTCTGTTTTTTTGATTTTGGATAATTATTTCTATTTCTACAAAAGCAATAATTCTTATTCCGGGTTAAAAAGTAGTGGGCTCTTTGCCTCTATGGCTAATCATCAATTAAAAAATGATATTACGAGCTATTATGAACAAACATATGAGCGACTTCGTGTATGTTCGGAATATGGGGAAACTTTCACAAATGAAAATGTAATACCCTTTATGCTAAAAAGTATAGATTATAATCAGGCTATGCTTGTAGATGAACAAAAAATAAGAGATGAGTTAAATAATCCCGTGCTTGCTAAATTGATTAAATACCAACGAAACGTAAAACTATTTGAGCTTAATCTTTTAAATTCTGCCATAGCAAAGAATGAAGCATTGCAAAAAATCATTAAAATTCAGGTAAGAGAATTTTAAAATAGAGCTATGATAAAATTCTTTAGAAAAATTCGTCAAAACCTCCTTATGGAAAACAGGACAAAGCGTAAAGAAAATGTCTTGAAGACATTTTTAGTGAATGGGCCAGATTGCAGCGTCGGCATTAAAACATATTAACATGATTAAGTTCTTTAGACAAATACGATACGATCTCATGAAACAAAACAAGACTAGCAAATACTTTAAATACGCCATTGGCGAAATCATACTAGTAATGATTGGTATTTTACTAGCCTTACAAGTAAACAACTGGAACCAAAACCGCATCGAACAAAAGGAGGAAAAAGAAGTGATTGCAAAATTGCATGCTGATTTTAAAGAAAATAAAAAGGTTTTAATAGATTTTTTGACTGTAGTTAAAAGTCAAGGGAATGCTGAAAACAGACTAATGAGTTTAATTGGAGTATCAAAAGAAGAACTTTATAAACATAATTTAGATAGCCTATTCTATGTAGCATTTAGTGCAAGTGAATTTGCTTTTGCTGATAATACTATTAAAAACATTATGCAAAGTGGAAAATTAAACCTTCTAAAAAATGATAATATTACTGACTTACTTTATAAATGGAATACACTATCTGAAATTAGAAAAACACGCATGGGCAAATTAGATAAGTGGTCTGATGAACAGTTTGTACCTTATTTATTAGACAAAATATCCTTTAAGCAAATGGATATGAATAGTAATTATTCTTGGTCAGGAAAATCTAAATTAAAACCAGATTACTATCCATTGTTTCAAGAAATAGAATTAGAAAATTATTTAGATAATCATCTTTGGTATAATCAACAGGTTATAGAACGCTGTGAAGAAACAGATGAACTTATTGACCAAATAATTGATGCTACAAAACCATAAAGGAAATGATTAAATTCTTCCGTAAAATCCGTCAAAACCTTCTCATGGAAAACAAAACATCCAAGTACTTTAAATATGCTATTGGTGAAATTATTCTTGTAGTTATTGGTATCTTAATTGCACTTCAAATTAATAATTGGAATGAGCAGCGTAAAAATTCAAAACAAGAAGTTAGACTTTTAAAACAACTTCAAACAGACATCAGTACTAATAAAAATAATGTTGAAGAACAATACAAACGCCTTATAATTAATAAAGGCGGTATTGATAGTCTTATTTTTCGACTAGAAAATAAACATTACGATTTAATGGTTCCGATGTATCTATCTCAGGCATTGCGAAAAAGTGACTTTAATAGGGCTACTTCAGGCTATAATATAATGCAAAATGGCAAGGCATCGCTTATTTCAGATGAGTCTGTTCTAAAATCTATTCTCAATCTTTATGAAAATGACTTGCCAGATATACTAGATAGACAAATTGAGATGAATAATAGTATTGACTATATACAAAACGATTTTATCAACAAACTCTTTAAAAAGGCACCTAATAGTTTAAGTATTAAATTTAATGAGTTTGATGTAGTTTCTACTGATCTTTTTGAACCTATAGACTTTAGCTCGCTATCACAAAATATAGAATTTAGAAATATACTCATTCAGTTTGGAAAGTTAGTGGAGGCTAGACTCGTCTATCTTAAAAACACTGAAGCACAGCTAGATGAAACAATACAAATTTTAGATTCTAAAACGAAATTAGATCAACATGATTAAATTCTTTAGACATATAAGACAAAATCTAATAATGGAAAACAAAACAGGAAAATACTTTAAATACGCCATTGGCGAAATTATTCTCGTAGTCATTGGAATTCTCATTGCATTACAGATTAACAATTGGAATGAAAACAGGAAATTAAACAATAATGAAAAAGTTATCCTAACTGATTTAGTCGAAGATTTGAAACTGGATTATAATGCTTTTACTGAAGACAAAATATTACTGGATAAACAATTAAAATTAGTAGATGAACTTATAATTGACCCTCATAATTCTAAATTAGCAAAAACCGATATCAATTTCATAAGATATCTTGTTTACCTCTATCCTGTAGCCCTGGAAGATAATATTCCCGAAGGTATCAATAATAAACAAATTATTGAAGTCTTAAAAAACTATTACAGATCTCAACAAGTAGCATTAAAAGATAATATAACTTATAGTAATGTTCTGCTAGATTTAGCTAGACCCTTTTTACGAAAATACGGTATTCACATCCCAAAAGAAGCGGTTATTAATGTTCAAGATTATGGGAAAAATATATTTGATATGTCTAAACTCGAAAAGCTCTACAACACAGATGAATTTGGCCAAATACTATTTGAATTAAGAGTTAAAACAGCGGAACTTATTGAGGATATAGAGAACCTTATGAAACTTAATAAAGAACTTGTACCAGTAATTAATAATCATATCAAAGACATGTAAATGATTAAATTCTTTCGTCGCATTCGTCAAAACCTCATTATGGAAAACAGGACAAAGCGTAAAGAAAATGTCTTGAAGACATTTTTAGTGAATGGGCCAGATTGCAGCGTCGGCATTAAAACATATTAACATGATTAAGTTCTTTAGACAAATACGATACGATCTCATGAAACAAAACAAGACTAGCAAATACTTTAAATATGCTATTGGTGAAATACTTCTAGTTGTTATTGGTATTCTCATTGCATTGCAAATTAACAACTGGAATGAGAACCGAAAAATGCAAAAAAACGAAATCACCTTACTAAATAAGTTAAGAGAAGAAAATAATCTTAACATCCGAGAGCTTAAAGATGATTCCATTTACAGACAAAATTTGCCAAGATATTTATCTAATTTCATGTTGTTTTTAAAAAGAGAACATATAGAAACCCAAAAAGATAGTCTTCAAAAGTATTTAGCCAATGTATTGAGTGCAGGTGCATATTCATTTAGGCAGAATAATTTAACAAACTACCTTAATCTGCACCAAAATAGTTCGTCCGGACTAAATACTGCATTGGGAAAATTACAAGGATTTCAAGATGACTTACAAACCGTTACAGAAAAGAGTGTAGATATAAAATTGAATAGCTTTTTTGATAGTATAAAAGAAGATATTGACTTCAATACCCTTGAAATATATAACTTTAAAAAGTTTAAGACCATCGCGTTCCGCAATGATGTATCTCTAATTTCAAATATTGAGGAGGAAATTACAAGACAATTTAATGATTGCCTAAGCCAGATGCATGAGGTGGATTCCTTAATAAATGACGGTTTAAAAAATGAATAGATTTTTCAGAACTCTTGACTTATTTTTGGATAGTTCAAGACTTATAAATCAGTTTTAAGTCAAAAAAATCTTATTAAATAGCGTTGTGCGATATCACATTTCTTAACTTTAAGAACAATTTAACAACAACCCAAAGTCTAAACATTTAAAAATTGGCGTACTTATTTAACAAGAAAGTACCTACCTCTCTTTTTAAGTCGAAGTTTTACCACTAAATCCATCAGTACAATGCAAATCAAAAAGTACCTTGCCTTCCTAGCTCTACTCCTCATCGTAATTTCTTGTAAAAAGAAGCCTGTAGAAACCGATAATATCTTTAAGTATCGTGACTATATCAGTTATACCACTTCTGGACGTGTTTCTGTCGTAGAACCAATTACAATTACCTTGGCAGAAGAGGTTGAAAGTTGGGAAGCAGAGCAAGAACTAGATGCTAAATTGGTAAAAATGCATCCTTATGTCCAAGGTACCTTAAAAGCACTCAATAAACATACACTTCTATTTACACCAGACGAAGTATTAGAAGCTGATACAGAATACACAGTTACTGTAAAACTAGACGATATATATAATAGTATTCCCAAAGATTTTGAATACTACACTTTTCAATTTAAAACCATAACACCGAGCTTCAATATTGTTACAAACAACCTGCAATCCTATAGTAAAGAATGGCAATATCTATTTGGTGTTTTACAATCTGCTGATGTTATTAATTTAGAAGATGCCAAAAAATTGGTGACTGCTTCGCAAAACAAAAAAGACTTAAATCTAGTATGGTTGGAAGACAATACACAATCCAAATATTTTGAGTTTAGAATAGACAGCATCAAACGCGAAATTGAGGACACTAACGTTAAGGTAACGTGGAATGGAAAAGCCATAAAAGCAGAAAACAAAGGCGAAAACTTCATTGCGATTCCGGGAAAAAATAACTTTACCATTGTAGAAACTGATGTCATTCAAAATCCGGAGCAATATCTATCCATTAACTTTTCAGATCCATTAAAAAAGCAACAAAATTTTGCTGGCCTGGTTACCCTTCAAAATGTAAAAAATCCAAAGTATATTGTTGATGGTAACGTCTTAAAAGTCTATCCCGACAACAAACTTGTTGGTGCTATTAGAGTCGATGTGTTTACCGGCATAAAAAATACCGATGGCTTTAAACTCAAGAATCCATTTACGCAAACCCTAACCTTTGAGGAATTAAAGCCACAAGTCCGTTTAATCAGTAATGGTTCCATTCTTCCAAATTCATCAGATTTAAAGTTCAATTTCGAAGCCGTTAATTTGAGTAAAGTTGATGTAAGAATTATTAAAATATTTGAGGATAATGTACTTCAATTTCTTCAAGAGAATAGTATTAATAGTAATAATGAATATCACATAAAACACGTTGGACGTCGTATAGCAAAAGAGACCATTACTTTGATTGGCGATAAGTCTCAGAACACAGGAAAGTGGAAAGCCTACAGTATCGATCTGTCCAAATATTTAAAGGCAGATCCGGGTTCGATTTACAGAGTCGAAGTGAGCTTTAAACACGACTATTCCTTATACGATTGTACGTCTAATGCCACAACTACCGAAGTCGAAGAAGACGATTATTATGACGACTACTACGATGATTATTACGAAGAGGACTTCTACGCTACAGAAGATATTTCTGAAGAAGAACAAGAACTGCGCGAAGAGCGCTATTGGGATAATTTGACTTACAGCTATAAAAACACCAACTATAGGTATCGCGACAGAGACAACCCTTGTACCGAATCCTATTTCAACTATGGCAACAGAACCGTTGCGGCTAATCTTATCAGTTCAGATATTGGTGTTATAGCAAAACAAGGGAACGATAACACCTACTTGTTTGCGGTAACGAATATCTTATCAACGAATCCAGAATCTGGTGCCAAAATCACTTTATACAATTATCAGCAACAAGAATTGGCAAATGGTAATACCAACAACGATGGTATTGTAGAAATCGATGCCAAAAAACGTGCGGCTTTTGCTATTGTTTCTAAAGGAAAAAACATAAGCTACGTGAAACTTTTTGATGGCAATTCCCTGTCGTTAAGTAAATTCGATGTTTCAGGAAATAGATTACAACGCGGACTCAAAGGATACATTTATGGCGAACGTGGTGTTTGGCGACCAGGAGATAGTTTATTCCTAACCTTTGTGCTTAATGACAAAGCCAATAAATTACCAAAGCGTCATCCTGTTAAACTTGAAATTACGGATCCTGTTGGTAAACTGGTTTATAGAAAAGTGTCTGTAGATAACGTTAATAATTTTTATGACTTTAAAGTGCCAACCTCGTCAGATTACAAAACTGGAAACTACAATGCTAAGGTCTCTGTTGGAGGTGCCAATTTTACCAAAGGCTTAAAAATCGAAACGGTTAAACCAAACCGTCTGAAAATCAAAATTGATTTTGAAGATGAGGTGTTAACCAACAACAAACTTCTAAAAGGCGATCTAAACGTCACTTGGTTACACGGTGCTCCAGCCAAGAATTTAA
Source organism: Winogradskyella flava (assembly GCF_014243395.1). GTDB lineage: Bacteria > Bacteroidota > Bacteroidia > Flavobacteriales > Flavobacteriaceae > Winogradskyella > Winogradskyella flava. The sequence goes on along the minus strand of NZ_JACLCP010000001.1, from coordinate 689,589 downwards.
AGGCCGAAGTAAAAGCAAAATTCACAACATCTTATACTAGTTTTAGAGGCTATAAAAATTATGTATTTAGCGACCCAACCAAAAACTTTAGTACAGAAGAAACCAATGTTTTTGAGGGCAATTTAGATATAGACGGGAACGCTAAAATCAATTCAGAACTAAATGTTGGCAAGAATGCACCTGGTATGCTAAATGCACAGTTCTTAGTAAGAGCTTTTGAAAATGGTGGTGACTTTTCACTCGACGCGTTTACCATGCCCTATGCTCCTTATGAAAGTTTTGTTGGACTACAATCACCAAAAGGCAATAATTACGGTTCGTTCTTTACAGACGAAAACCACACCTTTGATGTTGCCACAGTCACTGCTGATGGGAAACCAATTCAACGCAACAAACTGGAGGTTAAAGTGTATAAAGTAGAATGGCGATGGTGGTGGAATTCCTCTTATGATAATTTGTCAAGTTACGTATCGAGTAGCTATCACAGACCTATTCAGCAATACTTGATTAACACTGACGCCAATGGGAAAGCAAATTTTAAACTCAACATTCCTGAAAAAGATCGTGGTCGTTATTTAATCAGGGTCTATGATCCTGCAAGTGGGCATGCCACCGGACGTATTGCTTATTTCTATAAAAACTGGTGGTCAAATTCACCATCTGGTGATAAAGAAGCCGCCAAAATGTTAGTCTTCTCTACAGACAAAGAAAATTATAATGTAGGTGAAACTGCTAAATTGACATTCCCATCTGGTAGTGAAGGAAGAGCTTTGGTGAGTATAGAAAATGGTACTGAAATCATTAAGCACCAATGGATAGCAACAAAACCTGGCGAAACCACAGTTAACATTCCTGTGACAGCAGAAATGGCACCAAATGTATTTATCAATATATCCTTGTTGCAACCACATGCCATTACATCCAATGATTTACCGATTCGTTTATATGGCGTCATTCCTATGATGGTAGAAAATCCAGCGACTAAACTAGAGCCTGTTCTTAGTATGCCAGATGCCATTCAACCAGAACAGTCGTATGAAATTAAAGTGTCTGAAAAGAATGACAAAGCCATGACTTATACCATAGCTGTTGTTGAAGAAGGTCTTTTAGATTTAACGCGTTTTAAAACACCAAACGCGTGGAACAGTTTTTACGCTCGCGAAGCTCTAGGTGTAAAAACTTGGGATATTTTCGATGATGTGATTGGTGCGTATTCAGGAAGCATTGACCAAGTCTTCGCCATTGGTGGAGACGGCTCTGCAGCCAAAGGCAAAAACAAAAAAGCGAACCGTTTTAAACCTGTGGTCACCTATTTAGGACCATTCCTTTTAAAAGAGGGGCAAACCAAAACACACCAACTTAAAATGCCAAACTATGTTGGTGCTGTAAGAACAATGGTTGTAGCAGGAGATAATACAACTGAAGCCTATGGTAGTGCTGAGAAATCAGTTAAAGTAAAAAAACCACTGATGGTCTTGGCCACATTACCTCGCAAATTGAGTCCTGGTGAGAAAGTAACGCTTCCAGTCACTGTTTTTGCTATGGAACAAAAAGTGAAGAACGTGAACCTTTCCTTAAAACTTAGTGATGGTATTACAGTTAAAGGCAACAGTAAACAATCATTACAGTTCAGCAAGCCGGATGAGAAAATGGTCTATTTTGAATTGGATGTCACTAAAGCAAAAGGCATCAACACGATTGAAGTTGTTGCTACAGGAAATGGCGAAAAATCAACATACAAAGTTGAAATTGATGTAGAGAATCCCAACCCGATGACCTCTCGTGTTATTGATAATGAATTGCAGGCTAATAGCAATCAAACGATTGACTTTTCAACCTTTGGCGTACCAGGAACAAATTCCGCCACCGTAGAATTCTCGACCTTGCCGCCTATGGATTTCTCAAAGCGTATGGCTTACCTCATTCGTTATCCTCACGGCTGTGTAGAGCAAACCACGTCAAGTGTATTTCCACAGTTGTATTTAGCAGATGTCTTTGATTTAACTGATAAAAAGAAAAAGGAAGTACAACGTAATATCGAGAATGGCATTCGACGTTTAGGAAATTTTCAGAATCCAGATGGTGGATTAGGCTATTGGATTGGAGAAAGTACAGCTAGTGACTGGGGAACAAGTTATGCTGGTCATTTTATGATTGAAGCCGAAAAGAAAGGATTCGTTTTACCTTTAACGTTTAAGAGTAATTGGATTGCTTACCAAAGGCAAGTTGCTCGTAATTGGAGGCCTAGTTACAGAAGTAGTTACAACGATTTTGCACAAGCCTATCGCTTATACACTTTAGCATTAGCTGGTAGTCCTGACTTAGCAAGCATGAACCGTTTAAGAGAGTTTGAGGAAATCTCTAACGATGCAAAATGGCGATTAGCTGCGGCTTATGCACTAGCTGGACAAAAAGAAGCAAGTGATGCTATATCTAGATCTGCAAATATCGATTTTGAATCCGATAGCGCTGATAATTACACCTATGGTTCTAGCTATAGAAACAGAGCCATGGCATTAGAAACTATGTTACTCACCAATCACCCAAAAAAGACAGATTTAGCAAAGGGCATAGCCAAATCTTTATCGAGTAATCGTTGGATGAGTACGCAAACCACAGCCTATAGTTTATTGGCCATTGGTAAAATGATAACCCAAAATGGTGGTAAGGACTTAAAAGTGACCTACACTATCAATGGTAAAACAGAAACCATTGATACTAAAAACGGCATCGCGCAACGTAGTATTCCTATTAATGATGGCACCAACAACATTGCCATTACAAACGGAAGAGACAACTTGGTCTATGTTAGAGTTCTTAACTCAGGAAAATTAAAACTAGGCGAAGAGCTAGCCGTACAACGCGGATTTTCAATTTCTACAGTGTATAAAGATTTACAAGGCAATAAAATTGATATCACAAAACTACAACAAGGGCAAGATTTTGTGGCAAGCGTTAGTATTTCAAACTTAACGAGAGACTATGTTAAGGATGTGGCATTGACACAAATTTTTCCATCAGGTTGGGACATCGTTAATACACGATTTACCGATTTTGGAGATACGACCGTGAGCAATGCTAGGTATACCGATATTAGAGACGATCGTGTCAATTTCTATTTTGATATGAATAGAAAAGGAAAGTATGGTACCAAAACCTTTACAGTAATGTTGAACGCATCATATCTAGGCACGTATTATTTGCCAGGTGCGCAAGCTGAAGCGATGTATGATAACGATGATTACTTGGTTAGAAATAAAGGACAGTGGGTCACTGTTGAGAAATAACAAGAATGTCAGTTCGAGTGATTCTGACTTTTGGGTCAGAATTGTATCGAGAACTTTTTAGTACTAAACATATATACTTCTCGATACAAAATTCCAGAAAAGGAATTTCACTCGAAGTGACTTGAATTAAAAAATTAAACTAAAACTTGTCGGTCGACAGACAAGAATCCTAGAACGTAAACCGCTAAAACGTTTAACTTAAAAACAAGTAATTATGAACTATTTAAAAAAGATTTTAGCGATCGTATTAGTATTCAATTTAGGAATAGTAAACGCACAAGAACAACAAGAAGCCTACGTAGCGGCAGAAAGTGGATTATCTCTTAGGGATCAACCCGATGTTAGTGGAAAAATGCTAACGAAATTAGCCTATGGCGAAGCTATTGGTGTCTTAGAAGAAACAGATAAAAATTTGGTTGTCCTAGATGGAGGTGAGAAGATTAGCGGAAAATGGGTGAAAGTAGAAACTAGAAACCATATCGGTTATGTGTTTAATGGCTATTTATCACCAAACAAAATAGCGAGAACGATTAGGCTTAATCTAGATAATGTAAAGGTTGAAATCAAAAACTTAGCAACTAGTGATTACAAAAGAACGCATGATTTAAAGCATGAAGATGTTACTACAATTAATGTTGATGCGAGTGATTCACCAGAAGGAAAGCACATTATTTTAGTTGATAACGACTATAAGCAAGTTAGCCTATTTCAACGTTACGAAAACAGTTTTTCCTTTATGAGTACAGATTCTAAGTGTAATTCAAACGAGTGGAAACAATTTGATACTGAATGGAAGCCATTAAAGCAATTAAAGTCGAATACGTTCGAAACCTTGACTTATACTGAAAAAGACTGGAAGCATTTTGTTGAAACAGCGACGGACAATTTAAAAGAGGATGTGGTTGACAAATGTGGAGAAGATTGGTTAGCTTATGTAAAGACCATAGAGAATATTAAAGATTATCCTGTGAGTGTGTCTACTAATCGCGTTTTCATTAAATTTATATTGACAGATTCTGAAGACAACATCTCTGAAAAAATAATTGAATTTGAAATCCCAAAGGGTTCCTAAACAATGAAAAGCTTTAAACCATACTTTACTGTAATATTTACATCAACTCACACTGAAGATACTAAAGGTTATGCCGAAATGGCTAACAAAATGGAAACCTTAGCCAAACAACAAAAAGGTTATATTGGTATCGATAGCGCAAGAAATGACTCTTCGACTGGGCTCAGTGCAGGTGTAGGTATTACAGTGAGCTATTGGGAAAGTATGGAAGCGATTAAAAACTGGAAAGCGAACACTGAGCACTTATTTGCCCAACAAAAAGGGCGTGAACAATGGTACAATTGGTATAATGTGAAAATCTGTAAAGTGGAACGCGAATATGAGTTTGAAAAGTAGTAATTCGCATGTCACTTAACGCTTCAATGTAAAATGCCCTTTAAACTCTTGATTATCTAAAACAATACGATACCAATAGTCTGAAGTTGGTAGTTCTTTGCCAGCAAAAGTCCCATCCCAATTGACATCAGCATTATATGCAGAAAATAAGAGCTTTCCATAACGGTTAAAAATATAGACTTCTGATGCCGAGAAAAATTGTGTAAGATTCAAAGAAAAGAAATCATTTTTACCATCATCATTGGGTGTCATATAGTTTTGAATGAAAAAGTGAAAATGCTCTTGAGTAATTATGGCATCACATTCACTTGATTTCACATAAATAGTATATAATCCAGAAATTACATCAATAAAAGTATTGCTAAATTGATAATTAACACCATCAAGGGAGTATTGGTAATTCCCATTATTGACCAAATTGACGGTTATTGAACTTCCATCGGTAACGATGGTATCTATTATTGGATTTTCAATTTCCGTTACATTAAAGGTGATAATTTCAGTTAGGCAACCATCCGTAACCTCAACCTCATAACTGCCAGCCGTATCAACGATTATTGATTCTGACATTTCTCCAGAAGCCCATTGGTATTCTGGACTTGCAATCGAAGACGTTGCCACGAGCATAACGTCAGTATCTTCACAAAAAGATACAAGCTCATCCCTAAATTCTAGAGGTTGCGTACCGATGATTTCCCATGTGCAACTAGTCTCATTGAAAAATGAGGACTGCCAGCACTCTAAATCTGTTGGCTCTACTGGTTCCGTTCCAGTAACTACCCAACTACAAAGTGTAGTATCAAACGTTGCTGTCTCCCAACACTCTAAATTAGTGGGTTCTTCTGGTTCAATGCCATCCAATTCCCAAACGCAGGTGACGTTATTAAAGGTCGCTGTCTGCCAACATTCCGTTGCTGGCTGTTCTGGTTGGGAACCTGTAACCTCCCATATACAAGTTGCATTATTAAACGTAGCAGTTTCCCAACATTCCAATCCTGTTGGTGCAGTCGGCTGCGTACCGCTAACTTCCCAAGCACATGTAGTATCATTAAAAACTGCTGTTTCCCAGCACTCTAAATTAGGCTGTACTGGCTCAGTGCCTGTTATTTCCCAAGCACAACTAGTCACATTAAATGTTGCTGTTTCCCAACATTCTGTTGTTGGTTGGGTAAGTTGAGTACCTGATACGTCCCATGCACAAGTAATATCATTAAAGGTCGCCGTTTCCCAGCACTCTAATCCACTAGGTGCTAATGGTTGTGTCCCTATAATTATCCAGTCGCAAAGGGTTTCATCAAATGTTGCCGTTTCCCAGCATTCAAGAGTAGGTTGTACCGGCGCTTCATTAATTATAATCTCATAAACATCAGAAAATGTAATACAATCTGGATTAATAAGATTAGCCGCAAATTCTGCAACTTTTGCTCTGTAATATGTTGTTGATGTTATACCCCCTATGCCAATTCCAGCATTTGTTTCACCAGGAATATCCGTCCAAATGACACCATCACTACTAACTTGCCATTGATAAAAATGTGAACTAAACACCGAATTATCTGGCAAAGCTGAGATTGTATCGGAAAATGGCGTTTGTGTGCTACACAAAGTGATTGATGAATCACCCAATCCATCAACCAACTCAATATCATCGCCACAACTTTTAAAAACGATATCATCTATTGCCAAATCATTTCCGCAACCTCCAGTACCGTTATTTAGCATTTTAAGAATGACGGATGTTTGTCCAGGTATAGATTGAAAAACTAGTGCAAATTGATTCCAGTTTGGAGACACAGAACTTGTTATATTTCCTGTATCACCTGAGGCCAGAAGATTAGTATCAGTACTATCCCATATTTCAAATCTCACATTAATAGGAATAACACCTGCACCACAAAATCCACCAGCTGGTGACAAATTTATCATCCACGACGAAAACTCATAAGTTGTATTTTCACATAATCCTGAAATAGTAGTTCTATAAAATTCGCCAGCTGTAAAATCCGAATTCACTACCAACATCCTTCCATTTACATCATTTGGAGTATGGTCTGGAATATCAAACCAATCAAAATAATCCGTATTGCTTGAAACCGTGTAAAGTCCGTCATTGGGATCTGATCCATTGGCATATGCGTATGTTGTTGTACCAGTAGGTAAAGCCGTATCTTGTGTTCCTGTTCCAAACGTTTCTGTAAAAATAGGGTCACCTGAATTTCCTTGGCAAAAACCCAATTGGGCATATGTGTTTTCAGAAAAGAAAAAAACACATAGAATTATCAGAATTTTGAGATCTAAGCGAGGGTTTTGCACGTTTAAATATATAGATAACTTTGTGTAATGATTTTTACTTTTCGACAAAAAGTTGATAAAATCTGATGTTACAGATAATTGTATAGTTGATGTATAGGTTAATTAGATATTTTAGACGTAATCGTATAAAATCTTTTGTGATTTTAATACTGATTGTAGTCTATTATTTCTGTTTACCCAAAAAACTATTTAAAGATCCCACTGCAACAGTTATTACAAGTAATTCCAACGAACTTTTAGGTGCCTTGATTGCAGATGATGGTCAATGGCGATTCCCTGAAAGTGATAGTATACCAGAAAAATTTAAAACCTGTATTCTTCAATTTGAAGATGAATACTTCTACAAGCATCCAGGTTTTAATCCTATTTCGATTTTTAAGGCCCTTAAAGAAAATTTAAGTTCTGGTTCTGTAAAACGAGGTGGTAGCACCATTACGCAACAGGTAATTCGTTTATCTCGAAAAGGTCAATCGAGAACCTATATCGAAAAACTAAAAGAGATAATTTTGGCTACACGATTGGAATTGAGATTGTCTAAAGACGATATTTTTAAGTTGTACGCAAGCCATGCGCCTTTTGGAGGTAACGTTGTTGGAATTGATGCCGCTTCTTGGAGATACTTTAATAGGAGTGCTTCAAATTTATCTTGGGCTGAAAGTGCGACCTTAGCCGTTTTGCCAAATGCGCCAAGTTTAATTTATCCTGGGAAAAATCAAAAACGCTTGTTAGATAAACGCAATCGCTTATTAAAAAAGCTCTTAGAAAACGGTACCATTGACGAGTTAACCTATGATTTATCCATTGCAGAAAGCTTACCTCAAAAACCTTATCAATTACCTCAAATCGCTCCACATTTACTCCAAAAAGTTGCCAAGGCACATAAAGGAGAGCGCATCAAAACCACTATAAACATCGCACTTCAAGAACAGGTAAACAACATCGTCAAACAACATTACAATCTTCTAAAACAAAATGAAATCTATAATATTTCAGTATTAGTATTGGATGTCAATACAAGAGAAGTTTTAACCTATATAGGAAATTCACCAACAGATAAAGCACATCAAAAAAGTGTGGATATTATTGATAAACCAAGAAGTACAGGAAGTATTCTAAAACCCTTTTTATATGCATCGATGCTGGATGCTGGCGATTTATTACCAAATACCTTAGTTGCTGATATACCGACTCAATTCGGCAGCTACCAACCCGAAAATTTCAACAAAGCCTATGATGGTGCAGTACATGCTAATGAAGCCTTGTCGCGTTCTTTAAATGTTCCTGCTGTGCGCATGCTTCAAGATTTTGGACTGGATCGTTTTTATCATTATTTGAAGCAGCTGCAGCTCAAAGATTTAAAACACAATGCCAATCATTACGGCTTATCATTAGTCCTTGGAGGTGCAGAAAGCAACTTATGGGATTTATGTAAGAGTTACGCTGCAATGGCTTCAACATTGAATCACTTTAATGATAATTCTAGTCAATACTTTACAAACGAATTTGTTCAACCAATATATAATTCTGAATCGAGTGCTGACTTTGGAGCACTAAATAAGGAGAAAACTGTTTTTGATGCCGCTTCCATCTACTTAACTTTTGAAAGTATGAAGCAAGTGAATAGACCTGAAAGTGATGAAAGTTGGGAATTCTATGATTCGTCTCAGGAAATTGCGTGGAAAACAGGAACTAGTTTTGGATTTAGAGATGCTTGGGCAATTGGCACTACAAAAGAATATGTCGTTGGTGTTTGGGTTGGTAATGCAGATGGTGAAGGACGTCCTGGCTTGGTTGGCGTACAAACTGCTGCTCCAATTTTATTTGATGTATTTGATGTGCTACCTAAAAGTGACTGGTTTGTCCAACCCTATGATGAAATGTTGGAAGTAAGTATTTGTAAGAAAAGTGGTTTTAGAGCTTCTCCCATCTGTGATGACAAGGAACTAAGATATATCCAGGCTAGTGGTCAAAAAACAGTGCCTTGCCCATTTCATCAGCTGGTCCATTTGGATACCTCGGAACATTTTCAGGTAAACTCATCTTGCGAAGCGGTTTCGAATATAAATAATAAACCTTGGTTTGTTTTGCCCCCTTTGCAAGCGTATTATTTCAAAAATAAAAATCCTTTCTATAAAGAACTCCCACCCTACAGAACAGATTGTTTAGAAGCTTCAGGAATTAGAATGGAATTTATTTATCCCAATCAGCAAAGCACTATTTTTCTACCAAAAGATTTTGATGGGAACACCAATGATCTAGTACTCAAGGTAGCGCACTCAAAACCCGAACTAGAGTTATACTGGTATATTGATAATCAATTTATTGGCAGCACAAAAGTCATTCATGACATGGCTGTTTTACCTAAAGAAGGACATCATATTATTACCATTGTTGATGAATTGGGTAATGAATTAAAACATAAGATTACTATCTCCGAATAAATTTGTTCCATTCAAATCCCTATTTTTGTAACATGGAAACACTACAATTTATACATTCTGGTTGGGCTTATATTGTTTTACTTGTTTTAGTAATTGCGACTTTTAATGCATTGATTAAATTTTTTGGAAACAAGGAGTATGATGCGTTGGACTTTAGGTTCTCATTATTCGCATTGATTACCATGCACATTCAACTACTTATAGGTATCATTTTATTTTTCACAAAAGATTATTTCGGTACTATCAAAGAAGTTGGTGGCATGGGAGCCGTTATGAAGAATTCTGAACTAAGAAACTTAATTATCGAACATCCTATTACAATGATCATTGCAGTAGCTTTAGTGACAATAGGTTACTCCAAACATAAAAAGAAATTAGTTTCTAAACCAAAATTTAAATTACTAGCCATTTTTTATACGTTAGCACTAATTTTAGTTTTAGCAAAGATTCCTTGGAACCTATGGTTTAATTAAAAAAAGAGGCGCAAATAAAATTTGTGCCTCTTTTTTTAGTCCTTTTAAATTAGCCTTTTGTTGTTTCGGCTTCTTCTTTAATTTCCTTTATTACATAAACATAAACTGGGAAGTGGTCACTAAAACCTCCTGTGAAGCCACCATCTGCAAAACTTCTAAATGGATAGCCTTCATAACGCCCTCGTTTATTAAACATATACGACGGGTTATAAATACCTGCTTTCCAAAACCTAAAGGACGAATAATCATCATCGAGTAATGGTTTTGTCATCATTATTTGATCAAATAAACTTAAGGCATCTCTATAAGCTGTTGTTCCCCAGCCTTTATCCGTAAACATTCTTTCATATGGGTTATATATACCTTTGAAAGGCACTTTCTTTTTATCTTTTTTTGCTTTCAATACTTTTTTTACACTCTCGTTCGTAGGGTCGTCATTTAAATCTCCCATAGTAAAAATCTTCGCATAGGGATCTATAGATTGTAAAGAGTCAATAAGTCGCTTGTTTAACTTTGCAGCACCAACGCGTTTTGATCTGCTTCGTGCTTCGCCACCACTTCTAGACGGCCAGTGATTGACTAAAATATGAATCAAATCACCATCTAATTTACCGCTTACCAGCAATTGGTCTCTTGTAAAAACACGTTTTCTAGTAACATCGTCATAAATCAATAATTCATGTGAGCTGGAATCTATAGGTTTGAATAATGCTTTTTGATATAATAACGCCACATCAATACTTCGTCTGTCTGGTCCTTCAAAATGGATAATTCCATAGTCCTTCCCTAATAATAGTGGATCATTAACCAAGTCTTCAAGAACCTTTCTGTTTTCAATTTCACAAACTCCAATTACTGCAGGTGAATTTTTAGTCTTATCAGCACCAATATTGGCAATAACACGAGCCATGTTTTTGATCTTCTTTTTATAGACTTCAGATCGATTAGCTTTCATTTCCATAATAGGACTTGCCTCGTCAAATTTTAATGGATCATTGATAGTGTCGAATAGATTTTCTAAATTGTAGAACGCTACAGTATGGATTTTAAAGCGCTTTTCTTCTTGTGCCCATATATTTGAAACACAAACTATAGCTATTAATAGAAGAAAGGGTTTTAATATTTTCATCTGGTGATTTTTATTTTTTAATTAAATCGGATGGAACACCGTTATGGATTTCTTTTAAAGAAATCAACATTTTTATAAGGTGTTCTGTTCCATAGTTGATATATTATCTAATTGTTATATCCTAAGCAAATTGCTTGCCAAAAGTATGTAATTATTATAAATGATGTACATTTGCACGCCCTTAAATGTATATGTTAAGGGAATCTTAAATTAAATCAATATTAAAATTAGGCATGAAAAAAAGTTTTTTACTCTTTCTGTTCAGTATTGCCTTTTCTTTGACAAGTTTTGCACAACAAACTATTGTTAAAGGAAGTGTTTTGGACGGAACTACAGGAGAACCAATTCCTGATGTAACTATTACTATTGAAGAAACAGGACAAACCTTAAATACAGATGCTAAAGGTGAGTTCAGTTTTACCCAGAATGTTCCTCTAGGAGAACAAGTTCTGAAAATTGAAAAAGTAGGCTATGTTACAAAACGTTATCCTATCATTGTAAACGAAGGTCAGACCGTTGACATAAGCGGCATGACGTTAGATTTTGATACGAGCGATAAAAAAGATTTATTCACTATTTCTATCTCAGATGCCAATCTGAATAGTGAAGATGATGGTTTAACCGATAATATTTCTGGTCTTTTACAAGCTTCTAGAGATGTATTTCTAAGTGCTGCAGCATTTGATTTTAGTGCTACATTCTTTAGACCAAGAGGTTTAGACAATGCCAATGGTAAAGTGCTTATCAATGGTATAGAAATGAACAAGCAGTTTAATGGAAGACCACAATGGGCAAACTGGGGTGGACTTAACGACGTGCAGCGTAACCAAGAATTCTCTATGGGAATATCTGCTAATGACTACACTTTTGGGGATTTAGCTGGAACCAATAATATCGTAATGCGTGCCTCAAAATATAGAAGAGGTGGACGCGTATCTTACGCTTCTGCAAACAGAAGTTATGCAGGTAGGGTCATGGGAAGCTATAGCTCAGGACTTCTTGAAGGTGGTTGGTCTTATTCTGTATTAGGATCTAGACGTTTTGGTGAAGAAGGATATATAGACGGAACTTTATACGATGCCAATTCTTTGTTTGTAGCTGTTGAAAAACAAATTAATGATAAACACAGCATAAATTTCACAGGTATATACGCACAAAATAGACGTGGCCGTTCTACCGCAATAACAGAAGAAGTCTACAATTTAAAAGGACGTCAATACAATCCGTTCTGGGGAGAATTTAATGGAGAACAACGCAATGCTAGAATAAGAGAAACCAATGAGCCGATCTTAATGTTAAATCATTATTGGGATATCTCTTCTAAACTAAAGTTAAATACCAATGTAGCTTATCAGTTTGGTGAAATTGCAAATACTAGAATTGATAATAATGGAAAAAGAATTGTCGAATCAAATGGTCAGACCATATTTATAGGAGGAGCTCGTAACCCAACTCCTGAATATTATCAAAACTTACCGAGCTTCTTTTTACAAGACGCTAATCCATCTGCATATGATTTCCAACAAGCCTATTTAGCGGAGCAAAATTTTATCAATGATGGGCAGTTAGATTGGAATAGATTTTATGATGCTAATCAATTGAACGGTTATAACATCTATGCACTACAATCGGATGTGGTAAAGGATCAGCAGTTATCTATTAATTCTATACTTGATGCCGAAATAAACGACAATATAAGGTTAAATGCTTCTCTAAACTATAGAAGTTTAAATAGTGAAAATTTTGCTAGGATTGAAGATTTACTTGGTGGTCCTGGATACTTGGATATTGATGGATTTAATGAAGATGCTCAGCAAGAAGGAAACGCTACAGCGCAAAGTAATGTTAGAACACCTAACAGAATTGCAGAAGAAGGCGACAAATATCGATACCACTATGACATAGATGCTGATGTTATAAGTACTTTTGCCCAAGCTCAATTTAAATATAGAAAAGTAGATTTTTATTTAGGAGCAAACCTTTCATCAACGGCATATCAGAGAAATGGTTTCTATGAAAACGGTTACTTTACTGGTGAAGGCCCTGAAGGCTCTTTTGGAAAAAGTGAAAAAGTTGATTTTACTAATTATGGTCTAAAAGGAGGTCTAACTTATAAAGTTACCGGAAGCCATTTATTAGATGTTAATGCAAGCATCTTTACCAAAGCACCAAATATTAGAAGTTCTTTTGCTAACGCTAGACAAAACAATCAGATAGTTTCTGATCTTCAAAGTGAAGAAATCATGTCTGTAGATGGAAGTTATATTTATAGATCACCTAAGATTAAAGCACGTATTACAGGCTTCTATACGCAATTTAATAAAGGTACAGAAATAGGCTTCTTTTTTACTGAAGGTGCAGCTAGTTTAGTTCAAGAAATATTAACTAATGTTGACCGTAGACACGTTGGTGGAGAACTTGGTATTGAATATCAAATAACACCTACCATTAAGCTGAAAGGAGCGGCATCTGTTGGGCAATATGTTTACACTAACAATCCAAACCTATCTTATTCGAGTAACAATTTTAGAGAATTAACTTATGGTGATGGCACGACTAATCTAGAAAACCTCCACATCTCAGGTGGACCAGAAAGAGCTTACCAGATTGGCTTTGAATATAGAGATCCTGACTTTTGGAATATTGGCATAACTAGTAATTTCTTTTCTAATGCCTATGTAGATGCAAGTGCTCTTAGACGATCAGCAGCATTCGCTCAAGATCCCGAATTCATAAATACTGATACTTTTTTCGAAGGTGGAGGAGTTTTTAATGTAAGCGGAAATACATTTGCCGATTATGATGAAGACATAGCTAAAGAATTATTAAAACAAGAACAATTTGACGATTACATGCTGGTAAATATCATTGGAGGTAAATCCTGGAAAATCAAGGATTACTTTGTTGGGTTCTTTGCTACAATTAACAACGTATTCGACAAAGAATATAGAACTGGTGGATTTGAACAATCTAGACGCATTGACTACCGCAATCAAATTACAGAACAGTCAAATCCGAACGGTCCTATATTTGGTAATCGTTATTTTTATGGTAACGGCACTACCTATTATTTAAATGTATATGTAAGATTTTAAAAAAGCTATGTCAGAACAAACTAAAATATTAAAAATAAAATCGAACGGATTCCATGTATCCGATTCAAAAAATAAAATAACGCTCATGAAAACTTTAAAAATTAACAAATTAATTCTACTACTTATAGGTTTAGTAGTATTTAATAGTTGTGTTGAGGATGATGATTTTGATGTTCCAAATACCATAATCGAAGAACCTAACATACCGCAAAACGCATTACGATCTATAAATTCTGTAGCAGGTGAACTTGCGCAAGAACAAGGAAACGGATTTTTAGATTATACGGATGAAGACACTACATTTTCATACTCATTTACAGAAGATGATTTATTTATGGAAGGTTATGTGGTTTCTTCCGATGAGGGTGGAAATTTCTTTGAAGAAATAATTCTTCAAGATAATTTTGAAAACCCAACTATTGGAATAAAATTACTTATTGATGTTAACCCTCTTTTTGTTCGTTATGATTTAGGAAGAAAAATTTATATAAGACTTAATGGTTTATCTGTTGGCATTACAAATGGCGTCTTAACACTTGGTGCTTTAAATGGTAATGAGGTTGATAAAATACCTTCTGCCATTGAGAACCAAGTCATCTCAAGATCCGCTGTGAAAGAGACTTTGATTCCGCTTTCTTTGGCTTTTGCAGATTTTTCTGATGATAAGACAAATTTATACGTACAATTGCAAGATGTTCAGTTTAATAGAAACTTATTTAACACAGGAATTCCTCCAACATATGCTGCAGCTCCATCTGATGAATTCGACGGTGAGCGTACTTTAGAAAGCTGTGCTGCTTCTGCATCTGTGATATTTAGCACAAGTACTTTTGCGGATTTCAAAGGCTTAGCTTTACCGTCTGGCAGAGGTAGTATGAATGCGGTTTTAACTAAAGACTTCTTTGGCGAAACTTTCAATGTTGTTGTAAACTCTCCTGAAAATATCAACTTTGACAGCTCAGAGCGATGTGATCCAGATTTTCTGGAATGTACCGGTCCTTCCGGTGGTGGTGACGCCATTTTTGAAGAAAACTTTGAAGGGTTTGGCACTTACAATTCTGAAGGATGGGATAATATAAACATTAGTGGTACAGATACAGATTGGTTTATTAGTAGCTTTAGTGGTAACTTCTACTCTCGAATTTCTGCTTTTAACTCTGGAAATGATGAAGCAGATGTATGGTTAGTTACACCTGCGATAAATATGGATACTACAACAGGAGAAGAATTATCTTTTGATGTACAACCAAACTTTGATAATGGTACGAATTTATCCATTTGGATATCTACAGACTACTCAGGTGATCCAACAACAGCAACTTGGTCTATTTTAGATGCTACTATTCCTGTTGGACCTTCTGGAGGATTTGGCAACTTTGAAACTGTTGGCCCTATTAATATTTCTTGTGTTGATGGTAATGCCGTAATCGGATTCTTCTATGAAGGTTCTGATCCTAGTGCATCTACAAGATATCATATAGACAATGTTGAAGTTACTGGCAATAACTAATGTCTGATAATTAAAATTAGAGCCACATCTTGGGTAAAAAGATGTGGTTTTTTTTATCTATAATGTCCTTATGTTAGACCACTATTATATTTCTGTTTTTAACTATTATAAAAAGACTTTAGGAAAACAAAGTCTTAGTTTGGCATTAGCATATATCAACTTCCTAGAACTATCCATCATATTGGCCTTGGTAGCTTTCTTTATGGCTTTTGCAAAACAGATGAAGATGATGACGATATCCTCAACAAAGTTTTGGATACTATTTGCATTAATTTCGGTATTTATCATTTTTAAAAACTGGATGCGCTTTAATGGTAAAAAACGAAACGTTCTAAACGCAAAAACAAAAGCTAAGAATACGTCCATATATCTTTTATGGTTTTTGCCAATAGGATGTCTCGCAATTGCTTTTATTCTGCTGCAAGTCCAATAAAAAACGCCATCCAAGAATTGGATAGCGTTTATATAACGTTGAATTTAAAAAATGTCTACTCTGCTTTCTTTTCTCCAGAGCAGCATTCTTTTTTACAATCTTTCATGCAGGCTTCTTTATCTTTTTTCGCATCGCCTGTGCAACATGCCATCTTGCAATCGGCCTTACAAGTCTTTTTACTTTCACTAAAATCATCAACAAGTTTGATGTCTTTTACTTTATATATTTCCGCAACACTAGTTACCGTTTCCTCTAAGGATTTTGGAGTTACTTTGGCCTCATCAAATTCTACCATGGCCAATCGTTTGTCAAAATCGACCTTAGCTGATTTTACACCATCCATTTTGGCCATTTTCTTTTCGATGGTTTTTGCACAACCCATAGCGCACGTCATACCATCAATACCGAATTCAACTTTAGCATAATTAGCATTGGGGTCTAGAGTTTTAGAAACATCATTATTAGCAATTTCTACATCTACTGTCTTAACCTCTGGTTGCTTATCGTTTTTACACGATGTGAAAACCAAAATCATCATTGCGACAATACTTATACTCTTAAATGTCTTCATAGATTTAAACTATTAAATTTTGGATAAATCTAATAAATATTGCTGTTTCTTGCGAAAGAATTAACGTATTTTGTGATACTTTGACGTTGTCTTTGTATGAAAAACCCTAACATAAAGTGGATTTACTTAATAATACTTTCCGTAATATGGGGAAGCTCCTTTATTTTAATAAAAAAGTCACTTTTGGGGCTTACGCCATATCAACTTGGTGCGCTCAGAACTATCATTACAGGTATTATTCTTTTAATAGCAGGTTATTCTAAACTAAAGGCCATTCCAAAATCCAAATGGAAATGGTTATTGATCTCTGGTCTATTAGGTTCATTTTTTCCAGCTTTCTTTTTTGCGATTGCAGAGACCGAAATTGATAGTGCCGTAGCCTCAATATTAAATTCCTTGGTACCTCTAAATACTATCCTATTGGGTTTTGCTGTCTTTAAAATTGCATCGACAAAACGACAGGTCATAGGTGTTATCATAGGTTTTGTTGGCACTGCCATTCTAATTTTAAAGGGATCCGAATTAAATCCCAACCAAAACTATTTGTATGCAGGTTTCGTTATTGCTTCCACATTAATGTATGCTGCCAATGTGAATATTATAAAACGCTATTTACAACATGTAAAGCCCTTGGCCATTGCCGCTGGAAACTATGTGTTTATTGTTATTCCGGCCTTGATTGTCTTACTGTTTACGGACTTCTTTTCAGCAGAACGATTTCATAATCCTTATTTGCTTAGTTCTTTAGTATACGTGACTATTCTTTCTGTTTTCGGTACAGCTTTGGCCAAGGTGTTTTTTAATAAACTAGTACAAATCTCTACTCCAGTCTTTGCTTCTTCTGTAACCTATGTCATGCCAATTGTAGCTCTGATTTGGGGAGTGCTAGATGGCGAAGCCTTTAGTTTTATACAAGGTTTGGCCGCCTTATTAATTCTAGTTGGTGTCTATCTTGCGCATAAAAGAAAGACATAAAAAAACCGAAGCTTTCACTTCGGTTTAATCTTAAATATTTATTATCAAGTTTTAATCAACAAAATCAGCGTCAGTAACACCTTCGTTGATTTTAACTTCTTTAGTTTCAAAAGTGAAAGCTTGAGGTCCTGTAGTTACTTTCATAGTATATGGCATCATAATACCATTTACTTCTTGGTAATTAGACAAGTCTGTTACATTCGTAATGGATTGCCCTTGAGCTTCTACCGTTGTCTCTGTTCTTATTAAATAGCCAGTATTAACATCATAATACCTGTAAGAAGACTCTCCGTCTTTAGTAACTTTAATCTTATAAGCATCAGTCCCATCAATAGTTGTCATACTCTCTAACTCAAGAGCAGAAGGTTCCATATACAATTCTTCAAACAATCCTTTATTGGATTTCCTAGATGATAATTCTTTATCTTCCATAGGAATCTTTCTTCCTTGTTGTTCCATGTAACCATTTTCACCATCAAAATTTTGCTTCATTAATGTACCCATGCCTTCTGCAACAACTTCCATTTTAAATTTATTCGGTGCCATTTGCTTAATAGTTGCATTAGGTTTAAACGGCGCACCAGGAATTGTCATTTCAGAATTAACTAAAGTCGTATTTACACTTCTTAAGGCATCTTCACCTCCAATCGCTTTTACGTAATTCTTAATTACCGCTTCTGCAGTTAACCCTTCTGGCAGTGGCTTAGAGAAAACTGGCTTCTCCGTTGCACTCGCATAAGCATCATAATACTTAATTGGTATACCTGTTTTTTCAAGATTCTCTAATACTTCACTTCCTTTACCTACTACAACAATACGCGCATTTTCTGGTTTAAAGTGTTTATTAGCAACACGCGTAACATCATCTTTAGTTACCGCATTGATTTTCTTTAAGTATGTAGAGTAGAAGTCTTCTGGTAAATCATTCAACTTAATATTCAATGCATAATTAGCAATAGTTTGTGGACGCTCTAAAGCCAAAACGAAATCACCAACATATTTAGCTTTTGCATTTGCCAAATCCTTAGAATCTACAGGTTCCGTTTTAATTCTGTTAATCTCTTTAAGCGTTTCTACAACTGCGCTATCGGTCACCATATTTCTAACTGCAGCTCCAGCTGTAAAGCGAGAAGCGTTCCATCTGCTTGTGCTAATATTAGAACGTGCGCCATAGGTATAACCATGTTCTTCACGAAGATTCATATTTAAATAACTACCAAATCCACCACCTAAAATCTTATTAGCGATAAGAACGGCATGGTAGTCATCATCATTCATCTTAAAATCGACGTTATTAGTTAATGAAATATTAGACTGTACTGCATTTGGCATATCCACAAAATTTATCTGTGTGTATTGTGCATTTGCGGCAGGCTCAGGGATCGTAATATCTACACCAGCAGACTTTTCCCATAGGCCAAAATGCTTTTTGATCTGACGTTTTACATCGCTCATATCTACATCACCAACCACAACCAAATAGGCGTTATTAGGATTAAAATACTTTTCGTAAAATGCCAAAACATCACCAAACTCAATATTGTTTACGGTTTCTTCGGTAACAAACTCTCCTCTTGGGTGGTTTTTACCATAAGATAATGCGCCTCCAACTCTACCTGCAACAGCGTCTACACTCTTTTCTTGAGATTTTAAATTTTCGATAAGCTTTTCCTTTTCTTTTTCAAACTCCTCTTGAGTAAGCAAAGGATTCATTGCTGCATCGGCCATTAATTCTATAATTCTATCGGAATACTTAGACAAAGAACTTGCGAATGCACCTTGAGCACCAAAATTTAAATTGGCACCTAAAAAATCAATTTCATCATTAAATTCATCCTTAGGAATATTCGTCGTTCCATTACCTAACATTGCGGCAAGAATACTTGAAACTCCAGCCTTTTTACCTTCCGCTATAGGCTTGTTGTCTATTCTTAAAGAATAAGATACCCTAGGTAATTTATGATTCTCTACAACCAAAACCTGAATACCATTTTTTAATTCAAACTCTCCTGGTTTCTCTAATACAATTTCAGGTGCAGGCCCTGGCTCAGGTTGCTTAGATCTGTCTATTTGCGCATTCACACCTACTGCCATTAAAAACAATACAATAAATGCTGATATTTTAGTTTTCATGTTACTATTCATTTTTATTTTATTGATCATCTTTCTTTGGTAAATACTCTAGTATTAATCGCTGATTTGAATTCAAATACTTCTTAGCTACATCTCTAATTTCCTCTCTTGTAATAGAACGATAAATATCTATTTCGTTATTAATCAAGTTTACATTATCATATAACATGTAATAACGCGCTAAAGAATTAGCGATACCTGCCACGCTAGAATTAGAGTTTACAAACTGATTTTCAAATTGGTTTTGAAGCTTTTGATAATCACGCTCAGAGATTAATTCAGTTTGAATCTTAGCAACTTCCTCATCCATTTCCGTAATTAGTGTGTCTAGAGAGACATCACCTAATGGTAATGCAAAAAGAGCGTATAGACCATAATCCTCCTGACTGATATTTACAGCCTGTACTGCAAGTGCTTGTTTCTGCTCATCAACAAGTTTTTTGTATAAAATCGAACTTTTACCACCACTCAAATAACTAGAAATCATATCCAATATATAGGCATCTCTATCCTTAAAAGATGGCGTTCTATAAGCTGCAATTACAGCTGGAATTTGAATGTTAGCATCAAAAGCCTTGTCTCTCATTGATTCTGTAATTGGCTCTTCTCTTGGTAGATCGCGAGTTACCTCTGCACCTCTTGGAATTGGACCAAAATAATCTTGAATCATTTTCTTCACCTCAGCTTTATCGATATCTCCGGCAACAACCAATACAGCATTGTTAGGTACATAGTATTTTTTGTTGAACGCCTGAAATTCTTCTAAAGTCGCGGCATCCAAATGCTCCATCTCACCAATCGTAGTCCCTTTGTATGGGTGTACTTTAAACATGCGCTTTTTAACCTCAGCCAAAATATTTCCATAAGGCTGGTTATCTACACGAAGACGCTTTTCTTCTTTTACAACTTCGTTCTGGGTATCTACACCTATTTGATTAATAACTGGATGTAATAAACGTTCTGATTCCATCCAAAGTCCTAGTTCTACACTATTAGAAGGAAATACTTCGTAATAGTAAGTTCTGTCGTCCGTGGTATTGGCATTATTGCTTCCTCCATTAGAAGTCACAATGTTAAACCATTCTCCACGAGGAATATTCTCGGTACCTTCAAACAAAAGGTGTTCAAAGAAATGGGCAAATCCTGTACGCTCAGGATCTTCGTCCTTTGCACCAACATGATACATTACCGAAACCGTTACTACAGGAGCCGAATTATCTTGGTGCAAAATGACATGCATACCATTATCTAAATCGTACTCTTCAAATTCTACTTGCTGCGCGTTGGAGTGGAATCCTACTAACAACAAAAGAGCTAGAGTAAAAAAGCTGTTTTTCATTATTAAATGTGTTTAGTGTTTAAATTGTTTTAGTGTTTGTCTGTGCGAAGTATACATTGTTACACACAGGATGACAAAAATACGGAATGATTATTCCTTTTTAACATAATTAAATGTGAAAACTCGAATAAGGTCAATGCAAATTTTAGTCTTTTTTAAATCAAGTCTCAAAAATCATTTTAAAAACCGCTCGAAAAGCCCAAAAACGTTTGTATAATAAGAATTTAGGAGTATATTTGCATCCGCTTTCTGAGAAAAGCGCATTTTAATTAATAAACAAATTAATAAAAACGTTACGCTATGTACGCAATTGTAGAGATAGCAGGGCATCAATTTAAAGTTGAAAAAGACCAAAAAGTTTTTGTTAACCGTTTATCTACTGAAGAAGGTAAGAAAGTTTCTTTCGATAACGTTCTTTTAATAGGTGATGGTGACAAAACTACTCTAGGCGCCCCAGCTATAGACGGAGCACAAGTAAGTGCTAAAGTCTTAAAGCACCTTAAAGGTGACAAAGTAATAGTTTTCAAAAAGAAAAGACGTAAAGGTTACCGTGTTAAAAACGGTCACAGACAATCTTTGACTGAAATCGTAATTGAAAGTATTGTTGCTTCTGGAGCTAAGCCAGCTAAAAAAGCTGAAAAAGCCGCTCCGAAAAAAGAAACTAAGAAAGCTGAACCTAAAGTAGAAGCGAAAGCTGCTGCTCCTAAAGCTGAAAAAGCTGCACCGAAGAAAGCTGCGCCTAAAAAAGCTACTGGTAAAGCTGATGATTTAAAGAAAATTGAAGGTATTGGACCAAAAATTGCATCTACTTTAGTAGAAGCTGGTATTTCTACCTTTGCTGAATTAGCTAAAACTAAGCCAGCTAAGATTTCTGAAATCATCGCAGGAGTTCGTGGTAACCATGTTACTGATACTTGGCCAAAGCAAGCTAAATTAGCTGCTGATGGTAAGTGGGACGAGCTTAAAAAATGGCAAGACGAATTAGATGGTGGTAAGGCTTAATTGCTCAACTACTCAAGTATAACAATATAAAACCTTAAGATCATGGCTCATAAAAAAGGAGTTGGTAGTTCGAAGAATGGTAGAGAATCAGAATCGAAACGTCTTGGCGTTAAGATTTTTGGTGGACAAGCTGCTGTTGCTGGTAACATTATCATAAGACAACGTGGTAACACACATCACCCAGGTGAGAATGTATACCAAGGCAAAGACCACACTTTACATGCTAAAGTAGATGGTTTAGTGAAATTTACTAAGAAAAAAGACAATAAGTCTTACGTTTCTATTGAGCCTTTTGAGGCTTAAGAAATTTTACTTCTTACAAAGTTTAAACCCTTTCTGGAAACAGAGAGGGTTTTTTATTTAAACTATCTCCATTTTCTTCAAAAGAAAACTAGCATTCATATTTTGGCAAACGCCGTGCTTCAGTTTGTAATCAAAGAAGAGCTCATCATTTAAGATTTGTGCATCGAAGTAGTAGTTTTTTATAGCTTCTAGTTCAGCTTCGATTTCTGTAAGGCTTAAGTCATGTGTCGCGATGATTCCAGTTGCGTTTAGCTTTACCAATTTCTCTACAAATTTTCTAGAACCTATAGCTTTGTCCGTACTGTTGGTGCCTTTTAAGATTTCATCGAGAATCACAAAGTAATTTTTCTCCTTTTCAATAGTGTCCACAACAAATTTTAACCTTGTTAACTCACTAAAGAAATACGAACTGTCATCCGTTAGCGAATCTGTGGTTCGCATACTTGTAATCAACTTAATTGGTTTGTACTTACTTTGCTTAGCACACACTGGCAAACCAATATTAGCCATAACAATATGAAGTGCAACCGTTCTTAAGAATGTACTTTTACCTGCCATGTTTGCTCCAGTAACAATAAAGAATTGCTCTTGTTGTAATTCTAGGTCGCTATCGATTCGTTTTTCAGGTTTCAATAACGGATGACCCAAATCTTTTGCGTTTATTGTCGCCGACTCGGTTGTAATTTCTGGATAGGTGAATTTTTGATGGTTAAAGGCATAATTCCCAAAACTATTAAAAGCATCAAAAAAGGTAACAACTTCAAACCAATCTTCAACCTTATCTGCATACTTGGTGATCCATTGCTCTACATGATAGCCTTGTCTTATATCCCAAAGCAAATACCCATTCCCAAAAATGGCTGAAATAAAATTATTTCGGTTATCTAGAGCATCTAAAGCCTTTGAAAATTTCGAAAATACTTGAGAAGCTCTTAAGTGTTCGGATTGTATTTTGAGCTGCTTGGACTTGAGAAGATTGGATTGGAATTCCTGTTTTTCAATCTGTTCTAATAACAATGTATATTGCCTAAAGGTATCTTTTGCTTTCTCTGTGTTTTGCGCAAGCTTGTTAATTTGTTTTAAGTACTTTCCTGTAATGGCTAGTCCAAATAGCAACCAATAACCTGCATACTTAATGCGTATAATCTCAGTAATACCAAGTACTAAAATCGCTACTGAAATAATACTAAAAGCAAGAGTTAGCAAATATACAGTCTTATTTAAAAATGGTTTATAATCTTTAAGCCAACTGATGATTGAACTTGCCGAATATTCTACAACTACACCTTGAGCTACACCAGAATAATGTTGTCGCCATTTTGGTAAATTCGCCAATTCCTTAATAGCTTCTTGCCTAGTTTCTATATTGGATGTATTGTTAGCAAGTAAATATTTTGCTAATTTTTCAGTACCTTCCTTTATCGCAGTACGATTAATAAACTGAAAGAAAGATCCTCTACCGAACAAATCTATATCCAAGCTATATTCATGCCTAGGGTTTTGAAATTGTAAACCATCAGGTCTATTGTGAAAATCGCCTGAACCAATATTAAGTTCTACTTCATTTATGGCTACAAGTCGCTTATGTAATGCTCTTTTAGTTTTTAAATCTGTGAATCTCGACAGTAAGAACAAGAATACAGCAATACCAGAAACAGCAATTACAGTAGCAATTTGCCATTGCCTGAAAGTGAGATAACATCCAAAAGCGGCAATTAAAAAAACAGAAATTCTGAGTACACTATACCATCCTATTTTTTTGAACAGTCGCTTTGATTCTAAAGTGTTTATCTCAAGTTGCTCTCTATAAAAATCATTTGGATATTGCATTCACAGAAATTAAAAGTCCGTACGGTCAATCGCCTTAAATACAGTAATAATAATTTTTACTGCATTAACATAAAACTTTGGTGTAATAGCTTCAAAATCGTCATCTGGTTTATGATAAGCTTCATGGTCTTCATTACCAAAATATAAAAAGGGAATTCCTGCCTTATGAAATGGCCCATGATCAGAGGCATAAGTCCAATCGTCCTTATTATCTGTGCCGTCATGTCCTTCTAGAAGTTTCGTATTTGTGGGATTCTCAAAGCTTCCCATTATTGACGTTAATGGTTCAGAATACCGAGTTCCAACAACGTATAATTCATCTTTAGAGCTTCTACTGATCATATCCATATTCAGGTTCATCATAATAGATTTATCTTTCATAGCTTCAACGAAGTATGAAGATCCGTTAATGCCATATTCTTCGGCATCAAAAGCAACTAAAATCACGGAATGCTTTGGAGGGTTTTTCGTTAACACTTCCGCAAAACTAAATAAGGCCGAAATACCTGAAGCATTGTCATCTGCTCCATTAAATATTTTTCCTTGCTTTTTACCGAGATGATCGTGATGTGCGCTAATAACAACATATTTCTTAGGATATTGGGTTCCCTTGATATATCCAACGAGATTTATGCCAGTCTTCACGACTTCACCTCTCTTATATTCAAAAGTTTGATTATAAGAATCTTTAAAAGGTTTGACATTCAGTTTTTGAAATTGCTCAACGATGTATGCCCTTGCTTTTTCATTTCCGCTAGTGCCAGTTTCTCTACCTTCAAACGCATCAGAACTTAAAACTTCAACATGGTCTAACAAATTAGCTTCGTTGAACTGTATCGCCTCTTTTTGGGCATGACTAAGCGCCATGAAAAAAAATGTTGATAAAGCAATTATTATAAATTTCATAGTATTATTTTGAAATGAAATTACAGAAAAAATCCCAAGCTATTCGCTTAGGATTTACTAAAGTTTATTTTTTTTGGTTTTAGCCTTTAAAACTTGCCGCGAGATACTCGCGATTCATCCGAGCAATATTCTCTAAAGAAATACCTTTAGGACACTCAACCTCGCAAGCACCTGTGTTGGTGCAATTACCAAAGCCTTCGTCATCCATTTGTTTCACCATATTTAATACACGATCTGTAGCTTCTACTTGTCCTTGTGGTAATAAGGCAAACTGGGACACTTTAGCAGAGACAAATAGCATTGCTGAAGAGTTTTTACAACTTGCTACACAAGCTCCGCAACCGATACAGGTAGCAGCATCAAATGCCATATCAGCATTATGCTTCTCTATTGGAATAGCATTGGCATCTTGTGTATTACCAGAAGTATTTACCGAAATAAATCCACCTGCTTGCTGTATTCTGTCAAAAGACGAACGGTCTACAATTAAATCTTTCACCACTGGGAATGCCTTTGCTCTCCATGGCTCAATATAAATGGTGTCTCCATCATTAAAACTGCGCATATGTAATTGACATGCCGTTATTTTAGTAGATGGTCCATGCGCTCTACCATTGATATATAAAGAACATGTACCGCAGATACCCTCTCTACAATCATGATCAAATGCTACTGGAGACTCTCCTTTCTCAATTAATTCTTGATTAAGTACATCTAACATTTCTAAAAAAGACATGTCAGGAGAAATATCACTAACAGGATAATCAACGATTTGTCCCTTATCATTTGCGTCTTTCTGACGCCATATTTTTAACGTTAAATTCATCATAGCTCTTTTTATTTGTAACTTCTCTCTTTCACTTCAATATTTTTGTACTCTAATGATTCTTTATGGTGAACTGCTTCACTTGGTTGCCCTTTATATTCCCATGCAGACACATACTGAAACTCTTTGCGTCTCATAGCCTCACCGGTTTCTGTCTGATATTCATCTCTAAAGTGTCCACCAGCTGATTCTTCACGCTCTAAAGCATCTTTAGCAAATAACTCACCTAGTTCCAAAAAATCAGCAACACGACCAGCTTTAGCTAGTTCTTCATTATATTCATTGTCAGTCCCTGGAACAAATACATCCTTATAGAATTCTTCTCTTAAAGCTGCAATTTCTGAAATGGCATCTTTCAAATCTTTTTCATTACGTGCCATACCACATTTGTTCCACATGATTTTCCCTAAACGCTTATGGAAATGATCTACAGATTTTGTTCCCTTATTATTAACAAGTTTATCAATATCGCCACGAACTTTTTGTTCTGCCTCATCAAATTCTTTAGTATCTGTTGGAATCGGACCAGTTCTAATATCATGCGCT
The DNA here is from genome assembly GCF_014243395.1 of Winogradskyella flava. GTDB lineage: Bacteria > Bacteroidota > Bacteroidia > Flavobacteriales > Flavobacteriaceae > Winogradskyella > Winogradskyella flava. Next base: position 663,069 of record NZ_JACLCP010000001.1, on the reverse strand, counting down.
AAATAATCACCAATTGTATATGGCAACACAAAATAACCATCAGCCAAGCCTTGCATCAATGCAGAAGCCCCTAATCGGTTAGCACCATGATCCGAGAAATTAGCTTCACCAATAGCATATAAACCAGGAACTGTTGTCATTAAATTATAATCTACCCATAGTCCTCCCATAGTATAGTGAACTGCTGGATAAATCATCATTGGTGTTTCGTATGGATTTTGATCTACAATTTTCTCATACATTTGGAATAGGTTACCATACTTATTCTCTACAACCTCTTTACCTAATTTTGTTACCAATGCTTTGTCGTCAACATTTAGGCCTTTAACATAGGCTTGTTCCTTACCATAACGCTCAATGGCTGCTGCAAAATCCAAATACACGGCTTCTCCAGTCTGATTTACACCATAACCAGCATCACAGCGTTCCTTTGCAGCTCGAGACGCTACATCTCTTGGCACTAAGTTTCCAAAAGCTGGGTAACGACGCTCTAAATAGTAATCGCGATCTTCTTCTGCTAAATCTGTTGGTTTTAAACTACCATTTCTAATGGCCTCAACATCTTTTTTATGTTTTGGCACCCAAATTCGTCCATCATTTCTCAAAGACTCAGACATCAATGTTAACTTAGATTGATGATCTCCTGACACTGGAATACATGTTGGGTGGATTTGCGTGTAACAAGGATTTGAGAAGAAAGCACCACGTTTGTGTGCTTTCCAAGCTGCCGTGACATTAGAACCCATGGCATATGTCGACAAATAAAAAGCATTTCCGTAGCCTCCTGTTCCTAATACAACTGCGTGTGCAGAATGTCTTTCGATTTCACCAGTTACTAAGTTACGTGCAATAATTCCACGTGCTTTTCCATCAACAACAACCACGTCTAACATTTCGTGACGTGTGTACATTTTTATCTTACCACGACCGATTTGACGATTCATAGCGGCATAAGCACCAAGCAATAATTGCTGACCTGTTTGACCTTTAGCATAAAACGTACGTGATACTAATACACCACCAAATGAACGGTTATCTAAAAGTCCACCATATTCTCTTGCAAAAGGAACACCTTGAGCAACACACTGATCTATAATATTTGTTGACACCTCAGCCAAACGATAAACGTTTGCTTCTCTTGAACGGTAATCACCACCTTTCACAGTATCATAAAATAGCCTGTATGTAGAATCTCCATCACCTTGATAGTTTTTTGCAGCATTTATTCCTCCTTGTGCTGCAATAGAGTGCGCACGTCTTGGTGAATCCTGAAAACAAAATGCTTTTACATTATAGCCCAACTCTGCAAGTGTCGCCGCTGCAGAACCACCTGCCAGGCCTGTTCCAACGATAATAACATCTATCAACCGCTTATTAGCTGGATTGACGAGATTGATATCATTTTTATGTTTTGTCCACTTGTCCGCTAAAGGACCTTCTGGTATTTTAGAATCTAATATTGACATATTATATTTTATTTAGTGGGTGAAATGGTGAAATAATGCTATAACAACAAAGCCCAACGGTACTCCAATAGCGTAAACCTTACTAAAACCTTTAAGCCCTTTCGTATATTTATTATTGGCCCCTACAGATTGGAACGCTGAATTAAAACCATGCAAGAGATGCAAGCTTAATAATACAAATGATAGAACGTAAGCACCAACTCGTAATGGGTGATGAAACTTGTGCACTAATTCTTCGTAATATCTAAAACCACTTTCAGTATTAGCGGGATCTATTAGACCACTCGTATCACCAACAATATATTTTGTATTAATCTCTGGAATCCAAAAATCGATAAAATGTAATATCATAAAAGCTAACACCACTGCTCCAGTCAATAACATATTTCGGCTCATCCAGGTAGAGTTTGCTGATCTACTAGTTTTTGCGTAACCTACTTGTCTTGCGTTCCAGTTTTTATATTCCAGCACAAAACCCATTACAAAATGAAATACAACACCGAAAATTAATACAGGCTGTAATACATATTGAATGACCCAAAAAGTTCCCATAAAATGAGAGACCTCATTGAAAGTATCTGGACTAAAAACCGAAAGAATGTTAATTGCAAAATGTTGTAATAAAAAAACCATTAGGAAGAGTGCCGAAAGTGCCATGGCAAACTTTCTTCCAATCGACGAATTTAGAATTCCGCTCATTGTAGATCTAATCTTTTTGTTAGTGCTACAAAAATACAGTAGAATAGACGTTTTAGCAACTGACCATTGTCATAATTATTTATTTAGAATGATTATAAGCTGTGAATTTTATAGGCGTTCATAATTCTTTTTGAAAAGCTTATGATAATATTGATAGTTGTCTTCAGAATAATCATTTTTATTACGCTCTAATATTTGTAGCGCCATCTTATAGCTTTCTTTGGCTGCTTCTACATTGCCTTGTTTTTCTAATGCCTCACCTTTACTGTCATACAGGTTCGCCTCCTTTGGATAAAGCTTATTTCCCCATTCAAAAACTTTTATAGCATCCAATAATTTATCTTCATAAACGCAGGAGTAGCCGAAGCCATTAATTTCATTAGATGATGGTAAAACCTCATAGCCTAACCAACTAGATAAGTTTTTATAATGGGCTTTTAACTCACTCACCAACGTCTTACTGTCATCATTTAATATAATTTCAATTTTATCTTCTGGCATGCTCACAATTTCATAAAATTCTGAAAATGCTTTTGACAACGTAGAAACCGGAGTCTGAGAATGATTTTGATTTTCGTAGACTTCGAAATTATAAACCAAACCTTTAGGGTTATGGTATTTGATTACATTATCAAGTTTCATCATAGATTTTCTAAATCCGTTTTCCATATTACCAACAGTTCCTGCGGAAACATATATAAATTTATCTAAGTTCTCCTTACTCGATAAAAATGTATCGAAAGTAGTTACTAATTGCCTGTAATCAAAAGACACATTGGGACTAATCGCAATAACACCTTTAAACAAATTAGACTCATTTAAGACGGTATTTAAAACAAACGTCCCTCCCAAAGAATGCCCTATACCAATTCTTAAGGGTTTTGTGCGATAATTACTTTCAACCAATGGAAAGACTTCATTAACTAGGTGATTTTCTAAAATAAGAGCCATACCAATCTCTCGATCTTCTCCCCAATCCTTATAGGTTTTTTTATTTATCGGCTTAGGCGTAAATTCCTTAGGACGATCTTCGGTCACTATACCTACAACGATGTGTTCTAAAAAAAGACCCATTTGCGACATGTAATCCATAGTCCCTGTCGTCATATCCACAAGTGCCTGGAATTGACCATCAAATAAGTAGATGACTGGATAATTGTCTTTTGATTCCCTATATGAAGGTGGCGTGTAGACTACTATTTTTCGCTCTTTTCCAAAAGCAGATGATTTAATTTGATATTCTTTTAGCTCACCTTTATAGACTTGAGCATTAGCCCCTAAAGTAAAGCTGGCGATTACGATTAAAATAAAATATCTCATAACTGTTTCGGTTTAATTAATGAAATACAAAACTAGAAATGGGAAAGCATATAAAATTGTAGAAATGGGACACACTAATTCCCCAATAGTGTCCAGAATGTGTCTTCGGAGCCTAGATGTGAAATGTTGGAAAAGAACTTTTTAGGATTAAAGCCTGTAACTTTTTTAAAATGTTTTATAAAATCCGACTGATCATAATACTCATTTTGATATGCGAACTCTGTGAGTTGTGGCTTAGTGTCTTGACTCTGATAAAGGTTTAAAGCTTTCCTGAATTTAACAATAGTCAAAAATTCCTTTGGCCCACAGTTTAAGTGTTTCTTAAATAAACGATAGAGTGTTTTCCTATTAAAGCCTAAAGTTTCTGACAGTTGTTGCACAGCTAATTCTTTCTCAAAAATTAAACGTACCGCATCAGTTAAACGCTCCTCCTTGAAAGGATTCAACCTATTAATAAAAAAATCATCAAGGAGATTCACTTTCTGCTCTATGCCATCAGTTGAATAAACTAGTTTCAATGTGCTATTAAAAGTGTTTCCAAAATAATCAAAATTAGCTTTTGGACTTTCGTCAATTACTTTACACAGAGGGAATTCAATAAAATTATTAATTCCAAGAGGCTGAAATACAATTCCTATTTTATTAAAAGGTGCTTGGATTTTCCCTACACGACTATGCTGATGAATTCCTGTATAGGAAATCTCATATTCTTTCTCTTTATCAGGACTTACATATGACGAATTTTCTCCAAAACTGATTCTTGAGTTTTTATAAATCGTGAGGGCATTTCTATAGTGTGGATAAAAAATGAATTTTTTTACCGTATTCTTTTTTAATGAAAAATCGAAATAATAGTAAGCTATATAGTTTTGTAATTCCTTATTATTTGGTTTTAAAGAAGTATAATTTTCTAAAACATTCGTCATTTAATTTCAAGCTTAGATTCTTCATCGTTTATTTGAATAGTGTAAACTCCCTTTGGCAAATAGTATTTTCCGTTACTTGCCTCATTGATATCAATACTTGTATTTTCTTTCAACAGTCCTTTTCTGCCTTTTTTGGTGAGTTCTAAATTATAGTCTACATAATTATAACCCTTATCAGCACTAATGGTCATACTGTTTAACTCAACGCCTTTTTCTGATAGAATTCTAATGGTTTTCTTCCCTGAAACATTGCTGTAAAACTGAATGGTTTTTTCAGGTTCAAAAGCCTCTAGCCACTTACTCCATGAACTTCCCCATCGACTCGAATGACGTACAGAACTTAATTCGAAAATTGTAATAGCCTTCGATGTCATGTCAGTATTCATGCTTTGAAGCGGCGCAATATCTGCCTTGTAGATGCTTCGTCCGTGAGTACCTAATAGTAAATCCTTAGCTTCTGGTTGAATCACTATATCATGGATTGCTACGTTTGGAACGCCATTAGAAAATGCTTCCCAAGAATTGCCCATATCAAAAGACACATAAGCACCATTGTCCGTACCCAAGTACAACATATTTTCATTTTCAGAATCTTCACGAATCACATTCACTGGTGATGCAGGAATATTACCGCTGATATCTTTCCAGGTCTGCCCATAATCATCACTCCTATAGGCATAAACTTTAAAATTGTCCCAGCGATAGCCGTTCAGCGTTACATAAACACGTTCTTTTTTATGCTGTGACGCAATGACTCGACTAACCCATAAATCTTTTGGAAATGAGCTTGAAATATTCATCCAGCTTCCACCTGCATTTTTAGTCACATGTACTAAGCCATCATCGCTGCCTGTATAAATTAAACCAAATTGGCATGGACTTTCACTTATAGAAGTTAAGGTGCCATAAGCCACATTTCCTTTTTTTCCTCCATGGGTTAAATCATCACTAATCGCTTCCCAATCATCGCCTTTATTCATAGATCGCATCAGCTTATTTCCTCCCAAATACAAGATATCTTGATTGTGAGGTGACAATAAAATAGGTGTTTGCCAATTAAAGCGATACGGATTTTCACCAAGCGTATGCTTTGGCTGGATATACTTACGATCGCCAGTTTCCAAATTCAGTCTGAAATAATTTCCGAATTGATAACCCGTATAAACGATATTGGAGTTTCTACTATCAATCTGAACTTGCATGCCATCGCCTCCCATGATAGATTCCCATGGATATTGTCCTTGCTGATGCCAACTTTTGTTTTCGCGCGCATTGTTGGCACCTTTCCAGACACCATTATCTTGTAAACCACCATAGACATTATAAGGCTTTTCATTATCAACATTTATGGCATAAAACTGACCAACAGATGGTGAATTATTTTTAATCCAGTTTTCACCATCATCGTAGGTAATATTGACACCGCCATCATTTCCATCAACCAAATGATTTGGGTTTTTAGGGTTTATCCACAACGCATGATGATCAGCATGGACGTTTTCTGCACTAATCGATGTCCAGTTTTTACCACCGTCCTTTGATTTTACAATCGGTACACCATAGATGTAAATATGGTCTTCATTAGCTGGAGACACATGGATGTGTCCAAAATAATAGCCGTAACTAAAGTAAATACCATCCAAATAATCGTCATGGGTTTTCTTCCAGGTCTTACCACCATCCGTACTTTTATAAACCTCAGCACCAACAACAGGTGTGTCAAATAACATCGAGTTGGCATCTTCCAAATATTTAGCTAAGTCAATAGGCTTCACATTACCTGAACGCACCATTTGCTTCACATTTTCCGCTCTGTATTTCTCCTGAAAACCATTGGTTTTTAAAAATCTATTGAGCTTTTTATCCTCTAACGCTAGAAAATCTGAAGTGGACATAGACTTAAAATCGTCTTTACTTAAGCCTCTTTTGTCATCATCTTTCTTTTTATCCTCAGGTCTCCTGAATTGGCTATCGTGAACCGCATAAAGCACATCATCATTAAATACTGCAAGACCTATACGGCCAACACCATCGCCTATTGGGAAACCACTGTTTTTAGTGGAAACTTTTGCCCATGTTTCACCTGCATCTGTACTTTTATAGATTCCTGAGCTAGCCCCATTTCCTGCAAAGTTCCATGCTTTTCTATCTTTTGTCCATGACGTGGCATACATGACATTATAGTTATTTGGACTATGTTGTAAATCTATAATACCACTCATATCGTCTACAAAAAGCGTTTGCTTCCATGTTTGTCCGCCATCTGTTGTCTTGTAAATGCCACGTTGTTCATTTGGTGAATATAAATGTCCTGTAACTCCAACCGTTACAACATCTGGATTGTCTGGATGAATTAAAATTGGGGCAAAATGATGGGCGTCCATAAGCCCAACATTTGTCCAAGTCTCACCGTTGTCGGTAGACTTTAAAATCCCAATACCAGCATAGGACGAGCGTGACGCATTATTTTCGCCTGTACCAACATAAATGGTTCGTGTTGGCCAATGCACAGCAATATCACCAACATTTTGAGTATCCGAACTATCCAAAATTGGTGAAAACGTAGTGCCGTTATTCGTCGTATGCCAAACACCACCCGAAGCATAACCTACATAAAATTCAGTTGGCACATCTGGATTTACAGCCAAATCGACTACACGACCACTCATGATAGTGGGTCCAATATTTTTGAATGGTACATTTTTGACCAATGAGGTTTTGGTCATTTCTCGTTTTTGTTCTAGAGCGGTTTTGATAACTTCAGACGAGGTTGCTGGTTGTTGTGCAAACGCAAAGCATGAACTTAAAAGACAAGCTAAAAACAATAATTTTGAGTGCGACATTTTTGGTTGGATTTAATAGATTTTGAAATTAGTAAATAATGCTAGAATCATCAAGTAAATCCTTTAAAGTTTGGATATCTCTGTCGTTATTGTTTTGATAATTTTTTAATTAATAAAATGAGGATATAATTATTTTTTAACATTTTATTATATAATTTTATTACATTTAGCGCAATTAACTAATAAATTTATATAAAAATGGAAGAGTATTTACCCTTAATTATTCAACTTGTCAGTGGCGCCGTTGGTGGTAATTTAGCTGGCAAACTTATGAAAGGATCATCCTTAGGCACATTATGGAACTCCATTGTTGGTATTCTTGGAGGTGGACTAGGCGGAACAGTTCTTGGCATGTTAGGACTAGGTGGCGCAGAAGCTGCAGAAGCATCGACCAGTATGGATCTGAGTAGTATTTTAGGTAGTGTCGCTGGAGGTGGTGTTGGTGGCGGAATTGTAATGGCTATCATAGGAATGGTAAAAAAGGCTATGGCTAAATAACTTTTACCTCTCAATATTACAAAAGGCAATCTTATGATAGATTGCCTTTTTTTATGCCTTTCAAAATAGTATTTTTGAGGAACCGCTATGTTTAATGAGATTTCCACTTTCGTGGAAATGAAAATAGATTTTCAATGAAATACGATCTAATAGACAACAAGCTCTTTATAAAAAACCGAAACAACTTTATGGCGCAAATGAAGCCGAGTAGTTTGGCCGTATTTAACTCTAATGACATTTATCCTGTAAGTGCCGATAGTACATTGCCTTTTGCCCAGCACAGAGATATTTTCTATTTGAGTGGCGTTGATCAGGAAGAAAGTATTTTGGTACTGTTCCCAGATTGCCCAAAGGAAAAACATCGTGAGATTTTATTCTTAAAAGAAACCAACGATCATATTGCCGTTTGGGAAGGTGAAAAACTAACTAAAGAAGCCGCTTTAAAAACCTCCGGAATTAAAACCGTCTATTGGTTGCAAGACCTTGAAAAAATAATGTTTGAGCTCATGACGCAATGCGATACGGTTTACATTAATACCAATGAGCATTACAGGGCCAATGTAGAGACCGAAACACGCGAAGACCGCTTTACCAAATGGCTCAAGGACAAATATCCTGCGCATAGTGTGGCTAAGAGTAATCCTATTTTACAGCGCTTGCGCTCTGTGAAAGACCCAATAGAACTAGACCTGATACAAAAAGCCTGTGATATTACGGAAAAAGGATTTAGACGTGTTCTTAATTTTGTAAAACCAGACGTTTGGGAATATAATATCGAAGCCGAATTTATGCACGAGTTTCTCAATAACCGCTCAAAAGGCTTTGCCTATACACCGATTATTGCGGCTGGAAATAATGCCAATGTCTTACACTACATAGAAAACAACCAGCAATGTAAGTCGGGTGATTTGATTTTGATGGATGTTGGGGCCGAATACGCGAATTACTCTAGTGACATGACACGTACCATACCAGTATCAGGTAAATTTACGGACAGACAAAAAGCCGTCTATAACGCCGTGAATCGTGTAAAAGACGAAGCCACCAAAATGCTAGTTCCTGGTACACTTTGGGAGCAATACCATATCGAAGTTGGGAAACTTATGACGTCCGAACTCTTAGGCTTAGGATTAATAGACAAAGCTGATGTACAAAACGAAAACCCAGATTGGCCAGCGTATAAAAAGTACTTTATGCATGGTACATCTCACCACATCGGTTTGGACACCCACGATTATGGGCTCTTACATGAACCAATGCAAGCCAATATGGTCTTTACAGTTGAACCTGGCATCTATATTCCAGATGAAGGTTTTGGTATTCGTTTAGAGGATGATGTAGTCATCCAAGACTCTGGTGAACCGTTTAATTTGATGCGGAATATCCCAATTGAAGTTGAGGAGATTGAAGAGTTGATGAATTAAAAGAGCATGTTTTTAAACTTCTATAGCATTCCTCTCAAAAACATAGCGCTGTAACTTCTGTAAACTTTCTAATTTATCACTGGTATTTACTAATAGTGAAATATTGTTATTGCTTCCTCCATAAGCAATCATACGTACATTCACATCTTGCAAAACCTGAAATAATTCTGGTGTATCCGGATGGTAAATAATTTGGTTACCCACCAAACATACAATACTCATATAGTCGTCAACTTCAACCGTTGCGAATTGTTCGAGTTCATTGATAATATCTTCTAGATGAGTAGTGTTGTCAATAGTTAATGACACGGCAATTTCTGAGGTGGTAATCATATCAATAGATGTTTCATAACGTTCAAAAACCTCAAAGACTTTCTTTAAAAATCCGTGCGCCAATAACATCCTCACAGATTTTATTTTTATGGCCGTGATACCATCTTTGGCCGCTACGGCCTTGATGCCCTCACCATAAACTTTATTGGTAATTAATGTGCCATGAGCATCTGGTGCCATGGTGTTTTTTAAACGCAATGGAATATCTAAATTCCTTACTGGCATCACGGTTTGTGGATGTAAAATCTTTGCCCCAAAGTAGGCCAACTCTGCGGCTTCATCATAAGACAAATGTGATAAGGCTGTGGTATCGTTTACATATCTTGGATCGTTATTATGAAATCCATCGATGTCAGTCCATATTTGTACCTCATCTGCTTCAACCGCTGCGCCAATTATTGTTGCGGTGTAATCACTCCCACCACGTTGAAGATTTGTAATAGCACCTTCAGCATCCAAGCAAATAAAGCCTTGAGTAATATAAATATCGACATCGTCACCAGATGAGATAAGCCTATTAATATTTTGTTGGATATAAAAATTATCTGGCTCATTGGTTCTGTCTATTCTCATAAAGTCAAGTGCAGGCAGCAATGCTGCTTTTAAACCCTCTTGCTGCAGCAGTCGGCTAAACATAAACGTAGATAGCAACTCACCTTTAGCCACGATAGTATTGTGCAATAGTGAACTGTATGGTTGATTTGCTGTTTCAATTAAATCGTTAAATACCAAATTAACATAGTCATTGACTTCAGCGCTCAAGTCTTCATGGGTGATTAAATCTGAAACCGTTTTTCTGTACGTATTGAAAAGTGTATTGATTTGCTCTAAAGCTGAATCTGTATCTTTCCTTTCAATAGCATCTGATATATCTACTAACGCATTTGTTGTTCCTGACATGGCAGATAATACCACGATCTTTTTATCTTCTGTATTAATAATATCCTTAACGTGGTTCATGTTCTCTACTGAACCAACGGATGTCCCTCCAAACTTATATACTAGCATGACTTAAAACTTTGGACAAATGTAGATACCAAAATAATCTTGCACATAAAAATGACAGAAATAGTCTAATTTTGTACATTTTGTTAACTATTTAACAAAATTGTTTGGCTATGCCTTGGCCGTAGTCGACTTGGATTGTAGTAATGAAGTCACAATAAAAGCCAGTAAAGCTGGTAAGACCCAACCCAAACTGTGTTTTGCAAAAGGAATAAATGCCGTGAATGTTTTTAGCCCTTCCGAAGGTGAAATAAACCCAACAACGTCAGGAATGCTAAATAGAAACGTAATGAAAACTACGACTCTAAACACAAATGGTGTGGCCAATCGTTCTGGCAAGACATTCAATAAAATCAATATAATAGTGATTGGATAAACACACAATAACACAGGAACGGCAACCATAATAATGGAATTAAAATCCAACTGGCCAACCACTACACCTAGCACACATGCTATAATTGCTGTAAGTATATAGACCGTTTGCGAATCGTTGAGCAAGCCTTTAAAATAATCGGCTGTACCAGCAACGATACCAATGGCCGTTGTAAAACAAGCTAAGGAAATGAGTATGCTTAACACGGTATTTCCAAATTCACCTAACGATGCAATACTAATCCCTCGTAACAAATTAGCACGTTGCATATCGCTACTTAATTCTGAGTTGACTTCAATTTCAGAACCATAATAGGCACCAACGGAAATTAAGCCTGCATAGATAATAAATAAACCTGTACCAGCTATAAATCCCGATTGTCGTATGAGCTTACGTTTAGATTCAAACGCACTCACCTTCATATTTTTAAACTTTAAGGATATAATAATTACAGCACCAACAACCACTGCTCCAATGGCATCAAAGGTTTGATAACCTTCTAATATTCCTGTGACAATTGGTGTTTCAAATTGTGAAACTCCTGTTGTAAATGTTGAAGATGATAGACCAATGCCAATGACGGCTAAAAGCATAATCACAATAAATGGCGTTAAGAACTTTCCTATAACATTCAAAATTTTTGATCGATTCAGCACAAATATCAATACTAGCGAAAAGTAAATCGCACTCGTTAACAATGGACTCGTGCCAAAGGCAGGATGAATGGCGATTTCGTGTGTTGCGGCAGCCGTTCTTGGTGAGGGAATGGCAACGGCAATGATATAGATGATAATACAATAAATTAGACTAAAAACTGGAGATACCTTTTTACCAAAATCGAACAGCGTTCCTTGAAGTCGTGCATGTGCTAAAATCCCTATTATAGGAATGACTACAGCTGTGATCATAAAGCCTATGGTCACCCATAGCCAGTTTTCACCTGCATTGTAGCCTAATAATGGTGGTAATAATAAGTTTCCTGCACCAAAAAACAGGGAAAATAGAGCGAAACTCGTGACTAAAAGCTCTTTGCGTTGTATGTTCACCTAGTTGGTCTTTTTAAGTTCTAAATCGTGAAAGTCGAAACTAAAATCGGTAATAGGCGCTATGTATTTCATACTTGCCGCAACCACTTCACCTTTTTCGTTAAAGGTAAACTGTACAAAAACATCCGCATCGTAACTCCTGTCATTCCATTTGGCGACATAAGTCGTGGCATTATATGGCAATAGTTCTCCAAACAATCGTGCAGAACGCTTACATGCTATACTATAAGACTTACCATCATGAGCAATAGTAATGTCTCCAAACCAATCGTCGGTATAAGTACCAACGATTTGTTCTGGCTTTGGAAGTGTTACGCTGCTTTTTATTTTTTCTACTTGTTTAAAGACTTCAGCTTTAATACTGTCATTATATTTTAAATATTTTGCATTTCGCTCTCCATAGGTTTTTAACCAATTCCTGTTCTCATAACCTAAATAAGAATCTTTAATGGTATTAGTTATCGCATTAAAAGCGTTGCCATTCATTTGATTGGTCAATACTACAATGGCTAAATCTAAATCTGGAATCATAGTAAACTGAGTTACCGTACCTAATAATCCTCCTGTATGATAGACTTGTTTATGCCCACCTTTGACATCGGTTAGAAACCAACCCAATCCATAACCTCTAAAGTTGGAATTATACCAATCTCCTGGTCGCACACTTAATGGTGTTTGTAATTGCCACAACTCATGAAACAAGTCTTTATCTAATAGACGTTCACCACTTTCAGTCACGGCATCATTCATTAAAAATTTTGCCCAAGCCAACATATCAGGCACATTACTAACAATACCTCCTGCTGCATTCGCTGTTTCGCTCCAATCATGCGGAATTTGAATTACCTCACCTTCAGCTCTGGTGTGCGCGTCTATAATATTCGATTTGTCCGTCACTCGATTGTAAGACGCTTTGGAGTTTTTCATACCAACAGGTTTCATAATCTTTGTTTCAATAAAATCTTCCCAAGACAAACCACTGACACGCTTTAAAACTTCACCAGCGATTATGAACATATTATTATTGTAGGCAAATTTGCTTCTAAAAGAGGTTTCTGGTTCTAAGTACTTCACATTATTAATGACATCTTTTACTGAAAAATCATTACCTTCTGGAAAAAACATCAAATCTCCTGCACCTAATCCCATGCCACTGCGATGGGTCACTAAATCTCTAACTGTAAAATGTTCGGTCACCCAAGGGTCGTGCAATTGAAATTCTGGAATGTACTTGCGAACGGGATCGTCCCAATTCAATTTACCTTCATCGACCATCATCGCCAAAGCAAAACATGTAAATCCCTTACTGTTTGACGCAACTCCAACTAGAGTTTCGCCATTCATATCTTTTTTATTCGTCAAAGACCGTACCCCATGACCTTTGGCATAAACCACTTTTCCATCTTTAAAGACGCCTACTGAAATTCCAGGAACATCAAAAGTGGTTAAGGTTTCTTGAATAAGTTTATCAAGTTCTTGCTCATTAATCTGGGCTTGCACAGAAATGGCAATTGTTAAAAAGAGAAGAATCAAAAATCGCTTGGGTAACATAGAGTTTAGAATTTTAATTTTGAAAGCAACCAAATATACTAAAATGATTACTCATGTTTTGTCTGAAACTGTATTTTGAAATCTATCTTTGTAGCGATGATTTTGGAATATAAACATATTGATGTTCACTTTACCACAACTGGCAAAGGGAAGGCGATAGTTCTTCTACATGGCTTTTTAGAAAATGTCGATATGTGGAATGATTTAGCTCCGGAATTAGGAAAAAGATATCAAGTTGTTTGCATAGATTTATTAGGCCATGGAAGAACAGGTTGTATAGGTTATGTACACACTATGGACGATATGGCTGATGCCGTTTTGGCTGTACTTAAGCATCTCAACATTACACGAGTCAAGTGTATTGGACATTCCATGGGAGGTTATGCCGCCTTAGCTTTAGCCGAAAAACAACCAGAACTATTTTCTGGTCTTTGTTTAATGAATTCTACTTTTGAAGCCGATGATATCGAAAAACACCTCATTAGAACAAGAGCAATAGAAATGGCTAAGGTCGACTATAAGAGTTTAATCTGTTTGTCTTTTTCAAATCTATTTGCACCTGAAAGTAAAGAGCGATTTACAAAAGCTTATGATCATGCGTTACAATTAGCACTTCAAACTTCAGTACAAGGTTATATCGCAGCTCAAGAGGGTATGAAGCTAAGGCCCGATCGACTTCATGTTTTTAAACATTTAAAAGGTCAAAAACTTATCCTGATCGGAAAAAAAGACACCTTGGTTGACAGCAAAAAAACCATAGAAAAAATCAATACAACTAATATTGAGTATTTAGAATTACCTAGTGGACACATGAGTCATATTGAAAATAAATCAGAATTACCTTACATTATAAGTCGTTTCGTCGAAAAATAAATCTTTTAAACGTTTTTTTGATATGTTTTTAACTAAATTTACTTGCCGAATAAAAAATTATCTTTAAGAACTCAACCTATGACACCTACTAAATTGTACTGCGACTTCTTTGGGCATAACTATGAAGTGACCAAAAAAGTAACCAACCATGTCAAAGAATACACTTGCAAATGCTGCAAAAAACAATTGACAACAAATAGCAACGGTAAACTAATAGAATTAACACCCAAATTTCAAGAGATAAATTCTGCTCTCGAACGTATTTACAATAATCGTATGATGCGTTTAAAGCGAAAAACAATCAGTTCATCGATTTATTGATTGTTAATAACTTGTGAATAAGTAGTTTTATTATATTTAGAAGCCCTTGACTAAACCCTTAATAATAATACCACTCCTAAGCTAAATGAAAAATATTTATTGTTCGTTATTTGGACACGACTACAAGGTCTCTAAAATAGTCACCTATCATGTCAAAGAATACAAATGCAAACACTGCAAATCTGAAATGACCGTAGATGGAAATGGAGATTTCATCCCTCTAACACCAAAACACAAAGAGATTAATTCTGTTTTGAATCGCGTTCACAACAAACGATTGGAGAAGAGCCAAAAGCTTCTTATGATTGATTATTAAGAGCGTTCCAACCTTTTGCTATAATTGGTATTTTTTCTTCTGCTCTTGTTACCAAGTGCATACCTCTTTCTTCTTCTGTGATGTAACCAATAACAGTTAAATTAGGATTCCCTTTTATTTTAGGAAAATCGTCTTGAGAAACTGTCATCAACAATTCGTAGTCCTCTCCTCCGTTTAAAGCAATTGTCGTACTATCAATATTGAATTCCTCGCAAGTGGAAATTACTTGTGGATCTAGTGGAATCTTATTTTCATAAACGTCTACACCGACCTTACTTTGTTTACACAAATGAATAACTTCAGAAGATAGACCGTCACTAATATCAATCATGCTTGTAGGCGTAACAGCTAGTTTTTCTAAAAGTTCAATAATATCTTTTCTAGCCTCAGGCTTTAATTGGCGCTCAATAATATAAGTATACATGGATAAATCTGGCTGCGAATTCGGATTGACCTTAAAGACTTCTTTTTCACGTTCCAGCACTTGTAATCCCATGTAGGCACCACCTATGTCTCCAGTAACTACTAATAAGTCATTTGGCTTTGCACCAGATCTTAAAACAACTTTATCCTTTTTGACCTCACCAATTGCAGTCACTGAGATTATCAAACCAGACGTTGCAGAAGTTGTATCTCCACCAACAACATCAATATTGTATAATTTTGCAGCTGTTGTAATGCCTTCATATAATTCTTCTAGTGCTTCTAATGGAAAGCGATTAGAAACTGCAATAGAAATTGTAACTTGAGTTGCGGTCGCGTTCATGGCATAGATATCCGAAAGATTTACCATAACAGCTTTGTAACCTAAATGCTTTAATGGTACATAGCTTAAATCAAAATGTACACCCTCCACCAATAGGTCTGTAGAAACCACTATTTGCTTATCTCCATGATCTAAAACAGCAGCGTCATCTCCAATACTCTTTATTGTAGATGTTTGGGTAATCTCAAAGTGTTTAGTTAGGTGCTCAATAAGTTTAAATTCACCTAGCTCGCTCAAAGGCGTTCGTTTTGGATTCTTGTCTTCTATCATTCTGCAAAAGTATTATGCTTTTATCAAATATCAACGCAATATTGACGTTATTTCAATAGGCAACTTCCTAGAAATAAAAATTGCTTAAATTGCTAAAAAAAAGATTATGAAATTGGTTGCCCTAAACAATGGTTTCCGCATTGCGTTTATAGTATGCCTAACATTTTTATTTTTTAAATGTGCTGACGACGATGTAAATGTCAATAATGATATTGATGATGACACTATTCTCAATAGTATAGATAATTGTGTAAACATATCTAATCCAGATCAACTAGATACGGATAGTGATGGACTTGGTAATGTTTGTGATGATGATGACGATGATGATGGCATATTGGATGAAAATGACAATTGCCCTTTATTTCCTAATCCTGACCAAGAAGATATTGACAATGATGGTATAGGTGATGCTTGTGATGAAGATTCAATAGTGCCCCAGTTTCCATGCATTAATGGTTTTGCTAATGGACACCCTTGCAATGGTTTTGACTTAATGAGCCATATTCCTGTGGAAATTCTTGGAGGTAGTGGAGCCGAAGGGAACGATTCTTGGGGATGGACAGATTCTCAAACCGGTAAAGAATATGCACTAGTAGGGACTACAACAAGTGCAGCTTTCGTTGATATTTCAAATCCAGCTGAACCAATTTTTCTTGGAAGACTACCAACAGAAACTACAAGTAGTGTTTGGCGCGATATTAAAGTCTACAATAACCATGCTTTTATTGTTGCCGATTTCACTTCAAGTACCTCATTTACAGATCGACAACACGGTATGCAGGTTTTTGATCTAACAAGATTACGCGATATAGAAAATCCACCAGTGACCTTTCAGCCAGATATAGTATACAACGAATTTGGCAAAGCACATAATATTGTTATTAATGAAGAAAGCGGCTTTGCCTATGCGGTTGGTTCAGACACATTTAGTGGAGGCCCGCATTTTATTAATATTCAAAACCCTACTAGCCCTTCAGCTTCAGGAGGATATGCTGAAGATGCCTACTCTCATGACGCGCAAGTGGTAACCTATAGCGGGCCTGATTCAGATTATACTGGAAAAGAAATATACATTGGTAGTAATGAAAATGAAGTTGTTATTATTGATATAACTGATAAAAACAATCCGGTACAAATTTCTACCATTGACTATTTAAACATTGGATACACCCATCAAGGTTGGTTCACAGAAAATATGGAATATTTTTTACTGGGAGATGAAGTTGATGAAATTGACTTTGGCATAAATTCAAGAACTATAGTTTTTGATTTTTCCGACCTAGATAATCCAGTATTTCATATGGATTATCTAGGCCCAACAGCAGCCATTGACCATAATGGATATGTCGTAGGTAACACATTTTATGTTGCAAATTATACAGCTGGTCTTAGAGCGGTAGACATATCAAATATTGACCAGGGCACTATGATAGAGTCTGGTTTTATAGATACTTATATTCCAGATAATAGCACCTCTTTTAACGGTGCCTGGAATATTTATCCATTTTTTGAAAGTGGTAATATACTAGTCAGTGATATTAATGGTGGTTTATTTATTGTAAGGCCAAGTAACTAAAGAAATGTCAAACAAAACACTATACTACATATGGTCAATAGTTCTGTTTCTTATTATCTCAAGCTGTAGTAAGGATGATTTCTCTAATTCCAGCAATAAAGCAAATGTCACTTTTATTAAAACTTTCGGAGGCACAAAAAATGATAGTGGACAAGCTATTGTTTCTACAAATGATGGAGGTTATGCGATTTTAGGCTACACCCAAAGTAATGATGAAGATATTACTGACAAACAAGATGAAAGTTTTGACTATTGGTTGTTAAAGTTTGATGCTGAGGATCAACTACAATGGCAAAAAACCTATGGCGGTTCATTGGATGAAAGAGGTAGCGACATTATACAAACCCAAGATGGAGGTTATGCAGTTTTAGGTTATAGTTTTAGTGATAATGGAGATCTAACCTCCAATGCAGGCCTGCAGGACTACTGGCTCGCTAAGCTTGATATCAACGGCAATATGGTTTGGCAGAAATCGTTTGGATATCAGGGGTCAGATTCTGGTATTTCTGTTATTCAAACCAATGACCAAGGCTATATAATCTCAGGAATTTTAGATGTCACCGCTTCTGGAGGACAAGGGAATTCTTCAAGAAACGCCAATAGGCATGCTGGAGGAGATTATTGGGTGCTTAAACTCAATAGTTCTGGTGATATAGAATGGAGCAGGTATTTTGGTGGGAATTTTACCGATACACCCGAAGACCTTATTCAAACAGAAGATGATGGGTTTATCATTGTTGGTGGTTCGGATAGCGATGATACTGATATTTCTAATAATATTGGCGCCTACGATTTTTGGGTTATTAGAATTTCTTCATCAGGAGATTTAGTCTGGGAAAAATCTTTTGGCGGCAGTCAAATTGATGAAGCCAGATCAATCGTTAAGTCAAATGATGGAAATTTTATTGTAGCTGGAGATACGCGAAGCAATGATAATGACGTTTCCAATAGTAAAGGTGCTGCTGATTTATGGTTAATAAAGATTACACCAGATGGAGATTTGCTTTGGGAGAAAACGATTGGAGGCACTAACTTTGATGTAGCTAGAGCTATTATAAAATCCCAAAATAATGGCTTTTTACTGGCTGGCAGTTCTCGCAGTAGCGATCTGGATGTAACAGAAAACAAAGGACAAAATGACGCTTGGGTTCTAAAGGTAGATGATAATGGCAACTTAAAATGGGAGACGTCTGTTGGTGGCTCTAATATTGACTTTGCCTATGGTGTTTCAGAACTAAATGATGGCTCTATTATCGCTGTTGGAGACACAGCAAGCAGTGATGGAGATATTATAGGAAATAAGGGGTTCACTGATTTACTTCTATTTAAAATCGAAGACTAAAAAATGACAAAAAGAAACCTACTTAGACTCTGTATTGTACTATGCCTTTGTGCGTGTGATAGTGATGATAGTGGTTCAAATAACACATCACAAACCTCGCCAACATTTATCTTTACACATAATTGGGATGGCTCTCAAGTAAGTAATGCAGACTTTAACAGTTTCCAATTTACAACAGCCAATGGAGAGAGCATAAGCATAGAGCGTTTACGTTATGTTATTTCAGATATTACATTTAGAACTAATAATGGTGAGGTTTTAAATACAGATTTTTATAATCTAGTCGATGTTACTAATAATGATGGTTTAAACTTCACATTAGCACGTACTATTCCTGCCGGAAATTATGCTAACGTATCCTTTACATTTGGACTAGATAATGAAGATAATTCTCAAAATTATTTAGATTTAAACTCTGCCTCTTTTAATGTTCCTGACATGCTAGGAGGAGGCTATCATTACATGCAGTTTGATGGTAAGTTCATCAATTCCAACATCGAAGAACAAGGCTTTAATTACCATGCTATTAGGGCTGTAGATAATCCTGGTACTAACCCAACTTTTCCTCAAGACACCTTTTTTACAGTTAATTTAGGACCTGTTAACATTGCCGCCGTTACTGAAATTGAAGTAGAAATGAATATTGCCCAATGGTTTAAAGAGCCAAACCTTTGGGATTTGAACGTCTACAATCAAATGCTAATGCCAAATTCTACAGCACAGATTTTGATTTACGAAAACGGCCAGAACGTATTTAGTCTAGGGGAGGTTTCTCAATAATAATAAGAGATATGAAAAAAGGGATCTTATCTTTAGTGGCACTTATCTGTCTAAATTGCTCAGACGATGACACTACTGGTTATCAGCCCACATCAATGCCTCTAGAAATTCCTCAAATATTTTCTAATAATATAATTCCTCCGGTAATTCCAAACGATAATCCACAAACTATTGAAGGGGTCGCATTAGGGAAACGCCTATTTTTTGACAAGATCTTATCTGCCGATGGGACACAAGCTTGTGCAAGTTGTCATTCACCTCAGACCGGATTCACTGATAACACAGCAACTAGTGATGGGATTGATGGTGTTTTTGGCACACGAAACTCTATGCCCTTATTCAATTTAGCGTGGAATTATAGTGAACGTTTTAATTGGGATGGCAAAGCGTTAAGTTTAGAACAACAAGCCGAAGAGCCTGTTGAAAATCCAATTGAGTTGCACAGTGATTGGAATGAGGTTATACAGCGCCTAAAAAATCATCCAGAATACCCTGAATTATTTAGACGCGCTTTTGAAACATCAACGATAACCAAAGAATTAACGACTAAAGCCATTGCGCAATTTGAGCGGACTTTAATTTCAGCTAATTCAAAATTCGATAGGTATTCTCTAGGTCAAGCAACTTTAACAGAGCAAGAAATAAATGGGCTGGACATTTTTCTGAGAGAGGACAAAGGAGATTGCTTTCATTGCCATGGCAACCCAAATAATCCACTTTGGACAGATAACGATTTTCACAACAATGGTTTGGATAGTGTATTTACAGATTTGGGCTTGGGCGCAGTTACTGGAGATCCAAATGATAATGGGAAATTCCGTTCGCCTTCTTTACGAAATTTAGCCTACACATCGCCATATATGCATGATGGTAGATTTGCAACATTAGATGAAGTCATTGATCACTATAGTGAGGGGCTTCAAAACTCTCCAACCATCGATCCTTTAATGAAGAAAATAAATGAAGGTGGTGTGCAATTAGCAACTCAAGAAAAAGCAGATCTTAAAGCTTTTTTACTGTCACTTTCAGATCCCTCATTTATAAATAATTTGGATTTTCAGGATTAATTTTGTAAGAATAATCTTCTTAATCATTGTATTTCATCGAAAAACAAGGTATTTAGACATAATTTTATGTCTTCTTTGTATAAATTGATCTCCCCTTAATTTTTAACTAAGATGAAACCTACTTCTTATAACACAATGCCTTGTGCATTATATGGTCATAACTATATTGTAACCAAAGAATATTTAGATCGTACGTCAGAATTGACTTGTAAACATTGTCAAGTTAAACTCAAAACAAATGCTTCCGGTGATTTTATGGAGACAATTAACCCAAGTAAAGACGTACAAAACATCCTAAGAAAACTCTATCAATTAAATTTAAAAAGTGCTAAATTCAATTTAAATATTGGTTAGGACATTAAGTTAACGACCTTTTTAAATTTACCAGACTCCAGTAGGGCTATTTCATCTACATACACAAAATTAAAGCTTGCATCCTGACCTAAAAACGGTCGGAAATGATTTATGATAGCCTCTTCCTGAGTATCTTCTTTCTTAGCGTTTAATTTAAATGTATAGTCTGATGCTTTATTTTGAATAAATTGATATTGCTTTAGCTTAGAAAAATGAGAGATTTTGTAAAAAATATGAGGAGACACAAATTTACCCTGAGTATTATAAACAGCATCCAATCGTCTACCAAATATTTCTGACAATACAACCTCCGAATCTCCTTTTAATTCATATCGTCCTAAGTCGCCAGTATCGTATCTTAACAAAGGTGTTGCATAATTAAATAAATCTGTTATTACTATTTTGCCAACCTCGCCGCTTTTAACGTGCTCATTGGTCTTGATATTGAGTACTTCAATAATATAACTTGCATGATTAATCTTAAAGCTGCTTCTTAAATTAAACGTTTTTTGAGCCAATATCCCATTTTCCATATTGGAGTATCGCTCATAAACAGGGCATTTAAAAAAATACTCAGACCGCTCTTTCTCGTAAGCATTAAGCTTTTCTGAAGTGGTAATTATTGATTTTATGTTGTAATTTAAGGTATCCCTTTCTTTAGAATCTAAAAATCGACACACCTCTTCTAAATAAGAAGGATACGTTAGCAGCACTTTTTTAGATGACATGGATTTTAGCATATTTAGAAAATCATTAATCTCTGACCATGAATTTTTCAAGACATCATGAGGAATTACATTCTGAAAAAAGAAAACGTATTTGTTACGCATAAACTTTTTCACCCACAACCTTATATAAACAAGTCGATTCCCCAATTTATAATTTGCCAATTCAGAAAAATATATAACATCAGCAGAGTTTCTGCTTACCTTATTTTTATCCTTATAAATTTCAAAAGGAACGCCCGTTGATCCACTAGTGGAGTGTTTTATTAAGTCTTTTTTCTGGTATAGATTAGAACTGAAATCTTCAAAATTATTTAAAATTAAATTCTTATTAATAATGGGGAAGTTGTCGAATTCTCTAGACTTAACTTTAGAATAATAAGAAGTCGTTCTGCAGGCATGAGCAATTAAATTCTTAAGATTTCGCTCTCTAAGCTTTACTGCTTTAATATCTGCAGGGTTTTCATTAATCAATTTAATTTCTTTATAATGCTTGCGGATAGAGTATGTTTTAAAAAAATCTAAAAACCAAAAAAAATAATTTCTTAAAAGTTCTAATGGCGTCATCTAAATCATCTTGTTTTTGCTAAAACTAGTACATTTTAATTACTTTTGAGTATGAATTTATACGATGATAAAAATATTAATTACGCAGCTATATTTGATCAACGTGGCGACGACTACCATAAAGCCATGAAACTTATACCAAGTGCCAGGGATAACGAATTTATAAACCTCTTAAATCAGTCCGTTTTAAAAGATGGTATGACTGTAGTTGATATCCCCTCGGGCGGTAATTACTTGTCAAATTATATAAATCAAAAAGTAACACTTTTCCCGTTAGAAACTTCGGAGGTATTCGCGAAATTAGGAAACTCAAAATTGTGTAGCTGGTCCTTATTACCTCTAGAAAATAATTCAATTGATGTCATTTTTACATGCGCAGCATTTCATCATGTAGTTGAGATGGATAGAAAAAAATTTATGGAAGAAGCTTCTCGCGTTCTTAAAACAGATGGTAAGCTAGTAATTGCAGATGTTAAAGCTGGCACAGCAGTAGATCAATTCTTGAATACTTTTGTCGACAAGAATAACTCTTTAGGTCATAAAGGAGTATTTATGGATGATACTTTTTCTAAAGCTTACGAAACAGCGTCGCTAAAAGCATCAGCATCCAATTTTTTAAAATTTCCTTGGGTGTTATCAAACATAGAAGACATTTCAATTTCATATCTAAAATTAATGTTTGGTATAGATAAGGCATCACAATCAAGTATAAAAAAAGAAATAGCTAAAACCTTAAATTTTCAAAAAACCGAAACAGGAAATTACACTATAGACTGGGCTTTAAACTATGAAATTTTTACCAAAATAATTTAAAGTAAAACCTATTCAAAAACTCTATCAATCTATATCCTAATATAATGTTAGGTTATATTGTTAAAAGAGACTTATATCGTATCTTTGCACTCTATTTAGAGTAAAACTAAATAAGATTATGATTAAAGTTTCTGAACAAGCAAAAAAGAAAGTCGTAGAACTTATGACTGACGATGGCTACAATCCTATTAGCGATTATGTTAGAGTTGGTGTTAAGAGTGGAGGTTGTTCTGGTTTGTCATACGATTTAAAATTCGATAAAGACCAAGTTGAAGGCGACAAGGTCTTTGAAGATAATGGTGTAAAAATCATTGTTGACAAAAAGAGTTTTCTCTATTTAATAGGTACAACTCTAGAATATTCAGGCGGATTAAATGGGACAGGGTTTGTCTTCAATAATCCAAATGCTAATCGCACTTGCGGTTGTGGAGAATCATTTTCACTTTAAAATATACTGATGAGTAAATATACTGAAGACGATTTAAGGGAAGAATTAAAAACCAAGGAATACGAATATGGTTTTTACACAGACATAGAATCTGAAACGTTTCCTAATGGTTTAAATGAAGATATTGTTAGAGCAATTTCTAAGAAAAAGGAAGAGCCAGAATGGATGACTGAATGGCGATTAGAAGCTTTTAAGGTATGGAAAGAAATGACGGAGCCAGAATGGGCAAACGTTCAATACGAAAAACCAGATTTTCAGGCAATTTCTTATTATTCAGCTCCAAATAGCAAACCAAAATACGATAGTATAGATGAAGTTGATCCAGAGCTTTTGGCCACTTTTGAAAAACTTGGTATTTCTCTCGATGAACAAAAGAAATTGGCTGGAGTAGCTATGGATGTTGTTGTTGATTCAGTTTCTGTGGCGACAACATTTAAAAAAACCTTGGCGGAGAAGGGTATTATCTTCATGAGTATTTCTGAAGCTATTCAAGAATATCCTGAATTGGTAAAGAAATATATTGGTACCGTTGTGCCTCAGAAAGATAATTTTTATGCGGCTTTAAATTCTGCAGTGTTTAGTGATGGTTCATTCTGTTACATTCCAAAAGGAGTTCGTTGTCCAATGGAGCTCTCTACATACTTTAGAATTAACCAAGCAGGTACAGGACAGTTCGAAAGAACTTTAGTTATTGCTGACCAAGGCAGTTATGTAAGTTATCTAGAGGGTTGCACCGCTCCTAGTCGTGATGAAAACCAATTACATGCCGCTGTTGTAGAGTTGATTGCTCTTGACGATGCTGAAATAAAATATTCAACAGTTCAAAACTGGTATCCAGGTAATGCCGAAGGAAAAGGTGGTGTTTTTAATTTTGTAACCAAGCGTGGGCTCTGTGAGAAAAATGCGAAGATTTCTTGGACGCAAGTAGAGACGGGTTCTGCTGTGACTTGGAAATATCCTTCTTGTGTATTAAAAGGTGACAATTCTGTTGGCGAATTCTACTCTATTGCTGTAACCAATAACTATCAGCAAGCAGATACTGGAACAAAAATGATTCACCTTGGGAAGAACACAAAATCTACCATAATTTCTAAAGGTATTTCAGCTGGTAAATCTCAAAACTCTTATCGCGGATTGGTACAGATAAGTTCGCGAGCAGATAATGCGCGTAACTTTTCTCAATGCGATAGTTTATTAATGGGTAATGAGTGTGGCGCACATACATTTCCATACATAGAAGCTAAAAACAAATCAGCCCAAATTGAGCACGAAGCAACAACAAGCAAAATTGGTGAGGACCAAATTTTTTATTGTAACCAGCGTGGCATAGATACAGAAAAGGCCATTGCGTTAATTGTAAATGGTTTTAGTAAAGAAGTACTAAACAAATTACCAATGGAGTTTGCTGTAGAAGCTCAGAAATTATTAGAAATTAGCTTAGAAGGAAGTGTTGGATAAGTATAAATAATGTATCTGTCACATCGAGCGTAGTCGAGATGTCTCAAATAAATTATGGTTATTATGAAAAAAACAAAATTAATTATCATTTTATGCTTAGCATTGGCAGCATGCAAAAACGAAACAAAGCCAGAGATTAACCTAGAAGAAAATCGAGCTAAGTCTTACGACGCCAATGATGGTTTCATCACTATGAAAGGCGACTTTATATATTATGCAGATGCAGCAGTGTTGCAAACCCAAAATGAAATTTATGGTGTGGTCATTGACGACAACATGCATCAACTAGAAGAGCAGGTAAAGCCATTTAAAAAGGAACCGACTGACATGGTTCCCGTAACATTAAGGGTGAAAAAGTTTGAAAAGCCTAAAGGTGAAGAGGGCTGGCAATATCGCGTCGAAATAAAAGAAATATTAAAGGTCGAAGCACCAAATCCAAATAAAGAAGACATTATAAAATTAGCAAACTAAAAGACAATGTTAAAGATAAATAACTTACACGCTAGTGTTGAAGACAAAGCAATTTTAAAAGGTATTAACCTTGATGTGAAACCTGGTGAAGTCCATGCTATAATGGGACCTAATGGTTCTGGGAAGAGTACCTTGGCTTCTGTTATTGCTGGTAAGGAAGAATATGAAGTAGAGGAAGGGGAAATTCTTTTAGAAGGAGAAAATATTGATGAGCTTGGCCCAGAAGAACGCGCCCATAAAGGTGTGTTTTTATCATTTCAATACCCTGTTGAAATTCCTGGAGTTAGTGTGACTAACTTTATGAAAACAGCAATTAATGAAACCCGCAAGGCCAAAGGATTGGAAGACATGCCTGCAAATGAAATGTTGAAAATGATTCGCGAAAAATCTGAGATGTTAGAAATTGATAGAAAGTTTTTGTCGCGCTCTTTAAATGAAGGGTTTTCTGGAGGTGAAAAGAAACGTAATGAGATTTTTCAAATGGCAATGTTAGAGCCTAGGCTAGCTATTTTGGATGAAACAGATTCAGGATTGGATATTGATGCGCTTAGAATTGTTGCTAATGGTGTAAACAAACTAAAATCAAAAGATAACGCTGTAATCGTTATTACGCACTACCAACGATTATTAGATTATATCGTACCAGATTACGTGCACGTTTTGCATGATGGCAAAATTGTTAAATCTGGGTCAGCTGCATTGGCTCATGAGCTAGAAGCTAAAGGTTACGACTGGATTAAAGAAGAAGTAAACGCTTAATTTATAAGCAAATGGAATTAAAAGAAAAATTAGTCTCTTCTTTCATGGCCTTTGAAAATATGGTCGACATAGATTCGCCTATCCATGATATAAGAACTGAAGCAATAAAGAATTTTGAAACTGAAGGCTTTCCATCAAAGCGACAAGAAGCTTGGAAGTATACCTCTTTAAATTCGGTTTTAAAGCACGACTACAGTGTGTTTCCAAAGCATGAAAAAGCATTGGAATACAGTGATGTAAAAAGATATTTTATCCATGAAATCGATACTTATAAAATCGTTTTTATTGATGGAAAATATTCGTCACATTTATCTCAAACCACACATGATGGTATTGATGTATGCCTAATGTCTGCAGCCTTATCCAAACCAAAATACAGACTAATTATTGAAAATTACTTCAATAAAATAGCTCCAAAAGATGGTTTATCCTCTTTAAATACAGCATTTTCAGCGGAAGGCGCTTACATTCATATTCCTAAAAATAAATTAGTTACAAAGCCAATTCAAATCGTGCATTTCTCTACAGGAAATGAAGCAGCTCTAATGGTACAGCCAAGAAATTTGGTTGTTGTTGACGAGAATTCACATGTTCAAATTATTGAGCGCCATCAAAGTTTAACAGATAATCCTGTATTAACCAATAGCGTTACTGAAATTTTTGCTAACAAACGTGCTATTGTAGATTACTATAAAATTCAGAATGATCGGGAATCCGCTTCTTTAATCGATAATACCTTTATCAATCAGAAACAGGAAAGTATTGCTAAAGTACATACATTTTCATTCGGTGGAAAATTGACTAGAAATAATTTAAATTTCTATCAAAACGGCGAACGTCTAGATTCTACAATGAAAGGCATTACCATTATTGGTAACAAACAGCATGTAGATCATAATACATTAGTACACCACATAGAGCCTAATTGTGAGAGTCACCAAGACTACAAAGGTATCTTTAACGATAGTGCCACTGGTGTTTTTAATGGAAAGGTTATTGTTGAAAAGGATGCACAAAAAACCAACGCATTTCAGGCCAACAACAATATTTTAATAAGCGATAAGGCTAGTATAAATACAAAACCTCAACTAGAGATTTTTGCAGATGATGTCAAATGTTCTCATGGTTGCACTATTGGTCAGCTAGACGAAAGCGCCATGTTTTATTTACGTTCACGTGGTATTCCAGAAAAGGAAGCTAGAGCTTTATTGATGTTTGCATTTAGCAATAATGTCCTAGGCTCGGTTAAAATTCCTGAAATTAAAAGTAGGATTACGAAGATTATCGCTAGTAAATTGGGCGTTAATATTGGGTTTGATTTGTAAATTGTTCTTAATAAATGACCAAAAAAGAGCATGAAATTTTAAATCACTTCTTGATTAAGACTTCAATGTGGATTCATCCCATTAATATGGAGACTATTGTTTCTTTTGTTCATGGTTTTGAAGCTGGAACCGGAAAAGAAACATTTACCTCAGAAATAAAAAGTTTACTTGAATCAAAACATGAAATTTTCGGATCAAATCAAGGATGGCCTAATCAGATTTTGATTTATTCTGAAAAGAAAAATATTGAGTGGTGTGAAGCATTTTTAGAAATTGGAATAACAATAATTGAACAGCTAAAAAGTAGTTTTAACTCATAAATAGAAAAGGAAAATTAATGACTTTAAATGTCCAAGATATAAGGAGAGACTTCCCTATACTTAATCGCAAGGTTAATGGAAAGCCGTTAATATATTTTGACAATGCGGCAACGTCGCAAACACCTCAACAGGTCATTGATGTTATTGTAGATTACTATTCAAACTACAACGCTAATATTCATAGAGGTGTCCACAGTCTAAGCCAAGAAGCCACTGACGCTTACGAGCAAGCTCGTCTTAAAATTCAAACACATTTTAATGCTAAACATTCGCACGAAATAATTTTCACTGCTGGAACAACTCATGGTATTAATTTAGTGGCAAATGGCTTTTCTTCCCTACTAAAAAAGGGCGATGAAGTCCTTGTTTCTGCACTAGAGCATCACAGTAATATTGTACCTTGGCAAATGCTTTGTGAAAGAACAGGCGCTACCTTGAAAGTGATTCCTATGAATCAAAATGGTGAATTAATACTTTCAGAATTTGATTCGCTTTTAAATGAAAATACCAAACTTGTTTTTGTTAACCATATATCCAACGCATTAGGAACTATTAATCCTATTGAATACATTATTGAAAAAGCCCACAGCGCAGGTGCTGCTGTTTTGGTTGATGGCGCACAGTCTTGTCCTCATTTAAAACCAGATGTGCAACAATTGGATGTTGATTTTTATGTCTGTTCAGCTCATAAAATATGTGGGCCAACTGGTGTTGGTATGCTCTATGGTAAAGAAGAATGGTTGAAAAAATTGCCCCCATATCAAGGTGGTGGCGAAATGATTGCAGAGGTCTCTTTTGAAAAAACAACTTATGCGAACTTACCCCATAAGTTTGAAGCTGGCACACCAAATGTTTGCGGTGGTATTGCTTTTGGAGCTGCCTTGGACTATATGAATACCATTGGGTTTGATAATATAGCCAAATATGAAAATACCCTTTTGGACTATGCTACAGAGCAACTATTACAAGTTGATGGACTAAAAATTTATGGTACTGCAAAAGAAAAAACATCTGTAATCTCATTTAATGTCGCCAATATTCATCCTTATGATATTGGGACGATATTAGATAAAATGGGCATTGCCGTCCGTACAGGGCATCATTGTGCCCAACCTATTATGGATTTTTATCAAATTCCCGGAACCATAAGAGCTTCTTTTATGTTTTATAATACTAAAGAGGAAATTGATACCTTTATCACTGCACTTAAAAAAGCAGTCATGATGCTATCTTAGTCTGTTTGGCACTATAAGTGCATCTTACTTTTTAAAACAGTAAACATTATGAAATTTTTAATAAGCCTATTCGCTATTGTAATGATGACCGAATCTTGTAACTCATCAAAGGCGTCAACATCTGTAGATGAATCACAAGAAAAAAGCAATACCATGCAAGACTTACTTTCAGGAGCATATACCCTTTCAGAGATTGAAAATATAGATAAATTACCAATGACTTTATCTATAAACTTTGATGCGTCCTCTAATAGGGTCTCGGGATTTTCTGGTTGTAATAGTTTTTTTGGAGATTATACAACTGATGGTAATACTATTTCATTTGGTCCCCTAGCGACTTCCAAAAAATACTGCCAAGACGCACAAAATAAAATTGAACGTCAGTTTTTAGATGTTTTGAGTAAGACCCGCACTTATAAGATTGAAGGGAATAGTATTTATCTCTCAAACGACGATGGGCAATTATTAAAAGCCAATAAGCAATTAGCGTCAAAACCTAGTAAAAGTGATATGGTTAAAGACAACTATAACAGAACACTAATTACATACCAGGCACAATCTAGAGGCATGTTCGAATTTGTTCAAATCTCTGAATCAGGTGTTAGAACATCTTCAGATAGAAATCTAAAGAGTTTTACAAACTATCGCTGCGACCCTAAGGATTGGGAGGCATTGAGTAACATGTTTCAGAATATTGATAATGATGAATTTCAAAAACTTGAGGCGCCAACTAATAAACGCTTGTATGATGGTGCTGCACATGCTACTTTATCCATTATTCGAGGTGATGTCGAAATAATGTCACCATCTTTTGATCATGGTGTACCTCCAAAAGAGATTGAAGAACTCGTTAATAAAGTGTTATCGATTAAGGAAAGTGTGTCTAAACAATAGCGTTTTTGTAACTTTGTTAAAAACAAATTAGGTATGACTATTGAAGAAATTCAAAATGATATAATAGACGAATTTTCAATGTTTGAAGATTGGGAAGAACGCTATCAATATATGATTGATTTAGGCAAAACATTGCCATTAATTGATGAAAAATTTAAAACGGAAGATCATATTATTAAAGGTTGTCAGAGTAAAGTATGGGTGCATGCAGATATGGAAGATGACAAGGTGAATTTTACAGCAGATAGTGATGCTATTATCACTAAGGGAATCATTGCTATTTTAATTAGAGTGTTTTCCAATCAACATCCAAAAGCTATTCTTGACGCAAATACAGATTTTATTGATGAGATCGGATTAAAAGAGCACCTATCACCTACAAGGGCCAATGGTCTTGTGAGTATGATAAAACAACTAAAGATGTATGCGATAGCATATCAAACACAATTGAATTAAGATGAGCGAAACGACAATAGACACAAACGTACTTGGAGATAAAATTGTAAGAGTATTAAAGACCATTTACGATCCAGAAATCCCTGTAGATATTTACGAACTAGGATTAATCTACGATGTATTTGTAAATGAAGACTACCAGGTTAAAATCTTAATGACCTTAACAACACCCAACTGTCCTGTTGCAGAAACACTGCCACTTGAAGTTGAAGAAAAAGTAAAGTCATTAAATGACGTTAAAGACGCAGAGGTGGAAATTACCTTTGATCCACCTTGGTCTCAAGATTTAATGAGTGAAGAAGCTAAATTAGAACTTGGTATGTTGTAAAATGGCAGAAGAAATAATTAACAGAGTTGCTAATAGTAAACTTAAGGTTATTGATCTTGAGGACTTTTATCCTGATGGCAAACGCATACTTTTTGATATCAAGGATTGGCTACTTGAGGGCTTAGTACTACGAGAAAAAGACTTTAGGCAACATGTTGCTCTGCATGATTGGTCACAATGCAATAATGCATTTGTTGCTCTGCATTGCTCGACCGATGCGATCGTACCAGATTGGGCTTATATGTTGATTTCCTTACAGCTTCAAGGCACATCAAAATTAACCGTTATTGGTTCATTAGACCATTTAGAATCCATTATTTATGCTGAAATAATTTCTGACATGGACGTCTCTGAATATAGCGATATGCCTGTGATTATTAAAGGTTGTTCCCATAAACCTGTACCAGCAAATGCCCTTGTATTACTATCCCAAAAACTTAAACCAGTTGCCAAATCTATAATGTTTGGTGAAGCTTGCTCTTCTGTTCCTTTGTATAAAAGAAAATAAATTGTGACTTTTTAGAGATTTTATTGTCAAAGAAGTATTGATTTCTTTGTAAGGGGTTATTTACTAGAAATCAATAAAAACTTATATTTGCAACTTAATAACAACTTAAGATTTATTAAAATTAATTGATTATGAACAAAAATTTAATTTTATCAGTATTCATGATGTTTGCCATTACTTTTGGTTTTGCGCAGACAAAAGAAGAACTAGAAGCCCAAAAAGCAGAGAAACAAGCTGAAGCTGATAAGTTTCAAGCTGAAGCCAATGCTTTACAAGCTCAAATTGATGCTTTACCTGGTTGGAGAGTAGGTGCTTTTGGTACTATTGGCGGTAGCTTATCTAACTTTAATAATTGGTATGCACAAGGTGTTCCAAATAACTCTTCAGGTAATATAGGCGTCACTTTTAATGCTTTTGCCAACAAGCTTGAAGACAAATACTTTTGGAGAAACTCATTAACCACAAATTTAGCATGGGTAAAGCTTGATAACAAGGATACTGACTTAGATAGTGACGATTTTGAGGCAACCACGGATGTTTTCAACCTTTCGTCATTGTATGGTTATAAGTTAAGTGACACATGGGCAGTATCTGCATTAGGTGAATACAGAACGACGTTATTAAATAACTTCAATGATCCAGGATATTTAGACTTAGGTATTGGTGCGACTTGGACACCAATTGAAAATCTAATTGTAGTTATACATCCATTAAACTACAACTTTGTATTTGCTGAAAATGATGCTGTTTTCGAATCTTCTGCAGGTGCTAAGATTGTAGCAGATTATACAAGACAGATTGGAGCCATTGCTTTTAAATCTAACTTCTCTACATTCCAAAGTTATAAGTCAAGTGATTTATCTAACTGGACATGGACCAACTCTTTTAGCTATACATTATGGAAAATGATTGGTGTTGGTTTTGATTTTGCTTTAAGAAGCAATCAACAAGAAGCTGCTAACTTCCAAGGCGTAGCATTAGAAGATGCAGATAACGATTTACAATCATACTATACAATTGGTTTAAGCTATAAGTTCTAAATAGAAGAACTCTTACAAATAAAAAAGCCTGTCATTATTGACAGGCTTTTTTTAATCAAACTTTTTCTTCTTGGTTTTCTTTTTAAACAAGCGTTTAAAGAAACCATCTCGTTTTGTGGGTTCACAATCTAGAGCCTTGATAACGTCTTCAGAAATGTCTTCAAACCTAGTACTAGTAAAAGCTCTATAAGCTTTGTCAGCGTTCAACTTTTGATAAAATTGAGCAAATATTGGCAATGCTGAATTGGCACCTTGTCCTAAACCTGTGGACTTAAAACCAATGGAGTTATTATCATTTCCTACCCAAGTTATCGTGACCAAATTTGGTGTAAGTGCTACAAACCATCCATCTTTGTTGTTTTGAGTTGTTCCTGTTTTTCCAGCAATGGGATTTTTTAACCCATAACTGTTTCGTAAACGGATTGCTGTACCACTATTTACAGTAGATTTCATCATCTCTAACATGACCTGTCTGGTATTATCGCTGTATGCTTTTTCTACTGAAATATTAGGTTTAAAATCTACAATGACATTACCATCTTTGTCTTCGATTTTAGTGATAATATAGGGTTTTACTGGTTTGCTATCGTTGACATAGCTGGCATAAGCGCCTGTAAGTTCCATGAGATTAATTTCTGAAACACCAAGTGCCAATGATGGTTTATTTGGCAGCTCATTGGTTATACCCAATTTTTGTACTTGCTCAATGGTATTGGGAATACCAACTTCTTCTAAAACCTTTACCGCAATAGTGTTAACGGAATTGCTTAAGGCATTTTCCAAAGTATAATTGATGTGCGGATCCTCTTCTTCACTTCCTGAATTACTCGGTGTCCAATCATCATAATTGGAATAAGTGACTTCTCTTAAAGAAAAATAGGTGCATGGGTCTAATCCGTTTTCAATGGCAGCTGTATATACAAAGGGTTTAAAGGTAGAGCCTACTTGACGTTCGCTTTGTGAGACATGATCATATTTAAAAAATCTGTAGTCTATTCCGCCAATATAGGTTTTTACCGCGCCTGTTTTTGGGTCTATGGACAACATGCCAGTATTGAGGAATTTTATGTAATGCTTCAGGCTATCTATAACTGAAATGTTTCTAACGGTATCTCCTTGCCAACTGAATAATTCCAGATTACGCTTTAGATTTAATGAATCCATAATTTGCGCATCCGATAAGCCTTTGTCTTTATAACGTTTCACTATGGACAATTTTTGAATTGCAGTTTTCAAAACTTTAGAATTATCATTCCAAGGTGCATTCTTACCAAAAGACGTTTCAAAGTTATTTTGCAGTTTTGTAAGATGCGCTTTCATCGCTTCTTCAGCATATTGCTGCATTTGGTAATCTAAGGTGGTATATACTACAAGTCCGTCTTTATACAAATTGTAATGATTACCTTCCGGAGTTTTTAAAGTATCTAAAATTGCCGTTAGTTGCTTTTTCGCGGCTTCCCTAAAATAAGGTGCCAGACCTAAATCATGATTGTAAGATTTGTAACTCAACTCTAACTTCTGCTTGCTAAAAAATTCCAGAGAATCCTTTGCTAAATAGCCATAGTTCACCATCTGTTGAAGCACTACGTTTCGTCTATCTTCGCTACGCTTTTGATGGACTCTAGGATTGTAATACGTGTTTGCTTTTAATGTTCCAACTAAGGTGGCAGCTTCATTTATAGTTAAATCGTTTACGGATTTATCAAAAAACTTTAACGAGGCGCTTTCTATACCATATGTATTATCAGAAAACGGAACTGTATTTAAGTAGAGTATCAAAATCTCTTCTTTGGAATAAATGTCTTCGATACGCTTGGCAATAATTGATTCTTTAAATTTATTAATGAGCATACTAAACATCGCATAATTTTTTCTACCATATAAATTCTTTGCCAGTTGAAGCGTAATAGTACTCCCTCCACCTGCACTTTTATCTTGAAGTATTAAGTTCTTTACAAAAACCCTGATAAGACTAATATTATCGACACCATTGTGCTTATAAAAACGACTATCCTCTGTGGCAACCAAAGCGTCGATTAAATGTTTAGGGAGATCTTCAAAATTTACCGGCTGTCTAT
The DNA here is from genome assembly GCF_014243395.1 of Winogradskyella flava. GTDB lineage: Bacteria > Bacteroidota > Bacteroidia > Flavobacteriales > Flavobacteriaceae > Winogradskyella > Winogradskyella flava. The sequence goes on along the minus strand of NZ_JACLCP010000001.1, from coordinate 628,489 downwards.
CATAGATATAGTACTTACCTATTAACTTGCCCTTATGATCTAGAATCTGCGTGGCTTGCTCATGTTTTATAGAGCTTAAAGCTTCGGTTGTTGGTAGTTTTCCAAATACCCCTAAATAGACACTTATGTAAAGCCCTAGAAGAAATAATAAAACAGAACCCATTATCCATGATAACCCTTTTACCCACCTGTTCTTAAAGATTTTTCTGATCCAAATTTTGAATTGGGGCATATATGATTTCATTTAAAAGACACTTTATTCTATCTCTTCAACATCTGGATATAGAAAATGATTGTAAGGAAAACGAGTTACATGTATTTCTCTAACTTCTTTATAAATACGTTTTCTAAACTCATTTAGATTTTCCTTGTTCAATGCAGATATAAACAAAGCGTTATCTCCTAACTTAGCCATCCATGTTTTTTTCCATTCCTCAATGGTATAGTTAGCTTTAGTTTTTTCTACAATTAAATCATCTTCATCATAAGGCTCAGACTCATAAGCGTCAATTTTATTGAAGACCATTATGGTGGGTTTGCCCTTACTTTCTATCTCATCTAAAATCTGATTAACGGAATCAATGTGCTCTTCGAAATTAGAATGCGAAATATCTACAACATGAAGTAATAAGTCTGCTTCCCTCACCTCATCTAGCGTACTTTTAAATGACTCCACCAATTGCGTAGGTAACTTTCTTATAAAACCAACGGTATCGCTAACTAAAAATGGCAGATTACCGATAACCACTTTTCTAACTGTGGTATCTAGGGTAGCAAAGAGTTTGTTTTCTGCAAAGACTTCGCTTTTACTTATGACGTTCATTAATGTAGACTTACCAACATTGGTATATCCCACTAACGCCACTCGAACCAATTTACCACGATTACCACGCTGTACTGCCATTTGTTTATCAATGGCTTTAATTTTAGACTTTAATAAGGATATTTTATCCCTAACAATACGTCTATCTGTTTCTATTTCAGTTTCACCTGGGCCACGCATTCCAATACCACCTTTTTGTCGTTCAAGGTGGGTCCACATACCTTTCAATCTTGGTAATAAATATTCGCATTGTGCTAATTCTACTTGAGTCCTAGCATAGCTGGTTTGAGCACGCTGTGCGAATATATCAAGAATAAGATTGGTTCTATCCAAAATCTTACAATTGAGAATCTTACTAATATTTCGTTCTTGGGCTGGTGAGAGTTCATCATCAAAAATTACGGTGCCAATATCATTATCCTTAACAAAATGCATGACCTCGTCCATTTTACCGCTACCGATAAATGTTTTAGGATTAGGCATGTTCATTTTCTGCGTGAAGCGTTTTATAACCTCGCCACCTGCCGTGTAGGTTAAAAATTCTAACTCATCAAGATATTCCTTGGACTTTTCTTCATTTTGGTCCTGTGTTATAATACCAATGAGTACAACTCTTTCTAAAGCAATGTCTTTTTTTTCTATCATAAGTAAGTAAAGTACAAAGTTAAACAAATGTAGTGTTCTTAATACGCTTTAAAAATTCTATATTTATTGCCATGAATAATAATTCACAAGAGTATACTATTGCATTTTATAACATCGAAAATTTATTCGATTTTGAAAATGACCCAAACACAAACGATGATGATTTTTTACCGGTTTCCGCGAAAAGATGGACTCCAAAACGTTATGAAAACAAACTTAGAAAATTGGGGTCCGTTATTTCTAAAATAGGTGATGAAGCTACAGAACATGCACCTGTCATTATCGGGCTAGCTGAAGTTGAAAATAAAAAAGTCCTATCCGATTTAGTAAGAAGTAAAAATCTCATTGAAGAAGCTTACAGCTATGTACATTACGATTCGTCTGATGAGCGTGGGATTGACGTTGCCCTTCTTTATAAAGATGACCTATTTAAAGTTGAAAGTTCAGAGACCTTTTCTGTATATCTTCAAAATGATTCTGGTGAAAGGGATTATACTAGAGATGTTCTTTTGGTACAAGGAAGACTACATGAGGAAAAGCTCAACATTATTGTCAACCATTGGTCCTCTCGTCGTGAGGGTGAAAAAGAAACAGAGCACAAACGTATCTCAGCGGCAAATGTTGTGAATTCCATAATCAAAAGATTGAAAAAAGAAAATACTGACGCAAAAATTATTGTTATGGGCGACTTTAACGATAACCCAAATGATACTAGTATAAGGCTAATGGAAAAAGAAAGTGATTTATTTAACCCTTTTAAAACCGTTTGGTCCAGAGATAAAGGTAGTTTAAATCATGATTTTCAATGGAATCTATTTGATCAGATATTTTTCTCTGTTAACTTTTTTGATAAAAGAAATTCCAACCTGTCTTTTGACAAGGCTGATGTCTTTAATGATAAGATTTTGACCCAATATCATGGCAAGTATAAAGGGCAACCATTTAGAACCTATGTAGGAAAGAAATATAGGGGTGGTTACAGTGATCATTTTCCTGTATATATACAGCTAAAACATTCCGAGAATAACGTCTAAGTCATTTATCGATTAATACGGTAGTTAATCTATTATAACATTGTTAACATCTTGTTAATAGTCATTTTTTATATATTCGACTTGACTTAAAAAATTACGGCTAACCAACGTTATAAAAGTCAAAATAAAGCCCCATTTCATATTTAAAGATCAATTCTTTTGTAACCAACGTGTTACGAGGGATTTAATAATTTCTAACAAACCGATTAATAATGAAAAAGATTACTCTATTTTTTATCATGCTTGGGTTCTTTCTAACTGCCAGTGCTCAATATGATTTTAATTCAATAGTAGGCCCAACAAATGTGGCATCAGGATCACCTGTTACTATTAATTTAAATGATGCAGCCAACACTGTAAGTGTACCAGCATCCTCAACAGGTACTTATGATTCATTTTCAATAACTGTTGACTGGACTGCAGGTGGGGGAAACCCATGGTCAGTGGAAGCCGATCTCACATTTACAACAACTGCTGGATCTATTACAATTGATCCTCCTACTACAGGTGGAGCAAATAGTGGTGCTGCTACAACGCTAACTTTTACGGGTGACTTGGCTGGATTATATGATCCTACTAGTGATGGATATATCGATTTAGTTTTAAATCAGAGTTTTGGTGGATCTAATGCAGACTGGGCAAATATTGTAGTAACCCTTTTTGAAACCCCTACATGTATAGCACCTACTGGAATGACGGTTTCTGGGGTAACAGCAACAGCAGCAACATTAGATTGGACAGCGGGAGATTCTGAAACTGCTTGGGTAATAGAATATAATACAGGTGCTGATTTTACGCCAGGAAATGGTGAAGAAGAAGCTTCTATTTCACCTACAACAACACCAAACACAGCCTTGAGTAGTTTGACACCTGCTTCAAATTATTTTTTATATTATCAGGCAGATTGCGGTGGAGGTGATTTTAGTACATGGGTAGGGCCAATTCTTTTTTCTACAGAATGTGTAACATTCACAGCACCATATACAGAAGATTTTGAGAACGCTGGAGCAATTCCTCTCTGTTGGTCCATGGATGGTGGCGAAGATTGGTTTTTTGATGATGACGCCGCAGGTACACATGTTGGCGATGATGGTACAATCTCAGGAAGTACAGCATCGAATAACTTTTTTGCTTGGGCAGATGCTTCTGGAGAAGAAGGTGTAAGAACTCTAACTAGTCCTTTAGTTGATGTTTCTGGCCTAACAGTGCCAGCGCTTTCATTCTATTTAATAAGTGACAATGAAAGCAATTCAAACAACAATTTGGATGTAGAAGTTTGGGATGGTGCTGCTTGGAATAACATGGCTACTTATAATACCAATACTGGAGGATGGACTTTAATTGTTATAGATATAAGTACTCTAACTATTACTGGAGATGTGCAAGCGCGTTTTGTATTTTCTGAAAATGTTCCAGGTGATTTTTATGATGATATCGCTATCGATGATGTTACTTTCGATGAGGCGCCATCTTGCTTCAACCCTTCTCAATTAATGGCAAATGCGATCACCTCTAATAGTGCAGAATTGAGCTGGTCTCAAGACGGTTCTGTGTCATCTTGGAATATAGAGTTAGTGACATCAGGGACAGCGCCAAGTGGGACTCCTACTGCCAGTGGTGTGTCTAATCCATATACAGCTTCAAGTTTAACCGCTGTAACACAATATGATTATTATGTTCAAGCAGATTGTGGTGGCGGTTTAAGTGGTTGGACAGGGCCTTTTACTTTTGAAACACTATGTGATGTCTTTACACCAGACTATATAGAACAATTTAGTACTATTATTCCAGATTGTTGGGATGAGGCCGATAATGGCGATGCCACAACTGGACCTCTTGAGTTAGGTGGAAGTTCTTGGGTGCCAGATGAATTCTTAAACATAGGTACCGGAGATGGTGCTTATAAAATAAACTTATGGCTAGCCGCAAAAAGTGATTGGCTTCTTTCTCCTCAGTTTGATTTAACTGGTGGGCCTTTCCAAGTGGAATTTGATTTTGGTATTATGGAATTTGCAAGTTCTACAGTTGCGGGCACATTAGGGTCTGATGATTTTGTACAGCTTTTAATTACAAATGATAATGGAGTTACATGGACGCCACTATTAACTTACGATAATACTTCAGTGGTATCACCAACCGGTGAGCACCCAGTTATAACACTAGAAGCCTATGCTGGACAAACTGTTCAGTTTGGTATCCTAGGTTCTGAAGGTACAGTAGATGACCCACAGGATAATGATATTTTTGTTGATAATTTTAGAGTTAGAGGCATCCCAACTTGTCCAGAACCAACAGATCTTACGGCAAATAATTTAAGTTTAACGTCTACTGAAGTCGGATGGACCGAAACAGGATCATCGAACGAATGGAATATTGAATATGGTTTGGCTGGATTCGCACTAGGCACTGGGACTGTAGCTACAGGCGTAACAACTAATCCTTTTACCTTAGATAATTTAACATCTGATACCGAATACGAGTTCTACGTTCAAGCAGTATGTGGTGCTTCAGACTTGAGTTCATTCTCGGGACCTTTCCAATTCTTTACAGGCTATTGTGAGTCCATCCCATCAAGTAACGACGGAACAGGCGTTGAAAATACGACGATAGAAGGCATAGATTTTCCAAGCCCAGGTGATGTTACTTATGAAAATCAAACATCTCCTGTAATTGATGTTTTTCCTGGAGTGAATACTAGTGTGGCGATTACATTCGCTACAGGTTTTACTTATGGTACAAATATTTGGATAGATTTTGATAACAACTTAGTATTCGATGCTTCGGAACTTGTCTTTTCAGGAGAGTCTACAGCCGACAACCCAACAACTTTGGACGCGTCATTTGTAATGCCCGTGACTGCTACTCCTGGTGAGCATAGAATGCGCATTGGAACAGCTGATGGTGGTCAAGCCACTCCTAACCCCTGCTATAATGGTGCCTTTGGGGTAACTTTAGATTTTACTGTGAATGTTGGCGTCTTACCTTGTATACTCCCTGAAGCAAGTTTTAATATAGTAGACGATTGTGATAATCAGCAATTTTTTATTGATGTTGATATTACAAGTTTGGGAGATGCAACCTCTTTGGAAGTATCCAACGATTTTGACACTTCGACATTACAAGTTACAGCTGCAGGTATGATACAGGTTGGTCCTTTCCCATCTGCAAGTACAGTTAGCGTTTCTGTTGCCAATGAACAAGAAAGCTTGTGTACGATTGTTAGCCCTCAGTTACAGTTTATATGTCCTCCAGATAATGATACACCTTGCGAGGCTAATGTTGCTGTTGTAAATAATGATATACTATGCGAGGTTAGTACTACAGGTTCGATATTTGGTGCAGCGCCATCTGGAGTCACTGATCCGTCTTGTGGTGGTATAGCAAATGATGATGTGTGGTTCCAATTTGTGGCACAAAGTGATTCGCATTTAATTTCACTTGCTAACGTTGCAGGAAGCTCAGCAACCGATATTAATCATTCCGTGTATTCTGGTACATGTGATAACTTAACTGAAATTGCTTGTGTTGACGGCTTTGCAGAATGGTCTAGTGTAGCATCTTCACTTACAATTGGTGAAACCTATTTTATAAGAGTATATTCTGGTGATGCAGATCCGGAGGATACAACATTTGATCTTTGTATTACGCCTTATGTGGCACCTGTAAATATAACATGTGATACTGCGGCAAATTTCTGTAGTGGAAGTGACGCTACTGATATATTATATACGTATAATACAATCAATGTCCTACCTGGTGACGGACAGATAGATTGTTTATTCACGACGCCCAATCCGACATTTAGTACACTAGAAATAGGGACAACAGGAGATATTCTTCTGGAGATTGTACAAAATTCTGCTTTTGATAGCAATGATAATCCTATAGGCTCAGAATTGGATGTAGACTTTTTACTATGGGGACCTTACGCACCAGGTGATGATCTATGTGCCTTGGCATCTGTAGTAGATTGTAGTTATTCGGCCGCAGCCGTTGAAGATGTAACACTGCTTGGTGCACAACAAGGAGAACTTTATTTATTATTGATCACTAATTTTGACCAAGATGCTGGAATAATCCAGGTTAGACAAACTAATCTTGGTGATACTAGTGCTGGTAGCACAATAGCCGATATTGATGCACAAATCACAAGTCAAGAAGTTTTCATTGATCCAAGCAATGATCCTCTGGAAACTGATGAAGTATCCGTATGTGGTTTCCCTTCTGTAACTATCGAAACGGATTCTCCTTTTGCAGATACTTTCATTTGGTTTAATAATGATGTTGAAATATCTGGTGAAACAGCAGCAGCACTTACAATCACTGAGTCTGGAGTTTACAGGGTTCAAGCTTTTGACTCACAATGTAATGCCACTGCAGACTCTCAGACGGTTATAGTTAACCTTTATGATGATCCTGGGACCTTAGGAGACCAGACATTAGAAGCGTGCGATGGTCCTGTGGCCGATGGTTCTGGAGATTTTGATTTAGATGCGCTTACAACGTCGTTAGGGTTTAGCTCTGATTTTACGGTAAGCTATTACACTAACATGTCTGACGCGAATCAAGCAATAAATCCCGTGTCGACTCCATATCCATCTTCAGGTGAAACACTTATCATTAGAGTTGAAGATACAGATGCTGCCAACGATGGTTTCTTAGGTTGTAGACAACTAGCTCAGCTAGAATTGATGGTTAATCCTGTTCCAACAATTAATCAGCCTATGGATTTTGTAGTATGTGATGATTTAGATGGTACTGTCGATGGTATTACCGAGTTTGATCTTACATCAATCGATAGTGAAGTAAGTACAGATCCGAATATCACTGTTACATACCACACTTCGCAAGAGAACGCTGATAGTGGAGATTCTCCAATTACTAATACTAGTAACTATTCAAGTAGTGGCGAAACTATATTTGTTAGAGCTGTTGATATTACAACTGGCTGTCATAATACGACGTCTTTTAACTTAGAAATCAATATTGTACCATTAGCAACTTTTGATGTTGATCAATTTGATTTCGTTGTTTGTCCTAATGCTACAGTACCTGTGAGTATTGGTATTATACCAACAAACTTTACAGCAACAAATGCGACAGTCACTTGGTTGTTAGATGGTGTTCCTATTTCTGGTTCTAGTGGCCTAACATTAGATACCGTTTTAGTCGGTGGCGACTACTCTGCGGAAATTACCTTTAATGATTCTGGTTGTGGAAATACAATAACTACACAAGTAATAGAACTTGAGTCCTGCGAATTCCCACAAGGTATTTCACCTGGCGTTTCTCCTGGACAGAATGATACGTTTGACTTAAGAAGCTTTGGCGTTGTTAAACTTGAAATATTTAACAGAAATGGCGTTTTGGTATATTCAAAAAGGAATTACACTAATGAATGGGAGGGACAAACCAATGACGGTGAAGAACTGCCTGTAGGTACATATTTCTACACCGTAATTTATGAAGGTGGTGCGAAGAAACGTAGTTCTTGGGTATATATAAATAGATAATCAACTAACTGAATCAACTTAAATTATAATGAAAAAACTCTCTATTATAGCGGTTCTGCTTTTAGCATTTCAAATGCATGGGCAACAAGACCCTCAGTACACACAGTACATGTATAATATGAACGTCATAAATCCAGCCTATGCAGGTTCAAAAGAAGTTACTTCTGGTGGCCTATTATATAGGAACCAATGGAGTGGCATTGATGGAGCTCCAGAGACTGGTACATTTTTTGTCCATGGCCAGGTGGGAAATAACCTTGGAGCAGGATTATCGGTAATTGCTGACCGAGTCGGTCCTGTTAACGAAACTAATGTTTATGCCGATGTTTCGTATACCTTGAAATTTGAAGGTGAGCATCGCTTGGCTTTTGGTATTAAAGCAGGTGCAACATTTCACGACATCAATTTGCAAAGTACTAACGTAGAAGTTGTGGACCCAACTGATCCATTTTTTGGTCTTGGAATAACCAAGACCACACCAAATATAGGAGCGGGTCTATTCTATTATACAAATAAATATTACGTTGCCTTTTCAATACCAAACCTATTAGAATCTGTTCATTTGGACAGTAATGGGAATAAAATTGGCTCAGAAACGCAACATTATTTTTTAACGGGAGGTTATGTGTTTGATCTTTCAGAAAATACAGAGCTCAAACCGTCCTTTATGCTAAAATCGGCTTTTAACGCGCCAACATCTTTTGACCTCAATGTCAATGCACGATTCTTCAAAAAATTTGAAATTGGTGCATCTTACAGATTAGACGATTCGTTTTCTGGACTAATTAACTTTGCTGTTTCTCCAGGTGTTAGACTGGGTTATGCCTATGATGCAGTATCATCGGACATAAATAGATTTGCTCCAGCTTCACATGAGGTGATGTTGCTATTCGATCTAAACTTCCCTAAACGCGTCTCACGTTCACCTAGATATTTTTAACCTGTTAAGCTAAACAATTATGAAAAACTTTAAAACACTATTATTTATAACGTTGATGGGTAGTTTATGCTTAACCGCTCAAAACAACGATACAAAAAGAGCAGATAAAGAGTTTGCTAGATTCGAATATGTTGATGCAGCTGAAAGCTATTTGAAACTTGTAGAAAACGGTAAAGGTTCCGACTACGTATATGGTAGACTAGCCGAAAGCTACTATAATATTTTCAACACTGTTGAAGCAGAACGTTGGTATGCCAAAGCACTAGAGACCTCTAACGATCCTGAAATGATATATAAGTATTCTGAAATGCTTAAGGCCAACGGAAAATATAAAGAATCTAACGAGCAGATGGAAAAATTCGCTTCTATGCGTCCATCAGACAATAGAGCAACGGCTTATAGAAAAAATCCGGATTACCTTCCTAAGATTTTAGAGCAAGGCAAGAAATTCAATGTTCAGAACGCCGGATTTAACTCAGAGCAGTCAGATTTCGGTGGCACCTTGCATGACGGTAAACTTTACATTACTTCAGGTAGAAATGATAGTCGTAAAACTTATGGTTGGAATGAGGAACCTTTTCTAGATATATATACACTAACTGAGAATTCTGATGGCGGATACGACAATCCTACATTAGTAAACAGTTACATAAATACAAGGTTTCATGAAGGTTTAGTATCATTTGCTCCAGATGGAAATACTATGTTCTTCTCTAGAGAGAGTTATTTTGAAAAAGATTTTGAACAAGACTCTTTAAGTAGAACACGTTATGGGCAATTGTACTTATTTAAAGCAACTAAACTAAAAGACGATTGGGACGAAGTAGAAAGTTTATCTATCAATAGCGAAAATTATTCTGTGAAAAACCCTTCTGTAAGTAGCGATGGTTCCACACTCTACTTCGCATCAAATATGCCAGGTGGTTATGGGCAATACGATATTTATAAAGCAACAATAAATGACGATGGCACTATCGGTGAACCACAAAATTTAGGACAAAAAGTCAATACCGAAGGGCAAGAAATGTTTCCCTTTATCAGTAGTAATAACACTCTATATTTTTCATCAAATGGACATTTAGGACTAGGTGGAATGGATGTGTTTTACACTAAAGAAATTGACGGGAAAATGGCACCTATTAGAAATGTAGGCATTCCTATAAGCAGTAATGCTGATGATTTTGCATTTATTATTGATGAAGTATCTGGGGAGGGTTTTGTATCCTCAAATAGAGATGGTGGTATGGGTAGTGATGATATCTATACAATCAAGAAATTGCAACCACTTTGTGATGTATTAATTGCAGCTACTGTTTTAGATGATAAAACGAGAGAGCCAATCAGTGGGGCTAATGTTAGTCTATATGATGACCAAGGCAATAAAGTAGTTACCAAAAGCACGAATGCAGACGGTATAGCGGAGTTCATTATAGAATGTGAAAAAGATACAGAGCTTGAGGTTACTATGGACGACTATGAAAGTAGAAAGGTAGCTCTTCAAGGCACTAGCGATGAAGAGTCTCCTGTTCAAATTTCATTAAGTCCAATTGAGAAAATCATTACACCAGAAGAAATTGTGTTAAATCCTATATTCTTCGAATATGATAAATCTAATATTACGGCTCAAGCAGCTTTTGAATTAGATAAGTTAGTCCAGGTAATGAATAAATACCCAGAACTGGTTATCAAGGCTACATCACATACAGATTACATTGGTTCAGATTCATATAACCAAAGACTTTCTCAACGAAGAGCAAAGAGTACAGAACAATATGTCATTTCTAAAGGTATAGATGAATCTCGCATCTCATCAGAAGGCAAAGGGGAAAGTGAACCTAAAATAGATTGTGGTACAAACTGCACAGACGAAGAACGCCAAATGAATAGACGTTCTGAGTTTTTAATCGTTAGTGGTGGACCAGAATCACAGGAATAATATTTTAATATAAAAATGAAAAGCACTTTGAGACTATCAAGGTGCTTTTTTTTGGTTCCATTTTTTAAAAGGATTTTTACTTAACTGAGAATTATAATACTTAATATCACCTGTAACTTCTTTTCCTAACCAATCCGGTTTTTCAAACGTTTCGTTTTCTGAGTTTAACTCTACCTCAGCAATTATTAGGCCTTCGTTATCTCCGTGAAATTCGTCCACTTCGTAAATGTGGTTGCCTAAATTAATTTCATAGCGCTTTTTATCAATGATTCCTTCTTCGCATAACTCTAAAAGATGTTCAACTTCTTGTTTAGAAATTTCTCTTTCCCACTCAAAACGAGATAGACCATCTTCTGAAGATTTTCCTTTTACAGTCAAATAGCCATTATCCTTTTTTAGCCTCACACGCACGGTCCGTTCCTCATGACTATTTAAAAAGCCTTGCTTTATGATATAACTTTTTGATACTTCTTTTTTAAAGATTTTAGATGTTACTAAAAATTTACGTTCTATTTCTACAGCCATAATCGATAGCATTTAATGCCTAAATTTACATTATGATTGACGATCTGCCAATAAGAAAGATAATTCATGTAGATATGGATGCATTTTACGCTTCCATTGCTCAATTGGATAATCCAGAACTTAGAGGTAAACCCATAGCAGTTGGTGGTGGTGGAAAACGGGGTGTCATAAGCGCTGCAAGCTACGAGGCTCGTAAGTTTGGCGTAAAAAGTGCCATGTCTGGACGCTTAGCTGAAAAGCTTTGTCCACATCTTATTTTTGTAAAGACAGATTTTGACCGCTACAAAGACATCTCCAATCGTATTCGAAAAATTTTTTACGACTATACAGACTTAGTAGAACCATTATCTCTTGATGAAGCTTATTTAGATGTCACAGAAAATAAAATAGGATTGCCTAGTGCTACTTTAATTGCTCAAAAGATAAGATCAAGAATTTTTGATGAAATAGGTTTAACGGCTTCCGCAGGTATCTCCATAAACAAGTTTATAGCAAAAGTGGCAAGTGATTATAACAAACCTAATGGACAAAAAACTGTTAACCCAGAAGATGTCCTTCAGTTCTTAGAAGATTTGGATATTAGAAACTTTTACGGTGTTGGTAAGGTCACAGCAGAAAAAATGTACCAAAAAGGTATTTTTACAGGTAAAGATCTAAAGTCTAAGTCCGCTGATTATTTAGAAGAACACTTTGGTAAGTCTGGAAGATCCTATTATGATATTGTGAGAGGAATTCATAACAGCAAAGTAAAACCAAACCGTATCCGTAAATCTTTAGCAGCAGAACGCACCTTTAATGAAAACCTCTCTTCGGAAATTTTTATGCTAGAAAAACTAGAGCATATTGCCGAAGAAGTTTCAAAGAGATTAGATAAGAGCAAAGTTGCCGGCAAAACCATCACACTAAAAATAAAATTCAGTGATTTTACCCTACAGACACGCAGTAAAACACTTCCTTATTTTATTAGTGATAAGACTGTAATTCTTGATACAGCAAAGGATTTATTATATCAGGATAAATTGAAGAATTCCGTTAGACTATTAGGGATTTCTTTATCGAATTTAAATACGAATGATACCAAACCTAAAACACTTGAAAAAGAAAAAAAATCTGTTAGCGTACAGTTAAAATTCGACTTTTAATCCATTGGATTTCTTAAGTTTATTGAACTAACGCAAACAATCAAAGTATGAAACTTCCAAACTCAATTGTAGTTATACTTTTAATCTTCGCACTGTCTTCCTGCAAAGACAAAGCCCCTCAAAAAGAAGAGTCTCAAAAGGTAGACACGACCAATCAAGAAAAAGAAGGTGTTAAACCTTTTGCGGCGCACATCTTTTCGGAATTTACTAATGTCAGGGATTTCACAATGGATGGAGACGAAACTGAAGCGTATTTTTCATTACAAAGTCCTGGAAGAGAACTCTCCGTAATTATGAAAATTAAGAAAGAAAATGATCAATGGCAGGATCCAGAAATCACCAGTTTCTCCGGACGATATACGGATTTAGAGCCGTTCTTATCGCCGGACAATTTAAAACTTTATTTTGTGTCTAATCGGCCTGTTTTAAAGGATAGTACAAAGACTAAAGACATGGATATATGGTATGTTGAGCGGTCATCAAAAAACGATACTTGGTCTAAGCCAAAGAATATTGGTGCACCAATCAATACAGATGGTGATGAATTTTATCCAGCAGTTGCTAGCAACGGTAATTTATATTTTACAACTATTAAAAAAGAATTGGAATCTGGTGATGATATCTTTGTGAGCAAATGGGAAAACAATGCCTACAGCGAACCTCAGCTTTTAAATGGAGGTGTCAACACCAAAGGTGCTGAATTTAATGCTTATGTAGCTCCAGATGAATCCTATATTATTTTTGGAGGCTGGAGGCGACCAGATGGTATTGGTGCAGGTGACCTATACTTGAGTAAAAATATTGATGGACAATGGACAACTGCAGAAAATTTAGGAGCTGACATCAACTCTAAACAAACGGACTTCTGTCCTTTCATAAATAATGATATTCTGTATTTTACGAGTAGAAGAAGTAATGTTACCCAAAAAGAAAACGGGTTTACCAATGCAGAAGAACTCCTTTCTGAAATTAATAGATATGATAATGGTGCAAGTAGGATTTATCTAGTAAAGTTTGTCAACTAATTTTATTTTAATGAAACAATTTTTCAAATCAAAAAGATGAATACAAAAATTATAATCACTGCTTTTATTTGCTTATTCTTCTTCAGGATGAAAGCACAGGTTAACATTAAGGATAATATTATTGGTTCTTCCATATCAATTGAATCTAAAATATTGAACGATGAAAGAGAGCTTCAGATTTTCTTGCCAGACAATTATGAAAATTCTAAAAAGAATTATCCTGTTCTCTATATTTTAGATGGACAAAGGTACTTTTTGCATGCCGTAAGTCTTCAAAAATCTTTCGTAGAATTTAAACAAACTCCAGATTTTATAATAGTTGGAATTTCAAAAAAACGGTCTGATAGAAATCAAAATTATAATGTTGATTCTCAATCCTATAGAGATTTCATTGAAAAAGAAGTCATTAAATATGTAAATATAACATATAGAACATCTAAAAAACAAATGCTATTTGGTTGGGCTCTTGGTGGTGGTTTTGTTCTGGAAACGTTAATATCGAAGCCCAATTTATTTGACGTCTACATAGCGGCTAGCCCATTTCCATTAAAGGATAAAATGAGTGCCATCGATAGTCTTCTTAAAGCAAATCCTAGTTTTAATAAACTAGTATATTTCACTTCAGGAAGTAATGAGGGCTTAGTCAAAGGGGAAACAAGAAAATTGAAAACTCTTATAACCAATAAAGCTCCCAATTCAATGAATTGGGTATTCAAAGAGCTGAAAAGTGAAGAACATAGATCTACTCCATTTACAACGTTATACCATGGGATTCAACGGTACTATCATTATTATCCTGAATTACAATTTAATAATCTCGAAGAGTTCTCAAATTTTGGTGGGTTAGAATATGTTTACGACTATTACCAAAAAAGAGCTTCTCAATTCGGATTTTCGAATGATTTGTCTGATTGGACCATGTTTAGTATAACAAGAAATGCCATACGCGCAGATGATTTTGTACAATTTGAATCTTTTATTAATGAATTTGAAAAAACACAATTTATCAGCAGAATAAGAGTAAATAGAGCTTGCTTGATAGCTGAATTTTATTTAAAAAATAAGAACTATGATAAGTCATTAGAATTATTTACTCTTTTAGCAGAAAAACATCCTAACAACCCAAGACCACTCAACGGATTAGGTGATACTTACACTGCTTTAAAGAAATTCACCAAAGCATCTAAATATTATAAGAAAGCTAAAGATATTTAAAGAAACTACTAAATCGCGCTTAAAAACTACAACTCTCAATCTCAGTCACACGCAACGTATTTACCATACCCTTAGATTGTATTGGCATTGCAGCTAAGCTAATTAACATATCACCAACTTCGAGATAGCCCTTTTTACAAGCTATGGCGTTCACATCTTCGATAGTTTCATCAGTACTTACGAACTTGTCATAATAAAACGCTTTTACTCCCCAAAGTAAACTCAACTGAGTCAAAATACGTCTGTTGGAAGTAAATACCAAAATGTGTGCTTGCGGTCTCCAAGCTGATATTTGAAATGCTGTATAACCACTATTGGTCAATGTAGAAATGGCCTTAGCATTAATTTCGTTCGCCATATTTGCGGCATGAAAACATATCGCTTTTGTTATATAGCGCTTGGTGCGAATATGTGGCGGAGACTGTGGTACCTCAATCAAAGGGGAATCCTCTACACTACGAATAATATTAGACATTTGGCGAATCACTTGCACAGGATATTGCCCAACAGATGTCTCACCAGATAACATTACAGCATCTGCACCATCCATAACAGAATTGGCTACATCATTAACCTCTGCACGTGTTGGTGTTAAACTCGTAATCATCGTTTCCATCATCTGTGTCGCAATAATTACCGGGATTCTTGCACGCTTCGCTCTGAGTACTAATTTCTTTTGAATCAAAGGCACCTCTTCAGCGGGAATTTCTACACCTAGATCACCACGAGCTACCATTAAACCATCACAATAGGCAACAATCTTATCAATGTTTTCTACAGCTTCAGGTTTTTCAATCTTAGCTATGATTGGAATTTTATGATCACTATGCTCCTTAATTAATTCTTCGAGCTGCATTAAGTCTTCTGCATGGCGCACAAAGGATAGAGCTATCCAGTCTACTTTTTGGCCAATTGCAAAAATAGCATCCTCTATATCTTTTTCGGTTAAAGCAGGCTGCGAAATATTGGTGTTTGGTAGGTTAACACCTTTCTTGGATTTTAAAGGTCCTCCTTGTATGACTTTAGCTTTTACTTCAGATTTACCATCGGTTGAAACAACTTCAAAAATTAACTTTCCATCATCAAGTAAAATGCGTTCGCCAGGATTAGCATCTTGAGGAAAATTATCATAGGTCATATAGACTCGTTCTTTAGTCCCTTCGAATCGTTTTCCAGTTGCGAATATAACTTCATCGCCTTCATTAACAATCACTTCGCCTTTCATTGTGCCAACTCGCAACTTAGGTCCTTGTAAATCTCCTAGTATTGAAGCATTATAGCCATATTCTTCATTAAGGTCCCTAATCATCTGAATGCGCTCTTCCACATCCTTATAATCGGCATGAGAAAAGTTAATTCTAAATACATTGGCACCTTCATCCAACATCGCTTTAAGGGTTTCCTTGTTACTTGTTGCTGGTCCTAATGTGGCTACTATTTTGGTTTTTTTGTTTGACATCAATTTAAAAAATTAAATGGTCTTTTGATTTTATATGTAATGGATCCACTTCATAACTTGTAATAATTTGTGGAATGTTATGAAGTTTATTTAAAATCAGTTTTTCGTTTACGTTTTGTGTCTCTTCAGATATCTTAATGAAATAATCTACCCTTTTAAACTCTGGAATCAGGTGGAATGTTTTCAATGTTTTTTCGCTAGCCTGAAACAAAGTTCCCGAACTGTAAAGGCTATCTTCTTCTTTTTTACAAACATTAGAGACTAAGTTCCAACTGACATATTGTGATGTGTTATTCCACTCAAAAATACTGTAAGAAGATGTTAGATATTGAAAATCCAAATCATTTGGTTTACGCTCTAACTTTAATTCTAAATTCTTGTTGAGTAAATAGGCTAATCTATAATCTTCTATACCACAATGTATCGCTATGAGCTTGTAAGAGTCATCATAAAAATCATCTACCAGAAGTTTATGTAAAGCCATAATATCACAACTTTGAAACGTAAATATAGAATATTAATGAGTTAGATATATCAACTTTTGGTTATTCTTAACCCATAAAATCTACGAAAACGTTATAGTTGAATAAAATTAAACTCATAAACTAAATAAGCTTCGTAATCTGATTTTGAAATGCAAAGAATGCACGTTTGGAAGCTTTTTCTTCGGCTTTCTTTTTTGAAGTAGCTCTAGCTTTGGATACAACTTTATCATTAATACTAAGCTTTACAGAGAAATGCTTTAGCTCATCTACTCCAGTATCTTCATAAATCTCGTAATCAAATGTATTCTTTTCTTTCTGACACCATTCTATAAGCAAGCTTTTATAGCTTATGACTCTGCCCTCTAAAGTCTCAATATCTACATGAGGATTAATCACACGATTATAAATGAATTTTGAGCAAGTTTTATACCCTTTATCTAAATAAATAGCTCCAACTAATGCTTCAAATAGGTTTCCATGTATGTTATTTCCAAAATTAGACTTTGGGATTCTACTCTGCACTAAATCTATGAGGTTCAATTCTTTACCCAATTCATTTAAGTGTTCTCTACTTACTACTTTCGATCGCATCTTGGTTAAGTAGCCTTCATCTCCATGAGGTACTTTTTCAAACAGATATGCTGCAATGACTGAACTCAACATAGCATCACCAACAAATTCTAAACGTTCGTAATTAATGGGATTCCCTTTTTTGTCCTTGATATTCATGGAACGATGGGTAAATGCCTTTAGGTAAAGTGACTTGGATTTAGGTTTAAATCCTAAGATATCTTTTAGTCGTAAAAAAAAATTCCCGTCTTCTTGAGAACGGGAATTTTTTAATATGTTACGAATGAAACTCATTCGGGATTTAATCTAATTTTTTAAATAATACACAAGCGTTGTGACCGCCAAATCCAAATGTATTACTCATTGCTACTTTTATTTCTCGTTTCTGAGCTTTGTTGAGTGTTAAATTTAACTCTGGATCTATGTTTTCGTCAACCGTTTCGTGGTTTATTGTAGGTGGCACTATACCATGTTGCATCGCCATAATAGAAGCAATAGCTTCAATAGCTCCAGCAGCACCCAATAAGTGACCTGTCATAGATTTTGTAGAATTAATATTTATGTTTTTAGCATGACCACCAAATACTTCGGATATAGCTTTTAATTCGGCAACATCACCTAATGGCGTTGACGTACCGTGTGTATTAATATGATCTACATCTTCAGGATTTAAACCTGCGTTTTCTAAACAATTTTTCATTACTGCAACAACACCTATACCTTCAGGATGTGGTGCTGTCATATGATAGGCGTCTGAAGACAAACCTCCACCTACAACTTCCGCATAGATCTTGGCTCCTCTTGCTTTCGCATGTTCGTACTCTTCCAAAACAATCGCGCCTGCGCCTTCACCTAAAACAAAACCGTCACGGTTTGCATCAAATGGTCTGGATGCTGTTTCTGGGCTATCATTTCTTGTACTCATGGCATGCATAGCGTTAAAACCGCCCATACCAGCAATAGTTACTGCAGCTTCACTTCCCCCTGTAATTACAACATCGCAATGTCCTAAACGAATCGTGTTTAAGGCATCAATCATTGAATTAGCAGAAGAAGCACAAGCAGAAACTGTTGTGTAGTTAGGACCCATGAAACCATATTTAATGGATATGTTTCCAGGTGCTATATCAGCAATCATTTTAGGAATGAAACGTGGACTAAATCTAGGCGTTCCGTCACCTGCGGCAAAGTTCAACACTTCTTCTTGAAATGTTTCTAAGCCACCTATTCCGGCACCCCAAATTACGCCAACTCTTAATTTATTTATCGCTTCTAGATCTAGTTTTGAGTCTACAATTGCCTCATCCGAAGCCACCATTGCATACTGCGAAAACTTATCCATCTGTCGTGCTAACTTTCTTTCAATAAAGTCAGTTACTTCAAAGTTTTTTACTTCACAAGCGAACTGCGTCTTGAACTTTTCAGCATCAAAATAGGTTATAGGTGCAGCACCACTCTTACCGTTAACAAGACCATCCCAATATTCATCCTTGGTATTGCCTATGGGTGTAAGTGCGCCTAGACCAGTAACTACGACTCGCTTTAATTCCATAAAAATGAAGTTCTTATTTTGCTTCCTCTATGTATGAGATAGCTTGACCAACTGTTGCAATGTTTTCAGCTTGATCGTCTGGGATTTGAATATCAAATTCTTTTTCAAATTCCATTATTAATTCTACAGTATCTAATGAATCTGCACCTAAGTCGTTAGTGAAGCTAGCTTCAGTTACAACTTCGTTTTCATCAACACCTAATTTGTCTACGATAATCGCTTTTACTCTTGATGCAATGTCTGACATAATCTTTTAATTTTAAGTTTTAATTAGACCGCAAAAATAAAAAACTTTATTTTAAAAATCACCTTTACCGATAAAATGTGCCTTTAATTGCAAAAAATCGATAGAAGTATTTTTGTTTTGCGTCTAATTGTAAATTATTATTCTTTTTTTTGTTTGAATAATATAACATTGATAGCGGTAAATGAAACGAATTGTAATTTTTGCGTCCGGAAGTGGATCTAATGCTGAAAATTTAATTAAGTTTTTTCACAACAGCGATAATGCGTCTGTTATTCAGGTACTAACTAACAATCCTCATGCCAAAGTTCTGGATCGATGTAAAAGATTAAAAATTAGCGCTTTATCTTTCAATAGAACAGCATTTTCTAGATCAGAAGATATTCTTAATATTCTAATAGTTACCCGACCAGATTTGATTGTTTTAGCCGGATTTCTTTGGAAATTCCCTGAATTTATCTTGAATGAATTTGAAAACAAAGTGATAAATATTCATCCTGCGCTTTTACCTAAATATGGTGGAAAAGGTATGTATGGTATACATGTGCATGAAGCTGTAGTTGCAAATAAAGAAACAGAAACAGGCATAACGATTCATTACGTGAATGAAAATTATGATGAAGGTGCTGTTATTTTTCAAGCAAAGTGCAATGTTTCACCTACCGACTCTGTTAAAGATGTAGCTGCTAAAATTCATGAGTTGGAAATGGAGCATTTCCCATTGGTTATTGATAAACTATTAAGTGAGTAAAAAGAAAAGAAAATATTACACAGTATGGAAAGGTCAGAAGACTGGAGTCTTTGAATCTTGGGATGATTGCAAAGCTCAAATCAAAGATTATAAAGGTGCACAATATAAATCTTTTGCAACATTTGAAGCTGCAAAAAAAGCTTATAAAGAGGGTCCGAAAGACTATATAGGAAAGTCTAAAACTTTTAAAAGTGAGCTTTCTGATGCTCAACTTAAAAAAATTGGGCAGCCCAATTATAATTCTATTTCTGTAGATGCGGCTTCGAGTGGTAATCCTGGCAAAATGGAATATCGAGGTGTGGATACCAAAACCAAAAAACAACTATTTATTCAAGGCCCTTTTAAAGAGGGTACAAACAATATAGGTGAGTTCTTGGCCATCGTTCACGGCTTGGCTTTTTTAAAACAGCATAAAAGTGATCGAATTATTTACACGGATTCTAGGACCGCAATGAGTTGGGTGAGGAAGAAAATGTGCAATTCTAAATTAGACCGTAGTGAAAAGAATAAAGATTTATTTGAATTGGTAGATCGTGCAGTCAAATGGCTAAAAACAAATGAATATGCTACGACTATAGTGAAATGGGAAACCAAGGCTTGGGGAGAAATCCCGGCAGATTTCGGAAGAAAATAGCTATTTCAATTCTTGGATTTTGATATTTTATGAGGAATATATTTTATGTACTTTTGCACCTTAATTATAATTTGGATAATGGGAAAATTGGTGATTGTTGGAACTGTAGCTTTTGATGCTATTGAAACACCTTTTGGTAAAACCGACAAAATTCTTGGTGGAGCAGGAACTTTTATAGGACTGGCTGCTTCCAACTTTAATATAGATTCCTCAGTTGTTTCTGTTGTTGGTGGCGATTTTCCTCAAGAATATTTAGACTTAATGTCCAAAAGACATATTGATGTCTCTGGTATTGAAATCGTAAAAGAGGGTAAGACGTTCTTTTGGAGCGGTAAGTACCATAATGACATGAACTCTCGTGATACTTTAATCACAGAATTAAATGTGCTTGCAGACTTTGAGCCAAAAGTCCCTGAAACGTATAAAGATTCAGAAGTGGTAATGTTGGGGAATTTGCACCCTTTAACTCAAATGAGCGTCTTAAATCAAATGACGACTAAACCAAAGTTGGTCATTTTAGATACCATGAACTTTTGGATGGATTGTGCGTTAGAAGATTTACACAATACCATTAAGCACATTGATGTTATTACTATAAATGATGAAGAGGCAAGACAGCTAACCGGTGAATATTCTTTAGTTGTTGCAGCAAGAAAGATTCATGATATGGGTCCAAAATATGTCGTAATTAAAAAAGGAGAACATGGCGCCTTATTATTCCATGATGACAATGTGTTTTATGCACCTGCTTTACCATTAGAAGAAGTTTTTGATCCTACAGGTGCTGGCGATACTTTCGCGGGTGGTTTTGCTGGCTATTTAGCAAAAACAGGTGATTATTCTTTTGAGAACATGAAAACAGCCGTCATTTATGGGTCGACATTAGCATCATTTTGTGTCGAAAAATTTGGCACAGAGCGTATGCAAAATCTGACGGACAAAGAAATTTATAAACGTTTAGATCAGTTTAAGAGTCTAACGCAATTTGATATAGAATTAACTTAAAACCAGCGCGCTCAAAAATGAGCGCGTTTTTTTATTACATAATATGAGTGATGCTTTAAAACATGAGTGCGGAATTGCACTTATTAGATTACTTAAGCCATTAGAATACTATAAAGAAAAGTACGGAAGTGCATTTTACGGTGTCAACAAAATGTATTTAATGATGGAGAAGCAGCACAACCGTGGACAAGATGGTGCTGGTTTAGCAAGCATAAAGTTGGATACACAACCTGGTGAGCGCTATATCAGTAGAGTGCGATCTGTAGCACAACAACCCATACAGGACATATTTTCTCAAATCAATGAGCGTATCAATGATGAAATAACAAAAAATCCTCAATACAAAAATGATGTCGCACTTCAGAAAAAGCATATTCCTTATGTGGGGGAATTATTATTGGGACATGTGCGGTATGGAACGTTTGGGAAAAACAGTGTTGAGAGTGTTCATCCTTTTTTAAGGCAGAACAATTGGATGCATAGGAATCTTATTGTCGCTGGAAATTTTAACATGACCAATGTCAACGAACTTTTTGACAACCTAGTAGATATTGGGCAACATCCTAAGGAAAAAGCAGATACTATTACAGTAATGGAAAAAATAGGCCATTTCTTAGATGATGCTGTAAGTAAAATATATAAGGACTTAAAGAAAGAAGGCTATTCCAAAATTGAATGTTCTCCCTTAATTGCAGAACGCCTAAAACTCAATAAAATATTAAAACGTGCCGCTAAGAATTGGGATGGTGGATACGCTATGGCTGGTTTATTAGGGCATGGTGATTCCTTTGTGTTAAGAGATCCAGCAGGTATTCGACCAGCTTATTATTATAAAGATGAAGAAGTGGTGGTAGTTGCTTCAGAACGACCAGTGATACAAACTGTTTTCAACGTTCCTTTTGAGGAAGTCATGGAGCTAGATCCAGGACACGCCATTATCACCAAAAAATCTGGATCAACTGAAATTAAAAAAATACTTGAGCCGTTAGAGCGCAAAGCCTGTTCTTTTGAACGTATTTATTTTTCTCGTGGAAGTGATGCCGAAATCTATGAAGAACGAAAACAATTAGGGAGACTACTAATGCCAAAAGTCTTAGAGGCCATTGATAACGATACTGAAAATACAGTCTTCTCCTATATTCCAAATACAGCCGAAACGTCATTCTTTGGAATGATAGACACCGTTGAAGAACATCTTAATCATAAGAAGACTAAAGCTATTCTTAAAGGTCAGCGAGAACTATCGGCTCAGAAAGTTGAAGAGATTTTATCCGAACGTCCTCGTATTGAAAAGATAGCCATTAAGGATGTAAAGCTTAGAACATTTATTACCGAAGACAGTAGTAGAGATGATTTGGTAGCACATGTCTATGACGTTACTTATGGCGTTATAAAACCAACCGACAATTTGGTAATTATAGACGATAGTATTGTGCGAGGTACAACACTTAAAAAAAGTATCATTAGAATGATGGATCGCCTTAATCCTAAAAAGATTGTGGTAGTCTCATCTGCTCCTCAAATTCGTTATCCAGATTGTTATGGTATTGATATGGCAAACCTAGAAAGCCTCATAGCTTTTAGAGCTGCATTAGAGCTTTTAAAGGATAATAATAAATACCACATAGTGGAAGAGGTATATCAAAAATGTCTTAAACAGGTTAGCCTTAAGGATAGAAATGTTGTTAATCACGTTAAGGATATCTATGATAGTTTTACGGACGAACAAATCTCAGACAAAATTTCGGAGTTATTAAGTGATGACGATGTGAAAGCAGAAGTGAAAATTATTTTTCAACCTGTTCATAATCTGCATAAAGCCTGCCCAAAGAATTTAGGGGATTGGTATTTTACAGGTAAATATCCAACAGATGGAGGCAACAGAGTTGTGAATAGAGCATTTATCAATTTCTACGAGGGAAACAAGGAGCGCGCTTACTAATTATCATCCCAAAATAGCGTTTAATCCGAAAAATTGTGTATTTTATCTAAGAAAAGTGCATTTCATCCAATATATGTACTGTTTTAACAAATAACATCTACATTGGTATCACCATAACATAAGTAGGTTAAGTTCATGGTAGATTTGGGGCAAAAAAAGGTGAACATTGTTCACCTTTTTTTATGTCCTTAATTAAAGCAAAGGTTTAAGTAATCTCATGTTTTTTAGACCAATTGCAATCTGAATTATTGAAGAATCGCAGTAGTTTCCACGCTTAGACTAATATATAGGTCGTTTATCCAAAAAATTAATCAGTTAAAATAATGTAAACCTATATTTGACTCACCATAACATAAGTAGGTTAAGTTTATGGTAGATTTGGGGCAAAAAAGGTGAACTCTCTGTTCACCTTTTTTCATTTAATAACTCATATATTTTCTAAACAAAAAATCCAAGCTAAGAGCTTGGATTTATATATTCAAATAATTGCTAATGCTTATTTTGCTTCTGCATAACGACGCTCAACTTCATTCCAGTTGATTACCTTAAAGAATGCTTCAATATAATCTGGTCTTCTATTTTGATAATTCAAATAGTAGGCATGTTCCCAAACGTCTAAACCTAAAATTGGTGTGCCTCCACAGCTTACTCCTGGCATTAATGGATTATCTTGATTTGGCGTAGAACAAACTTCAACTTTACCTCCTTTATGTACACATAACCAAGCCCATCCAGACCCAAACTGGGTTGCCGCAGCTTTAGAAAAAGCCTCGATAAAAGCATCTTTAGACCCAAACTCAGCTTCGATCGCATCCTTTAATTCTCCTGAAAGATAACCTCTATCTTCAGGATTCATAACCTCCCAAAATAATGAATGGTTATAAAAGCCCCCTCCATTATTTCTTACTCCACTATTGCTCATATCCAAATTAGTCAAAATATCTTCAATGGATTTATTTTCTAAATCGGTTCCTTCAATTGCTGCATTAAGTTTTGTAGTATATCCGTTATGATGCTTAGAATGATGAATCTCCATCGTACGAGCATCAATATGAGGTTCTAAGGCATCATAAGCATATTTTAATTTTGGTAATTCAAAAGCCATAATATTTTTGTTTTAGTGATTAAAAATTTGATTTTAACAAATTTACGATTTTGAAGACAAGAAGTTCTAAATTAATTATTAAGATTCCCTATTTTGGTATAAAATTTATCTTTTGCAGAATTCAGCCTTTAGAATATATAATGCCTCCGCTGGTAGCGGAAAAACATTCACTCTTGCAAAATCTTACATAAAAATACTCGTTGCTTCCCCTAATTACGATCAGTTTAAATCTATCCTCGCCATAACTTTTACCAACAAGGCCGTTGGTGAAATGAAAGCGCGCATTATAGATATGCTAAAGTCATTTTCAAATGAAAAAAGCCTGAAAGATCCTCATCCTATGTTTTCTGCCATTTGTGAAGAATTATCTATTTCATCAGAATATCTTCACAAAAAATCAAAGTTAATTTTAAAGCATATCATCCATAATTACGGTGCATTTGATATTTCTACCATTGATGGTTTTACACATCGTCTAATAAGGACATTCGCTTATGACCTGAAGCTTCCTGTAAATTTTGAAGTAGAACTGGACCAAGAGCGATTGCTTAATGAAGCTGTTGATAGCTTAATATCAAAAGCTGGAACTAATGAAGACCTAACAAAAGTATTAGTAGATTTTGCCATAGAAAAAGCAGATGAGGATAAAAGCTGGGATATTAGTTACGACCTTAATAAGATCGCTAAATTATTAGTTAGTGAAAATGACCTACGTGCAATCGAAAGTTTTAAAGACAAAACTTTAGAAGATTTTAAAAAGCTAAAATCAAAATTGTCAAAAGCTATCTCAACTTTGGAAAATGAGATTATAGAAATATCTGAGCAAACTCTTACCTTTATTGAAGAGTGTGGTTTACAATACGATGATTTCAATAGAAAGTCACTACCCAATCACTTCTATAATCTGAGAAACAAAAAATTCAATATTAAATTTGATGCTACATGGCAAAATGATTTAATTGAGGGAAGACCACTTTATCCCAAACGGGTTAGTGATGATATAAAATCAACTATAGAGCGTATTCAATCACAATTGACTGACGTTTTTACCCAAACGAAAACTTTAGTTTATCAACATAAATTAAAAAAAGGCTTTTATAAAAACATTACACCACTTTCGGTTCTAAATGTCATTCAGCATGAATTGAATACTCTCAAAGAAGAGCAAAATAAAATGCTCATTTCAGAATTCAACAAAATAATTAGTAAAGAAATAAAAGATCAACCTACACCTTTTATCTACGAACGTTTAGGGGAAAAATTTAAGCATTATTTTATAGATGAATTTCAAGACACTTCAAAGATGCAATGGGAAAACCTTGTACCACTTTTAGACAACGCCTTATCTGCTGCTAATGGTTCTGTAATGTTGGTTGGCGACGCTAAACAAGCCATATACAGGTGGCGCGGCGGTGAAGCCGAACAGTTTATAGATCTTTATAATAACAGTAAAAACCCGTTCCAAGTAGAGGCCGAAATTTTCTCTCTAGATACTAACTACAGAAGCAGTAAGGAAATTATCAACTTCAACAATTCATTTTTTAAATTTATAGGCGAAAATTACTTTAGCAATATTGACTATAGTCAGCTCTATAAAAATGCTCCGCAGAACACTAATAAGGATTCAGAGGGTTATGTGAGTCTCAAGTTTTTAGACATTGAAAAAGAAGATAATACAGAAGAATTATATACCTCTCAGGTTTTTGACACTATAAATAAATGTGTGTCTCATGGCTTTTTATTAAGTGATATCTGTGTTTTGGTAAGAAAACGGAAAGATGGCGTTGCTGTCGCAAACTACTTAAGTGAAAAAGGAATAAAAATTGCCTCTTCTGAGACATTGCTTTTAATAAATTCCGAAAAAGTTATTTTTATTGACTCATTTCTGAAACTCTTACTACAACCTGACAATGATGCATTGAAAGTAGAGGTATTGTCTTTTTTAACAGAACAAAATGAGGTAAAGGATAAGCATACTTTTTTCACAACACACCTCAAGCCAAAACTTGCTGATTTACTCGAAAGTTTAACCTCTATAAATATTAATGTTCATAGGAAGCAATTACTGCATCTACCCCTGTATGAGCTTATAGAACAGATAGTGAGGATCTTTAAATTTCAAAATACTTCTGACGCTTACCTTCAATCTTATTTAGATGTTGTGTTGGAATTCACCCAAAAACAAAATTCTGATTTAGCTGCTTTTTTAGACTACTTTGATAAGAATAAAGAACGTCTCAGTACTATTTCACCTGAAAATACAAATGCAGTTAGAGTAATGACCATCCATAAGTCTAAAGGCCTAGAATTTCCAGTTGTCATATTTCCTTTTGCAGATCTTAACATTTATAAAGAATTAGAACCTAAAATCTGGTTTCCAGTAAAAAAAGAGACCTATCAAGGTTTTGAAACTATGCTTCTAAATTACAATAAAGACCTTGAATATTTTGGTGATGATGGTAAAGAAATATATAACACCCATCAATCGCAACTAGAACTGGATAACATCAATCTGCTCTATGTGGTTTTAACTAGAACTGTAGACCAACTTTATATCATATCCAAAAAAGATATTAATTCCAAAGGTGTTGTAAACAAAAGTACTTATGCCGGTATGTTAATTTCATATTTATTAAGCATAGGGCTATGGTCTAATAACCGACTTGAATATGACTTTGGTGAATTTAATTCACATCATAAAAAAGAGAAAGAAATCAAAACTTCACAATCAATACAACTCATATCTATTTCTAAAGAAGAGCATAACTTAAATATTGTTACAAAGGCAGGACTTTTATGGGATACAAAGCAGGAAAAGGCTATAGAAAGAGGTAATTTAGTCCATCTTATTTTGTCGAAGATTAAGACTGTCCAAGATATTGATTTTGCTTTTAACGATTTATTAATTTCGGGAGATTTAACGAACGAAAATGTTCGCGAAATAAAGGCTTTGGTTTTGTCTGTTGTTGAACACCCCAAATTAAATGCTTTCTTCAAGCAAGATCAACTTATTTATAATGAAAGAGATATCATTATGAAAACTGGAGAAATACTAAGACCCGATCGCATAAATATCGATTCTAACAATGAAGTCACTATAATAGATTACAAAACAGGTGAGCAAAAGGACTATTACAAATCTCAACTCAATACCTATGCCCGGCTATTAGAGACCATGAATTATAAGGTTAAAAATAAGTACATCGTCTATATAAATGACAATGTCGATATTATTGAAATCTAAGTTATACATAGTATCTTTGCATAAGAACTAACACCAAAAATATGTACGGAGATATAAAATCGTTTTTACAACAAGAAATAGAAGCTATAAAAGATGCTGGTCTTTACAAAGAAGAGCGCATAATAACCTCTCCTCAAGGTGCTGAAATCACTTTAGACTCAGGACAGAAGGTTCTTAATTTTTGTGCCAATAACTATTTAGGATTATCGTCACACCCAGAGGTTATTAAAGCTGCAAAAGACACTTTGGATTCTCATGGTTTCGGAATGTCTTCAGTAAGGTTTATATGCGGTACTCAAGATATCCATAAAGAGTTAGAGCAAAAGATTGCCGATTTCTATGGTACTGAAGACACTATTCTATATGCCGCTGCTTTTGATGCTAATGGTGGCGTCTTTGAACCTCTTTTGACAAAGGATGATGCTATTATTTCAGATTCTTTAAATCATGCATCAATTATTGATGGTGTTAGGCTTTGTAAAGCTGCTAGATATCGCTATCAGAATAATGATATGGCAGATCTCGAAAAGCAACTCATTGCTGCGAATGAAAATGGTGCGCGCTTCAAAATTATTGTTACGGATGGCGTATTCTCCATGGATGGACTCGTTGCGCCTTTGGATAAAATTTGTGATTTAGCAGATAAATATGATGCATTAGTTATGATAGACGAGTGCCATGCAACTGGTTTTATTGGAGAAACTGGTATTGGTACTTTAGAAGAAAAAGGCGTTTTAGGTAGGATAGATATTATCACGGGGACTCTGGGAAAAGCCATGGGTGGCGCTATGGGTGGCTATACAACGGCCAAGAAAGAAATTATTGAAATTCTTAGACAACGCTCAAGACCTTATTTATTTTCGAATTCTTTGGCTCCTGCAATAGTTGGTGCATCAATAAAAGTGTTCGACATGCTCAAAAATGATACATCCTTAAGAGATAAGGTGGATTGGAATACAAAATATTTCAAAAAAGGCATGAAAGAAGCTGGATTTGATATTGTGGATGGCGATTCTGCAATTGTACCAGTCATGTTGTACGATGCAAAACTATCTCAAACCATGGCGAATATGTTATTAAAAGAGGGCGTCTATGTCATTGGATTCTTTTATCCAGTAGTGCCAAAAGATAAGGCTAGAATACGTGTGCAATTATCAGCAGCTCATACCAAAGAACAACTTGATAAAGCAATTACTGCATTCATTAAAGTGGGTAAAACTTTGGAAGTTATTTAAAATTGTTCCAAACACCGTATTTTGGGGCTTTATAACAATATTTTTATATATTTGTCTTTGTTAATAATATTTAACAACTTACTTTTGCCAACAATTAACACTTAAAATTAAAATTAATTAGAATATGAAAAATCTTAGCAGATTATTATTTGTGACAGTGCTTCTAGTATGTTTTAGCACTACGAATGCGCAAGATCAAAACAATCCATGGGCCGTTACAATTGGTGTAAATGCTGTCGATGCATATCCAGTAGGTGAAGATGCGCCTCAAGGAGGTTATTTTGACAAATTCTTCGACGTGGGAGATCATTGGAACATCCTTCCGTCAGTTTCTACAATCGCAGTCTCAAGATATTTGAGCGATGGTTTTACATTCACTGCTACTGGTTCTATCAATAGAATCGATAAGTTTGGTGATGCTGGCGTTGACGATTTATCTTATTTCGGTTTAGATGGTAGAGTTTCATACAGTTTAATGGATTTAGTAGGTTCTAAAACTATTGACCCTTATTTAGGTGTTGGTGGTGGTTACACTTGGTTAGACGAAATTGGTGCTGGTACTTTAAATGGTACTTTAGGTATCAAATTTTGGATAAGTGAAAAAGTAGGTATTGATGTTCAATCAACTTACAAGCACGCTTTCGAAGATTACCTTCCAAAACATTTTCAACATTCAGTTGGTGTATCGTTTAAATTTGGTGGTACTGATACTGATGGTGATGGTATATATGATCAAGATGACGCATGTCCAGAAGAAGCTGGTTTAGAAATCTTTAATGGTTGTCCAGATTCTGATAACGATGGTATACAAGATTCAAAAGATGATTGTCCTAACACTGCTGGTCTAGCTGAATTTAACGGTTGCCCTGATGGAGATGGTGACGGTGTAATGGACAAAGATGATAAGTGTCCTGCTGTTGCTGGTCTTAAAGCATTAATGGGATGTCCAGATGCTGATGGTGATGGTGTTGCTGATGGCGATGATAACTGTCCTAACGAATCAGGTCCTGCAGCGAACAATGGCTGTCCTTGGCCAGACACTGATGGTGATGGTATTTTAGACAAAGATGATAAATGTCCTAACGAAGCTGGAACAGCTGCTAATAACGGTTGTCCTGAAGTTAAGCCAACTGAAGAGGTTATGGAAACTTTAAATAGTTATGCTAGAACTATCTTATTTGATACTGGAAAAGCTTCATTTAAAAAGGAAACTGATCAAGTTCTGCAAGCAATGGTTGCTATCTTTAAGGAATATCCTAGAGCTGACTTTGCTATTGAAGGGCATACTGATAGTGTAGGTTCTAAATCTACAAATCAAGCTTTATCTGATAGAAGAGCTAATGCAGTTAGAGATTATTTAATCGCTAATGGTATCGCAGCTGACAGATTAACTGCTGCTGGTTATGGTGAAGATAACCCTATCGCTAACAACAAGACAAGAGCTGGTAGAAAAGAAAACAGACGTGTAGAAGTTAAGTTAAAGAACTAAGCGAAACACACTTCTAAAATAGATTAAAAAAACGCTCCGAATATCGGAGCGTTTTTTATTTTTATAATATGCAAAGTTTTATAAAAACTGTATTAGTTGACTTAAAGAGGAAAAATTTAAAACTAGAAAATTTACATTTTATTCTCCCCAGTAAACGTGCTGGTGTTTTTTTAAAATATCAACTTTCCACATTAATAGACTATCCTATATTTGCTCCTGAAATCCTTAGTATAGAGGCGTTTGTTGAAGAACTATCAGGATTACAAAACTTACCTAATACTGATTTGCTTTTTAAGCTTTATGAAGCGTATTTACAACTTACTTCAGAAAAAGAACAAGAACCTTTCGAATCATTTTTAAAATGGGCTCAAATACTATTGCAAGACTTTAATGAAGTTGATAGATTCCTCGTATCTCAAGATCGTATCTTTAGTAGCCTCAACGATATTCAACAAATAAACAATTGGACTTTAGAGGGAGAACAAACTGATTTGGTGAAAAATTACCTAAAGTTTTGGCAACGCTTAAAAGACTACTATAGCGTATTTACAGAAAGTTTATTACAATCAAAACAGGGATACCAAGGGCTAATCTACAGAGAAGCAGCCGAAAATATTCAGTCTTATGTTGAGAATAATAGGGGTAAGATCCACATATTTCTGGGATTTAATGCTTTAAACACTTCTGAGTCACAAATCATACAAGAATTATTACAAAACGATTTAGCTCATGTTTACTGGGACATAGATGAATATTTTATAGAAGACCCCGTACACGATGTCGGCTTCTTTATGAGACAATACCTAAAAGACTGGAGTTACTTTAGAAGCAATAGTTTTAATTGGAAAACTTCGAATTACCATAAATCAAAAAATATTCAAGTCGTTGGAATTCCTAAATTAGTCGGACAGGCAAAATACATTGGTCAACTTTTAAATGAAATTAGTGTAAGCAACAAAGATCTAAAAAGTGTTGCAATTATATTGGGAGAGGAGAACCTATTAACACCCTTGCTAAACTCCATCCCAAAAAGTATTAGTCATCTCAATGTCACTATGGGCTTACCTCTTAAATATGTGCCATTAGCATCATTATTCACAAAGTTAATATCAATCCACAAAAACAATCCTACCCATTTCTATTATAAGGATATTATAGATATTCTTTCTCATCCGTCTGTGCATTATCTTTTCGAAAGCGGTTCTAGCAATGCATCAAGTGACATCATAGCGCATATCCAAAAAAACAATATAGTTTATATCAGTTCTGGAGAATTACAAGAACTTTCAGGAGCATCATCTGTGCTGATTAGTGTATTATTTGAATCTTGGCAAGGTCAGCCAAAATCTGCATTGGAAAAATGTTCAGAGCTTATCTTTAGTATAAAAAGTAGCCTTGATTCTAACAAAAGTCTTAATCGATTAGAGTTAGAGTATCTTTATCGTTTCAATAGCCTATTTAACCAATTAATTAAACTTAACAATACTCATAATCACTTAACCTCTATCTCAGCGCTACATGGCATATTCAATGAATTGCTAAGTATGGAAACTCTAGACTTTAAGGGCGAGCCTTTGGAGGGACTTCAAATCATGGGCATGCTAGAGTCCCGTGTTCTTGATTTTGAAACTGTAATTATTAGCTCAGTCAATGAAGGCATTCTGCCTTCAGGTAAAACAAACAATTCTTTCATCCCTTTTGATGTAAAAATTCAAGAGAATCTGCCTACTTATAAAGAGAAAGATGCTGTTTATGCATATCATTTTTTCAGGCTCTTACAACGGGCTAAAAATGTTTATATACTTTATAACACTGAAGTTGATGCATTAAAAGGTGGCGAAAAAAGTAGATTTATTACCCAATTGGAAATTGAGGGCATCCATGAAATGGATCATAAAATTATATCTCCCAATATTCCTAACGTGAAAAGAGAGCTTAAGCATATAAATAAAACTCCAGAGGTCATTGAAAATATAAAAGCGCTAGCCACTAAAGGTTTTTCACCTTCATCATTAACAAATTACATGAGAAATCCAATGGATTTCTATTTTGACAAAATTCTTAATATCGAAGAGTTTGAAGATGTCGAGGAAAACATAGCGGCCAATACTTTAGGCTCAGTAATACATAACACTTTAGAAGACTTTTATAAACCTCTAGAGGGTCATTTTTTAACCATAGACCTACTAAAATCTTTTAAAGATGAAATAGAGCCAACGACCATAAAGCACTTTAAGAAACTATACAATAAAGGTGATTTTACCAAAGGTAAAAACCTCATAATATTTGAGATTGCTCAGCGTTACATTTCAAATTTCATCAATTCAGAAATTGAGGGTCTTAACAATGGCGATCAAATTAAAATATTAAAAATTGAGGCAGATGAAACTATAGAGTTCAAGATCGAAAGTCTTGATTTTCCAATTAGGCTTACTGGTAAAGTAGATAGAATAGATCAGTTTAATGGGATAACAAGAGTTATTGATTATAAATCTGGCAAGGTTCTTCAAAATCAGGTTGAGGTGATAAATTGGGAAGACTTGACAGAAGACTATGACAAATACAGTAAATCCTTTCAGGTCTTGTGCTATGCCTATATTATGCATATTAAAAAACAAATTGAGTTACCTGTTGAAGCGGGAATAATTTCATTTAAAAATCTCAATGAAGGCTTTCTAAAATTTGCCAAAAAAGATAAAGCAGGATCATGGGCAAAAAAAGAACAATTGATAAGTCAAGATACGCTAGATAATTTTGAGAAACAGCTCAAAAAGCTAATTCTAGAAATTTGCGATCCTACTGTTAATTTTATTGAAAAAGAACTGAACTATGGACATTGAAAGGAATATCATATTAGAAAGAAAAGATAAAAAGCCCATACTCATTGATGCATTTTATTCTGAAACTTTATCGGATCAACCTATAATTATATTTTGCCATGGCTATAAAGGCTTTAAAGATTGGGGAGCCTGGAATCTAATGGCTAAGTCTTTAGCGTCTTCTGGATTTTGTGTGATTAAATTCAATTTTTCCCATAATGGGGGTACTGTAGAAAACCCTATTGACTTTCCAGATTTGGAAGCTTTTGGGAATAACAATTACACCAAGGAACTTGACGACTTAAATGATGTCTTAGATTGGACTCAGAAGAAGTTTCTGAATCATACTTTAGTAGATAGTTCTAAAATCTGTTTAGTTGGTCATAGTCGTGGTGGAGGCATTGTCATTTTAAAAGCTTCAGAAGACAATAGAGTAACAAAACTCGTCACTTTAGCCAGTGTGAGCGACTTTGGAAGACGCACGGCAACAATAGGAGATTTAGAAGAATGGAAAGCAACTGGTGTAAAGTTTGTTCTTAATGGAAGGACAAAACAACAAATGCCACATTACTATCAGTTTTATGAAAATTTTATGTCAAATAAAGAACGACTTGATATTGCATCTGCAACGGAAAGAATTCAGATTCCAATGCTGATTATCCATGGAGATAATGACACTTCAGTGTCAATAAAAGAAGCTGAAGAACTACATCAATGGAATCCTGATAGTCAACTTAAAATCATTAAGAATGCGGATCACGTGTTTAACACAAGACATCCTTGGGGTGAAGAAAGTCTCTCTGTCGAGCTAAAAGTTGTTGTAGAGTCTATCATAGATTTTTAAAAATAAAAAAGCGCACTTATCGTGCGCTTTTTGTGGAGAAGAGCGGACTCGAACCGCCGACCTCTTGACTGCCAGTCAAGCGCTCTAGCCAGCTGAGCTACATCCCCTTTTTACTCTTATGCAATATCATTTGAGACCACTTAACACTAAAACTGGGCGTTTAGAAATGTAAAAATCTTTCTTTAATATCGTATCGTCTTCCCATAATTTTTTGAAAAAACCACGCTTTCTTCTTACTACACAGAGCATGTCTGGGTTTTCAATATTGATATGTTCTAAAACTCCTTGAAATGTTGTTGCACTTTCCTGAAGTTTTATATTAGAAACCATTTCTTTTAGCCCTTCATTAAGTTCAAAATCCTCCTCAATATGATACGGCGTCTTTACTAAAAGGATATTTACAACAGCTTTAAATTTTTCCTTAATCGCTATCAATGGACTCAACGCATCTTGCTTTTTCATAATTGCTGACTTTACAGCCATTAGGATCTTAACTATTGGTTTATAAACATAACCTTCAGGAACAATTAAAGCGGGTATTTGCGTTTGCTTTACAATCTTTCCAGACGTTTTTCCTAAATAAACCTCATCTTTTATGGAGTTGGTGCGAGGTTCCAAGATGATTAAGTCGACGTCTAAAGCCTCACAAACTTTCTCAATAGTATCCACTAATTTACCCTTAAATGTCTTGGTTATAACTTTGACACCTTTAGTGTCAATAGAGGCTACATGAGACTCTAAAAAAGCCTTGGATTCACGTTCAATGATATGATCTACCTTAATCATGGTTCCTGCTTTGGTATAAACATTATATATTTGAACAACATATAATTTAGCGCCAAAAGCTTTAGCAAAATCAACTGCATATTGCAAATGCGATTTTGCATTTTTCGAAGAACCAACTGGAACTAATACAGTTTTCATGAGATTTACTTCTAAATTCACAGGCAAAAGTAAACATAATAAATGATTCGTAAAGGTAATTTAGGAGATATAGAAACTATAATGCCCATGACTAAAGCTTGTGCCAAAGCCATGATAGCTAAAGGTATTTATCAATGGAATGAGCATTATCCTAATAAATCTGCTTTTAAGAAAGACATTGAACGTGGTGAACTTTATGTTTTAGAAATTCGTGATAACGTAAAAGGAACAATCGTCATTTCAACCTTAATGGACGAAGAATATAGATCAATTAAGTGGTTAACTGATAATGGTCACAATATTTATATCCACCGTTTAGCTATTCATCCTGACTTACAAGGAAAAGGCTACGCACAACAATTTATGGACTTTGCGGAGCAATATGCCATTGAAAACAACTATAGCTCTATTCGATTAGACACCTTTTCACAGAACAAAAGAAACCAAAAGTTTTACGAACTTCGTGGCTATAAACGATTAGGCGATATTTACTTTCCAAAACAGAGTGAAAATCCTTTTCATTGTTACGAATTAGTCCTTTGAATACGTCAATTACATTAAAACAAATCAACAAACTTGCTATACCAGCTTTAATCTCTGGTGTTTCTGAGCCTATACTATCATTAACTGATGCTGCCATCATAGGAAATATGGATTATGATGCTACCGAATCGTTAGCAGCCGTTGGTATCGTAACAACATTTATGTCTATGTTAATTTGGGTCTTAGGACAGACACGTAGTGCTATTTCTTCTATTGTATCTCAATACTTGGGCGCAAATAAACTAGACGAAGTAAAAAACCTCCCTGCTCAGGCTATTTTTTTAATTACATCCTTAAGTGTTTTTATCATCATTGCGACCTATCCGTTTGCCGTGCAGATCTTCCGACTTTATAATGCCTCAGATTTGATCTTAAACTATAGTGTTGATTATTACCATATCCGTGTTTTTGGTTTTCCTTTTACACTTTTTACTATTGCCGTTTTCGGAACTTTTAGAGGACTTCAAAATACTTATTATCCCATGCTTATTGCTATAATTGGAGCCGTTTCAAATATAGCTCTGGACATTGCTTTAGTTTACGGAATAAGTGACATAATTCCGGCGATGCATATCAAAGGGGCAGCCTATGCTAGTGTTATTGCACAACTCATTATGGCATTACTATCGGCATATTACATTCTCAAAAAAACAGATATCCCATTATTAGTGCGATTTCCCTTTAATCAAGAAATTAAGCGTTTTGTGATAATGATTCTCAATTTATTCATTAGAACCATAGCACTCAATGTCGCTTTGTATTTTGGAACTAGTTATGCTACTAAATATGGCACCAATTATATTGCGGCCTATACCATCGCAATCAATCTGTGGTTTTTAGGAGCCTTTTTGATTGATGGTTATGCAAGTGCAGGCAATATTCTATCCGGAAAACTTTATGGCGCGAGATATTATAAAAATCTCATTGATTTAAGTAATAAGCTTATTAAATATGGAATCATAGTAGGATTGATTATCGCTCTAATTGGTGGTTTATTTTATTATCGCATAGGACATATATTTACTGATGACAAAGATGTTCTCAACAAATTCTATGATATATTTTGGATTATTCTGGCAATGCAGCCCTTATGTGCCCTTGCTTTTATTTTCGATGGCGTGTTTAAAGGTCTGGGCAGAATGAAATACTTGAGAAATGTATTACTATTTTCAACGCTGTTGGTGTTTATTCCTGTGATCTTGTGGACAGATCGATTGGATTATAAACTTCACGGAATTTTCATAGCGTTTACACTTTGGATCATAGCCCGTGGACTACCATTAATCATAAAATTCAGAAAAACATTTAAACCGCTTGCTCAAAACCCTTAAATTTGAGCGTCATATAGACATCAAACCATAAACCCGCTTTTTTGTCTATCAAAACATATGAATTCACTAATTACATTATTACAAGAGGTCAATATTGACAAAAAGCTAGAAGAAGCCCCTGACAGTAATTACGGCATTGGTGTATTTATTGGGACATTATTACCTTTCATTGTATTGGTAATTTTAGCATATGTAATCTACAAATATAATAAGAACAGATATAAAGACGAATAGAATGGATATTCTTAACTTTTTAGGAGGAAATGGCTTATTTCTTATACTTGGCGTAGTATTAGTTGTAGTATATTTCTATAATCGAAACAAAAGACGCTAATGAGCAACATACGTATTACAAAGCAGTTTTCTTTTGAAACAGGCCACGCACTCTATGGCTATGACGGCAAATGTAAAAATGTTCATGGACATAGTTACCGCTTGGATGTCACTGTTATTGGCATTCCCATCTCAGACAATACTAACGTGAAATTTGGAATGGTGATAGATTTTGGTGATTTAAAAAAAATAGTGAAAGATGAAATCGTAGATGTCTTTGACCATGCCACAGTATTTAACAAGAACACACCGCATGTAGAGTTGGCAAGAGAGTTAGAAAATAGAGGGCATAACGTACTATTAGTAGACTACCAACCTACTAGCGAAATGATGGTGATTGACTTTGCTGAAAAAATAAAAAAACGACTGCCTCAAAATATAAAGCTTCATTCTTTAAAACTACAAGAAACAGCAACTAGTTTCGCGGAATGGTTTGCTTCTGACAATGAATAACAGTCATCACATAGAAATTCCTAACGGCAAAAAAATTTATTTTGCCTCGGACAATCATTTAGGTGCTCCAACCATGGAAGCATCACGTCCCCGTGAAAAAAAGTTTGTAGCATGGTTAGATGACATCAAACATGATGCGGCTGCAATTTTTCTACTCGGAGATTTATTTGATTTTTGGTTCGAATACAGAACGGTTATTCCAAAAGGATTTACAAGAACTTTAGGAAAACTTGCTGAAATCAGTGATGCCGGTATTCCAATTCACTATTTTGTGGGTAATCACGATTTATGGATGAATGGTTATTTTGAAGAAGAATTAGGCATCCCTGTTTATCATAAACCACACGAATTCATATTAAATAACACCTCTTTTTTTATTGGTCATGGCGATGGTCTAGGTCCAGGAGATAAAGGCTATAAACGCATGAAAAAGATCTTCATAAGCCCATTCTTTAAATGGCTATTTAAATGGGGCCATCCAGATATTGGTATGCGTATTGCTCAGTATTTTTCTGTCAAAAACAAGTTGATTTCAGGTGACGATGATGCCAAGTTTTTAGGAGAAGAAAATGAATGGCTGGTGATCTACAGTAAGAAAAAACTTGAAGAAAAACATCGTGATTACTTTGTTTTTGGTCACAGACATTTGCCTTTGGAGATTCAATTGAATAGCACTTCAAAATATGTAAACCTAGGTGACTGGATTCAATACTACACCTATGGTGTTTTTGATGGAAGTAATTTTGAACTAAAAACTTTCATAAAAGACTAAATAGGGTTAAACCGTTGTTATTCTTATTAGTCTAACATAAAATCAACTTTATGAAAATCCAACAACTTCGTATTGTGATTATTGCTTTCGCTCTAATTTTTTCTTGCAATAGTAGTGATGATTCGGGTACTCAAGAAGAGAATCCAGAAAGTAGTAAACCAAACATATTACTTATCATTGCAGATGATATGGGTTTAGATGCAACGCCTGGTTACACTATCGGTAGTATAAAACCAAACATGCCAAACCTTCAAGAGTTGATTAATTCTGGCATTAGATTTACCAATCTCTGGTCTAACCCAGTATGCACTCCTACTCGAGGAACAATTTTAACTGGGAAGTATGGATTTAGAACTGGCGTATTGAAAGTAGATGATAATATGCCAACCTCTGAAGTCTCAATACAATCACACTTAGATAATACTAATTCTGGATATAGTCATGCTGTCATCGGAAAATGGCATCTTTCTAATAATGTCAATCATCCAACGAATATGGGCGTTGGTTATTATGCCGGACTTTTGAATGGTGGAGTACAATCATACACTAATTGGAATTTGACTGAAAACGGAGTTACAACCAGCTCGAATGAATATACCACTACTAAGTTTACGAACCTAGCCATCGATTGGATTAATGAGCAAAACCAACCTTGGTTTCTCTGGTTAGCCTACAATGCGCCACATACACCCTTTCATTTACCTCCAAATAATTTGCATACTCAAGAAAGTTTACCAAATGACCAAGCAAGTGTTAATGCAAATCCATTACCTTATTATATGACAATGCTCGAAGCTATGGACTCAGAAATGGGAAGACTCTTTAATTCAATGACCGAAGTCGAAAGAAATAATACAATTATTATTTTTATTGGTGATAATGGGACCCCAGGGCAAGTAGCGCAAGACTATAATAGTAATCGGGCTAAAGGTTCTGTTTATCAAGGTGGTGTTAATGTTCCAATGATAATTTCTGGCAAAAATGTGGGACGCGTTAATGCTATTGAAGATGCTTTAATTACCACTACTGACCTTTATGCTACAATTTCAGAATTAGCAGGCAATACAACTCAAGAAATTAATGATAGTAAAAGTTTTAAGGCACTTTTAAATAGTTTAAATACAAATGAAAGAAACTACATCTATACCGAAATTGGTAGTGATAATGGAAATACCACCTATACCATAAGAAACGCTACGCATAAGTATATTCGTTTCGCTGGCGGTAATGAAGCTTTTTACAATTTAAGTAACAACCCTTTGGAGAATCCTAACTTGCTAAATGCCAATCAACTTCCCTTAAGTGCAGAGAATAGCGTTATTCGCGATGAATTGCTTTTAGAATTAAATAACATTCAGAACTAAGTTTCTTTTTGCTCATGAGTTGCTATATCTTCTTGCAAATCCAGTTCACGTAGAGGTATATTCTTAACACCAATTATAGCGACAATTATAAGGGTTACCGTTCCTCCTAAAACTACAGCTAATGGTGCGCCAAAAATTCTAGCGGCTATACCACTTTCGAGTGCGCCGAGCTCATTAGAAGATCCTACAAACATAGAGTTCACTGCCCCAACACGTCCACGCATTTCGTCAGGAGTTTTAAGTTGGAGTATGGTTTGACGAACTACCATTGAAATACCATCGAAAACGCCAGAAAAGAATAGTGCTAAAACACTTAGCCACATAAGTTTCGACGCTCCAAAAATGATCATGCAAACTCCAAATCCAAAAACTGAAACCAGTAACTTTTTACCTGTGCCTTTTGTAATTGGTATATAAGTTGTCGCCAACATAGTAATTATACTACCCGATGACAATGCAGCATTTAAAATACCGAAGCCTTTTGGTCCTGCGTCTAAAATATCCTTCGCAAAAACTGCAAAAATAGCCACTGCTCCACCGAACAAAACAGCTATCATATCTAAGGTGAGTGCTCCTAAAATGACCTTGTCATTAAACACAAAGGAAATTCCAGCTCTTAGACTCTCCTTAATCGACTCACCAGAATCCTTGTTTAAAATAGGTTTTCGACTAATTTGAAACACTAATAATAAGGCTATCATCACTAAAACAAAAATTAGTCCTAGCGTATAATGTACACCTATCCAAGCAATGAGAAAGCCGCCACATAAAGCACCAAAAACATTTGCTCCTTTCCAAGTACTACTGCTCCATGTCGCAGCATTAGGATACACTCTTTTAGGAACAATAAGTGCAATAAGTGAAAAAATAGTTGGGCCAAAAAAAGCTCTTAAAACACCTCCAAAAAACACTAATCCATAAATTCCATAAAGAATCGTCCTTGTTTCCCATGAGGACTCAATACGTTCTGACGTTAACCAAAATAATCCAAAGCTAATTAATGAAAAGAGTCCAATGCAAAGTGCAAACAAGTTTCGTTTTTCTTTCTTGTCAGCGATATGTCCTGCAAAAGGTGCAAGAAAAAAAGCGGGTAAAAATTCACAAAGACCTATAATACCAAGTGATAATGGGTCCTCAGTCAAAGCATAGACTTGCCATTCTATAACCACAAATTGCATGGACCAGCCAAAAACAAGTGCAAAACGCAGTAATAAGAAAATATTGAATTCTCTAAACCGCAATGCTGCGTATGGATCGTTTTTAGCCAAATGATTAAGCTTTAATATCTTTTAGTTTTAACTGTAAACTCACATTTCCGTTCCAATGATTCTCATCTATACCGTAAGCGATGCTAAAT
This sequence comes from Winogradskyella flava, assembly GCF_014243395.1. Taxonomy (GTDB): domain Bacteria; phylum Bacteroidota; class Bacteroidia; order Flavobacteriales; family Flavobacteriaceae; genus Winogradskyella; species Winogradskyella flava. Next base: position 587,236 of record NZ_JACLCP010000001.1, on the reverse strand, counting down.
GGTCTCTTATTCTTTATGATATTTATTTTGTCACCCAAGCTAAAGCCTATGCAAACAATTTTATCATCAAAGGACTGGGTTGCTGTAAATCTAATATGATTGTTATCCTCACCCACACATTTTCCCCAGCCTGTGTCTTTCACATTTTGTGTCATAAAAGTGGGTGACATATTTCCTGGCCCAAATGGTGCAAACTGTTGGACAATACGAAATAATTTATGATCGACTTGATTCAAGTCAATTTCCAAATCTACTTTTAATTCTGGAGTTAATAATTTTGGATCGATGGTGTCTTTAACAACAGACTCAAACTTGGCTTTAAAAGCTTCATAATTCTCAGGTAATAAGGTTAATCCCGCGGCATATTTATGACCACCAAATTGTTCAATATATTCTGAGCAAGCTTCCAAAGCATTGTAAACATCAAACCCTTTTACAGAACGTGCTGAAGCTGCCAGTTTTTCTCCACTCTTAGTAAAAACCAATGTCGGTCTGTAATAGGTTTCGATAAGTCTTGATGCTACAATACCAATAACACCCTTATGCCAATTTTCATCATAGACTACCGTCGTAAAACCCTCTTGCTCATTATACTCTTTTATTTGAATCAATGCCTCTTCGGTAATTCGCTTATCGGTATCGCGTCGATCTGTGTTAAATTGATCTATATCCACAGCATATTCTGCGGCTAGATTAAAATCTGTTTCGGTTAAAAGCGTTACGGCATGGTTACCATGCTTCATACGTCCTGCAGCATTAATGCGAGGTGCAATAATAAAAACGACATCCGTAATAGTGAGTTCATCTTTTTTTACCTCAGCTATAATCGCTTTCATTCCAGGCCTTGGATCGGTATTTATAACATGTAAACCAATGTAGGCCAGAGCCCTATTTTCTCCCACAATAGGAACAATATCTGCTCCAATTGCTGTTGCTACTAAATCTAAGTACTCAACTAAATCTTCAACCGCTTGCCCTTGTTTTGATGCTAAAGCAGTTATTAACTTAAACCCTACACCACAGCCGCATAATTCTTTAAAAGGATACTCACAATCATCGCGTTTTGGATCTAAAACCGCAACTGCATCAGGTATATTGTCTCCGGGTCTGTGATGATCACATATAATAAATTCTATTCCTTTGTCTTTAGCGTAAGCCACTTTATCAATGGCCTTTACACCGCAGTCCAAAGCAATAATTAAGCTAAAATCATTGTCGTGGGCAAAATCGATACCCTTATAAGAAATGCCATAGCCTTCATCATAACGGTCTGGGATATACGTGGCAACAGTATCTATTCTTTTTTTTAAGTACGAGGACATTAGAGCTACAGATGTTGTACCATCCACATCGTAATCACCATAGACTAAAATATTTTCTCCAGATGCGATAGCCTTTTCAATACGCTGTACAGCTTTGTCCATATCTTTCATTAAGAATGGATTGTGTAAATCCTCAAAACTTGGTCTAAAAAATGTTTTTGCCGCTTCGTAAGTCTCGATACCTCGCTGTAATAATAATGTTGCGACAATATCATCAACTTGAAGAGCTTTTTTTAAAGTTTCAACTTTTAAAGCTTCAGGTTTTGGCTTAAGAGTCCAACGCATGTAGAATTAAATATTTCGTTTTGTGCTTACGTGGTAAAAAATATTTGTTTTGACTTCCGCAAAACGTCTGAACATCTCCATAACACCGCAATATTTCTCTACTGATAAATCGACTGCGCGTTCGCACTTCTTTTTATTTAAGTCTGAACCATAGAAATGATAGTCAACTTCAACGGAATGATAACACTTTGGATGTTCGTCAGTAAGTTCTCCTTTTACTTCAATTTTAAAATCATCAATCTCCTCTTTCATTTTATCTAAAGTAGAAATCACGTCTAGTGCCGAGCAACCAGCTAAAGAGGACAACATCATGGCTTTAGGCGACAAACCAAAACGTTCGTCCTGACCTTCTATATTAGTATCCATTATTACCGATTTACCGCTTGGATTATCAGATTCAAAAGTTAATCCGCCTTGCCAATGCGTTACGATTTTATCAGCCATTTTGTTTTAGTTTAAATATTAGAACTCCTATCTTGTACATTCAAAAATACGACTTAAAAAAAACAAATATGGCATTAGTAACTCCGTTATCTCCGGAACACGATTTAGAAACAAAAGAATTGGCTGAATTCTTTAATGAAACCCTTGGGTTTTGCCCAAATTCTGTTTTAACTATGCAGCGTAGACCAGCAATTTCTAAGGCATTTATAAATTTAAACAAAGCTGTAATGGCTAATGAGGGTAGAGTTACCTCTGCTCTTAAACGCATGATTGCTTGGGTAAGCAGTAACTCAACAGGATGTCGCTATTGTCAAGCACATGCTATAAGAGCGGCGGAGCGTTATGGTGCAGAACAAGAGCAATTAGATAATATTTGGGAATACAGAACACATCCGGCGTTTAGCGAAGCAGAGCGTGCTGCATTAGATTTTTCTTTGCAAGCTTCTATGGTACCAAATGCTGTTGATGCCGATATTAAAGAGCGTTTATACCAACATTGGGATGAAGGTGAAATTGTAGAAATGCTAGGCGTAATTTCTCTCTTTGGATACCTTAACCGTTGGAACGATTCTATGGGAACCGATATTGAAGACGGTGCTGTAGAAAGTGGAAATAAATATTTAGGCAAACATGGTTATGAGGTTGGGAAGCATGATGGGTCGCAATACTAAATTCAATTTTTTTAGAAATATTAACCTCGCCACTTAGCGAGGTTTTTTTGTTTAAAAACCCCAATACTTCGACTTTAAAAAAAGATTATAAAAGCAAGTTTGTAGTGATTTTCAATCTAAATAATTGGATATTCTAAAATAATAACCTTTTACTGTTACACATTCTACTACTATAACGTTATTAAAATAAGATGACCAAGTTAGAATTTAAAAATAATGTTTTTGTTTTGTCAGAAAAGCTCTTCCCCATGGTTTCAAGAATTTTAGGTTCTCATGAAAAAGCAGAAGATGCCATACAAGAGATAATGATTAAAATCTGGCAAAAAAGAACGAAACTCAAAAATCATCCAAATATTAGTGGCTTTGTTTTTTTAACTGCCCGTAATTATTGCTTGGATGTTCTCAGGAAAAATAAGGTTGAACCTTATGGCGGTGCAAGTCCTCTGAGAATTATAAAATCCAAAGATGAAAACAATCTAGAGTGGCAGGAACTTAACAAAATTATACTAGACATTTTAAAAACTTTACCTGTGCAGCAAAAAGAAGTTTTTCTAATGAGAGATATAGATGGTTATGATTTTACAGAAATTGCCTCAGCATTAAACATTAAACAAACCCATGCACGAGTTTTAATTTCTAGAGCAAGAAAACAAATAGGCAGCGCACTCATAAAAACATATGATTATGAAAAAGGAGCATATTAAAGATATTTTTAAAAAATATGAAAACGGACAAACGTCTTTGGAGGAAGAACAGTTTTTACTTAAAAACGCTACTGGCTTAGATTTTCCATTATCGGATTGGATAAATCTTGAGAAACAAAGAAAAAAAGAAGTATCAGAAGATTTCAACGAGAGGCTTTGGCAGTCATTTGATCGAAGAACACAACCTAAAAAAAAGATATTAAAAAGCGTCTTAATTGCCGCAGCTTCGGTTGTGTTGTTTTTTACATTTTATAGTAAAAGGAAACAAGAAAGCACTCAACAAAGCCTCTGGGAAAAAGAAGCTTTGCTGCTAGAAGCTAAAAGTATGTTTTCTGAAAATGAACAAAATATAAATCAGGAAATCGTTTTTGAAGATGATCTGATAACTATATATATGGCAACAAAATAAAAGTATAACCTTAAAATTAAATATTATGAAAAAATTCGTATTCGCACTAACTTTAGTGGCTTTAGTAAGTAGCTTTAACAGTTTTGCACAAAAAAAGAACAATACTGACCTACTTATAAAGGTCAAGGAAGAACTAGAACCACTAATTATGGTTGATGGTAAGAAATTTGATTTCCCAATGGATTTAATAGACCAAAGTAAAATAGAATCAGTTAATGTTTTAAAAGGAGATGAAGCTAAAGCATTGTACAACGTATCTAATGGAGTGATTTTAATTACTACAAAAGCCAATAGTAAAATGAGCTTTTCTATAAAAGGTGAAAAGTCAAAAAGTCAAAAAAACCCATTAATAATTATTGATGGCAAAATATCTAACCGAACAGTCTTAGATAAACTAGAAGCAAAACAAATAGAAAAAATGGATGTTTTAAAAGGTGAAATGGCTATAGAAAAACATAACGCACCCAATGGCGTCATTGTTATAACTACAAAAAAGGAATAGTTCGTTTTTCTAAATAAAATCTAAAGTTTAAACCTTATCAGAAATGATGAGGTTTTTTTATAGAAGTTTAATTATTACGTTCTGCAACTCAGGTACTATCAACTCTTCAAACCAAGGATTCTTACTTCTCCAAAATCGGTTGGTTGGTGATGGGTGTGGAATCGGAAAATACTTTGGTAAATAAGATTTGTATTCTCCAACAGTTTCTGTCAATGTCTTTTTTGCTTTATCTTTTAAATAATATCGCTGCGCATAAGCTCCTATAAGAACTATCAATTTTACATTGGGCATTTTCTCTAAAAGTTGTTCATGCCATTGCGGTGCGCATTCTGGTCGTGGTGGTAAGTCTCCTGTCTTTCCTTTTCCTGGATAGCAAAATCCCATAGGTATTATGGCAAAGTTTTCTGTGTTATAGAATTGCTCGTCAGAGACATTAAGCCATTGTCTTAATTTTTTACCGCTCTGGTCATCCCAAGGAATACCTGATTCGTGGACTTTAGTTCCTGGCGCTTGCCCAATAATTACAATCTTAGAATTAATATGAGCTGTAACTACTGGTCGTGGACCTAAAGGAAGATGTGCTTTACAAATGGTACATTGGCTTATGTTGCGAAGTAATTCTTTCATTATTTCTTTCCACCAACCACAATTACAATCTCGCCTTTTGGTGGTTTATTGGTATAATATTCTAAAACTTCTTTAGCTGTTCCCCTAATGGTTTCTTCATAAAGTTTAGTCAGCTCCCTAGACACAGAGACTTGTCTGTCGTCTCCAAAGTATTCGCAAAAATGTCCTAAGGTCTTTACTAACTTATGTGGGCTCTCATAAAAAATAATGGTTCGGGGTTCTTCAGCCAAGAATAAAAGTCTTGTTTGACGGCCTTTTTTTACAGGTAAAAACCCCTCAAACACAAACTTATCATTGGGCAATCCGCTATTTACCAAAGCAGGAACAAAAGCTGTTGCGCCTGGTAAGCACTCAACATCTATATTATGTTCCACACAGGCTCTTACCAATAAAAAACCAGGGTCTGAAATAGCAGGTGTCCCAGCATCACTTATTACTGCAATGGACATTCCCGATTTTAGTCTTTCAATTAAGCCATTAATCGTTTTATGCTCATTGTGCATATGGTGGCTTTGCATGTTCGTGGAAATCTCAAAGTGTTTTAGAAGCTTTCCTGAAGTTCGGGTATCTTCAGCCAAAATTAAATCGACATCTTTTAACACATCGATAGCCCTAAAAGTCATATCTCCTAAATTCCCTATTGGTGTTGGCACTAAATAAAGTTTGCCCATTTGATATTTAAATCCAAGAGTGCGGATGCTCTCAATTGTTTTTAGGGATTTTTGCTATTGACTTAATTGAATTTATTCTCAACGATTTCAACAAAGCGTTCTTCATACTCTTCTTTTCCTTGCCAATTGTTGTAATCTGGCTTAACCATTTCAAACACTAGTTTTCTAACTTCAGGCAAAGAATTGGCAGTATTAATCTGGGAAACGACACGATCATAATCTTCACTTTTACCATCAAATAAATGCTTAATAAAAGCTAACTTATCATTTAATCCTATTTGAAGGCTTTTACCTTTAAGTTTGTCGTTTAGGGATTTTTTATTTTGCTCTGCCTCACGTTTTTGGACTTCTTCAATAGGTTCAAATTCTGGAATGTCGGCAAAATCCGAGGAAATATTTTCAAATTCTACAGTTGTTGGTTTCTCCAAAGAAACCGCTTCCTCAACCATAACATCTATCTGCTGTGATTCTTTTGGCATTTGTGCCACCATATCCTTAATCTTTTCCATAACAGGTTCCATAATACCATCATCCTCTACCTCATCCAGATTAACATAAGTCTTGTTACCTACTTCAATATTATCACTCACCTTGTTATTGAAAGCCGTATCTAACATATCAAAAAACGAAGAATCGTTACCAATCGTTGGCATATCATCTTCAAAATTCTCTTGGGCAAATTTTAAAACTGTGAGCTTCTCGTAAAGTTTAGACACTTCTTTATGCATACGATCTACATCCTCTCTACCTTTCAGTTTTAGAATCCTATGCGCTATACTAACTAATTCTGATTCTAATTTCTTTTTCATGTGTTACTTATTTATGTTTTTTAAAGTCACATGGAACATCTATAAACTATAATTACATCTATTTAAGATTAAATTGTAGATGTTTCATTTTTACTTTTGATTTTTAATAAATTTGATTGACCTTTATACAAACGAAAATTTACTACGTTTTAGTGCTAAAATTACGAAATGTTTCTTGAAAATACGGTAAATCATAAAGAACAATTTGGGTGGATTGAGGTGATTTGTGGATCGATGTTCTCTGGTAAGACCGAAGAGCTCATTCGCAGATTGAAGCGCGCAAAATTTGCAAGACAAAAGGTTGAAATTTTTAAGCCAGCTGTTGATGTGCGTTATGATGATGAAATGGTGGTGTCTCATGATGATAATGAAATACGCTCTACTCCTGTGCCCGCAGCAGCAAACATTCCAATATTGGCAGATGATTGTGATGTCGTAGGTATCGACGAAGCCCAATTCTTTGATGATGAAATTGTACGTGTCTGTAATGATCTTGCTAATAAGGGCATTCGAGTTATAGTCGCTGGTTTAGATATGGATTTTAAAGGCAATCCTTTTGGGCCTATGCCTTACCTTATGGCGACGGCTGAATATGTCACCAAAGTACATGCTATTTGCACCAAAACCGGAAATTTAGCCCAATACAGTTATAGAAAGGCCAAGAGTGATGACTTAGTTCTGCTTGGTGAAGTTGACGAATATGAACCCTTAAGCAGAGCAGCCTATTATAAAAGTATGTTGCGAGATAAAGTAAGACAAATGAAAGTGAATGATGCGGAAGAAGTAAATACTAAAGAAACTAAGTCTGATGCCTAAAGCTAAAGAAACTGTTCTTGAAATTGATTTAGGTGCACTTACACATAACTTCAATTATCTAAAATCCAAACTTAAACCAACCACAAAGTTTCTAGCTGTTGTTAAAGCTTTTGCCTACGGAAGCGATTCTATTGAAATTGCCAAACATTTAGAGCACTTAAATGTTGACTATTTTGCAGTCGCTTATACAAAAGAGGGTGTCGTTTTGAGGGATGCTGGAATAAAAACGCCTATACTCGTTTTACATCCTCAGCCAGTAAATTTTAATACTATTATCGAAAGGTGTTTGGAACCAAGTCTATACAATGCTAAAGTTTTAAACGCTTTTATAAAAATAGCAGAAGAGCAATCTCAAGCAAACTATCCTGTTCATATTAAGTTCAATACAGGTTTAAACCGTTTGGGTTTCTGGGAAAATGATGTAGATTACGTAGTCTCAAAACTTAAGACAACAAAGTCCATTAAGGTGAAATCAATCTTTTCTCATTTAGCAGCCAGTGAAGATAAAGATGAAATAGAATTCACTAATAAGCAAATTGAATTTTTTAAATTAATTTCAAAAGCGTTTGAAAATCATATAGGTTCTAAGCCATGGTTGCATTTATGTAATACATCAGGAGTTTTAAACTATTCTGAAGCGCATTTTGATATGGTGCGTTGTGGTATAGGACTTTATGGTTTTGGAAATTCGGCAAAGGAAAATGAAAATCTTTTTCCTGTTGCAAGTCTTAAATCTGTTATCTCACAAATTCATAAGATTGAAAAAGGAGAAACTGTTGGCTACAATAGAGCTTATAAAGCTAAAGGCTTTGAAAAAACAGCTACGATTCCTATTGGCCATGCCGATGGTATTTCAAGGATTTACGGTAATGAAAATGGCTATGTGAAAATTAATGGGTGTAAAGCACCTATAATCGGTAATGTTTGCATGGATATGATCATGGTAAATATTTCTGACATTAATTGTAAAGAGGGAGATGAAGTTATTCTTTTCGATGCAGCCAATAAAGCTTCGGATTTAGCGGAATCTGCAAATACTATCTCCTACGAAATAATCACCTCTATTTCTCAGCGCGTCAAGCGCTCAATCATAAAATAATAGCTCAAATGTTAAAATTTGTGACTTTTTTAACTAAATTAGTGTCTTACTAACGTATTAACTAACTATTTAAAAACACTAAATTATGTTAAAAGAGTTTAAGAATTTTATTATGACCGGCAACGTGATTGATTTCGCAGTTGCAGTAATTATGGCAGGTGCCATAGGTGCGGTAATTAATGGCTTTGTTGCTGATATTGTCATGCCAGTTGTAGGCCACTTTGCTGGTGGTATTGATTTCGCAGACATGAAATATGTATTGGACGCTGCTGTAACAGGTGCCGACGGAGCGGTTGAAAAACCAGAAAATGCTATTATGTATGGTAAGTGGATAAACACTATCATTAGCTTAATAACAGTTGGTTTCGTCATGTTCTTAATTGTTAAGGCTTATAACAAAACTAAAGCTCCAGTAGAAGAGGCTCCAGCAGGACCGTCTGAAATCGATTTATTAACTGAAATCAGAGATTCATTGAAAAAATAAGTTAGCGACACCGCTACGCTACATTTAATTAATAAAACCCAGGCTAATTGTCTGGGTTTTTCTTTTTTCAAAATTCAAAAGTTAAATAATTAACATTTTGTTTTTTATTGTTATAATATTTCTTTTAATAAAAGGCTAGGTATTTTTTTATGTAGCTTTGCCCAAGAATTATTTAAAACTTAAGAAATGAAAGTAGCGATTGTAGGCGCAACAGGTTTGGTGGGTAACGTTATGCTAAAAGTACTCGAAGAGCGTAACTTCCAAATAGATGAATTATTATTAGTGGCGTCTGAGCGTTCAGTTGGTAAAAAAATACATTTCAAAGGAAACGACATTGAGGTCATTAGTATACCAACTGCCATAGAGAAAAGACCAGATATCGCTCTTTTTTCAGCTGGTGGCAGTACATCCTTAGAATGGGCTCCTAAATTTGCTGAAGTTGGAACTACAGTTATTGACAACTCTTCGGCTTGGCGGATGGATTTATCCAAAAAACTGGTTGTTCCAGAAATAAATGCGAATCAACTGTCTAAACAAGACAAGATTATTGCCAACCCAAATTGTTCTACCATACAAATGGTGATGGCTTTGGCGCCTCTTCATAGACAATACAAAATAAAGCGAGTTGTTGTTTCGACCTATCAATCGGTTTCTGGTACTGGTGTAAAAGCTGTTGAGCAACTAGAAAATGAAATTGCTGGTAAAAAAGGTGATATGGCTTATCATTACCCTATTCACAAAAATGCAATACCTCATTGCGATGTGTTTGAAGAAAATGGCTATACCAAGGAAGAAATGAAATTGGTGCGAGAAACTCAAAAAATTCTTGACGATAAAACTATTGCGGTTACTGCAACTGCCGTTAGAATCCCAACAGCTGGCGGCCATAGTGAAGCTGTGAATGTTGAGTTTGAAAATGATTTTGACCTTGGTGATGTTCGGAAACTACTCAGTGAAACAGATGGTGTAACCTTACAAGACAATCTAGACGTTAATGTCTATCCAATGCCCATGTACGCCAATGGAAAGGATGATGTTTTTGTAGGTCGTATTAGACGAGATAGCTCTCAGCCGAATACCTTAAATCTATGGATCGTTAGTGATAATCTTAGAAAAGGTGCCGCAACCAATACAGTTCAAATTGCTGAGTATCTAGTTAAAGAAAGTCTGGTTTAAGGCCTTTTTACAATTTTCTGGTAGTCATAATTTCTTATGTTTCAACTGAAAATTTAATTTTCAGTTGAAATTGCTTCTATCCACATGTTCCATTTTGACCATAAGTTTTAAGAAAATTTGCTGAAATCAATTTTGTTAAATACGTATCTTTGGATTCAATGCTTTTATCTTTCAAAAAACCTAATTATGAAAAAACTACTTCTCATTACAGTTGCACTAAGTATTTTTGTTTCTTGCAAAAATGAAACCGACAAATTGAAGCCTATTATTGTGGATTATCCAGAAACTAAAAAAGTAGACACTATTGACAGCTATTTCGGGCAAGATATTCCTGATCCTTATCGTTGGTTAGAAGATGATAGAAGTGAGGAAACAGAAGCATGGGTAAAATCTCAAAACGAAGTTACTTTTGGGTATTTAGATAACATTCCGTACCGTGAAGAATTAAAAGACCGTTTGACCAAACTTTGGAATTACGAAAAGATTGGCTCTCCATTTAAAGAGGGTGGTTACACTTATTTCTATAAAAATGATGGTCTACAAAATCAGTATGTTATTTATAGATACAAAAATGACGCTGATCCCGATACGGCAGAAGTTTTCCTTGATCCAAATACATTCAAAGAAGATGGGACCATTTCTTTGGGCGGATTAAGCTTTTCTAAAGACGGTAAAACATTGGCTTATTCTATATCTGAAGGAGGAAGTGATTGGAGAAAGATTCTTATTATGAATGCTGAAACCAGAGAAATTGTAGAAGATACTCTAAAGGATATTAAGTTTAGTGGTATGTCTTGGTTTAAAAATGAAGGATTTTACTATTCAAGCTACGATAAGCCAAAAGGAAGCGAGCTTTCTGCTAAAACCGATCAACATAAAGTCTACTATCATAAATTAGGTACACAACAATCCGAAGATCAATTAATTTATGGTGGTACTCCAGAAGAAAAACATCGTTATATCTATGGAGGTGTTACAGAAGATGATCGTTATTTAATCATAACACCAAGAGTATCAACATCGGGTAATAAACTTTATATTAAGGATTTAACTGTACCTAACGCCCCTTTGGTTGAAGTTTTAGGTCATACAGACTCGGACTCTAATATTATAGAAAATGTTGGGTCTAAACTTTTTATAATGACAAATCTTGACGCTCCCAACCGCAGAGTTGTAACCGTTGATGCGTCTAATCCTAGTCCAGAAAACTGGAAAGATTTTATTCCTGAAACTCAAAATGTATTAAGCCCATCTACTGGTGGAGGTTACTTTTTCGCAAACTATATGGTAGATGCAGTTTCAAAGGTTTTGCAATACGACTATAACGGAAAATTGGTAAGAGAAGTTAAACTTCCTGGTGTAGGAAGTGCTGGCGGTTTTGGAGCCAAGAAAGAGGAGAAAGAATTATACTATTCCTTCACAAATTATGTGACACCCGGAAGTATTTACAAATATGATATAGAAGAAGGTGCTTCAGAATTGTATCGTAAACCAAGCATAGATTTTAACCCAGAAGACTACGAAAGTAAACAGGTTTTTTATACGTCTAAAGACGGTACAAAAGTACCTATGATCATAACCCATAAAAAAGGCGTAGAACTTAATGGGAAAAATCCAACCATTCTCTATGGTTATGGTGGTTTTAATATTCCTTTGACGCCTAGTTTTAGCATTGCTAATGCAGTTTGGATGGAACAAGGAGGTATTTATGCTGTTGCCAATCTTCGCGGTGGTGGCGAATACGGAAAAGCATGGCACGATGCTGGTACTAAAATGAAAAAACAAAATGTGTTCGATGACTTTATTGCTGCGGGAGAATATCTTATTGACAATAAATATACATCATCAGATTACCTAGCTATTAGAGGGGGCTCCAATGGTGGTTTATTAGTCGGTGCTACAATGACGCAGCGACCAGATTTAATGAAAGTAGCCTTACCTGCTGTTGGGGTTTTAGACATGTTGCGCTATCATACCTTTACCGCTGGTGCAGGCTGGGCCTATGATTATGGCACAGCTGAAGACAATAAGGAAATGTTTGAATACTTAAAAGGATATTCACCTGTACATAATGTAAAAGAAGGCGTTGAGTATCCAGCAACTTTAGTAACCACTGGAGATCACGACGATAGAGTTGTGCCAGCACACAGTTTTAAATTTGCTGCAGAATTACAAAGTAAGCAAGCAGGTAATAATCCAACGGTGATAAGAATAGAAACAGATGCTGGCCATGGCGCAGGAACTCCAGTAAGTAAAACTATTGAACAATACGCTGACATCTATGGGTTTACACTCTATAATATGGGCTTTGACGTGTTGCCAAGTAAAACAAAAGAAAAAATAAAAGGGTAGTATTCTATAAAATACTAGTGTTAAGAAATATTTACTATTAACCAACTTGTTTTTGTCATTTAACCTTAAATAATGATTATAAACGATTTAATAAAAAAATCATAGTTTTAATCTTATTTTTATCAAAAGGTAGGGAACTGTTGACTTCAACTGTCTTATTAATATTGAACAGGTTGTATGCAAAAAAAATACAATAACAACTTATTTTTTTTCATAGTCTTGCTCGCGTTATCGTGTGGCACAGATGACGGTACAACACCTTTAAATATTGATACTAATCCTGATACTGTTGTGTTATCTCAAAACACAGAGGTAGAAATTTTCATCTTTCAAAATGATGAAAATATTCCTAGGTCAGGAGAGCTTACCTTATCTGAAGCTTCTAACGGAACTGTTTTAGTAAATGACTTCAATAACACACCCAATAATCCTAGTGATGATATCGTAATATACAGCGCAAAGCCAAACTTAACTGGACAAGACACATTTCAATATACCATTTGTGATAATTCTGGTAACTGTAAAACTGAAAATGTTTCGGTTACGATTACGTCATCCTCTATCATCAATCTAAATTTAGACCGTGTCCCTTATCAAACACTTTCAGAATACAATTTTTTTCAAGGTGCTATTAAGGATTTAAGCCCAAACTTTGGCGTACTTCCTTATGCCTTAAATTCAAAGTTGTTTACCGATTATGCTAAGAAAAAACGCTTTGTATGGATGCCTAATAATACTTCGTCGACCTATATTAATGATGATGTTCCTTTAGAATTCCCTATTGGTACGATATTGATAAAGAATTTTTATTATGAAAATGTAATTCCAAACAATCAAACGCAGATTCTTGAGACTCGTTTGATGATAAGAAAAACAGACGGTTGGATATTTGCAAATTATGTTTGGAACAATGCGCAAAATGAAGCTACGCTGGATATGGACGGAAGTTTCGTAAATCTTGAGTGGGAAGAAAATGGCACTATAAATTCTGTGAATTACAGAATACCTGCCGGCCCAGAATGCCATACTTGCCATAAAGTGACGGAAACACCAAAACCTATTGGTCCTAAACCAAGAAATTTAAACCTAGAATATAGCTATAATGATGGTTTAGCCAATCAATTAGATAGGTTGATCGATCAAGGGTATTTAGAAAATTCACTGCCTGTGTCTATTTCTCGTTTACCGGATTATGATGATACTTCTGAACCCTTGGATAAAAGAGTTCGAGCTTATCTAGATGTAAATTGTGCACATTGTCATTCAGATGGGACTCACTGCGATTATCGCCCAATGCGACTAGACTATACTAGTACTCAAGATTTCGGAAATATGGGTGTTTGCATAGAACCAGATACTGATCTTGGTGAAGGTCTTGGAAACATTATAGAGCCTGGCGATGCTCGAAATTCAGTATTACACTTTAGGCTAAATTCCGTAGAGCAATCCTATAGAATGCCACTTATGGGAAGAACACTAAGACATAATGAAGGTGTTGATCTCATTGAACAATGGATAAACAATTTAAATATTGACTGTAACTAAACTAAATACTATGAAAAAAACATTACTAACCGCATTTATCTTTGCTTTTGCAACCTTTATTGTTGAAGCGCAAGTAATAAATGAGCCAGCGAATTGGCCAAGCGTAGACTGGACGCTAACCGGAACTTATGATTTAGATCATCTAGATGCGAATCCGACAATAGCTGGCGGGTCATCTTCATTTTCATTTAATGATGATGATGCTGGAGGTTCTTCAATCAACAATGTAGCTGCCGAATCGCCAACAATAGATATTTCTGCGGCTATTGGTGCTAATGAAACTGATCTTGTGGTCTCATTTCAATACGTTTATAATATTTTTCAATCAGAAACATTAAGTCTGCAGTACTGGGATGCTGATGCTGGCACAAATGGCGAATGGCAAAATTGGGGAAATTTAATTCCAGATAATTCTGATATTGATGATGATTTTTGTATTCCTACACCAGGTGCTTACACAAGTGAAATTCTAAATGTAGCTTCGTTTACAAGCAATCAATTGCAAAATTTTAGATATCGCTTAGCTTATGACGATAACACTTCTTTCGGTTGGGGTTTTTGTATCGACTCCCCCTCACTTACATCTGTTGTTCCTCCTGCTTGTCCAACTATTTCAAATTTAGCTGCGAGCAATGTTACAGCCAATAGCGCACAAATAAACTGGAATATTGGAAGTACAGAAACATCTTGGGAAGTCGCCCTTAGACTTTCTTTTGAAGCACCACCTTCCTCAGGTAACGTAACATCAAATACAACGTTTAACTTCTCTTCCTTGGCACAACAAACAGACTACATTGCCTATGTAAGAGCTGATTGTTTAGTAGATGGTTACAGCGAATGGTCTTCGATTAGTTTTACCACCGGTGAAGATATCTTAAGCTATCCGGTTACATTTACTACTAACCCAATAAATACCTCAGAGACTTATGATATTGCTTTAGTAGATCTTAACGGTGATTTCTTAGATGATGTGGTTTCTGTTGGTTCAACAAATATTAATATTCACTATCAACTAGCTAGTGGAGGCTTTAATGAGGTGGATATTACGACGTCTTCTGCTGACAATTTACCAACATGGAGTTTAGCTGCCGGTGATTTTGACAAGAACGGCTATAACGATCTCTTATATGGTTCTGGTAGTGGTGTAACTTTTATGCAGGCCAATGCAATGGGTACAGCATACACGGAAATTTCTGGATCCGAATATGTGTTCTCACAACGTTCAAACTTTGTGGATATAAATAACGATGGAAATCTCGATGCTTTTGTTTGTCACGATGTACAGGCTAACGTTTATTATATTAATGATGGCTCAGGTGGCTTAACTTTTTACCAAGGTGAAAGCACTGGAGTTGTCCCAAATGGTCTCGGTTTAACACCTGGTGGTGGAAACTACGGAACTGTTTGGATAGACTTTGATAATGACAGAGACATGGACTTATTTATTGCCAAGTGTCGCGGTGGATCCACAACGATAAGTACAAACGAATTGTGGAGAAATGATGGCAATGGTGTATTTGTAAACGTTGCAGATAGCAATGGTTGGTATAATACTAATTACCCTGGAGCGGGCCATAACAATTCTTCAAATCTAGGTGATAATGTGCAAACATGGTCTTCTGCTTGGGCAGATTTTGACAATGATGGAGATATGGATGTGTATGTAGGCGCAAGTAGTACATCAAACGGAAACTCTAAATTAATGCGTAATAACGGTGATGGTACATTTACGGACGTCACTGCCGGTTCTGGAGTACTGGCTGCGCAGCTTGGAATTGAAAATGCTCCAGCAGATTTTGATAACGATGGCTACGTGGATATTCTATCAAATGGTGACATCTTATTCAACAATGGGGACTTAACATTTACAAATTTCTCAACTAATGTGCCTCCAACTGGCGCCATAGGAGATAGCAATAATGATGGGTTTTTAGATGTGTTTCGTAGTGGACAGATTTACGTAAACAACACTAACTCTAACAATTGGATTAAAATTAATACAGTTGGTAATGTGAGTAACGGCAATGGTATTGGCGCTCGTGTGGAGCTGGTAACAGCTTCTGGAACCCAAATAAGAGATGTTAGAAGTGGTGAAGGTTTTGAGTTTATGAGTAGTTTAAATACCCATTTTGGTATTGGATCTGATACTGTAATACAGAGTATAACAATTTATTGGCCATCTGGTATTGTAGATGTTATTCCAAATCCTACTATTAATACAACACATAATATTGTCGAAGGTTCTTTCTTAAGTATTGAAGATGAAACATTGAATGATATGGTTATTTATCCTAATCCAGTCGATGATGTTCTAACCATAGAAACATCAGCCGATTTAACTGATAAAATTGCTACAGTTTTTGATATTAATGGAAAGCGAGTGATTAGCCATAAGTTATACACAAATACACTTGACGTTTCTTATTTAGAAAGTGGTATTTACTTCTTGAGGCTTGAGTCTTACGGAAAAACTATGAAACGTAAATTCATTAAGAGATAAATTCATCTGAAAATGTTTAAAACCGTTTGAGAAATCAAGCGGTTTTTTTATGGTATTTTTGAACTATGCTTGTTATAAAAAATGCTTCTTTTAGTTACACTAGTAATTTGGTTTTAAAGGATATTAGTTTTAATATCAGTACTGGAGCAAACCTTGCCATTATTGGCGAAAGTGGATCTGGCAAAAGCACCCTTTTAAAACTCATTTATGGTGAATACGATTTAGACCAAGGTGAAATTTTTTGGAAAGACACCCAAATTCTCGGACCAAAACATAACCTCGTCGTTGGCTATGATTTTATGAAATATGTATCTCAGGAATTCGATTTGATGCCCTACATTTCAGTCGAAGAAAACATAGGTAAGCACTTATCACGTTTTTATCCAGAAGAAAAAGCGCAACGGACTACAGAACTCCTAAAAGTTGTTGAACTTGAAACTTTTTCTAAAACTAAAGTCAAAAATTTGAGTGGTGGTCAAAAACAGCGTGTCGCCATAGCCAGAGCTTTAGCCAAACAACCTGAAATTTTATTATTGGACGAACCGTTTAGCCACATCGACAACTTTAAAAAGCAATCATTGAGACGCAGCGTATTTAAGCATCTTAAAGAGCAAAACATAACTTGTGTGGTGGCGAGTCACGACAAAAATGATGTACTTGGATTTGCAGACCAAATGATTGTGCTTCACGATAAAAGAATTATTGCCAAAGACACACCTCAAAACTTATATAAACATCCTAAACTTCCCTTGGTAGCGTCTTTTTTTGAAGAGTTTTCTATTATTGATGACCAAATCTACTATGCACATCAGCTCAAGATTGTAGAGCGTTCAGATTTAAAAGCTATTGTCAAGCAATGTTATTTTAATGGAAATTCTTGGTTAATAGAAGCTAAGTATAATTCAGATTTCATTTTTATTGAACATAAAGATTCGCTTGAAATAGCATCCGAAATATACCTTAAGATTGAAAGGTAATTTTTACTTATCAAACTTCTTCAACAAAGCCGGTAGATAAAAAATATCCGTAATCAAGGCAATAGCTACCGTAACAGCACAAAGCAATCCAAAATCCTTAACTGATGGTGTAGCGCTAGAGGCTATAATTAAAAACCCTCCAACCAATGCAATGGTCGTAGATATTAATGCACTGCCCGTATAGTGCATAGCATTATTCATACGATCATTTGGAGAACCTGTAATGTATTTGCTTCGTCTGTATTTATGTACAAGATGAATGGTATCATCCATGGCTATACCCAACATGATTGGTGTAATCATGGCTGTGGTGACATCCAATGGAATATCCAATAAACTCATAAAAATAGCCAAGATAGCCAGTGGCAAAATATTTGGAACTAATACCAAAATGGTTGTTCTCAGATTTTTTATGAAAATCCAAAGGCATAGAAATGCCACAAAAAATGCAGCGAAAAAGGATTTGAATTGAGTCTCTAATATGAAGTTGTTTAATTGTGAAAATACCACCGCAAATCCATTGATTTTTAAGTTATAGTCATTTGTATCAAATGTAGATTCAAAGGCTTTCTTAATCTCATCAAGAACTTGCTCTAGTTCAGAGGTTCTCATTTCCATAAGTGTCAACGTAAAACCTGCTGTAGATAAATCTTCAGAGAATAATTTAAAGAAACTATTCTCACTGGCATCCACATCCTCTAATGTACTTTTGAGCTTGGTTTCAGATACATTCGACTGAAACAACACGGGAGTTCGTTTTTCTAAAAAGGATTTGATCGTTACTACCGAAACGGGATTGGAAATTAAGGGATTACTCTCAAGATTATTCTGAAAGACTTCTAATTTACTAATCGCCTCTTTACTTATAATTACGCTACCATCATTAGTGGCAATATTTAATTGTAACCGATTGCTACCACCAAGCTCAACTTCTACTGCTCTAAGATCTTGCTTCGCTTTTCCTTCGGCCAATAGATCACGAGAGTTTGTATCGATCTTCACCTGAAAGATGGAATAGATTCCAAATAACAGCACTGCTGTAAATGATATTATCAAAGTGTTCTTATATTGACTTGTAAAGCCATTTAGCCAAGTAATAAAATTGGTTTGAGAATAGGTCTTAAAACTTAAAATTGGTTTGGCTTCTTTAAAGTTTAAATTCATGAAACTAAAACCAATAATGGTAATAAGATATACCAATAAAAAACTGAACACCAACCCAATGCAAGTAAAAACTCCCATATTTTTAAATGCGGGCAATGGCGATAGGTAGAGTGCAAAATACCCAACAAGAGTCGTTAATGTTGTATAGAAGCATGGCGTTAAACTTTTCCGAATAGCAATCGCCAATAAATCTACTTTAGACATTGATCCGTTTGCAAGGCCCTCTTTATGATAGATGTTTATAATGTGAACGGCATCACTAACACTATACACCATTAGAATCGTTGGGATAAGCATGGAAATCATATTCAATGCAAATCCTAATGATGTTATTAAGCCAAACAGTAAACTAACAGGCACTGCAACAGAAATAAGTGCTATAAGTAAATATCGTTTACTCGGCAATAAGAATAACAGTAAAACCGTAATTACTAAAACCGTAAGAATCCCAAATATTAAACTCTCTTTGTAAATCCCTTTACTGTAAGCTTCATTCAACACTGGCGGACCTGTTAGAAAGTAATCTGAATAAGTTTGGTCAATCACACTTTTAATCTCTACAGCAATGTCCTGACGATCTTCCTCAATAGTAGGTGTGGGTTGCATTTGGATATAAAACAATTGATTTTTATAATCCTTAGTCACCAATTGGGATGTGATGTTTTCCAGTTTCGAAAACAAGCTTTTTAAACCTTTTTCACTACGTCTTGAATTGTATAGGTCATCAAATCTTATATTGCCGTTTGCATAGAGAGGATATTTAGCTTTGGCAAGACTAAAGGTTGTTTTAACATATGGCAAAGCTTCTACAGATTGATGTAGTTCATGTAACTTGTTCACTTCTGCTTCACCTATAGCATTTGCAACAGGAAGCATGGCAATAAAAATCTCATCAGACCCAAAGTTTTCTTGAAAATCGATATAAGCTTTGTAGCTAGGATCATCTTCCAAAAACCAAATGGACAATGAATTGTCTACACTAAGCTTGTTAAGCGTTTGATGACCTGAGAGTGCCATTAAAACGGCAAGAACTGCAATAATTGCAATTCTAAACTTTATGATAATTGGTATCAGCCGTTTCAATCGTTTCATAATTATCCTATTGCATAAGCTCCATAACAACCATGATGTGTTAGGCTTACATTTAATGCTTCTCTCCCATTGTATAATGTAGGAACACCGAATTCATTCTTCTTCAAATGATGCAATCTACCAACGAATTCCATAAGTCTTGATTTTAATTCTTTGCTCTGTTTATTATAATCAGCAGTTGTAAATTTCATAATTTCAGAAGTCAGCTTTTGGTGCTCTAAATGCGCTTCAGAAATGATATAGTTTGATGTGATTTTAGTCTGGACAAAACATTTAAAAGCCTTGAATTCAATAACGCCTGAATTATCACTAATACTGCACTCAAACCCTTTTGGATTATAAAAGCGACTTGGGTTTGTTTGGATGAAGAGCTTATAAGCAGCTTCTTTCATACTCCATAAGCGCCAAACCATTACAAAGGGATTTTCAGAATTATGAATCAATTGCTTTTCGCTGATCGTAAAAAGTTTATCTAACCATCTTGGACGTTGCCAATTCGAAGCTTTTTCTGCTTCTTTTAGATCAACAATGTCATTGCCAACCACTACGCTTCCAATTTAGAATTTACAATTGCCATAGCAGATTTCACATCTAGCATTTGCTCCATATCCTCGTTTTCTAAGCGAATATCAAACTCGTCTTCAATGTCTAATATAATATCGACCAGATTAGCCGAGTTTATTTTTAGGTCCTTTACAAAATCTGTGTCTTCTGACAGGTCTTTGAAAGCCTCCTCATCTTGAATATAAGGTGCAATAATAGTTTTTAATTTGGCAATTAATTCGTCCTTTTTCATAGTGCAATTTTGAAATGTAAAGTTAAGTCATAAATCGCTTAAATAAAATAAAGGTTAATATCAGTTCGAGTGATTTTCAATTTCATGAAATTGAAAATAGTATCGAGAACCTTTTGTGCATAACATCTCGATACATTTTTCTTCGTTCCTCAGAAAAACACTCGATGTGACAAAAAATATTATTCTTTAAATCGCTTAAAAATCACACAGGCATTAACATCACCAAACCCAAAACTCGCCTTAGCAATAACATCAAACTTCATGTCAATTTTTTCTGTTGGAATACAACTTGAATCTATCAAATTTTCAATATCTGGATGTAAATCTTCACAGTTACCATTCGGCGCAATAAATTGCTCCTTAAGTTGAATAACACTTGCCACACATTCAATGGCGCCAGCGGCAGCCAAACAATGACCAATAAGTGATTTGGTGGAATTTATATAAGGAAAATCACTATGTTCTCTCTCTAAAGCCTTAGTCCAATTCTCAATTTCAAGAGTATCTTTAGAGGTAGCCGTAAGATGACCATTAATGACATCGATCTCATTTGAGTCTATTTCTGAATTCTTCAAAGCATTTTTAATGCATCGTTTTACTACCTCGGGATTGGGAGCAGTTAGTGTTCCACCTTGGCGTTGTCCTCCGGAATTAACTTCTCCTCCTAAAACCTCAGCATAAATTGTTGCACCACGGGCTAATGCACTTTCTAAAGATTCTAAAACCAAAGCGCCTGCACCACTTCCGGGCACAAAACCTGATGCAGAAGTACTCATTGGGCGCGATCCATTTTCAGGATTATCATTGTGTTTATAGGTCATGACACGCATGGCATCAAAGCCTCCCCAAACATATGGACCGTGATCACTACAACTGCCTACCAACATCCGTTTTGCTTTTCCGTACTTGATTCGGTCGTAGCCCATTAATACAGCTTCAGTTCCTGTGGTGCATGCTGAAGAATTTGTGGTCACCTGATTGCCCAAACCCAACATACCACTTAGATACGCACTGACGCCACTTGCCATGGTTTGTAATACAACCGTACTGCCTAAACGTCTGACATTACCGTCATCCAACTTATAAATAGCTTCACGAAATTTCTCAACACCAGACGTACCTGTTCCGAAAATGAGTCCTGTATCGTAATCTAATTCACTTTCTGGATTCGTATCAAAACCAGCGTCTTTCCATGCATCAATGCCTGCTATACAACCATACAAGATACCTGAACTATTAAATCCTCTTAACTGTAAATCCGTAAAATATTTTGACTTTAATTCATCTGAAACATTGGGTATACCTCCAATCTGACAAGAGAAGTTCAAGTCGGCTAATTCTTGATGAAAAGTAATTCCAGATGTTCCGCTTTTTAGTGCATCTGTAAATTGAGGAACACCTACACCATTTGGTGCAACTACGCCTAATCCTGTTATGACGACTCTATTTTTCATGTTTTCATCATTCCTGAAATTAGACCTCTTGCTACCAATTCTCCTTTTTCATTTAGCATTTTCACTTTACACTTCAGTTTGTTAAAACGAAAAACTTCCTTTTCAGAAATCACCATGACTTTTTCTTCAGGCAAAACCGGTAAATAAAAATCCATTTCGTGTGAGGTTAAGGCAATTTGTGGGTTGGAGTTTTCTTTAAACTCATCTTTCGATAAATATATGCCCAAGCACACCAAGCCTATTTGCGCCATACATTCTGTAAGAATTACACCTGGTGTCAATGGATTGTTTTTAAAGTGACCATCGTAAAAAGGTTCATCTGACTTAAATTTATAATACCCAGTTATTCCATCTTCTGAAATAGCATCAATACCATCCACAAACAGAAATGGTTTTTGGTAGGGTAATAGTGCTATGATTTCCGATGTGGTCATTCTAACTTAAATGTTCTCCTCCATCTACTGGAATTATTGTTCCTGTTATCCAGGATGCTTCATCTTTACTTAATAAATATACAGCGTTCGCTACGTCTTCTGGCAAGGTCAAACGCTTATTAGGATTTCGTTGCAATGTATATTTTATAATCTGATCACTTCCTGGAATCATACGCAAAGATGATGTGTCTGTTACACCTGCTTGAATGCAATTCGCCTTAATACCATATGGTGCAAATTCTAAGGCAATGTTTCTAGTAATGGCCTCGAGTGTAACTTTCGCTGCAGAAACTGCCGCGTAATTTTGCCATGCTTTGCTATTGCCCTCACTTGTGAAACTTATAATTCTTGAGTCTTCCCTAAATAAATCAGCTTCGTAAAGCGCTTTGGTCCAATTGTACAGACTGATGCTCATAGCGCTAATGGTTAACGCAAAATCGTCATGCTTTAAAACTGATTTTTCGGTTGAAACCATTGGTTTTAAGTTTCCCTTAGCAACGCTATGTACTAGAATTCTTATTTTTTGTTCTTTACCAAATTCAGCTTTTAGCGTTTCAATAACCGCTTTAATCTTTTCAGGTTTAAAAGCGTCGGTATTAAAGGATTTGAACTCCACATTTTCTCGTTTGATTATTTCAAATTCATTTTGAATCATTTCCTCTTGCATTCTGGAGTTACGATGGACGATGCAGATATTCATCCCATGTTTGGCTAGTTTTTTTGCTGTCGCCAAACCAAGACCGCTACTGCCTCCCAGTATTAAAGCCCAGTAATTTTTATCTTTAAATTCTTTCATATCACCACTCTAATAATATTCTCTGCGCTGAAAATCCAGGTCCAAAACTCAACATAATGCCTTTGTTGCCTTTAGGTAAATTTCTATCCAAAAAGCGCTCTAAAACATAAAGTACTGTAGCGCTACTCATGTTCCCGTATAAGCGTAATACTTCTTTTGTATCATCAATGTTCTTACCTAAATCGCCAAATAAGTCCTCAACGGTTTGAACAATTTTTTTGCCTCCGGGATGAAACACTAAGTGATCAATATCGGCAATGGTTAAATCATTCTTTTCTAAAAATGGATGAATAATATTAGGAAAATGATCTGCTATGGTCTGAGGTACTGACTGATCTAAAACCATTTGTAAACCTGTATTCCTTAATTTAAATCCCATCATATGTTCTGCATCGTAAAAGTGGTACATGGCTTCGTCCTTAATTTCGGGACCAACCTCATCTTCATAAGATGATAAAATAACACTTGCGCAACCATCACCAAAGATAGCAGCGCTTACGATATTTACCATGGAATAATCATCGAGCTGGAACGTAGCCGTTGGTGATTCTACAGCAATGACCACTGCACGTTTATTAGGATTCGCTTTCAAAAAGTTCTTTGCATACAAAATTCCTGAAACTCCAGCTGCACACCCCATTTCAGTAACTGGTAAACGCACAATATCCTGCTTTAGCTTAAGGCGATTTATTAAGTAAGCGTCTAATGATGGAATCATAATACCTGTGCAGCTTACAGTAATGATATAATCTAAATCTGTTGGTTCTAGACTGGCCTTATCTAACGCTTTTAGTAGACTTTTTTCTGCGAGTTTTACGGATTCTCGTATGTAAATATCATTTTTTTCTTCAAATGATGTTTTTAAAAATACCTCTTCAGCATCCATTATGGAATAGCGCTTATCAACAGCAGCATTTTCGAAAATCTTCAGAACCTTTCGCTTAAAACGCTCTTCTTGTCCTTCGAGCCAAAGTTCGACATAAGGAAGAATGTCTTTGGTTTCTCTGGTGTATTTTGGAAGTTGCTTTGCAACCGATGTAATTCTTACTGCCATTTAGGTTTTAATTAGCCATTGGTAGCGGAATGCCCATTTCCAACGAATTTGTGATTTAAGGTTGAGTTGTTCTGAAATGCTTTCTAATTCCTCACGTTTAAATGCTCTTAAAATTGAGGTCAAACCATCTTGTACTATCATATGGTTTGAAATTACCAAACCCAATAATTTAAATAAGCCATAAGCCATTTTATTACGGTGTAAATCATTTATAACGATGCCTAGCTTAGATTTTGCAGTTAGTTTTTTTAAAAGTGTATGGATTTCATTTTGATTAAAATGATGCAAAAACAAGGTAGACAACACCATGTCATAGTCTAAATTTTCAAAGTCTTTAGAAAAAATATCTAGGTTTTTAAACGTTAGTTCGCCATAGTCTTTTGATAATTCGTTGGCATATTTAATAGCGTCTTGGTTAGCATCAATCCCAATAAGATGAAATGAATAATTATGATGTCTTCCATAATCTGCTATTAGTCTTAATATGTCACCATGACCACAACCCAAGTCTATAATGGTATACGCTTTATCTTTTGGTTGGTCTTTAAGTAATTCTTTTAGCCCATTTAATGTGACGTGATTTCCACCAAGCCATTTATTGATTTGGCCCAGTTTATCTAAAGTATCACGAAGCAATTCGCCCTTCATGGAAAAATCGTCCATGATTTCTGTCGCAGTGCTCCTGTATGTGGTATCAACAAACAAACTCATCAAATCTCTATTGGTTTTCCGTGTGTCATTGTTATAATTAGTGGCACTAAAAATGGTAACTTTCTTAAAGTTACTAGTAATTTTGGCGCCAACCAATCTTGCCTGAATAAATAGGCAATAGTACGGCCAACTTTTAACCTGAAGCTGAAAGCTTTATTCCAGCTTTTGCTATACTTACGTTCTAATTCTACTCGCGTTTTTATTTCCTTTTGAAGATAGTCAATAATGAGTTCAGATGCTAATTGCGCACTTCTTATAGCCATTCCCATACCATTTCCACAGAGTGGATGAATCATTCCCGCAGAATCACCACACATTATCATATGGTTCTCAATAGGGTTTTTAGTTTCAAAGGAAATTTGACTGATGGTTAGTGGTTTTACAAATTCAGGATTTGACTTCTGAAACATATTCTTTAATGCTGAATTCTTAAAGAGCACTTCCTCTTGAAATGTTTCAATATCCTTATATCTTTTAAATGCGTCATAATTGGTGATGTAACATAAGTTAATATGATTATTCTCCACTTTAGACACTCCACAATAACCACCTTTAAAATTGTGAAGCGCTACTTTATCTTCAGGGAAATTACCTGATACATGAATTTTCACGCCTAGGTAGGGCGATTTTTTGGCAATGAATCGGCGTTGAAATTTAACATCTAAACTCGATCGTTTTCCAAAAGCACCAACAGTAATTTTTGAAGTAAAACGTTGATTTGATTTGGTTTGAATATGAAATTGATCATCTTCAAATGTTACATCAACAACAGAATCCTGTGTAACTAGAACACCCTGCCTTATTGCCAATTGATAAAGCTGAAAATCCATTTCATATCGGCTCATTCCGAATCCGCCTAACGGTAGCTCTGCTTCAATCTTTTTGTTGTTATGTGTGGTTAATTCAAATTTTGAGATTTTTTTCGCCCCAAAATCGAAAGGATTAAAACCTAAAAAATTCAAATAAGGCAGTACCTCGTTCGACACGTATTCACCACAAACTTTATGTTTTGGATAACTGTTTTTTTCGATTAATAAGACTCTAATATTACATTGTGATAAGTGAATAGCGCTCGTTAAGCCAGCAAGTCCACCACCGATAATTATAACATCAAAGTGTTGTTGTTGCATTACAGTTTTTGGTAATGGGTGACATAGATTTTCACCGTTTTGCTCATTACAAAACTACCTCCGCCAACATCAAAGTCGCGGCGATTAATTTCGAAGTCAGAAGTGATTTTATGGCCACCATCGACTTTTTGAATCATAACAGGAATAGTAATGCTTTTTGTTTTTCCCTTAATGGAAAGGGTTGCTTTTACGCTATATTTTGATGGAGAGGTCTTAGCAATTGAAGTACTTTTTAGTGTGATATACTTATGCTTTTCTACATGAAAGTAATCCTCCTCCAAAAGATGTTCGTCTCTACTATCGATTCCTGTTTCAATTGAAGATGCTGTGATTTTTCCTGAAATAGTCTTTAGCTCTGCATTAGAGCCTAATTCAACATTAATTACAAAAGTGTTAAAATGTCCATCGACGGTAATACCAACATTTTTTATTTCGAAATCTACGGAAGATTTTTGAGCAAAACCTGTGAGAGACAAACACAGCAGAAATACAACAACAAATCGTATTTTCATAACTAATTTTTATTGTGAAGTTACTGAATTATTTAATCATTGAACGCAATAAAAACGTCATTTGCTATAATAAAAGCGACAAATCAATAAAAGTCAAAACTTACAAATTATAAATCTTCTTTGTCCAAAAATATGTCGGCTTTCTTTTGCTGCAGTCCAAAGAAAATTTGAGGTATAATATTTATATCTTCTTGCTTGGCTGATAGCTTTCCCTGAATTTCAATTTGGTTAGTTCCTTCAACCTGATTGGCTTCTATTTCCAAAGTATTTAATAATGAAAAGATGTCATTCGCCCCTGGAATTGACATATCGTCTTGCAGACCGTCAAAACTAGTCTCTAGTCTAAAAAAACTGGAGCTGTTTTTCTCTTCGGTCACCGTTGTCTCCTTAGTTGTATTAAACAAAATTCCATTGCTATTCTCTTCAGCGTAAAAAGTGTAATAGGGAATACTGGTCAAGATGTTATTTTTTATGGCTCCTTGAGTTGTTAAGTACTCTTCCAAACTTTCGTTGTCATTGGTGCCAATATGCATAGATACTTTTGGGACTTTCTTTTCTTCTAGTGTTTTTACGGCTACTTTCTCAAAATTATCATCGTACTCATAGCTTACGATCGTATCAGCTTGCTTAGTTGTACCTCTGATTGTAATACTTAAAAACCCATTTGTCCTGTCTACTAATTCTTTGACTTCCAAGTTATTTTTAGTGAAAAATGATAAGTCTTTTAACCTTCTTGACAATATGTTATTATTCTCTTGCTTATCAAAATTCGCATCAAAATACATCTGTAATGATGCTTCTGGCAATCTATTATGAGTAATATTAGTTTTGAAAGTATTTGGAATTTCTGTGTGAATAGTACCGTCTATTATGGCTTGTCCATCTTTAAAATTTAATCCTATCAAGCTTTCTTTTCTTGCGAAAGTAATATGGTCTGATGCTGCACTGAGCTTTTTAATGATATCATTGTTTTTATCTGATATCAACTTGTTGTGTAGCAACACATCTTCAAAAACAGTCTTTAATTTTTCTATGGATGTACCAGAAGTTAGTGCAACTGCCAATTTTTCGGTGTTCCAAGCCAATATCAATTTAGACTTTCCTAAACTAAGATGCTTGTAACCTTTTGAGTCGGCTAAAATTGTAATTGATTTTTTCTTTGAATACTTATTGATATAGTTTTCAAAAGCTTCGGTGTCATCAATTTTAAATGTCGTAAAAAGCGTATTTTCAACAGCTTTGATAGTATAAAATACTATAGAGAACGGTTTTAAATCCACACCTTTATCATCACCCTTTAATGAGTCTTTCTTTTTGTCTTTTTTATAAGATCCTGTTTTTTTCCAGTAATAACTTGGTGACCATAACGCATCTAAAATTAATGTCTTTGTAATATCATGGACACCTATTTTAATGACACTTTCTGCATCTTCATGGATAACATCAAGTAAGATCGTTGTTTTCTTAAAATGCTTATAACCAAAATACCCTATCAATAAAAGTAATAATATTGATAGGGAAATTTTTAAATACTTTTTCAAAAGATGCCTTTTTATGAATTAATCAATTAGCGCATTAATCATATTTAAGAAATAGGCTAAACTATTATTATGTCCTTTTTCTGGTGTGTTTAAAATCATTTCTCCTTCTAAAGTATTATTCTTGATTTTACTCGTTTTAAAAACAACATCTCTCGTGTTCTCTGCGACAAAATCTATGCGCTTCTTGATATCATTTGGCATAATTTCTCTTGGAAATGTAGCCGCAATTTCTTGTCCATTTACGTAAATAGCGCTGGAGTTTTTCTTTATTAGCTTTTTATGCATTCCGCCAACTTTGCTATTGAACTTACCCCTACTTATTGCAAGCATATCCTCAGAGGACGTTCCTAAAAGAATAGTATTGTCTTTAAACATGACATTGAGTGAGAACGGCAATTCGTTAGTGTTTAACTGATATATCCCGTTGGCGTTTAGAGTAACTTCGCCGCGACTTTCTTTTACAGCAATATCCATTAATTTACGGAACATATCCTCTTCAGAAGATGTCACCATCATCAAAAATCCTGGTAAGGTTTCCTTTTTTGTTTTGGTTACTTCTGTTCTTTCATAGTTTTCGTCATACTCATATGTCGTGTAACTCAATTCTCTTTCTTTCATTTCCGTAAGTACAAATAACATATCGCCTCTAAGGATTCTTGCTGCGCCTTCCTCATCTAGCAGTAATGATAGCACGCGCATACCTATTGGCACAAAAGCCGCAACTTCGTCATCCTCATAATTTTTGAACATGCTGGCTACCATGTCCGGATACGCTTCTAAAACGCCTTGTGTACTCGCATTAACAGAAAAATAACCCAACATTTTGTCTTCGTTAAAATAATTGAAAAAGTCGGAGTTCATTTTACCGTCATACATGGCTTCCATGTACTTGGACATTTCACTACTCATGACATAACTTGTCTTGAGGGACACTTGTTCTTCTTGAAAATTAAGTTTAGAGGTAATGGACATATTACCATAGAAATTTTCCAGACCACTATATAAACCTAAGTAGCTAGTACCTAAGCCATATGATGCTTGTCTTAAAATATCTGAATAGAGATTACTAAAATCACCTATCCAGGCAACAGCTTCATCTTTACTCTTACCTACCGCTTTGAGGTATACCGTGTTCTTTAATATTGAACCGCTAGCATAGTTACCCATCATTGTAGTTTTTGCTTGAGCTATAAGCAACTTATTAGCTTCCATTTGCTTTGCTTCCCTTTCCTTTCGTCTTTTCTCGTAATAATCATTGTAACTCTGTTCTGTCGATTCTATAACTTCCTCTTCTGCAGGTTCTGGCTCAACAGTTTCTTCTATCTCTTCTATTTCTTCTACTACAACCGCTGGTGCTTCTTCTATATTATAATCATTATAACTGTAAGCGTCATAGCTGTTCGTTTCTTGTAAAATACTTACAATTAAAGCATTGCTGTTCCACATCGTCACCATACTATCGTAGGGGTCTACAAAATATGACAGATCACCATCCATGATTATCTTTTCCTTTTGTCGCTCTGGCATTAAGCTTTCAAAGCCCGTTTTATTTTTTAGAGGTACTAAAAAATTATGCTTAAAACCGAGGGAATCTGATTGCATAAAGTAATAGAAATTACTGTTTAGGTCTATTCCTAGTTCATTGAGATTAGAAACCTTTCCATCAGTACCCCTCAGCAATTCCTCTAAGAGAAGCTTTCCTACTTTGGAATTTTCAAACTCCGCAATAGAGACCAGCTCTGTAATATTTTTACCTTTTATCGAAATAACTGCTTTTGCATCTTTTGGTATTTTAGACACTAAGTCCTGTGCATTTATTGATAGTGTAATGCAAAACAGATAAGCAAAAAGTAATATTTTTTTCATTTTTATAATGTTTGGGTTCTTTATTATTTTGATAATTGAATAGTATTAGCAATATTCTTTTTTCCTAAAATTAACGACATAAGATCTACTTTAAGAAATACCGCTTTTTTATTAGGAGACACTTTTGCGCTCGCATTGGATACTTGTTTAACGTCATTTTCAAACCTGTATATACTTGTATAATTAGCGTCTTCAAAGATTTTACGATCCTCACTATTTAATTTATAAAAATTCCTTTTAATGCTAGCATCATAAGAAAATAAGCGCTTGAAACTATTTGTACTATTATTAAACGAAAAATTAGTCGTGTTAAAATTCGTTTTGCTCTTTTTGTTGTGCTTACTAATGAGATCCTTAAAAACAGCATCTAAATTACCGGTAGAACTAAAATCACATGATATTGTGAAGATATAATTATCAAAATCCTTGGTTGTATTTATATTAGAAATACCGTCAATAGTTTTCAGGTGGTTCTTTGCTTCTTTTAAGGCTATGCTAATGTCCTCTTTTGATGGGACTTTATACCCATTAACACTGTCTAAAAGCATTATGGATGCAATTTTAGATTTGCTTTTACTCAAATTGAATGTCACCAACATTTTACCACTTCCATCCGCATTGAAGTTAATCTCCTCTAAAATCTCAAAACAACTACTAAATAGAGTAAAACTAAAAAGTAGAAAAAAAATATTGAAAAATCTTTTCATGTGAAGCCGATGGTTACATTGAGGTTATATTGTCTTTGGGTCGAAGAAAACAACATTGAGATCAAAAATAGCAATTATTACTATTATACCCTCTATCATTTATTCTTTTTATACACTGACAAAATCGCAACTTTAGAGCTTCTCATAAAATATCGATTATTATAAATGTCTTAGTTCTAAATCTAATTTCATCACCAACTGATTTAGAAAATAATAATTGACCTATTGGTGTGGCAATTGAAATACCATAAAAAGACTCGTTTTGTAATTTAATCTCACCAATGCTTACACTTATAAAATAGTTGTCATCTGTTGTTTTGACGACACTGCCTAATGCCACAGTATTGTGCTGTATTTCTGTGTCTATCCTTTGAAGTGTTTCAATCAGCTTTTGAAGTTCTGCTAATTGTTGTCCCGCCTTTTCACGCTCTAATTGAAGCATGGCTCTACCCGTTTCATGCTTATCTCCTGCACTACTTTTAGTTTCAGATTGCAATGCGATTTGTATATCTGAGATACTTTCTTGAATCACAAGCAAGCGTTTGTTCAAAATCTCTTGACATCTAAAATGGAGTTGTGCTTTTATATTCATTCGATTAAGTGCGCAAGTTCTTTGCCTATTAAACTGCCAATGGCCACTCCCATTCCGCCAAGTCTCACACCGCAATACAGATTATTACCAAGTTGCTTTACAATGGCTTTTTTCTGTTCACCTATTCCCATTATACCAGACCAGCGATGATCTATCTCAAATATTTCGTTTGGCAGGATTATAGTCTGAAGTAGCTCTTCAAGCTTACTTTGAATCATTTGGGTCTCACCAAACTCAGTAGTTTCTTCACCCTTAAAATCAAGGTGTCGCCCGCCTCCTAGTAAAATCCGATTATCAATATTTCTGAAGTAATAATACCCTCTATCTAAATGGAATGTTCCCTTTATGTGCAACTCATCAATTGGTTTTGTAATTAGCACTTGTGCTCTTGCTGGTTTTATACTTTGTCCTATCAATTCTGAGGCAAAACCGTTTGTGGTGATGATGAGTTTTGAAGTCGAATACTCGAAATGCTCTGTTTTAATCTTTACCGAATCTAAATCTTCACTATAGGAATTAACTAAGCAATTGTTCAAAATCCTAACGCCCGCTATTTGCACTTTTTGTAACAAGGTCGCCATCATCTTTCCTGTATCAATCTGACCTTCGAAGCGATTAAAACTGATTTTGGATTTAATATTGTTAAAGACGCAATTGTTGGATTGCCATGAAAATACATCAGTCTTAAAAAAAGGGTGTAATAACTTGTTGATTTTTTCTTGATGCTTTAAACACTCGTCATATAAATCATCGTCTTGTTGAGTGAATAACTCAAAACCACCCAATTCTTTATAATCGACAGCGTTATCACCTAGTGTTTCTCTTAAAAGCTCTAGTCCGTTGTACCGTTTTTCTACGAGCCGTAAAACCTCGTCTTCGGTATGATTTTCTAAGTCATCAATGATTTCGCTTAAACTTCCGAAACAGGCAAAACCAGCGTTTTTTGTACTAGCACCTTGAGGTAGTATACCCTTTTCAAGAATTAAAACATTTGCTTTGGGAAATCTCAGTTTTAGGTGTAATGCACAATTAAGACCAACTATGCCGCTACCTACAATGGTATAGTCTACATTAGTTAACCAAGATTTTATTTCCCAATATGATAGATTCATAGCATAAAAAAAGCTCCTTAATAAGGAGCTTTTAAATTATAAATTAAAATCTTATTCTACTATTATTTTCTTAGTCACTTTCTGAGAGCCATCTGAAATATTCAATAAGTAAACACCTGATGGAGCATTATTAAGCCATATAACTTCTTCAAATCGGCCTACAGTAGCGAAAGATTTAGAGTAAATTAGTCTCCCTCTCATATCATAGACTTGAATACCAATATCTTCTCCTGATTTTGGATTGAACGCCAAGTTAAATTCACCATTGTTAGGGTTAGGGTAAATTGTCAATTGGTCTAATTCGTTTTCTTCAATAGATAATACTGGTGCAATCTCTTCTCTACAAATTGTCAGTGTAACAGAGTTCAGAGTGGAAGTTGTACCGTCTACATTAACATCAGTAATAAAAAACACCCAAGTACCAGCTGAGCTTTGTCCGTCAGCGAACGAAAGCGGTATTTGGGGTATCACATTATCGCCATTGTTTGTACTTCCACAATTTATTGCTATTCCTTCATCATCAAAGGTCCAATCTTGATTTGAGCTGCCAGCACATACTCCGGATGCTAATTGTTGTAATTCTGTTGTTTGAAAAGGTCCACGAATTCCATGGAATATATCCGCATTGTTAGTACCTGTAATATTTACATTAACGTCTAAATCACTAATTGTAACATCATCAGTAACCGTTAGTCCATATCCAGTGTATGAGCCAGCATTTTCAACAATAGTTACATTAGCATTAAATAAATAATCTTCGCAAACATCTGTAAGCTCGTATGTATAATTTCCAACTGCGAAAAATGAATCATTAATATTAAAGAATATATTCCCTGCGCCTTCTACCATAATTCTGCATCTAGGCGCAGAAACATTTGGTACTGTTATATCATGAGATCCATCATTAGGAACATTTGATGCCAATACTGTACCGTATGTCAATCCTTCATCAGTAGATAAAAGTATGTTAACGTTGGCTGCATTGATTCCATTACCTGTTGTACCGGCAACATTCCATGTAATTGTTTCCGTAGTTCCAGGTGTCCATACAATTTGATTTGTTGCCTGAGATGTTACAACAAAAGGACCAGCGGCTCCTACATTTGTTATTGTCATTTGATCAAAGTCCGTTTGCCCTCCTCTGGTGTCATTATCTCTTACCGTTAGCCTGTAATTAATTGACCTACTTATTGTTGCCAATTTTTCCCAGGTAGTTGATACACCTCCAAAATTTAAAATATCAGAAAGTCGCGGCACATATCTTGTTGGATCACCAGTTCCTCCAAATGACCTCACCAATGGTCCTAAAAAAGTTGTTTCCGTAGGCACTCCTGATGGCCCTAAATCATATTGCTCCCAAGTGTAAGTCAAAGTGGTATTTCCATCCGGATCAGTAGACCCACCGCCATCTAATTTGTAAGGTGTTCCTCCTGGAATGACAAAGTTAGAACCTGCATCAGCAGTGGGTTCAATATTCCCTGTATTGGATCTATTGACTGGACAAACTCCCGTGCTAAGTACATGTGCCCAGATTAAGTCTAAACTTCTTTGATGAAAATAATCATCACTGTTACCTTGGACATTGTCAGAACCACATATGCCTGCGTAAGCCATGATTGTTGTTCCACTTCCGGGTTCGTAAGCACTCGACGCTGATCGATTTCCACCAGAACAATTTCCTTGATTACCATTAAAAGTATGTGGGGAGCCAAATTGATGTCCAAGTTCGTGCGCCACAAAATCTATGTCAAATGGATCACCTATGGGTTGTGATAAACCTGTAACGCCTCTTGCCTTATTAAAGTTGTTACAAGTAACTCCCAACCCAGCAAGTCCTCCGGCTCCAGTACTAAAGGTGTGTCCAATATCATAATTTACAGCACCTATTGCGTTATTAATCTCCGTTTGGCTCTGGCCAATTAAAATCGAAGAACTATTGTTATTAAATGGATCTGTGGCACCATCAGTAAAAATTATACTAGTATTATCTACCATAGTCATGGTAATGGACAAGTCTCTTTCATAAATACCATTGACTCTATTCATCGTATTGACCATAGCTGCCATAGCTCCAGCAACAGTACCTCCATGAAAAGTTGTATACTCTCCTGTACAGGCAATAGCTATTCTATAGTCTCTCAAAATACCATCGCTGGCATTTCTTGCAAAAGCACTTAAATCAGAACCCCTACTATTAAGCAATGGATCGTCAACTACACCACATTCGAACTCAAAATCTCTTAACCTGGTATTTTTTTTTGAGTAAACCGTATAAATATTCCCATCTATCGAATAAGGATCAATAAATTGAGTACCGTTAGAGGTTCCTAAAATCATTACATTCAACCCTTTTGGTGTTATACTTAATTTGATAACCTCTCTTGGATTGTCAACACCTTGACCAGTGTATGTTCTGATGTTTGGATACTTTGCCTGGAGTACTGGTTCCATAACCGGTGTTTCGAGAACATAATATTTATTTAACTCTCCGTCCGAATTGGGTAAATCGATTGAGACGTTTCCTGGATTTTCTCTATCACCTGCACTCAGAAGTGAATTCTTTAAACTTTCAAGATTAAGTTGATAAAATTTCTCTTGTACAACTTCAATCTTTCGAGGTTGTTGAGTGGTATTCTTTGCTTTTACTTCATCAACACTAACCCAAACCTGCTTAAGGCTCTGTGAGTATGCGGATAATGAAAGAAAAACAGCTGCTATAGCTACGAATCTAAAGTAATTTTTCTTTTTCATGATAAGTGTTTTAACACCTTAAAATTAACTGTAATTATTTGATTCCCAAAAAAGTTCTTTTTTGATATGCTAAAAGTTGTCTCATACCATGCAAAATAAAAACCCCAAACCTAAATGTTTGGGGTTTTTATTAGTCTTCACTTTCTTCTTTAATTTCAAAGTCTTCCATGAATTTAGTGGTATAATTACCCGCTAAATAATCAGGATGTTCCATTAGTTGTCTATGAAACGGAATTGTGGTCTTAATGCCCTCTATAACAAACTCATCTAAGGCTCGCTTCATCTTATTGATAGCTTCTTCTCTTGTTTGAGCAGTGGTAATTAACTTGGCTATCATCGAATCATAATTCGGTGGAATGCTATATCCCGCATAGACATGTGTATCCAATCGCACCCCATGACCTCCTGGCGCATGGAGTGTCGTAATCTTTCCAGGAGATGGCCTAAAATCATTATAAGGATCTTCTGCATTAATACGACATTCTATGGAGTGTAAATTAGGCGTATAATTTTTACCTGAAATTGGAACGCCTGCTGCCACTAAAATTTGCTCTCTAATTAAGTCGAAATCTATAACTTGTTCGGTAATTGGATGTTCTACCTGAATACGTGTATTCATTTCCATGAAATAGAAGTTCCGGTGCTTGTCTACCAAAAACTCAACAGTTCCTGCCCCTTCATACTTAATGAACTCCGCTGCTTTTACTGCAGCTTTCCCCATTTTGTCTCTTAGTTTATCTGTCATAAATGGAGACGGGACTTCTTCTGTTAACTTTTGATGACGTCTTTGAACGGAACAATCTCTTTCAGATAAATGACAAGCTTTACCTCTGGAATCACCTACAATCTGTATTTCAATGTGTCTAGGTTCTTCGATAAGCTTCTCCATGTACATATCATCATTTCCAAAAGCTGCTTTTGATTCTTGCCTGGCAGAATCCCATGCTTCTTTTAGATCTTCAGGTTTCCATACGGCTCTCATACCTTTTCCACCACCACCAGCAGTTGCTTTTAACATCACTGGATAACCCGTTGTTTTTGCGACTTTCTTGCATTCTTCAAAGTCTTTTATAATTCCATCACTTCCAGGGACACAAGGGACTCCTGCGGCCTTCATTGTAGCTTTAGCAGTAGCCTTATCTCCCATTTTGGCAATCATCTCTTCAGATGCTCCAATGAATTTAATCCCGTGTTCTTCGCATATTTTAGAAAACTTAGCATTTTCTGACAAAAATCCATAGCCAGGATGAATACCGTCTGCATTAGTTATTTCTGCAGCAGCGATAATATTTGCTATTTTTAAATAAGATTCACTACTGGGGGCCGGACCTATACAGACTGCTTCGTCTGCAAACTTAACATGAAGGCTATCAGCATCTGCGGTGGAATACACAGCAACTGTCTTAATACCCATTTCCTTACATGTTCTAATGACACGCAATGCTATTTCGCCTCTATTCGCGATTAGTATTTTTTTGAACATAACTTTAGTTTTAAAAATTCAATTTCCAAGCACCAAATTCCAATAATTGGGTTTGGGATTTGTGGATTGGAATTTTCAATTGTTATGATGGGTCAACCAAGAATAATGGTTGATCAAACTCTACTGGAGACGAATCGTCCACTAACACTTTAACGATCTTGCCTGAAACTTCAGATTCAATCTCATTAAATAGCTTCATAGCTTCAATAACACAAAGCACATCGCCTTCTTTAACTTCAGTTCCAACCTCTACAAAAACAGGTTTGTCTGGAGAAGGTTTACGATAAAATGTTCCGATAATTGGTGACTTTATTGTTATGTATTTAGAATCCTCACTTGAGGCTGCTGGAGCAGCTGCTTCTGCCGGCGCAGAAGGTGCTGCAGGTGCTGGAGCTTGCTGCTGCACCACTGGTGCGGCCTGCATTGGTAATTGCTGTACTATAGTGGTTTCGTTATCAGAACCAGTTCTGATGGTAATTTTAACATCATCCATTTCTAACTTAACTTCGCTTGCGCCAGATTTAGCGACAAACTTTATTAAGTTTTGAATTTCTTTTAAATCCATAGTGTTTAGATATTTTTGTTAGTTAGTTTTTAATTAGAATTAGTAAGCCCATTTAAAATAAATAGAGCCCCAAGTAAACCCACCGCCAAAGGCAGCAAATATGAGATTATCTCCTTTTTTTAATTTTGATTCGTAATCGTGAAGTAACAATGGTAAGGTTGCAGAGGTTGTATTGCCATACTTCTGGATATTCATCATTACTTTTTCTTCTTCTAAGTTAATGCGTTGTGCAGTTGCATCAATAATTCTCTTATTGGCTTGATGTGCGGCTAACCAAGAAATATCGTCGTTGGTTAAGTTATTTCTTTTTAGAATTCGTTCGGCTACATCGGCCATATTAAAAACAGCATTTTTAAATACTGTTCTTCCATCTTGAAACACATAGTGCTTCCCTTCATCAAAAGCTTCTTGAGTCAATGGGTAAGATGATCCGCCATAAGTCGCTTGTAAAAATTCACGACCCTCACCATTACTTCTCAATAATTCATCTTGTAATCCAAGGCCTTCTTCATTAGGTTCAAACAAGACAGCACCTGCACCGTCTCCAAAAATTATGCATGTTGCTCTATCTTTATAGTTGATAAAAGATGAATTTTTATCTGCCCCTATTAAAAGCACTTTTTTATATCTACCAGACTCTATATACGCTGCAGCGGTTGACATTCCAAAGAGAAAACTTGAGCACGCAGCTTCTAAATCATACGAAAATGCATTTGTTGCTCCAATATGTGTTGCAGTAAATGCTGCGGTAGAAGCAGCTTTCATATCTGGAGTTGCTGTAGCTACTATTACTAAATCAATCTCTTTAGGATCTAAACCCGTCTTCTGTATGAGCTCTTCTGCTGCTTTAATAGCTAAGAATGACGTGCCTTTTCCTTCTTCCTTAAGTATTCTACGTTCTTTTATACCTGTTCGTGTAGTGATCCATTCGTCATTGGTATCTACCATTGTCTCCAAGACCTTGTTAGATAAAACAAAATCGGGAACGTAGCCTCCTACAGCTGTAATTGCCGCCGTGATTTTACTCATTATTAGCTTTTATATTAATTAAAAGTATAGAAAAATGGAAAAAAACAACCTTTTTTAACCAATTTTCAGCATTTTTTGGCAAATAATTATGCAAATTAAGTGGTTTTTGCCCTATTCAAAAAATTATAACAAAAAAAACGCTCACAAGTGAGCGTTTTATTCTATGCGCGCATAATAGTTATGCTAAATTTTCTTCTTCAGATGAATTATCTATTAAGACTTGACCTCTGTAATATAATTTTCCTTCGTGCCAATGTGCCCTATGATATAAGTGTGGCTCACCAGTAGTTGGGCAAGTTGCTATCTGAGGCACAGAAGCTTTATAATGCGTTCTTCTTTTGTCTCTTCTTGTTCTAGATATTTTACGTTTTGGATGTGCCATTTTAAATGTTATTTATCCGTTAATAGTTTTTTTAAATTATTCCAACGAGGGTCAATATCCTCTGATGATTTCGTTTTAGAGTCCTCATTAGGACTTAGTTCTTCTAATTTTGAAAGTATGTCTGATTGTAATGATCCGTCTTCAATACCAGGATGAACGCGTTTAATAGGAACTGATAATACAATAAGTTCATAAATATATTGTGCTACATTAATCTCGTATTCTCCATGCGCCACAATTAAGATGTCTTCGTTATCGTCATTATATTCAGCACCAAACTTTACCACCAATTTATATTCATCTTCAATGGCTTGATCATAGGGCTCGTTGGTTAGGTCACAATTAACATTAACAAAACCTGAGGCCGAGAAATACAATTCCAGCAATGTCGTTTTCTTTATGAGTTTTAGCTCAACTTTTACATCTGCTGAATTAAACTCATCATACTCAAAATTTTGAAAGAACGTATTATTTATATCAAAATTAAAATGGTGTTCTCCTTCTTTTAATCCTACAAATTGGATTATATAATCTTTAAATGCCTTCATTACCACTCTCATTTTGAGCCTGCAAATATATGAATTTTTCCTAATTTAGGGTATAGATATCAACAATTTTTGTTGACATCTATTTTGTGGCTTTCTTTAATGGATTTTTACTGTATTGATTATAAACCACTCTATTTCTAAAAATTTGTATTGCCGCGAAAATAGCTTGTTTAAATGAACTCTCATCGGCCTGTCCTTTTCCGGCAATTTCATAAGCCGTACCGTGGTCTGGAGATGTTCTAACTTTATCTAAACCGGCAGTGTAATTAACACCCTGACCAAATGTTATGGTTTTAAAAGGTATTAAGCCTTGGTCGTGATAAGACGCTATAACTGCGTCAAATTTTTGGTAATTATTTGAACCAAAGAAACTATCGGCTGAGTATGGCCCATAAACTAAATTTCCTTCTGACTTGATCTTTTCTAGAGTTGGTCGTAGTATATCGTCATCCTCTTTACCAATAACTCCATTGTCACCAGCATGAGGATTTATAGCGAGAACAGCAACCTTAGGTTTTCTAATTGCAAAATCTTGTTGCAATGATGTGATAACAGTATTGATCTTCTCCGTAATCAGTTCTTCCGTAATATGATTTGCTGCATCCTTAAGGGGAACATGGTCTGTAAGAAGTCCTACTCGAAGTCCATCAGAAACCATAAACATTAAGCTATTACCTCCCAATGCCTCTGCTAAATAATTGGTGTGTCCTGGGAAGTTAAAATTGTCAGATTGAATATTGTGCTTATTGATTGGTGCAGTCACCAAAACATCAATTGTCCCTTCTTTTAATGCGCTCGTAGCGGCTTCCAAAGATTTAATGGCAAATTCCCCTATTTTCTTATCCTCTTTTCCAAACTCTATTTTAACGGGTTCATTCCAAACATTAACCACATTAATTTTTCCATGAACGACTTTTTGTGCTGAATCAATATTGTATAAATTAATTCTACTTTTATAATGATTTTTAAAAAACTGCATCGTTTTTCCTGAGGCAAAAATGACAGGTGTATTCAGCTCAAGAGATCTAGGATCTTCATAAGACTTAATAATAATCTCAGGGCCTATTCCATTAAGATCACCTATGGATATACCAACAATTACCTTCTCTTCTTTTTTCATACTAAACGATTATCCTATTTTTTTTATTAAAATTGATAATTGAGTTAGGCCGTGTGCTTAACTTTGCAAATACAAATTTAACCAAATAAAGTAGATACAATGTTTACAGGTATTATTGAAGATTTAGGAACTATAGAAAAACTAGACTTAGATGGGGGTAATCTTCACATAACTATTAGTGGTTCTATTTCGCCCGAATTAAAAATTGATCAAAGTGTCGCCCATAATGGTGTTTGCCTCACGGTTATTGATATTAAGAACAACAGCTACACTGTCACTGCCATACAGGAAACTTTAAATAAAACGAATCTGGGACAACTTTCAATTGGTGACTACGTCAATATAGAACGGGCAATGAAACTCGGTGATCGCTTAGATGGCCACATCGTACAAGGTCATGTAGATCAAACAGCTAAATGTATCGCCATAAATGAAGACAAGGGAAGTTGGGTATTCAGTTTTCAATATGACAAGAACCTAAACAACATTACTATTGAAAAAGGTTCCATTACAGTAAATGGCGTAAGTCTCACGGTGGTGAATTCAAAACTCAGCGAGTTCTCCGTTGCTATCATCCCATACACCTATAATCATACTACTTTTAAAAACTTAAAAGTTGGGGATGCGGTAAATCTAGAATTTGATGTTATTGGGAAATACGTAAAACGTTTAAGCGAATTAAGAAACTAGGCTTTTTTTTTGGAAAGCTTATACATTTTGTAAATACCAAAAGTCAATGCTATGCAAAATAAAATGGCAATATTACTATCTATTGGGGCCCCTGGAGGGTCAGGTGCTGATGGCGGTGGCGGAGTAGCTCCTTGAGCCATAGATACAAAACCCATGAAGAAAAATAAGATTGAGGCTAACATATTCTTGCGTTGCATTCTATAATTAAAGGTGTAAATGTATAAAAAAAACTGAGCTAACAAAATTAATTTGGCCAAAAAACGTCTTTTAACGGCAAATATTGTCGACGAAGTGTTTAAAATGTGGTGTGGCAAGGGAAGATTCCTACATTTATTAACAAGTACTCGGTGCAAATATAATGTTTATTAAGATTTTTACAGATTACACCCTTTAATATTTTAAACATATAAGATGTATTTCGAAAAGGCCATTTTAATAGAATAAAATATGAGTTTTATGACTTACAGAAAAAAAGCCCTTGCGATTGTAAGGGCTTTTTATTTTGAGGTTGTGGTCCCACCTGGGCTCGAACCAGGGACTTTCTGATTATGAGTCAGATACTCTAACCAACTGAGTTATAGGACCTGTTGGCAAACGCCAAACTCTTCATTTCTAAAGAGTGTGCAATATTACTATATATTTTAAAACTCTACAAGAATTTTAATCGCTAATGTCTTGGCATAGCTCAATCAAGACGCCATTTGTGGATTTTGGATGTAAAAACGCAATGAGCTTATTGTCCGCTCCTTTTTTGGGTACTTTGTGTATCATCTTAAAACCCTCTTCTTCTAATCTCTCAATCTCTTTTTCAATATCTTCAACAGCAAATGCAATATGATGAATACCTTCTCCTTTTTTATCAATAAATTTTGCTATTGGACTATCGGCATTGGTAGCTTGTAATAATTCTATCTTATTAGGTCCGCACTTAAAAAAAGAGGTCTTCACGCCCTCACTTTCTACATCTTCAATTTTGTAATGTGCTTTATCAAATAACACTTTAAAAAGTTGGTTTGACGCTTCAATATCTTTTACTGCTATACCTATATGTTCTATTTTTTTCATTTTAAGGTTAATTTTGTTGTCCAAAGGAAAGGAAACTCCTGATCTCAAACTATGATTTTTGTTATATAAAAATACCATAATCCTTAAATATCCTATACTTTTGCCATATGGAAAGTAACAGACAGAAAAAAATAGCAGGCATTTTACAGCAAGACCTAGCAGAAGTCTTACAGCGTGCTGCTGCAGATGGTGGGCTGAAAGGGGTTATTATATCCGTTTCTAAAGTGAGTGTTACTGTAGATTTATCTATAGCCAAGGTTTATCTCAGTATTTTTCCTAACAAAGAAGCTAAAGAATTACTCGAGGGTATACGATCTAACACGCCACTTATTAGGCATGAATTGGCGCAACGCACACGTCACCAGTTAAGACGCATGCCACAGCTAGAGTTTTTTATTGATGATTCCTTAGAATATATAGATGGTATTGAACGTTCTTTAAAAGGAAAAGAAAATCCTCTAGAAGACCCTGATTTACTAGGCAAGCGTAAAAAGTCTTAAGTGAATATTTCCCTGTATATAGCGAAACGTTATCTGTTTTCTAAAAGCAGTAATAATGCTATAAACATCATGACGCTTATTGCTTCTGGTGGTGTGATCATTGCTTCGGCAGCTTTGTTAATTGTACTTTCGGTATTTGCTGGCTTAAAAGACTATAGTCTTCAGTTTTCATCTTTTGTAGATCCTGATTTAAAATTACTTCCAACTGAGGGAAAATCATTTCAATTTACAAATAAGGATCAAACAAAATTAAATACTATAGGTGGTATCATTGACTTTTCAGAAATTATTGAAGAGCGCATCATTATAAAATCCGAGAGCAAAAACCTATTAGCTACTTTAAAAGGGGTCGACTCCAATTTCTTGAATGTTACAAATGTTGATTCAATGATCACCAAGGGTAATTGGATTTCTCATGGAAGTAACGATGTGGTTGCTGGCTGGGGAATATCCAATAAATTATCTTTTGGGATACTAGATTTTAGAAAATCACTTTCGCTTTATGTACCTAAACCCGGAAAGGGCCAAGCTAGTGTCCTAAAAAGTCTGTATAATTCCGCTTTCGTTAATAACGTTGGACTTTTCGATATCAACGAAGAGCTCAATGCAGAATATATATTTTCTGATATTGGTTTAGCCAAACGACTATTAAACTACAAAGACCATCAAATAAGTGCTTTGGAGTTAAAGTTGAGTCCTGATGCTGATGAAGACAACATCAGGACTGAGCTTAATTCTTATTTCCCAAATCGATTTGTTATAAAGAATAGAGAGCAGCTCAACGATGCCTTATTTAAAATGTTGAATACGGAAAACCTCGCTATCTATCTCATCTTTACTTTAGTGATTATTATTGCCTTATTCAATGTGATTGGAGCCATCATCATGATGATTTTGGACAAGAAGAAATCACTTAACACCTTATTCAATTTAGGTACAGAACCGAAAACCATTAAATCCATTTTCTTCTGGCAAGGGAGTTTAATGACCATATTTAGTGGCTTGGTTGGTGTTACTTTAGGATTACTGGTTGTTATTTTACAGCAGCAATTTGAACTGGTAATGTTAACGCCAGACCTGCCTTATCCTGTGAGTTTGAAATTCTTGAATGTACTTATTGTTTTGGCAACCATTTTTGCATTGGGCATCGTTGCTTCTAGAATTGCCTCCCAGCGAATTACCAAGAATTTAATTCAATCTTAAAATTAAGCGAACTGGTAATCTCCAAATTTTTCTAACACCTCGTCAAAAGCTGCGAACACATCTTTTGAGTCGTCGCTTGTTACCATTTTCATGCGATATTCCTTAAAGTTCGGAATGCCCTTAAAATAGTTGGTATAGTGTCGTCGTGTTTCAAAAACGCCCAATTTCTCACCTTTCCAGTCAATAGACATTTGTAAATGGCGCCTTGCCGCCTCGACGCGTTCTGGCATTGAAATAGGCGCTAAGTGTTCGCTTGTTTCAAAATAGTGCTTGACTTGCTTAAAAAACCAAGGGTTGCCTATAGATGCCCTACCGATCATGGCGCCATCGAGACCGTAAGTATCTCTCATCTCCACAGCACTTTCTGGTGTGTTAACATCGCCATTCCCAAACACAGGAATATACATCCTAGGATTGTTCTTTACATCAGCGATAGGTTTCCAATCGGCATTGCCCTTATACATTTGTGCTCGGGTTCTACCGTGTATGGCAATAGATTTTATACCTACATCTTGTAAACGCTCCGCGACCTCAACAATTTTTATGGAATCGTGATCCCAGCCTAAACGCGTTTTTACAGTGACTGGCAGGTTAGTGCGCTTTACCATTTCGGCAGTGAGCTTTTCCATGAGACAGACATCTTTTAAGATTCCTGCACCAGCACCTTTTGACACCACTTTTTTAACTGGACAGCCAAAATTGATGTCAATAATATCTGGATTGGACCTTTCTACAATATCTATAGTTTGAAGCATACTGTCCATATTGGCACCAAAAATTTGAATACCGACCGGTCGCTCTTTTTCATAGATATCGAGCTTCATTACACTTTTAGCGGCATTACGAATAAGTCCCTCGCTAGAGACAAACTCGGTATATACGACATCAGCACCTTGCTCTTTACACAACGCACGGAATGGTGGATCACTCACATCTTCCATGGGTGCTAAAAGCAATGGGAAGTCGCCTAATTCTATGTCGCCTATTTTAACCAAGTCTTAAATTTTGAGGCAAAATTACAGCTTTTTAACTAATCTGTGTATCTTCATTCTAAATCTAATTACTATTGAAAATTCCATTTGAGCCAGTCGTTTTTGGTTACGCCATAAACATTCACCTCATATTAGAGTATCTCGCATTCTTTATCGCCTTTAGGTATTATGTGGTTTTGAGAAGACGCAGTAAAGATGCTATTTCTAACAATAACCGCTTATCCATAATTCTAGGCGCAGCATTAGGCGCTTTATTTGGATCACGATTAATTGGGGTATTAGAAAATCCA
This sequence comes from Winogradskyella flava, assembly GCF_014243395.1. Lineage (GTDB taxonomy): Bacteria > Bacteroidota > Bacteroidia > Flavobacteriales > Flavobacteriaceae > Winogradskyella > Winogradskyella flava. Next base: position 542,264 of record NZ_JACLCP010000001.1, on the reverse strand, counting down.
ATCATTGAGTTTTCTCAACAAAATATCATTCAACTCTTAAATACCAAAACCATAATGGGTGGTTTGTTTGGTGGCTTGCTTGGTGTAGAATTGGCAAAAAAAATCATTGGCGAACAACAATCTTCTGGCGACTTATTCGTGTTTCCAATAATTGCTGGTATTTTTATTGGGCGTATTGGTTGTTTTCTCTTGGGAATTAATGAGTTTACTTATGGAGAAGTCACCTCCTCAGTTTTTGGAATGGATTTAGGTGATGGCTTACTTAGACATCCGACTTCACTGTATGAATTAGTTTTTCTCGTTATTCTATTTTTTATCCTGAAATGGATTCAGAATAATTCCGTTCTAAAAAATGGCGAACTCTTTAAAATATTCATGCTGCTATATTTTGGATTTCGATTTTTCATAGAATTCTTAAAGCCCAATGTGTTTTATGTCTTTGGCTTAAGTACTATCCAACTATTATGTGTAATTTGTTGGTTGTATTACTCAAAATTCATTCTTCAAAAAACAGTCAATGCCAGTTAGAAAATATACGTATTACGATTTCACGCTAAGTCTTTGTCCAGAATGTTTACGACGTGTTGATGCTAAAATTGTGTTCGAAAATGAAAAGGTGTATATGCTAAAGCGCTGTAATGAACATGGCAATTCTAAAGTATTGATTGCGGACGACATTGCGTATTACAAAAACATTAGAAACTACAATAAACCCAGCGAAACGCCGTATACATTTAACACTAAAACCCACTATGGTTGCCCGTATGATTGTGGCTTGTGTCCTGACCACGAACAACATTCTTGCTTAACCGTTGTGGAAGTTACTGATCGCTGTAATTTAACCTGCCCAACTTGCTATGCTGGTTCTTCTCCGACTTATGGAAGACATCGTACTTTAGAAGAGGTAAAGACCATGCTAGATACTATTGTGAAGAATGAAAAGGAGCCAGATGTTGTGCAGATTTCTGGAGGTGAACCAACCATTCATCCACAGTTTTGGGAAATTATGGATTATGCTAAATCCTTGCCCATTCGACACTTAATGCTGAACACAAATGGGATTAAAATTGCAAAAGATTTTGAATTTGCGAAACGCTTAAAAAGCTACGCTCCTGATTTTGAAATCTACCTACAGTTCGATTCGTTTGAAAATACTGTTTTACGGGAGTTGCGTGGTGCAGACCTCAACGATATAAGAAAACAAGCACTAGATCATCTTAATACATTGAATTTATCCACGACACTTGTAGTTACGCTTCAAAAGGGCTTGAACGATCATGAAATAGGAAAAATCATCGACTATGCCCTAAAGCAAAAATGTGTTAGAGGTGTCACGCTACAACCCACGCAAATTGCTGGTCGTTTAGATAATTTTAATCCAGAAACCGATCGAATGACCTTAACAGAAGTGCGGCGAAAAATCATGGAACAAACTTCTGTTTTTAATCCAGATGATTTATTGCCTGTGCCCTGCAATCCGGATGCTTTAGTAATGGGTTATGCGCTTAAATTGGGTGACGAAGTTTTTCCATTAACACGTTATATAAATCCAAATGACTTATTAGATAATAGTAAAAACACTATTATTTATGAGCAAGATGAACAGCTGCAAGGTAAGATGATTGAACTCTTCAGCACAGGTAACTCCGTTGAAGTGGCAGAGGAAAATCTCAAATCCATTATGTGCTGTTTACCCAATATTGATGCGCCAGAACTCGGGTATGATAATCTATTTAGGGTCATAATTATGCAGTTTATAGATGCTTATAATTTTGATGTAAGAGCCATTAAAAAATCCTGTGTGCACATCGTGGATAAGGATAATAACATTATTCCTTTTGAAACCATGAATCTCTTTTATCGTGATGACAAAAAGAAACGGTTAGAGGAACTTAGAAATGAAATTGTATAATGGGTGTTTTAATTGATAGCACAGATTATGGTTGGTATATTTTACTCCTGTTTTTCTTGGCATTTGGTGTCCCATTACTTTTACTCATTATTGGTCTAGTAATTAGACCAAAGAACAAAAAGGCCTCTACAATTATTTTAATTATTGCTGCCGTATATAGTGTCATTGGATTAGGCGTTTGCAGAAGTGTTTTAATATAAACTACAGATTATGACTTTACTTTTAGAACCAGGAAATTTAGATGGGTTAATAATTTTAATAGTTGCCGTAATGTTTGGACCTGCAATATTATTGACTATAATAGGGTTAGCCGTACTTAAAAAAAATAAAAAAGCTGCCAAGGTTTTATTCATACTGGCGGCAGTTTACTTAATTATTAGTTTGGGTATTTGTGGTGCCTTAATGCTATAAATCCATAAAGTCCAAGACATAATTCGGCAATAGTTCCAAATTGGTAAGCAAAGGTTGGTGTGCCATCAATGCATAGGCTGACCAACCTTCCAAGACCCAATCCAAGCATAAATACGATATTACTCATCAAGGCTAGTTTTAAAAAATTAGCCCTAAATATTCCTAAAATCCAAAGAATAGAAAAGCCTAAATAGAGTCCCATAATGGCTTTAAATTGATTCAACTCATCAATGGTATTTAGATGAATGTCGAACCTAGAGCTCGGGTTGAATCCATAAATAACTGACGTTGGGATCACAATTGCCACAGAAATAATTAAATGTATCTTGGTGATAATATCTTCCTTGGTTTTGAGCATTTATTATTAGAATTTCACCTTGGTTTCTATAGTTTCTTCACCGCGCATAACAATTACACTGGCTTCATCACCTTTATCAAAAACAGATAATGCACGCATATAACTCATCATATCCGTAACTGTACTATCTCCCAACTTTACAACAATATCTCCCTTTTTTAGACCTGCATTAAAGGCTGGTGTCTCTTCACGAGTGCCGTCAATTCGCATGCCTTTCCCATCATATAAATAATCCGGAACAACACCTAAACCAACCTTGAACCTTGGTGTCTCTTCGCTTTCGTTCTTGGTTTTCCTAAACGCTAATTCGCCATTATCATCTAGATCTGAAATAATATCATAGATATAATCAGAAATGAGTTTCATACCATCATAATTTAACTTTTCTGAATCATCACCAGGTTTGTGGTAATCCTCATGTTGTCCTGTAAAAAAATGCAAGACTGGTATATCAATGAGATAAAACGACGTATGGTCACTTGGGCCAACACCACTTTCGTTTTCTATAAGTTTAAATTTTTCGTTATTGGATTTTAAGGTTTGCTTAAAAATCGGAGATGTCCCTGTACCGTAAACGGCCAAAGTGCTATCGGTTTTCATGCGTCCGACCATATCCATATTTATCATATAGTTGATGGATTCCACATCGATTGTTGGGTTTTTAGAAAAGTAATTTGAGCCCAATAAACCCATTTCCTCGCCAGAAAACGCCATAAATAAGTAATTGTTTTTATCCTTTATTTCTGCTTGTTCATTTTTTATTTTTAAACGGTGAGCCAGATTCAAAAGTACTGCCACGCCGCTAGCATTGTCGTCCGCGCCATTGTGTATGGCTTTATCTTTTTCGCGATACAAAGAACCCTCTCCTCCATAACCCAAATGATCGTAGTGTGCGCCAATGACTATAGTGGTTTTAGCGTTGTTATCTAAATAGGCAATGACATTGTTTCCCGTAATAGTACTATCGGCATTAGTAGTAAACTCTACTTCTTTGTGTGGGTCTGTTTTGGGTTTGAATGAAAATGATTGCAAGTAGTCTTCCGTTCCTTTGGGCTCTAGTCCCATCTCATTGAAACGTTTTACAAGGTATTCTGACGCTTTAACTTCGCCCTCAGTACCTGTTTGGCGACCTTCTAACTTGTCATCTGCCAAAAAGGTAACGTCTTCTCTTATCCTATCTTCAGCAACTTTGGGTTTGTTCTTGCACGAAGTTATAATCACTAAAAGAACTAATAACACTAATTTTTTCATTTCGGAATATCTATTTAATTCATCTGATGAAATGTAATTTGCCGTTAAAGTTGAGATTGGAACACGGCTCAATTCATCTTTAAGTCTTATTTTTGCGCAAAATTAGGCATTAAAACCCATTTATTATAACCTTTATCATGAAGAACCTCGCTGTAATTCTTGTTTTATTAATCTCCTTTTCGTCCTGTAAAAATGAAAGTGCAAAGTCAAAAGAAGCAACTTCAGAAACAACTGTGGATTCTATTCAAACAAAAGATCCATTGATTTATCCTGAAGAAAAAAACTTTAAGTCCATAAAGCAAGTCACTTTTGGTGGAGACAACGCCGAAGCTTATTGGAGTTTTGATGATAAGCAATTGGTGTTTCAATCCAATAATGCAAAATGGGATGTTGGATGTGATCAAATGTTCTTAATGAATGCCAATGAAACTTTTACAGATAGTGTGGCCCCACCAATGATAAGTACTGGAAAAGGTAGAACCACCTGTGCTTACTTTTTGCCAGACAATAAGCATATCATCTATGCCTCTACACATTTGAAGCAAGACGAGTGCCCAGAAACGCCGTTGCGTAAAAATGGTAAATACATTTGGCCAATCTATGATAGTTACGACATCTTCGTAGCAGATTTAGAGGGGAATATTGTAAAGCAATTGACTAATGAGGTAGGGTACGATGCAGAACCGACAGTGTCTCCAAAAGGCGACAAGATTGTATTTACCTCAACACGAAGCGGTGATTTAGAATTATATACCATGAATATTGACGGTACGGACATAAAACAAATCACCAACGAGCTAGGTTATGATGGTGGCGCGTTCTTTTCACCAGACGGCACAAAATTGATATTCCGCTCTTCTCGTCCTAAAACTGAACAAGAAATAAAAGAATATAAAGATTTATTAGCTGAAGGCTTAGTAGAACCTACCGAAATGGAGCTTTACATTTGTAATGCCGACGGATCGGATTTAAGACAACTTACAGATTTAGGTAATGCCAATTGGAGTCCGTTTTTCCACCCTTCTGGAGAGAAAATCTTATTCTCCTCTAATTTCGAAGCCGAGCGCGGTTTTCCTTTCAATTTATACCTCATTGATATCGATGGAAAGAACTTAACTAGAGTTACTCATGGTGAGACTTTTGATGCCTTTCCTGTATTTTCAAATGATGGGAAATACTTGGCATTCTCGTCTAACCGTAACAATGGGGGCGGTAGAGACACCAACTTATTTATTGCTGAGTGGCAAGATTAGTTTAAGTCCTTTAGTCTTTCTCTCTCTTCAGCACTAGTGGTCCGTTCATTGGTATTAAGGTTCGTGTTTCCAAAGTTATAACGGAAGCCTAGTTTTATGAATCTATTATCGCTATCTGTAAAATTTCTACTCGATTGGTTTAAATACATCACGGATTTATCAAAATCCTGTTTATTAAATAAATCTTCTACTATTAAGGATATCACTCCTTTTTTATTCAGTATCGATTTTGAAACGCTTACACTTGATATTAAAAGGTTTTGTACCGTCTGTAAATTTTGTAAGTTTTTGTTCATCCACCAAAACGAAGCATTAATATTTAGGCTATTATCCTTTAATAAAGACATATTTGGTGATAAAATGAATAGCTGGGACCATTGACTTAGCTCAACGAATCCTTCGCCAAAATTAGCCTCTTCCGTTACATTAAAGACAGAAATAGCAGCATAAAGACCAAACTTTGTTGATGGATAATAATTGACTAAAAAGTCAAAGCCATAATCAACTTTTTTATCTAAATTGGTGGGAGTCCAGGCCACAATATTGGTCTCGTTATCTTGTCTTGGCAATTCAACAATGTCGCCATCGTAATTCATATAATAAGCCTCAAATGAAAAGTATTTTAAAAAATCTACGCCCAACTTGTAATAGTCGACATAGGTTGGAACAAGATTTGGATTTCCTAGAACTACTGTGTTTTCGTTTAAAAACAAAGTGAATGGATTCAGGTTGGTATAGCTTGGCCTTCTAATACTCCGTTTATAGTTTCCATTGAAACTGACATTATCTGAAATTTGATGCGCAATACTCACCGTTGGAAATAAATTGAGGTAGTCTTGTGCATTGGTTTCATTCAAAATTAGCGACTCCCCTTTTATATTGGTTTGCTCGGTACGAAGTCCAAGATTTAAATCCCACTTGTCCCAGGTTTTGCTGTAATTAGCGTAAGCAGCAAAAACCTTTTCATCATATTTAAATGCGTCTGTATTATCGGTATTTAAAACTTCTGCGCCATTAACAATATCTGTTCGTGTAATATCACTATCTGTATTAACATTAGAATACTTTAATCCAGCATCAAAAATTGAGCTATCATCAATTGGTAAATTATAATCCACCTTTCCAGTAATAATTTGTGTGTCTTGATTTGCCAACGTGTTAAATTCTGAATCGTCATCGTTCAATTCATCTTGAAACACTTTCTGATCGCGCTCATAATCATACAGGGTAAAATGCCCATTAAAAGTTAGGTTTGCGTTATTATCAAAATCATGTCTGAATATTAAGTCCGTGCCAATATTATATTTATTATCTCTTGATAAATTATCTGCCGTAAAGCTGGATTCAAAGTCGCCATTCTCATCAAAAATGTTTGTCCTATTCTTTATTTGATATTTAAAATATGGCATGTAAAGTGCCGTACTTGTGAGGCTTAAGGTATTTCTATCGTCGATATTATAATCAAAGTTAAGATTAAGATTATGTGTTTCTGACCAAGTGTTTCTATTGGTTTGAGATTTCCATATTTGATCGACAGCATTCAAGTCATCAAGAAAATTCACTCTATCATCTTCATCCCTATTTAATTTTTGATTCGTGTAGCTATAATTTACATTTAGGTTAATTTTATTGTTCTTAAAAAAGTGGCTGGTGGCAGCATTATATCTGGGAAATACACCTTGAGTATAATTAGTTGAAATATTTCCACGATAGCCGGTAATAAGATTTTTGGACATAATGATATTAACTACCGAGCCGCTATCTGCGTCATAGCTCGCAGGAGGGTTGGTAATGACTTCAATAGATTTTATGCTATTTGCTGGTGAGTTTTCTAATAATTGAATAAGCTCATCTGTTGTTAATTGTACTTTTCGATTATTTATATAAACAACAGCTGGTGCACTCTTAATATTTATTCCGCTTTCACTCACAATGACACCTGGAGTGCTCTTTAAAACACCTAAAGTAGAGCCTTCTATTAAGGCGGTGTTTTCAACGTTAAAAATTAAGCGATCCGGTTTTCTTGTTATAGTGGGTTTTTTGCCAATTACTGTGACTTCGTCTAGATTTTCAGAGGTTTCGTCTAGCTGGATAATTTTTAAATTTAGGTTGCCTTTGAGTATGATTTTTTGCTCAAAATCCTCAAAGCCAATAAAACTAATTCTAACAAAATAAGTTGTGTCGACTAAATTATCTATCTTAAAAAAACCTTCGTCATCAGTCGAGGTCCCTTTAAAGAAACTCTCCTCATTTTCTGCTGAAAGAATGATGTTGGCAAATTCAATGGGACTACCATTGGCATCAACAACTTTTCCCGAAATAGAAAAATCCTGCGCAAAAGCATTAAGAGATAGCACAATAAAAATTGTGCTAAAAAAAAATCGTAGGCGAGCAATCATTAGTTAGGTTTGTACTGCAATATAAAGATGTTTTTTCACTTAGCGTTATGGTTTTTCCATAATTGAAAGCCTCTTTAATCTCGTTTTAGCTAGTGTAAAGCATAAGAAATCAATTATATTTGCAAACTTAATGTTGCCCTTAGAAAAAGAGAAATGAAGAATATTCGCAATTTTTGCATCATTGCACATATAGACCACGGAAAGAGCACACTTGCCGATAGATTACTTGACTTTACGGGTTCGGTCACGGCACGTGAGAAACAAGATCAGCTTTTGGATAATATGGATCTGGAGCGAGAACGTGGCATCACCATAAAATCCCACGCCATTCAAATGGAATACTCTTTTGATGGACGAGATTATGTATTGAATCTAATCGACACTCCTGGTCATGTGGATTTTTCATATGAAGTGTCTCGATCTATTGCGGCTTGTGAGGGAGCGCTTCTTATCGTTGATGCTGCACAGAGCATTCAGGCACAAACCATTTCTAATTTATATCTCGCCTTAGAGAATGATTTGGAGATTATTCCTATCCTTAATAAAGTTGATTTACCTAGTGCCAATCCAGAAGAGGTTACAGACGATATTGTCGATTTATTGGGTTGTGATCCGGAAGAAGTCATTCATGCTAGTGGAAAAACAGGTTTTGGGGTTGATAATATCTTAAAGGCCATTATTGAGCGGATTCCAGCGCCTACCGGAAACGTTGATGAGCCATTACAAGCGTTAATCTTTGATTCTGTTTATAATACGTTTAGAGGTGTTGAAACCTACTTTAGGGTATTTAATGGTGAAATCAAAAAGGGGCAAAAGATTAAATTCATTGCCACTGGTAAGGAATATTTTGCTGATGAAGTCGGTACGTTAAAGCTTAGTCAAGTTCCTAAGAAAAGTGTAAAAGCTGGTGATGTTGGCTACTTAATAACGGGTATAAAAACCGCCAAAGAAGTTAAGGTTGGTGACACTATTACTGATTTTGCCAATCCAACAACAAATATTGTTGCTGGATTCGAAGATGTAAAACCTATGGTTTTTGCCGGTATTTATCCTGTGGATACTGAAGACTACGAGGAGCTTCGGGCTTCCATGGAAAAGCTTCAACTAAATGACGCATCACTTGTCTTCCAACCGGAAAGTTCAGCCGCTTTAGGCTTTGGATTTCGTTGTGGGTTTTTAGGAATGCTCCACATGGAAATCATCCAAGAGCGTTTAGAGCGTGAGTTTGATATGACAGTTATTACGACTGTCCCAAATGTATCTTATTATGCGTATACAAATAAAGCGCCTGATGTTCCTCTTATCGTGAATAACCCAAGTGATTTACCTGATCCATCAACGATAAATCGTGTTGAAGAACCTTATATTAAGGCTACAATCATTACTAAGTCTGATTTTGTTGGTAATGTTATGAGCTTATGTATAGAAAAACGCGGTATGATAATTAATCAGACCTATTTAACAACTGAACGTGTTGAATTGATTTTTGAAATGCCATTAGCAGAAATAGTGTTTGATTTTTATGATCGTCTAAAAACAGTATCTAAAGGTTATGCCTCGTTTGATTATTCTCCAATCGGGATGAAGGTGTCAAAATTGGTGAGATTAGACGTATTGCTAAACGCGCAACCTGTGGATGCGCTTTCGGCTTTAATTCATGCAGATAACGCACAACATATTGGTAAAAAAATGTGCGAAAAACTGAAAGAATTAATTCCGAGACAACAGTTTGATATTCCTATCCAAGCCGCAATTGGTGCAAAAATTATATCAAGAGAGACCGTAAAAGCGCTTCGAAAAGATGTCACTGCAAAATGTTATGGTGGTGATATTTCTCGTAAACGTAAACTGCTTGAAAAGCAGAAAAAGGGTAAAAAGCGTATGCGTCAAGTGGGTAATGTAGAGATACCTCAACAAGCGTTTATGGCTGTTCTTAAATTGAACGATTAAATACATAAATCTCTATTTAACCTTGAATTTTTATATTTTTTGTACTTTACCGTATGAAAAATAGTGGCTATATTTTTTTCGTTTTCTTGTTATTTTCTTTTATAGGATATACCCAAATAGATAGCCCAGAAATAGACTCCTTGATTCAAAGGGCAATAAAGAGTGGCGCTAAAAATCAAGATAGCGCCATTTATTATTCCAAAAAAGCATATGATCTTGCAAAGAAAGAAAAGGATACTTTTCTTATTGGATCAACAGGTTATTATTATTCATTCTTCCTTATCTCTATTGATAAAATAGAAGAGGCGCAATTACTATTGCGTTTCAACTTTGATAATCAAGACAAGTTAAATAGTGTTCTTAAAGGAAACACGTATTATAATCAGGCAGCAATCTTTGATATAAGTGAGCAGTTTGGTAAAGCTCTAGAGTATTATTTCTATAGTTTAGATTTCTACAAAACAGCAAATAATAAAAAAGGTCTTGCTAAATCTTATTTGCAAATTGGTGTGATTTATGAAAAATTAGATAAACTAAAGCTCGCAGATTATTTTTTTGATGCTTCACTAGAAGTTAGCGGCAATACTAATAAAAAGCATGAGGTAGATTCTACCGGTAGAGGAATGCCATCCTCTGAAAAAACAGATGAATCATTAAAAATGCTTAAAGAGCTTGAAAAAGGAGAGAATGATAAGTTAAAATCTATTGTACTTTATAATCTTGGGCAGTCATTAATGGGAGAAAAACGATACTCTGAAGCCATAGGGTATTTTAAACGCTCTATAGAAATAAAAAAGAGGCTTAATTTTTTAACTAATATAGATAAAACCTATTTTTTACTAGGGCAATGCTATTATAATATTAACAATGCTGAAAACGCAATTCTAAACTTAAATAAGGCTAAAAAGGAAAATAAAAAAAGAACTCAATTAGCGGAAATAGAATACTTTTTATCAAAATCATATGAGTCTAAACAAGACTATAAGAAAGCCCTACTATATTCTAATAATTACAAGTTTATTAGCGATTCTATAGCTGAATTTAAGCAAAATGAGCGAATAGCGGAAATTACAGCTAAATTTGAAAGCCAAAAACAGGCAAATAAAATTATAAAGCTTCAACAAGAAAATCAGAAAAATGAATTAGAGATTTATAAGCAAGAAAATCTGAGGTGGAGATGGTCTCTAGTTGCATTAGTTACTTCTATAATTGCTGCTTGGCTTGGGAGGCGTTTCCTAAAATCTCAGGAGCGCGTTAAAGAAATAGAATTAGAAAAAGAACATATTGCTATGAAGGTTGAGGAAATCGCGGTAATACTCAACAATAAAACCAAGGTCTATCTAAAAGAGTTAAAATACATTAAATCTGACGGTAATTATTTAGAGTTTGTTACGGACAAGAAAAGAATAATAGATCGTAATAAAATAAAAGATATTTTAGAAGAACTTCCGCCTAATTTTGTAAAAGTACATCGCTCATATATTATCAATAAAAACTATGTCTCCTCTATCAGTAGGTCTAATGTGATTCTACAACCTGATATACACATTCCTTTGTCCAGAACGTTTAAAAGCAACCTTACATAATTTATATGCTTGTTAAACATGTTGTTTTTTGTGTTAGTTATCACATTTTAGGCTAACGCATTCGTTTAGACTGTAATTTCATTGAAACTATTAATTAAATTCTTTTTTCAATGAAATCAAAACTACCATTACTTTTATCTTTATTTATTTCTATTAACATGTTTGCACAGTTAAATGTCTGGACAGGAATGATAGACGACAAATGGTCTGACGAGAATAACTGGTCGGGAACTGTTCCACTGCCCTCAGACGATGTTCTAATCCCATCAGGTTTTGTGGTTACAATAGATACACCTGCAAATGTTTTGTCTATTGAAGTACAAGGAAATTCTGTTTTAAACGTAACCTCATCTTTAGTTATAGCAAATCCATCTGAGTTTGAAGATAATGTCGTAGTCAATTGGTCATCAGGTGACTTATCTGGTGGTGGAATTTTGCTAAACAGTGGTACTATAAACATGTCTTTTGTTTCATTTGATATCTCCGGATCTTCGGTATTAAACAATCCGGGGACAATTAATATGGTTGGCGGGAATATTCTTATAAGCTCAGATAGTGTGCTCAACAATTCTGGAACTGGTATTATTAATTTTGTAAGTAATGGTGGAATGTTTGGTGCGACCTCCGGCGATTTAATCAATCAAGGTACTATAAAAACATCCTTTTCCGATCCATCTCATCAAGCATTTATGGCGTGTGATATTATTAATCAAGATGGAATTTTTCAAATTGATACTGGCACTTTAAACATAAACAATACAGTTATGAATATTATGGGTGCCGAATTTAATGTTTTAGCAGGCGCCACATTGAATTTAAATAGTCCAATGACTGTATTAGGTGTTCTTTTTGGTAATGTTTTTGGAGACTTAAACTGGAATGATGATTTAATAGTGCCAACAACAGCTGTATTAGATTTTGGAGGTAACGAAATTATAAATTGCACAGGTAATTTAGAGGGTGGCGGTTCGCTTACAAATCTCACAACCATCAACCAGATAGGCGGCTCAGCTTTACAGATATCCGGAAATACCATAATAGAAAACGAAGGTGTTATACAACTTACAAGCGGGCCAGGAATTGCTATAGGTACTAACTCTATTCTAAATAATAACGCTTCGGGTGAAATTGATATACAGTCAGATGGGGCTGGTATAACATTTTTAGGAGGATCTCCTAATATTCTAAACAATATAGGTTTAATAAAAGTGTCGTTTCAAAGCCAGGCAGATCAATCTATATTTAGCGCACAGTTAAATAACAATAATGGTACAATACAAGTTGATAACGGCATATTATGGTTATCTAATGCTAACACTACGCTTACTGATGGTGTTTATAACATTGCTGCAAGTGCTACTTTACAATGGACACAACCAATCACTATAGCTGGAACATTAACTGGTAATTTAGGTGGTAACTTGGCTTGGCAAGGTGATTTATTGGTACCCACAACTGCTAGTTTTAATTTTGCTGGTAATGGAAGCGTTGATTGGACAGCAAGTAGTTTAACTGGTGGCGGAATACTTACTAATGAGCATACCATTAACATCCTTAATAGTGGAGGTGACAAAAGAGTTGATGGAGCAGCAACACTTATTAATAATGCAGAAATTAAAAGTTCTGGTTTTATTAGAATTGGCACTAACTCTACACTAAACAACAGTGTCACCGGCACAATTGATATAGATACATTTGGCTCATCATTTGGCACTGTTAATAATGCACCACATACGTTTATTAATTCTGGGCTCCTCATCGCAAGTTTACCTGCTAATATTACAGTTATAAATGCACCTTTAAGCAATTTTGGTATCATTGAAGTCACTACGGCTGAAATAGATTTCACGAATACACTTGTAAATGAAACTTCAGGAATTATTAGGGGAGCTGGAACTATAGATTTACCTAATAGTCCTGGAGACTTTATAAACAATGGTACTTTTTCTCCGGGTTTATCTCCTGGCGTTTTAACTGTTTTAGGCGATTATTCTACGACCGTATCATCAATATTAAATATTGAGTTAAACGGATCAATACAGGGTTCTGAGTACGATTTATTAGCCATAAATGGTAATGCTGATTTAAATGGTGATATTCAAATTACTCTTGGTTTTAATCCTGACTTAAATGACGAATTCGTTGTAACTACAGTATCGGGAACTATTAATACTTGTAATTTGCCAACAACAGTTGCAGCTACCTTTGATGGCTTTGATTATGAGTTTGATTTTGCTTGTAATAACAATGATGAGTTAATTTTAACCGTATCAGAAATAACCTTAGGAATTTCTGATGAAGAGGAAGGGCTTAAAACAAAGGTGTATCCCAATCCAGCTAAAAATATTGTTCATATCAAGAGCTCTATTGATATTGAATCTATTAAATTATTTGATATCAGCGGTAAACTCGTGTTAGTAAAACAATCAAACACTTTCTCGGTTGAAAGTTTATTAGATGGCATCTACATTCTTGAAGTAATTGATTTTAGTGGTAGGACTTTAACCCAAAAATTAATAAAAAGGTAAGAACTAAAACAATACAAATGATTAACTTTAGTTTGTCTTTAGAGGGGCTCTAATAATTATTAGAGCCTTTTATTTAATGGTCTTTTCTATATCAAAAGGCTTTCCTAAGTATACGAGCCTAGAACCCTCTTTAATCGTATCAATTTCCGTGTTATAAGACGATATAATTTCAAGTTCATCATCAACATCCTTTATAAACAGGGGAATAATGTCTTTTTCATTGTTGGAAATACTGATAAGTCTTTTATAATCTTCATTATTGTTAATATCTGCCTCTTGTATAGATGGATATTTCTTAGCTACTTCTATTAGTGAGTTAAAGTCATCTGTATGAGAAAACAGTCCTTCTTGAGGGTTGTTATTTTCATCTAGCATTTCTTCTGAAGAAACCAGTCTAAAAGAACCATTTTCCCCAAACTGTTTCCCAAACTTGTTGATCGCATATTTGTTAATGTCAGTGTTGCCAGTTAAAGCCATTAGGTAACCTACATCATTTAGTTCTATGTTGTCAGTAAGCGTTTCTGAATAGATATTGGTATCAAACGCTTCTAACCCTAATTCTTTTGCCTTATTTATATTGTTTTGATTACTATCTACCAAAACCACATGTCTGCCATTTGTTTCAAGATAGTGGGCCAGCAATCGTGAAACTTTTGAAGCACCAATGATTAAAATACCACTAGATTTGGTTAAAAACACACCTACTATTTTTGCAAATAACCTTGCGGTAGTCGCATTTAAAAGAACAGTGCCCAGTACGATCATGAATACCAATGGTGTTATATATTCTGCACCCTCTACGCCTTGTTTCAGGAGCTTGCTTCCAAACAGTGAGGCAATACCTGCCGCAACAATACCTCTTGGGCCAACCCAACTAATAAAAAGCTTTTCGTTGAACTTCAATTTTGACCCTTGTGTACTTAAGAAAACAGCCAAAGGCCTTATAATAAAAACTACTATGGCAAAAAGCACTGCTGTTTTCCAAGTATACAATAACTCTAGATCTTCAATATTAATATTTGCTGCCAGAAGAATAAAGAGAATGGATATAAGTAAAACACTTAGCGACTCCTTGAAATATAATAGCTCTTTAAGATTCTCAAGCTTGCTGTTTCCAAGAACCATTCCCATAACTACAACTGCTAATAAACCAGACTCATGAGCAAAAATTTCAGACTCAACAAAAACCAAAAGCACAACCGACAATGACACGACATTTAGTAAGTAATGTGGAATTAATTTTTTGTTAATAGCAAAAGCGAGCGCATGCGCAAATGTGAAGCCAAAGGTGGTTCCAAATAGAACAATCTTACCAAACTCAATTAATGCGGTCTTAGTAAATCCACTATCGCCTTCTACGCTAATAAATTCAAACACCAATACAGCGACTAATGCCCCTATGGGATCGATAAGGATACCCTCCCACTTTAGAACGGCAGAGACATCTTTTTTTAATGGAATATTCCTCAATATTGGCGTTATAACTGTTGGTCCTGTAACGATAATAAGACCAGCAAACAAAAATGATAAATCCCAACTTAGATTAAATATAAAATGAGCAACAATACCTGCGCCAAAAAAGGTTACTGCAGATCCTAATGTTATAAGTTTTGTAATTACTGGGCCAACATTTTTAATTTCAGCACGCTTTAAGGTTAATCCACCTTCAAATAGAATAATACTAATGGCAAGAGAAACAAAATAGTACAAACTTTCACCTGGGAAAAGCCCCTTTTTTTGCACATCGTTCCAAATGGGCTCTATCCACTTGGTCCCGTCATCGCTCAAAAATTCTGCGGCAATCGGTCCAACTAATAGTCCGATTAATATTAATGGTAAAATCGCTGGAATTTTAAACTTCCATGCCACCCATTGTGCCAAAATACCAAGTATAATTATTCCTGCTAACTCTAACATTAATCTTGTTTTTGGTGAAAATACTAAATAAATACTATTTGAGGATTCACCCGTGGCGTTTTTGAATTATTAGATTTTAACTCTTTTCGTATTCTTTCTCTTCAGCCTTGTAATATAATTTTTTTAAGCTTCGCTTTAAAAGTGTAAACCGATACACCCCGATTATGAAAAATATAACGCTAAAGACTAAGGCAGTTAATGCTAGGTATTTGAAGTTTGTAAACTCCTTAAGCTGAAAAAAAGCAATGCTACCCAATAGCAAATACAACGACGACCTTACGTAAGACAATAAGGTGCGCTCATTGGCCAAACGCGTACGCTCAATGGCAAGATAGTCTCTTAAGATTACCTGTTGGTCTGGATCAAAATCCCGTCCAAATTGCAACAATTTCATCTTCTTCATTTTTACTGGGTTTTTTAATTTTTTAATCGTTTACGGGCTATTTTGTCGCATAAATGTACTTATTTTTAAAAAGCAATAAGGTAACTGGTGTTTATAAACTGTTAAAAATCCCCTAAGTATTCAGACGCATAGCCCAATATTCTTAACACTTTTAGTAATTTGCAGTTCATTTAAATTTTGTGTTTTAAAATGCAATTATACCCTATAAATGCTGGTAACTTTAAGCTTGATGGCGGTGCTATGTTTGGTGTCGTACCAAAATCATTATGGACTCGCACAAATCCTGCGGATAGTAATAATATGATTGACATCGCGGCACGCTGTTTGTTAATTGAAGATGAAAATCGTTTGATTTTAATTGATACTGGTATGGGCAATAAACAAAGTGATAAGTTTTATGGTTATTATTTTCTTTGGGGGGATGATACTCTTGATAAATCGCTGGCGTCTCATGGTTTTCATAGAGATGATATTACGGATGTGTTTATGACACACCTTCATTTTGATCATTGTGGCGGAAGCATTCAATGGAATAAGGACAAAACTAGTTGTGAACCAGCCTTTAAGAATGCTTATTTTTGGAGTAATTCTAGTCACTGGAAATGGGCAGCCGAACCAAACCGCAGGGAGAAAGCATCATTTTTAAAAGAAAATATTTTACCCATGCAAGACAGTGGTCAATTAAAGTTTATTTCTGTTCCAAATGACAAAATTTTGAAAAATTCTGAATTGGAATTTGATATATTTTTCGCTGATGGCCACACTGATAAGCAAATGATTCCCATGATTAATTACAAAGGTAAAACCATTTGCTTTATGGCAGATTTGTTGCCAACGGCTGGACACCTGCCTTTACCCTTTGTAATGGGTTACGATACCAGACCACTACTGACTCTGGATGAGAAAGAATTATTCTTGAACATGGCGGCAGACCAAAATTTTTATCTATTTTTAGAGCATGATGCTCACAATGAAATCATAACTGTAAAGCATACAGAGAAAGGTGTACGGCTAGATGAAATCCACACTTGTAAAACAATCTTTAATTAAATAGTACTTATATGAAAATGACTTACCGATTGATCGTTGGTCTGAGTTTAGCAACTTCACTTTTTGTGGGTTGTGGTGGGGCGGCAGACATACTTTCTACACCTATTGAGAATATTGACACCTCTCCCCTAAAGGTTACTGAATTAACAGAGGATGAAAAGAAAAATTGGGGGCATCTAGATCTTGAAAAAGACACCGTTCCAGGTATGGCTGTAGATAGAGCCTACGAAGAACTCATAAAGAACAAAAAAGGTAAAAAAATTATTGTAGCGGTAATAGATTCTGGTATTGATATAGATCACGAAGACTTAGATGATGTCATCTGGACCAACAAAGATGAGATTCCAAATAATGGAAAAGATGATGATAAAAATGGTTATGTGGATGACATTCACGGATGGAATTTTTTGGGAGAGGCTTATGATGAACAACTAGAGTATGTACGGTTATTAGCGTCTGGTAACACTTCGGCGCCAAGATATGCTGAAGCGCAAGCTAAATACGATGAGGATTATCAGCTCTGGACTGGTCGTAAAACACAGTACGACCAAATCTATCAACAAATAGTATCTGCTGATGAAACTTTAGTGAAAGCAACTGGTAAAAAAGATTATACAAAAGAAGATGTTAATGCTATAAAGTCTGATGATCAAGCCGTTCAACAAGCGGTGGGTATTGCCCAGTATATGTACAGCAATGGCATAGAATCTATGGCGGATGCTAAGAAAGAAATTAAAGATGGTTTAGAATCCATAAATGAGCGATTAAACTATAACCTCAACAAAACCTTTTCTGGTAGAAAAACCAATGACAATATCAACGATCTATCTGATATCGGTTATGGGAATGGTAATGTAAAACACGTAAAAAAGTCGGAGGCACACGGCACGCATGTTGCAGGTATTATCGCGGCAGAGCGCAATAACGGAAAGGGAGCAAATGGTGTTGCCAACAACGTAGAGGTTATGGCTTTAAGAACAGTCCCAAATGGGGATGAGTACGATAAGGATGTTGCTTTAGCTATTCGATATGCTGTGGATAATGGTGCCAAAGTGATTAATGGAAGTTTTGGAAAATCTTTTTCTCCGCACGCAGAATGGGTGAGAGATGCCATTAAATATGCTTCAGACAACGATGTTGTTTTTGTTCATGCGGCCGGTAACGATAGTAATAATGTGGATGTTGAGCCTAATTTCCCTGATGACAATGTGAACTTCGTTGAGGTTTCAGACACCTACATTAGAGTTGGTTCTTTAACTCAAAAATATGGTTCTAAAATGGTGTCTGGTTTTTCTAATTACGGAAAGAAGAATGTAGATGTCTTTGCCCCGGGTTCGGCAGTATATTCTACAACTCCAGAAAACGAATATGACTTTAAGGGTGGTACATCCATGGCTGCTCCTGGTGTTGCGGGAATTGCGGCTTTAATCCGTTCGCAATACCCTAACTTATCGGCAGCTCAAGTAAAACAGGTCATTGTTGATTCTGGTTTACCGTTAACAACGAAAGTTGTTGTTGGTGGGGATGCTTCAAATGTGAAACCTTTTGCCGACTTATCTAAATCTGGTAAAATAGCGAACGCCTATAATGCCTTAATTATGGCATCAAAAATTAAATAACCTATAAGGGTATTTAGTTAATTATTAGTTTGACAAAATTGGTAAGTGCCAAGAAATAAACTTAAAGAATTTTATGAAAAAAGCAATTTTAAATTTTACTGTTTTCGTTTTGATGTTCTCTTGCGGAGCAACAGAAAAACCAACTCAAAACACAAAACCCATAACAATATCAAATGATGGTTATTGGCAACAGCACGTGGATTATGACATGGAAATTGATATGGATGTTAACACCTATCAATATGCGGGTAAACAAAAATTGGTGTATACCAATAATTCTCCGGACGTACTAAATCGTGTGTATTATCACTTGTATTTTAACGCGTTTCAGCCCGGAAGTGAAATGGATGTGCGTTCCCGTACCATAGCGGATCCGAGTCCAAAAATTGGTGATCGTATTAGTAAACTCCAACCTAACGAAATAGGTTATATCAAGGTCAATTCATTAAAGCAAAACGGTAAAACTATTTCATACGAAACTGTTGGGACTGTTTTGGAGGTCAAGTTAGATCAGCCTATTCAACCTGGCGAAAAAGTAACCTTTGATATGGATTTTGATGCTCAGGTTCCTGTCCAAATTCGTCGTTCTGGTAGAAATAATAAAGAAGGAGTTGCCTTATCCATGACACAATGGTACCCTAAGTTAGCTGAATATGATGATGAGGGCTGGCACGCAGATCCATATATAGCTAGGGAATTTCATGGTGTTTGGGGAGATTTTGACGTGAAACTAACCATTGATAAAAATTATGTGGTTGGCGGTACTGGTTATGTTAAAGGTGATCCTAAAGTTAGTGGAAATAAAAAAACACTTCATTTTGAAGCGCCAAATGTCCACGACTTTACTTGGGCAGCAGATCCGGATTTCATTCATGATACTCTAGAAATGCCTAATGGGCCAACATTACATTTTTATTACAAAAAAGATTTAGAACCAAAATATATTGAAAACTGGAAAAATCTTCAGCCAGATACAGCTAAGCTCATGACCTATTTTAGTGAAAATATTGGGCAGTATCCATACGATCAGTATTCCGTAATTCAAGGTGGAGATGGCGGTATGGAATATGCCATGTGCACACTAATTACTGGACAACGCAGTTATGGTAGTTTGTTGGGTGTTACTGCTCATGAAATGGCGCACACTTGGTTTCAATTTTTATTAGCGACAAACGAAGCAAAACACGAGTGGATGGACGAAGGCTTCACAAGCTATATTTCTACACTCGCTGAAAATGAGCTAAGCGCAACCAAAAGTGACAATCCTTTGAATAGATCCTACAGGAGCTATATCGCATTAGCTAATTCGGGCTATGAGCAACCATTAACTACGCATGCTGATCGTTATACCTATAATCAAGTTTATAGTGCTGCGGCTTATAGCAAGGGTGCTGTATTTATTGCTCAACTTGGTTACATTATTGGGGAAGAAAACCTAAAAAAGACCATAAAAAAATATTTTGAAGACTTCTCGTTTAAGCATCCTAAACCTATGGATGTAGTGCGCACTGCAGAAAAAGTTACGGACTTGGAATTAGATTGGTACTTAATGGATTTTGCCCAGACCACAAATAATATTGATTATGGAGTAAAAGCTGTAGAAGATAAATCTATTACTTTAGAACGCATAGGATTGATGCCAATGCCTATTGATCTATCGGTAACTTATACAGATGGTACCACTGAGCTGTTTTATATTCCATTACAAATGATGCGTGGTGAAAAGCCAACCTCAGCCACAATTATTGATGATTGGGCTTGGGCAATGCCAACATATACGTTTGAAGCTAAAAAAGCTGTGAAATCGGTTGAAATAGATCCATCGCAAATGATGGCCGATGTGAAACGGGAGAATAATGTGTTTGCAATAGAATAGTTTTTTTCAAAAAAAATCCGGATTTTCTATAAAGTTCTGGATTTTTTATACCAAAGCTCATTTTTATACATTTCCTTTTTAGAGACTCGCTCTCGATTATACAGAAGTAAGTGGCTTTTATCTATTTGTTTATTTCGATAACCGAATAAATGAAATATAGATTTCGCCATAAAACGTGTTACCGATAAATTAGCTTTTAAAACGCCGTTTTGTTTATCTTGCCATGTAATACCTGGTAAAATTGTTAATAGATTATCTGCTTTTATTTTTCTAAGCGTTTCAGAGAGTTTAAGAAAAAAATAAGGTATTTGTCTAATAATAAAATAACCGTCATTTCCTGATTTCTGATATAGTGGCATAAAGAGTTTTGCATTAAAATCTGAATATATCTTTATCCCATCGGTTATTGCCAGCAACGTTCCTTTTTCAATATTCTGAAAGCTTTCAAAACCCAGTTGCATTTCAAAGTCTTCCTTGGGTTTTATATGGTACTTATAAATAACTTCAAAAATTGAAGACACATCACCGGATGCGTCTTTCAAAACCTTTTCATGTTCATCAATACCATTTAGTTTTAGATGTCCAGAATAATTAAGAGCTAAATGAATAAAGGCTTCACAATTAACAACAGCATTTGGATCCATATGTTGCCCGCATTCGAAACCAAGTGATACATAGCCCAGGGTGTTGAGGTAACTCAACAGTGGGCCGTCTAAATATTCTTCAATTCCTAAAACTATGGGTACCGGAAAACAACTCGAAAATTTTCTATTGATTAAGGCGTCGTTAATAGTTATAAAAGGAAAGGACTTACTAGAGGTTGTGTGTAAATCTATAAAATATAATGGTCCTTTTTTCGTAGCTAAGAGTACATTTATAAAACCAAGTAGGTCTTTTTGCTCTATTTGTTCTTGCGTTAATTGATCGTTTTCTCTTAAATCTCGCAACCGTGCAGATGTCCACATCCTGTTAAGATCAGATTCCAAAAAGCGTTTATTCTCTTCTAATGCCTTTATATTGCCAAGTACACCATAAATTTCACCATAAACATCTTTTGGCTCAATATGTTTTAGCACATTATTTAAAGCTTTAACACCGGCGTATTCGTTGCCGTGGATACCGCCAAAAAATACAATGGTCGCTCCAGAATTCTCACCAATAATATGATGACATATGTGCTCTGACACTTTGTTGTGCCTATTATTAACCACTAGACTTGCTTGCATCTCTTTATAAATCGTTCGAGGTTAAAATACCTAGTAATTTTTTGTTACGAACTACTGGTAGACAATTAATCTTATGCACCCTCATGAGTTCTTCTGCCTCTTCCAGGGGTGCTTCTTGTGATATGGTGATTAGGTTTCTGGTCATAACATCTTTTACACATAAATGTAGATCTTTATCGCCTAGTTTTATCAAATCAGTCCAAGTCAATAAGCCCGTAAGCTCCTTGTTTTTATTTATAACGGGTAAATGATGAATGTTTTTCCATTTCATAATATTGCTTACCAATTCTAAGCTATCCTTTTGGTCGACCAAGAGCATTTTGGTATTCATATTGTGCTTTACGATGCGACTAATATCAATCTTTAAGTTGTCATCTGGATCGAATAAATCCCACTCATCAACAGTTTGCTCTTTTAGTTGGTGTTTGTGCATGAATGCAGTAATGTTCTGAAGCGCTTCGAAATTGGTTTTTGTTTTTTGTAGATTTCTATAATTATTGAGCATCCACTGAGATCCGTTGTGAGATTCAGCGCGTTTTTTAATTATGGAAAGGTACTTATCAATATCGTCTACAGATATTTGCGCTTTATGAAGTCCTGCTTTAGCTATAGGCAGGAGCTCATCAATAATTAAGTCTTTGGCTGAAATTAATTTCTTATTCCAATTAAACTGTGTTTCCATACCGTTTCGAGCCGCTTTAAAGAAGTTGTTTTTAACATCCTTAAATGCCATTTTCTCGTGAATCTTTTCATATTGCTCTGGTTGTCCGAGCATAAGACCTACCCAAAACACCATATTGGCTATTTCATCAAGAAGTGTAGGTCCCGATGGAATATAGCGACATTCTATTCTTAGATGAGGCTTGCCTTCACCCACGCCATAGCATACGCGATTCCATTTATAAACCGTACCGTTGTGCAATTGAAGCGCTCTTAATTTAGGAATTTCGCCATTCTGCAATTTTTCTATACTGTCATCATGCTCATCAGATGTTAGAAGACTTCTAAATCTAGATATGTTATCTCTAAAGATGTCTGTTACTATCCCGTTTTCCCAATCCGCACCGAAACTAACGCGCGATTGTTTCTCATTATGAATAAATGAATTAGTGCGCGTATCAATACTTTGAGTAAATAGGGCGATTCTTGTTTCAGCCCAAAGTTCTCGTCCGAATAAAATAGGAGAATTAGCACAACTACTCAAAACTGGTCCAGCGATGGTTTGAGCCCAATTGTATTTATCAACAAACTCATCTGGATGGATTTGTAAATGCGTTTGAAAACTGGTATTACAAGCTTCCAACATCACGCTGTCATGTATCAAGTTAAGTTCGTCCACACCCTTAATATGAATATTAAAACATTCTCTTCGAGAGGATTTTAACGCATTATTTAGCACGTGATACCTTGGTTTGTCCGTCATATAATCTTCGGTAATATGC
Source organism: Winogradskyella flava (assembly GCF_014243395.1). Lineage (GTDB taxonomy): Bacteria > Bacteroidota > Bacteroidia > Flavobacteriales > Flavobacteriaceae > Winogradskyella > Winogradskyella flava. The sequence goes on along the minus strand of NZ_JACLCP010000001.1, from coordinate 519,083 downwards.
TTAAGTCTTAAAGTGGGTAGTATACCTGTGAGAATAATTTTGGAACCTTTTGTTTTTGCAGCTTCAACGCCTTTATCCAGTAGTGCTTCTAATTGTTTGTATAATTTACTAAAACAGTCTTTTGTAAGAAGTAACGGGTCAGAATTTATTTCAAGATTATATTTTCCTATTTCTGTGGTGAAGTGATCGTCATTAATAGCCTCTAATACATCAATACTATTATTGTTGGGAAAGAGCCTTTTGCTCACGACACAAAACTCCTGTTCCGCTCCAATTCTTATAGGTTCTTTTTCAATTAATCCCTTTTCAAGCATTATATCCAAAGCTTTGAGGTCTTTAATAAGATGGTGAATATATAATGCTTTATCTTTGGGGCTTTTAAGTTGCTTTACATCTAAGTGTCCCATAATTTAAATGGAAAATGATTAGTTTTTGTAAGTTACTCTAAACTAAAGCCTTAAAATATGATTTTTGTCATGGAGAATCTCAAAACGCCCTTGGATAAAGGTAGTGTCGAAGATAGGTGTTGGAAAGAAAGCATTAAAATATGTCGTTTAAATACAGCAAAAGAGATAAATTAAAGAGTAAAAAACTCATCGAACAATTGTTTAATGAGGGAAGTGCTGTTACGGTATATCCTTTACGCCTGATTTACCTTAAGACCGAATTTGAAGATGATTCTGTATTAAAAACCGCTGTTTCTGTGAGCAAAAAACTTCATAAAACTGCAGTAGCCAGAAATCGTATTAAAAGACTACTTCGCGAGACATATCGGCTAAACAAACCCTTATACTTTAACAATAGTTCAACATCTTATGCGTTTATGATTTTATACCTTAGCAAAGATGGAACAACTTTTGCTAAACTTAATAATAACATTAAGTTGTTGTTTCGTAAATTCTTAGATAAAACTTCTAATAATGAAAAAACTTCTACATAAAAAAATAGTGCTACCAGTATTAGCCACTGTAATATTCTTTAGCACAACAGCCTTTAAGAACGATTTCTTTGAAATTGCTAAACAGATTGAAATTTTTACAACGATGTTCAAAGAACTTAATATGAACTATGTTGATGAAACCAATCCTGGAGAACTCATGGATACTGCCATTAAGAGTATGTTGGACGACTTGGATCCTTACACCCAGTTTTATAATGAGCAGGATGTAGAATCGGCCAGAATCAACAATGCTGGCGACTATACGGGTATAGGCGCCAAAGTTCTAACCTTAAAAGATAAGCTCGTAATCGTTGAGCCTTATAAAAATTATGCTGCAGATAAAGCTGGTCTTAAGGCTGGCGATGAAATTATTAAAGTCGATAATGTCTTAGTTTCGGATTTTAAGGATGATGCTGCCAATCTTCTTCAAGGAGCAGCTGGAACTGAAGTTAATGTCACCTATAAAAGACAAGGAAAAACAAACACTGTGAAAATAATAAGAGAGTCTCTCGAAATTAAAGCAGTACCGCACTATTCCATGGTAGATGATAAAACTGGGTACATTGTACTAAGAAAGTTTAATGAGAAAGCTTCTGCAGAAACTCTAGGTGCCTTGAGAGCCTTAAAAAATCAAGGGGCCACGCAACTTATTTTGGACTTAAGAGGGAATCCAGGTGGTTTGCTTAATGAAGCTGTTAATGTTACCAATATTTTTATACCTAAAAACCAATTGGTGGTCACTACGAAATCGAAAGTTAAGAAATACAATAAGACGTATTACACCAAGCGTGATGCTATTGACACGGAAATTCCGTTAGTAGTATTAATTGATGGTAGTAGTGCATCAGCTAGTGAAATTGTATCTGGAGCATTACAAGATGTGGATAGAGCTGTAGTTGTTGGTTCTCGTAGTTTTGGAAAGGGCCTAGTGCAACGTCCAAAACCCTTGACTTATGGTACACAGATGAAAATTACCATATCGAGATATTACACACCATCTGGCAGATGTATACAAGCTTTGGATTATTGGAATAGAGATGAAAATGGAAAGGCAACACGAACCAAAAAAGAGAATTATAATGCCTTTAAAACAAAAAACGGTCGTGATGTTTTTGATGGTGGTGGCGTACAACCAGATGTAGAAATTGAGCTTTCCAAGCAAACACCTATAACAAGAGCTATTTTAAATGAAAATTTAGTATTTAACTATGCTACAGAGTATTACTTTAATAATTCTGTTGACGATTTAAAGGGATTTGAAGTGACGGATTCTAATTTTAAGAATTTTAAAAAGTATTTAAAAACATCCAACTTTAATTTTGAAACCAAAACAGAAAAAGCACTTAGCGAAGCAATGACAATAGCAGAAGAAGAAGAGCTTGAAGGCGTTATTAATTCAGAATATCATAATTTATCAGCTGCCTTACAAGCTTATAAGTCAAATGCTATTGACGACAATAAAGCGCAATTAAAGTCTTTATTAACTGACGAAATCATAAAACGTTATTTTTATAGTGAAGGGCTTTACGATTATTATACCTCTAATAATCCTGAAATTAAAAAAGCGTTAGGCATACTTAATAATCCTGCTCAATATGCTAGTATTTTGAGATAGGATTTATATTAGCAATGTAATTTAGGCACGATTTCTGTAAGCAATAATCTCGTCGTTAAAACCGTAAATAGTGATTATAGTTTAAAATTATTTATATTTAACATTTAAGACATTTTCATTTAGTAAGAAAATTCTAAAATAATGAAGTCCCTACTCATACTTATATACCTAAGTTTCCTTATTGCTTTTCCACAGAAAGAGATAAAGCATCAAGTCTACTTTTTAACGGATCAATACGATATTCCAGAAACCGAAGAAAGCCGATTACTACTGTTCTTATCTGAGATAGAAAACATGGATGTTAAGAAAATTTCCATTTATGGTTTTTGTGATGATAGAGGCAGTGATTCTTATAATCTAGTATTATCCCAACAACGTGCAGATGCCATAAAAGAAGTATTTTCAAACAACGAATTTGATGAATCCGTCATCACCAATGTAGATGGTAAAGGCGAAATTCTTCTTAATGTCGTACACGATAATGATTTATATAAAATCAGAGGATTAAATCGAAAGGTGGAGATTATTGTACAACCCTATGATCCTCCTCGTGAAAAAGCAGAGCAACCAGAAAAGGAAAGTACAGAAGAGCTCCTTAAGGGTGAGCTCAAAGAAGGTGATAAAATTCAATTGGAGAATATTTTATTTAGAACTGGTTATAGTTATTTGACCAAGGAATCTAAGGTCAAATTGGATGATATTGCAAAAATCTTAGTAGAGCGAACAGATATTTACTTTACAATCGAAGGTCATGTCTGCTGCACCTATGGTACAAGAGACGCTATAGATCGTAAAACAAAAAAGAGAAATCTTTCCCTTGCCAGGGCCAAACGTGTATATGACTATTTAGCAGAAAAAGGAGTGAAGCGCTATCGTATGAAGTTTGTTGGTCATAGACGTAAGTTTCCTTTAGGTGGTGAGCCCGAACTTGACAGACGTGTTGAAATATTGGTAACGAGAGTAATAAAAAAAACTAATTAACCTTTCTCAGTTGGGTTTTCTTTATCAGTAAGTTTTTCTTCTTCTGTTAGTTTTGTGGGTTCGTCTATGATTTTTATAAGTATTGTACTATAATCATTAGATTTTTTACCATCTTTTATGATGTTTTCTATCATAAATATGGTCACAAAATCTCCAACTTTAAGATTTTTAGCTAGATTTTTTGATTTTTTATTAAGAGTATTTCCAGAAACTAGAATTGATGGCTGTCCTTTAAATGTAATTCTAAAATTTTCGATTTTAAATGCTTTATTTTCATAAGCACTGTCACATTGAAAATTTAAATCATCAGCAATTAGTTGATTAACAGATAATTGAAAAGTACAGGGAAATCTTTTGATTTTTGGTTCTGAAGAATTTCTATTTACACTGAATGAACCATTTAAAATAAATAAGAGCAAAAATAAAGTTCTCATATTGTAGTAGGTTTAGGGCTTTGAGAGGTGTAAATATGGGAAAAAATTTATAAAATCTAAGTTTTTATCATGTTAATATGTGGAATACCGTCTTCTAGATATTCCTCACCCACAGCTTCAAAACCTAGATTATTATAGAACTGCTCTAAATAGGTCTGAGCAGAAATTCTTATTGAACTTTCATTAAAATAATGCTTTATTGCTTTTATTGAAGTATTCATAATATCGTAGCCATATTGATGCTGTCGCTCATTTTCCTTAACCACGACTCTGCCAATGCTCGCTTCCTTAAAGTAATCGCCTGGTTTAAAAATTCTAGTATAGGCAATTAACTTCTGTCCTTTATAGCCTAAAACATGTAATGCTTTTTGATCCTTACCATCAACATCCTGGTAAACGCAATCTTGTTCAACCACAAAGACTTCACTTCTCAATTGAAGCAAATCATAAAGCTCCTTGGTATTTAATTCTTCGAATGTTTTGGTTTTAATGATAATCATAATAATTCACTTGTCATTGCGAGCGTAGCGTGGCGATCTGCTAAAATATTAAGAAATTCCTTTTTGAAAAGAAATGTTTTAATCTTGTACAATCACATCCTTTGCATCACATTTTCCAAATTCTGGCTGAATGTTAATATGATTGATCTCGTATTTATGAAATATAAGTTCTTCTATCTCATTTAAAATAATATCAAATTCTGATAATTTGATATCCTTATTAAAATCTATATGCGCCTCTAAATGTATTTCATCTTCATTCAATTGCCAAATATGCACATGATGTATATTTTTTATTACTTCTATCCTCTGAATATCTTCAACAATCGCATCAACAGACGTCGATTCTGGTGTAAACAACATCAAGACTTTGAAAGAATCCTTTAGTAAGTTCCAACCCATTACGATAAGATAGATTGATATAGCGAAAGTTAGAGCACTATCAATCCACCAGATTTGGTAAAACTTCATGAGTAAACCACCAATCAAAACGGCGACGCTAGCCATCATATCCGTTAATAAATGAAGATAGGCGCTCTTCATGTTCATATTATCATTTGCATTTCTCTTCAATAATAGCACACTAAAGCCATTTCCTAAGATAGCAATACCAGAAAGCCAAATAACCAAATTAGATCCTATTTCTTGAGGATTTTGAAAACGCTCCATAGCTTCAAAAATCAGTAAAATAGCTACAATAATTAATGTAGAAGCATTAATAAAGGCCGCTAAAATTTCCGCCCGTTTATAACCAAAGGTACGCTTTAAAGACGCCTTTTTCTTTACTAACTTATTAGCAATCCAGCTAATAATTAATGAAACAACATCACTAAAATTATGTAATGCGTCACTTAATAAGGCTAAACTTCCTGAAACTAATCCACCAATGACCTGAGCCACAGTAATAACAATATTAAGTAGTATGGAAATAAATAAATTACGACCGTTAAGATCGTGAGCATGGGAGTGGTTATGGGAGTGCGAATGGCCCATTTAACATGACAATGGAATCTTGTCTATACGTCTTTTGTGACGACCGCCCTCAAATTCGGTATTTAAAAATACATCAACCATTTTTATCGCTTGAGGTATTGAAGTATAACGTGCAGGAATACAAATAATATTAGCATCATTGTGTTGTCTTGTGAGTTCTGTTATCTCACTCATCCAACAAATACCTGCCCTAACATTTTGATATTTATTAGCAGTCATAGCCACACCATTTGCAGTACCACAAATTAAAATACCACAATCTACATTGCCATCGTTAACATCTTTTGCTACTGGATGCACAAAATCTGGATAATCAGCACTATCTGATGTGTCTGTACCATAGTTAGTAATGGTGTGTCCCTTTGCTTCTAAAAAGTTCACAATTGCTTGCTTATATTCAGGTCCTGCGTGATCATTTCCTATGGATATATTCATTTTATAATTTAAAAAATAGTCATTTCTAGCATAGTCGTGAAATCCTTTTCAAGTATAAATGATAAGATTTTAAAAAAGTCACTTCGACAAGCTCAGTGTGACAAATAATTAATAATTTAACTTTCAACAAAGTTACAAATAATAAAATCTGGTTGATAGCTTAACTCATTACTTGTTAATAACTGTTCACAACTCGTAAAAAGAAAAATTAGGTTTATCTATTTATTTTTTCAAACCAAAATTGAAACTTAAACACCAAATTAGTTAGTTATTTTTTTCGAGTTAGTTATTAATAGATGTAATAGGCGAAATGAACAATATTTTATTTAAAAACTATTCATTTTTTATATTAACATCTGTTATTAACAGTTGTGTATAGTTTTGAGAATAGATTTAAAAATGAAGTAGTTACAGTTATAAATATTGTTAATTACCTCTTCAATATATTTAATAAGTCACTAATCAAAATCAAACTTAAAAAAGTTATACCTACTATTAACATGCTATAATAACCATCATTTTATTTTTTAAATTTTAAAAGAAAAATGATGATATGTATATATATGTTGATAAGTGATTATTATGTCGAATTTAGCTCTTAAAGTTTTTACGCTGCTTTTTTATAATATATTATTGTAAGATGAATATTTAATTAGCTATTATGAAAAAACTATTACTCTTATTTTTTTTAATTCCTTTTTTAGGTTTTAGTCAAATTCAAATAGGTCAAGATATCAATGGAGAACAAGGTAGATTGTATAATGATTTTGGAGCTAGCGTAAGTTCATCCCTAGATGGAAGTATTGTTGCTATAGGCAGTCCATTAACAAATGTGAATGGTGAAAACTCAGGTAGTGTAAAAGTTTATGAGAATATAGGTGGTGTCTGGACTCAAATAGGAAATAATATTGAAGGAGAATCAGCTATGGACCAATTTGGGCATAGCGTGAGTTTATCATTAGATGGAAGTGTTTTAGCTGTTGGTGCTATTGGTCAAGGGGTGAATGGAGACAACTCAGGATATGTTAAGATCTTTGAAAATGTAAATGGTAATTGGACCCAAATAGGTGCAAACGTAGTTGGAGTTTCAGCTAATGACCAATTTGGATATAGTTTATGTCTATCTTCAAATGGAAACGTCATTGCAATTGGTGCACGAAATAATGATAATAATGGAACTAATTCAGGCCATGCTCGAATTTTTGAAAATATAAATGGTGTTTGGATTCAAGTTGGTAATGATATTAATGGAGAACAAACAGGAGACTTTTCTGGAAATAGTATTAGTTTATCTTCAGATGGAAATATTGTCGCTATTGGAGCTAGATTTAATGATGGAAATGGCAACCGTTCTGGTCATGTTCGTATTTTTGAGAATGTTTCAAATAATTGGGTACAATTGGGATCGGATATAGATGGTGAAGATGCGGGAGATCGTTCAGGACATAGTGTAAGTTTGTCATCGAATGGTAATGTAGTAGCTATAGGAGCCAATTGGAATGCAGAAAACGGATTTATATCAGGCCACGTTCGTATCCATGAATATACGAATGGAAATTGGACACAGATAGGAAATGATATAGACGGAGAAGATAGTGCAAATTTTTTTGGCGAAAGTGTAAGTTTATCATCGGATGGAAGTAAAGTGGCTATAGGTGCAACAGGTAATGATAATAATGGAATAAATTCTGGACATGTAAAAATATATGAGAATATTGGGGGTATATGGACTCAAGTGGGTGGTGAGATTGGTGGTGAGGCAGTGTCCGATCAATCTGGAAACAGTGTAAGTTTATCATCGGATGGTAATACAGTCATTATAGGTGCAAAATACAATGACGGTAACGGGTATGACTCGGGTCATGCAAGAATTTTTGAGGATATCGGTGGTAATTGGATTCAAGTAGGTAATGATATAGATGGTGATAGAACCTATTCATCTGATCAACTAGGTTACAGCACTAGTATTTCTTCAGACGGTAACATTATTGCTTTAGCTTCTAACAATAAAGACAATGGAATACAGAACATTAAAGCTGGTCAGGTAATAATATATGAAAATAGTAATGGAAGTTGGACTCAACTGGGTAATAGAATAGATGGTGAAGCAAGTTTTGATTATTCGGGTTCAAGCATATCTCTATCATCAGATGGAAGTATAATTGCAATTGGAGCTACTAACAATGACGACAATGGTCAAGATTCAGGTCATGTACGCGTATATGAAAATTTAGGTGGCGTATGGACGCAAATTGGTAATGATATCAATGGTGAAGCAGCACTAGATTCGTCAGGTATAAGTGTAGATTTATCTTTAGATGGAACGATAGTAGCCATAGGTGCTTTTTTTAATGATGGTAATGGTCAAGATTCAGGTCATGTACGTGTATATGAAAACTTAGGTGGCGTATGGACACAAATTGGTAATGATATTGATGGTGATGCTTTATTTAACAGATCAGGAAGTGATTTAAGTCTATCATCAGATGGAAACTTCATAGCTATAGGAGCTACACTTAATAGTAATAATGGAGATTCTTCAGGCCATGTTCGTGTATATGAAAATCTTAGTGGAATTTGGATACAGAAAGGTAATGATATACAAGGAGAAGAATTAGATAGATTAGGATTTCACGTTGATATGTCATCAGATGGCAATACCATTGCAGTGGGAGCCCAAGAAAGTGATGGAGTTGATCCAGAAATTACAAGAATTTTTGAATACTCCAATGGTTCATGGATACAAAAAGGTAATGATATTGTAGGTGAAGCTGTACTTGATTTTGAAGGCGGTAGTCTTAGTTTAGCACCTAATGGAGAAGTGGTAGCAATTGGATATCCATTATTAAACGGTAATACTGAATCCTCAGGCCAAGTAAGAATTTACGAATTTACTCAAGGAATATGGACAGAAATCGGAAATTATATTAATGGTCAAATTACTGGAGATCAATTTGGTCATAGTTTGGCTATCTCAGGAAATGGAAGATTAGTTATTGGATCACCAGGAAATGATGTCAACGGAGAAAATTCAGGACAAGCAAAAGTATATGATTTTAGTACACTTTTATCTACTAAAGAATCTGAATTATCAGATTTTAAAATATTTCCAAACCCTACAAACAATCAAGTCACAATTCAATTAGGAAATGGTACTGAATTACAAAACGCAACTATCTATAATAACTTTGGTCAATTAGTTTTAACTTCAAAAGAAATTACAATAAATACCTCTAAATTAGCTTCAGGTTTATATGTTGTAGAAGTAGAAACCAACAAAGGCAAAGGCTCTAAAAAGTTAATTATAGATTAGGTCATTGTTTCTTGGAGTGAAATTCTTGTTAAGAATTTTATATTGAGAAGTTGTTGATAGAGATTTAAACACTGCAAATTTGACAGCGCTTTTTCATTAATTTAACCTTATCTAAACCTTATTAAATTTTAATACCGTAGCTTTGTACAAAACTTAATAACTTCACTTCCACCTTTATTAAGTTAAAAATGAAGAATTCCTAACACTTTTAGGAAAAGAATATGATTACAAATTTAAATGACAAGAAAGAAAAAAAGGAAATCTAGAAATAATAAGATTTCCAACCTTACAAATACAATCTTAAGTATTTTAAAAAAAGAACGAAACAAATCCTTTAATTATAAACAGATCGCTTCAAAATTAGGTGTTAATGACGCAAGCAGCCGAAATCAAATTATAAAGAAACTTCAGCAACTCAAAGCGAAACAAGAAATTGAAGAAGTAGAACGTGGCAAGTTTAAAGCCATAGTTACTACAGAATACCATACAGGTATTTTGGACTTGAGTGCTAAAGGCAATGGTTATATTATATGCGATGAATTTGAAGAAGATATCTTTGTGGCTTCCAATAACCTTAACAAAGCCTTGGATGGCGACGAAGTAGAATTTTACGCCTATCGCAGAAAGCACCGAGGGAAACAAGAAGGAGAAATTACTAATATTATTAAACGCGCAAAGAGTGAATACGTTGGTACAATTCAAATTCAAGAAAAAAAGAATTTTGCTTTTGTAGTGCCTGATAGTGTAAAGATGTACAAAGATATTTTTGTACCGATCAATAAAACGAAAAAAGCAGAAGATGGTGATAAGGTGCTAGTATCATTGACGGACTGGCCAGAAAAAGCAGATTCGCCTTATGGTAAAGTACTAGAAGTTCTTGGAAAACCAGGAGAACACAGCACTGAAATTCATTCTATTTTAGCAGAATATGGGTTGCCACATGAGTTCCCTCATGAGGTTGAAGCTTATGCTAACAAGCTCGATACGTCTATCACAGAAGAAGAAATAGCAAAGCGCCGTGATATGCGTAAGGATTTAACCTTTACCATTGATCCTAAGGACGCCAAGGATTTTGATGATGCACTGTCCTTTACAGTTCTGGAAAATGGCTTATACGAAATCGGCATCCATATAGCAGACGTTTCACACTATCTTGAACCAGGTACTGTTTTAGACGATGAAGCTTATGAACGTGCGACATCGATTTATTTGGTCGATCGTGTGGTACCAATGTTACCAGAAATCTTATCGAATGGAGCTTGCTCATTACGACCACATGAAGAGAAATATACGTTTTCTGCAGTGTTTCAAATGAATGATAAATGTGAGATCAAGAACGAATGGTTTGGTAGAACGGTGACCTATTCTGATGCGCGTTTTGCATATGAAGAAGCACAGGCTGTTATAGAATCGAAAACAAACAACATACCACAAGAAGTTTCATTAACAGGAAAAGCGTATCAAACAGATCAAGCCATAGCTGATGCTATTTTAAAAATGGATGAACTCGCTAAGAAAATGCGCTCACAGCGTATGCGCTCAGGAGCGATTTCATTTGATAAGGTTGAAGTTAAATTCAACCTAGATGAAGAAGCAAATCCTGTTGGGGTCTTCTTTAAAACGAGCAAAGATGCTAATAAGCTGATTGAAGAGTTTATGCTATTGGCTAACCGAAAAGTATCAGAGTTTATTGGAAAACAAAACCCTAAAAAGACTTTTGTCTATCGTGTACATGACGAACCAGATGAGGCAAAATTAGCTCAATTACAAACCGTTGTGGGTCGTTTTGGTCATAAACTAAATTTCAAGGATCGCAATAGTGTGGCGTCTTCGCTTAATAAATTATTATCAGATGTTGTTGGTAAAAAAGAACAGAATTTGGTTGATACATTGACCATCCGTACCATGTCCAAGGCAGAATATACAACTCAAAATATTGGGCATTATGGTTTAGCTTTTGATTATTACAGTCATTTCACTTCACCTATTCGGCGTTACCCAGATGTCATGGCACATCGTTTGTTACAGGAGTATTTAGATGGTGGTAAATCAGCTAATGAAGAAATTTACGAAGAAAAGTGCAAGCACAGTAGTAACATGGAATACCTAGCCACTAAGGCCGAACGTGATTCCATAAAGTATATGCAGATTCGTTTTATGCAAGATCACCAAGATGAGGAATTTTTAGGTGTGATTTCTGGTGTCACGGATTGGGGAATTTATGTGGAAATTATATCAAACAAATGTGAAGGAATGGTCAGTGTCAGAGATATGAAAGATGATACCTACGACTTCGATCAAAGTCACTACGCCATGGTTGGCAGAAAGACAGGAACTATGTATCAATTAGGTGATGAAGTAATTGTAAAAGTGAAGAATACAGATTTAGTTAAAAAACATTTGGATTTTTATATGGTAGGTAAGCCAACTTTAGAAGATTAAATTCGTAAATAAATTAACTATTATAACTAGCAATGATTTTAACAACTACAAATTCAATAGAACATCATAAAATAGTAGATTACTGTGGTATTGTTACAGGTGTAAGTATGAAAATGCGGGATCTTTCAGCATTTGCGGGTAAGGAAAAACAGTCTCTGCAAATGGAAGAGGCCTTAAACGAATTAAAAGAACAAGCATTTAAAAAGCTCCTTACTAATGCTAAAGGACTAGGAGCTAATGCGGTTGTTGGTATTCATATAGATTTTGAACCTATTGGTACTGGATACTATTTTGGTGTTTCCGTTACAGGTACGGCTGTAAAAGTTGCTACTTAATTATAGAAATAATTACAAAAGGTATTCTATACGTTTTCTTTATTATTACCGTTACTTATCTTAAAATAATATTATGAAAAACAGCATTTTTATTTTCATTTTACTCGTTGGATTTATAACTAATGCTCAAGATAAAATTGAAAAAACTATTGGAGAATTTTCAACAGTAAAAGTTTATGACCTTATTAATCTTAAGATGAAACAGTCTGATGAAAACAAGGTGGTGATTTCTGGAAAGAATAGAAATGATGTTGAAATCATTAACAAAAGCGGCAAACTAAAAATTAGAATGAGTCTCGAAGAAAGCTACGATGGTAATGATACCGTTGTAATTTTGTATTATACTTCTGTTGATGTTATTGATGCAAATGAAGGTGCCGTAGTAACCCTCAACGAACCAATTGAACAGTTTGAGGTAGATATAAAAGCTCAGGAGGGCGCAGAGGTTACAGTAGAACTTAAGACGACCTATGCTAATTTTAGAGCAGTTTCAGGTGGTATTGTCAACGTTACAGGAAGTTCTAAGAACCAAGATATATCTATAAACACAGGCGGAATTTTCAATGGTGAAGACTTTATCACGGAACAAACCGAAGTTAATGTCAGTGCAGCTGGAGAAGCGTATATCCATGCTACAGAATATGCTGATATAAGTATAAAAGCGGGGGGTGATGTATTCATTTATGGTAATCCGAAACAGGTGGATGAAAGTCGTGTACTTGGTGGACGTATTAAGCGTATGTAAAATCCTATGAGATTTGTTACTTTTGTGTAAACTACGCGTTTACATGTTAGATGACATCTTAACAGCTATTCCCTTTGGGATTATTTTAGCCTTTACCATTGGTCCAGTCTTTTTTGTGCTATTAGAGACTAGTGCCACAAAGGGCTTTACAAGCGCCTTGATCTTTGATTTAGGTGTTATTTTAGCTGATGTTGTTTTCATTCTTCTTATTTTTAAAAGTACAGATACCCTTTTGGACAAGATCAAGGACGATCCTAAATTATTGGTGTTTGGAGGTGTTCTTCTTGTCACTTATGGTGTTATTAGTTTTATTAAAACATCGAAATCTTTTAGATCGATAGTTAGGGAGCATCACAGAATTGAATTACCAAAAAAAGACTACGGAAAGCTATTTATGAAAGGCTTTTTACTCAATTTTATCAATATTGGTGTACTGTTAGGTTGGTTGGGTTTCATTGTTATAGGGACTTCTATAACTACTTCAGAAAATGGTGTTGTTATCTTTATTGTTACTATGCTCATCTCATATTTTGTATCAGATCTGTTTAAGATTGCAGCTGCTAAACGGCTTAAAAGCAAATTGACACCAAGACGTATTTTTAAAACCAAAAAGATTGTGGCTTTAGTCATACTAGGCTTTGGTATTATTTTGTTATCTCAAGGACTCTTTCCGGATCTTTATGAAAAAGGCAAGGAGCAAATTGACAAGGTAAATCCGATCAACTAGAAAATAACACCTATGATTAATGATTATCCTAGTTTACAACTAAGAATAAAAGCAGCTGTAACAGACTTTATCATACTTATTTTTGCAATGTATTGTACTTCTGAACTACTAAATTGCTTTGATAACGTTCCTACATCATTAAGAATCTATTTGTTTGTTTTTTATTTCGTTTTATACGAGCCTTTATTAGTGAGTTGTTTTGGAAACACATTGGGACATTATTTTTCTGATATCAAGGTAAAACAAGAATTAAATAACGAGAAGAATATGTCTTTCCCCCTAGCTCTTTTAAGGTTTATTATAAAATCTTTATTAGGTTGGTTATCATTACTTACGATAACTAATAGTGAAAAACGTCAAGCAATTCACGATTCACTAGTTAAATCAGTAGTGCTTTATGATAGATAGAAAAAATAAAAACCCCTAAGTTATCTTAGAGGTTTTTGAGGTGTCGAGCGGATTCGAACCGCTGTAGATGGTGTTGCAGACCACTGCCTAGCCACTCGGCCACGACACCTTATTGCGAGCGCAAATATATAAATTATATGTGTTTTAAGCCATTAAGGCTAAGTTTTTTCGTTTTTGAGAAAGTTTTATAGTTACCATCTCTACATCACCTCCTATGGGCGGATTAATTTTACTTACAGAAACGGTCGCTTTGGATATTAATTCATCTTCACGAAAGAATCGAACCAAAATACGTTGTGCCACAGTTTCCAATAATTTGGATGGTTTTGCCATTTCCTCCCTAACAACCTTGTTTAAAAATACATAATCCACGGTATCACTCAGCTTATCAGATGCTGAAGACTCTTTTAAATCTGCTTTAATAAGGACATCAACACGATAGTCACTGCCAATGGCTGTTTCTTGTTTTAAACACCCATGATGAGCAAATACGCGAATATTTTCAACTTTTATTATTCCCATGTAGCAAAAATAAAGCTTTCTGTCATTCCTACGAAGACAGGAATCTAATTCGTAAAAAAGTCAAATACGTTGCTAATAGCACTTGTTTTGGCCTTAAAGAATTCGGTATAAGTACACTTTTTACAAGTAACTGAGGTAAACTTTTTATTCTGTACGTCAAATATTTTAGATAGTGTACCGCCTGTAGCTCGCATTTCACCAATTTCGTAAGTGGTATTATCGCATTTAGGACATTTGTAATTCATTGTTTTTTGGTTTTGGTTATCTCTATTCTATAGGTGTCAAATAGTGTATTAATGTTACAATTTACGTAATTTTACACTTTAATTTTTTGCGATGTCAGAAGATACAAAATCACTCAATTTCATTGAGCACATTATAGAAGAAGATTTAGCTAACGGTTTACCAAAAGAGAAACTTCGCTTTCGTTTTCCGCCAGAACCTAACGGCTATTTACATATTGGACATACTAAAGCTATCGGTATTAGTTTTGGATTGGGCGAGAAGTATAATGCGCCAGTTAACTTACGTTTTGATGACACTAATCCAGCAAAAGAGGAGCAGGAATATGTAGATGCCATTAAGCGCGATATTGCTTGGTTAGGTTATCGGTGGGAAAATGAATTGTATTCTTCAGATTATTTTGATAAGCTTTATGACTGGGCCATTCAAATGATTAATGATGGCAGAGCCTATGTAGACAGCCAATCGTCCGAGGCTATGGCAGAGCAAAAAGGCACACCAACACAGCCAGGAACCAATAGCCCATTTAGGGACAGGGGTGTAGAAGAGAATTTGGATTTATTTCAGCGTATGAAAGCTGGA
This sequence comes from Winogradskyella flava, assembly GCF_014243395.1. Lineage (GTDB taxonomy): Bacteria > Bacteroidota > Bacteroidia > Flavobacteriales > Flavobacteriaceae > Winogradskyella > Winogradskyella flava. The sequence goes on along the minus strand of NZ_JACLCP010000001.1, from coordinate 503,868 downwards.
GAATTTCCTGCTGGTACACATGTGCTTCGCGCTAAAATAGACATGGAAGATCCAAACATGTTGATGCGAGACCCCATTATGTACAGAATTCTCTATGCACATCACCATCGAACAGGGGACGAGTGGTGTATTTACCCAATGTACGATTGGACCCATGGTGAAAGCGATTACATAGAACAAATTTCACATTCATTATGTTCCTTAGAATTTAAACCACATAGAAAGCTCTATAATTGGTTTAGGGACCATGTTTATGAGTATAGTAAGGATAAATTACCATTGCCACCAAAACAGCGAGAATTCGCACGCTTAAACTTGAGTTATACCATAATGAGTAAACGCAAATTATTACGTTTGGTTGAGGATGGCGTTGTTTCTGGATGGGACGATCCACGTATGCCAACAATTTCTGGTTTGAGACGAAGAGGCTACACGCCTAATTCTATCAGGGAATTTATTAAAAAAGTAGGCGTGGCCAAGCGAGAAAACGTCATCGATGTGTCTTTGTTGGAATTCTGTATTCGTGAGGATTTAAATAAAACAGTTAATCGTGTGATGGCTGTTCTAGATCCTGTAAAAGTCATCATTACCAACTACCCTGAAGACAAGGAAGAATGGTTGGATGCTGAGAATAATCAGGAAGATGAATCTGCTGGTTTTAGACAAGTACCTTTCTCTAGGGAAATTTATATTGAAAAAGAAGACTTTAAGGAAGAGGCTAGTAATAAGTTTTTTAGACTGAAATTAGGTGGTGAAGTTCGGCTTAAAAATGCATACATTATAAAGGCTAATGCTGTTACAAAAGATGAAAATGGCGACATCGCTGAAATTCACTGCACGTACGATACAGATACGTCCAAAAAAGTAAAAGGCACCTTGCATTGGGTGTCTACCAAACATGCTATTACTGCTGAGGTAAGGGAATATGACCGCTTGTTTATGCATGAGTCACCGGATAGTGATAAGGACAAGGATTTTATGGAATTTTTAAATCCGAACTCTCTCACGATTAAAACCGGCCATTTAGAGCCAAGTTTAATGGAAGCCAAGGCTGAAGAGCGCTTTCAGTTTCAGCGTTTAGGCTATTTTGTAGTTGATGAGGACTCTACTTCAGATAAATTGGTATTTAATAAAACTGTTGGTTTAAGAGACAGTTGGGCGAAGCAAAAGCCTAAGCCACAAGCTGATCAGCAAAATAAGCCCAAGCAGCCACAACAGAAACGTTCTGCGATAAGTGTTATTCAGCAGTTGGGAAAAAAATACACTAATTATCCAGAAGACAAACAAGCTAAAGCTAAGGCCGAAATACAAGAGCTAGCAAAAGAGGTGTCCTATGATGAATTAGAACCCTTATTTGGCACCGCTGTGAAAAAAGCAGGCACACGCATTGCTGTGATGATTGCATTAAAAGAACAGCTTAAAAATGGCTTAGAACGGAATGAAGAGATTGAAGAATTTATTTCAAGGGCTATTGAAGATAAAAATGATTTGTTAGTAGCGGAGGCTAAGAGCATTTAAATGTTAGTGTAATTTCGCCAATAGCTTTTCGACCAAATGGCTATGAAAAAATCAATACTTCTTTTCACAATAGTGTTGTCCACAAGCGTTTTTGCTCAAGACATGACCAATGAAAAATTGCAGGAAATTTATACCTCTGTAAGTGACTCAATTCAAGGAGAAACAGGAACTTGGCAGTTTCACGTCAAAGATGTGACTATGGTTTCAATAACAGATATTAGTCATAATCGCATGCGAATTATATCTCCAATTGTTGAGGTTACTAGTCTTAAAGAGGGTTTGTTAAAGGCTGTATTAATGGCTAATTTTCATACCGCTCTAGATGTTAAGTACGCTATTGCAGACGGTATTTTATGGTCTATTTTTGTCCATCCCCTAAAGGAATTGAGTGAAGATCAGGTTAGAGACGCATTAAGTCAGGTGTATTATGCCAATGTTAATTTCGGATCTACTTATGCCAGCACTTCACTAGTTTTCCCAGGTAGTGAGAATAAAGGGGGTGAGAAGAAAAAGGACGAGCCCGTTTTCAAAAAGAGAAAGATATAGACTGCAATAACAACAACATTTACAGGCCTTTAGATTATCACTAAAGGTTTTTTTGTACATTTAATTCATACTAACTATAAAATCATTATACATTATGGAATTACCTATTAATCTATTAGCGATAGTAGTGGCTGCCGTTGCGGCATTGGTTATAGGCGCAATTTGGTACAGTCCAAAAGTATTTGGAAATGCTTGGATGAAAGCTTCTGGTATGACAGAAGAAAAAATGAAAAGCGGTAATATGGCTCTAATTTTTGGGCTGGTGTTACTATTTGCGGCATTGCTAAATATCCTGTTAATGCAATTTACAAATCATCAATGGGGAGCTCTTGGTATGGTCGGAGGAGACCCAGAAAATGCTAAGGCATCTTTTGAAGCTTTTATGGCAGATTATGGTAATGCACATCGTTCATTTGGACATGGTGCTTTACATGGAGGCATATTCGGAGTTTTTGGAGCATTGCCAATTATTGGCACCATAGCCTTATTTGAGCGTAAAAGTGCTAAATATATTTTTATAAACTCTGGCTATTGGATTGTGACCCTGGCCATTATGGGTGGTATTATTTGCGCTTGGCACTAAAAAGAAATACAAAAGAAAGGAGCCCTGAAATTAGGGCTCTTTTTTTATTAATCGTCAATAGCTTCTGTTTGCATGTCGTCCTCTGGGATATCAAGACTGGTCTCAAAATCTGGTAAGACTTGGTCTATCATCATTTGGTTTTTAAGCTGTTTAGCCTCAATAAACCACCAGTAATTATCAGTATCATTATAAATTCCTAAAAGGTAACTTTTTGATTTTATGCGTTGGTCTGCCATTTTCATTTGGTTAAAGTTTTCGACCACACAACGGTATTGTCCTTGTTCCTCAACAACATCAGAAACACTGACCACATCAGCTTTTTCAAAAACAAAACCTTGAGTTTTCATGCTGTCAAACATACCTTTGATCATATTTATAGCCGCATCTTTACCTCCCATCAAATCTACAACGGCTGGTAGAGTATGTTTTATTACGGTTTCAAATTCCATTTCTAGAGTGGCCTTAGCGGTAATTTCAGCATCGCTGAAAGCGTCTTCTTTGGTTTGTGAGTAAGCAGATACACCTATTAGTATGGTAAGTAGGAGCAAAGTTCTTTTGAGTTTAGTCATTTGTTTTTGTAATTAATTGTTTAAATCGGTTTTTAAAATATAAGTTTAGCCCATCGGAATTTGCTTCAAATACCTCTGGAAACCCATCGTTGTTTGCATCAAATGCAATAATATCATATGTGTCATCTCGGTTTTCTTCATTGAGAGCTATGCGCTTAAAACTGTTCCCTTTATTGGAAATATATACGTAATTGACACCTTCATTGTTAGCATTTAATATATCCATGTAACCATCATTGTTTAAATCGCTCAGTGTTACCGAAAACGTTCGCAACGAGGTCGTTTCATAAACGAAAGTTGAATCAAAGCCTCCGCCATTTCCAAAATAGATTATATTGTTCTCTCTAATATTAGCGACAACGATATCTTTATATCCATCTTTATTTAAGTCTGCAATTGCGATAGTCCGAGTTTCGTCACGACCGGTTCCAAAAGGAATTTTAGATTCAAATTTTAGACTGTCAGATTGTAGATAAATATAATTTTGTTGTTTATCTCGATTAGCCAGTATCAAGTCTTTCTTTCCATCATTATTCATGTCTTCAACCGCTACCGCAATTGTAGAATCCTTTTTACTTCCAAATTCAATTATAGTATCAAAAGTTGCATTGCCGTCGTTAATACAGATCTCGTTGGTTGCGCCTCGGTTGGTAATCAATATGTCTACATCACCATCACTATCGATGTCACTTAGGGTAATATTGCGTGTTGGTGTAATGGCTTTTCCAAAGGCTCCGCCTCGCTCAAAATGACCTGTTCCGTCGTTTAAGTAGAATATATTTTCACAATTGTCATTCCCAACAGCAATATCTAAATCACCATCACCATCTAAATCTGCAACTTCGGCAGCATAACTGGTGTGGAGCGCTTCATCTAAGCGAATTGCTTTCGTAAATGAGCCCTTGCCCGAATTGAAGAATATATAATTCTGCTGAGGCCAATGCCTGCCATTTGCCACTATAACGTCTTTAAACCCATCACCATTTAAATCCCCCGAAGCAATAGACGCTGTACGGTTTTCAAAAGCACCGACAGAGAAGAACCCTCCATAAGGATTAAAAAACGGGTTCTCCTGTGAAAAACAGAAAAAAGAACAGAACAAAAAGCCAACGGTTAATCTACTCATTTTTCTTTTTCCCATTATTGGCCGCATTTTTCATGGCCTCACCAATCTGGTTACTGGCTGTAAAACTAGCCACCATATCATTTAGCATTTGGCTACCCGCTTGTGGTGAATTAGGTAGTAAAATTAGATTACTATTGGTTTCGCCACCAATAGATTGTAATGTATCATAGTGCTGCGTCACAACAATAAGCGCTGAGGCCTCTTGGGAGTTAATACCCACTTTATTCAATACTTCCACAGATTCTTCTAAACCGCGCGCAATTTCACGTCTTTGGTCTGCAATACCCTGTCCTTGTAAACGCTTGCTCTCTGCCTCTGCTTTTGCTTTTTCGACAATAAGAATACGTGCTGCATCCCCTTCAAATTGTGCTGCAATTTTTTCACGTTCTGAAGCGTTAATTCTATTCATTGCTTCTTTTACCTGAGCATCTGGATCAATGTCTGTAACCAGGGTTTTAATGATGTCGTAACCATAATCCATCATGGCGTCATTTAATTCGGCTTTTACAGCGATAGCAATATCATCTTTGCGTACAAAAACGTCATCTAATTTCATTTTTGGAACTTCGGCACGCACCACGTCAAATACATAAGAGGTAATCTGATCATGCGGATAATCAAGCTTATAAAAAGCGTCATAGACCTTATCACGAATCACTTTGTATTGCACCGACACTTTTAAGCGAACAAAAACATCATCTAAGGTTTTAGTCTCAATAATTACGTCTAATTGCTGAATTTTGAGACTTAATTTACCAGCAATACGATCTACTAAAGGAATTTTTAATTGTAGACCAGAATGTCTTATACTTTGAAATTTACCAAAACGCTCTACAATAGCAGCAGTTTGTTGCTTGACGATGAAAAATGAAGAAATTAAAATGATTAATCCGAAAAATATAATCGGAACTAAAATAAATTGACCCATAACAAGTTTTTTAAAGTTAGTAACTACGAGATATTAAATGTAAGTAATATTAAACTATTTTACTTAGGTTTGTCTTAATAAGCCTTAAATCGATATGAAAAAAACAAAACACCTCGTATTAGTTGCTATTTGTATGGCTTTTGTTACAATAAGTCACGCACAGCGTTACGCTATAAAAAACGGAATTGGACTTCAAGGCGGTATCACACAATTCGATATTGTTACAGATAATTTTAAGACACAATCCAACAGTGGTTTTTTAGGCGGCATGTCGGCTTCAGTAGATTTGCCACATAAGTGGTATGAGGTAAGTTATAACATTCAACTATCTGAAAACAACATTGATATCTTGGCGGAAACTCCAGCCACGTCTAGAGAGGAATATGTTGAATATAAAATGATGGCTGCTCAATTATCTTTTCTATTTCATGTAAAGTTAATAAAGGATAATTTTACACTAGATTTAGGACCAATGCTACAATATAATAGTGAGTTAGAGCTTAAGAACGAATCTAAAGAAGGCTTTTTGATCACTAACTACGATAACCTTTTTACGGAAGATATTTCAGGTATATCTAGGTTTAATGTTAATGGCGCTGTAGGTCTTTCGGCGGGTATTAATGCATTTCAGTTAAGGGCTCAGTATATTTATGGCTTTACGAATATACTAGGAAAATTAAATGACAACGATTTTAATCTCAACAATGCCGACCGGTTCGAGGGCAATCAGTCTTTATTGGTGCTTTCAGCGATATTGACCTTTTAGGAATTAAAAAAGCGCACAATCTGAATTTGTTTAATGTCCTATGCTTTTAACCAATGCCTCAATACGCTTAATGGTTTCGCGTTTGCCAATCATAAACATGATATCAAACACATCTGGCCCTTGCAAAGCCCCAACTAAAGCCAACCGTAAAGGCATCATCACCTTTCCAAAGCCGATGTCATTACTTGTTATCCAACCTTTAATATTGGTTTGAAGATTTTCAACGGTGAAGTCATCAGTTGCATTTACAAGTTCAGCAACCTTGCTAAGAATATCTGCAGTGTCTTCTTTAATGGCTTTTTTAGACGCCTTTTCATCATAATCTATTGGAGCCACAAAGAAAAAATGACTCAATTCCCAAAAATCACTAACAAATGTTGCACGCTCCTTAATTAATCCTACGACCAAAGTGATATAATTGATATCTACATCAGCTAGCAATATATTTTTTACTTGAAACTCTTTTGCCAAATCCAAATCCAATTGCTGTTGCATATAATGATGATTAAACCACTTGGTCTTGTCTGGGTCGAAACGCGCACCAGCTTTATTCACACGCTCCAAATCGAAATGCTTTATTAAGTCTTCTAAACTGAAAATCTCTTGTTCGGTTCCTGGGTTCCAGCCCAAAAAAGCCAGAAAATTAACAACCGCTTCTGGGAAATAACCATCTTCCTTGTAGCCTCTAGATATGGTGCCGTCGGGAGCTTTGTATTCTAGCGGAAATACAGGAAAGCCCATTTTATCACCATCGCGTTTACTTAGTTTTCCTTTTCCTGTTGGCTTAAGAATTAGCGGTAAATGCGCAAATTCTGGCGCATCCCAACCAAAAGCATCGTACAATAATTGGTGTAGTGCCAAAGATGGTAACCATTCCTCACCGCGAATGACATGGGTGATTTCCATTAAATGATCATCCACAATATTGGCGAGATGATAGGTCGGCATGCCATCACTTTTGAAAAGGATTTTATCGTCTAAAACATTAGTGTCAATTGAGATGTCACCACGAATAATATCCTTTAAATGTAAAGTTTCATCTTGTGGCGATTTAAAACGGACTACATAATGCTCACCAGCACTTAGTTTTGCTTTGGTCTCTTCTTCAGACAAAACCAAGGAGTTCACTAAACGTCCTTTTTTGCGATTATGCCAATTATAAATAAAGGTTTTGCCTTTGATTTCATGATCTTTTCTGTGCGCATCAAGCTGTTCAGAAGTGTCAAAGGCATAATAAGCTTTACCGTTAGCAATGAGTTGATCTGCGTACTGTTTGTATAGATGCTTACGCTCACTTTGTCTGTAAGGGCCTAGCTTTTCATTTTTCTCCGGACCTTCATCAAATGGAATACCACACCAATTTAATGACTCTACAATATAGTCTTCAGCACCTGCAACATAACGATTTTGGTCAGTGTCTTCAATCCTTAGCACAAAATCGCCGCCATGTTTTTTGGCAAATAGATAGTTAAATAAAGCAGTTCTTACACCACCAATATGTAAAGGTCCCGTAGGACTTGGCGCAAAACGCACGCGTACTTTTTTTGACATAATTTAATTTTATAACTGAACTATCACACTGAGCTCGCCTGTGCTGAGCGCAGTCGAAGTATCGAAGTATTATTTCAGAAACTCGCGCAAAGATAAAATTATAGGCTTGAAGTTGGAAGCAAGAAGTGTGAAGTTTTCACCAACTGTAAACCGCGACTTTGATCGCACACTAATTTAGAGCCATTTCCCTGGGTACGCGTTTATTCATAATCTTAAACCAAAGCGGCGGCACCATTGCTAAAACCATAGAAGTTGGGTAGCCGAAAGGCATTTGTGGACTTTCATCATGACAATCTAAAACCTGATATTTTTTTGAGGATTTGTAATGATGATCACTATGCCGCGTTAACTCATATAATACGATTCTACCGATAACATGATTAGAATTCCATGAGTGCATTTCCTTAACACGTTCGTAACGACCAGATTTGGTTTTTAGACGGAGCAAGCCATAGTGCTCGATATAGTTCACTGTTTCGAGTAAAATAAAGCCAACAATGCCCGCAAGAAAGGCAAACCGTAAAGCCGTTGTACCTAAAACAGACCCAATTAAAATCAAATAACCCATCTGTAAAATGCTATACCAAAGCATGTCGTTTTTAATGGAAAAGAACGATCGATTGTTATTCTTCAATAATTTCTTTTGAATGTTCCACGCATTGAAATATTGACGAATGGTTGAGGTGAACCAAAAGGAGTACACGGATTGATTATATCTTGCTGTAGCAGGATCTTCTGGTGTCGCGGCATGTAAATGATGTCCGTAATTGTGCTCAATATAAAAGTGCATATAAAACGAGGGCAAAAGCAAGGCCTTACCAAGAAAACGTTCATTTGTGGTTTGTCTGTGGCCAAGCTCATGAGCCACATTAATACCGTTTACACCAAGTACAATACCAATGGAAAAGACGAGTCCAATAAACTCATAAGTTGCTAAAGTTTCATTTGAAACCAAGACTAACGCAGAGATAAGCAAGCCGAAGACTATAGGTAAATTCAAGTATAACAACCAATCAAAGAGCTTGCGCTGTAGTTTACTGTCAGCTTCTTCGGTTTGAAGGTTTTCTGTATCTACAGGAAAAATCAATTCTAAAACAGGAATACAGACAAAGGCAAAAATTGGAGTCGCCCAAACCCAATAACCCTTAAAGAATAATCCTAAAACGGCCATTACCGGAATCGAAAAAGCCGCTAAATATTTGAGGTCTTTCATGTTTTAATACGGTATTTAACAGTTAAAGGCTCTAAATTAACAGAATCTTATCAAATTTAAGGAAATGACAATTAAAATAAAATTGTAGATTAGTCAGTTAGAGTAAGACATGAGCAATTTCGAAACCATAAAAAGTAAGTTACAAGAGTTCATTAAGAAGTATTACACCAATGAACTGCTTAAAGGAGCCATCCTATTTTTTGCTATTGGCTTACTGTATTTTATCGTGACGTTGTTTGTAGAATACATGCTGTGGCTTGGCCCAACAGCCAGAACTGTACTGTTCTGGACATTCATTGCGGTAGAACTCGCGCTTTTTGTAAAGTTCATTGCCATTCCTTTGGCTCATCTTTTTAATTTGCGAAAAGGCATCAACCACGAAACCGCCTCTAAACTAATAGGGAATCATTTTCCAGAAGTCAATGACAAGTTATTGAATGTGCTTCAACTGAATCAAAACCATACGCAGTCAGATTTGTTGATCGCAAGTATAGAGCAGAAATCGCAAGAACTACAGCCTATTCCGTTTAAATCTGCGATTAATTTTAAATCTAATACCAAGTATTTAAAGTATGCTGCAATTCCAATCGCCATATTATTATTGTCATTTTTAACAGGAAAAATCAACTGGTTTAGTGATAGTTATGAGCGCGTGGTGAACTATAAAACAGCTTATGAACCACCAGCACCATTTCAGTTTTTTGTGCTTAATGAGCCACTAGAGGCTATTGAGGGGAAAGATTTTAAATTAAAAGTATCTACAGCCGGAAATGTAATTCCGGAGAATGCTCGGATTCAGTTTAATGGACAATCTTACTATTTACAACAATTGACGCCTGGAGAATTTCAATATACTTTTAATCTTCCCAAAGAAACTATAGAGTTTACGCTTTCGGCCAATGATGTTAATTCAAGACCGTATCAACTTGAAGTGGTTAACACGCCAAATTTGGTCAATTTTGAAATGGTATTGGATTATCCATCATACACTAGAAAGCAAGATGAGGTTTTGAAAAGCACAGGATCGGCAATAATTCCAGAGGGTACTAAGGTGACTTGGAGAGCATTAACTAAATCTACAAACGAAGTCAATATTTATGCTAATGACACGCTTCCTTTTAAGCAAAGAGAAGATGGAAAGTATGAAGCTACAAAACGTCTTTATAGAAACTATAATTATAGCATCTCTACAAGCAACGAGAACCTAAAGGATTACGAAAATTTAGCATACAACATTAGTGTGGTCAAAGATCTAAGCCCAGAGCTTGAGATTAAAGTTCAAAAAGATTCTATAGATCAGCAGAGTTTATATTTCTATGGTCAGGCAAGTGATGATTTTGGACTGACTAAATTAACTTTGGTGTATTATCCTGTTGATGACGAAACGAATAAGAAAGTTGAGCCTATTTCTATTTCAAAATCTAATTTTAGTGAGTTTGTAAGTGCCTTTCCGAATCAATTCAATTTACAAGAAGGCGTGAGTTATCAGTTGTATTTTGAGGTTTTTGATAATGACGCGCTTCACAACTATAAGCGCACAAAAAGCAGTGTTTTTAGCTACAGAAAACGTACAAAAGAAGAAGAAGAGCAAAAGCAGCTACAAGAACAAAATGAAACTATTAAGGACATCGGAAAGACCTTTGAAAAACTTCAAGAACAAGATAAAAAGCTTGAGGAATTTTCAAAAACCCAAAAAGAAAAACAGCAACTCAACTTTAATGATAAGAAGAAGTTTGAGGACTTTTTAAAGCGTCAGAAACAGCAAGAGCAATTGATGAAGAACTTCAACAAGAAGCTTCAGGATAATTTAGAAGAGTTTCAGGAGGAGAAGAAGGAGGATCAATTTAAAGAAGATTTAAAAGTACGTTTAAAAGAAAATGAAGAACAACTCAAAAAGGATGAAAAGCTTTTAGAAGAACTTGAGGAATTAAAAGATAAAATAAATAAAGAAGAGTTCACCCAAAAGCTTGAAGAGTTAGCCAAGCAAAATAAGAACAAGAAACGCAGCATGAAGCAACTCTTAGAGTTAACAAAGCGTTTCTATGTGATGAAAAAGGCGGAGAAAATCGCCAACCAATTAAAAGATCTGTCTGAAAAGCAAGAAGACTTGTCTAACAAGGATAAAGAAAACACTAAAGACAAGCAGGAAGAATTAAATAAAGAATTTGAAGAACTTCAAAAGGGTATTGAGGACTTGAAACAAGAAGATCGACGACTTCAAAAGCCAATGAAAATTGAGGTGGACGAATTCTTAGAGGATGGTATAAAGTTCGATCAAAAAGGAGCAAAGGAAGCTTTAACGCAAAAAGAGCAGAGTAACGAAGAACAAAAAACACAAGAAGCTCAAGAGCAACAGGAAAAGGCTCAAGACAAACAAAAGAAAGCTGCTAAGAAGATGAAGCAAATGAGTGAAAAGATGATGCAGATGATGTCTGGAGGAGGGGGTGGCGACCAAATGGCTGAAGATATTGATACACTGAGACAGATTTTAGAGAATTTATTGCTTTATTCTTTCGACCAGGAAGAATTGATGAATACGTTTGAGAGCATAGACATTAATAATAATAAATATGGTAAGTACATCATTGAACAAAGCAATCTCAGAGAGCACTTTGAACATATTGATGATAGTTTATTTACCTTGTCTTTGCGACAACCAAAGATTTCGGAGAAAGTAAATTCACAGATTACGGAGGTCTATTTTAATATTGATAAATCGCTTGGGCAACTCACAGAAAACAGATTGTATCAAGGTGTCTCTTCGCAGCAATATGCAATTACTGCGAGTAATGAGTTAGCGAGTTTTTTAAGTGATGTTTTGGACAATATGGAAATGTCGATGAATCCATCGCCAGGTTCTGGAGGTGAAGGTGGACAACAACTTCCAGATATTATTATGAGTCAGGAAGAGTTGAACAAACAAATGGAAGAGGGCGTTAAGAAAAGTGAGCAAGGTGAGCAAGGTGAGGAAGGAAAAGAAGGGGAAGAACCAGGAGAAGGTGAAAAGTCGGGTAAGGAAGGTGAAGGCAAACAACCGGGAGAACAAGGCAAAGAAGGGCAAGAAGGAAAAAGCGGTCAAAGTGGTACAAATGGAAAATCTGGTGAGCAACAGGGTAACGGTGGTGAAAGTGGTAAAAATGGGAATCAAGAAGGAGATGGTAGTGAAAATGGTGAGGGTAAAGACGGCAAAGCAGGAAAGAACGGAAAAGGTGGTAAAAATGGAGGTGATGGAACCAATGAAGAGGAGGGAAAGAATGATGGCTACGGTGAAGGGGGAAGCGAAGAACAAAATGCTGAATTATTCAAAATTTATCAACAGCAACAGCAATTAAGACAAGCCTTAGAGGAGCGTTTGGCTAAGGATGGAAAAATGGAGTCTGCCGGACAATTGATAAAACAGATGGAAGAGGTCGAACTGGATTTGTTGAATTATGGCTTCACTAATCAAACACTTCAAAAAATGATGGATGTACAGCATCAATTATTAAAAATGGAGAATGCTACATTTATGCAAGGACAAGACACCAAGCGTGAATCTGAAACCAATAAGAAAGAATTTGATAGGGAGAATCCTAATCAAATACCAACGGCTAAGCAATACTTCAATACTACAGAAATATTAAATCGTCAAACATTACCTTTGCAGAATCATTTTAAGAAAAAGATTCAAGAGTATTTTAAAAAGACGAATGATTAATTTTAATTACGAAACCAATTTTGAATTAGAAGAAACTGACCAAATTTCCCAATGGATTTCTAATGCCATAATTGAGGAGAATTGCAAAGAGGGTGAGATTAATTATATCTTTTGTTCAGATGATTATTTACATAAAATCAATGTCGAATTCTTAAAACACGACACACTTACTGATATTATAAGCTTTGATTATTCGGTAGGAAAAGAACTACATGGAGATATTTATATTTCTGTGGATCGCGTTAAGGAAAACGCTAAGGAGTTTAATGTCAAGTTTGATGATGAATTGGCGCGAGTTCTTATTCATGGGGTTCTACACTATTGTGGATATAAAGATAAGTCGGATGAAGAGGCTTGTCTAATGCAAAGTAAAGAAGATCACTACTTAAGTAGGCGTTAGCTAAAATCACTATTTCAGCGTATCTTTGCGCGCTGGAAATTCTAGATGAAATATAATGTTCCACGTGGAACAAAAGCAACCGAATTATGTTTAACGAAGTATATGATGTCATTGTGGTTGGTGCTGGTCACGCAGGAAGCGAGGCTGCTGCTGCAGCTGCCAATATGGGCAGTAAAACGTTGTTGATTACAATGAATCTTCAGAACATCGCGCAGATGTCTTGTAACCCTGCTATGGGAGGTATTGCGAAGGGGCAGATTGTAAGGGAAATCGATGCGCTTGGCGGTTATAGTGGTATTGTGTCAGATACTTCTGCCATTCAATTTAAGATGCTTAATAAATCTAAAGGACCAGCGATGTGGAGTCCCAGAGTACAATCGGATAGAATGCGTTTTGCGGAAGATTGGAGGTTGCTTTTAGAAAAAACACCTAATCTTGATTTTTATCAGGAGATGGTTTCTGGGTTACTTATAGAAAAAAATAATATTGTAGGTGTAAAGACTTCATTAGGAATTGAAGTTAAAGCAAAAACAGTTGTCCTTACAAATGGCACGTTTTTAAATGGCCTTATTCATATAGGTGATAAAAACTTTGGAGGAGGAAGGGCGGGTGAAAGAGCCGCAACAGGAATTACAGAAGAGCTTATTGAGTTGGGATTTGATTCGGGTAGAATGAAAACTGGAACACCGCCAAGAGTCGATGGAAGATCTTTGGATTATTCTGTAATGATTGAGCAACCTGGCGATGACAATCCCGAGAAATTCTCCTACTTAGATTTTACACATCCATTAAAGGAACAACGTTCATGCCATATGACTTATACAAGTCCAGAGGTTCATGATTTGCTTCGCGAGGGTTTTGATAGATCACCCATGTTTAATGGTAGAATTAAAAGTGTCGGACCACGATATTGCCCATCAATAGAAGATAAGATTAATCGTTTCGCAGACAAAGACAGGCACCAATTGTTTGTGGAACCAGAAGGCTGGAACACGGTTGAAGTTTATGTGAATGGCTTTTCTACATCACTACCGGAAGATGTTCAGTTTAATGCGCTAAAATCCGTCAAGGGTTTCGAGAATGTAAAATTCTTTAGGCCTGGTTATGCCATTGAATATGACTATTTTCCGCCAACACAGTTGAAGCACACACTTGAAACAAAGTTGATAGACGGTTTGTTTTTTGCTGGGCAGATAAATGGTACTACAGGATACGAAGAAGCAGCTTCACAAGGGTTGATGGCTGGAATAAATGCGAGTTTAAAAGTTCAGGAAAAGGAAGCTTTTACCTTAAAGCGAAATGAAGCTTATATTGGTGTTTTGATAGACGATTTAATTACCAAAGGCACAGAAGAGCCTTATCGTATGTTTACATCTCGAGCAGAATACAGAACCTTATTGAGACAGGATAATGCCGATTTTAGATTAACACCTAAGGGATATGAACTTGGTTTAGCATCAGAACGTCGATTGAGACGTATGGAAGAAAAGCAATCGAAGTCCAATGCTTTTGTTCAGTTTTTTAAGGATACTAGCGTAAAGCCTGATGAAATAAATGCCGTTTTAGAATCTAAGAATTCAGCAAAAGTGAAGCAACAGGACAAGATGTTTAAGCTGTATGCAAGACCGAATATTACAATAGATGACATGCGTAAAGTGGAGGTTGTTGATAAATACATTACTGCTAATAATCTGGATACTGAAGTCATCGAGCAAGCAGAAATTCAGGTGAAGTATGCAGGATATATAGAGAAAGAAAAGAATAATGCAGATAAGCTAAGCCGATTAGAAAACGTAAAAATCCCAGAGAATTTTGATTACTCAAAATTGAAGTCTATGAGTATGGAAGCAAGACAAAAGCTAAAAGAAATTCAACCGGTTACAATATCACAGGCCTCTCGAATTAGTGGTGTATCTCCAAATGATATTTCGGTGCTGTTAGTGTATTTAGGAAGATAGATAAAAGTGTTCCACGTGGAACAACCATTATAGTTTTATCATTCTAACACTTGTTTTTGGATCTAATATATGAATCACAAATCAACATATTTAACAGTAAAGGACCATTCGGTTTCTGGAGAGGCATTCCAATTGTTATACAATGAGCAATTGGACATGTTAGAAACATTCCCCCAGCCCAAACCCAATAAGCTTTCAGGTTATTATAAAAGTGAAGACTACATTTCGCATACAGACACCAAAAGGAATCTTTTGGAAAATGTTTACCATTTGGTTCGAAAAGTGTCTTTGAAGAAAAAACTAAAGCTGATTAATTCATTTAAAACTGAAGAGAAAGTACTTTTAGATATTGGATGCGGCACAGGCGATTTTTTGGAAACAGCACAAAAGGACGATTGGCAGATCACGGGAATTGAACCCAACGAAAACGCAAGACGAATTGCCAATTCTAAGACCAACAACTCGGTTTTTGAAATAGAATACTTAGCCAATTTAAAAGCTAATAGTTTTGATGTCATTACCCTTTGGCATGTATTAGAGCATTTACCAAACTTAGAGATGCATATAAAATTGATCAAACATCTTTTAAAGCCAAATGGAACTTTAGTAATTGCTGTTCCTAATTTTAATAGTTACGATGCCGAGCATTATAAAAACTTTTGGGCTGCTTATGACGTGCCAAGGCACTTATGGCATTTTTCTAGAACTGCTATTAAGGAGCTTTTCAAAAGAGAAAGAATGGAGTTGAAAAAAGTCCTACCAATGATTTTCGATGCTTATTATGTAAGCTTGCTTTCAGAAAAATATAAATCAGGATGGATGAATCCTTTTAAGGCATTTTGGTTAGGAATGCGTTCAAATCAAAAAGCAAAACACTCAAACGAGTATTCCTCACATATATACATCGTTCAACATCAAAATTCTTAATTTGGAAGCGCCTAATTAATTCACCTACCCACAAATGTTCAATTATAAGCCACAAATATAAAACGCTCTTAAAACGCATTATTTAGGTTTATTTTTAATAGTTTTTGGAAATAAAAATACGGATCAACTATAGATTTTATTTATAGTGAAATATTTACTCTAAACACAGGTTAACTTTTATACATTTGCAAAAATTTAATTCAAATAAAACATGAAAAGAATAATCACGGCAGTAATCATTTTAATGTCTTTTGCGTCTTGTCAAGAACAGGATAAAGTTGCTTTTGTTGACAACACAAAAGTTATGGACGATTATCAAATGAAAATTGATATCGAGAAGAAGTACGAAGATAGAAGTGCTGCTTTTAATAAACAGAGAGATAGTATCGGACTTGTTTATCAGATGGAAATACAAACCATTCAAATGCAGTTAAGTAAAATGTCACCAAGGAAGCAGGAGGAAGAGTCTCAAAAATTTCAACAAAAGTGGCAGCCAGTTCAACAGCAAATGCAGTTTCAGCAACAACAGATGGAACAAGGTTTTAACAAAGAGATGGATTCAGTAATTGTTAAGGTAAATGATTTCGTTGAAGATTATGGAAAAAAGAATGGCTATACATTCATTTTTGGAAAAAACAGAGCTGGTAGCGTAATGTATGGAGCCGAAGCAAAAGATATTACTGAAGCCGTAACTGAAGCTATTAATGCTGATTACGGTAAAAAAGACAATGAAGATACAGCGGAGGAGTCTGAAAAAGGTACCTCAGAAGAAAAAGAAACTTCAAAGGAATAACATTACATATATCACTATAATTAGGCCGAGCTTATGCTTGGCTTTTTTTATGTAATAACCTTGTCAATTTAATCGACAGGTCTGTAAGAATAATCTTAGAGTTGCCATTGCGTTCAATATGGTAGATGGCATCCTGAAGTTCATTGGATATTTCAAGAATATTGGAGTCGTGAACAAAAGGCGCAAATTTTTCTAGTTGGAAGTTTTCTGATTTTGGTTCTAAATACACCAAATCATTCGCCTTATAATTGAGAAGTAGAGCTTGCCTAAAATAATTTAAACAAAACCCCAAAAACTTCTTTTGTGTTTCACGGCCAGTTTTAGCAATCTCCTCGGACCATGATATTAAATCATGAATCGCACTTTTATTTCCTTTGGCCTTAAACGCAGAACGCACCCAAAGAATAAACCACTTTTCAAACTGAATATCTTCACTATCTTGATAGATAAGATCGCAGGCTTTATTAAAATTACCGTTGGCTTGATGAGCAATTTTTGCAGCGACAGAGGTTTCAATATGATATTTTGCCACTAAGGCTTCAGCAATAGCATCCTCTGCCAATGGTGGAAAATGTAATACTTGACAACGTGATCTAATAGTATTGATAATTTGCTCTTCATCTTCAGCAATGAGAATAAAAATGGTTTTTTCAGGTGGTTCTTCAATGAGCTTCAAAAGTTTGTTGGCGGCGGCGGTATTCATTTTTTCGGCCATCCAAATAAGCATGACCTTGTGCCCACCCTCATAAGACTTTAAAGTCAATGATTTTACAATTTCGTGCGCCTCATCTACACCTATTTGTCCCTGCTTATTGTCTACACCAAGTAATTTGTACCAGTCAAATAGATTACCATAAGGTTGTTGATCTAAAAGTTGCCTCCACTCCTCTAAATAAAAATTAGAGACCGGTTTACTTTTAACTTTATCACTAGTGGTTACGGGAAAGGCAAAATGCAAATCAGGATGAGAAAAGTTTTTAAACTTCAAATTACAAGAATCATTTCCACCCGTATTTTCACCATTTGTATTACCACATAAAATGTATTGAGCATAAGCCAAGGCCATAGGTAGGGTTCCAGAGCCCTCTGGTCCAACAAAGAGTTGGGCATGTGCAATTCTGCCCGCATCTACACTTGTGGAGAGGTGGTTTTTGATATGGTTCTGACCTAAAACTTCTGAGAATTGCATGCGGCAAAGCTATGTAATATTTTAATGTTACAAAACTGTCTACTTATGGAATAACGTTCAGCATGATTTTTTGTAATAGCAAGCAGTATCTTCTTGTCAAATGCTCATTATGGACTTATATTTGTTAATCAGAAACAACCCACATACTATATAATAGACATGAAAACATTAAACGACTTTAATTTTAAAGATAAAAGAGCATTAATCCGCGTAGATTTTAATGTACCCTTAAACGATAATTTCGAAGTTACTGATACAACCAGAATTGTATCTGCCAAGCCCACGATTATCAAAATATTGGAAGATGGTGGAAGCTGTGTTTTAATGTCTCATCTCGGGCGTCCAAAAGGTATTCAGGATGAATTTTCCCTAAAGCACATCATCTCTAAAATTGAAGATATACTTGGTGTTGAAGTAAAGTTTGCTAGTAATTGTGTTGGCGAAGAAGCCGAAGAAAAAGCGAATGCGCTGCAACCAGGAGAAATTTTGTTATTGGAAAATTTACGTTTTCATGATGAAGAAAAACAAGGTGATAAAGACTTTGCCGAAAAACTCTCTAAGCTGGGAGATATTTATGTTAATGATGCCTTTGGAACTGCGCACAGAGCTCATGCATCGACAACCATTATTGCGCAATTCTTTCCAGAAGCAAAATGCTTTGGGCATTTGTTGGCCAAAGAGATAGAAAGCATTAAAAAAGTTCTTGAAGATGGTGAAAAACCAGTATTAGCAGTTCTTGGTGGTGCAAAAGTGTCTTCTAAAATTACGGTTATTGAGAATATTTTAGACAAGGTAGATCACTTGATTATTGGAGGCGGAATGACGTTTACTTTCATAAAGGCCCAAGGCGGAAGCATTGGAGATTCTATTTGTGAAGACGATAAGATGGAATTGGCAATTGACATTATGAAACAAGCGGAAGCGAAAGGGGTGAAAATTCATTTACCCGTAGATGTGTTAGCTGCTAACGCGTTCAGTAATGATGCGAATACACAGATTTGTGATGTTAAAAGTATTCCTGACGGTTGGCAAGGTTTGGATGCTGGTCCAAGATCTCTTGAAATTTTTGACGCCGTGGTTAATCAGTGTAAAACCATTCTTTGGAATGGTCCACTAGGTGTTTTTGAAATGGAAAATTTCTCCAATGGCACTATTGCATTAGGAGATTCAATTGCCAATTCTACTAAGAACGGGGCATTCTCATTGGTTGGAGGTGGAGACTCGGTTGCTGCAGTTAAGCAATTTGGTTTTGAGGATAAAGTGAGTTATGTGAGTACTGGAGGAGGTGCCATGTTGGAAAGTTTAGAGGGCAAGACTTTGCCTGGTATTGCGGCGATTTTAAGTTAGATTGCAAAAAAATACTATTTTAGGCCCCACAACGTTTATATTGCGTTGACTTTTACAGATCAATTATGTGATTTATGACATTGAAAACGTTTTTATGGGCTTGCTCTTGTGTATTTGTATCTAAAGCATTTTCCCAAACCAAAACAGATAGTATTCCTCAGAACAATCATTCGGTTATACAGATAACTAAAGATTCAGTTATTGATGGGAAATTAATAACACCCCAAAAATCTATTCCTGCTGTTATAGATTCGTCTCGAATAAAAAATATAGAAGACTTACCTGAAGCTGCAGCCTTGGATAAAAAATGGTTGGATGAACTATATAGCAATGCGCTGTTTGATACCGTATATAAATCCGTAACCGAATTAAAATACGAACCTGTATACTATCCACAACTCTCAACCGACACCCTTAAAGCAAGGCTGAAGCGTTTAAATGCTAGGACACCATTTAATGTAGAATATAATCCGTCATTAGAGAGTGTCATTAAAAATTACCTTAAACATAGAAGAACATCTTTGGAGAGATTAATGGGGTTGAGCCACTTCTACTTTCCAATGTTTGAGCAAGAGTTTGACAATCAAAATATTCCTTTAGAAATGAAATATTTGGCTATTGTTGAATCGGCATTAAAACCAAGAGCGCGTTCTCGTGTTGGCGCAACCGGTTTGTGGCAATTTATGTATGGTACAGGCAAGGAGCACGATTTGGATGTAAGCAGTTATGTTGATGACCGCAGTGACCCCATTAAATCTACTACCGCTGCTGCACAATACCTAGGGAGGCTATATAGAATATTTGGCGATTGGGATTTAGCCTTAGCAGCATATAATTCTGGACCAGGAAATGTAAATAAAGCCATTAGACGCTCTGGAGGTTATAAGAATTATTGGAACATTCGTCAAAACTTGCCAAGAGAAACTGCTGGCTACGTTCCGGCATTTTTAGCAACTATGTACATTTTTGAATATGCTAAAGAACATGGATTCAAACCTGAACGACCAGCATTTCAATATATAGAGACGGACACGGTACACGTAAGGCAAATGATTTCTCTAGATCATGTGTCTGAAGCTACAGGAATTAAAATTGAAGAGCTACAATTTTTAAATCCTGCTTATAAATTGGATATCATTCCAAAAGTAGATGGGAAAACCTATGTTTTGAGATTGCCCAGGGAAGCTATTGGTAAATTCGTAAGTAACGAAGAAAAGATTTATGCTTTTGCAAATGCCGAGTTCAATCAGCGTGAAAAACCCTTGCCGCAACTTTTCAAAAATGACACTCAAATTAGATATCGCGTAAAAAATGGAGATTATTTAGGCAAGATTGCCAGAAAATATGGTGTGCGTGTAAGTCAAATAAAACGTTGGAATGGACTTAGAAGCAATAATCTAAAAATAGGACAACGATTAACCATCTATCCAAGAAACCATGGTGCTGCACCAAAACCTGAAGCGCAAAAAAAGGTCGTCAACACCGAAGGAAAACAAACCTACGTAGTTAAGCCTGGTGATTCTTTATGGACGATATCACAAAAATTTTCTGGAGTTTCTGTTCAAAATCTTAAAGATTGGAACGATATTAGTGGTAACAAACTCAAAATAGGAATGACACTTGTGGTGTCAAAATAAAAGAACCGACAAAATTTAATCTTATGAGAACGTTATACACAGTAGTGATTGCGATGCTTTTCTTGGCATGTGGTGATAAAAAAGATGGCGACAAAACTGTCTATCTTCCAGCCTCAAATGGAAATTTAAACAGTATCTCTGTGGTGGTGGACAATTCACTGTGGGATGGAAGTGTCGGAGAGAGTATTCGGGAGATATTTGCAGCGCCCATCAATGGTTTATTGGTAGATGAGCCTATGTTTAAATTGAGACAAATACCACCTCAAGTATTTGATGGTTTTGCAACACGCAGTAGAATTGTGCTTAAAATTGAAAAGGGTGAGATTGCACCTTCCGTTAAAATAGCGAATAATGTTTTTGCAAAACCTCAGACCGTTGCAGTAATTGGCGGGAAAACCAATCAAGAAATAATAGCTCAACTAAAAGATAATAAAGCCAAGATTATTGATGCTTTTAATAAGGAAGATGTTAAAGAGAAACAGAGACGCATTAATTTATCGCTGTTAGATGACGAAAAAATGGAGAACCAATTAGGCTTCACGGTTAATATTCCTTCAGCTTATAAATTTGGAAAAGCGGAAAACGATTTTTATTGGTTAAGAAAAGCACTGGATCAAAGTAAAACTATAGACATCATGTTTTATGAAATACCTATAGAAAGTATCTCTTCTGGCGACAGCACTATTGTGGATTTTGTAAAGCTAAGAAATGATATTACAAAAACTAAAATTCCAGGGGAAGATGACATCTACATGAAAGTTGAAGAGGCTTATGCGCCAGCGATGTTTGAAACCATCATTGACAATAAACCAGCCCTTGAAATTAGAGGACTTTGGGATATGGAAAGCTATACAATGGGAGGTCCGTTTATTGCCTACGCTATTGAGGATAAAGTTAACGGGCGCTATCTGGTTGCGGATGGCTATGTTTATGCGCCATCACTTAGTAAAAGTGAATATGTATTTGAATTAGAGTCGATAATTAAATCGATTAAGATAAAGTAACAAAAAAGCCAACTCTAATAAGTTGGCTTTTTTGTTATGTTTTTCAGATAAGGACTTATTCTTTTTCCTTATTGTCAGCAGGATCTTCTTTACTTGCGTCTTTAAATTCTTTGATGCCACTACCTAAACCTCTCATTAATTCAGGAATTTTTCTTCCTCCAAAAAGTAACAAAACAACAACTACAATCAGAATAATCTGAGGAGCACCAATTGCTAATGGGACAATGCTTAAACTCATAATTTTAAATTTAGACTACAAAGTTAGTAATTATACTTTAATTATAACGTTCTAAAGGCAACTTTAGCACTTATTGATAGTGGTATTTCACTATTTTAACTAATTTTGTTTTGATGGCAAAAAAGAAGAAAAAAGAAAAAAAACTAGCCAAAAAACTACTGCATAAGTATCGTTTGGTTATTTTAAATGAAGACACTTTCGAAGAGCGTTTTGCAATTAAGTTAACGCGCCTCAATGTTTTTGTATTAACCTCTTTATCTGCTATATTCTTGATATTTTTCACGATACTGCTAATTGCCTTTACACCTTTGCGAGAATATATACCTGGCTATTCGTCTTCAAAATTAAAAAAAGAAGCCTCGTTACTTAATTACAAAACAGATTCTCTTGTGCAAGAACTAGAGTTGAATAAGCGGTACTACGCTTCTATAAGAAAAGTGCTTACAGGAGATGTTGCTACAGTCGAATTCAATAGGGATTCAATTATTGAAGCGGCAAAAAATGATATAGACATTTCTCAAGTAACTACAAACAAAGAAGACTCATTGTTGAGAGAAAAGGTTGAAAAAGAAGATAAATATAATTTGTTCGAAGATACATCTAACCCTTCCAATTTTGTGTTATTTCCGCCTGTTAACGGAACTATTTCAGAAGATTATAATATAGAAGATAAACACTTTGCTGTAGATGTGGTTGTGGCAAGTGATACTCCCGTGAAAGCAACAGCAGATGGAACTGTGATTTTTGCAGAATGGACTGTAGAAACAGGATATGTTGTAATCATAGAGCACAATCAGGAATTGATTTCCGTTTATAAACACAATTCTGCGATTACAAAGTCACAGGGCGATTTGGTAAAAGCAGGAGAGGTTATAGCAATGTCTGGAAACACAGGGGAACTCAGTACAGGCCCACATTTACATTTCGAACTTTGGAGCAAGGGCTATCCGGTAAACCCAACTAATTTTATTGATTTTCAGTAATGCAGTCGCTTAAAGCAGCACTTTCAAAACCTTTTGCAAAATACATTGCAAAACGCATTAAAAAATGGGCCACCAAACCCGTTGAAACTCAAGAAAAAATATTTCGAGAACTATTAGCCGAGGCAAGTACCACAGTTTTTGGCCAAGATCACAGTTTTAACGAGATTAAGACGTATGAAGATTTTAAATCTAAAGTTCCAATACGAGATTATGAAGAACTAAGACCTTATGTGGAGCGTGTTGTGCATGGTGAAGAAAATATACTTTGGAAAGGGAAACCCATATACTTTGCCAAGACATCTGGTACTACCTCTGGCGCGAAATATATTCCCATTACCAAGGAGAGCATGCCTACTCATGTTGAAGCCGCTCGAAATGCTATTTTAATGTATATCCACGAAACTGGTAATTCAAAGTTTGTAGATGGTAAAATGATATTCTTACAAGGAAGTCCTATTCTTGAAGAGAAAAATGGTATCAAACTCGGAAGATTATCAGGTATAGTTGCACACTATGTTCCAAAATACCTACAAAAAAACAGATTGCCAAGTCTGGAAACCAATTGTATTGAGGATTGGGAAACAAAGGTCGATGCCATTGTCGAGGAAACTATCAATGAAGACATGACGATTATTTCTGGTATTCCATCTTGGGTGCAGATGTATTTTGAAAAACTCATTGAAAAAAGGAACAAGAAAGTAGGTGATATTTTCAAGAACTTTAATCTTTTCATTTTCGGAGGTGTTAATTACGAACCTTATCGCGCAAAGTTTGAAAATTTGATAGGGCGACAAGTAGATAGTATTGAGTTGTACCCGGCTAGTGAAGGTTTTTTTGCTTTTCAAGACAAGCAAAATGAAACAGGGATGCTACTTCAATTAAATTCTGGTATTTTTTACGAATTCGTCGAAGCAGAACATTTTTTCGAAGATAATCCAAAACGCATTACCATAAAAGACGTAAGGCTTGGCATTAATTACGTGATGATTATTTCTACAAACGCGGGTCTTTGGGCATATAATATTGGTGACACTGTTCAGTTTACATCTCTAAGCCCTTACAGAGTTATTGTTAGTGGTAGAATAAAGCATTTTATATCGGCTTTTGGTGAGCATGTTATCGGTAAAGAGGTCGAGCAAGCTCTCAAAGAAGCACTAGAAAAGACAACGATTTCAGTCAATGAATTTACAGTTGCACCACAAATTAATCCAGAAGAAGGTTTGCCATATCACGAATGGTTTATAGAATTTGAAAATGAACCTGAGGATGAGTTAAAATTTATTGAAGATTTAGAACGGTCCCTTCAACAGCAGAACAGTTATTATCTCGATTTAATAGAGGGAAAGGTTTTAAAAACCTTAAAAATTGCAAGAGTAAAAAAAGATGGTTTTCAAACCTACATGAAGTCTATTGGTAAATTAGGCGGACAAAATAAAATACCAAGACTATCCAATGACAGGAAAATTGCAGATAAACTCTACCAACTGGGATTAACTAAATAAAGCTATATTTGCAGGTTAAAATACTGTATGAGTACAACTGATAAAAGACACAAGAGAACAAGAGCGCAAGAGAGTTCAAGTGCTATTGAGCGCATGTATATTACAATGCGTCATCTTTTCAATCGTGGATTTTACAAACCCATGGGAGTCTCTGGAGAGACACTTCGAGAAGCATTACTACTATTAAGACCAGAGATTTATGGGTCTATTGCCGAGGAAAAGGCAGAACTTGAAGGATTGCTATATGTTATAGACCGTTTACCGCAAGGTATAGAAGAGTGTACCTTTATAAATTTAACCAGCGACGAAGGTTATGCCAATTCGCACTTTAAGCCAATAATTCCTCCAAAAAGAAGACGCAATTGTTATCGGATAGATGATGAGCAAATGAACATTGAAATTACTAGAGGACGCTCGGAAATTTATGATATTTTGACGCATCTTACATTTCTTTTTGTCGAATCACACAAAATTAGTAAGCGTATTATTATCAATGAGGAAGGAGCTACAGTCAGGGATTGGCAAAAGTTAGAAAGTGCAGTATTATCATCGAAAAAATTAACTCAAAAGGAGCGTGAAATCGCTATAACGCATACCGCAAATATTTTAGGTAGAACCTTTAATGAATTAACAGAAGCATATCCTAAATTTGCTACAGAAAAGCAGCCAGAGCGATTACTTCATATTGTATACTGGTTGGGTAAATTGGCTATTGAAGAGGTTGTAAATGGCAATAAAAGGACCATTACCTTTAGCCCAGTTTTAAGAGAGCGCTTAGGGCACCACATACATGGTGAAATATGGGCTGATAATATTAAGTCTATTCTGCGCAAAAATGGCTTAGTGGAACGGCCAATCCATATCATAAGTGCAAATATGCATAGCGTTATGAATTCGATTTTTGCTAAAGGAAGTATCAAAAGTGCTGAAGCTAAAAAAGATATTTTTGAGATTTTTGAAACCTTAAGTGACTCAAAAAACACCACGTTACGCAATAAAGTAGAAAAATCAGCGTTGCAAAACGGAATGATCTATATAAAAGACGCTTCTGGAACCAACATTGATGTGCAGATTTTTGACACAGATAAAATAGATTTTTCTAAAACAGATTTTGAATATTTGGAATCCAACAAAGAAGAAAAAGCAGTCCTATTTGTCATGGACTATGCCTTCGGTGAACAAGCTTATGAGACTTTGGATGAGTTCTTAAAACCTCTTAAGGTTAATGGAACAAAAGTGCCTTTAGATGTTAAGTCCATATCAATAATGGGTAAAGCAGGTATTCTTGAGGGCGGGAAAGGTGATGTTATGATACCATCTGCACATATTTTTGAAGGGACCGCGGACAACTATCCTTTTAAAAATGAACTAAGTAAAAATGATTTGTTAGATTGCGGAGTTGATGTTTATGAAGGCACTATGGTTACAGTTTTGGGTACGTCTTTGCAAAATAAGGAAATATTAAAATTCTTTAAGAAATCTACCTGGAATGTTATAGGTTTGGAAATGGAAGGCGCGCACTACCAAAAAGCCATTCAAGCAGCATCCAAGGTTAGAGGAAGTATAAATGAAGATGTTAAGGTCAGGTATGCCTATTACGCAAGTGATAATCCTCTTGAAACCGGAAGCACATTGGCATCTGGAGGCTTGGGAGCATCTGGCGTGAAGCCGACCTATGTGATAACAAAAAAAATATTAGATCAAATATTTAATGCGTAAAAAATGAGCGAAAAATTACCAGAAAACCCAAATACAGAAGAAGTTGATTTAGGTCAATTGTTTAATGCTATCGGCAAACTGTTTGAAAAACTGTTTAGGTTTATAGGAAGTATCTTCAAAGGATTTTTTTCTGCTTTAATATACATAATTAAACCTTTAGTCGTTCACTTTAAGATAGTGGCGCCTATCTTCGTTTTAATGATTATTTTAGGTTCTATCTATGAAAACCTAAAAGAACCAGTATATTATTCTGATATGGTGGTTAAACCTCATTTTGATTCTAAATATCAATTATCTAATAATATAGATTATTTTAATTCACTTATAAGTTCTGGTGATATAGACGAGCTGTCTTATATATTCGAAATTGATACAACCAGAGCGTCGAATCTGATAAGTTTTGATTTAGAAGCTGGTCCCGAGACCCAAAACGACTTATTCGTAGAATTTGACGAATTCAGACAATCCGTGGACACCTCTTTGGTAGATGAGTTGTCTTATCCAGAATTTATTAAAAATAGAGATTTACTATCAAGTAGGGTATTTACTATTAAGGCGAAAGCCTTGAAAAATGATATATTTCCTCAACTGCAAGAGGGATTTAGAAAGACGTTTGAGAATGAATTTTCGAGATTTCAAAAATCAAAAAGAGACACAACGACTTATATTCAACGTCAAGCATTAATGAAGGAGCTGTCAAGATTAGATAGTATTCAGAAAACTTATTTAGAGGTTTTGAAAAATGAATCCGAGAAGAATAAACTTTCCTTAGGACTTGATGCCGTTATGCCGCTTCAACAAGAAAAAACAGATACTAAAGAATACGATCTTTTTAAAGATGAACAAAGGATAAGAAGAGCATTGAGCGAATTAGATGTAGAAATAGCCGAGGAAAACACATATTTTGAAGTGTTATCTGGTTTTGATAAAATAGGGTCTATAGATAGAGGCATAAAAAGGCGGTATTCAATATTATTCCCATTATTGGCCATTGGTCTTTTTATAATGGTTTTCTTGGCAATAAAAGCATTTAGTTTTATTAAAAACTATGAGTAGATCAATTCTGATAACTGGCGGAGCGGGATTTATTGGGTCTCATGTGGTTAGGCTGTTTGTTTTAAATTATCCTGATTATCATATATATAATCTTGACAGTTTGACTTATGCGGGGAACCTTGAAAACCTGAAGGATATTGAATCAATGCCTAATTATACATTTCTTAAGGGGGATATAGTTGACGAGGAGTACGTAAATTTAATTTATGATAAATATAAATTTGATGCTGTGATTCATTTAGCCGCAGAATCTCACGTAGATCGCTCTATTAAAGACCCCTTAGCGTTCGTAAAAACGAATGTCATTGGCACCATGGTGCTACTTAATGCGTTTAAAAATTGTTGGAATTCTAATTTTAAAAACAAACTTTTCTATCATGTGAGTACGGACGAGGTCTATGGGTCCTTAGGTGAGTATGGACTATTTACGGAAACCACACCCTATGATCCTAATTCGCCATATTCTGCCTCAAAAGCAAGTTCAGATCATTTCGTCAGGGCCTATGGTGAAACATATGGATTGCCTTTTGTAATCACGAATTGCTCAAATAACTATGGTCAAAATCAGTTTCCCGAAAAACTGATTCCTTTGTTTATCAACAATATTATTAATAACAAACCGCTTCCTGTTTATGGAGATGGCAACTATACCAGGGATTGGCTTTATGTAAAGGATCATGCATTGGCGATAGATTTAGTTTTTCATAAAGGAAGACCCGGTGAAACTTATAATATCGGAGGGTTTAATGAATGGAAAAATATTGATCTCGTAAGACTACTATGTCAGCAAATGGATGCTAAACTAAATCGACCCAAAGGAAGTTCAGAAAGACTAATAACCTATGTAAAAGATAGGCCTGGTCACGATCTTCGATATGCGATTGATGCTTCTAAAATAAAAAATGAACTTGGTTGGGAACCCTTGGTTACATTTGAAGAAGGACTTGATAAAACTATTGCTTGGTATTTGAACAATGAGGAATGGCTTACCAATGTGACAAGTGGTGAATATCAAAACTACTATGCTAAACAATACGATTAAATAATGAAAGGAATTATTCTAGCCGGCGGTTCTGGTACAAGGTTGCATCCCTTAACTTTAGCAATGAGTAAGCAATTAATGCCAATTTATGACAAACCAATGATTTATTACCCTTTGTCAACATTAATGTGGTCAGGTATTAATGAAATACTCATTATATCCACTCCTCAGGATTTACCACTTTTTAAGAAATTGTTAGGTGATGGTACGAAGTATGGTTGCGTATTTAAATATGCTATCCAGGAACATCCAAATGGGTTAGCTGAAGCTTTTATTATTGGCAAAGAATTTATTGGAAACGATAAAGTAGCGTTGATTTTAGGTGATAATATTTTCTACGGTACAGGGTTGTCTGATTTGCTTCAGAAAAACAATAATCCGGAGGGAGGAATCATTTATGCCTATCATGTGCACGATCCGGAACGTTACGGTGTAGTAGAGTTTGACTCGAAAGGCTTAGCAGTTTCCATAGAAGAAAAACCAGCAAAACCAAAATCTAATTATGCCGTGCCAGGGATTTATTTTTATGATAATTCTGTGGTCAAAATAGCCAATAGCATAGAGCCAAGTAGAAGGGGTGAACTAGAAATCACAGACATAAACAAGGTATATTTATCTCAAGGAAAATTAACGGTTAGTGTTTTAGACAAAGGCACAGCCTGGTTAGATACAGGAACATTCACATCTTTAATGCAGGCATCTCAATTTGTACAGGTAATTGAAGAGAGACAGGGGTTAAAAATTGGAGCGATAGAAGAAGTTGCTTATAGAATGGGATATATAACAGAAAAACAATTAAGAAATCTCGTTAAGCCATTGATCAAAAGTGGTTACGGTAAACATTTGTTAAGTCTTATATCACATTAGTATGAAAATTTCTGAGACCAGATTAAAAGGATCCTATATAATTCAACCACAAATTTTTAAGGACAAAAGGGGCTATTTTATGGAAAGCTACAATATGGAATCCCTGAGAAAATTTACTGGACTTAATATAGATTTTGTACAAGATAATGAATCTCAATCTTCTAAGGGGGTTCTTAGGGGTTTGCATTATCAAATAGAGG
Source organism: Winogradskyella flava (assembly GCF_014243395.1). Classification (GTDB taxonomy): domain Bacteria; phylum Bacteroidota; class Bacteroidia; order Flavobacteriales; family Flavobacteriaceae; genus Winogradskyella; species Winogradskyella flava. The sequence goes on along the minus strand of NZ_JACLCP010000001.1, from coordinate 474,509 downwards.
AATTTGCTCAAGCTAAGTTGGTAAGGGTCGTTAGGGGACGTGTACTGGATGTCGCAGTCGATTTAAGAATAAATTCTAAGACCTTTGGAGACCATATTACCGTAGAGCTCTCAGCAGAAAATAAAAAGCAATTATTCGTTCCAAGAGGTTTTGCTCATGGCTTTGTGGTTTTAGAAGATGACACGATCTTTAGTTATAAATGCGATAATTACTACAATAAAGAAGCTGAAAGAGGTATATTTTACAACGACCTTGATCTAGAGATTGATTGGCACCTGCCCAATTCGGATTTAATTATTTCGGATAAAGATTTGCTTTTGCCCAAATTTAAAAATGCTGAACTATGACAAACGTTTTGGTGACTGGAGGTTCAGGACAATTGGCAAATTGCATTAAGGATGTTGCCAGAAAGTTTCCTAAACTAAATTTGATTTTTAAATCATCCTTAGAGTTAGATATTACGGATTTTGAAAAAACATCTTCTATTTTTAAGAGCCAAAATATAGATTATTGTATAAATTGTGCGGCTTATACTGACGTTGACAATGCAGAGCAGAAGTCTAAAAAAGCAATGCTGGTTAATTGTCATGGACCAAAAAATATATCGATAGCCTGCTTGGAAAATGATGCGGTTTTAATTCATGTATCAACTGATTTTGTTTTTGATGGTTACTCATCCATTCCTTATAAGGAGGAAGACCTACCTAATCCCCTTGGGATATACGGTTTATCTAAATTTAGGGGAGAAACTGCTATTAAAGAACATCTAAAGAAATTCTTTATCTTTAGAACTTCTTGGTTATATTCAGAGCATAATAAGAACTTCATGAAGACAATGATTCAGCTCTCAAAATCCAAGAAAAAATTGAGTGTTGTTGATGATCAAATAGGTACCCCCACATATGCAAGAGACCTAGCAAAAACGATGCTAAAAATCATTGACAAAAAAAACAAAAAATATGGAACCTATCATTACAGTAATGAGGGTGTTGCCAGTTGGTATGATTTTGCTTATGCCATATTTAAAGAAATAGAAAGCGAGATAGAACTTTGTCCAATAAAATCAAAAGATTACTTGACTTCAGCAAAAAGACCATATTTTAGCGTGTTAGACAAATCAAAAATCAAAATGAATTTAGATATTACAATACCGCATTGGAGGTCTAGCTTAAATGAGGCTATTATAAATCTGAGAAAAGAAATTAATTTATGAACGAGATAGAAATAGATGAAAATTTAAAAATCGCTATTCAGGCGGCACTCAAAGCAGGAGAGGTCGTCATGCAGGTTTACGATACGGCATTCGATATAGAACTTAAAGATGATAAGTCGCCATTAACAGAAGCCGATAAAAAAGCTAACGAAACAATAAACTCATTTTTAAAGGGTACACCAATCCCAATTATTAGTGAAGAAAATAAACAAATTGAATATAGTGTTAGGAAAGATTGGAATACTAGCTGGATAGTAGATCCTGTAGATGGTACAAAAGAGTTTATAAAGCGTAATGGAGAGTTTACTGTTAATATTGCCTTAGTTCATAATGGAGTTCCAAAGTTAGGCGTGATATATGCTCCAGCCGTAAAGACACTTTACTATGGTAATGTCGATGAAAAGAAGGCATTTAAGGTAGAATTGAGCTCGCATGATATCACAATAAACGAGGTTTTAGAATTAGCAAGTCCATTACAACCCAAGAATAATAACTCAAATCAAATTCAAGTCGTTGGTAGTCGATCTCACATGAATCAGGACACCTTAGATTTTGTGGAAGATCTAAAAAAGAAAGGGAAGCAGGTAGAAGTTGTATCAAAAGGTAGTTCGTTAAAATTTTGCTTGGTAGCCGAAGGTAATGCAGATGTATATCCGCGTTATGCACCTACAATGGAATGGGATACGGCAGCTGGACAAGCTATATGTAATGCTGTGAGTATAAAAGTAATTTCTAAAGAGACTAATAAACCCTTGGCCTATAACAAAGAAAACTTGTTAAATAGTTATTTTTTAGTTACTAAATAACATGGCAACAGACGTTTCATATAAACGGCACATTGCAAAGACAATTACCTGGAGATTAGTAGGTACACTAGATACCATACTTTTATCGTGGTTCATTACAGGGGATCCTTTAGCTGGATTAAAAATTGGATTAGCAGAAGTTACAACAAAGTCAGTTTTGTATTATCTACACGAGCGCGTATGGTATAAGATCAACTTGTCAAAGGATGGAGTGTTATTAGAAAGTAGGAAACGACACGTTGCAAAAACGGTTACATGGCGATTTATAGGCACTTTAGATACAATGACTTTAGCGTGGATTATTTCTGACGACCCTTTAGCAGCATTACAAATAGGTTTTGCGGAAGTCATTACAAAAATGATATTATACTATTTTCATGAACGCATGTGGTATAGAATAAACTTTGGTTTAACGAAAAGACAATAGATTTATAATGAAGCGAAATATAATACCTCATGATTATCAAGTCTCAATTACCGACAGAAGAAAAAGCAATAATCATAATTCATTTCTTCTGTGGTTTACAGGCTTGTCGGGTTCCGGCAAGTCTACTGTGGCAAATGTAGTGGAACAGAAATTATATCAAAAAGGTATTAAGACTTATGCTTTAGATGGTGATAATATAAGAAAAGGAATCAATAAAGACTTAACCTTTGCGCCTGAAGACAGAACAGAAAATATCCGTAGAATTGCAGAAATAGCGAACTTGATGGTAAATGCGGGTTTAGTGACAATAGCAGCATTTGTCTCACCTTATAAAAAAGACAGAGAGAATATAAGAAGTATTGTTAAAGATGTTAACTTTGTTGAGATTTATATTAACACAAGTGTAGAAGAATGTGAGCGAAGAGACGTAAAGGGTCTCTATAAAAAAGCTAGAGCAGGAGAAATAAAGAATATGACCGGAATTTCTGCTCCTTACGAGGCTCCGGAACAGCCTGATATAGAGATAAAAACGGAAGAGGAATCTGTTGATGCGGCGGCACAACGGATTTTAGATTATATAACACCAAAATTAAAACTCAACAATGAGTAAGTATTATTTAAATTATTTAGACGAGTTAGAAAGTGAAGCTATTTTTATTTTAAGAGAAGTTTGGGCACAGTTTGAAAACCCCGTAATTTTATTTTCAGGAGGTAAAGATTCAATTTTGGTTGCTCATCTGGCAAAAAAAGCATTTCATCCAGCAAAGATACCATTTCCTTTAATGCATGTTGATACAGGTCATAATTTTCCTGAAACTATAAAGTTTAGAGATGATATTATCAAAGAACTCGGAACCAAACTTATTGTAGGCTCTGTGCAAGAGTCCATTGATGAAGGTAGAGTCGCTGAAGAAAAAGGAAAAAATGCAACTCGAAATGCACTTCAAATCACAACATTACTTGATGCCATAGAATCCAATAAGATTGATTGTGCAATTGGAGGTGGGCGTCGAGACGAAGAAAAGGCAAGAGCTAAAGAGCGTTTTTTTTCACATAGAGATGACTTTGGTCAATGGGATCCAAAAAACCAAAGACCAGAGCTTTGGAACATATTTAATGGTAAGCATTTTGAAGGCGAGCATTTTAGGGCTTTCCCGATCAGTAATTGGACCGAAATGGATGTTTGGAATTATATTAAAAGAGAAAATATAGCAATTCCATCATTATACTTTGCTCATGAACGTGAAGTGGTTTGGAGACAGGATAGTTGGATACCTAATTCTGAATTTTTAATACTCGAAGACCATGAAGAAATTGTAACAAAGAAGATTCGTTTTAGAACATTAGGTGATATTACAATTACTGGCGGGATAGAATCTGATGCAGACACTTTAGAAAAAATTGCCGAAGAAGTTTCTGGGATGAGGCAGACTGAACGTGGCAATAGAAGTGATGATAAACGTTCAGAATCCGCGATGGAGGACAGGAAACGTCAAGGGTATTTTTAAAATATAAAATAATTAATAATGTTAGATAGTAGTCAATTATTGAGGTTTACAACAGCAGGAAGTGTAGACGATGGAAAGAGTACGTTAATAGGTCGTTTGCTTTACGATTCGAAATCTATTTTTGAAGATCAATTACAGGCCATTGAAAAAACCAGTCAAAAGAAAGGACATGAAGGTGTAGATTTAGCTTTGTTTACTGATGGCCTAAGAGATGAAAGGGAACAAGGTATTACCATTGATGTAGCTTATAGATATTTTACAACTCCTAAACGGAAATTTATAATCGCTGATACACCTGGTCACATTCAATATACAAGGAATATGGTTACAGGTGCTTCTACTGCTAATGCGGCTATTATTCTTGTTGATGCGCGTCATGGTGTCATAGAGCAAACAAAAAGGCATTCTTTCATAGCCTCATTGTTGCATATCCCTCACGTTATAGTTTGCATTAACAAAATGGATTTGGTAGATTATTCAGAAGAGGCCTACAACAAAGTTATTAATCAGTTTGAAGAGTTTTCATCTAAATTATTAATACAAGATATACGTTTTATACCTATAAGTGCATTAAATGGTGACAATGTCGTAAATAGATCCGCCAACATGGACTGGTATCAAGGTGCGCCATTATTACACACACTAGAAACCATGCATATTAGTAGTGATATTAATAAAGTAGATTCAAGATTCCCTGTGCAAACCGTATTGAGACCACAGAGTGAATCTCACAGGGATTATAGAGGATATGCAGGTAGAGTAGCTAGTGGAATTTTTAGACCTGGGGATGATGTTACTATAATGCCATCGGGATTTACTTCAAAAATAAAAAGTATTGATACCTTAAATGGCCCATTAAAGGAAGCTTTTGCTCCAATGTCTGTTTCAATGACCTTAGAGGACGATATTGACATTAGCAGAGGAGACATGATTGTTCGTTCTAATAATAAACCAGAGGCTTCCCAAGATTTAGACGTAATGTTGTGCTGGTTGCATAATGATGCTGCAAAGCCAAGGGCAAAATACAGCATTAGACAAACTTCTAATGAACAAAAGGCAATGATTAAAGAGGTCCTCTATAAGTTTGATATAAATACATTGGAACGCAATAAGGAAGACAAGGAACTAAAAATGAATGATATTTCTAAGGTGAAAATAAGAACCACAAAGCCTTTAATGATTGATCAATACAGAGAAAACCGCACAACAGGCAGTATAATTCTTATTGACGATGCAACCAACGAAACTGTGGCTGCTGGGATGATTGTTTGAAATGGCGAAATTTATTATAAAAAAGATTTTTGCATCAAGTGTTTTTAAACTTTTTTTGTTTAAAAATTAAGAAAACAAGAATAAAAGCTTCTTGGAAAAAAACAGCTCGCCTATTAATAAATTGGATTTCAATTACTTAATATTAGCTTGTCAATTTAAAAAGTTTAATTATACCCCTTGTTGTATTCTAAAAAACGTTAATAGAATTATCCTGATATTATAATGAAAACGAAGGATTAAGCTACACTATAACATGAAATATATGGAGCTATAAGTACTATGTGTGGAATAAATGTAATATGGTCTAAAGGCGAAATCACTAATATAACTGAGAGAATTCAGAAAATGAATTCATCTTTGAGGCACAGAGGCCCAGATGCTACAGGCATTTATAAAGATCAAAATATAGTTCTAGGTCATAGAAGACTTAGCATTCTTGATACAAGAGAACTATCTAACCAGCCAATGCACAGTAATGATAATATTTGGCATATTGTTTTTAATGGTGAGATATATAATTTTGAGGAAATTAAAGAACACCTCAATTATAATTTTTCTACCAATTCTGATACCGAAGTTATTCTTGCGGCTGTCAAGGAAAAAGGGATAGATTGGTTTATTAAACAAGCCAATGGTATGTTTGCGATAGCTTTATATAACTCTGAAACTAAAAAATTATACATTATAAGAGATAGGCTGGGGATTAAGCCAATATTCTATTATAATGATGAAGAAAATCTCATCTTTTCTTCTGAAATAAAAGCTATTTTATCTAGTGGTTTGGTTGAAGCTGTGTTTAATGAAGAAGCGGTCGATGAGTACTTGGCAAACAGGTATGTTAGAACACCATTTACTTTTTTTAAAGAGATTTATCAATTAGATCCAGGCACCTATTTATGTATTGACAAGGACTTTAATATAACCAAAAACACCTATTGGGATATTCCAAAAGCATTCAATATGTCTAATCAATACAATGAAGACGCTATTTTAAAGGAGTTTGATATAGAATTGAACAAGGCGATAAAATATAGACTCATTTCAGATGTACCATTAGGAACCTATTTAAGCGGAGGGGTTGATTCTAGCCTAATAACTGCAATAACTGCATTAAATAAAAAAGAAAAGATTAACACATATACTATTGGTTTTCAGGAATTTAATGAATTTGAGTATTCCAATATAATTGCTCAAAAATATAATACAGAGCATCATGAAATTTTAATGCAAAAAGAAGACTATATATCTAATTGGGAAAAGCTAATTAAATTTAAAGATGCTCCATTAGGTGTTCCGAATGAGATACCACTAGCTGTAATGTCTAGTAAATTGAAAGAAAAGATTACCGTTGTTTTATCTGGTGAGGGAGCAGATGAATTGATGGGGGGCTACGGCCGAATATATAGAGCTCCTTTTGATTATGAAAATGAAGCGCCGAAAATTGATTTTTATGATTTTTTTATCTCTAAATATGATTATGTACCTAGATCTATGAGAGATCAATTTATTAGCACGCCAACAAATTATAGGCAAAAGTATGATAATGAATTGAGAGCAGAATTTAATAAAGCGTCTAATGAAGAAAATGTATTTAAGTTTTTTCATAAATATCATGTAAAAGGATTATTGCAAAGAGTAGATATGACCACTATGCAGGCTTCTGTCGAAGCAAGAGTTCCCTTTTTGGATCATAAACTTATAGAGTTCTCATACCGAAATATACCCTATGATCTTAAGCTAAAATGGACAAGCGCAACTGCTAAAGAAGAAGCTAGAAAAGGCAACTCAAATAAGTATAGCGAAATCTTAGATATTCCCAAATATTTACTTAGAGGTCTGTCTTATAAATATTTGCCTAGGGAAATTATTGAAAGAAAAAAAGTCGGATTTCCTGTTCCTTTAACCGAATGGTTTAAAAACTTAGAATCTTTAGCATTTGAGTTGTTACCGAAAGCAAGTTGGTTAAAAGAAGGCATGGTCAATGATTTAATTGAAAAAAGCAAAACAGAATCTAGGGCTGGACAAATTCTTTGGATGTTTATTAATATAGAGTTATTTAGAAGAAATTATTTTCAAAAAGATTGGCGATGGTAATATTAACAATAAAAATAATTTATGTACAAAAGAGGTGATGAAAAAACGATAATAGGTTATACTTCAGGTGTCTTTGATTTATTCCATATTGGACATTTAAACTTGCTTAAAAATGCAAAAGGATTATGTGATAAACTAATTGTAGGGGTCACTTCTGATGAATTAGTGGCCTATAAAAATAAGAAAGCCATTATTGGCCATCAAGAACGAATGGAAATAGTTAGAAATATTAAGTTTGTAGATGCTGTTATCCCCCAAAATGATATGGATAAGTTCAAAATGTGGGAACGTCTGAAGTTCGATGTTATGTTTGTTGGAGATGACTGGTTTGAAACGGAAAAATGGCAAGAGCTAGATAATAAATTTAAAGAAGTTGGAGTTAAAATCATTTATTTTCCATACACCAAAGGCACATCTTCTACTCTTATTAATAATGCATTAAAAAAGTTAAGAGAGTAATTTATATAAATGATAAAAAAAGTAATTATTACATTTTTAGCAACCTTTTTAAAAACGTTTAATAAAGAGGAAAAAAAGATAGTATATCATAGCTTCCCTGATTTTTCTGATAATAGTTTTGCGGTTTTCATATATATAAGCAACAATTTTACAAATTATTTAAACATATGGCTGGTAGATGATTACTCTGAGATAAATAAATATGAGAAACTTGTTTCAAATTATACCCAGAACCTTAGTTACAAAATAGTTAAGAAAAAATCACCCTTAGGATTGTTTCATTATCTGACTTCTAACATAATATTTTATACACATGGAATATTTGATTTTATAGGATTGATACCAGGGCAAAAAAAAACTAACTTATGGCATGGCATGCCTATTAAAAATATTGGTCTTCTAAATGGCACCAAAGTTCCAGTATCTGATTACTATGTAGTCACATCAGCTTTTTATCAAGATATCATTTCAGGTGCATTTGGTGTAGATAAAAATAAAGTGCTAATCGGAGGTCAAACTAGAAATGATTTTTTGGTAGATAGTGACATTTCTATAAATAAATTATTTGACAACAAAATAATCTATAAGCAAACTATTCTATGGATGCCGACATACAGGAAATCTACAATTCCTGGTATGAAAGGAATTGATGGAAATATTAATCCTAGTTTAGATTTTTTATGTTCTGATAGCTTAATTAAAGTTAACGAAATTTTGATAAAGACAGAATCGTTTTGCTTTATAAAAATCCATCCAATGGATGTTATGAAAGTAAGTGATTTTAATAATTATTCTAATATAAAGATTGTAGATAATTCAGATTTTGATAGAAAGGGAGTTACAATGCATTCGATATTTAATTCTATTGATGTTTTGTTGACCGATTTTTCTTCTATTTATATAGATTTTCTACTTTTAAACAAGCCTATAGGTTTTGTGTTTTCAGACTATGATGAATTTAAAAACTCAAGAGGCTTTATTTTTTCTGAGCCCAAAAAATATATGCCAGGGGAAATAATAACTTGTCTTGATAAACTAGAAAACTTTTTAATCAAAACCATACTGAATGACATAGACGATTTTACGGAGCATAGAGAAAAGGTGAAGACATTGTTTCATGAATTTGATAAAGATTTTTCGAAAACTATTGCGGAAAAAATCCTAAATGAATAGTCTTTTTTGTTCTTACCAAATACAAACCATATTTATTAATTAAAACAAAGAGAACCAGACCTTGTGAGTATTTTAAAAAATAAAGACTATCGAATAATTTTAAAAAACTTTTCCTACTTAAGTTTACTTAAAGTATTTAATATTGGATTTAAATTTGTTTTAGTTGCTTATTTAATTCGTGTTTTAGGCACAGAAATATATGGTGTGTTTACTTGGGCCGACTCTATTTTACAGTTTTTTTTAATGTTTATTAACTTCGGATTTAATGTATATGCTGCCAAATATATAGTTGATAACAGGAATAATAAAAAGACTATAGATGAAGTAGTGTCATCTATCTACACAATTAAAACCGCGCTTTTCCTTATATCATTCCTAATTTTATTTGCTACCTCTATATTCAAACCGATAAATCAAAATTTTGGATTACTATTTCTAATGTTATTCATTGGAATTGGTGAAGTATTGTTTCCTATTTGGTTTTATCAAGGCATGGAAAGATTAAAAACGGCGACTATTATTGTTTTTTTTTCTAGGCTTTTTATAGTTATCACAACAATTTGCTTGGTGAAATCTTCAACCGACTTATATATTTATGTATCATTGATAATTGCCTCAAGTATCATAATGGGTGTTTTAGGCGTTTATTCTTTAAAGAAGCATTACGGAATAAATTTTAGAATGGTCAAAAAAAAAACAATCTTAAACTACTTTAAAGCCGCATCAATGTTTTTCTTAGGAAGGTTTATGTTGTTAGTATTTAATTTTGGCACAATATTTCTTATAGGTGTATACTCAACTATGGATGATGTTACAGGATTTGACATTGCTTCAAAAATCATAATGTTGGCAGTAATACCTTTTGAAATGATACAAAGTGCTGTATTTCCTACTATTTCGCGAACTTTAGATAAAAAATTGCTCAAACGACTTGTCTTACTTGGTTTAGTAGTAGGTATTGTATTAATGATAGGGATAAATATGTTTACAACACCACTTTTACTGTTATTTGGAGGTCAAGAAATTTTAGATTACGGACCGGCACTACAATTTTTAAGTATTTTAACGCCTTTGACGTCTGTTACATTTGTTTTGGGGAGTTGCGCCTTAGTTGCTTTTGGTTATTTTAAAGAATATAATCTCTCTCTATTAATTTCATCTTTGTTTTATATTGTAATTGTCCTATTATTATATCTAGCTGATGAAATAACATTTTGGAATTTAATTTATCTAAGAGTGATTTCTGAGTTTGTACTAGTATTTATAAGAACTATTTTCGCTGTAAATAAGAAGATATTATTTAGTATAGATTAAAGTAAAACAGATTTCTGCAGTTAATGACGGAAAAAATTACTATTAAAATATCAAATCTAATAGAACAAGCAATCCTTTTGTCTATGCTTTGTCTTGTGTTTTTGTACGATGTGTTCGTAGAATCAATAGGTGTATTAGACGAATTCATTGGAATATTAGCATTGATAGTAATTATTTTTATGTTGCTAGTAAAAAAAAGAATTACTCTTTTTAAAAATGAAATGATAATAGGGTTTTTGTTAATTTCTGTAGTATTGCTTGGATTTACATCTAACTATTTTTCCTGTCATAAGGGTTATTGTACTGACAGCATCGCCATATTTGCGGATTCTATTACTTTTTCTAAAGCATTTATTGCATATTTTGCAGTAAGATTGCTAAGTCAAAAATTTGATTCTGAAAAGACCTTAAAAAAAGTATCTAAATACTCTGAGATTGTATTTTATATTCTAATTTTATATGTAATATTAGATCTAATTTTTAAAATCTACCCTAGAGAGAATAGATATGGATTAAATTCTATTGAGTTATTTTTTCGCCATACCTCTAGATATGCTTTTGCATTTTCTTTTATTTTTTTAGTGCTATTATCAAAACATTATAAAAAAAAGATTGGTCTACTATTTCTTATAATATTTATAGGAGCATTATCGCTGAGAGTTAAATATTTTGGATTTGTTTTTATATCGATGATATTTTTATTTTATGGAAAAAAACTAATAAGGACACCTAAACCAGTTTTTTTCTGGAGCTTAGGTATATTGATTACTTTGATGGTTTTTATTTTCAAAGAAAAAATATTAATGTATTTTTCATTTGAAAACCTAGAAGATGCATGGTCTAGAGCAGTAGTTTTATACTATAGCTTTATTATTGGTGCTGACTACTTCCCTTTAGGTACAGGGTTTGGAACTTATTCATCATATTATTCCGGGGCCTATTATTCTTGGGTTTACGATTTATATGGTATTAGTAACGTATATGGTATTAAAAGAACGTATTGGAAATTTATAGCAGATCAATATTGGCCGATGATTTTAGGACAGTTTGGATATATTGGTTTAATGAGTATGTTATTTGTGATGTATAATTATCTTGTTTTATTTCTTAATGTTGTGAAAACTCATGTACATAACAATAAAAATTATTTTTTATACCTAAGTGTTTTATTAGGCTTATTAATGTTGCTTATAGATAGTACGTCAGATGCCATTTTTTCACAGCAAAGAGCTGTTGCCATATTTATTTATTTCGCCTTAGTAATGAATACTGTAAAAAATCGTGAAAATATTACAAATAAATAAATTCCTAAAAGCTGAAGGAGGCGCAGAAACCTACATGTTTCAACTTTCAGCGGCATTAAAAGAAAAAGGTATTGATGTTCGATTTTGGGGCATGTATGACGATGATAATATAGTAGATGATTTTCCTTCTTTGCTAGCAGATTCTGTGGATTATAGTAATCAAGGAATTATTAGTAAATTAAACTCTACAATAAGTACTGTTTATTCAAAAAAAAATAGAAATAAAATAGCCAAGGTTTTAGATATTTATCAGCCAGATATTGTGCATATCCACAATTATAATTTTCAATTAACCCCAAGTGTACTTCCAGAAATAAAAAAAAGGAATATACCAATAGTGCAAACTATTCATGATAGCCAGATGGTGTGCCCATATCATAGACTCTTCAATTTTCAAAGAAATCAAGTCTGTACTAAATGTATTGAGGGTTCTTTTTTTAATTGTATAAAAGACAGGTGTTTTGATGGATCAGTGCTTAAAAGCTTAGTAGGCTCTGCAGAGAGTATGCTTTATCATTCTTTAGGCTACTATGAAAAACACATAGATTTTTATATAAGCCCAAGCCAGTTTTTGGCTAATTTAATTAATAAAAGGATTAGCAAAGAGATTAATGTTATCCCTAATTTCACACTGGTTTCAAATGAAAAGGTGAACATTTATGATAGCGATTACTATCTATATTATGGACGAATTTCAGGAGAAAAAGGTGTTTTAGAGCTTATAGATTTATTCAGTACTATTAACCTAAATTTAGTTATCGTTGGTAAGGGACCTTTGGACAAAATAGTTATAAATAGAATTAATAATAAAACCAACATAAATTTTTTGGGACCTAAGTACGGAGATGATCTTTATAGCATTATCAAAAAAGCAAAGTACGTGATTCAACCTTCAAAATGGTTTGAAAATTGTCCAATGACCATTATAGAGTCATTTGCACTTAACACTCCTGTAATAGGATCAAATCACAGTGGCTTCAGAGATTTAATAGAACACAATATTACAGGTTACTTATTGGATTTCGAAAAAATAGATAAAGCCAGAATAGAATTAATCAAAATAAATAAAGAGCCAGTAGATCTGCTCAAAAAAAATATAAGCTCATATTACGAAGATAATTTATCTCCCAAAGTACATTTGGAGAAAATATTAGAAATATATAATAAAATGACATCAAGTTAGTGATTTTAAAAAATAAACTTGAAGTAATAAATTATAGCGAAGCAACTTTAATTTTTTTGTTTCTCTATCTAGGGCTTACATTTTTTTCTGTTGCCATATCGAATATTTGTTTAGGGATTTCATGTGCAACTTTTTTAACTGGTCTTATCTTAAAGCAAATTGGCTTCAAAGAGTTTAATATTAAACTATATTTAGCCATAGCAAGCCCTTTCCTATTGACCGTAATATCTGTTTTAAACTCTGCTTCTTATAGCGCAGGTTTTGGTTATCTTAATATAAGATTACCAATATTAATCGCACCTTTAATTTTGCTATGCATTAAAATAGAACGCCCAACTTTAAAAAAGGCTTTTAAGATATTGTTAGTGGCCGCTATTATTGCGTCGATAGTGACTTTTTACAATGCTCTAAAATACTATAATGAAGATATTCTCTTTCAAACAGATTTCACTTATTTTATTACTATAATACATCATCCTTATTTCGGTGTTTATTTATTATTAGTAATACTTGCTTTATTTGAGTTTAATATCATTAAGAAAATCTATTTCATGATTTTTGTTGTTATTATATTGAGTGTTGCCATTTCTTTTACTACATCACGTATAGTTTACATTATGTACTTTTTAGTTGCTTGTATATATTCCTATTCAAAGCTACCAACTAAAAAGTTTAAATATTCTATAATTATTATTGGTGTTATAGTATCGTTACTTATAATGAACAATAAAAGCATTTTCAATAAATTTACCAGTAGTTTTAGCTACAATGATTCTCCAAGACTAAAACTATGGTCTAATGCTTTTGAAGCTGTTGAAGAATCAGAAAGGTATGCTTTTGGTATTGGCCTAGGAGATTTTTATAAAGATAAAAAGGACGTTTATTTTGGTGAATATTATGGCAACAAAACAGTTGGAGCATATGGTTACAATCCGCACAGTCAATTAGTGGAATTTTATTTAACAAACGGAGTTTTCGGTTTAGCAGTTATTATGCTGGCACTAATTTTTTATTTATTTCGGCTTAAAAATCAAAATATTTTTGCATTATCAACTTTTACAATTGTATTTTTATTCTCATTGTTTGAGTGTATTTTTAATAGGCAATATGGTGTACAACTATATAGTGTTGTTATTCCAATAATAATTAGTCGTAATTTTAAAAGGATCTAGATGAAAACAAAATTATTAATATTAAGTTTATTTTTAGTGAGTATTTCATCTTGCTATATCCCTAAACAAAAGCCGGATAATTTTGATGAATTTTGGCAATCTTCAATCAAGGAACTTGGTAAAGAAGTAAACTCATCTATTATAAAAGACTCAATTATAGGTGAAAAGAGAATAACTTTGAGATCGATTGAATCTTACGAAAACACTACAATTTATGCATGGGTTGCTGAACCACTTAATTCTGGTAAGTATCCAGTATTTATAAGATTTTCTGGGTTTGGACGCGGTAACAAAAGCAAAAATAGTATTCCTGACAAATGGTTTTTAAATCAAAAAAACCAAATTAGCATAAAGGTTGATATAAGAGGACAGGGTCTAAGTACCAAACAAATAAAGTTTAAAGGTTACCTAACCAATGGGCTAGAGAATAAAGATAAATACATTTATAAGGGAGCATTTTTAGACGCTGTTAAAGCTGTGGATTTTGCCAAGACAATACCAAACAGAGATGGAAATATTGTAGTCACAGGTGGGAGTCAGGGAGGAGCATTAGCTGTTGCTGCATCTGCATTAAACTCAAATGTTACTATGTGTATTGCCAACTTTCCATTTCTAACAGACATATTCAATTACGATAAAACAAAGTGGCCAATGAAAATTTGGATTCATGAAACCAAAATTAAAGAACGAAAATTAGAAGAGTTACATGAAACACTATCCTATTTTGATGCGCTTAATTTTGCAGATAAAATTGATGTACCAGTTTTTTTAAGAACACAAGAAATCGACACCATTACGCCTAAAGAAGGAGCTATTAAATTATTTAAAACCATAAGGAGCAATAATAAAAACCTTTATATTGCACCTTGTTCTGGTCATGGATGTTCATCTAAGTCAGTTTTAGCAAATAAAATGGAACAGGTATTCATAAATGAAAATTTGATTAAAAACCAATAAAAAATGAGCGATATTATTAAATCACTTACAAAAGATGTTGAAGAGTTAGAAAAAAACTATGAAGCCTTAAATATGGACGATAAAACGGCCGTAACGTCATTCGAAAGTATCGTGTTAGAGTTATTAGCAAGACTTAAACGCAACCAAGATAAAATAGAAAACGAAGATTTAGAAGATGATTTCGAAGATTTAATTTATAGAGTTATAATTATTCTTGGACAGCTAGATCTCCTCGAGGTTTAAGATTGAAGTGTTTTATAAACTTCAATAGTTTGTTTTGCAATTTTATTCCAATTATAAATATCATTCATTAATTTAGAATAATCAATTGACTTTTCTAAAGTTTCTAGAGTCTTTAGGATAGAAGACTTTATAGATTCAATATTTCCAACTTCAAAATAACACTTTTCATTTAGAGCTATTTCTAAGTTGGCAGGAATATCACTTACCAATACATTAAGATTGTAACTCATAGCCTCTAATAGGGCAATAGGTAATCCTTCATGGTATGATGGCATTATAAATAACTTTGCATGTGAGAAAATTTGATGTAAAGCTTCACCCTTTATGAACCCGGTTAAAATTACTCCAGCATCAATAGCTTCATTTTTTAAACGTTTGCTGTAAGTGGTTTCATGGTCTGCATTACCTACTAAAACTAATTTATAAGGCACGTTAATGGCTTTGTAGGCTTTTATTAAATCAGAGAACCCCTTTTCTTCTACAAACCGACCTACTGCGATGAGATAATTATCCTTTTTTACACCTATAGATTTTATATAATCAATGTCAGCCGTTGGTTTAGGAATAATAACACCATTGTAGATTAAGACAGCATCTTTTCTATTGTATTTCTTTTTAAGAATTGAGTTTATAACGTTAGAAATAACAATGACTTTGTTGGCAAATATTGTACCAAAACGTTCACCTGTTTTAAGAAGAATCTTTGCAGATTTCCCCCATTTTTGGCGGTCATAGTCTGGTCCATGATTAGTGATCACTACTTTTAGCCCAAACAGCTTCGCTAAGGGCGTTAAAAGCATTGGGCCGACGGCATGTATATGAAGGATATCAGGTCTTTTGTAAGCTGCATAAAGTACACCCAGAAAAGTGTGTACGACGGCCTCTAAAGATTTATGCTTAGGTGCATAAATATGCTTAAGGTTTACACCGCTATGATGCTTTTTAGTTTTATCTACAACATAGGGAGTTCTAGTAATAACAGTAATATTATGGCCTTGGGCAGCTATTCTAGGATACAGTTGCTCACAATGGGTCTCTACACCACCTAAAACATTAGGAATACCTCTTGTGCCCAAGACAATTATCTTCATTTATTGAAAATACGATTAGCGGTCTCCGGTAATCCTTTTTTAATTAACATTAAAGAGTGTTGACATCTACCTCTCTTAAATCCCCCTGTAAAGGATCTTGACCGACATCTGCATAAGGGATATGATCTTTACAAACAGGTTTACCAATAATACTTTTAATCTTATTTTTCACAACCCATTTCGTTGGGTGCTTAATATACTTTTTCATAACAGGAGCAGCCGTACCCACCATCCAACAATTTTTAGGACAAGTTCTAACTAATCCCCTCACTTTATCAGCTTGCTCACTATACCAAAGATCTTCGAAAGAATCATAATCTCGAATATTGCCCATAGATTCTTTCCAGTATTTTTTCTCTAACCCATTACATGGATAAACATCACCGTAAGGTTCTATAAAGAAGTTCACTGTACCAGCCTCGCATGGGAGCATTCGTTTTTGGCCCTTGATATAATTAATGAGCCCCAAATTAAAATAAGCACGGTACCAACTTTTTGGGTTGTTGTCTTTGAGGAGCATGTCAATTAATTTCTCAAAGTTGTTAATTACTTCATCTTTATTGGTCACCTCATTATCATCTTTATGAAAGTAAAATGAATTATGAAAAGTAGCAGTAGCAAATTCCATATCAATTTGCTTACTCAGTTCGTATAAATTTATAAGATCATGAGAATTTTTATTAGACACAGTCATACCAAAGCCAATATCTTTTATTCCCATTTCTTTTAAGCCCATTAAGGTTTTTAATCCTCTTTGAAAACCTGTATCGCGCCCTCTTAAATCATTGTTGATCTCCTCCATTCCTTCTAAACTCACACGAACACCAATCTTTGGAAAACGTTCGGCCATTTTAAGAATTTTATTGGTATGCCACCCTGCCGTAGAGATTACAACTCTATCACTCTTTTTATACATAACATCAATAATATCTTCAATATCCCTGCGCATAAAAGGTTCACCACCCGTAATATTAGTGAATTTAAAATTCGGTAACTTTTCTAAATCCTCCGCCGTTAATTCATACTTCTTATTAGTCGGGTTTCTCCAGATATCACACATTTTACACTCCATATTACAACGATATGTTGTGATAATAGAAACATCCGTAGGCATTTTTACTTTAGTCATAATTCTTCTTCTTTTCTATTTTTTAAAACTTTAGCTGGAACACCACCAATAACCGAGTAAGCCGGAATATCCTTGGTAACAACAGCGCCAGCCGCGATGATACACCCATCTCCTATGGTTACATCCGACATGATCGAAACATTGGCACCAATCCAGACATCATTTCCAATTACAGTCTTTCCCTTGGTGACACCTTGGTTTTTGATCGGAACTGCAATATCGTGATAATTATGGTTTTCAGAAAATACATTTACCCTAGGTCCAAATATAACATTATTGCCAATTTCTATATCACCCCGCACTCCTATAAAACAAAAGTGATTTATACCAACGTTATCTCCAATTTTAAGAGAGTTCCCCACATTTCTTAGCACGCCAGTACACTCAATCATAGCATATTTTCCTAGAGTGAAATTATTGCCTATTTCAACACCACTATAGCTTAATGCATTTATAGCAGAATTTTTCATTAAGTTCAACCCACTTCCGACTTTAACCTTATGTCCAAATTTCACTTTAGCACCAGATTCAGCAAAAATAATACCATTAGAATGTTTCAAAAACGGTTTTACAAACAAAGTGCCTCTTATGGCGGAAAATGCTTTAGACGTCATTATAGAGATAAATTCTCTCAAGGAAAAGGGATAAGACAGCGTATGTTTTTCTTTTTTAACTCGTGACAAGAAAAATTCAATAACCTTGTATGTTTTCATGAAATGACTCTCTCTAGCTGTTTTAAATACAAATTTAGGCTTTATAAATTAAAACACATTGCAACATGAGTGATATTTGACGAGGTATCTTAAAAGGTTTTTCTATTTTTGTTTGACAGACTTATAGTTTTTAAGGCACTTGGACACAAACGCATCATCAATTTTTAATCAAATAAAAAATAAATTAACTGTATGACAATTAAGGATAAATGAGTAGGCTTGGTCAAAGAGGATATTCAGGCTATTTAAGACCAATTTCCTATGCGATTGACTTAAGCATTATTAATTGTGTGGCATACTTTTATCTGCTGGAGGATAAGGCTTCACTTATAAATGGTAATGCAATACTAATTTTTTCAGCATTCATTTCATTAGGCTGGTTACTTCTATCGGTATATTCCAAATTCTATGAGGTATATCGTTATACTAGACCTGTCGATATTTTTTCGTTAGTGGTAAAACAGTCAATTTTATTTTTACTTTACACTTTCGCTTTTTCAGGACTTTATCATGAATTGGATGTATATCCAAGACCTATTGTTAAGTACACATTATTTTGTTTTTTTCTAATTTCTGTTTTTAAGTTTGCGATTTATTATTTATTACAAAAATACAGAGCTTCATTTGGAGGAAATTATAGATACACAGTTATTCTTGGTCTAAATGAAAAGACAGTGGCTCTTGAGGATTTTTTCAATAGCAATCCGGAGTATGGCTATTTACATAAAAAAACATACAATTTTAAAAATCATGAATCGTCGTTAAGTCAATGTTTTGATTTTATTTTAAATGAAAGAATAGATGAAATCTACTGTTCTATTTCAGAGCTCTCAAATTCACAAATAGCCGATATTGTAGATTTTGCGGATAACAATCTTAAAATTTTAAAGTTTATTCCCGATAGTAAGGAGATTTATTCTAAAAGACTTCAATATGAATATTATGATTACATTCCGATCTTAACATTAAGAACAATACCCCTTGAAGATTCAGTAAATACATTTATAAAACGTGGTTTTGACATCTTATTTTCAAGCCTAGTTATAGTATTTATTTTGTCATGGCTAACCCCTATTATAGCCATTTTAATTAAGTTGGAATCCAAAGGTCCGGTTTTTTTCAAACAGTCAAGAAATGGTTTTAATTATAAAGAGTTTGACTGCTACAAGTTTAGATCTATGATGCCGAATGAAGAAGCACACCTATATCAAGTAACTAGGGATGATAGTAGAATCACTAGAGTCGGTAAATTTTTGAGAAAAACGAGTATTGACGAGTTACCTCAGTTTTTCAATGTACTTTTTGGAGATATGTCTGTGGTCGGACCAAGACCTCATATGGTAAGCCATACACATATGTATGCAAAAAAGATTGACAAGTTTATGGTAAGACATTTTGTTAAGCCTGGAATTACGGGTTTGGCTCAAGTAAGCGGGTTTAGAGGGGAAGTAGAGTCAGACAAGGATATTATTGGTAGAGTGAAATTTGATATTTTTTATATTGAGAACTGGTCTCTATTATTAGATATGAAGATCGTAGTACAAACATTTCTTAATGCAATAAAAGGTGAGGATAAAGCCTACTAAAGCATATGAGACCTCTAGTTTCCATAATTACGCCAATGTTTAATAATGCAGATGTCATTGATAAAACCATTAACAGCGTATTAAATCAGACTTACGAGAATTGGGAATTAATTTTGGTTGACGACGCATCTTCTGACAATACGATAGAAAAACTCACCTCCATCACAACTGATAACTCTAAGATTAAACTTTACAAACAACGAAAAAATAAAGGGGCTGCAGAAGCAAGAAATCTAGGTACTAAAATGGCAATGGGAGATTATATTGCTTTCTTAGATGCTGATGATCTTTGGAAAGAAAATAAATTGGAATTGCAAACCAATATTTTAAGTTTTGGTAATTCAGATGTTGTATTTGGAAGCTATGAACTCATTGACTCAGGCGGAGAATCTTTGAAAAAAAAAGTAAATGCCCTAAAGTCGTTATCCTATAATAAATTGCTTAAGGCTAATTATATTGGAAACTTAACAGGAATGTATAATTGCTCTTCCTTAGGCAAAATTTACACAAAAGATTTAAAGAAAAGGCAAGATTGGTTGTTGTGGTTAGAGGCCCTTAAAAGGAGTGAGAAACCTGCTATAGGCATTTCGGAATCACTAGCGTATTATAGAATAAGTCAAGGCTCTTTATCATCAAATAAAATAAGTCTGATTAAGCATAATTTCAACATTTATAGAAAAGGACTTGAGTTTTCTTATATTAAATCATTGTTCTATCTAATGGTATTTTTGAATGAACACATATTCGTAAAACAACGCTTGATAAAACCTACAGATTAGAAACGAATTGTTTTAATTTTCCTGCCTTAGTGCGCTCAAGTTTAGAGACACGTTCAAAGTAGACATTAATACCAGGTTCCAGATAACGCTCCATTTCAATAGCAATGGTTTTCTTCATATCACCAGAGAGCTCGTTTAGACTAATATACCTGATCATGAATTTATCCAAAGCCACTTGCTCTATTACAAACTCAGAAACATTACCGTCGTCTTCAATAACACTTTTAGTAATATAATAAAATGTCAATCCGGCCGCTTTTTTACCGCTTGGTAATACTGCGATATCGTTTGTTCTGCCAGTCAACTTTTCAAGTATGGGTTTTCTTATGGAGCCTTTATCACTTAAGGTGCCAATATCTCCTATATCATATCTAATAAATGGATGGGCTTTGTTGTATAATGAGGTGATCACGATTCTACCCTCTTCACCATTAGGCAAAGCATTGTCATTTTGGTCCAAAACTTCAACATAAAGTGTTTCACTATTTACTTGCCATTCACCTGTCAGGTTTTCAAAGGCAATAAGATCTAGTTCCGAGGCGCCATATTCATTAACTACAGGTACACCAAATTGTGTTTCCATAAGTTTTTTATCGTCTTCAAATAGCATTTCGGAGGTAACAATACACACCCTTAAACTACAGCAGATGGTATTTAGGATGACATTTTTTCGCTTCAAATATTTTGCAAACTGAACTATGGGGCTGGTATAACCATTTATGTATTTAAATTTTGAAGCTTTGAAATTTTTTAAAGCTTTGTCAAATGCCTCGTCACTTAAATCGAAAACCGAAAACCGAAAGCGATTACCAAACCAATCTTTAACTCGTTCTTTATAATAGCCTTTTTTATCAAGTGGGATGCCGTAAAATCGAGCCTGCTTAGAGCTATTGAAATCAATACCGTACCATGAAAATCTATCCATAATTTCGGCCCAAGTCATGGCGTGACACCATTTGTCTTTAGCAAAAATAAATGGGTCTCCAGAACTCCCAGAAGTTTTATTGACGTAGATATCTTTTAAACCATACCCAAGACTTAGCCTTTGTTGTAGAGGTCGCTGTAAATGTCTTTTGGTCATTACTGGAACTGAATCCCAGCGATCAATAGCAATGCCTTTTCCAAATGATTTATAGAAAGGATTGTTTTGTAAATGATACGAGATGATTTCTTCTTGCTTTTTTTCAACATAATCATTAAACTCAAAGTCGTTTAGCGCTTGAATTTTAGACAGAGTTTTTCGAGCATTGTCTATATCAAAGCCGTTAAATTTTAAAGAAAAATCAAATAATCGCAAGCTGTTTTTTTAGCTTTTAAGGTTTCCGTAAAATAATTGTTTTTTCAGCTTAAAACCAATTATTTTTGCCCAAACAACATTTAGTCATGAATATTTTAGTACTTGGTTCGGGAGGAAGAGAGCATACATTTGCATGGAAAATAGCTCAAAGCAATCATTGTGACAACCTTTATGTGGCTCCTGGAAATTCTGGAACTAAGAGCATAGCTACAAATTTAGATATTTCGGTAACGGATTTTGAAGCCATTAAAGAAGCCGTCATAGAAAATGGTGTAGAACTCGTTGTTGTTGGTCCAGAGGATCCATTAGTAAATGGTATTCACGACTTCTTTTTACAAGATATTGATTTAAAAAACGTAGCTGTAATTGGCCCTCAAAAGGCAGCGGCTGAACTAGAAGGAAGTAAGGAGTTTGCTAAGAGATTTATGGTGCGCCACAATATCCCAACAGCAGCTTACGAAAGCTTTACTAAAGATACAGTTGAAGAAGGTTGTAAGTTTTTGGAAACCCTGAACCCACCATATGTTTTAAAGGCAGATGGCTTAGCTGCGGGCAAGGGTGTTTTAATTCTTAGTAGCCTAGAAGATGCTCAGTCTGAACTAAAAAGCATGTTGGTTGATGCCAAATTTGGCAATGCAAGTACCAAAGTAGTTATAGAAGAGTTCTTGGATGGTATAGAACTAAGTTGCTTTGTCCTAACTGACGGTAAACACTACAAAATTCTTCCAACTGCAAAAGATTATAAACGCATTGGCGAGGGAGATACAGGTTTAAATACAGGCGGAATGGGAGCTGTTTCACCAGTGCCATTTGCCACTAAGGATTTTTTAGACAAAATTGAAAATACAATTGTTAAGCCTACGGTCGAAGGGTTAAAAAAAGACAACTTGCCTTATGTGGGTTTTGTTTTTATTGGCTTGATTAAAGTCGGAGACGAACCAAAGGTTATTGAATATAATGTAAGGATGGGTGACCCAGAAACTGAAGTAGTGCTACCACGGTTAAAAACAGATTTGGTTGAAATTTTTCAGGCTATGGCCAATCAAACATTGGCTGAAGTTACTATAGAAATTGACGAACGCGCAGCTACGACCATTATGCTGGTCTCAGGAGGATATCCTGAGGCTTATGAAAAGGGCAAGGAGATAATGGGTTTAGGTACAATAAAGGACTCTATAGTTTTTCATGCAGGTGCAAACTACCAAGATGATAAAGTAGTAACTTCTGGAGGGCGTGTTATGGCGGTAACATCATATGGCAATACTTACCAAGAAGCCATAAAAAAATCCTATCAAAGTATAGAAAATCTATGTTTTGATAAGATGTATTATCGAAAAGATATTGGTTTTGATCTCTAAGACTTATAAGTAAGAATGAGCGGTGACGCTTTTATCTTCCTCATTATTGGAATTATATTTTGCTAGTTGCATCATCCAATATACAAACGCCACTAGACCGATAGCCATAAAAATCCAAGACATAAAATTTGCGGAAAACCAACTTTCCAACTCTAATGCACGTAAGGCATCAAACGGCGCAAATAATACATCAACAAATAAATCTTGTATTCCGTAAAAGAAATCCTTCATAACTTTATAAATTTACAGAGCAAAAATACAAAAAGAGTTAATGATTACAAGCATTTTTAGTAAATCAAGACCAATAAATTTCATTATTGTAGTCGTTTTTATCGTTTTACTTTTTGTGATCGTTAATTTCAATTTACTGTTTAACAGTGCAAATGAAATCCTGAAAGGCATAGTTAAACTTGGTATTGCAATCTTTTCGATATTCCTCTTAGACTTTATAATTACAAAAAATGACCTTACCCAAAAGAATAGCTATGCAATAATGACCCTTGGACTCTTGTTTGGTATGTTCCCAAAAGCACTTGGGTTTTTAGATTTATTGCTCGCTAGTTTATTTGTGTTTTTTGCATTGAGGCGTTTAATAAGCCTACACACCAATCATCAAATCAAAAAAAAATTATTTGATGCTGGCTTTTGGATTATGTTGGCTACACTTTTTTATTTTTGGGCCATTCTATTTTTTGCGCTCGTAATTGTCGCACTTATTTACCATTCGCAAAATGACATAAAAAACACCATTATTCCTTTTGTTGGTGTGGCTACTGTAATAATCTTATTAATTACTTTTAATATCGTGGCTTATGATGAGTATATAAAACCTTCTAACTTTGATCGCTATGCTAGTTTAGATTTTACATCTTATAATAGTAAAGCCAATATCTTGAAGTTTACGGTGCTATTCACATCTTTTATATGGATTTTAATCTATTTTTTTAGAATGCTCCCAGATAAAAATAAAAAACTTAGGCCCTCTTATTTTCTGGTAGCTTGGGCCTCAATAATTTCTATTTTGGTGGCCATAATTGCACCTTCAAAAAATGGAAGCGAATTCATCTTTATTTTTGCTCCATATTCAATAATAATGGCAAATTATATTGAAGTTATTTCAGAACGCTGGTTTAGGGAAATATTCGTAGTACTATTGCTTGTTACACCAATAATTGGTCTACTGTTGTAATTTATTACCAAAGGCCAAATCACCAGCATCTCCAAGTCCAGGAATTATATAGCCTTTGTCATTTATAGTTTTATCAATAGCCGCAATCCAAAGGTGTGTACTTGAATTAAATTCTTTTGCGACATAGTCAACACCCTTTTGAGCGCCAATAACGCTTATTAAATGAACCTCTTTAGGTGTTCCAAATGGTTTCAAGGCTTCAAAAGTTGCTACCATGGATTGTCCTGTAGCCAACATAGGGTCTGCTAGAATCAAGGTTTTGTTCTCTAAACTAGGGCATGCCAAATATTCTACTATAATTTCAAAACTTTCAGGATGATGTTTGTGTTGTCTATAAGCCGAAATAAAAGCATTTTCCGCGGCATCAAAATAGTTAAGTAGACCATTATGAAGTGGAACTCCAGCCCTTAAGATGGAGCATAAAACGATGTCATTTTTGTGTAATACAGTTTCAGAGGTACCCAGAGGTGTTTCGGTCTTATGGGCCTCAAAGTTTAAGGATTTGCTCAATTCGTAACCTAATATTTCACCGATGCGTTCTATATTTCGGCGAAATCGCATGCTATCTTTCTGAATCGTTTTGTCTCTAATTTCAGAAATAAAAGTGTTTAGGATAGATGGTGTTTCAGAAAGGTTATGAATATGCATAAGACCGTGGTTTGGTGAATGGCTAAGTTAATAATTCAAACTATATTTGCATATTCAAAATTCATAAGAAATGTTTTCAGAAAAAGCCAATTCCATTTTTCAGGATGCTATAAAAACGTACAAGATTCTTAATACTGTAGACCAGCCATTTATAAATAAGTACAACAAAAATGAAGATGTAATCGCTCATTTATTATACAGAAAATGTTGGATAGACACGGTGCAATGGGCTTATGAAGACATTATAAGAGATCCAAATATTGACCCTGTAGCCGCATTGAAGTTAAAGCGAATGATTGATGCCTCTAACCAAGATAGAACAGATACAGTTGAGTTTATTGATAGCTATTTCTTGAATAAGTATAAAGATGTTGCCGTTAAGCCAGGCGCCAAAATAAACTCCGAAAGTCCTGCTTGGGCTATTGATCGATTATCTATTCTGGCTTTAAAGATTTACCACATGCATTTGGAAACCATACGTGAAGATGCCTCTGATGCACACAAAGCAGCTTGTCAAAAGAAACTCAATATATTATTAGAACAGCGAAAAGATCTAAGTACTGCAATTGACGATTTGCTTAACGACATTTCCAATGGCGATAAGTACATGAAAGTGTACAAGCAAATGAAAATGTATAATGACGATGAGCTTAACCCTGTTTTGAGAGGACAGAAATAAATTCTCGCCAAAACAGGATCTCACTAAATATTTCGAGGTGCAGAATACAACCCACATACTTGTCATTAGGTTTTCTGCCATGGGCGATGTGGCTATGACCGTTCCTTTGATAAGGGCTTTATCTGAGCAATTTCCGGAACTAAAAATTACAATAGTTACCAGAGCGTTCTTTGCGCCATTTTTTCTTGGGATTAACAACGTTGAAGTTTATACGGCAGATCTAAAAGGTAAACACAAGGGTGTCTTAGGACTTTACAAATTATCCAAAGAATTAAGAGCACTAAAGTTTGATACTGTTGCAGATTTGCACAACGTACTTCGTAGCAAGATTTTGAAATTCTTTTTTATTGGAAAAAAGGTCGTTCAGCTTGATAAAGGAAGAGCCGAGAAAAAGGCTTTGACATCTGGTATAGTTTTTCAACAACTAAAAACGACCCATCAACGCTATGCCGATGTATTTGCAACATTAGACTATAAAGTTGATTTAAAACAACCAAAATTTCCCGCAAAGATTCAGCTGACTTCAAAATTAAACGCTTTTGTTTCTAATTTGAAACTTAAAACTATTGGTATAGCACCATTTGCAGCACACCAAAGTAAAATGTATCCATTAGACAAAATGAAAGAAGTGATTGCTGAATTATCTGAAAATTACAACGTAATTTTATTCGGAGGAGGAACTACGGAAGTTGAACTGCTTAGTAAAATTGAAGAAAAATTCGATACTGTGAATTCCGTAGCAGGAAAATTGAGTTTAGACGAAGAATTAGCTCTAATCTCTAATCTAGATGTAATGCTGTCCATGGATTCAGGTAATGGGCATTTAGCAGCAATGCTTGGTATCAAAGTCATTACAATTTGGGGAGTAACTCACCCATTTGCGGGCTTTGCACCTTTCAATCAGCCAGAGGAATTTGCTTTAATCGCAGATAGAACTCAATATCCATTAATTCCGACTTCAATTTACGGAAACAAATATCCTGAGGATTACGAAAATGCAGCAGGAAGTATTTCCGTTGGTAACGTAGTTTCAAAAGTTAAAAAAGTTATTGAAGCATAGATTTTCGTCTAAAGTTCTAATTAATCTAACATTCTAATTTAAACATCGTCATAATCCACAACAACACTAGCAGAAGTAGGATGGGCTTGGCAGGTTAAAATCAGACCTTCGGCCACTTCACTATCTGTAAGAATATTATTTTGGCGCATTTTGGCCTCACCTTCTGTTAATCGTGCAATACAGCTACTGCAAATACCGCCTTGACAAGAATATGGAGCGTCAATATCTTGTTTTAAAGCGGCTTCTAGAATGGATTGCTCTTGAGGCATTTCAAATTCAAACGCTTCATCATCAACAAGCACCTTTATTTTTGAGTTACCGTTAGATATCGCAATGGTTGAGTCACCATCAGTTTCGACTGGAGCAGTAAACAATTCAAATAAAATATTTTTCTCCTTAATGTTATTTTCAACCAATACATCCTTTACAGTATTAATCATTTGCTCTGGCCCACAGAGATAGAACTTTTCTATAGTCACGTCTCTGTACTTGTTTTTTACAATAAGATTGACCGTACTTTTTTCGATGCGACCAAATAATGCATCATCTTCATGAGCTTGACTGTAAATAAAATGGATGTGGATACGATTCCCATATGCATTTTTTAAGGCCATGAGATCTTTAAAAAACATAGTGTCTTCAACAGATTTGTTGCCATAAACCAAAATAAAGTTGCTGAAAGGTTCGTCTTCTAGCAAAGTTTTCGCAATACTTAATATTGGTGTAATGCCGCTACCAGCAGCAAAAGCAGCTACGCTTCTGGTCTTTGCTTCATTGGGCTCAAATACAAATCGCCCATTAGGTTCTGCAACGTCAATTATATCACCTGCCTTGAGTTTGTCGTTGGCATAAACAGAAAATGTTCCATTTTTAACAGCTTTAACAGCAACTGTAAGGTCTCCACTATGTTTCGAGGAGCAGATAGAATAATCGCGGCGAACGTCTTCACCATCAATGGTAGTTTTTAGAGTGATGTACTGACCTGCTTCAAAAGCGAAATTATCTTTTAAGTTGTCAGGAATATCAAAAGTTATGGCAACAGACTTACTGGTTACCTTATCTATTGATTTTATATGTAGCGAATGAAATTGTGACATTACAATAATTTTTTTGCAAAAATAAGGAAGCCTTACTTTTTGAAACTAGAATTTAAGAATTAAATAATACCTAAGATTCTTATACATAAGGAAATTATGTATATTTGTAATATGAGTAATTCAAAATTATACAAGGGCAGTTTAAACACTATTATTCTGAAGTTGCTGAATGAGCACGACAAAATGTACGGTTATGAGATTACACAAAAGGTAAAAGTCTTGACTAAAGGGGAGCTCAATATAACTGA
This sequence comes from Winogradskyella flava, assembly GCF_014243395.1. GTDB lineage: Bacteria > Bacteroidota > Bacteroidia > Flavobacteriales > Flavobacteriaceae > Winogradskyella > Winogradskyella flava. The sequence continues at coordinate 446,510 of NZ_JACLCP010000001.1, read as the reverse complement.
GGGAGCCCTCTATCCTGCACTACACAAATTGGAAGCGGAAGGCTTGTTGGATGTTGAGTTGGCAAAAGTCGATAACCGCTTACGAAAGTATTATAAACTTACCGAAACAGGAACAAAAGAAACCATTAGCAAACTCAATGAGCTTGCAGAATATATTAAGACCATGCAGAAGTTGGTAAATCCGAAATTGGTTTAGTAGATGAAACTCACAAAAGAGGAAATAAAATATATTGAGAATTATCTCATAAAAAATGAAGTGAAATTCTGGGATGTGCGATTAGAACTTTTAGATCATATCGTCTCTGCTATTGAAGATAAGATTGACAATGAAGGCATTTCATTCAACGAGGCATTACTAGATGTGCATCATGGCTTCGGGAACCGAATTCACAATGGCTACACTTACGATTTGGACTTTGAAAAAGCATTGCATATTGACAATAAAGGCTTTAAGAAGTTTACGTTAAAAGCGCAAAAAGAAATGGGTAGACAACACAGAAAGCGGTTTTGGAAAACATTTCCTAAGTATTTAATGTCATTTCGTTTTTTTATAGAAATCTTAATTGTTATTGGGGTAGTTTATAATGTGCATCAACAAAGCCCTAAAACTTCAGCAATTATAGCCTTGATTGTCTGTTTCGTACCAGAAATTTCCAAGGTATTCTTTGGTGTTTTTGATCGATCTAACAGGAGATCTCTTAAAATGCAAATGGCCGTTAATCTTAGCAGTTTGTACGTATGTATGTCTTATTTGTCAATGGGCATTTTTAACTCATACTATGAAGACGCGGCAAACAAACCCTATGTGTATTTGACCGTGACTTTTGTTTGTTTATTTCCCTTTGCAAGACATGGCCTTGCCACTTATAAGCAAATATTTAAAGAGAATCAAAAGGAATATAAACTTATGTGCTCATGAAACTCACCAATTCTCAAATACAGGAGCTTTATACGTTCACTCAAAAGCACTATGTGGAATGGTTCGATGTGCAAACTGAACTGGTAGATCATTTGGCTAATGGGATTGAAGCACAATGGCAAGAAAATCAAAAAATATCTTTCGATGATGCTCTAAAAGCAGAATTCAAAAAATTCGGAATCATGGGTTTTAGCAATGTCATAGAAGAAAAAACAAAGGCTTTAAATTCCTACTACAGAAATTTGGTTTGGACCTACTTTAAAGACTTTTTTAAGTTGCCAAAAATCATACTGACATTGCTTTCGACTTGGTTGTTTTTTGAAATACTTCAACTTACTCCTAATAAAAATTGGATAGTGATTCCAGCATTTACTATATTATTTATAGTACCAACCGTTTTCTTTATAAATGTTGCTAAACGTATCCGAAAAACTGAATATGTAACGAACAAAAAATGGCTTTTTGAATCCATTAATCTTCAATTGGGAGGTTTGATTCATATATTGAGTATCCCCTTATATACTGGAGTTTTTTTTGAATCAATTGATAAATGGCCAATACTATTTCAAGTTATATGTTCTATAGTAATTGTGCTATTAGGAATGTTAATCTATATTTCAATTTTTATAGTGTCACCAAAATTGAGAATACAAATGGCAAAACAACACCCAGATTACAAATTTGTATAGCGTTTGTAACAAAGCATAAAGAAATACTACTAATCCATCACATTAACTAACCAAAAGCTATGATAAAGCACTTTCTTAATCTAGAATGGAAACAATACTTCCGTTCCTCGTATTGGCAAAAGAGCATTGCACTTAATATTTTATTAGTGTTTTTTGCATTATATTTTGTTGTTATGTTTCTTGGTTTAGGCTTTGGCCTACTTTTTATTTTAAAGAAAGCCTTTCCGGAACAAGACGCATTTGTTGTGGCCAATGGTTTTATGTTTTATTGGATAATTGGCGACTTACTAATGCGTTTTTTTCTGCAGAAACTACCAGTTATGAGTGTAAAACCACTTTTAACCACACCCATTAAACGGTCTACAATAGTCAACTTCGTTTTAGGGAAATCAGCATTGTCATTTTTCAATTTCTTGCCATTATTTGCAATAATACCATTTAGTATTATGCTTATTAGGGATGGTTATTCGACCTCCATGATTTTAACATGGATGCTTACAATGATCATCATTGTGCTCATTATAAATTTTCTGAATTTTATTATTGAGGCCTTTTCTGCTGAAACGGAACTGTCTTTTCTCCCAGTTATAGCCGTTGTTGGTACGTTGTTTGGTCTAGATTACTTTAATGTCTTACCAATGAAGACGCTTGTTGGTGATGGCCTAATGTATATTGCCAATAACCCTATTTTCATTTTAATACCATTTGCAATATTAGCCGTTTTTTATGTTTATAATTTTAAAATCCTAAAGGATAAATTATTTCTGGATAGCTCGCTAAAATCTAAAGTCACAGAAGTTAAAGCGGCCGATTTATCATGGACCAATAGATTTGGGGATATTGCGCCATTTATGCAGTTGGATTTAAAACTTATCTGGCGAAATAAACGAACCAAATCCATGGCAATGCTTTTGGTTATAGGTGTGCTTTATGGCCTGTTTTTCTATCCGCAACCCATGTACCGTGAAATGGAATTTATGTTTGCCTTTATTGGTATTTTTTCAACAGGTTTTTTCCTTATCAATTTCGGACAGTTTATACCTGCTTGGGATAGTGGCTACTATAAAATGTTAATGAGCCAAAATATTAAATATGAACAATACTTGCGTTCTAAGTTTATACTTATGGTCATGAGTGTTGTCATCTTATTTGTTTTGGGCATTCCATACGTCTATTTCGGTTGGAAAATTTTAATAGCACATTTTGCGGCTGCAATTTATAATATAGGGGTTAACTCGCATGTGATACTTTGGGGTGGTTCTTTCAACAGAAAAAAGATAGATTTAGATAAAAAAGCAGCCTTTAATTACCAAGGTACCGGCGCAGTACAATGGTTAATTGGTATTCCTTTAATGCTAGTACCAATGGGATTGTTTGCGCTAATCAACTGGCTCATCGCTTTCGAGGCAGCAGTTGCGATGCTTATTATTCTTGGAATTTTAGGTATTGTATTTCATAAGAAATTAATGGGATTTATCACGCAAAAATATCTCGATTCTAAATATAAAATGATTGACGCTTTTAGTCAAGACAACTAATAACACACCGACAAAATGATATATACTAAAGACCTTTCAAAATCATACAGTGGAACTACGGTTCTAAATATTGAAGAATTATCTATCCCAAAAGGCCAGAGTTTTGGTTTGGTTGGGAATAATGGTGCAGGAAAGACGACTTATTTCAGTCTACTTCTCGATTTAATAAAGCCAACCACAGGAAGTATTACAAGCAACAGTGTTGTTGTAGATCAAAGTGAAGAATGGAAACCTTTTACATCATCTTTTATTGATGAAAGCTTTTTAATTGGTTACTTAACCCCAGAAGAGTACTTCTATTTTATTGGCGATTTACGAGGGCAAAATAAGGCAGATGTTGATGCTCTAACGGCACAGTTCGAGGATTTCTTTAATGGAGAAATTATAGGCAAGAAAAAGTACCTGCGTGATCTAAGTAAAGGTAATCAAAAGAAAGCGGGCATTGTTGCAGCACTTATAGGAAATCCTGAAGTTATTATTCTTGATGAGCCATTTGCCAACTTGGATCCTACGACTCAAATCCGCTTAAAGCAAATTCTTAAAGATTTAGCTGAAAAACAAGGCGTAACCATTTTAGTGTCTAGCCATGATTTAATGCATGTCACTGACGTATGCGAGCGTATTGTAGTGTTAGAAAAAGGAAATGTTGTCAAGGACTTAGAGACCAATCCAACCACCTTAAAAGAATTGGAGGCACATTTTGCAAGCGGTATGGCTACTTCTCAAGAAGAGGAATAAAAACAAGCAATCTTACTTTAAAAACTCGTAATTATTAATTCTTGATTACGGGTTTTTTTATTGACTAGAACCCTGTTATTCCTCGAAAACCTGCCAAATAACATCAAAAATTCAAAAAGATGTTTATTTTTACCACTTAACACACTAAAAACCCAATAGTTTAGTTATCTATTGACCAAATAGAACCAACGTTGCAATTTCAAATTAAACCTATATTATCAGTCTTTTTATTAGCGATGATCGCTCAAGGTTGTTCGCGTAAAAAGGATACCTTTATCAATAGAAATTTTCACGCCCTTGGTACGGAATACAATATTCTCTATAATGGTAATATAGCTTTAGAACGTGGTAAGTTAGGTGTAAATGATGAGTTTACGGAAAACTTTTGGGAGCTTCTTCCAGTAGAGCGCATGACAGTGAGCGAGGATATTTTTCTTCCCGGACAAACTAAAAATGCAGATTTTGAACGTGCCGAGGAGAAAGCAATAAAAGCCATTCAAAAGCATGGTATGAATATCGAGGGAAAGGAAAAAAACCCTCAGATAGATGAAGCTTATCTATTATTGGGCAAGGCGCGATATTTCGACCAACGTTTTGTGCCAGCGCTTGCCGCTTTCAATAACATCTTAAATAAATATCCTACAAGCGATAAGATCAACCAAGTAAAAATATGGCGCGAAAAGTCTAATATGAGACTAGATAATAACGAGGGCGCTATTAAGAAACTAAAGCGTTTGCTTAGGTATGAGGATATCGAGGGTCAAGACTTAGCGGATGCAACTGCCGCTTTGGCTCAGGCTTATATAAATATTAAAGCTAAAGACAGTGCCCTAACCCAACTTGGTATTGCAGCAGAAAACACAAAGGTTAAGACTGAAAAAGCACGCTATCGCTATATAAGAGGTCAGCTCTATAATGAGTTCAGGGAAAAAGATAGTGCCAATATGGAATTTGATGCAATCATAGATATGCATAGACAAATTCCAAGGTCGTTTTACATTAATGCGCACTTAGAGCGATCTTATAATTTTGATGTGGCCAATGGTGACGAACTTGAGTTTCAAGAATACCTTACTGAATTAGAAGAAAATAGAGAGAATAGACCATTCCTGGATAAAATATATTATCGTATTGCAGAATACCATAGGAATAATGCCTCAGATAGTTTAGCTGAGGCTTACTATAATAAGTCTCTTAGAAAAACAACATCGGACAATTATTTAAAGTCACTCAGTTATGAAACACTGGGTAACATGTATTTTGATCGTAATGTTTATAAAACTGCGGGAGCGTATTACGATAGTACCATGACTGCTATGGTCAAAAACACAAAGCCTTATAGAATCCTTAAAAGGAAGCGTGAAAATTTAGATGATGTTATTTATTATGAGGGAGTAGCTCAGACTAATGACAGTCTTTTGTACATGATAAGTCTTCCTAAGGAAGAACAACTAAGGCTTTACTCTGAATATGCCGAGCGATTAAAAGCATTGGCAATAGAAGAAGAGAAACGCAAGGAAGCCGAGTTGAAAAAGCAACAAACACAGACATCTGCTTCAACTAACGATTTTGATAGACAGACGCGATCGAGCATGAGCTCAAGAAGTCTACAAGGGGAATTTGGCTCTAAAAAAAGCACAGCAAGTAAACCGGGATCTAGTAACTTCTACTTTTATAATCCTACCACAGTAGCCTATGGAAAAAATGAATTTCTAAAACTTTGGGGAGATCGAAAACTTCAGGATAACTGGCGATTGTCAGATCAACGAGCAACGGTTAGTAATGTAGATAATAAAGTTGATATTGCAGAATCAGCTAAAGAAGAGGAACGATATAACCCAGAGACCTACATAGCCTCGCTACCGACAGAACAAAAAGAGATAGATAGTATAGCCAAGGAAAGGAATTTCGCCTATTATCAACTTGGAATTATTTACAAGGAAAAGTTTAAGGAATTGGTATTGTCTAAATCTAGATTTGAGAAGCTTTTAAAGAACGATCCTGAGAATCGATTAATTCTACCTTCAAAGTATAATTTGTATAAGATTTACCAGGAATTGGGTCTGAATAGAAAAGCTGAAGCAATGAAAAGTGACATTATTGCCAATTATCCAGAGTCGCGCTATGCGGAAATTCTCTTAAATCCAGAATCTGAATTATCCAAGGACGAAAACAGCCCCGAGGTTATCTACACCAATTTATACAAGAAGTTTGAAGAAGAAGCCTATGCTGAGGTTATTGCTGAAACAGAAGCTCAGATTAAGCGTTTGGAAGGTGATGATTTTGTGCCAAAATTCGAAATTCTCAAAACTTCCGCCAAAGGAAGACTTTATGGTTTTGAAGCCTACAAGGAAGGTATTGACTATATTGCATTAACATATCCTAATACAGAAGAAGGTAAAAAGGCTCAGGAACTATTAAAAAATGCTATTCCTGTGCTGGCTAAGAAAGACTTTATAAATGACGACAAGCCTAAAAATTTTAATGTTATTTACAAGTTCGAGAATGGCTCTGGCGAGGATATAGAAGCATTTATGAAAATTTTGAATGAGGAAGTCCTCAAGGTAAAGTACTTTGATTTAACAGTTTCCAAAGATCTATACGACGAAAACACTACCTTTGTAGTGGTTCATGGATTAAAAAGTATTCAAGGCGCGAGTGGTTTTGCCCAATTGCTTCAATCTGAAAATAAAGATGAAAGAGGACGACCAGCCAAGCCAAGAATTACAAAGGAATATTTTGCGATATCCTCACCAAATTATGCCATTATTCAACGACATAAAAATTTAAATACATATTTAGAGTTACAATAACTTAATACCAAATCGAGATGTTTTCTTCAGAAAATAAAAAACCTAAACAATCAAGCACTATGGAGACAAGTACGCAACAAAATGTTATAGCACAAGGCACAAAAATTGTAGGAGATATTGCCAGCCAAGGTCCTTTTAGGATAGACGGAACAGTTGAGGGCAATGTAAAAACTACGGGAAAAGTTGTAGTAGGTAAATCAGGACTTATTAAAGGAACTTTGCAAGGTGAGAATGCCGATTTTGAAGGGAAATTTTCAGGTAAGCTCATATTATCTGGAACTTTATCCTTAAAATCTACAGCTCATATTGAAGGAGAGGTTCATACAACTAAATTGGCAGTAGAACCAGGAGCGACATTTAATGCAACATGTAGCATGAAAGGCACAGTAAAAGCATTACCTAATGAACCAACCAAGGCAAAGCCGTCAGAACAAGCCACCCAAAGACCAGAAAGACAGGCTTAATACATATGCTCGTTTTTCGGGTATAGCTATACAAATGTTTGCCATTATTGGCATTGGTTCTTATGCTGGTGTAAAATTAGATGTACACTATCCAAATAAGCACAATCTCTATACTATAGTACTGTCATTATTATCTGTAGTACTATCAATTGTTTTTGTAATTAGACGTATTATTGCAGCTTCAAAAGATAGTTAAATGGAAGCGTTTAAGAAAAGGCAAATCACATTTCTGTTGCAATTAATAGGTGTCAGTGCCGTTTTATTTGGGATTCATAGTTATCTGCTATATCATTTTGCAAGTGATATGGAATTCTTCTTTCCCGTATGGCAGATTTATACGTTTCATCTTGTTGTGACTTTGGTGCTTTACACCATTATTAATTATAGATATTCTTCTGGAAAGACAGATATATTTAATGTTTTCATGGTAATGACATTTTTAAAAATGGCTTTAGCCATAGTTTTCTTGCTTCCATTAATACTGTCGGATGTAGAAAATAAACAGCCAGATGTTTTCAACTTTTTTATTCCGTATTTCTTGTTTTTGTTTTTCGAGGTTTTTACACTCACCAGATTTCTTCAAAAAGAATAGAATTTTTTATTTCAAATAAGTCTTTGAATTACTTGTTTTTACCGATTATAAGGCCTTTAAAATTATACCAAAATTATTGTTTGTCAATTCATTTAATGTACGTACATTTGCAGCGAATTTAAAAGAAGGTATTTTAAAGCCACAAAGAATGACATTAAGCACCTTAAAACGTACAGTATTTACAGTTCTGTTTTTATCAGTATTTAGTTTTGGTTTTGCCAAGGATGCTAAAGAAGGAGGAGATGATGAAAAGTTTGACGCCAAGTCAATGATTATGCATCACGTTAAGGATGCGTATGGTATGCATATCATTACGCTTAACGAAGGTAAGGAAGATGAGAAACATATTACTATTCCGCTACCAGTTATTCTTTGGACGGACAATGGCTTAACGACTTTTATGTCTTCTGAGTTCCATCACGATTACCACGGTCATGAGATTGTAGAGAAAAACGGTGGGAAATTCGTTAATGTTCACGAAAAAATTTACCAACTTAATGCAGGTGAGACGGCCGTAAAGTTAGACGAAGAGGGGCACCCTACAAATGCAGAAATGCCTTTGGATTTTTCAATTACAAGAAATGTCTTTATGATGTGGATTTCGGTTGCGGTGCTACTATTAATTTTCTTTACTGCAGCACGCCGCTACAAAAAATCAAGTGATAATGTACCGTCAGGTATTGCAAGTTTTGTGGAGCCATTGGTTGTGTTTGTGAGAGACGAAATTGCAAAACCAATGATTGGTGAGCATAAGTATAAAAAATATATGCCTTACCTATTAACTGTATTTTTCTTTATCTGGATTAACAACATCTTTGGTTTGATTCCAATTTTAAACGGAGCCAACCTTAGTGGTAACATTGCGTTTACAATGGTATTGGCAATATTTACATTCATCATCACAACATTTAGTGGAAACAAAAACTATTGGAAGCATATTTTCTGGATGCCGGGCGTACCTGTGCCAATGAAGATATTTTTAGCGCCAATAGAAATTATAGGAATATTTACAAAGCCAATTTCGCTTATGATTCGTTTGTTTGCTAACATCACAGCGGGCCATATTATCATATTAGCGTTAATGTCTCTAATATTTATTTTTAAATCTGTTGCAGTAGCACCAGTTTCAGTAGCGTTCTCATTATTTATTGGGATCATTGAAATTGTAGTCACAGCAATACAAGCATATATATTTACAGTATTGTCAGCCCTCTATTTTGGAATGGCAACTGAGGAAGCGCATCATTAATTAATTTAAATTTTATATTATGACTATTACTGGAATTGCAGCTATTGGAGCTGGTTTAGCGGCTATCGGAGCTGGTGTAGGTATTGGTAAAATTGGTGGATCTGCTATGGAAGCTATGGCACGTCAACCAGAAATGCATGGAAAGATTCAATCTTCTGCATTAATTTTAGCAGCCTTCGTAGAAGCGGTAGCGTTATTTGGCGTTGTAGCAGCGTTAATCGTATAATTATGATTACACTAACTACAGAAGTAGCGGTTGGCTGCTTCTGTAGTTTTTATCGTTCTTCATAACTTAAGTGACGGAGAATAAAATTTAGATTAAAAAGAATTTATAAAACATGGATTTAATTAAACCTGGATTTGGATTAGTATTTTGGACAATTATAACGTTCCTAATATTATTGTTTTTATTAAGAAAGTTTGCATGGAAACCTATTCTAGGCGCCGTTAGCGAAAGAGAAGAGGGAATTAAGGAGGCGTTGGCGTCTGCTGAAAATGCACGTAAGGAGATGGAAAATCTTCAAGCAGATAATGAGCGTATTCTACAAGAAGCACGTGCAGAGCGTGAAGCGATGCTTAAAGATGCGAGAGAAATAAGAGAACAGACCATTGCCAAAGCAGAAACTGAAGCTCAGGAAAAGGCAAGTAAGATTATAGAGAAAGCGCAAGCTGCTATTGAAAGTGAAAAGAAAGCGGCAATGGCAGAATTAAAGAGCCATGTTGCAGGATTGTCTTTAGACATCGCTGAAAAAGTAGTGCGTAATGAATTATCTAACAAAGACAAGCAACTGAAGTTGGTTGAAGATATGTTGGGTGAAGCAACCTTAAAATAAGTATAAATGTCAGGATCAAGAGCAGCAGTACGATATGCTAAAGCGGTTTTAAGCTTAGCACAAGATCAAAAAGCAGCAGAAGCGGTTAATAGTGATATGAAACTTATCTCTGAAACGATTGCTCAAAGTGATGAGCTTAGACAAATGCTTCAAAATCCTGTTGTAAGATCTGCAGACAAGAAGTCTGTGTTATCCTCTGTGTTTCCTAAAGTGAGCGCTAATTCAGAAAATTTAGTCAATACCTTAATTTCAAATAAAAGACTAGCGCTTTTAGGTGAAGTGGCTTCAAGTTATGTACAACTATTTGATCAATTAAGAGGAAGTCAGGTTGCTCAGGTTACTACAGCAGTGCCTTTAACGGGAGATTTAAAGACTAAAGTTTTGGTTAAGGTCAAAGAACTTACAGGTAAGGAAGCAGAAATAGAAAATATTATAGATGAGAGCATTTTAGGTGGTTTCATTTTACGAGTTGGAGATACACAGTATAACGCTAGTATCGCAAACAAACTCGATAAATTAAAAAGAGAATTTACATTAAATTAAGATAATATCTATCTAATATAAATAAAGATGGCAGAAGTAAAACCAGCTGAAATATCAGCAATCTTAAAACAACAACTTTCAGGTTTTGAAGCAGGTGCTTCATTAGACGAAGTAGGAACAGTATTAACTGTAGGTGATGGTATTGTACGTGCTTACGGATTAGCTAACGCACAATATGGTGAGTTAGTGGAATTCGAAGGTGGTGCAGAAGGTATCGTACTTAACCTTGAAGAAGATAATGTAGGTATCGTACTTTTAGGTACTTCAGTAGGGGTAAAAGAAGGTTCTACGGTAAAACGTACTGAGCGTATTGCATCTGTGAAAGTAGGTGAAGGTATTGTTGGACGTGTTGTAGATACATTAGGTAATCCAATTGATGGTAAAGGACCGATCGCTGGTGAGACTTACGAAATGCCAGTTGAGCGTAAAGCGCCAGGTGTAATCTACAGAGAGCCAGTAACAGAACCTTTACAAACAGGTATTAAGGCGATTGATGCTATGATTCCTGTAGGTAGAGGACAACGTGAGTTGGTTATTGGTGACCGACAAACAGGTAAAACAACGGTTTGTATTGATACTATCTTAAATCAAAAAGAATTTTACGATGCCGGTAACCCTGTATACTGTATATATGTAGCTGTTGGTCAAAAAGCGTCAACAGTTGCAAACATTGCAAAAACATTAGAAGAAAGAGGTGCTCTTGCTTATACTACAATTGTAGCAGCTAACGCATCAGATCCAGCAGCGATGCAAGTATATGCACCAATGACAGGAGCTTCTATTGGAGAATATTTTAGAGATACTGGTCGCCCAGCATTAATCATTTATGATGATTTATCTAAGCAAGCGGTAGCATACCGTGAGGTATCTTTATTATTACGTCGTCCTCCAGGACGCGAGGCGTATCCTGGTGACGTTTTCTATCTACACTCTAGATTATTAGAGCGTTCTGCAAAAGTTATTAATGATGATGCTATTGCGAAAGAGATGAATGATTTGCCAGAGTCTCTTAAGCCAATGGTAAAAGGTGGTGGTTCTTTAACGGCATTACCAATCATTGAAACACAAGCAGGTGATGTATCAGCTTATATTCCAACCAATGTAATTTCGATTACAGATGGTCAGATTTTCTTAGATGGTGATTTATTTAATTCTGGTGTACGTCCAGCGATTAACGTAGGTATTTCTGTATCTCGTGTTGGTGGTAACGCACAGATTAAATCCATGAAGAAAGTATCTGGTACATTAAAATTAGATCAAGCTCAGTTCCGTGAATTAGAAGCGTTTGCTAAGTTTGGTTCAGATTTAGATGCTTCTACTTTAAATGTCATTGAAAAAGGTAAGCGTAACGTTGAGATCTTAAAGCAAGCTCAAAACGATCCATTTACTGTAGAAGATCAGATTGCGATTATTTATGCTGGTTCTAAGAACTTATTAAGAGATGTTCCCGTAGAAAAAGTGAAAGAATTCGAAAGAGATTTTATTGAATTCTTAAACGCTAAGCATAGAGGCACTCTAGATACATTAAAATCTGGTAAATTAACTGATGAGGTAATTGATACATTGACAAATGTAGCCAAAGACCTTACAAGTAAGTATAGAGGATAAAAAGTTTAGAGTTTAAAGTGAAAAGTTTATAGTTGCTTAGCAATGTATAAAACTCATAACGCATAACTCGTAACTCATAACTTGAAAAAATGGCAAACTTAAAAGAAATACGTAACAGAATATCTTCAGTATCCTCAACGATGCAGATTACCAGTGCTATGAAAATGGTATCCGCTGCAAAGTTAAAGAAGGCACAAGATGCCATTACCGCCATGCGTCCTTACTCTAATAAGTTAACAGAATTACTACAGAGTTTAAGTGCTACTTTAGATGCTGATTCTGGAAGTAAGTATTCTGTTCAAAGAGAAGTTAAGAACGTTTTAGTGGTTGCCATAACTTCTAATAGAGGATTATGTGGTGCGTTTAACTCTAACATCATTAAGCAAGTTAATATTTTAATTAATGATGTTTATGCTGATAAAAACGTGTCTGTGCTGGCCGTTGGTAAAAAAGCTAACGATGCGTTTGCTAAGCAAGATAAAGTGATTGCCAACAAAAGTGAAGTATTTGATGATTTGACTTTTGAAAATGTTGCTGAAATTGCTGAAATGATCATGAAGAAGTTCGTTGAAGGTGATTATGACAAAGTAGAGTTGGTCTATAATAGTTTCAAAAATGCAGCAACTCAAATTGTGATGACCGAGCAATTCTTGCCGATTGTACCCATTGAAGGCGAAGATGCACATGCAAATTTAGATTATATTTTTGAGCCATCTAAGCAAGAAATAGTGGAAACATTAATTCCAAAGTCTTTAAAAACGCAGTTGTTTAAAGGCATTAGAGATTCTTTTGCTTCTGAGCATGGTGCACGTATGACCGCAATGCATAAGGCAACTGATAATGCAACTGAGCTTAGAGATCAATTAAAGTTAACGTATAATAAAGCGAGACAAGCAGCGATTACTAACGAAATCTTGGAAATTGTAGGTGGTGCGGAAGCATTAAACAATTAGACGAAGCGAAAGCAAAGTCAAATGCTTTAAAAATGCGAAGCATTGAATAACAAAAGTATATCATGCTGAATTTAGTTTAGCATCTTTTAGAACATCAAACCCAACTTTTAAGAGTTGGGTTTTTTTATGTAACATTTTTAAAGTTTTGAATCTAAAGGGAAACTATAAAAATTTATATCATGAAAACTTTAAAATGTTTAATCTTCACTTTTTTAATATCTGTTACTTTATCCGCTCAATCAACAGCGTTCACAGTTGATATAAAAGGAGAAGGAGCACCAATTTTTTTATTTCCTGGCTTTACCTGTCCTGGTGAAGTTTGGGATGACGTAGTTAATGAGCTTTCCAAAACAAATGAATGTCATGTCTTTACATTTGCAGGATTTGGAGATGTACCAGCTATTGAAAAACCATGGTTGCCAAAAATTAAAGATGAAATTGTAGCTTATATTTCAGAAAATAAGCTAGAGAATATTACCTTAATTGGACATAGTTTAGGCGGTACTTTAAGTTTATGGCTAGCCTCGGAGAATAAAGAAAGCTTTAAGCAAATCATTGCTGTAGATGCCTTACCATCATCAGGTGCTTTGATGATTCCTAATTACGATAGTAACATGATTGCCTATGATACACCGTATAACAAACAAATGATAAGTATGAATGATGAAGATTTTGAACTTATGGCTTCCCAGATGGCTTCAGGAATGGTTTTAAATGAAGAAAAAAGAGCGTTGATTAAAGACTGGATTATTAAGACCGACAGAGAAACATATGTTTATGGCTTTACCGATCTTTTAAAATTGGATTTAAGAGAAGATATAGCGAAGATTAAGATACCTGTTTTATTATTGGCAGCAACAAAGCCTTATGGAGAGGAAACAGTTAAAATGACCTACAAGGACCAATATAAAAAACTTGAGAATTATCAGATTAAATATGCTAAAGACTCGGCACACTTTATAATGTATGATCAACCAGAATGGCTGTTAGAAACCATTATAAGTGGATTAAACTAAAATCATGCGTCAAACACAATTTGATACGATTTATAAAGAGAACTACCCTAAAGTTATAAGGTTGTGCATGGGCTATACCAATGGAAATGAATCTCAAGCTCAAGATTTAACCCAGGACGTCTTTATAAAAGTTTGGGAGAATCTTGGTGACTTCAAGAATCATTCAGCGTTATCGACTTGGATTTATAGAATTACGGTCAATACATGCTTAATGAGCTTGAGAAAGAAAAAGAAATTAAGACTTTCCAACAACTTGCCTATGCATGTTGAGAGCAACAACGATTCGCATTCGGAAAGTCGAGAACAGCAGTTCATCCAATTGTATGGATGTATTGATAAATTAAGTGAAAATAGCAAGACAATAATTCTATTAGCTCTTGAGGGCTTACCTCAAAAGGAAATCGCTGAAATAGTTGGTGTTAAGCACGAAGCCATTAGAGTTCGTCTTCACCGCATAAAAAATGAATTAACTAAATGTGTTAAAAAATGAAAGAATTTGAAGATATACGGATAAAATGGCAAAATCAGGCCAATAAGCAAGCGCCTAATAATGGAGCAAAGAAAGTTATTGAAAAAACAAGGCGCTTGAAGAGTGGACAGCGTCTCACAAGTATTATTTTAAGTATTACTGTAGCTATTTTAGTAATATTCTTTTTTTATGTCAAAGCCTATTCAATGCAAACAATGACAATAGGTCTTGGTATAATGATTCTGAGTGTTATAGTTAGAATTTTAATGGAGTTGTTAAGTCTTAGACAACTCAAACAGATTAAATACGACTTGTCGTTAGGAAAGTTTAAAGAGGAAATGATTGCCTATTACAAGGTTAGACTTAGAACCCATTATATATTTACCCCAATTATTCTTGTTCTATACGTTATTGGTTTTGTCATCTTAATGCCATTATTTAAGTCAGCACTCTCAACAGGTTTTTATACCTATATTAAAGTATCAGGTCTAATTGTTTTAGTTGTTGGAGCATATCTCATTTTTATGCAAATCAAGAAAGAACTATTCGTTTTAAGAAGTTTAATCGCGTAGGACATCATGCATTTCGTCGATTAAATGCAAAAAAATCCGACAAAGTAAAATATTTTTGTATATTGCACTTCCAAATCTAAACCTACTTTGTCATGAAGAGACTTAAAAAGGCGGCACACGCCATCGTTTTTGCTATTGCGTTTTCAACTACATTTCAATGTTTTAGTCAAAAAGAAGTTACTATTACTGAAGTTCAAACATTCGAACTTCAAACACCATTTACTATAAAACCTGTTGTTTTTCAAGAATGGTATGCAGGAATTGATGTTGGAGGTACAGGAATCAATGTATTTATTCCTATCTCTGATGTAAAAGAAGATGTGACGTTTAATGAAATATATTTTCGAAATTTAAAAGGAGAACTTATTTCAGAAAACGGAAAGTACAAGGCTGTATTAGAAAACCCATCTAAGTTGTACACATTCAAAAAAGCTGAAAAGCCTGCTGATTATCCTTTCGATTTAAAAGATAATGAGTGCGTATTGAGCTATACCCAAAACGGTAAGACCAAATACCATAAGATTGTTTCGCTTAATGAAGTAGCTGGAACTTATTATAAAGATGGTCCTCCATCAATTTATTCTAATAACAGTTCAGACGGAATGGCTTCTGTAGAAGAAGAAGAAGAGAACAACTAGGATTGTAAATAATATGATATCAAGGCCTTGCATTTTGCAGGGCTTTTTTATTCCATCTATTTAAAAGACCAGTTATTATTTAATACTTTTGGGCAACTTATAATTATTTAGTTTGGGCGGATTTAAATCTCTATTTAAACAAACATTTATCTATGGCATCGCTACGGTCTTGCCACGAATGTTAAGTTTTCTTTTAGTTCCACTTTATACAAGCGAAGCTGTTCTTGCCAATCCTGCCGAATACGGAAAAGTTTCTATTATTTTTTCATATTTCGTATTGTTTAACGTGATTTTGGCCTACGGTATGGAAACCGCATTTTTCCGTTTTTTTAATAAAGAAGATGACAAAGACAAAGTTGTAAGTACATCGACAATATCATTGATAATATCGTCTTTGGGCTTTTTTGCATTGGCCTTAGTATTTCAAAATCAAGTAGCCAGTTTTATTGATATCGACGTAAAATATATCAACATTGTCATCTGGATATTACTCTTAGATGCTTTGGTTATAATCCCTTTTGCATGGTTAAGAGCAAACGAAAAACCAATGCGATATGCCGTTATTAAAATACTCAATGTTCTTATAAACATTGGATTAAATCTTTTCTTCCTATTAGCTTTGAAAGATTTAGCGCAAAATGGAGGAGTTCTGGAAAGCATTTATAGACCTAACTTCGAAATCAGTTATATATTTATAGCCAATTTAGTTGCTAGTGCAGTGACAGTCTTACTTCTAAGTTCATTTTATGCAAAGCTTAAGTATAAATTCGATAAAGTACTCTGTAAACAAATGATGCGTTATGCTATCCCAGTTTTAGTTGCTGGAATAGCCTTTTCAATTAATGAAACATTCGACAGAATATTACTTAAGGAGTTGTTACCAGCAGATACTGCCGAAAGCGAAATAGGAATGTATTCAGCTTGTTATAAACTGGCCTTATTTATGACCCTTTTTGCTACTGCCTATCGTTTAGGCATAGAGCCTTATTTTTTTAGTCATGCCAAGACGAAGAACCCCCAAAAAAACTATGCGAGTATCTTAGAATTCTTTGTCGCCTTAGGATCATTAATATTATTGGCAGTCGTAGTGTTCGCAGAT
Organism: Winogradskyella flava; assembly: GCF_014243395.1. Taxonomy (GTDB): domain Bacteria; phylum Bacteroidota; class Bacteroidia; order Flavobacteriales; family Flavobacteriaceae; genus Winogradskyella; species Winogradskyella flava. Next base: position 429,777 of record NZ_JACLCP010000001.1, on the reverse strand, counting down.
GTTCTAAAACCTATAATAATAAGGAGTGAAGCGTATTGGGAAGCCATGTGGATTGTTCCGATAATTCTACTTGCAAATTTCTGTCTGGGGATTTATCATAATCTTTCGGTTTGGTATAAAATCACAGATAGAACTAAGTTTGGAGCCTATATTTCTGTGGCAGGTGCATTACTGACCCTTGGTATTAATTTTATGTTTATTGAAGCTTATAGTTACAAAGCTTCTGCTGTGGCGACATTAGTAGCTTATGCCAGCATGATGTTATTATCTTATTACTTTGGAAGAAAATATTATCCAATTCCCTATAATCTCAAAAAAATTGGATTGTACTTAGTTATATCGATCGGACTATCGGCATTATCTTTTTATCAATATCGAGGAGAATATCTTATAGGAATTGCAATGTTAGTTGTATTTTTGGGATTAGTTATAATGTTGGAAAAGAACCAATTAAATCAAGTCTTAAAACGATGAAAAATGAAAATTAAGATTATAAATAAATCCAGACACGATTTACCACATTACGAAACCATAGCTTCTGCTGGTATGGACTTACGTGCTAGTTTAACCGAATCTAGAATATTAAAACCGTTAGAACGTACAATTGTCGGTACAGGCCTATTTATAGAACTGCCAATTGGTACAGAGGCGCAAGTAAGACCTCGCAGTGGGTTGGCAGCAAAAAAAGGAATAACCGTATTAAATGCGCCAGGTACAATAGATGCAGATTATAGAGGTGAAATAGGCGTGATTTTAGTCAATTTATCAAACGAAGATTTCACTATCAATAATGGTGAACGTATTGCACAACTGGTCATTGCGAAACATGAACGCGCAGAATGGGAAGAAGCGGAACTACTTTCTGACACAGAACGTGGTGATGGCGGTTTTGGGAGTACAGGAACTAAATAGACAATTAAACAATCAACGAATAAACTTATAGAATGAAAATAATAGTGCCAATGGCAGGTCGTGGCTCTCGCCTCAGACCACATAGTTTAACTGTACCAAAACCATTAATTCCAGTTGCAGGCCAACCCATAGTGCATCGCTTAGTAAAAGATATTGCCAAAGTATTAAGACAACCCATTGAGGAAATAGCTTTCGTTTTAGGTGACCCAGCATTTTTTGGAGACGAAGTTGTTGAGAGTCTTACAGAATTAGCCCAAGATTTAGGAGCTAAGTCCTCTATTTATAGACAAGACCAGCCTTTAGGAACTGGTCATGCCATTATGAGTGCCAAGCCATCATTGTCAGGTCCTGCTGTAATTGCTTACGCAGACACCTTGATTAGAGCTGAGTTCGATTTAGATCCAGTAGCAGATAGCGTTATTTGGACCAAACGTGTGAATAATCCAGAAGCTTATGGCGTCGTGAAGTTAGATGACAATGAAAACATTGTTGAGCTGGTTGAAAAACCAGAAAGTTTTGTAAGCGACCAAGCAGTAATAGGTATTTATTACTTTAAGGATGTTGCCGTATTAAAAGAAAAACTTCAAGAAGTTTTAGATGAAAACGTTATGAACGGTGGCGAATACCAAATCAATGATGGTATTAAGCGTATGATGGCAGATGGCAGAGTATTTAAAACAGGTACCGTTGATGAATGGATGGACTGTGGCAACAAGAACGTAACCTTAGAGACCAATACTAAAATGCTAGGTTTTTTAACTTCTGATAATGAAGAGCAATTAGTACATGATTCAGTAGTATTAGAAAACTCAAATATTATCGAGCCATGCTTTATTGGAGCAGGTACCGTTTTGCGCAATACATCTGTTGGACCAAACGTTTCAATTGGCAAGGATTGCATTATTGAGGATTCAAGCGTTAAAAATAGCTTAATTCAGAATCAGACCACTATCAAAAACGCTAATTTAGACGAAGCTATGATCGGCAGTTATGTAAAGTACAATGGTGACTTTGCTAAGATTAGTATCGGTGATTATTCTATTTTAGAATAAAATTCCTGCGCATGCAGGAATCTCATTATAAATTAGTTTGGAACAACTTTTGAAACTATAATGTCATTCAGAGCCTTTCGACTGTCGCTCAAGACAGGCTAAAGCGAAGAATCTTAAATGAAATTAAACAATAAAATAACAAGAATTTTAATGGTACTTCTCTTAGTGCCTATGCTTGCTATGGCTCAAGTTGATTTCAACAAACGTCCAGACGATGATTTAGGTAATGTCGAAGATGAATTTCAAGAGTATTTCTTTGAAGCATTGAAACAAAAAGGTATTGAGAATTATGATCGTGCTGTCGAAGCACTTCACAAATGCTTAAATCTAGACAGTAAAAAACCTGTCATATATTTTGAGCTTGGTAAAAATTACAACAAACTCAAAAATTTTGGCGCTGCAGAGGATAATCTTAAAAAAGCGATCAGCATGCAACCGGACAATGAATGGTTTTTAGATGAATTGTACGATGTATATTTTCAGCAAGATGATATCAATAATGCTATAAAGACCATTAAACAATTAGTTAAATATCACCCTGACTATAAAGAAGACCTAGCGGCTTTATACGTAAGAGAAAAACGCTATAAGCAAGCATTAGAGCTTTTAGATGAACTAGATGAAGAGTTAGGTGTAAGCGAGGCTAGAGATGCTATGAGAAATGACATCTATAGTATTACAGGGAATGCAGATGATCGTATTGAAAATCTTGAGCAGCGCATTGCTGCCAATCCTAATAATGAAGAAAACCATTTAAAACTTATTTATAGATACAGTCAAACAGGAGATAAAAAGAAAGCCTATAAAGCAGCACAAAACCTATTGAAAGTAAAGCCAGAATCTAAATTTGTGCATTTGGCTTTATATAAATTTTATCTTCAAGATGGTAAAGTTGAAGATGCCATTAATTCTGTAAAGATAGCTTTGACTAGCCCGGAAATAAATGCAGATGCTAAAGCCAAAGTACTTAAGGATTTTGTGGGCTTTGTTTCTAAAAATCCTGAATATGAAGGCGATTTGGTGGATATTACATCATTGGTCGACGAAAATAAAGATGCACGAACTCATAGCGATTTAGGGCAATATTATCTAAAAGCAGGAGACAAGGCTAAAGCACTGTCCAACTTTAGGAAAGCACTTAATCAAAATCCAAATGATTTTAAACTCTTAAAGGATGTGTTATTGTTACAATTAGATATCGAAGATTATAAAGCGGTTGTTAAAGACAGTGAAGATGCTTTGGAATTATATCCTGCGCAACCAATTTTATATTTGGTAAATGGTGTTGCCAATAATAAGCGAGGTAATCATCAAAAGGCCATAGAAAGTTTAGAAACGGGAATAGATTTCTTAATAGATGACCCACAAATGGAAGCCGATTTTTATTCCCAGATGAGTGTGGCCTACAAAGGCATAAATAATATAAGTAAATCTGAAACGTTTGCTAAAAAGGCACAAGATTTAAAAGCCCAACAATAGATGATACTTGACCGAACATATAACTGCTCTAAAATAGCTTTCACCATTGTACTATTGATGTTTTTGATTAACTGTAAATCAGCAAAAAGTGTCATAGAATCTGGTAAGGCAAGTGAGAAATTGTCAGCCAAGCAAGTGATTAAACAGCATGAAAAGAATGGTGCTGACTTTAAAACACTTCAAGGCAAGGTGAAAATCGACATTACCCAAGACCAGAAAGAACAAGGCTCGACTTTCAATTTAAGAATTGAAAAAGACAAAGTCATTTGGCTAAGCGCCAAACTTGGATTGGCCAGAATGATGATCACTCCACAAAAAGTTCGTTTTTATAACAAACTCGATAACGAATATTTTGATGGTGACTACAAGCTCCTAAGTGATTTCGTTGGTGTAGACTTAGACTTTATGAAAGTGCAAAATATATTGTTAGGCCAAGCAATTTATAATCTGAAAGAAGAACCGCATATGGTTTCTGTAAATGAAAATTCGTATGCTTTACAGCCAAAAGACCAAAGGGCACTTTTAGAGCTGTTTTACCTCATTAATCCTTCGCATTTTAAGATGGATAGCCTACAATTGTTTCAACAATTAAAAAAACGTATTCTTCAGGTAGATTATAAATCGTATCAAGAAATAGACAAACAGGTTTTACCCAAGGATATTCGAATTATTGCCGTTGAAGATTCGGATGAGGTTGCTATTACTATGGAGTTTAAATCTCTAGCTCTAAACGATGAGGTGCGTTTTCCGTTTAAGATTCCAGCTGGATACAAAGAAATTGTGATAAAATAATGAGTGTAAAGGGTTTTTGTTTTTTAGTACTAATTGGATTTCTTCTAGCCCCTTCAGTTCTTATTGCCCAAAGTGATAAACAAAAAAAGTTGGAGGCCCAGCGTCAGCAGATTCTAAAAGAGATGAAGCAAATAAATGCGTTGCTTTTTACCAAAAAGAAAGAAGAAAAATCTGAAATAACACTTATTGAAGACCTTAATTACAAAGTAAGTGTTAGACAAAATCTGATTAAAATAACCAACGAACAGGCCAATCTTCTCACTCGCGAAATCAACACCAATCAAAAAGAAATTACAAGTCTAAGAACACAACTTCAAGAATTAAAGGATGATTATGCCGCCATGGTTGTAAAATCATACAAGAGTAAATCAGAACAGAGTAAAGTAATGTTCTTGTTGTCTTCTGAAAACTTTAAGCAAGCATACAAACGACTGCAATATATTAGGCAATATTCAAACTATCAAAAAGAACAAGGAGAGGCCATTAAAAGTAAAACCAAGGAGCTGCAAGAGTTGAATATTCAACTATCAAAACAAAAAGAAGATAAGCAAAAACTTATTGAAGAAAATAGAGCAGCCAAGCGTCAGCTAGAAAAGGAATTAAAACAACGTGAAGTTCTAATGGCATCTATAAAAGCTGATATGAGCAAGTTTGCGTCTCAGATTAAAAAGAAGAAACAAGAAGCTGATCGTTTAGATAAAGAAATCAACAGATTAATTAGAGAAGCCATCGCGGCATCCAATAAAGAAGCTGGGAAAAAGACATCTACAGGAAAATTTGTCCTCACACCAGAATCTAAAAAACTAGCCTCAAGTTTCGAAGCGAATAAAGGCAAGCTCGGTTGGCCAGTAGATAGAGGTGTTATAAAAGCCAAATTCGGAAAAGGACGCTCTCTAACGGACAGTTCAGTTGAAGTTAACAATCCTGGAATAAAAATTGCAACAACAACCAATGCGGATGTTAAAGCCGTTTTTAATGGTGAAGTATCTCAAATTCTAGTTATAAAAAGAGGAAATCCTGCCATTATGATTCGTCATGGTAATTACCTTACCATTTACACCAATTTATCTAAGATTTCAGTAAAAAAAGGCGATAAGATAAAAACAGGCCAAGTCATTGGTCAAGCATTTACCAACAGAAGAAATGGGGAAACACTTTTAGGCTTTAGAATCTATAAAAACAATCAAAAGCTTAATCCACAGTATTGGTTATCAAAGTATTGATTATACTCTTACTACAACATAACCATTTCTCGTCTTTCTATAATGCTTTCCATTAAAAAAGTAATAGCGCTTCCCTTTTACCCTAACTACTTTATATTGCCTAGGTAATTTCTTAACAACAGTTACGGAAGTTGGCTGAGTAACCACAACACGTCTAGCACAAGAACTAAAGCTTAATGCAAAAACAAAAATTAAGGAGTAAACTAAATATCTCATCATTAATAAATTTGGTTCAATGATAAGACCAAAATGATTTAAAAAGGTTTAATTCTAATCAAAAAGCGCTTTTAGTTCTGTGGCATCAGAAGGTTTCATTTTACCAGCCAGTACCAAACTTAATTGCTTACGACGTAATGCTGCATCAAAGCGTTCTTTTTCTAATTCGGTTTCAGGGATAAGCTCAGGAACTTTTACAGGTCGTCCTGTTTCATCAACTGCAACAAAGGTATAAATAGCTTCATTGGCCTTGATACACTCGCCAGATTCGCGATCCTCAATCCAAACGTCCATATAAACTTCCATGGAAGAGGTAAATGCACGAGAGACTTTCGCCTCAATGGTTACAACACTGCCTAAAGGTACAGACCTGTTAAAGGCCACATGATTTACAGAAGCCGTCACCACAATACGACGCGAATGTCGTCTTGCGGCAATACTTGCTGCGCGATCCATACGTGCTAATAGTTCACCTCCAAAGAGATTATTTATAGGATTGGTTTCACTAGGTAAAACTAAATCAGTAACAACTGTTTTAGACTGAAATGCGGTTCTTGGTTGCATAAATCTTTAAAATTTGTGCAAAGATAGAGTGATTTAAATAAAAAAGGACAAGAAAAGGTTAATCTAATTTCTTAATTAACAACCAAGCATCTCTGTTATGCTCACGGCGAATTCTGTAGAGTGCACGTTGTGCTTCCGCTCTAGTTTTAAAGCTAGAATATACAACTTCGTGCAATCCATAGCGGTTTTTGCCAATTTTTCTTGCTTTATAACCTTTGTCCCTAAGTTGTTTTACTTTCTTGTTAGAATTGGCTTCAACTCTAAAGGCACCGGCAACAATATGATAATTGCCAGTCTGTTTTTCTAAGGAAAGTGTAGCGGCAGGCAAAGGGTTACTAATTACAAATGTAGCTTCTTGTACTTGAGCATCTAATTGTGTATTGGCTTCTTCTTGCGCTAACTGGTTGTGTTTTTCTATAGTGTTATTATAATACTTAGCAGCACCAAAACCTCCCAAGCCTAAAATAAGTATTGCAGCTGCAGCATATTTGAGCCAATTATAATTAGAGCGTTTTTCTGGTGTTAATACAATAGGAGCAACTTTCTCTATGGCTTCCGCCTCTTCTTTGTAAACCTCTCGCTTTATATTATTAGATCTAAAGTGTGATAGACCGAACGAATCCGTTAAATAGTTGATATGATTTGAAGGTTGAAAAACGATATTGCTTTCAGAATTTAAGGTAAACTCGCCAATATTTTCAAACTGAATGGTTTCGCCCTCAATTAAATAAGATTTTATCGCTTTAACCTGTTTTGAAATCTTATTGTTAGCTGTTGAATAGGGAATTTTTTCAACCTCAGCGATATAATTAGCTAAAAGCCCATCATTATTTTGCAATTGCTCATTAAATGATAGCACCTTTTTTGGAGGATAAAAGGTATGAGTAGATTCGTGAACCTTTGCCGAAACGCGATTACTCAAAAATGCGCCAAAGCCAGGTACAGTCACGCAATCGTAACGGTATAATAAATCACCTATATAAGTCTCTAATTGCATACAATAGCAAAGTTAAAAATTTTTGAAAGTGATAAAAGTTTGTGTCGGTTTAGTTATTAACATCAGAAAAATTTAGTTTCTTGTATGTTTGAAATCAATGTATTAAAATGACAGATCAACAGCTAATTTTTGCCTTAGCCCTACAACATGTGCCTAAAATAGGATCGACAACAGCCAAGAAGTTGATTAATCATTGTGGATCTGCGGAAGCGGTTTTAAAAGAGAAAAAATCTAACCTCTTAAAAATTGATGGCATCGGTAGTATAACTATTGAGGGACTTTTTGATAAAATTCATCTTGAAGAAGCGGAAAGTGAGTTGAGATTTATTAAAGACAACAATATTGAGGCTCACTATTTTACTGATGTGATGTATCCTGAAAAGTTGAAACACTGCATTGATGGCCCAATAATAATATTTCAATCTGGGAACATCAATTTAAAGCAGCAACCCATAATTAGTATCGTTGGTGCACGAAAAATTACTACAAATGGCATTGCTTTTTGTGAAAAACTGGTAGAATCCTTATCACCTTATAATCCTGTAATTGTTTCTGGTTTTGCATACGGAACGGACATTACAGCTCAAAAAGCAGCAATAAAATGCAACTTACAAACCATAGGGTGTTTGGCACACGGGCTTAATCAGATTTATCCAAAGGTTCATAAAAAGTATGTCGCAGATGTTGAAAAACATGGTGGATTCTTTACAGATTTTTGGAGTACGGATGTGTTTGATCGAAATAATTTTTTAAAGCGAAACCGAATCATCGCTGGTCTTAGTGAAGCGACCATTGTTATAGAATCTGCAGAAAAAGGCGGAAGTTTAGTTACTGCCGATATTGCAAACTCTTACAATAGAGAGGTCTTTGCTGTTCCTGGAAGAACGACTGATAGCCAGAGTGTTGGCTGTAACAACTTAATTAAATTTCAAAAAGCACATTTGTTATCGCAACCTATGGATGTACCGTATTTACTGAACTGGCAATTAGAAGATGAGTCCAAACCAGTGGTTCAAAAACAACTATTCGTTGAGCTAGAACCCGATGAGAAAATTATCTATAACTTTTTAAAGGACAATGATAAAGAGCTACTTGATGTTATTGCTTTACGATGTAATATCCCAACATATAAACTAGCTGGATTATTGCTTAATATGGAGTTAAAAGGTGTGGTTAGACCTTTGCCTGGTAAGTTGTTCGAAATTATTTAGTATCCAATCTTAGACCTTACCCGCTTCAATACATCATCAGCAACAACTTTAGCTTTTGCAGCACCTTTAGCCAAAGCAGCGTCAACTTCATGGAGGTTTTCCATATAATAATCGTAACGTTCCCTAGGTTGAGAGAAGCGTTCTAAGATCAGTTCGTATAAAGCTTGCTTCGCGTGCCCATAGCCATAATGACCATTTTCGTAGTTGACTTTCATTTGTGTTATTTGCCCATCTGAGGCCAATAACTTATATATTGCAAAACAATTGCATGTTTTCCAATCTTTAGGTTCTTCAAGAGGTGTACTATCGGTTTGGATGGACATAATTTGCTTACGTAATTTTTTTTCAGGTAAGAAAAGGTCAATAATGTTGCCTTTACTTTTACTCATCTTAGCACCATCGGTACCCGGAATTAACATGGTATCTTTTTGGATATCCGCTTTTGGCAACACAAAAGTTTCTCCACCCATTTTGGCATGGAAACGAGATGCAACATCACGCGTCATTTCAATATGCTGCTCTTGATCTTTGCCTACAGGAATAATGTCTGCATCATATAATAATATATCTGCAGCCATAAGCATAGGATAGGTAAATAGGCCACCATTAACATCATCTAATCGATCTGCCTTATCCTTAAAGCTATGAGCCAGTTCGAGACGTTTAAAAGGAAAAAAGCAATTTAAATACCAAGACAATTCGGTAACTTGAGGTACATCGCTCTGTCTATAAAATACGGTTTTATCTATATCCAAACCAAATGCCAACCACGTTGCTGCCGTAGAATAGGTGTTTTGCCGTAAGGTCTCAGCATCCTTGATTTGCGTCAAGGAATGCAGGTCGGCAATGAACAGATAAGAATCATTAGAGTCATTCTTTGCTTTTTCTATTGCCGGTAAAATCGCACCTAAGATGTTACCTAGATGTGGTGTTCCTGTACTTTGTATGCCTGTTAGTATTCTTGCCATAACATTACCTGCGAAAGCAGGTATCTCATTAAATTAAACTTTTGCGTATAAATGTATTTCGACGATGCTCAATGTGACAGATAAAAAACGAGAAATTTCTATTTGTCATTAAACGATGCGCAAAGATAATTTTTTTAGTAGAACTATTTACTTAGTTTTGATGTCATGTCTGTATTGATGTATCCTTTTTGGCTTTTATATCGAATTTGGTTTTACATATTGGTGGCTTTACCAATTATTGTGTTATTTCCGATGCTTTTAGTTTCTATTTCTAGAGAAAAGTGGTACCCCTTTTTTTTTAAGTTAGCACGTTTTTGGGCTAAATTTATCTTAATTGGGATGGGATTTGCCTACAAGATTACTAAAGAAGAAACACCAGATATAAAGAAGAGCTATATGTTTGTGGGCAATCATACGTCGATGACGGATATCATGCTTATGCTAGTCGCTGTTAGGAACCCATTCGTATTTGTTGGGAAGAAAGAATTGGCTAAAATTCCATTATTCGGCTTTTTTTATAAACGTACTTGTATTCTGGTTGATAGAAGTAGCGCCAAGAGCAGACAAGCTGTGTTTTTAAGAGCTCAAAGACGACTTAGACAAGGCCTGAGTATTTGTATTTTCCCTGAAGGTGGTGTACCAGAAGAAACCGTTATTTTAGATGACTTTAAAGATGGTGCATTTCGTTTGGCGATTAATCATAAAATATCAGTAGTGCCAATTACCTTTTACGACAATAAAAAGCGATTTTCTTATACGTTTTTTAGTGGAGGGCCAGGTAAAATGAGGGCTAAGATCCATAAATTTTTTAAAACAGAAGATCTGACAATAGAGGATACAAAATCGTTAAACGAAAAAGCTAGAACTGTTATTCTAGAAGAGTTGAGCCAATCCTTAAAAACAGAAAAGCTACCCTAACCATGAGTAGCTTTTGTCATCATTGCATTCATCATTGCTTTTATCTGTTTGCAATAACCTAATTTAACCTAAAACTTAAAACTTAATCCTGTATATACACCAATAAAGAATGGTCTAAAATCACCAGATGTATTATTGAATGTATTTATTTGATACTTGAACTGTGGTTCAAGATTAATATTCCATTGTTTTGAGAGTTTGTAATCTAATCCTAATCCTAAATTGGCACTAAAACTCGTTGAGTTAATATTACTGGCCTCACCGATTAAAGTAGCTTCACCATCAACATCAGCATAAATTTCATTTTGGTTAAGGAAAAATGTGCTAAATCCACCTATGACGTTAAGACCAAACTTTTTGTCTAACAATCGATATTCTGCTTCCAAAGGCACTTCAATAAATCCAAAACGCTGGTCTACGTTTCCAGTTGTTTTAGCATTAAATAGTTCTGGAGTTGTATTACCATTAAGCATATTACCACTCATGAGTACGACATTGGAACCTTTACTTTTAATATTTTCATTAATGGGTCTTGAACCACTATTACTTGAGCTTCTTGCGGCAAACTCATTATTTGAGAAAGCAAGCACATTAGCAGTAGTTTGACTCAAATTAACACGATTTATACCTGCGCGTATTTTCAACTTTTTGGTAATTGCATACGAACCTGTAATACCATAGCTCATATTAATATCACCACTTTTGGAGTTTTCGTTAAATTGACTACCTAATGATGAACCCTGACCCAAAGAATTAAAATAAACAGGTGCAACATTAGGTGCAATGCTCCACCTGCTCTGCTCATCTTCTTTTTCTTTTTCATCAATATGGTCTTGGGCAGCTATGGCCTTTTCTATGGATTCTTTATTTGACTCTTCCAATAAAGCGTTTGCTTTTTCTTTATCTAAATCTGAGCTATATTCAGAATTAGAAGTATTCTGGGATTTTTCAGATGTGCCATTATCAACGACTGCAGATTCGTTCTTTTTTATACTTTTCTCAATAGTTGATTTAACTTTAGACTTAAGAAAGATATCGTCCTCTTCATCTCCTGTTTTACTAGCAACCTTATCTTCATTCTTGTTTTTACCTGTAATTTTATTTAAACTATTAGCCTCTTCTGAATTGGACTTTTCTTCCATTTGGTTTGAAGAGTTTACTATAGCATTCAATTGTGACGTGTGTGGCGATGTTAATTGCTTGGAAGCATTTTTGTTTTCGGGAGCACTGTTTTTTTCTGATGTATCATCGGGAGCTTTATAATCTTCGGAGCTGTCAACATATTTAGATGACTTGGACTGATGATCATCAGTTATATCATTTTGCTTTTTATTTGATGCTGAATTAGTCCCGTTGCTATTTTGAGTGCCATTTTCCTCTTTCGTATCAACAATAACAGGATTTTCAATTGTTTCGATATCAGAATTGAATATAGAGCTACCAACTGTCAACAGCAGGGCAATTACCGCTGCAACGCCACCAATTTGCCACCATAAAGCAACAACTCTACGTTTCTTCTTTTTGTTAGGTAGGCTTTCGCTTATGCGATTCCAAACGGCATCATTTGGAGCGACTTCAAAGTCTTTGAACTTTTCTTGAAAAAGCCTATCTATGTTTTTCTTATCACTCATTTTATATAGATCGCGAATTTGCATTCGCTTTGTAATCTTCTATTTTTTCTTTTAAAATCATTCTAGCTCGCGCTAGATTTGATTTTGATGTCCCAGTTGAAATATTAATTAATTCGCTTATTTCAACGTGCGAATAGCCATCTAATACATACAGATTAAAGATCAGCCGATACCTGTCTGGTAATTCTTGAATGATCTTCAGTAAAAAATCAATATTCAAATTATCATCATCAATATCTACAGAAACATCTTCTATATTACTTTCGTTAATAATATCATAAACACCAACATTATCCCTGTAGCATTGCAATGATGTATTTATTGCAATTCGTTTTAACCAACCTTCAAAAGAACCTTTATTATTATACTGACTTATTTTATTAAATACAGTTATAAACGCGTCATGCAGATTGTCCTCTGCCTCGGCATAGTTTTTAGAATACTTAAGACAAAGCGAAAATAATTTACTTGCATATTGCTTGTATAATTGGCTTTGTGCTTTAGCATCTTGTTTTATACAGTTTTTTATGAGTTGTTCTAAACTCACATTATTGATGGATTAATTAGTGTTTGGTTTTTAGAAATACTTAACTTTTAGTCTTCAGTCACCACTGGTATTTCTATAATATGATAACTGTCAGCGCCGGTATCGTCTAAACCCTGATAAAACTTAAAAATGTAAGGTTCTTCGCTTAAAACAGTGAAGTCAAAGCTAACAATAGTTTCTTCAGGTTCTGCGGTACAATCAGCATTGTCATACACAGAATTTATAACTGCAACTGTTCTTTCCTGTCCCTCCGGCTCAAAAAAGATTCTATTAAACACATAGCAAGAACTTGGCTTTGTGTAGGTCATAGAAATCTCATGTGTTTCTCCAAAAACAAATTCTTCTGGCACTACAACACTTTCAATAGGCACAAATACAATTTGAGGAGGTCTAGAGGCCTCATCTAAACTACAAGAAGTAAACGTTACCAAAACTAAACTCAATAAATAAACAAATTTTTTCATATCACTATATAATCATTCTCGTACCTGCTAGATGCAAAAAACATAAAAGGGTTGCGTCTAAAAATAAAAAAATCCTGATTTTAACAGGATTTTAATGGTAAGTTATTCATTTTCATTGATTAACGCCCTCACTTTTTCTTCGAGTTCGTCCATTAAATCGGGGTTATCTTTAATTAAAGATTTCACGGCATCTCGTCCTTGACCAAGTTTGGTATCTTCATAACTAAACCAAGAACCGCTCTTCTTTACAATATCATGGTCTACGGCCAAATCTAAAACCTCACCTACTTTAGAGATACCTTCACCATACATAATATCAAATTCGGCAGTTCTAAATGGAGGCGCCACTTTATTTTTTACAACTTTTACTCTTGTCTTATTACCCATAACAGCACTATTGCTGTCTTTTATTTGTGTAGAACGTCTTATGTCCAATCTTACCGAAGCGTAAAACTTTAAAGCATTTCCACCAGTAGTGGTTTCTGGGTTGCCAAACATTACACCAATCTTTTCACGTAATTGATTAATAAAAATCATAGTACAGTTGGTCTTGCTTATAGATGCGGTTAATTTTCTAAGTGCCTGAGACATTAATCTAGCATGTAATCCCATTTTAGAATCTCCCATTTCACCTTCTATTTCACTTTTGGGTGTCAATGCGGCTACAGAATCTATTACAACAATATCTATAGCTCCAGAACGTACTAAATTATCTGCAATCTCTAAAGCTTGCTCTCCATTATCTGGCTGAGAAATTATTAGATTTTCTAAATCAACACCCAATTTTTCAGCATAAAAACGATCAAAAGCATGTTCCGCATCTATAAAGGCAGCAATACCACCGGCTTTTTGCGCTTCAGCAATAGCATGCAATGTCAATGTTGTTTTACCTGAAGACTCAGGACCATATATTTCTATGACTCTTCCTCTCGGATAACCACCAACTCCTAAAGCAATATCAAGACCTAAAGAGCCTGAAGAGATCGCATCTACATCCTCTATCGCTTGATCGCTCATTTTCATTACAGTTCCTTTTCCGTAAGCTTTGTCTAATTTATCTAGCGTTAATTTTAACGCTTTCAATTTTGCCTCTTTTTCACTACTCATTACTTCTAATTTCTAAGTTTAATTAACATCAAAAATACCACTTATTTTACTTTTTTCAATTTTATGAGGCAACCATTTTGAACTTTTTACATCTACTATATGAAAAGGGAAAAATCACTATATAGTACACTACAAGATAATCTTGAATATATATCTATTACGACTACGTAACGACTTTTTTATAGGCTTTTAGATAAAATTAGAACTGAGCTATATTAAAGATTGAGTCTGTTCTGCTAAAAAATATTAACTATTAAATTTTATACATTATGAAAAAACTAATTACAATAACACTCATATTTGTAAGTTTACTTTCTTGTGAAAACAATGACGATATTATAGTTGATGATTTACCTAGACTAGTGAGATTGACGAATAGTGGATTACAGGGTAATGACATAGTCTTTGAGTATGGGCAGAACGGTTATTTAAGAAAAGTTGATTGGGGAGCTAACCATGTGAATACCTTTAGATATAATTCAGAAAATCAGCTTGTTGAGGTGTTTTACGGAGATGAAAATAGTACTACTCCCATCACCTATGTCTATCAAAACAATAGAATAGTAGGTCGTTATGTGGACGATGAACCGGAAAGTTACCCTGATACTTATATTTATAACGATAATGGACAATTGACACAGATACAAGATCCTAACGGTGAGATAGTAGGAACATTTTATAATTACGATGCTTTTGGAAATATCTTCGAAAAATTGAAAATTTCGAGATTTTATACAACTTTTGGTGAAGCTCAAGTTTATGCATCATATGAGTATGATGATAAAATTAATCCTTTTCAATTTATGTTTCCTGAGGCTTTCAATAATATTAATGATATTGTCTTGAATAATCTCAATTCTAGCATAAATAATAGAACTTCTTACACATATACGCAATATGAGAATGGTATTGGCCATGTAACACATTATGAATACGTTTATGAATACAATGATAGTGGTTTGCCTATCAGTTCTATTGTGACCCGTACAGAATCTGGTTCTTCATTTACAGCTGAAAATGAATTTGTTTACGAGTAGTTGAGTAAAAACATGTAAATTATAGTTAAAATTTCTTTTTTTTAGCCATTTTAAATTAGAAGAGAATTTTTTTTCAATTTTATGACGCAACCATTTTGCACTTTTTACATCTACTAAATGAAAAAGGAAAAAATTGCTATGTAAACCTTTTAAAAAGTGAGAAAAAGCCCTTAAAAAGTTTTTTTGCTTTTTAATATTCAAAATTAGCAAAACACAAGGCCATTCGGCTGTTGTATTTTCAATAGCCGATAAGCCAACGTGATATACTTTTTCGTTAGTTTTAAGTTAGTGGTTAGCTAAAAAAGCACTTTGATATTCAAGGTGCTTTTTTAATGCTAATTTTTTTAAAATCAATACATTTGCATTTCACGTGATAATGTGAATTGAATATTCTTTAATCTTAAAATTGGTATAGCATGCAACTGTACAATAACTTAAGTACTAAAGAAAGAGCAGAACTTATTGAAAAAGCGGGACAAGAGCGCTTAACCATCTCTTTCTACAAGTACGCCAAGATTGGCAATCCTGAAATTTTTAGAAACCATATGTTTTTGGCATGGGACGAACTGGATGTACTAGGGCGAATCTATGTGGCCCATGAAGGCATTAATGCTCAATTATCTGTGCCTGCCGAAAATTTTGAAATCTTTAAAAATCATCTTGACACTATTACGTTTTTAGAAAATGTAAGATTAAATATTGCCATAGAGCACGATAATTTTGCGTTTTTAAAGCTAAAAGTGAAAGTACGTCATAAGATTGTTGCCGACGGACTTAATGATGAAACATTTGATGTTACAAATAAAGGTATTCATGTTGATGCCCAAAAGTTTAATGAGTTAATCGAAGATCCTGAAACCGTTTTGGTAGATATGCGTAATCATTACGAAAGCGAAATAGGGCACTTTAAGAATGCCATAACCCCTGATGTGGACACTTTTAGGGAATCTTTAGACCTCATAGAAGAAGATTTAAGAGAGCATAAAGAAGATAAAAAGTTGGTCATGTACTGTACTGGTGGGATTCGTTGTGAGAAAGCTAGCGCCTACTACAGGCATAAGGGATTTAAGAACGTATTCCAATTAGAAGGTGGCATCATCAATTACGCAAGACAAGTAGAGGCGGAAGGTCTTGAAAATAAATTTATAGGTAAAAATTTTGTATTTGACCAGCGAAGATCAGAGCGTATTAGTGACGATGTGATTGCCCAATGCCATCAGTGTGGTGAGCCAGCGGATATACATACAAACTGTGCCAATGAAGCTTGTCATTTGTTATTTATACAATGTGATGCATGTAAGGAGAAAATGGACAATTGTTGTTCCTCTCATTGTCAAGAAGTCATTAAATTGCCTTACGAAGAACAAAAAGCAATGCGCAGAGGTCAAGGAAACAGCAACGATATTTTTAAGAAAGGCAGAGCAGAACATTTGCCCTACAAGAAAGATTTAAGAAATATTTTTGAGACTCAAGGCAAAAACGGATAGATGAACATTTACAGGCTATTACAGCTAAACAGGAGAATAAAAAACTATAGGATTAAGTTTCTGGCGCTTTATATACTCCATAAATTTAACAAACGCTATTTAGCAGTTAATTTGGATCCTGTTATGGCTTGTAACTTACGCTGTAAAATGTGTTACTTTACAGATGCCGAGTACGTAAAAACCCTTAAAGGTCAATTTAAGGAATCGGATTTGGATCTTGTTGCTAAATCCATTTTTAATAGAGCTTTAAAATTGCAAATTGGCTGTGGAACTGAGCCAACATTATATAAAAATCTACCACAGATCGTAAGACTTGGGAAGCAGTATAATGTACCTTATATATCTATAACAACCAATGCAAATCTGTTGACCGAAGAAAGGATAGAAGAACTTCTTGTCGCTGGACTTGATGAATTTACGATATCACTTCATGGTGTTACCAAGCAGAGTTATGAAAGTTTTATGAAAAAGGCGAGCTATGAGAAATTTCAGAAGGCATTTGCAGCCTTTAAAAAGCTAAAAGCCAAGTATACTTTTAAAGTTAGAATCAACTATACCTTTAACAGGGATAATTTTTATGAGCTCAAGGATTTTTTTAAACATTTTGATGCTTCTGGATTTGATATTCTGCAATTGAGACCAATACAAAAAATTGGTAATACAGAATATAATGATTTTGACATCTCTTCACTTGTGAATGATTATGCTGAAATAATTTCTGAAATTAGAAAGAACTGCGTCAATCACAGTATTACGCTGATGGCGCCAAATGAATTGAAAAATTTAAAAGACGAGAATAAATCTAGCTTTATATTTGATTATACATTTTGTTATATCTCGCCAAATAAATTCTGGAAAGAAGGATTTAATTGGCGAGAAGAAACTTTTAATGCCTATTCTAAAAAGATAGGTTGGAGCAAATTGTTGCTCGCTAATGTTTTTAAATCAAAATCAAATTTAAGGGCATTATCTACTAAGCTCAATTATGAAATAGAATTCAATTAATTTTTAATGAGTTTAATTGTTTTCTTTTCATTTTCATCACTTTCAAGTATAACGAAATAAACACCTTTAGACAGTAGGTCTAAGTTCAGTTCTTTAATTCCCAATGTAGAGGTGTCTACAAAGTTTAGGATGGTCTTCCCTAACATATCCACAATGTTGGTTTTTTTAATTTTAGCTTGTGAATTAATATATACGATATCATTAAATGGGTTAGGAAAAATTGAAGTCGATTCAAGTGTGTTCTCATTAATGCTTAATGCTCCACTGACATTGAAATTATGTGTTACGGTTGCGCCATTATAGGTGGCTTGCCATTTCCAAGCACCATTCATGTCAAACACTCCAGAAAAAGGCCAATACCACCATGATGAAAAATAATTGGCATTTAAGGGAAAATCCCAGTCATATAAAATAGTGTTATCTGGTCGTATTACCTTCAAATTCACTGAGGTTCCTGCGGCTTGATCTTTTAAATATAATGCACAAAAAATATTATCAGCTGTATCAAAATTATCACTTCTATTTGTAGTTTCGGTAGTTGGACAAGCATTAAACACAGGTTGCGCGGAATGTGTTAATACGGCATTTATTCCAGGATTTAAATAAGGTTTTTGAGTTTGCCACCAAGAATCACTATTAAGGCTATTACATGTACCAGCATAAGGGTCTATAAGATTAGTATATGTTGCATCTTGCCAAACTTCAAAATGCAAGTGAGGACCAGTAGAAACTCCTGAGCTACCCATAACACCCAGAAATTCTCCTTCACTGACCATATCTCCAACGCCTTTGCTGGTTAATGAGCCACTTTTTAAATGCCCATACCACGCAACACTGCCATCACTATGTTGCACATATACAGCATTCCAAGGTGTTGTAGTACTAAAGTCACAACTTCTATCAAAATTACCATCGCTTTTAGAGATTATTTGGCCAGGAGCAGCTGCAATAATTTCTGCTTCATCATTATCCATCATATACCATCCAAAGGGCCATGAATAGACATCTAAACCTCTATGGTTGTAACCACTTGTAGTGTCATATGTTCTAGTACCACAATCATAATCGGTGAGTTGATCTGGTGAATTTTGGTTATGATCTACATAATTAGAAATTCCCCACACCTCATTGTAAGGGGAGTTTGAGGATTTCTGAACGGGCCATACAAAAAGCGGATGGTTTCCCCTGGTACTAGCTGTAAATGCAAGTTCATTGTTACGGCGTAATTGAGTAATATTTTCATCGAGTTGCCCAATAATATTTTGACGTTGAATATTCGTCAGGCATTCCTTATTTTGAGGATTAAAAATAAACTCTCCGCCTTGGGCCTCCAAAGGCGGTCCCTGCGCGTTAATAGACATTAAGACAAGTGCGAAAATGAAGAAAGTAATTTTTGATTTCATAATTTCAATGTATTGATTTATAATAACATCGGGACTATCTCAAAATGTGAGCATTAAGATAATTATTATTTGGTAATATATTATTAATCAACCTGTTATTTGACTAAAGAAATAATAGTATCTTTACTCATTAATAGATTACGAATCCTTTAACTGGGTTTTTAAAAACCTAGATTAGATATATATAACTTTTTTATGGCTTGTAACAGTTGCTCAACTGGTAAAGATGGTCAACCAAAAGGATGTAAAAACAATGGTACTTGCGGCACAGATAGCTGTAATAAACTCACTGTTTTTGACTGGCTGGCTAACATGTCGCTTCCAAACGGACAAGAACCTTTTACGTGTGTTGAAGTTCGTTTTAAAAACGGCAGAAAACAATACTACAAAAACACCGAAAACCTTACACTTAGTATTGGCGATATTGTTGCCACGCAGGCAAAATCTGGACATGATGTCGGTATGGTCACTTTAACAGGTGAATTGGTGCGTGTACAGATGAAGCGAAAAAAAGTAGATGTTGATGACGCTGAGAATGTATTAAAAATATACCGAAAGGCGACTCAAAAGGATATTGATATATGGTCAAAGGCTCGAGACAAAGAAGAGCCGATGAAAGTTAAAGCACGTCAGTTCGCTATTGACCTAAATTTAAAAATGAAAATCTCTGATATTGAGTTTCAAGGTGATGGTAGTAAGGCGACCTTTTATTATACCGCTGAAGAGCGTGTTGATTTTAGGGAATTAATTAAGGTGTTCGCACGCGAATTTAGAACACGTATCGAAATGCGCCAAGTCGGCTTTAGACAAGAAGCGGCTAGGCTAGGTGGAATTGGTTCTTGCGGAAGAGAATTGTGTTGCTCAACTTGGTTAACAGATTTCAGGTCTGTAAGCACTTCTGCGGCGAGATATCAGCAGTTATCTTTAAACCCTTTAAAGCTAGCGGGTCAATGCGGGAAGTTAAAGTGTTGTCTTAATTACGAGCTAGATGCTTATCTAGATGCACTAAAAGCCTTTCCAAAGAACGATACCAAACTTTATACTGAAAAGGGAACTGCAGTATGTCAAAAGACAGATATTTTTAAAGGTTTGATGTGGTATGCGTACGAAGGTGAATGGATGAATTGGCATGTTATTACTACAGAACAGGCTAGCGAAATCATTACCAAAAACAAGAAAAAAGAAAAAGTAGCGAGTCTTGAAGAATATGCTTCAGAACATATTCAAGACACTAAAACAGAATTTGAGAACGTTGTAGGTCAGGATAGTTTAACGCGTTTTGATAGTCCAAAATCAAATAAGAAACGTAAAAACAATAGGAATAGAAATAAAAATCGCAATAGAAACCGTAACCAAAAACAAAATGCAAAGAAAAGCTAGTGGTCTATTATCAGGCCTTGTTTGTTTGGCTTTGGCTGTAAGTTGTGATTCCAAGGCTGTGTTCGATGAGTATAAGGCCGTTCCGAGTAAATGGCATAAGGATTCTGTAGCGAGCTTTAATTTTAAAGCGCCAGATACTACTCAAAATTACAATCTCTATGTTAATTTAAGAAATACGAATGACTATAAGTTCAGTAACTTATTTCTAATAGTAGAACTTAATTATCCAAATGGAAAAGCCATTAAGGATACCTTAGAATATAAAATGGCAGCACCAAATGGAGAGCTTTTAGGAACTGGTTTTTCAGATATAAAAGAGAATAAGTTATGGTTAAGAGGCTTCAAGGATACATTTAAATTCAATGAAGCAGGAGACTATACCGTAAATATTCAGCATGCTATGCGAAATAATGGAGAGGTCAATGGTGTTGAAGAATTAGAAGGTATAACCGATATTGGTTTTAGGGTAGAACAAGCTCAATAATAATTAATATGGCAAAAAAGAAAACAGCAAAAACAAATTCGAGCACAGTAGATTTTTCAAAATACGTAAGATGGTTTTGGATGTTATTTTTAGGTGGAATCCTAGCAGTTGTACTTCTCTTTTTGCTTGCGTCATGGGGAACTTTTGGAGAAATGCCAGATCATACCAAATTAGAAAACCCTGAAACAAACCTAGCGACTGAAATTATTTCCTCTGATGGAAAAACCCTAGGGAAGTTCTATTTTAACGATAATAGAACGCCGGTTGGTTACAACGACTTACCAAAAAATCTAGTTGATGCATTAATAGCGACAGAAGATGCACGTTATTATGATCATTCAGGCATTGATGGACGAGGAACATTAAGAGCGTTTTTCTTTTTAGGAAAAAGAGGTGGTGCGAGTACCATTTCCCAACAATTGGCAAGACAATTATTTATTGGTGTAAGAGATAAAGAAAGCACAACAAATGCACTTTTTCAGAAAATACAAGAGTGGGTTATTGCTACAAGACTTGAGCGTCAATATACCAAAGAAGAAATCATAGCGATGTATTTCAATATCTATGATTTTGGAAACAATGGTGATGGTATTCGTTCAGCTTCAAGAATTTATTTTGGTAAAGAACCTAAGGATTTAGACATGAAAGAATCTGCCATGCTGGTTGGTATGTTTAAGAATTCTTCATTATATAACCCCAGAAGAAATCCTGTTGGTGTTAAGAACAGAAGGAATGTGGTTCTAGCTCAGATGCACAAGTACGAATACATTTCTGAAGAATTAAAAGATTCACTACAAGCTACAGAACTTGATTTGAATTATACACCAGAATCGCATCGTGAAGGGACCGCGACCTATTTTAGGGAATATTTACGAGGGTTTATGAAAGAATGGGCTGATGACAGTAAGAACAGAAAGCCAGATGGTAGTAAGTTCGATTTGTATAGTGATGGATTAAAAGTATTTACAACGATTGATTCTCGTATGCAAAAATATGCAGAACAAGCTATAGCCCAGCACATGCCAAGGTTACAAGCTGAGTTTGATCATCAAAATACTCCAGATCGAAATAAAACAGCACCATTTTTAGAATTGACGCAATCAGAAGTAAATAAACTGATGAAAGATGCCATGCGAAGAGGTGAGCGATGGAGAATTTTGAAAAATAAAGGAAAATCTGATAAAGAAATTGAAGCCTCATTTCAAAAACCAACTGAAATGACTGTTTTTAAATGGATTGATGGTAAGGCAGGTGAAGTAGATACGGTTATGAAACCAATAGACTCAATGCGCTACTACAAATCTTTTTTGCATCCAGGAATGATGTCCATGGATCCTCTAACAGGTCATGTAAAAGCTTGGGTTGGTGGTATGAACTATAAGCACTTTCAGTATGATATGGTGAAGCAAGGAAAGCGTCAAGTAGGTTCAACGTTTAAGCCGTTTGTATACTCTACAGCTATTGATCAGTTGCAGGTATCGCCTTGTGACTCATTTCCAAGAACACCTATAACTATAGAAGCTAATAAATATGGAAATCCTGAATCTTGGACGACAAAGAATTCTGATGGTAATTATTCCGGGAAGCAAACATTAAAGGATGCCTTAGCCAGTTCAACTAATACTATAACTGCTCGTCTTATGAATGAAATAGGCCCGCAACCAGTAGTAGAGATGGCTAAAAAATTAGGCGTTACTTCAGAAATTCTTCCCGTACCAGCGATTGCATTAGGTACTGCAGATATCAGTGTTTACGAGATGGTAGCAGCCTATTCTACATTTGTAAATAAAGGTGTTTACAACAAACCAGTAATGGTAACTCGAATTGAAGACAAGAATGGTACGGTACTGTATCAGGTTGCTCCAGAAAGTAAGGATGTACTAAGTGAACAGGTAGCTTATGTCACCGTTAATCTTATGGAAGGTGTTACCAATGCAGGATCTGGTAGACGATTAAGGCATAAAGGTTTTGATAAATGGAACGCAGTTTATAGAGAAATCATAACAGGTTACCCATATGAATTTAACAATCCTATTGCGGGTAAAACAGGGACAACACAAAACCAAAGTGATGGCTGGTTTATGGGCATGGTTCCAAATCTGGTTACAGGTGTTTGGGTTGGGGCAGAAGATAGAGCTGCACATTTTAAATCTATACATTACGGACAAGGTGCTTCAATGGCACTACCTATTTGGGGGTTATACATGAAGGCTTGCTATGAAGATAAAACGCTAGATGTATCAAAAGGAAATTTTGAAAAACCTTCAGGATTAGATATTAACGTCGATTGTACCGTTAAGGACGAAGGCGATCTAGGTGGTAATTCGGGTCAAGACGACGACGACCAAGTTGATATAGATTTCTAGTAGTTCTCTATAATTGTTTATTCTTAGTGTTTTGGTGGTTTTAATATGAAATTTGCCATGTCTTTCGTATTTTTAAGATATAAATTTTTCAATTTATGATAAATAAAAAAGTAGCTGATGTTACTGAAGCCTTGCAAGGCGTAAAGAACCATATGACCTTTATGTTTGGCGGTTTTGGCCTCTCAGGTATTCCTGAAAATGCTATTGCCGAACTTGTAAAACTGAACGTTAAGGGCTTGACATGTATTTCTAACAACGCAGGAGTAGATGATTTTGGTTTGGGTCTACTTTTACAGCAAAAACAAATCAAGAAAATGATTTCTTCTTATGTAGGGGAAAATGATGAGTTTGAACGCCAAATGCTTTCTGGAGAATTAGATGTAGAATTAATACCTCAAGGCACATTGGCGGAACGCGCAAGGGCAGCCCAAGCCGGCTTTCCTGCATTTTATACTCCAGCTGGTTATGGAACCGAAGTTGCTGAGGGCAAGGAGACAAGAGAATTTAATGGAAAGATGTATGTTTTGGAAAAAGCTTTTGATGCCGATTTTGGATTCATTAAAGCTTGGAAAGGCGATGCCGCTGGGAATCTCATTTTTAAAGGAACGGCTCGTAATTTTAATCCTAATATATGTGGCGCTGCAAAGATTACCGTTGCTGAGGTAGAAGAACTAGTCCCTGTTGGAGAACTAGATCCAAATCAAATACATATTCCTGGCATCTTCGTACAAAGAATTTTTAAAGGTGCACATTTTGAGAAACGAATAGAACAACGAACGGTAAGACCAAAGAGTTAGGAATTATGTTAGACAAAAACGGAATTGCAAAACGCATAGCAAGAGAGGTAAAAGACGGTTACTATGTCAATCTTGGAATCGGGATTCCAACTCTGGTAGCCAACTTTGTAAGAAATGATATTGAAGTAGAGTTTCAAAGTGAAAATGGTGTTCTTGGTATGGGCCCTTTCCCTTTTGAAGGCGAGGAAGATGCGGATGTTATAAATGCCGGCAAGCAGACTATTACAACTTTACCGGGCGCTTCTTTTTTTGATTCAGCTATGAGTTTCAGCATGATAAGAGGCCAACATGTAGATCTAACCATACTTGGTGCTATGGAAGTTGCCGAAAATGGGGATATCGCCAATTGGAAAATTCCAGGTAAAATGGTAAAAGGTATGGGAGGAGCCATGGACCTAGTAGCAAGTGCTGAAAATATTATTGTAGCCATGATGCACACTAATAGAGCTGGAGCTTCCAAGTTGTTAAAGACGTGTTCGCTACCGTTAACAGGAGTTGGGTGTGTTAAGAAAATCGTAACCAACATGGCTGTAATAGAGGTTACACCACAAGGTTTTAAATTATTGGAGCGCGCACCAGGTGTTTCTGTTGAAGACATTAAAAATGCTACTGAAGGCCATTTAATCGTTGAAAGTGATGTTCCTGAAATGGAATTGTGACAAATACAAAAAACAAAAATTCATAGACCGCAATTTATATTGCGGTTTTTTTTTAAGTGAATATTTCAACACGCATTTCAAATGTTAAAAAAATATGCATTTTATCGAATTATAAAGCATTACAACTGATTAATTGAAAAAATGTTTCATATTAGCAGACCCAAATGAAAATTAAATTAACCTTAATCTACCATAGATTTAACTTAATGATTTTTGCCCCAAGTCTAACATAAACTTTTGCTTATGAAAACCAAAACTACTCTACCAGAAACTACTCAAGACGAAAATATATTTGTGTCAAACTTAAAAGATACCGTAAGAGTAATTGAAGGTGTTTTAAAATTAACCAAAAAGTTGTTCATGCTATAATCCTTTAGGTATAGCATGAATTAATTTTTTGGTATATGCTTGCTTGGGCGACTCGTATATCTTATCAGCATCACCAATTTCTTCAATTTTCCCGCGATTCATTACTATTAACTGATCTGCCATATATTTTACAACGGCCAAATCGTGAGAAATAAATATATAGGTGAATCCAAATTGTGACTTCAAGTCATTCAAAAGGTTTAAAACTTGAGCTTGTACTGAAATATCCAAAGCCGATACAGATTCATCACAAACAATCAGTTCTGGTTCTAGAGCAATAGTTCGTGCAATGCCAACACGTTGACGTTGACCGCCTGAAAACTCGTGAGGATATTTGTAAAATGAAGCGTTATCCAGACCTACTTTATCCAGAATTATCATAACTTTTTCTTTGCGTTCTGTATCAGAATTTCCAATACCGTGGACTTTCATTGGCTCCATAATTGCATTACCCACCGTTAATCTCGGGTTAAGTGACGCAAATGGGTCCTGAAAAATCATCTGAATATCCTTACGTAATTGACGTAACTCACTTTTGGTTAAGTTGGTAATAGCCTTGCCCTTGAACTTGATTATACCAGAAGTAGCTTTATCTAATTGAAGTATGGCATTGCCTAAAGTAGATTTTCCACAACCAGACTCTCCAACCAAACCAATGGTTTCGCCTGGAAATACCTTAAAGCTTACGCCATTGACAGCTTTAAAAGGAATCTCCTTAGAAAATAAACCAGTTTTGGAAAGGTAGGTTTTCTCAACATCAATAACTTCTAGCAGAGGCTGTTTGGCATATAAGTCTTTATGATGTTCTTCTCTATCTCTTTTTGAAATAAGACTCTTGTCTACGTCATCCGCCATAAAATCAGAAATCGTAGGTAGTTGCCTTAGTCTAAATTCTGCGGACGGTCTTGCGCCAATTAACGCTTTGGTATAACTATGTTTGGACCGCTTAAAAATGGAATAGGTATCGTTTTGCTCCACTATTTCGCCTTTATACATCACTAGTACTTTGTCAGCTAATTCAGAGACTAGAGATAAGTCATGAGAAATGAATAAAATCGTCATTCCCGTTTCTTCCTGAATCTGTTTTAGGAGCAGCAGGATTTCTTTTTGTACGGTTACATCCAAAGCCGTAGTGGGTTCATCAGCAATAAGTAATTGAGGTTTACATGCAATGGCCATAGCGATCATAACACGTTGTTTTTGACCACCTGATATTTCATGAGGATAAGACTTATAAATTCTATTAGGATTCGGAAGTTTTACTTTTTCAAAAAGCTCAAGGACTTGAGCTTTTATCTCTTTAGACGATAATGACGAATGCTGCATCAAGATTTCTTCAACCTGTTTGCCACATCTCATTGACGGGTTCAAAGAACTCATGGGTTCTTGAAAAATCATGGAAATGGTTTTACCACGAATTTCTTGAAAATCCTTATTTGATGTTTGGGTTAAGTCTTTACCATCAAAAGTTATGGAACCAGATGATATGGTTAAAACATTTTTGGGTAACAGTCCCATGATGGCTAATGAAGATACGGATTTCCCTGAACCAGATTCACCGACTATTGCCACTATTTCATTTTTATTTAAGCAGTAGGATATAGATTTAATAATCTTTGTTTCATTCTCCTGCTTAAAAGTGGAAATACTTAAATTAACAACATCAAGTAGTGTTTCTTTTGCCATAGGTAAATGTAGTTAATTTCCTCAAAAGTGCTGAGGTAAAACCATAACGAAAATTTTGATTAATGCATTTCATCGAAAACGTTTTCGTTAAACTTTGATTTTAACAAAATTTTAATATTTTCGTTCGATTTTTATCACAAAAACCATTAACTATTTAAAAACTTTACATGAAAAACAAGATTACATTAATTTTAATGTGCTTTCTATGTTTAGGAAGCCTATTTGCCCAAGAAAGAGAATGTTCAACAATGGAAAATCTAGAGTATCGAAAACAACTAGACCCGCAGTTGGAACGGAGAATGGAACAAATCGAAGAATTTACCGAAGCAAGAGTATCCGAAATGCAGACCAACAGGATTGATGGTGATATTATTACGATTCCCGTTGTAGTACATGTGTTATATAGAAATAACACTGAGAATATCAGTGAAGCTCAAATTCAGTCTCAAATGGATGTATTAAATGAGGATTTTAGACGTACCAATCCTGATGCTGACAATACATGGTCTCAGGCTGCTGATTCTCAAATTCAGTTTTGTATGGCGAGTGTGGATCCAAATGGAAATGCAACTACTGGTATTACAAGGAAATCCACTACACGTCAAGATTGGGGAACTAGTGACGATATGAAAAGATCTTCACAAGGAGGAGTCGACCCATGGGATACAAGTCAATATTTAAACATGTGGATTGTACCTAGAATGACTAGTGGTGGACGCACTATCCTTGGTTACGCTCAATTTCCAGGAGGTAGCGCTGCTACTGATGGTGTTGTAATGGCTTACAACTATTTTGGTCGTGTTGGTAATGTTTCTGCACCTTTTGATGGTGGTAGAACTACAACACATGAAGTTGGACATTTTTTAAATCTAAGACATATTTGGGGTGATGCTAATTGTGGGAACGATTTTGTCGCTGATACACCAACTCACCAAACGTCTAATGGAGGTTGTCCTGTAGGACAAGTTTCTTGCGGTAGTACAGATATGGTGCAGAACTATATGGATTATACTAATGACTCATGTATGAACTTGTTTACCCAAGGACAAGCAGATCGAATGCGCGCTGTTTTGGCACCTGGAGGACCAAGACGAGCATTAGCTCTATCAGATAAGTGTGGCGGAGGTGGAACAACACCAACATGTTCAGATGGGGTTCAGAATGGAGACGAAACTGGTGTAGATTGTGGTGGTTCTTCTTGTGCGCCTTGCCAGACAGGATGTAGTGAGAATCAAGTCAACGTATCTATTACATTTGATAATTATCCTGAAGAAACGGCTTGGACTTTAACCAATAGCTCTAATCAAACTGTAGCTTCAGGATCTTACTCGTCTGCAAATCCAGACGGCTCTACTGTAAGTGAAGACTTATGTTTACCGGATGATTGTTATACGTTTACTATTACAGATGCTTATGGTGATGGTATTTGCTGTTCTTATGGGAATGGGTCTTATTCTGTAACTGGACCTTCAGGAAGCCTAGCTTCAGGTGGTTCATTTTCAAGTTCAGAAGCTACTGATTTCTGTTTAGGTGGTGCACCTGCTCCAACCTGTACAGACGGTATCCAGAATGGCGATGAGACAGGCGTTGATTGCGGTGGCTCATCATGTGCACCTTGTGTAACACCGCCAACTTGTGATGATGGTATCCAAAACGGAGACGAAACGGGAATTGATTGTGGAGGTTCTTCTTGTGCGCCTTGCTCTACTGGCGGAAGTGATGTATTAAATGAAGGTTATTTTGAATCTGGCTGGGACGGCTGGTCTGATGGTGGAAGCGATTGCTACCGTTACAGAGGATCTCGTTCTTACGAAGGACAATATTCTATTAGAATAAGAGATAATTCAGGTACGGCATCAGCAATGACCTCTCCAAGTTTTGATTTAAGAAACTATAACCAAGTTGAAGTTGAGTTCTATTTCTATGCATACAGTATGGAGAATGGTGAAGATTTCTGGTTACGTTACTATAATGGATCTTCTTGGACAACAGTGGCGACTTACGCTAGTGGAACGAATTTCAATAATAATACGTTCTACACCGCAACAGTGACTTTAGATGCAAGTCAATATAACTTTGCTGCGAATTCACAGTTTAGATTCCAGTGTGATGCTAGTGCCAATGCGGATCAAATTTATATAGATCAAGTTAAGATAACTGGTATAAGCAGTGGTAATACCAGATCTAATTCCAATGATTTAACACCACTTAGAACTTTAGACGAGGGTCCTGTAGATGCAGAAGAAGACTTCTTAATGTATCCAAATCCTGTTAAAGGTGAAACACTCTATATTAAAACGTTCAGTAAGGATGATGTTTCTTACCGAGTAATTAATATGCTAGGTCAGACAATGGTCAAAGGAAAAACATCTTCTGAGATTAATGTTTCTGGATTAAAATCTGGCATGTATTTCTTGGAAGTTAATGACGGTGAAGAGGTAATGACAAGAAAATTCATTAAGCAATAACACTAACTGTTTATTGTAATACTAAAAAGTCCTGATGAAAATCAGGACTTTTTTATATATGTTTTATTTCATTGTCTTGGAGTAATTCATCACCTCGAAGTCGCAACAGAATTTGCGCTACAGCTATAGTGTCTTTTTCACAGTAGTTGATGATGCGATCAATATCATTATCTTCATAATAAACACGATACACTTCACTACCATCAATATCATTTTTTGGCGAAGGAATACCAAGAATATTGGTTAGTAGCTTTAAGGATGTATAGGTTTTGTAATCCCCAAATTTCCATAGTTCCAGCGTATCTAAATGAGGTACTTCCCATGGTTTTTTACCAAAAAGATTGAGTTTGTAAGGAAGTTCTACATTATGAATAATCATACGCCTTGCGATATAAGGAAAGTCGAATTCCTTACCATTATGTGCACATAGTAGATGCTTGTTTTGGCTAAAATGTGAAATGATTAAGTTTTTAAAGTCTTTTAGAATTTTAATTTCGTCACCGTAAAAAGAAGTCACCCTAAAGGTTCTTACATCTCCATCAATATTAAAATACCCAACAGAAATACAGATAATCTTTCCAAACTCAGCCCAAATCCCAGCTCGGTCGTAAAACTCTTCTGCCGAAAATTCTTCCTTACGTTGATAGCGAGATTTAGCACTCCAAAGCTCTTGTTTAGTAGTATCTAAATCAGAGAACTTTTCGGTTTCTGGAACCGTTTCAATATCTAGGAATAATATATTTTCTAAATTAAGTTTACTAATCATATTTGAGATATATGAAAATGAACATCTTTAAAATAGGATTTTATTTTTCTAACATTTCATAGGCCTCATCAATATACAAACTGATATCATAAGTATAGACACCATCACTAGCTAAATTTGGTGATTTTTGATGCCCAAGCCTTACAATAATGACATTGTCTTCTGGTTGTACAATTACATATTGCCCAAGGTGTCCACGCATCATAAAGAAGTCCTTACCCAATTGGTTATGTAACCACCAACCATACCCATATTCTGGACTATTGGTAAATCGTGGCTTTATGGATTTGGCGACATAAGCTGAATCTAGTATTTGTTGACCATTCCATTTGCCATGATCTTTAAATAGTTTTCCATAGCGTGCAAAATCTTTGGCATTGCTGGCTATACAACAATAGGCCTTTACCAAATCGTGGTCTTCACTATCAACTTGCCACAATGTTGAGTTTTCCGAGCCTAAAGGTTTCCAAAAACTGTCTTCTAAATAGTCATATAATTTTTTGCCTGTAGCTTTTTCTATAACCATAGCTAGCATTTGTGTGTCACCACTAGCGTATTTAAAGGCTTGTCCTGGTTCGTCAACCACCATTAACCCATTCATCACTTTAGCTAAGTCGTCATCAAAATAAGCGCGTGTTGTAATGGATAATGGTGAATAGTAGGCTTCATCCCAATTGGTGCCAGATGCCATACTCGATAAATCACCAACGGTCATTTTAACGGCTTTATCATCACAAAAAGCTGGTAGAAAATCACATACCGGCTGATTTAAACTCTTTATATATCCATCTTG
This sequence comes from Winogradskyella flava, assembly GCF_014243395.1. Taxonomy (GTDB): domain Bacteria; phylum Bacteroidota; class Bacteroidia; order Flavobacteriales; family Flavobacteriaceae; genus Winogradskyella; species Winogradskyella flava. The sequence goes on along the minus strand of NZ_JACLCP010000001.1, from coordinate 398,996 downwards.
AATGGCCTTAAACATCAATCCTGAGACATAACTTTTTGCCATTGAAAATGAATTAGATTTTGAGTCTTCACCAAAACCATCGTAGTATTCTTCAAACCAGATGCTATCATTTTTTATAATCACATAGGCAACAGTTGCCCAATCTTTATTGGCTTTTGCTAATGTTTTGGTTGGATTTACAGCATTATAAGCTTTATGATTTGGCCAAGGTCGTGGGTTATTACTTGCTTCAACGGGCTGATTATCAAATTCTTTATAATCCTCTAAAAAGGCTGTTGTATGACCTTTCAAATAAATCGTTCTTACGGCTTTGATAAGGTAATCAGTATCCGTGATATAAAGGATTAGGATTAGCAATCCGAAAAGGATCACTAAGAATTTAAGCAGTTTTTTAAGAAACTTCATTAAGATGATATGTTAGTTATTTGTCTTACGCTTTTTAAGTTTTTCTTTGTAGAAGAGCTTGTCTGCGATGTAAAGGGTTTTATTAAAAGTAGCAATTATATTCTTTTTTTCATCAACTAGATTCATGGTTTTTACAATATCTGTTTCACGATGCGCTTCTACTTTTTGTTTTATTCCTTCTATTTCATCTTCTGTAAAAATAAACTCACCAAAAATTGTTGATTTTGCAGGTTTCTTATAACGCGCTTCCACGGCTTTGTCCCAAACCACATAATCATCACCAAGAATCTGAATGAGTTGAATCATATAGATAGGGTCTGTAGCCGCCAACATGCTTCCTCCAAAAATAGAACCCGCATAATTACGATTCTTCCAGTTGAGTTGTAATCTAATCTTTACATAATGCAAATCATCACTTACGTCAATGAGTTTGGCTGTAGTTCTTCTGTACATTGGAGACCAGTTAAACCCATACTTGTAAATAGTAGAAACTTTAAAGAAGCGCTTAAGGAATTCAGTACCAGACTTATACATTAAAACAGCGTTTGTTGTTTGTGCTCACTTTCATGATTAAGTAACCATTGCTTTCTGTGTAATCCACCAGCATAGCCTGTTAGACTACCATCGGTTCCTATAACTCTGTGGCAAGGCACAATAATCCAAATTGGATTTTTACCATTGGCACCAGCAACGGCTCTAATAGCCTTTGGATCGCCTAGTTCCTTGGATAAGTCTAAATAAGAGATTGATTTGCCGTAAGGAATGGTTTCCAGTTGTTCCCAGACTTTTTTCTGAAACATAGTGCCTTCAGGATTTAATTTTAAATCGAAAGTTTTACGCTTATTTTTAAAGTAGTCTTTGAGTTGAGTCACACATTCCAAAAGTGATTCTGGAATAACTTCTGAAAGTTCTTCTTGAGTATTTAATATTGAAACAGACATAATGCCGTCGCTATCTCCAACAATCTTTGCGTGTCCAAGAGGTGTCTCAATACAGCAGGTTTGCATTAGTTTTCTGGATTGTCATTTTCTATTAAGCCCAAACGCTTTGCTCTCGTTTCCCAGCTTTTTCTGGCAAGCAGTTGTAAGTCAGATACGTTATCACTTTCATCCATAATTTCTAGGCCTAACAGGGTCTCAATAACATCTTCCATAGTAACAATACCACTAACCGAACCGTATTCATCGACAACTAAGGCCATATGATTTCGGCTTTCTACCAATTGCTCAAAAAGTGTTGGAATTGGCATGCTGCGATTAACAATAATAATACTCCGTTTGATGTCCGATAATAATTTAGAACCATTACCTAGTGCCATTTCCTTAAAGACTTCATCCTTTAGTACCAAGCCTGTGATATTATCTGTATCTTCAGTATAAACTGGAATACGAGAAAAACGAATATTTTGATTTGCTGCAAAGAAAGTCTCTATGTTTGTGGTTTCGTTTTCGGTTTTCATGACGGTACGTGGCGTCATGATATCTTTGGCCTGTACCTCTTTGAAATTTAAAAGGTTTTTGATGACTTTACTTTCATTTTCTTCAAATACGCCTTCTTCATGTGCAATTTCTGTCATGGCTACAAAGCCCTCACGACTTAAAATACTGCCATGACCTTTACCACCAATCAACTTTGTAGTGAGTTGAAGTAACCATAGAATACCTGTCCATTTTAATGGAAATATTAATACGTTTAATGCTTTGGAAGTAAAATTTGCCAGTTGTTTCCAAAAGGTAGCTCCAATGGTTTTTGGGATGATTTCTGAGGCCACTAAAATTAAAATGGTCATAATTGTGGAAACCACGCCAACCATTAGATCTTCTGTGAACTCAAAACCAAGTATAGTGCGCTTGGCACTTCCGTAGAGTTCTACATAAGCGACTTTAGCTTGTACACCAACCAAAATAGCCCCTACAGTATGAGCGATGGTGTTGAGTGTAAGTATGGCGATTAACGGACGATCGACATCTTTTTTTAACTCTTCTAATTCTGTTGCATAGGCCTTGCCTTCTTTCTTCTTTACATTAATGAAAGTAGGCGTTATACTTAGTAAAACGGCCTCAAGAATGGAACATAAAAATGAAAAGAAAATAGATATGACTGCGTAAAAAATGAGTAAGCCCATTAATATGAATTAATTTAGTTAGTGCGAAGTTACAAAATGAATAGCTAAACTACTTATACAAATTTGATAGTTAGATTTTTAAGATGAAATTTCTTAAATTCAAGCATGAAAAAAACGTGTTTAATAGTCTTTGTATTGAGTTTAATGACTCTAAGTTCGCAAACAAAAGGAAAAATTACATATCGAGTTACATTAAATATAGATAGCCTGGAGCAACCTTTTGAGGATCCCAAAAATACTGATATTCAAAATGATGTCTTGTTAATGTTACATGAGTCTGAGCCTATAGATGGACATTTAATATTCAATGATAGTATATCTAGATATAGTGTTGATCCTGATGCCGAAAGTCGATTAAATAATGATTTCTTATTTAAACATGGAGCGGTGAATTTTCTTTACTTCATGGCTGGAGGTAATTCAACTTTTTATAATGATTGGAGCCGTAATTATTCTATTTCTCAAAATTCGATATTGGGTACTACCAAAAGAATATTAAGAGAACCTTTGGAATGGACATTTACAAATGAAACTAAGGAAATAGATGGCTATTTATGCTACCTAGCCACTTTAGATAAAAGTAAGAGCGATACGAAGTTAAAGGTATGGTACAATTCAAAAATCCCAGTTAAACATGGACCAGCTGGTTATTCTGGTTTACCCGGTTTAGTAATGGAAATTGAAGATAAAATATATATTTGGAAAGTGACAGAAATTGATTTTGATAGCGAAGAAGCAGATGACATAATAGAACCTACAGAAGGGGATCTAATAACGGCAGAAGAGTTCAGGGAATTAGCGGGTAATCCATTTGGTAAAAATTGAAAATAAAAAAGCTCTCAACCAATATCGTTAAGAGCTTTGTCTTGATTGATGAATTAGTACTTTAATTTTTCTCAGTACGTTTAGCTTCTCTTGCCGTGCGCTCAGCTTCACGTTTGGCTCTCTCCAGTTCACGTTCTGCACGCTCTAATTCTCGTTTTGCTTTTGCAGCAGCTTTTTCGCTTTCTTTTTTAGCATCCGTACCTGAGATATAATATTTTAAATTGTTACCAAGCTTATTTATTTTTTCAACAAAAGATTTGGATGCTACTTCGGTATCTACATACATTCGTAATCTACCATTGGTTAATTTACATTCAAAAACTTCGTTGCCACTTTGATTATTAGACCATAAATAGGTGTTTCCATTTACATTCAGATTACTCTTGCCCAGTTGATTAAGTAATATAGTCTTTACGCCATTATTTTTAGATTTATGATAACTGGCCTTAAACTTATAACTATCATCTGAAATTGAGATCGAAACGGAGCTATTGTGCTCTTCGTCATCAGTATCGATTTCAATCGCATAAGATTTACTTGTCGATGTTTTTGAATTAGGAGGTGTTGGTGGTTTTGGAGTTGTTTGTGCATTGAGACCAAAAGTTGAAAATAAAGCTGTGACCAGCATTAAACAAACTGTTCTTTTTACATCAATGATTCTGATACTTCCTTCTACGTTTTTTGATTTTTTGAAATTCATGATTATTTGTTTTAGATACTGAAACTCCACTTCGACAAGCTCAGTGTGACAGTTCAGCACATGTTGATTATGATACAAATGTAGATGGTGAAACTCGTCTAAAAAAGAAAATGCCAGGCGTTAACCTAGCATTAACCAAGCGTTTATGTTGTGTTAACTTACTTTGAATTCCAACCCAACATTTCTTATACTCTCAATAGAAATCGATGGGTCTAATTTAAAATACTTACGAAGCCTACTAATAAATACATCCATACTTCTACCTGAAAAGAAATCATCATTCTCCCAAACGGCTTTTAGGATGTCTTCACGTTTTAAAAGCTGGTTTTTGTGATTGAACAAAAAGAGGATAAGCTCACCTTCTTTTTGGGTGAGTTGCTTTTTATAATCATTACAAGTGAGTTCTAATCGTTTAGTATCAAAACTGTAATTACTAATTTTTATGGTATCAGATTGCTGTAGTTGTGCCGACGCTTTTTCTGTGCGTTTTAGTATATTATTTAGCCTTAAAACAAGTTCATCAGCTTCAAAGGGTTTTACAATGTAATCGTCTGCACCAAGTTTTAGGCCTTTAATTTTATCTTCTTTTAGCTTACGAGCCGTTAAGAATATAAAAGGAATTTCCGGATTGTAATCGATGACTTTTTCAGCTAGTGTAAAACCGTCCATTTTTGGCATCATTACATCAAAGACGCAGATATTGAATGTGTCTTTTTTGAATAACTCCAAAGCCTCTTTTCCGTCCTTGGCCCAAGTAATGGTATAGCTAGAGATTTCTAAATATTGCTTTAGAATGTTGCCAAAATCTAAGTCATCTTCTGCTAATAAAATACGCTTCATAGTACAAGACTTTTAGTTAAATGGAATGGTTAAAATGAAAGTTGTTCCTTTTCCTTCTTTGCTTTCAACAGCAATATTACCGTTATGTGCTTTTATAATTTGGTTGGTATAATATAAGCCAAGTCCAAGTCCTTTCACATTATGGATTTCTTTGTTCCCTGCTCTAAAGAACTTATCAAATACATGTTTTTTGTCTTTATCAAAAATACCAATACCATTATCTTTTATAGCTATTTTTAATTCAGAATTGCTTTCAACTGTGCAGTCTACTACAATGCTTTCTCCAGCATATTTTACAGCATTTTCAAGAATATTTAATAAAGCCGTCGTGGTGTAAAATTTGTCAATATTTATGGTTTTTTTTGATATATAGAATTTTCGATTTAAGGTAATATCATTAGAGGTTATGGATAATTGAAAATCATCTAGAACTGTATTCAAATACGCTTCAATATTTACAGATTCTCTATTCAATTGAATCTCCTTGTAACCTAAACTATTACTTAATACTTGGTCGATAAGCTTTTGTAATCTTTTGTTTTGTCGCTCGATAGTATTGACCGTATTGTCAACTAATTGAGGCTGCTGTTTTATCTCATCTTTCTGCAGCATTTTGGTAGCTAAAGTCAATGTAGCTAGAGGTGTTTTAAGCTCATGGGTAATGTTATTGACAAAGTCAGTTTTGATATCTGCAATTTTCTTTTGTGAAATTAGACTTTTAATAGAATAATATAATAATCCGATAACTATGGAAAATATAATAAAGGACAATAGTAATAGGCCCAGCATTTGTTTGAAGACAATTTTTTTCCAACCATCAATATCCATCTCATCTTTAGTTATAAATAATAGGTAAAACAGAATCTCTTGATTTTCGCCATTTACAATTCTACTAGAGGTGTGGTCAGTTTGCCATGTTGTGGTACTTACACGATGTGCATTTTCTTGACTAATAGAATCTCCTAAATAAAGTCGTTTAGGTGTTTTATCAATATCAAAAATAGTATCATTTTTTATGGAGTCTAATAAAACAATAGCCGTTACTTTTTTATGAAATTTAATACCATAAGGGATATTGTTTTTTACAAGCTCCTTTTGATATTCCTCTCTATAGGTGTCATTAATGGAATCAATGACAAGTTCTAACCTATTGAAAACATCAGCTTTTTTAGCAAGACCATATTTATAATCTACTAGTGTGTTAAGAAAGTTTTCTTGCCAGAAATCTGATAGAGAATCAAGTGCTGGTGAAAAGTCATCTATTTGAGAAATTGAACGTCTGGTTTCAGTTATAAAAGCTTTTTTTTTCAGTTTATAAGTGTTATTTACCAAATAACCTTGAATAATGGAAAGCGCAATTAAGCCAAGGATTGAAGCAATTATTAAAAGGTTGATTTTTCTTTTCATACGATACCGTAAGTTAAACATAAAACAGAGTTTACAGTTTTATGGTTGATTGATTTTTTTGATTGATGATACTGTAAACTCTGTTTTTAAATTTGAAATCATTATCTAAAACGTCTCTTTTTATTCCAGTTGTACGCTTTAGTTCTTTGATCTCTTTCACTGATTTGATTGTTGTTTAAAGTTCTCATGATTAATGATTTTAGATACTGAAACAACACTTCGACAAGCTCAGTGTGACAGTTCAGCACATGTTGATTGATGGTACAAATCTAGAATGAAGAATTTAGACAAAAAAGAAAATCGTGAGGGTTAACCTAGCGTTAACTCAGTTAGAAATTTCATTAACAAAGAAAAAAGCGATTTGGACACCCAAATCGCTTTATATTTTGCTCGGTTTTTTTAATACATTTTACTTTATATCATAGCGATTCATTTTCATTGTGGGGCCATCAATCATTTCCACAAACTTTGCAACGGATGTATCTCCCATAAATTTTTTCATTGAGGCTTCAGCATCTCCCATTGTTTCCCATCTTACAACAATAACAACTTCATTACTTTCTATAGAATAACCACTCTCACGAGTGATGTAACCAGGTTGTTTACTGGTATAAATCTCTTGAATTTTTGCATCTTCTTTCCAGAAGTCCTTAGCATTAACTGAAGCTTTATATTTAAAGGTCGTAACTTCAATTACGTTAGGTTCTATAGTTTCTGAATTTTCATTACAACTCATTATTACGATTCCTATTAGGATTAAAATTGACTTCTTCATAATAAACCTAGAAATCAAATTTACCATTAGTGTTTTTCCAAGTATCTTCAGGTGCAATAGCTTCAATAATATCCCAATGTTCTGCAATTTTACCATTCTCAATTCTAAATAAGTCATAGAATGATGTATGTTTTCCAGCAAATTTTCCTTCGCTTACAGCAAGCACAAAGTTACCTTCTCCAAGTACTTTATGGACCTTATTGTAAACCATGGTAACGCCATTTTTAGCCATTTCTTCAAGAGCTTTGCCTAATCCTGACAAACCATCTCCAATCATTGAATTATGTTGTATATAATTATCGCCATCAAAGTAGTTTGCCATTTTGTCAAATCCACCATTGACTAGAACAGTATTTAAGAAATCGTCAACCAGAGCTTTGTTAGATTTTGTTTTGTCTAAATCTTTTAGTTCTTCAGCTCCATCTGTTTGTGTATGACCGCTGGGGTTTACTTGTGTAAGTTCAGCCAAATTATCCCAATGCTCAACGATTTTGCCATCTTCAAATCTAAAAATGTCAAATCCTACTTTTGGCCCAAAGAAATCATAAATTGTATGTGAAAATGTATAATCGCCATCTTCAAAAGAACGAACGACTTTAGCCTTAAAGCCATCTTCTGGTGCATTTTTCATTACCTCACCAAAGCCAGCTAAACCATCACCAACGGATAGATTATGTTGTATATATTTATTTGGGTTAATATAAGAGATAGGTGTTTGATCTCCGGTTTCTAAACTCTCTAATAAGGCTGTTGCTTTTTCTTTATTTGATAATTCTTTTTTGGTTTCCATTATTTCTGATTGTTTTTCTTCTTTTGTTTCTTTTTGTTTTGAATTGCAAGCTGTTACCAATACAGCTAAAACAATTAATGTTACAATTGGTTTCATAGATTAGTATTTGTTTGGTACAAAGTTGTAACAAATGATAACAGCATAAAAGATGAGAATTAGAATAAAAATGGTTAAAATCGAACCAATTAGTTTATTGATACCTTTTTTTTAATGATTTAGGGGTTAAACCCGTATGCTTCTTAAAATATTTGGTGAAGTTAGTCGCATCTTCAAAACCAAGTTTGTAAGCTAATTGCGTACTTTTTATAGTTGAATTGATAAGATTTCGTTTGGCTTGAAGAATCACGTAATCGTCAATGACTTTTTTAGCTGTCTTATTTACTAAGTTTTTCGATACTTCATTGAGATGTTTGTAGGTTATATCAAGTTTAGAGGCATAGAAAATTGCACTTCTTGTTTTATGGAAATTATTTTCTAAAAGTGTTGTAAACTTCTGAAATAGCTGAACGTTTGATGAATCTTTTATGTGAAACGTTTGATTTTGTTTGTAATATTCGGCCTTAGAAACTAGAATTACAAAAAGTGATTCCAGAATAGACTTTTGATTGAAAATAAGACGGTTATTGAATTCGCTTAATAGCAAATTAAAATAACTATTAAAGTCTGAATTTTTTGGGATTTGAAGTATTGGCGAAAATAATTGTGGGTTAAAAAGCCTAAAGACAAAATCTTTTGGAAGATGTGAAAAACTACTGGCAAAATAATCTTCTGTAAAAAGCATACAATACCCTTTAAAATCAGTAGAAAAATCAAAGGCATTAATCTGATCCTTTGTGAGATATATGAGGGTGTTTTGTTCGATTGGATACCAATTAAAGTCAATAAAATGCCTACCCTCCCCTTCAGTAAAAAAGATAAGGTTATAAAACCTTAATTGGTGAGGATGTTCGGGATTATGATTAAACCCTTTTTGCTGCTGGATAAAGTCAATAGATACGAGATCAAAACCAAAGTTCTCTTTTTCTCCTGGTTCAAATACAATATGAGGTACATCTCTATTCATTATACCTCCAAAAGATACTTATAATGATATTAACTTCACTATATCCTTAGCAAAATAACTCGCTATAATATCAGCTCCAGCACGCTTTATAGAAGTTATTTGCTCTAACATCACTGAGTCATGATCTAGCCACCCTTTTTCTGCTGCTGCTTTGAGCATCGCATATTCACCAGAAACCTGATAAACAGCAATTGGCACATCAAAAGTGTTTCTGATATCGCGTACAATATCTAAATAACATAATCCAGGTTTTACCATGACGATGTCAGCCCCTTCGGTAATATCCATTTCGGTTTCCCTAATGGCTTCGTCTCTATTGGCAAAATCCATTTGATAAGTTTTTTTATCCTTTGGCACATCTACCATGTCTACAGGTGCAGAATCTAGGGCATCTCTAAAAGGACCATAAAATGCAGAAGCATATTTTGCAGAATAACTCATTATACCTACATCAATAAAATTAGATTGGTCCAAACCTTCCCTAATACCAATAATTCTTCCATCCATCATATCGCTGGGCGCCACAAAATCTGCTCCAGCTTCTGCATGTGAAATACTCATTTCTGCTAATACTTCAACTGTAGTATCGTTTATGATTTTTCCACTTTCAACAATACCATCATGTCCATAAGAAGAGAAAGGATCTAAAGCCACATCAGTCATCACCAACATGCCTGGACAAACTTCTTTTATCGTTTTAATGGCGCGTTGCATTAAACCATTTGGGTTTAAGGCTTCTGTACCTTTGTTGTCTTTTAAGGCATCATCTACTTTTACAAAAAGTAAGACGGATTTTAAACCTAAACTCCAAAGTGTCTTTACTTCGTCTTTTACTAAATCTAAACTATAGCGATAGTAATTAGGCATAGATGCGATTTCCTCCTTTACACCTTTGCCTTCGACTACAAAAAGTGGTACTAAAAAGTCATTTGGAGAAATAATGGTTTCTCGCACTAGACTTCTAATAGCTTCATTGGTTCTTAATCTTCTATTTCTTCTTATTGGAAACATGGTTCAAAGTTATAAGTTATAAGTATAAAGTTATGAGTAGCTAACTCATAATTTATACCCAATCTATTGGATTTTTCAATACTTCAATCAATCGTTCTTCTTCACTTCCTTTTTCAGGATGATGGTCGTATACCCATTGCACATGAGGTGGTAGACTCATTAATATACTTTCAATTCTACCATTGGTTTTGAGGCCAAATAAAGTGCCCTTGTCATGGACTAAATTAAATTCTACATAACGACCACGACGAATCTCTTGCCAAGTGCGTTGCTCTTTAGTGTACGATAAATCTTTTCGCTTTTCAACAATAGGAACATAGGCTTCTAAAAAACTATCGCCAACTTCGGTAACAAAATCATACCAGTTTTGCATGGTCATACTTTCTGAAGCTTTGCAGTAATCAAAAAATAAGCCGCCTAAGCCACGAGCCTCGTTTCTATGGGCGTTATAGAAATATTCATCACAACGCGCTTTATATATTGAATAGAATTCAGGATTATGCCTATTGCAAGCCATCTTACAGACTCTATGAAAGTGTTTTGCATCCTCATCAAATAGATAATATGGGGTTAAATCTTGTCCACCACCAAACCACTGATCTACAATATTACTCTTTTGATCATACATTTCAAAATAACGCCAATTTGCGTGTACTGTTGGTACCATTGGGTTTTTGGGATGTAATACTAAGCTTAATCCACAGGCAAAGAAATCAGCATCTTCTACACCAAAGTAGGTTTGCATGCTTTCAGGTAGTTTTCCGTGTACACCAGAAATATTAACACCTCCTTTTTCAAACACATTACCGTTTTCAATAACCCGCGTTCTACCTCCACCACCTTCTGGCCGTTTCCAGATATCTTCTTGAAATTTAGCATTACCATCAGCGGCCTCTAATTTAGAAGTGATAGTATCCTGAAGTTCGTGTATATATTTGAAAAACTTATCTTTCATCATAGTTGCTAACCAATGTAATTTAGGTCTTTTACGGACGCTTTTTATACTTAACAAAAATACAATAATACAAGCATCTAAAAGGGGTTTGTACGTTAGAAGTTAAAAAATAGTGTTACTTATTATTCGCTAAAAAAGGTGTATTTTTATAAAGTACATCCTAACAAACAATATGAGGACGAATAGACTTTTTTGTGTTTTAGCTTTCTGTTTTTTATCTACATGTGTTTTGGCCCAAAGTGCACAAGGAAAGATAGACAGTTTATACAAACAGCTAAAAGCTAACCTAGAAAATAATACCTCTAATCTAAGCAAGATTGATACAGCTATACGATCAATTGATAAGATTGAGAACGATGCAGTAGCTGGTGATTTTTATCACAAATTTGCAAATCTCAGATTAGATATGGGACATTGGGACAGTATATCTAGGCTAGTACACCAAAAGGGGTATGATAGAACTAAAGCATCTGGTGATTTCTGTAAGTTGGTGATAAGTCAATTTAATTTAACCCGCTACGCTCTATTTCAAGATAGTCCAGATTTGTTTGAACTTGCCAATCATGGGTTGGAACTCGCTGAAGAGTGTGGCGATTTAAAGCATATAGCCCATGCTCAGTCTTTTATTGGAGCGGCATTTATAAATTCATCTGATTATAAAAATGCGTTAAAAAATCTTATAGAATCTGAAAAAAATTATACGTCTATTGAGGATTCCTTAGGGATAGCCATGGTTAATCTTGATTTATCGATGGTTTATTCTAATTTACAGGAGAAGCAAAAATCAATTGAAGCAACAAAAAAGGCGGCTTTTATATATAAAAACGCAGGTAGAGATATCAATTATGCAGTCGCTCTAATTGATATGTGTTCGTCTTACTTAGATATTAAAAAAACGGATAGTGTCATAAAATATTTACCTATAGCTCATAAAATAGTAGAAAACAGACATCAGCTTGCTAATGCATATGTGTATCAGCATTATGGAAATTTAAATATTCAGTTACAAAAATATGATGAAGCCATAAAAAATCTAAAAAAGGGCTTAGACGTTAATAAGACTATAGATGATAGTAGTTTAAATGCGAATTTTTATAATTTTTTAGTTTCGGCATATACAGAAAAGAAAAATCCCGAATTGGCTTATGTTTATGCGTTAAAATCCGATTCAGTATCCAAGGCTATTGGTGACAATTATGAAAGACTGAAAAGTCTTTTGACTTTTGCAAAAGCAAGTCATGAAATTGGAAAGCACAAGCAAAGTCATGGCGCTTTTTTAAATTATATAGAACTTAAAGACAGTATTTTAGGAGAAGAAAAACTTAAAGAAGTTGCCGCTCTTGAAAAATTATATGAAGCTGAAAAACGTGAAAATCAAATAAAGATTCAACAGCAAGAAAATGATTTATTAGAAACAAAGAACAGAGCTGCGAATAATAGAAATATAGCTTTGCTGATTTCTTTACTGTCGTTAGCTGCGGTTGCATATGCCTTAGTTAATAAATTTAGATTAAGAGCTACAAAGCAAAAGGCGCTTACAAAGGTAAAAGAGCTTGAAAATACTAACTTAAGTCAAGAGCTTGAATATCAAAAACGCGAACTTACTTCGAAAGCCCTCCACATTGCTCAGAAAAACGAAATGCTTAGCGAGCTGAAAGAAGATTTAAACCAATTAGAAAAAGATAGTAATAAAGGAAAGGTTAGTCTGCTTATCAATAAATTACATATTGATAAGCAGATAGATGATAATTGGGAACAATTTACTAATCAGTTCATTGAAATGAATCCAGATTTCTTTAAGAGTATTAATGAAATTTATGGCGATTTGACTAAAAACGATATTAGATTAATAGCCCTGTTGAAAATGAAGTACGATTCAAATTCAATCGCTTCTTTACTGAATATATCACCTGAAGGTGTGAAAAAAGCGAGATATAGACTGCGTAAAAAATTGAATCTTACGTCTAATGACAGTTTAGAAAAACATATTATGAGTTTCTAGCATAGAGTTCATAAAGCTCCATATCCAAAGGCCGTTCTCCAGGTGGTGTGAAGCCATTTAAATTGGTTTGTTGCCATTCAAAACCATTGTTTGTTGCCACTTTTACACTTCCTAAATTATCTTTATGTACAATGATTTGAAGTACTTTAAGCCCCAGACCTTCAAAGGCATGTTCTGATAGTCGTTTTATTGCTTTAGACATTAAACCTTGTCCCTTAAAGGTATAGTCAATACAGTATGCAAACTCACCTTGTTTTTTATCCCAATCGAGTTCTTTTATGTAGATAAGTCCGGCCAGTTTTCTAGTTTCAGAATGCTTTAGTGTGAATAAAAACTCTGCCTTGTTTTCAAATTGCTTTACCTTTCTTTCAACGAATAATTGAGATAAGGTAGGATTTAGGTTTTGTTCCAGCGTTTTAGGAAAATAACGCTTAAATCGATCAGCATTTGCAACCATAAGATCGCAAATCTTCCAAGCATCACCGCCGTGAATGGGACTAATTTCGAAACCATCAAATTGTGCAACCATTAGTCGAGTTCTATCTTATCAAAAGGTTCAAAACCAATGTCATCATCATCATCAAATAATAAATCTACCGCAATAACTGAAGCTGAGGTCACACTCAATGGTAATACCAATACGACTCCTACAACAGGAATGAGCAGCAACAATAAAAATCCTATCCCATTACCAATGGCCAAGCCTCTATGTTGTCGTATAAAAGCCACACTGTCTCTATATTTAAAATGACGCTCTAAAGTATAATCCATATTAGCAAAACCAGCATAGTAAGCCTGTACTAAAAAGAGCAAAATCGTTGAAAAAATATTGACAATTGGTATAAACTTTAAAATCAATATAGGGAGAGTTAATAAGAGCTCTTTAAATAAATTTCTTAGCCCTATTCTAATGCCACGAATGAGTTGTTTTGAAAAATTAGTATTCACATAATTTTTAGCAGGCTTTCCAGTAAAATAAGCTTCAATCTTCTCTGAAACCGGAGCCATGAATGGCGATGATAACGCCATAATAATGTGCTTATAAAGTATAAGTCCTATGGCGAAAATTACAACGCCTCCAATGAATGTTGAAATTGCCGTAAACGTCGCTTTTCCAAATTCCCAGATCCAAACCCCCGCTATCCATTCGCCAAGATTATCAGACAAACCATATGCAGAAACGAAAATCATAGCAAATACTACAATGCTTATAATCACTGGAATTATAAAGTATTTCCATAATTTCAATTTTGAAATTAATCCATATGCTCCTGCGTAAACTTGTAAACCTCTAATTATATTCTGAATCATAAATAAGCCTTTCCCTAACCCTTTCTACTTCGACTGTGCTCATCGCAGACTCAGAAAGGGAATTTATTATTGTTTATATAGTAGACGTTTTTAAGACAATAATGTTACTTAAACTTTTTGCCCTAAATCGTTCTTTTCCTCTGGGAAGATTATGATGGGCTTTCGTACTCCTTAACTGCGTCAATAAATGCTTTGGCATTATCTAAACCTATATTAGGCAAAATACCATGGCCTAAATTTACAATGTATTTGTCTTTTCCAAACTCATTAATCATCTGGTGTACCATCTTTTTAATTTCAGCAGGCGGCGAGAATAAACGCGTTGGATCGAAATTGCCTTGTAATGTAATATTGCCTCCCGTTAAATAGCGTGCGTTGCGAGCTGAACAGGTCCAGTCTATGCCTAAGGCAGAAGCGCCAGATTTAGCCATGTCGCCTAAGGCAAACCAACAGCCTTTTCCAAAAGCGATTACAGGTGCATCATCCTTTAAAGCATCAATGATTTGTTGAATATACTTCCAAGAAAATTCTTGATAGTCCACAGGAGATAACATGCCTCCCCAAGAATCAAAAACCTGAACGGCATTACATCCTGCTTTTACTTTTTCTTTTAAATAGGCAATTGTTGTGTCTGTAATTTTTTGTAATAGTTGATGCGCAGCAATAGGATTTGTAAAACAAAACTCTTTAGCTTTATCAAAGTTTTTAGAGCCTTGCCCTTGCACACAATAACATAAAATAGTCCACGGAGAACCAGCAAAACCAATTAATGGAATGTCATTGTTAAGTTTTTCTTTAGTGGCTTTTATGGCTTGGTAAACATAATTTAGTGCCTCTTGCACATCTGGAACAATAACATTATCAACATCTTTTTGAGAGCGCACCGGATTTGGTAAGTAAGGTCCAAAATTAGGTTTCATTTGTACCTCTATATTCATGGCTTGTGGAATCACTAAAATATCAGAGAAAAGTATCGCAGCATCCATGCCGTAACGACGAATTGGCTGAACCGTGATTTCACTTGCTAATTCTGGAGTTTGGCAACGTGTAAAGAAGTCGTACTTTGCCTTTATTTCCATAAATTCCGGAAGGTAACGACCTGCTTGACGCATCATCCATACTGGTGGGCGATCTACAGTTTCACCTTTTAATGCTCTTAAGAATAAATCGTTTTTAATCATAATTTAAACGTAATGTTCATTTACTAATTCAATGACACTTTCCACAGTTGGTACTTTAGCCACCCGAACATCTTCAAAATAATTTTTAGCTGCTTTTGCCGTAGTTTCTCCGATACAAAAAGCAATGCCGTTCACTCTATTCTGTTTCAAAAAGGCTTCAACTGTTGATGGACTATAAAACATCACACCATCTAAGTTACTTTCAACTTTATCTGCATCAAACTTGGTTTGATAAGCTTCAACTTCATTTACTGTTATAGTATTCTCAGCTAGAGTATTTGGTAAATCGTCCAAGCGCAAGTCGCTGCAGAAATAAGTGACTTCAGTGCCATCCATAAACTCCACCAAATAGTCCGCTAGTTTTTTAGCGTTTGCTTCTGTATGTATTACTTTACCGATGCGCCTTTCAACCATGCGCTTGGTGCGTCTACCAACACAATAGATGTTTTTGAATTGTAATTCTGGTACTGAGAAATTGGTTAATAGGGCTTCAACTGCATTTTTGCTTGTAATAATAACGTTTTGAATCTCATTTCTAATAATAGTTTTAGAAATACGATTCAAACTGATTTTTATGGTATCATTACTCTCAGCAACCACATCATTATGAAACAACATCAACTGATCATCCGTTAATTTCTTTGTTGAATAAATATTGGTTGCTTTATCACTACGTTGTAACTGGTCAATTAATGTTTTCCCACCTTTTTCAATGATATAGTCTGCTGCGAGCTTTGCCAATTCATCTTTTTGATCTAAAGGTACCACTTTAGCGTATTCTATTTTCTTGCTACCATCCTTACTTAAAAGAATGCCTTTAAAGTTAACTTCTTCATCTTTTATGTAAGCAATGGCTCCAATTGGTGCCGTACAACCCCCTTCAAGACGGTTTAAAAATTCGCGCTCAATAGTTGTACTAATTTCAGTGTCTTCGTGATTGATTTCTGCACAAATTGCTCTTATGTCCTCATCAGATTCTAAAGCTGAAATCATTATAGCCCCTTGAGCTGGTGCTGGGATCATCCAATGTAGGTTAATGGAATTTTCAGGTGTTATTCCTAAACGGCCCAACCCAGCTCCAGCAAAAATAGCGGCATTCCAGTCCTCATTGTCTTCTAATTTTTGCAGTCTTGAATTGACGTTACCGCGTAGACCAACAATAGTATGCGTTGGGTAGCGATTGAGCCATTGTGCACGACGCCTTAAACTTCCAGTAGCTATGATCGCCTCTCTTTGAGATAAAAACTCTTCGTTTCTTTTGTAAACAAGTGTATCATTAATGTTACCACGTTTTAAAACAGCAGCTTGTACAATTCCTTTAGGCAATATCGTCGGCACATCTTTAAGCGAGTGTACCGCAATGTCAATATCTTCATTAAGCATGGCGATATCCAGAGTCTTCGTGAAAATACCTGTAATTCCTAATTCGTATAAAGGTTTATCCAGGACTAAGTCGCCTGTTGATTTCACAGGAACCAAGGTGGTCTTATGACCTAATTGCTCAAGTTGTGCTTGAACGGTTTTTGCTTGCCACATTGCGAGCTGGCTGTCGCGTGTGCCAATGCGAATAATTTTAGACATTGTCGGTAGTTTCTAACTGAAATATTCTTTTGATGAGTTCGATACTCTCATCGGCAGAATTGCCATCTTCTCTTAAGTGATGTGCAAATTGATTGGTGATTTTCTGAATAATATTATTGGTAACGAGTTCAGCATGATCCTCATTGAAATCAGCTAACTTCTTACGTTGTGTGTTTAATTCAGAGTTTTTATAATCAGTGAGTTTATGCTTTATCGCCTGAATTGTTGGGACAAATTTGAGGGTTTCTAGCCAAGCATTAAAATCGGATAGGATTTCATCAATGATAGATTCAGCAGCAGGAATAAATGCCTTGCGCTTTTCTAAAGTACCATCAGTAATTTTTGCTAAATCATCTAAGTGTATTAAAGTAACGTTTGAAAGTTGTGCAATTTCCTCATTCACATTTTTAGGAATAGAAAGATCTAAAACTAAAAGTGGTTTTTGAGTGGTAATCAAAGATTTGTCAACCGTAGGATTTTGTGCGCCTGTTGCCACAATAAGAATATCAGACCCATTAATTTCTTTCTCTAGGTTATTATAGTCTTTAACCACCAAGTTGAACTTTCCAGCGACTTCCTCAGCCTTGGTCTTTGTTCTGTTAATTAAGGTAATATGGGAATTCTGTGTGTGCTTTACCAAATTTTCGCAAGTATTACGTCCAATTTTGCCAGTACCGAATAGTAAAATATTTTTTTCTGAAATATTCTGAACGTTATTCATGATGTATTGCACAGAGGCGAATGATACAGAAGTTGCACCAGAAGACAATTCGGTTTCATTTTTAATACGCTTGCTTGCTTGTATAACAGAGTTGACTAAGCGCTCAGTAAAAGAATTTAATAAGCTTTCTTTTTTTGAAGCGCGAGCCGCAAATTTTAGTTGACTTATAATTTCAAAGTCACCAAGAATCTGGCTATCTAAACCAGAACCTACTCGGAACATGTGATTAATTGCTTCTTTGTTTTTATAAACATAAGCTACATCCTGAAATTCTTCAACTGTACCTTTTGTGTTTTCACAAAGGAGGTGAATTAACTGATAAGGATGTTCAGCAAAACCATAGAGTTCAGTTCTGTTACAGGTAGAAATTACTAAAACACTCTCAATACCATTTTCCTTAGCTTGAGTCAACAAATTTTGTTTTGCGACATCGCTTAAACTAAAATGACCACGAACTTCAGCATCAGCTTTTTTGTAACTGAGGCCGATGGCGTAAAAATATGTGCTTTTGTGTTGTTGCATTCGTTTATATAACAACTCGTTGTTATTTTTTCCTGAAAATTAATTTCAAACAGCGGAACAAAAATAATTTTGTTGCTTATAAAAAAGTAACGCTAGAAGAACTTAAAGTATCGTTTCTGGTTTTTTTGGTTTGTTTTTTAGTGAAATATGATTTTTGTCATACTTTTACAGTAAAATCAAGGGTTTTTTAGCTCTTTGTTTAGAACGAATCTAAATAAGAATAAAATGAAATTAGAAAAATCTGCTTCAAAAAGTGTCGCTAGAGGTACTTTTGGTGAAACTTTCATTGAGGACGGCTTTTTTGTATTAACCTCTAAAAATGAGGACAATGTTATTCAAATTCTTGAACGTGAGATTGAAAGCAGTTACATTCAGTTTCATTTTTGTACAAAGGGTTCTGGAGCATTTGTTTTTAATCAAGGGAATTATACATTGAATATCATTGAAGACACCTCTTTGTTACTCTACAATCCACAACGTGATCTACCTATTCATTTAGAGCTGCAACCACAGTCTTGGCTAGTTTCATTTGTAATTTCTATTAAAAAATTTCACAGTTTGTTTTCTAAGGATGCCAACTATATCACATTCTTAACGGAAGAAAACAAGAACAAAAAGTATTATACGGATGGCAAAATAAATCCATCAATGGCCGTGGTTTTAAATCAACTGATTAATTTTAGTTTGCATGAGTCTATAAAACCACTTTATTTTAAAGGTAAGGTTTATGAGTTGCTAAGTCTTTATTTCAACCGAAATGAAGAAGCCGATATAGAGCAGTGCCCCTTTTTAGTGGATGAGGTAAACGTTGCTAAACTTAAAAAAGCAAAGGATATTATCATTGCCAATATGGCTGAGCCACCAACATTACAAGAACTTTCAGACTCCATAGACTTAAGTCTTAAGAAACTAAAAGAGGGCTTTAAGCAAATTTACGGCGATACGGTTTATGGCTTTTTATTTGATTACAAAATGGAAGTGGCTCGTAAACTTTTAGAGTCAGGAGACCATAACGTTAATGAAGTTGGTTTAAAAGTTGGATATAGTACTTCCAGTCATTTTATAGCGGCTTTTAAAAAGAAATTTGGAACGACACCTAAGAAGTATACTCAGGCATCGTCATAAATTTAATAATCATTATACCCATTATATCCATTACGGGCACTTGGTGTCACTCGTTTACGGTCTTTATAAATGGCTAGATTAATTATTTCGTCGTATTGCTCTTCCAGTTCCTTGGTTTCATCTACTGTTGTCCCATAATTTTCAGATTTGCTATAGAAATCGACAACCAACTGTTTTGGGTCTTTTGGCTTTATAAAGGAGATGTAATGCAACACTTCAGACTTTCCAGAATATTCATCGTCCTTATCCATTTTAAAGAAATACATCACTGCATTCTTGCCCTTATCTGTTTTGAAATCACGCTTTAAAAGAAATGTTATGGAATCTTTTTCCTTTTCGTAGTTTGCATTTGATAAAAGTTTGGATTTGGCATATTGCTGCTGGCTGATATTCAGTGATTTTATAGTCTTATGGAGTTTTTCATCATCGAGTTTTTCTAAGAGAAAGTACAAGTTTTCTTCATCATCAACCAACTTTTTCCTTAGCTCATTAGGAATATTTTCCTTGTTTTTGGAAAGTAAAATATAATACCTTACCAATGCCGATTTGTTTTCGACATTCAACATTTTATCAAAGAAATCCTGAGCCGTACGCTCCTTTCTATAAGGAAAAATAAGATTAACATACGTAGATAAATCATCGGAATACGAATTGTAGCCATAACCATTATTACTCAAGCTACGCTTTACTTCAATCTTACCATCATTGATAATTTGGTTTTTGTATTTGCTATAGGTTTTCATTTTAATCAACCCACTATCTTTTACACGTGCCAATAAATCATAAACAGGTTGTTTATATTCACTTATAGTACTGTATTGCAAAATCTTCGGAAATAAAGATGCTTTAAGAGGAAGCGAATCTTTTCTGTAATAGTTGTAAAAGATGCCTCCTATGCCACCTAGTGGCAAGTCACGCTCCATGAGATCCATCGCTAAAGCGAAATTTTCTTTCTTGTTAGAGTCAAACAAGCCCTCTAAAATTGAGGTTTGCGTTTGCGGGTCAGAATAACTGTCGTAATATAAGCGTTTGATAAAATCTAAATTATTTTTCAGGTCTATTTCTATAAGTTGCTCAACCAGATGCGATTTTATATTTAAGCGTTCTTTTTCGAATTCAAAATCTTTAAGTACCGAAACAATGTCCTTGCTATTATGCTTTTTGAACTTTATGAGATTGTAAGATTCTAGAACAATACTGTCATTAGCTCTTAAGGCTTCAAAGAATTGCTTCGTTTTGTCTTCTAAAACACTTTTACCCATCAAGGTATCTATTGGTGTAAACGAATCGTAGAATTCGGTGACGAATTTAGAAGGTCCACTTATAGAATCAATCAATGTTTTAAGCTCAAACAGTACACCTTGTTTTAAAACATTCTTAACCATGACTTGTTTTGCACTCACAGAATCTGTGTAAGTAAAATTGTAAACATAGGTGTCATCCGTTTTTGATGTCGTGCGATTGGAAATTTTAAATTTCTCCTCAGGCATGTAATAACGCGTGGTGAAGTTTATTTTTCGATCAACATCTTTCCATAGACTATCGACATTGTGAAACATTTGCAGGTCATGAAACTTTTTTCTTGAAATGCTAATTTGCTCGTTGGCTTTCGTGGAATAAGTTGTGGATTTAGATTTCTCTACATAATCCTTGGCCTCCTTATTATTATTGTAACTACCATAGCCATAAGGATTGGGTACAGGTGGCTTTGCGTTGGTCTGTACAGAAAAGTGTAATGATGTATCTACAACCTTTTCAAAATCCTCATAATGGGTTTTATTAAATTTAAAGGATTTAAAGAAATTCGTTTTTTCTGTGTCATCTGTACCAACATAACCTAAGAGATAATAACTGGCATCTTTGACGATGGTTTTTAGATATAGCTTTTTACCTGTAGTTGTATCTATAACGGCGTGCGACTCATAGTTTTTATAAGTCCCTCTTTTAAATCCGCCTTTCACTTCTTTAAGTTTATAGTCTTTATATAATGCATGATGAAAGTACTTCGCCTCGAAACTATCTTCTTCAATATAATCTATATCGTGCAATGCAGCTTCTTCCATAAAATAATAGGAATCATTTTTATAGCCTTCCAAAAGCTTTTTTCCTCCATTTTGCATATTACTGGTAATGAAATATTCAGGGAAGTTGACCTCAAACTTTTTGTTTGGAGCTATGAACATTTTACTTGAATTCGATGGCGTCTTCAACGCTATGGAATTGAAAATTTTGGCTTCGTGTTGCAGTACAAAATCGCTGCGACCAGCAAATTTAATAATGATAATCTCCAAAGGTGTTTGATACATATGGTATTTCTGAAACTCTCCTTTTTTGGTTTTATTGACAATGCTTAATCCTGGATAAGGTTCAGTTAGAGTCTCTTTTTTAATAATATCTCCTGGAATGTCTTCATACAATAAATCATCGATATCTTTAAGAGTGATATTCTCTTTCTCGTTAGGCAAATACATAAAACGACTTATCCTATTGACCGTTAAGTAGGCACCATTGGTCATATCTGGATCGAGATAGTATTTTTGGCCTGCATAAGAAAACTCTCTTAGTTCATCGTAAGTGTTTAAGCCTAAGAAGCCATCAGGTGTTCTATGCATTTTTAGTTCAGGCTCAACAAATAGACTATCGAGTTTGGTTTTTTCAGTTTTGCTAAAATCCGTTTGTTTGGAGGTTAATGCTTTAACTTTATAGCCTCTCTGACGAAGCATATTTATCATACCCTTATTACCTGGCAGATGTGCAGCGCCAACACCAGCAAATACGGATTTCTTTGGCATAAGCTCAACTAAGGAATTCACCATATTTTCGTTTCGAATATATAGCATATTCTCCCTGTAGAATTCAGTATTTACACCAGCTCCAATGGAATCTAATAAATCAAGATTTCTATCACGATATAGGTTTTCTTGGATTAAATAAGGATTTTCTTTAGCATATAATTTTTGAATCCAAGGATCCAAATCCTTTTTGTTCGCGTTATAGGCAGCTTTAGTAGTTAAATAACGCGATTCTGCCAAATCTTCTAAACCGTAAATCTCTTTACCGTTTTTCTTTCCGGCTTGATAGATAAACATATCTAAATAGGTTTCTTCCTCAAAGTTGTCGGCAGCATTATTCTTTCTATATAAATAAGCATTTACAGCACCGTTATCCATTCTTACAGAACCTCTAATTGCCATTTCTTCAGGATGGGTTAACTTAAAAAGATTGGTGTAAAATTCATTGCGGTAATTGTTGTAGAATGCTATTTCGTTCAGCATCATGTCGTAATTAAAACTTGGCCAAGTTGTTGGGTCAGATTCCAAAGCAATACATTCACTTTCATTTAAAGCTTTATAAAACACATCGTCTAAGCGGAATGCTACTTTTTTACTTACGTGCATCGTTCCATATAAGTAAGATGGTTTCTCCAGACCATTACCAGTAATTTCCCAAAGTAGACTCTGGTATTTTTGTTGGGCAAAACCTATTATTGAAACGAATAATATTAGGGCAATAAGAATTTTTTTCATTTTAATTTTTTGTAATCAGAACTTGTAAAGATATTTAAATCAGTGAAACAGCCATAACCATTCAATAAAACTCGTTAAAAAACTGATATATTGGATATTCTTTCTTTTATCAAGAACAAAAAAAACGGATGATATATTTGATGATGATAGCATAAAAAAATCCTATCGTCGTTGCTCAACAGGATTGTAATTAGTGTTGTATTTTTGCTATTGAAAAAACGAATAATGAAAAAAGGAATATTACTTGTTAATCTCGGATCTCCAGACAGTCCAAAACCAAAGGATGTTAAAAGGTATCTTGGTGAATTTTTAATGGACGAACGTGTTATTGATGTACCACTTTGGGCAAGAACACTTTTGGTAAAAGGCATAATTCTTAATACGAGACCAAAAGCCTCTGCTAAGGCATATAAAAAGATTTGGTGGGAAGAGGGTTCGCCTCTAATTGTACTTTCTGAAAGACTAAAAGAAAAAGTTCAGGAAAAGGTCGAATATCCAATAGCGCTTGCCATGCGTTATGGCAGTATGACCCTTAAAAAAGGGCTACAAGAATTGGTAGATAAAGGTTGTACTGAAATTAAGACTGTTCCATTATACCCACAATTTGCAATGGCTACTACTGAAACCATTGATGTAAAGATTGACGAATTGGTTACTGAGTATTTCCCTCAAATAAAAATCACAAGGACTCCAGCATTCTATAATCGAGAAGATTATATCAACGTACTTTCAAAGAGCATCGCTGAAAAACTCGATAATTTAGATTATGAGCACATTCTCTTTAGTTATCATGGTGTTCCAGAAAGACATATCCGAAAAAGTGACATTACCAATGGTAATTGTAAGATGAATGGTAAATGTTGTTTCAAAATGGGAAGTAAACAACATGAATTCTGCTATCGTCATCAATGTGAAATCACTACGGTTAATGTTGCCAAGAAACTAGGCTTAAAGAATGGTACTTACTCCACAACATTCCAATCTAGACTTGGTTTTGATCCATGGTTAAAACCATATACAGACCGAACTATTGAGCGGATGGGTAAGGAAGGCATTAAAAAAATGGCGATTGTTACACCAGCCTTTGTAAGTGATTGTTTAGAAACTTTGGAAGAAATTGCCATGGAAGGTGAAGAAATTTTTCATGAAGTTGGCGGGAAAGAATTTACAGTTATTCCTTGTTTGAATGAGCGAGAAGATTTTGCCCAAGTCCTGGCAAATATGATAGAAGAGTGGACATCAGTTGAAAAACCCTTAACCGTTTAATGGCTAAGGTATCGTCACAGGATTTAGGACAAGAACCAATAGGAAAATTATTGATAAGGCAGGCTGTACCAGCTTCTATTGGTATTTTGGTGATGTCCTTAAATATTCTGGTAGACACCATTTTTGTGGGGAACTGGATTGGTCCAACAGCCATTGCGGCTATCAATGTTGTATTACCTGTATCTTTTTTTATTGCTGCTCTGGGTATGGCAATTGGTGTTGGTGGCTCATCAATTATTTCGAGGGCTTTAGGTTCTGATAACCCAAAAAAAGCTTGTAAAACTTTTGGAAATCAGATTACCTTAACATCTATTATCACTGTCATTTTCGTCATTTTTGGACTATGGTATATTAATGATCTTATTCCTGCTTTTGGAGGTAAAGGAGACATTTTTGAGCCAGCAAAAGTCTACTATAGAATTGTTCTATATGGCGTTCCGATTTTAGCACTCTGTATGATGGGGAATACCGTTATAAGGGCAGAGGGTAAACCAAAATTTGCGATGTACGCCATGATGTTTCCATCGATTGGGAATTTGTTATTGGATGTACTTTTTATAAAAGTGTTTGATTTCGGAATGGCTGGAGCCGCATGGGCAACGACAGGTTCTTATATACTGTGTTTCTTATTTATTTTGTGGTTTTTCTTGTCTAAAAATTCAGAACTAAAAATCAACTTTAGTCACTTGGGGTTAGATTTACCAATAGTCAAGGAAATTGGATCATTGGGATTTGTAACCTTGGCGAGACAGGCTATAGTCAGTGTTACTTATTTATTAATGAATAATATCCTATTCGATTTAGGTGGAGAAACATCAGTGACGGCATATGCTATAGTTGGTAGAATGCTCATGTTTGCACTGTTTCCAGTTTATGGTATTACCCAAGGTTTTCTTCCTATCGCAGGTTTCAACTATGGTGCAGAAAAGTATAAGCGCGTAAGGGAAACGATTATGACAGCCATTAAATATGGTATTTTATTAGCTGCTATCATATTCGTGTTTTTAATGGTTTTTCCAGAGACCATCACCAAGCTTTTTACACAAGACGCTGAGGTCCTCAAAGAAACACCACCAGCTATGCGTTGGGTATTCGCTGCTACACCAATAATAGCTATTCAGCTTATAGGTGCTGCTTATTTTCAAGCTATTGGGAAAGCCACGCCAGCATTGCTATTGACTCTAGCACGTCAAGGATTTTTCTTTATTCCACTAATCTTTATTCTACCTAAATTCTATGGTGAATTGGGTGTGTGGATGGCATTTCCTATTTCAGATGTATTGGCGACTATTGTTACCGTTTTCTTTCTGCATCGTGAGGTTAAGTTAAATTTACTGCCTAAGGAGATAAAATAATTTTAAATCTGTAATTTTAAGATTTAATAACCAACGTTAATTCATTATGAAATTCCTAACCATTGCCACGGCATTAGTGCTGTCGTTTTTCACTTTAAACTTAGAAGCTCAAAATTTTCAAGAATCCGATTATGGTGCTTTAGAATATCGACTTCTTGGTCCTTTTAGAGGTGGACGAAGCGCAGCAGTAACAGGTGTGCCCAATCAACCAAACCTTTATTATTTTGGTTCAACAGGAGGAGGTATTTGGAAAACCACTAATGGTGGTGGCGAATGGGAAAATATTTCAGATGGTTACTTCGGTGGAAGCATAGGTGCTATTGCAGTGTCTAAAAGTGACCCCAATGTGATATATGTAGGAGGTGGGGAAAAAACCGTTAGAGGCAATGTGTCTTCTGGTTATGGAATCTGGAAAAGTGAAGACGCTGGTAAAACATGGACTGCGTCAGGTTTGAAGAATTCACGACATGTACCTAGAATTGCCATTCACCCAACTAACCACAACATTGTGTATGCTGGGGTCATGGGCAATATCTATAAACCAACCCAGGAAAGAGGAGTTTATAAAAGTACTGATGGTGGAAAAACTTGGAGAAAGACCTTATTCTCAAATGAGCATGCAGGAGTCGTTGACTTGATTATGGATCCTACAAATCCAAGAATTTTGTACGCCTCAACATGGCGAGTTCAACGTACACCTTATAGTTTAAGTTCGGGAGGAGAAGGTTCAGCATTGTGGAAGAGTACAGATAGTGGTGAAACATGGATAGAGATTTCAACTAAAAAAGGTTTTCCTGAAGGGGTTTTAGGGATTATAGGCGTTACAGTTTCCCCTGCAAATAACCAACGCGTTTGGGCCATTGTAGAGAACAAGGATAAAGGTGGTTTATACCGTAGTGACGATGGAGGTGAAACTTGGAATCAAGTGAATAGTGAACGCAAATTGCGTCAGCGTGCATGGTATTATACACGTGTTTATGCTGATACGGAAGATGTTGATAAAGTCTATGTATTGAATGTGCGCTATCATAAAAGCACCGATGGCGGAAAAACATTTAGTACTTACAATGCACCTCACGGAGATCATCACGACTTATGGATAGCGCCAGAAAACCCGCATCGCATGATTATTGGTGATGATGGCGGAGCACAGGTTACTTATGATGGAGGTGAAACATGGAGTACCTATCACAATCAGCCTACTTCCCAATTTTATCGTGTTACTACAGATAATGCCTTTCCGTATCGTATTTATGTTGCTCAGCAAGATAACTCAACCATAAGAATTCCACATCGTACGAATGGCAGAGCGATAACCGAGGACGATTGGGAAAGTACTGCAGGTGGTGAGTCTGCTCATATTGCTGTTGATCCTGAGGATAATGATATTGTTTATGGCGGCAGTTATGATGGGTTTTTAACTAGAGTCAATCATAAAACAGGAACCGTTAGAGCCATAAATGTTTGGCCAGATAATCCAATGGGTCATGGTGCTGAAGGCATGAAATATCGTTTTCAATGGAATTTCCCCATTATATTTTCAAAACACAATCCAAACCGACTGTATACCTTTTCTCAGCATGTTCATGTGACTGAAAATGAAGGACAATCTTGGGATATTATTAGCCCGGATTTAACGCGTAATGATCCTGAAAAGATGAAATCTTCAGGTGGTCCTATTACGCAGGATAACACGTCAGTTGAATACTACTGTACTATTTTTGCGGCTCAAGAATCACCTTTAAAAGAAGGGCTGCTTTGGGTTGGTAGTGACGATGGATTAATCCATGTAACGAAAGATGGCGGTAAAACTTGGGATAACGTCACGCCTAAAGGAATGCCGGAATGGATGATGATAAACAGTATAGAACCAAGCGCATTTAATGCTGGCACTTGCTATGTAGCAGGCACCAAATACAAGACAGGAGATTTTGCGCCATATTTATATAAAACCACAGACTATGGTAAAACCTGGAAGAAAATCACCAATGGTATTAATCAAGAGCATTTCACTCGAGCCTTAAGAGAAGACCCAAAGCGCAAAGGTTTGTTGTATGCTGGAACTGAAACAGGTATGTATATTTCGTTTAATGATGGTAAAGATTGGAAACCATTTCAACTCAACTTACCAATTGTACCAATTACGGATTTGACGATTAAGAACAATAATTTAATTGTTGCAACCCAAGGTCGAAGCCTTTGGATGATAGATGATTTAACAATAATTCATCAATTATACGATGTCGATTTAAGTAAGAATATGCTCTTTAAGCCAAAGGATACTTATAGAATGCGAGGAGGTAGTAGAAAAGGCAGTAAGACTACGGGTACCAACCATCCAAATGGTGTGATCACATATTTTAATTTGAAAGATTTTAAAGAGGATGACAAGGTGTCTTTAACATATTTTGATACTAAAGGCGATACGATTAAAACCTTTTCAACTAAGGATAAGAAGAACAAATTAATGGTTGAAAAAGGAGCTAATCAGTTTGTTTGGAATATGACTTATGACGGTGCTGAGCGATTAAAAGGTATGATCTTATGGTGGGCGAGTTTGGAAGGTCCAAGAGCCATTCCAGGTAATTACAGAGTTGGTTTGAATGTTAACGGTGAAGAGCAGTCTCAACAATTTACCATTCTAGCAGACCCAAGAGCTGAGAGTACTTTAGCGGATATGCAAAAGCAATTTGAGTTTATCAAGGATGTGAATACCACCATGGATGAAGCACATAAGTCGATAAAGAAAATCAGAAATATCAACGAGCAACTTGGGGCTTTTCAAAAGCAATATAAAAATGACGATAGTGTGAAAGATTTGGTGGAAAAAGCCAAAGCTTTAGAGGAGCAATTATCTAATATTGAAAAGCAGTTATATCAAACCAAAAACAGAAGTGGTCAAGATCCATTGAACTTCCCGATTAAGTTGACAAATAAATTGGGACACTTAAACTCATTGGTACGAATGGGAGATTTTGCGCCAACAGAGCAAGATATAGCAGTGAAGAATGAATTGACCACAAAAATTGAAAAGGAACTAACGGCTTTTAATACCATTTTAAATGACGAGGTGAAAGCGTTCAACGCTGCCTTTAATGAAAAGCAATTAAAATATTTATTTGTTGAGGATTAATGGAATACTACAACTACATAAAATCGCTTCACCTTATTTTTGTAATTACTTGGTTCGCTGGATTGTTTTATATCCCTCGACTTTTTGTGTACCAAATAGAAGCATTTCATAAGCCATCTCCCGAAAAAGAGATTTTAGGAAAGCAATTAAAACTCATGGCAAAACGCTTATGGTTTATTATTGCTTGGCCATCTGCGATCCTTGCCACTTTATTTGCTGTTTGGCTAATGATTTTAATGCCAATTTGGTTTCAACAAGGTTGGATGCATGTAAAACTTGCTTTTGTATTACTACTTTTCATTTATCATTATAAAACACATTTATATTATAAGCAATTACAAAGAGATGAGGTTAGAGTGACCTCGAACTTTATGCGTATTTGGAACGAAGGTGCAACATTTATCTTATTCGCTGTGGTATTTTTGGTTATTTTGAAGAATTCCATCAATTGGATTTATGGCGTCATAGGAATTATAGTTCTTGGAATTTTGATCATGCTTGGTTTTAAACTTTACAAGACTATACGCGCCAAAAATCCGGAAGCCTAGTTGGCTTGATTATTGCTATATTTAAAATCTCAAAATAATGTTTAAGATACCTGCTTTCGCAGGCAATTCTATGAAAATTAAACGACTGTCCTTAAGAGCACGAATATTTGTAGCCATGATACTTCTTGTATTGTTGGCTTCTATTTTAATAGCGGCAGTTACTATCTACCAGTATAATGAGGAAGCAAAAGACTATCATAGAGAGCGTTTAGAGCGAAAGGAAAAGGCGATTAGGCGCAGTATTGACTTTGCGATAAAAGAAACTACTTGGGAAGTAAAAACAGAAAATATCCCTCTCATCTTCAAAGACGAAATTTTTGATATCGACGCCATACATAATCTTCAAATTAACCTTTATGACCTAGATGGGCAATTGCTTAAGAGTTCTAAAAGAACTATTCAAAAAGATACAACAGATCAATGTTTGGATGCTGCAATATTGAACACTTTGGCTAACACTGTAGAGCATAGATATGTAGTTAAAAACGAAGTGAACGGACAGACATTCCAATCGTCATACACTTATATAACTGATGGAAAGTTCAAAAACTTGGCTATCCTCAATTTGCCTTATTTGGAAAACGATGATTTTTTGAATAAGGAGTTAAATGAATTCTTATTGCGTTTGGGTTATGCCTATCTCGTTATGATATTGGCCGCTATAGTGTTTGCCTATTTTATTTCAAAATACATTACAAAATCACTAAAGACCATTAGTGATAAAATGAATGAAACACGATTGGAAAAAAGAAATAAGAAGATTAAAATCGAGACCTCTGGTGAAGAAATAGAAACGCTGGTTAACTCTTATAATAGTATGATCGATGAACTCGAAGCAAGTGCTGTTAAGTTAGCGACTAGCGAGCGGGAGCAAGCTTGGCGCGAAATGGCAAAACAGGTGGCACACGAGATTAAAAATCCTTTGACGCCAATGCGCTTGAGTGTTCAGAGTTTTCAAAGAAAGTTTAATCCTGATGATGAAAATATTCATCAAAAAGTTGATGAATACAGTAACACATTAATTCAGCAGATTGATACGATGAGCTCTATTGCATCAGCATTTTCTAACTTTGCAAAGATGCCAGCCCAAAAAAGTGAAATTCTAAATGTTGTGAATATCGTGAAGTTAGCACTCGATATTTTTAATGAGCACTATATCACCTTTTATCCTGAGGAAGAGGAAATTATTGCTAAGTTAGACAGAACACAATTGATAAGAGTAGTTACTAATTTAGTCAAAAACGGTATTCAAGCTATTCCAGAAGATTCGGAAAACCCAAAAATTGAGGTAAGGGTTTTTAGTGATAATGATGAAGTGAAAATAACTGTAGAAGATAATGGCTCTGGTATTACAGACGAAAACAAGGAGAAAGTCTTTGAACCAAAATTCACCACAAAAACTAGTGGTATGGGACTAGGACTGGCGATGGTAAAAAACATTGTGGAAACTTATAACGGAAGTATTACCTTTGTTTCTCAACAAGGAAAAGGAACCACATTTACTGTTACTTTTCCTAAGGAATAGCCATAGTTTGTCATTCTGAACTTGTTTCAAAATCTATTTTAAATAAATTCTCATGAACTACGAAAATGTACTTTCAGAATTCCAAAACGGAATTACTACAATTACCATTAACCGACCAAAGAAGCTAAATGCACTAAATAGCGATACTATTCAAGAATTGCATGATGCTTTTGAGGAAGCTGATAATAATGAAGATACTAAGGTAATTATCATAACCGGTTCGGGAGAAAAAGCCTTTGTTGCAGGTGCAGATATCAGTGAGTTTGCACATTTCAGTGTTAATGAAGGCGGTCAATTGGCAGCGCAGGGTCAAGCACTTCTATTTGATTTTGTTGAGAATTTAAGTACACCAGTGATTGCTGCTGTAAACGGATTTGCACTTGGTGGAGGATTAGAGTTGGCGATGTCTTGCCATTTTAGAGTTGCTAGCAGTAATGCCAGAATGGGTTTGCCAGAAACATCTTTAGGTGTTATTCCAGGTTATGGCGGCACGCAACGTTTACCTCAATTAGTAGGCAAAGGTAGAGCTATGGAAATGATAATGACAGCAGGTATGATCGATGCTAAGCAAGCCTTAAGTTATGGCTTGGTGAATCATGTCGTTGAGCAAGACGAATTACTAGGGCTTTGTGATAAAATAGCAAGTAAGATTATGAAAAATTCTTCTGTAGCGATTGGAAAAGCTATTAAAGCTATTAACGCCAATTACAAAGACGGAAAAGATGGCTACAAAGTAGAAATTAAGCAATTCGGTAAATGCTTTGGTACTGAAGATTTTGTTGAAGGTACAACGGCATTTTTAGAAAAGCGCAAGGCTGATTTTCCAGGCAAATAATAGTTATTTACTCTAAAACAAAGCCTTTACCATGAATATTTCTGATATTTATATCACTTTCTGAGAGGTATTTACGTAATCTCGAAATATATACATCCATAGAGTTACGAGAAAACTCATCTTGATTTTCCCATAACTCTTTCAAAATATTATTCCGCTCTACTAGTCTTTCGGGATTTGATAACAACATTTTTATTAATAAAGACTCTCTTTCTGTGAGTTGGGTAATTGTATTTTTAACTTTCAATTCTCTTTTATTTGTATTTAGCGTAACATCTTTCCAGACGAGTTCACTTTCATGTATTGATTTGTTATTATTACGAGCTAAAATGGATTCTATCTTTGCTAGTAATATTTCTTCATCAATCGGCTTGGTGATATATTCTTCAGCACCTAATTGATAACCTTTTAACTGATCTATTTTAAGGTCTCTTGCTGTTAAAAATATGAATGGTAATTCGATGTTGTCTTCTTTTATTAGTTTGGCGACATTATATCCTGTAGATTGTTTTAAATTAACGTCTAGTATGGCTAAGTCAAATTTAGATGCTGATTGTATAGCAGATATAGCTTCACTAGCTGTTTCTTTCCATACTACATTGTAATTTTTGAGCTTCATATATTCACTCAATACATAGCCAAAACTCTTATCATCCTCAATTAGTAAAATATTAATCATTGCTAGTAGGAAAATTTAGTTGAACACTCAAACCTTTGTTTTTAACTGAATCTAGTTCCATATTTCCTAAATGTTCAGACATTAATCGATGTACATAGGCTAAGCCTAAACCTTTAAATTTTTCTGGAGCTATATCTTTTGGTAATCCTATACCATTATCTGAAGTCCTAATTGAAATGTAACCCTCATTAGTAAAATAATCTATAGTCAATTCAATAGGTTTTTCATTGTGTTTAATGGCATTTTCCCAAATATTAAAAAGCATTAATTGTAGGTGATTTTCATCTGCCAAAACTTTAAAATCATCTTCTGAAGGTATAAAACTGATTTTTGTCTTATTAGTAATAAATACAGGTTTCATCTGTTTTAATGAACGTTCAATTATATCTGTTACGCTTATTACTTTTTTGTTAATATGTAGTCTATCCGCATCAGATTTTACCCAATGTAATACAGTTTTTATGTGATTTTCTAACCTATTAGATTCGGTTTGTATTATCGTAATAAGCTCATTTTCATTAGATGCTTTTTTGTTGACCAATAAATTAGCACTTAGTTTTATAGATGATAATGGTGTTTGAAACTGGTGTGATAAATGATTTACGAATTCATTCTTTTGTTTTATAAGCTTAGTTTGTTTGTTGTTAAGGTATATTAACCATATAAATAAAGAGGAAAGTCCTATTAAGAAAACAATAGGCACAGCATAATGTAATAGTCCTATTTTTTTTGGTGATGGTAGTATGTGTAAGTATTTTAAATCAGCTTCATCTATCCCTCTTACATCCCTCATTTGGGCTGGTGTATGGTCTAATATATAGCCAGACTCTTCAATATCTTTTGCACCAACAGTACCTGGATCTACATCTTTTACAATCCCAATCATTAAAAGACAAGAGGTACATACTTTTAAAGAAGATTCTTCTAACTCATTATTAGATGTATTACTGTTGAGACTAGCTATAGGTTCTTTTAAACCATTAAAATATCCCCAAATAATATTACTGTCAAATGACTTAAAATTCTTGTTTAAAATAGAATCTGTAAAATGGCTCAATCTATCTAACTCGTTTCTCAGGGACTTATCTACATTTTCAATTTTTCTCAATTCAATAGCACTCTCCAATAAAACTGCCTGCATTTCTGTTTTATCTAAATCTGATTTTAGCTGATATTCTTCATTAAGATGGTTAAGTTGCCATATAATGAGACTTACTAAAATCAGTAATGACAATACAATAATTATAATGCTATTTCTCTTCATTTCAGCATCTAAATTAAAGCTTTTAAGACTAGGTTTAACGATTTTCAGTTTTCATTAAGTTTTTTAGGTTTTTATTATAACACCTTCATTTTTAGTTCATTTAACTTCAGAACTTAATGAAATAGATTTGTTGTATAATTTAAAAACGATAATAAAATGAAAAATTTAATTGTACTTGTCTATTTACTGTTCTCTATAAGTGGTAATGGGCAAATTGATTTTGTAAAGCATGCCGACTTATTGCTGAATGCGCATCGTGCTTTAGAAAAAAACGATACTAAAAAGGCATTATTCTTATATGAGAGTGCTTTTAAAATTCATGATGATAATTCAATTGCAGAATATCTAAATGCAGCAACATGTGCAGCAAAATTAAAAAATGAAGAATCATGTAAAAAATGGATTATAACGTCTATACAAAAGGAAAAAGCTCCTAAAAAGAGCTTATTGAGTTTTTCTGATAATGAGTTTTACCAAAACTGCTTAAGCTCAATATTACCTCATTATAACAGTTATTTAGCAAGTTTCTATAAGTCTATTGATAATCCTATGGTTTACTATCAAATACAAAAACTTACCAATAGAGACCAGTTTACTCGTAAGCTTACAGATTATGATATGGGCATTTCTGAAGAACAGCAAGAAACTGCTTTTAGAGAATATCTTAAGGCTCAGGCTTCTAAAGATACTGTAGCACTGAGAAAATATCAGGCTATTATATTTCCTAAGGTTGAGAAAGTATATAAAGATTATAATCTGAAAATTATGAGATATACTGATAGTTTAAATGTTGCAAAACTCATTGACATAACTAAAGAGCATGGTTGGCAAGAAGAGGGCTGGATGCTTTTGTGGCATCAGAGAGGTATTTATGGCCAAAAAAATTGGGTTTGGGATTTCTTTAAGCCATATATAGATAAAGAAATTGAAAAAGGAAAAATCACTCCTTTTTTCTGGGCTAAGTTTGAAGATATTACCTCAATATATAAAACAGGAAAAAGTATTTATGGTTACCATCCAGGACCTGTAGATGCTAAAACAGTCAATATAAGAAGAAAATCTATTGGTCTACCAGAGCTCACTGCACAAGAAATTGAAAATAGGAATAACAGAAAAGGAGGAGGAAGAGTTTTTTAAGAACTTAAAACATTTTGAAATCATGAAAACAAAGCAAATAATATTGAGTATTATCTTAATCGCTATTTATGTTGATACAACTATAAATGCTCAAGAGATTGAAGTAAATTATTATCCACCAAAACTTGAAACTGTAAGTGCTAAAAATTATAATAAAGGTGTTAGAAACCTTGCTTATGCATATGCCGAAATTGAAGAAAATACCTCGAGGAGATTAGATTATGTAGATTATTGGCGCGTTGCAGTGGCCTATATCTATATGGGTGTTAACAAAGACACTGTTTGCAACTTATTGTTAAAGTCTAAAGAAAATAATAAAGAAGGATTTTGTATTATTCTAAACATGCAACTCAAAGAAGGAGGAGAAAATATGAAGGGTACACATTTTTATCAATTTTTAGGAGAAGACTATTTGGAAAAAATAAGTGACTGCGAAGACGTAAATATTGAACCCGTGAAATCTAAATCTAAGAGGATTTTTAAACTAAGAAAGAAAGATGGTTAACTTAAATGGTTTGATGATAAAAACAAACTACTTTCATAATCTTAAAATTTTGTACCTAAAACCCACTTAAATAGTGGGTTTTATTCTTTCGTCATAATAGTGATTCTTCTATTTCATATGATCTTTCATCTACAAGCTTGTGTAGAAAATAAAAAGGGCCTAGAATTGCTAAACATATGAGCAACAAAGGACTTAAAATAATTAATAGGATATATTTCTTTTTCATAATTCTATTTTTTACAAATGTCACTGTTTTTTAACTCACTGAAAACAAGTGGTTTGTCCAATTTGTATGGAATTTTAACTCATTCAGGTATTTACTTCTGAATAGGAATTAGTTTTTTGTAATTTAGAATGAATTCCTACAAATTTTGTGAATAATCAATGCTCGTAAAACTACATCTTGTAGCCACAATCAGTGAATTTTCATTCTAATTTTATGGAATGAAACATCCATTCTTAATTTTAAGGCGCATAGCGAAATGATACTTGGGATGTCCCATGTGGCCGTTGAAAAACAATGAATATTAATACATGAAATCCAAATCTACCATAAAAGGTCGCGGCGCCCAGCGTAATATTCACAACCGCTTTTTAGAATTATCTCACGAAATGCGAGATGATTTCTTGGAGTTTTGCGAAAAAGAAGGTGAAATAGTAGACAAGAACAAGACACAATATTTGAATGTTTTTCCAAAAACAATTGTTAATAAGGTCACAAGTCCTGATGTTGGTATGGCATATTCCATGAATATGTATCAAGGTTGCGAGCATGGCTGTATTTACTGTTATGCACGTAATAGTCACGAATTTTGGGGTTATAGTGCTGGTTTAGATTTTGAACGTCGAATTTTAGTAAAAAAAGATGCTCCAAAACTCTTAGAAACCTTATTAAAAAAGAAAAGCTGGAAAGCATACCCAATTGTAATGTCAGGTAATACGGATTGTTATCAACCAGCTGAACAAAAATTTGAACTTACAAGACAATGCTTAGAAGTATTTTTAAAATACAAGCATCCAGTGGGAATTATTACCAAAAATGCTTTAATACTTAGGGATTTGAATTTACTTAAAGATCTGGCTAAGGATAATTTAATAGCAGTTAATATTTCCATTACCTCTTTGTCAGAGGATACCAGGCGTATTTTAGAACCAAGAACAGCGACCATTAAAAGACGTTTAAAGGTCGTTAAAGAATTAAGTGACAACGGAATCCCTGTAAACGTTATGTTGGCGCCAATAATTCCGTCAATTAATAGTCATGAAATTTTACCCATGGCAAAAGCAGTATCGGATGCTGGAGCACAAAGTATTGTGCATACCATAGTGAGGTTAAACGGTACTATTGGAGAAATTTTCGCGGATTGGATAAAGAAAGCGTTGCCAGATAGAGCGGATAAGGTGTTGCGTCAAATTGAAAATTGTCATGGCGGTACGCTCAATGAAAGCAGGTTTGGCATAAGAATGCGAGGTGAAGGACAGATTGCTCAGCAAATTAATGATATGGTAAAATTGGCACAACTTAAATATTTTAGGGGTAAGTCCATGCCAAAACTCAACACAGAATTACACGAGCAGCATAAAGATGGACAGCTAAAATTATTCTAAATAAAAAGTGGGCTAAAACAGCCCACTTTTCATCTAATAAATAACTAATTTATATAAACAACAACAATTTATATTCTAAAATTTTCGACATATACTCTGCCGTTCGATCTAATGATGGCCGTATATTCGCCCCGATTAGATTTATCCAATCTATAGACTCTGTTTAAAATTTTATCAGAACTTTCGACAGTTTCTGTATGAATCAAATCATCACCAAAATAGAGTTCCACTTTCATTTCTTTAGAATCTAAGGCTAGTTTAGATATGATTAATTTGGAGTCTTCGGCTCTAAAAACAGGCTTGAAGATTTTTTCTTGAGAATCTTTTAAAAGTGTTACGACTTGATTCTTTACGTTTATGTTTACAATCTCAATTTCAAAATCCTTACCGACTTCAACAGTATAGATACCATCTTTTAATTTACTAAAGTCAAATAGTTTTATTAGGTTACCACTATAATTAATGTGTCCGCTGTAGATAACTTCACCGGAAGCATCAGTTACAGAAATACTATCGCCCGCATTTATATATTTAAATGTAGGTAAAATGTCTGATGTCTCGTTCGCGTAGCTTGTGTATGTTCCCAACATGCCCGCTACTACTAAAATACTTTTAATTAATGTTTTCATCTTTTCTTGTTTTTGGGGTTAAATCGATTTAACACTACAAAGGTATATGAGAAGCTAGGTGTGGAAAACAAGGATTTTGGCAAATATATATTCAAAATTAACCTAATATTGAAGATTACTACAAATATGGGTTAAAATAGAATATATTATTGATAATTTTATATAGGTTTTGTTTTGTAATTGCAACTAACTTTGTATTAAGCCCATGAATAAGAAGACTACAACACGAAAACCAACATTAGAAAAAATAAGCCCTGAGTTTGGAAGCTCTATGCGTGTTAGAAAACATGAAGCATATATAGGAGAGAACAAACCGTTTTGGCATTTTCACCCTGAGATTGAGTTGGTATATGTAAATAAAGGCAAAGGGAAGCGTCATATAGGGAATCATTTGTCTTATTTTAACAATAGTCAGCTGTTATTAATTGGTTCTAATTTGCCACATAATGGATTCACGGATCGTCTTACCGTAAATGGCACAGAGACTATTGTACAGTTTAGACCTGAGTTTCTGGGAGATTATTTCTTCAATGTACCTGAGATGGAGGGTATTAGCAATCTATTTGAACGCGCCAAAAGTGGTATTTTATTTGGAGTAAAAACAAAGAAGAAGATCGGTCATAAAATAGAGAAATTAGCAGAAAAAGAAGGCTTTAAGAAAATATTGGTCTTGCTGGAAATATTACATGGTTTGGCAAAGTCCGAAGATTACGTCATTCTAAATGCAGATGGTTATGCTTTCGAAGCTGAGCCTCAAGACAGTGCTAAAATCGATATTATATTTAAGCATGTTAATGATAACTTTAAGGAACATATCAGTTTAGATGAGATTGCCGATAAGGTGAGTATGACTGTTCCTGCATTTTGCAGATACTTTAAAAAAGTAACAGGAAAGACCTTTACCAAACTTGTGAACGAATATAGGGTTGTACACGCTACCAAGCTATTATCAGAAAGCCAGATGAGTATTACCGATATTAGTTTTGAATGTGGATTCAATAATTTTTCACATTTCAACAAACTATTTAAGGAATTCACTGGTAAGAGTGCCTCCAAATACAGAAGTGAATTAAAACTAATGCTGCAATAGTAAAAACTATGGATGAAAAAATAGATATAGCAATTGAATACTACTCTAAGCAGGGACAAGATATTTTAGATAAAGTAAATTCTGTTTCCAATTTAACTGCAGACGAACTTATTACATATGGTGAAGAAATGGCGATTATTGAGTATAAGCTAACTGCACTAGAGGTTGCAAAGGAGAATTAGTATTTTACCAGTCTGGCTTAAATCTAAGAAAACCTACAGGTAATTTCTTTTTCTTAAAATAAAGGGTGTCATTCGAGCTAATGGCGGATTTAAATCTTGTTATAAGTAAAGTATCATTACTTACTCTAATAAGTTTTCCTTTACTCAAAGCATAACCTCCTCCAGGGATAGGAGTTAAACACTCTATAAAAAAGCCATCCTCCGTATTATTGTAGAAACACATAGACGCCTTTTTTGGATTAAAAGTGTCAGGTTTAGAGAAATTAACACCTTTAAATAGACCAACACGCCCTCTATCATAGAATTTATAGCCTGTAATATAATTTTCTAGACCATATTTTTTGATAAATTCTTTAGTGTGAATCGGTATATATAAGGCGGAAGTGTCAATGATATTGACATAATCGGGATTCGTATTTGGCTTTAATTTAAATCGTGATGTATTGAACCTCCTTGATCCGTATTCATTTTTAGTCGAAAAACAACTAAGTAGAATGGCGCTAGTAAAAATTACGATAAGAGTATTTCTAAAAGATTTATTTCTCTCCATTCCACTCTGCGTAAAATTGATTAAGATAATCTTCCATGAAAGTATGCCGTTTTTCTGCGATTCGCTTTCCAGTTTTGGTATTCATTTGATCTTTCAATAACAGGAGCTTTTCATAAAAATGATTGATTGTTGGGGCTTTTGCAGCCTTATATTCGGCTTTAGTCATTTTGAGGTTTGGTGGAACATCAGGATTGTATAAGGCTCTATTTTTAAAACCACCATAGTTGAAGCATCGTGCAATACCAATGGCGCCAATAGCATCCAATCGATCAGCATCTTGCACAACCTCCATTTCCTTTGAAGAGAACGATGGATTTAAATCAAAAGAGTTCTTAAAGGACATGTTCTCAATGATTTGGGTGACATGCTCAATAATTTCGCTATCTACATTTTGCTTTAATAGAAATTCGCTTGCTATTCTAGGACCAATAGTTTCATCACCATTATGAAATTTGGAATCAGCAATATCGTGCAACAGTGCTGCTAGACCAACAACTAACGGATCAACACATTCGGCCTTAGCGATGAGATTGGCGTTTTTATACACCCTTAGGGTGTGAAACCAATCATGTCCGCCTTCGGCATGTTTTAAGGATTCCTTTACAAAGACCATTGTGGATTCTATAAGCGTCTCATTAGTCATGCCACAATATCACTTTTCACTTGAGCCTCTATGACTTTAATTAATTCCAGCTTATCCTGATATTCATTTGTTCTCACGGGTTGATGTACGATATAAAAAATACTAGCGCCTAATCCCATCGGGAATTTTCCATAGCGTAACGTTTTCCATGAATTATTGATGGTAATAGGAACGACCAAAGCATTTGGCGCATGCTTTATCATGCTGAGCAGACCTTTGGTTTTAAAGGGTTTTGGGTGACCATCTCTACTTCTAGTGCCTTCAGGAAAAATCACTGCAGCCCAATTATTTTTTTCAATGCGTTGCGCAAAACCTTCAATTGCTTTAATAGAGCCTAAAGGGTCTTTTCTATCGATAAGGACAGATCCACCATGACGCAAATTATACGATACACTTGGTATGCCCTTACCTAATTCCTTTTTACTGATAAACTTTACGTGATGTTTCCTCAAATACCAAATCAAAGGCGGAATATCGTACATGCTTTGATGATTGGCTACGATTATTAGAGGAACTTCTTTTTCAATGTTGTATAGGTTTGTGAAAGAAAACGTCGTACCCAAAACATTAAGACTTCGCATGATAAAAAACTGCAACCAATCGACACTGGTTTTATGTGCTTTATAACCGAACACATTTTTACAAAACCACTGTATAGGGTGAAAAATCACCAAGGTTAAACCGAAGCAGATAAAATATAAAATGGTAAGTGGATAGGCTAGGAGTTTAGTCATGCTATAAAATTAAAAAACCACGATGTAAATCGTGGTTTTTTCTATAGATTTTTAATCTTTTTTAGCAATGCTCATTATAAGCATCCATAAGATTTTCTGCGATCAGTTCTGCTGGACGACCCTCAATATGATGGCGCTCGAGCATATGTACTAATTCTCCATCCTTAAATAAAGCCATACTTGGGGAGCTTGGAGGGAAAGGAATCATATGTTCTCTTGCTTTATCAGTAGCTTCTTTGTCCACACCTGCAAAAACGGTCACTAAATTTGTTGGTCGTTTTGCATTTTGTAAGCTCATTCTAGCGCCTGGTCTTGCATTTGCTGCTGCACAGCCACATACCGAGTTTACAACTACTAAAGTTGTTCCTTCTTTTGCTAAAGCAGCATCTACAGCGTCTGTTGTATGTAATTCTTCAAAACCTACGTTAGTTAGATCTTCACGCATTGGTTTTACTAATTCTGCTGGATACATATTTCTAATGTTTTTTAATTATCAAACTTTGAAATACAAAGATACGTAAAATTAGTGTCTACTTTCTGGTATTCAGTTAGCAGTATTAATCGTGTCATATTGATTTTCTATAGTTCGTATTGAAACATATTTAACTTTTAATCTACTAACATATAGTATATTTGAATTTCAATTTATAATAAAGTATTACATGAGTTTTGCAAAATGGATAGGAGGCGCTATAGGTTGGTCTTTTGGAGGGCCAATTGGCGCTATAATTGGTGTGGCATTAGGAAGTTTTATCGATAATCTATCAGGTAACGGAACGCCATTATTGGGAGAAAGACAAACAGGTCGTTCACGACAGCGTGATCCCTATAGACAAAGACCAAAGCAGACGAGAAGAGATCAAAAGCCACAAACACAATCGGGAGATTTCGAGGTGAGTTTATTGATTTTGGCTTCTATTATCATTAAAGCAGATGGTAAGCAAGACCAACGTGAGCTTGACTTTGTGCGTCAACAGTTTAGAAACATGTATGGAAAAGAGCGTGCTAATCATGCTTTTGAATTATTTAAGCGTATTACGAAACAAAATATATCGATGAGGCAAGTCTGCATGCAGATTAAGCAAATGATGGATCATGCCTCTAGATTGCAATTGCTTCACTTTTTATTTGGAATTGCTAAAGCCGATGGTCATGTTGCTGAGGTTGAAATCAAACAGATTTATACCATGTCTGGTTATTTAGGTATTAGCAATAAGGATTTTGAAAGTATTAAAGCCATGTTCTATGACATGACCAATAATGCCTATAAAATACTGGAAATTGACAAGACAGTTTCTGATGACACTGTTAAACGAGCTTATAGAAAAATGGCAAAGAAATACCATCCAGATCGTGTTGGGCACTTAGGCAAGGAACATCAAAACGGTGCAGAAGAAAAGTTTAGGCAAGTGCAGGAAGCCTATGAGCATATACAGAATGAGCGTGGGTTTAAATAAGGCCAACAAAAAAACCTCATAAGCTGGTGTTTATGAGGTTTTTTAATTGTGTAGTCGTTTTATTTATTCGTAAATAAAATCTACATTAAGATCCAATATACCATCATAGTACAACATAGCTGACACTGGATAATCATTAGAATTGTATGAGTATTCAAACGTTTCAATTTCTGAAAAAGTTCCTTGATTGTCGATTAATTCTGTGATATTATTATTTGCACCATAAATGTCAAATCCATTTTCTGCGCGACTCATTACAAGTATAATTGTTTCTATGTCAAGTATGTTTTTATAGGCACTGTTCTTATTATCGTACGCATAGCTTAAAGTATCACCTGAGTCATTTTCTTCTATGACATTACCATTTTGAATAGTATACGTTGTGTCATCAATTGTTAAGCTGC
Source organism: Winogradskyella flava (assembly GCF_014243395.1). Lineage (GTDB taxonomy): Bacteria > Bacteroidota > Bacteroidia > Flavobacteriales > Flavobacteriaceae > Winogradskyella > Winogradskyella flava. Next base: position 356,586 of record NZ_JACLCP010000001.1, on the reverse strand, counting down.
CATCACTATTAAAAGTTATAGATTCATTAAATGGAACACTGCTTATTTCAGGGAATAAGATTTCAAGATTTGTAAGCACATTTTCGGAATTATAAGATAGTGTAATAGATTCTTCAAGCGCAGTGTCTTCAAAAAAGCTGATTTTGGAAAGTCGATTATTATCATATTCAAAAGTAGCACTATACACCTCATTAGAATCAGACGACGTGTCAGTAATACTTAATAGTTTATTGCCATCATAACTAAAGCTTTCGGTATAAAAGTCATTATCTCCAGCATAATTATAGATAATCTCTTGTATTAATACGGTATCGTTAGGATTACCACCTTGGTCGTCATCATTTGAATCAGAATCACTTGAACAAGCAAAGATTAGGAGTAAAAGGTTAAACAAAAAAAGTCCTCTTAGTTTCATTTCTATGATTTTAAAATTAGACGCAAAACTAAATTAATTGATGGATTTAATAAAGTTCAATTTAAGATTATTTCACTCAATTTCATTATAACTTCTAACATGTTGTACTAAATAAGATTATGTCAAAATTGAAATAGAAGATTCTCAGTTTCATGGACAATGAGAGAACTCTTCCATTATAATATTCTATCGCTTCATCACTTTTTTAGTAAGAACAACTTGGTTTTTATTACCTAACACTTGAACAAAATATAATCCATTGGATAGTTTATTTTCTAGTTTTAAAGTCGTTTCCTGAGTTTCCAATAATAGTTTACCAGTACTGTCTAATAATCTTAGACCCTTTACACTAGATGATAGTTCTATTGGTATGGATAGATGTAATTCATCATTAAATGGATTTGGGAATATTTCAATTTGGTCTTTAAGAGAAAGTTCAGGTATGGATAAATTAGCACCAGCACAAACAACTTCCATGTCTGAAATGGAACACCATGGTCCCGTATAAGTTGCAGCGCCAGTAACAGTTAATCTTATATATCTTACGGTTTCAAAGCTAAATGAGTCACTAATTACAGTAGAGCCTGCGGTATTACTCGTTCTATCTACCAATGTTGTAAAATCTGAAGTAGATGAGGTAGAGGAGCCTTCAACTAAATATTGATAATCACGTCCTTGATAAGGATATAGATTGATCCCTCCAACATAATAACTGGCACCTAAATCTATCACCATATTTTGTGGAAAAGTTTCGGCAGACCATCGGTTGTCTGAATCACCATCAATAACATTGCTCGCCGGATTGGTAGACTGTTGGTCTGAAAAACTAACTACAGTAGCTATTAGGGAAAGATTTTCATCCATTACACAATCTGGAGGTGAAAGCGGAGGAAGCACTTCAATACTTGCTGAATCCATAAACGCACCATCATCAGTAGTAACAGTAATAATTGCTATACCTTCGCCAGTAGCAGTCACTAAACCATTTACATCTACAGTTGCGATAGACATATCATTAGTAGACCATATCACTTGAATATTGGTGGCATTATTTGGTGTAATCACAGCAGATAATTGTAAAGTATCTCCAACACCAAGCAATCCGTTTTGAGGACTTACACTAACGCCTGTTACAGGTATAGGTGCACAATTTGTCCCGTAATCTACAGGAACGCAAGCAGTACCTGAGCTCATACCAGCAGCATTGAGATAACAAACTCCAATACTATTACCGACATCAGCATCAGTTATTGGTGCTGAGTTAGTTGCAGTGCCTGTATTGCCAATGACTTCATGAGCTCCAACGTCCTTACCTGAAGCTGGTCTTGTATAGCCTTCAATGTCTATGGCCACCTCGTTGTAAGTGCCTACTGAAGCGTCTGCTACAGGTCCTGTTGTACTTGGTTTATAAACTTCACCAAAAGGTGAGAAGTTTGCATTGTCTTCTATAATTCCGGGATCTGTAATGCCCACTATAGAACCGCCAAAAATATTTCCAGAATACGTCATTGAGCTTCCTATATTGGAGATAGCTCCCGAAATTAAAGTACCGTTTGTGCTATAAATACAGTTGTTGGCCACAGTAACCTGTGGATCTGTACTTCCTTGAAGATCATTGAAGAATATTGGATCATCAGAATTATATATAGTATTAAAGGCTATCAATACATTACTTACATTTTGGTAGCCACTACTGGTGCCTCCAGAAGAGGTATTACCACCCATTAAGGTAATGCCATTATTGTAAGCACTAGATGAATTATCTAAGCCTTGCATGTAATTATTTATAATGACGTGGTCTTGATCTGAAACCCTAATTCCACCTGAGTTTGCCTTATTTTCACCAATAAAATAGTTGCCTTCGACCAAGGCTTGAGCACCATGTCTCAAAACTAAAGATCCTCGACACTTTCTAAACGTGTTATTTCTATAAGTGTTCCCTAAACTTTTATTTGATATAATCTCATTTTCACCATCAACTTCTTTAAAATAATTACCTTCTACAGTGACATCTGCATTAGTAGTTTGGTACGAGCTAGTTCCGATTCTAATACCTTCAGAATCACCAGAGTTTAACCTTCCATCTTTAGGAGTTACATTAAAGAAATAGTTATTTGAAATATTATGACTCACCGATGCACCTGCAGCATAAAGGAGTTCTACAAGTATGCAAACACCTGTGGTATCCTTGTTAAGAAAAGAACAGTTTTCTATAGTATTATTAGAGCCATAAAGGACGATCCATCTACTTTTAGCATCGGGTTCTGTAGGATCTTCGACTTGTAAATCATTAAAAGCGCAATTACGCATAATGCAATTATTTGCGAAATCGCCATCGGCGGCATCATTACCTCCACTTCGTCTAAATTCTACATGGTTGTTAAAGCCTATGCCTCCATTCCAATAAAAGCCATCAACGATGAGGTATTCACCATGGATATTAAGTTTAGATTCACCTGTAAAAATTACTCCTCCTGGCGTCTCAGCCTTTAAAACAATTGGGCTTCCAGATTCTCCAATAGCATTAAAGACAATCTCTTGGTCAGAATAAGTACCATTAGTCCAAGTAACAACATCACAAGGTTGTAAATTAAGTGCTTCAAATTCATTCACTGAACTCACGGTGTAGTCTGTTGCATAAAGAGATGTGGAAAAGATGAAACAAATTGATAAGAAATTGTAGAAATGTAATTTTGATACCATAGCGTAATATTTATAATTGGTTAACCAAATTGGTTAACCAATTATAAATATAGATAATATTTTGAAAATCTATAAGATTAATTGCTTGAAATTAAGTTTTGTATGCTGAAATGCTTAGGAAATAGAAAAGATCTTACCCTCTAAATAGGAAGAAATCATCTTTCATGTCTTCAATTTGGGTGTCTTCATTGGTGATGATATAGTTGATGGCTTTAGAGGTGAATTCATCGCCTTTTTCGGTTAGGGAAACGATAGCATTGTCAATGGTAATCATATTGTTTTTTATGGCTAAATCCAATACGGTTTTTGAGCGTACTTTTTGCCAATTAATATGCTCGTTAAGATGTTTTACATGACGTTCTGATAAGTCATCATGATTTTTTAGATGTAATAAAAAGGTCAATAAAGATACTTCAGTTCGCTGTTGTCTTTCCCTATATAAGACAGCAATAATACCTTTTGATGGTGCAAATAAATATACCAATAGAAAAACCAACCCAAGCACTGTTGTAATTGAACCCGCAATAGATGCATCGAGCCAATGGGCTACCCAATATCCAAAAATGGCACTAAAAATTCCAAAACCTATTGCTAAACCTAACATTTTCTTTAAGTTGGTTGTGAGCAAATACGCAGCAGCGGCAGGGGCAATCATTAATGCGACAACTAAAATAGCTCCAACAGCATCAAAGGCTCCAACAGTGGTCACTGAGGATACAGACATTAAACCGTAATGCAAAATTGCAGGCGAAAACCCTAAAGATGCAGCTAATCCCTTATCAAACGTACTAACTTTTAATTCTTTAAAAAAAGTAAATAATAAAGTGACTGTTATGGCAAGAATAGTACCAACTATCCAGAGAGACTTAGGACCAACATCATGTCCAGCAATAACCAAACGATCAAATGGCGCAAAAGCTAACTCTCCAAGTAGAACAGCATCGACATCTAAATGTACATCATTGGCATTTTTGGCAATCATAATAACTCCAATACTAAACAAAGCAGGAAATACTAAACCAATAGCTGTATCTTCTTTTACTAGCCCAGTTTTTTGAATATATTCAACAAGAATTACTGTTACGATTCCTGTTAAAGCTGCCAAAAGGATAAGCAACGGAGAGTTTAAATCGTGTGTAATAAAAAATCCAATGACAATTCCTGGCAATATAGAATGACTAATGGCGTCGCTAATCATAGCCATTTTTCTAAGAACCAAGAATGTACCTGGGATAGCACAAGCAACCGCTACCAGACTTGCAATTAATTGTATTTCAAACTGTGCGCTACTCATTTTCTGTTACCTGTTTAGTGTATAGATTTGCAGCAGTTTCAAATCCTATTTTGGTTAAGCTCCACATATTACCTTTAAGCTCTACATAATCTTTTTCTACTAATTTTTGAAGTGTAGACCTTGTATATCCCTGAAAATTATTCAAAAGTTTTATAGCATGTGGATGCGAAATATCTTCATGAGTTTCTGCGATATGATGCATGAATGCTAAGGTTTTATGCAATTCTAAATCACGACGGTTTTTAATAAATCGAATCTGTTTAAATAATAAGCCGCGACTTGGTGAAAAAACAAATGAAAATACCACAAAAACACTAGCCACTAAAACAATTACAGGGCCTGTAGATAAATTGTTTTGAGTGGCACTTATTGCTGTACCAAATACTCCTGAAAATGCTCCAAAAAGCGCCGCTAAAAACACCATCATAGCCAAACTATTGGTCCACTGTCTAGCGGCGGCGGCAGGTGCTAAAAGCATAGCGCTCATTAAAACGACACCCACGGTTTGAAGACCCAATACAATAGCCAAAACGATAAAACTTGTAATAAGAATATCTATAGTTTTGGTATTGAAGCCAAGAGTTTTGGTATAATCGGCATCGAATAAGAGGATTTTAAATTCTTTCCAAAATGTAAGCATCACTATAAGGCAGATTCCAGTAACAATAGCCATCAGCCATACATCACTTTCTACTAAGGTAGCTGCTTGACCAAATAAATATTTATCTAATCCAGCTTGATTGGCATTGGGTTGTTTTTGAATAAAAGTGAGCAACAACATTCCAAATCCAAAAAATAATGATAGTATTAAACCAAGAGCTGTGTCAGATTTTAAATGCGTTTTGGTTACAATACCCCTGATCCAAAATGTTCCAATAAGGCCACTGACTAGAGCTCCAATTAAAAGTGTATTGGTGTCTTTAGCTCCAGTAATGAGAAATGCGATTGCAATACCTGGTAAAGCAGCATGTGAAATAGCATCTCCAAGTAAGCTTTGTTTTCTAAGGACTGCAAAACTCCCTAACATTCCTGTTGCTGCACCAAGTACTGCGGTACCAAGTGTTATGGTTCTTAGTGTATAGTCTGTGAAGACCAATTGTATGTATTCTGTTATATCCATTTGTCATTCCCGCTTTAGCGGAAATCCTACTCTAAACGTTCAATTCATTTTCGTCATTCTGAACTTGTTTCAGAATCTCAAATTTATTCTGTTCATTTTGTCTTGATACAAAACGAACCAAAAAATCACGATCAAAATTAGGAAATTACTAAAGCATCATTCGTTATCGAGATTTCGTGCTCCAAGCTCAGCTTGGCATCTCCATCTCTTCACTCATTATTTCTGAATTTTGATGGTTTCCGACGCTGTCGAAATTTCAAGTTCAATTCATATTTAAGCACTACTCTTTTATAGGCGTACAAACTTCAATCAAAAACCCATTAATGTCCCTTAAGTAACCTACTTTTTGCCCCCAAGGTTTTTCTACTATTGGCTCATATTCAATTGCTCCAGCATCTATGGCTCTTTTAAAATCAGTTTCAATGCTTTCTGTGGTAAATACCAGTTCAATGCCAAAGGGCTTTTCATTCAATGAAGAGACTTTATATCCCTTTTTAAAATTTGATTTGCCCAAACCATACGAGGCAAATGCAATGGTAGTTCCACCAGAAATGAGCTCTCCATAATCTGCTTCGGGTGTCATAAATTTTTTTTGAAAACCAAAAGCATTCTCATAGAATGCGATGGTATTTTCAACATTTTCCACGTAGAGGATGGTGTAAGCGTATTTCATAATTCTTTATTCTTGAATACTAACCTTATAGTTAATTCCATAAGTCTTAGTTAGATTATCATCATTGAAAATATCCTTAACAGGACCTGTTGCGATTTTTTTCACATTTAAAAATGTTACCCAATCAAAGTATTCTGGGACAGTCTGTAAATCGTGATGTACTACAATGACAGTTTTACCAGCTTTACGCAATTCTTTTAGAATATTGATAATGGCTATCTCAGTTGTTGCATCTACACCTTGAAAGGGTTCGTCCATAAAATAAATCGATGCATTTTGTACTAAAGCTCTTGCTAGGAATATACGTTGTTGTTGGCCACCAGACAGTTGACTAATCTGCCTACTTTTAAATGCAAGCATACCTACTTTTTCCAAAGCTTCTAATGCTGCTTTTTTTTCTTTTTGCCCTGGTCGTTTAATCCAGCCTAGACTTCCGTATGTACCCATCATTACAACATCTAAAGCTGTAGTTGGGAAGTCCCAATCCACACTACCCTTTTGAGGAACGTAAGCTACAAGCCGACGTTGTTTTTCATAGGATTTATCATAAATGGTAACACTACCAGCTATAGGTTTTAAAATACCAAGAATGGCTTTAATAAGTGTAGATTTACCAGCGCCATTTGGCCCAACAATTGCCATGAGTACACCTTCGGGAATTTCTAAGTCGATATCCCATAGTACAGGTTTGTAGTTGTATGCTACTGTTAAATCGTCAACTTTTACGGCAATTTTATCCATACTATTGTAAAGCACTAACTATGGTTTTTATATTATAACGGTACATACCAATATAGGTGCCTTCAATAGTTTCAGCATCTCCTAGGGCGTCAGAATATAAGGTACCTCCAATTTTTATATCCTGACCTTTAGATTTTACAGCGGCCTGAAGCGCCTCTATAGTGCGTCTTGGTACCGAACTTTCTACGAAAATGGCTTTAACATCATTGTCGATTATAAAATTTGACAACTTTTGTACATCTTGCACACCAGCTTCAGTAGCAGTAGACAATCCTTGTAAACCTACAACCCTGAATCTGTAAGCCTCTCCAAAATAGTTAAAAGCGTCATGTGCTGTCACTAATATTCTCTTTTTTCTTGGAAGGGCGTCTACCACACCTTGTACATCTTTCTGAAGTTTGTCGAGTTCAGCTAAGTATTTGGCTTCGTTATCTGTAAATACTTTAGCATTATTTGGATCTTTTTCAATAAGGACTTGGGTTACCCTTTTAGCGAATTGTTTAAAATAGTTGATATCGAACCAAACATGAGGGTCATAGTTTGACGCGAAATAATCCGAACCAATTAATTTACTTTTGTCCAATGTTTCTGACAGAGCGACTGGCTTTTTGGTAGGACTTTCCATTTTTTCAAATACTTCTACTAATTTACCTTCTAAATGTAAACCATTAAAGAAAATGACATCTGCATTCACCAATTTTGATACATCACCTTCACTGGCTTTGTAAAGGTGCGGATCAACACCACTTCCCATAAGTCCTTGAACATTAATGGCATCTCCACCAATATTTTTGACTAAATCTGTAATCATGGTAGTGGTAGTAACCACGTTTAATTTACCATTGGATTTACTCTCGTCCTTACAGTTTAATAAAGTTAATGCTACTATTAGCATAATGAATTGTTTTCTCATAGTTTGAGTCTGATATTTTAATCTAACTGGTTTATTATTTAATTCTATTAGGCTTTACCCTATAACTAAAGCCAAAACCTAAAAGTAAATCTTGACCTTTAGTAATACTGGTACCGAAATAAGCATCCAACTGCAAATCATTGGATACTAAGTAGGTTACACCTGCATCCCAATAATGATTTGCAGAGCTGTCTTCAGGCAAATCACCATAGAGTTCGGCATACATTCCAAATTTCTTAGTAAAGCTGTAACCATAGGCAAGGGTATAAATAGCGGCAGCTTCAGAAGAGTCGTTTCCCCATTGTCCACCTATGTTATAGCCTATGCTGGATTTTTCACTTAATGTATGAGATAATGAAAACCTAAAGTCCACTGCTGTACTTTCAGGTCGATAGTCTTCTGAAGCACTGAATATTGGAAATACATGACCAATTAAGGCAATCTCGGGCATCCCATCTTTTTCTTTTGTAATGTCCACTTTCATACCCAATAATAGAGGTGTTAGTCCACTGGTTACATTATCTAGTTTTTTATTATTTATTTTTGTGACGCCCTCGATGAAATTCCAGCCTAAACGTAATTCAAAATTATCTAGAATACCATAGCGAATAAGCATAGTGTTGTAAGTGAAATTTTCGGTTTTGATGTTGTCCTTTTCGAAAGTATCATAGATTGCTCCAGTTTCAAACTGAAGGACACCTTTGCCAACTGTAGAAGAAGCCTCTGTAGCATCTGGTCTATCGGTTACTAAGGGTTGCGAAGAGTTAGATTCTTGAGAAAATGAAACCAATGTAAATAAAAGCAGTATACTGCTTGAAATAAACTTTTTATTTAGTGGAATTGACATAAATTAATGTTGTAAAATCTTCGTTTAGTAAAATTGTATTATTATGGACTGACAGCTCCGTCATTTTATTGTTCTTAAACTGTTTTGATACTTTTATTTCGTGTCCATATTTTAACTTGTGTTGCGCACAGAATTCAAAAAATTCTTTATCGTCACTTGTAAGTCGTGATATGATATAGGTATTTCCTGCAGCAGCTTGAGACAAAGGAAATGAAGTGTCTGTAGTTGTAATTTCTCCATGTGCATTTGGAATAGGATCTCCATGTGGATCAAATTTTGGATGCCCAAGATATTCACTCATTTTATTAGCCAATAGATCAGAGGTTTGATGTTCTAATAATTCTGCTTCCTTATGAATATCATGAAGAGACATATCGAACATTTTAAACAAGAAAGCTTCCCAAAGACGATGCTTTCTAATAATGTTCATAGCCATTTTTCGGCCTTTTTCAGTCAGTTGTAACTCTTGATATTTTTGATAGTTTAACAGATCTTTGGCCGCCAATTTTTTAGCCATATCTGTGGCGGCAGCACTGGAAATACCGAGTTTTTTGGCAATATTACCAGGCTTGGTATTATGTGCATCATGGGAGTTATTGTTGTATATCGCTTTTACAAAGTTTTCAGTTGCCGTGGACATTTCTAATTACTTTAATTAATTTTTAAGTAAGCTTAAAAATTTTTCAAATATAGCTAAATTTTTTACAATCTAGTTAGAACTCTACAGGAGAAAGCAATTAATGACATAATTTTTTTATTACCTTTAAAGGGCTATTAATTATTTTCATGTTAGGTCGTCTTCATTTTTTTGCAATATTGTTTTGTTCAATGGTTTTATATTCCCAAAATTCTGAATCAAAAGCCTTAGATTCTTCCAAAATCAAAAAAATAGAAACATTTATCGATAGTGCAGACCAGTTCAAGAAATCCAATTTAGATAGCGCACTTTTTTATGCAGATTTAGCTTTAAAAATTTCAGAAAAACTAAAAAATATATCAATAGTTGCAGAAAGTAGACTTAAAACAGCAGAAATATTATGGTATAAAAAAAATTACCTTTCTGCAATAGGTATTTTGAAACTCAACCTAAATCATGAAGATCGGTTAGATAATAATCTCATAGGTAGAACCTATAAATCAATGGGTGATGCATATCGGCAAGAAAGGCAATCTGATAGTGCTTTAGTCAATTATGCAAAAGCTCTAAATTCATTTCTTATAGCAAAAAATAACAGAGGGATTTCACTAACGTATTTATCACTTGGTATTACTTATGAACTTGGGGGTGATAAAACGTCAGCATCAAAATTTTATGAAAAATCCATGACTTTTTCGCCTAATTCTAAATTAATGGAAAAGCACAAGAATCAGCTTTACGAAGATGGCGTGACCGTAGGCTATGACTATCAGAAATTTATTGATTTATCATTGGATATTGAACGCATTGCTACTGGTCAAAATGATAAAAGATTATTAGGAATAACCTATAATAATCTAAAACGCAGCTATTTTAGACAAAAGGATTACGACCGTTCCCTTAAGTATGCCTTAAAGGAAATAGAAGTGAAATCTCAGATTAAATCGGATGTACTTACGTCTGACCCAAAGATTTTTGCTGGAAACATCTATTTACTTAAGAATGATACCCAAAAGGCTATTGCTTATTTTAAAGATGCTTTAAAGGACGCAAAAGACAGTTTAAAATTGAAAGCTTATGATGGCTTAAAAGGTGCTTATGTAAAGCTAGGGCATACTTCTAAAGTAGTTGAAATTATGGAAGCATCTAATGTAGTTAGAGATAGCTTAAACGCAAAAAATTCGCGTATTTCTACAAGAGAAATTATTGAACGTTATCAAAATGAAAAGCAGCAACAAGAAATAGAATCCTTGAATTTTCAAAATGAAGCAAAAGCCGAAAAGATTTCAAATCAAAGACTCACTTTATTTGGAAGCTTGGCAGGAAGTGTTTTATTACTGCTATTAGGGTTTTTATTGTATAGAAATTATAGAGCCAAGCAAGATCTTAATTATTCTCAGCTCAATTTTAGACTATTGCAGACACAACTGAATCCGCATTTTATGTTTAATGCGTTGAATGAAATAAAATTGAATTTAGATCCTGATAAAAGTAACGAAACCTCAGAGCATTTATCATCTTACAGTAAACTGATGCGCCTGATTTTAGAAGGTTCTGATAAAGAGTTCGTTTCTGTTGAAGACGATGTTAGCCTTATTTCTAAGTTCTTACAATTACAACAACTTGTTCATGATTACAGCTTTAATTTTAAAATACATGTTGATGAATCTTTAGATATGCATTATATCAAAATCCCACCAATGTTGGTACAGCCTTTTGTTGAAAATGCTGTTCTACATGGTATTAAAAGTGTTGACAATGGTGAAATTAAAATACAGTATTTAGAACAGAACAATGAATTGGTAGTAAAAGTAGAAGATAATGGAAAAGGGTTTTCTAAATCCAAGAGCGAATTAGGAAAACACTTACATCAATCTATGGGTACTAAAATTATAGATCAACGTATTAATAACTATGAAAAACTTCATGGTTTTAAAATTGATGTGCAAACAGTCTCTAATGAAGATTCTGGAACTATAATTATAATTACTTGCCCAATATTTTTTTGAGAAATTAATGACAGTTTCGTGTATCATTATAGAGGACAGTATTAAGCAAAGTAACGTCAATAGAGCTTTGGTTAAGGAACATTTTAGCAATATTGACCAAGTGTTTAGTTTAGAAGAAGCTAAACAAAAATTAAACACCTCCTCTTATGATATCATTATAGCTGATGTTCACCTAGGTGATGGGCTTGTATTTGATGCATTAAGGGAAGCCAATCTTAAAAATTCTAAACTTATTTTTACCACATCACATAGTGAGTATGCCATAGAAGCGTTTAAATTTAGTGCCTTAAGTTATCTTTTAAAACCGTATTCAGATAATGAGTTAAAAACAGAAGTATTAAGAACTCTAGACCTTATTCAACAAGAAAATTATTACAAACAGATAGAAGTTTTTTTTCACAATCTACAATCACAACAACAAAGCCAGCGAATTGTTCTAAAAAATCACGATTTAACCCATGTGGTCGATTTACAGGATATTTATTATGCTCAAGCTGATAATAACTATACACACTTTTTCTGTAGTGGAAATAAAAAAGTGTTAGTATCAAAATCCTTGAAAACTTTTGAGGAACAATTAAGTAAAAAACAATTTTTTCGTTGTCATCATTCTTATCTCATTAACCTTAACAGAATAAAAGCCCTCCATAAATCTGCTGATGCTGTTATTTTAGATGATGATTCTACTATTCCTGTAGCAAGTAGAAAGAAGAAACTACTTCAAGAGTTGCTTAACTTTTAGCAGTTACCATTAAAAACAACACACTTACCATTACTGGGCTAGTGTACAGTAACTCTCTCTTTTTTAAAGTCCTTAAAGCAATACCTTTAAAATGTAAATCTTTAAAACTTAGAGTTATGAAAAATTTCAAAAATGTAATGATACTTATTATCGCTTCTTTGTTTGTTGCCTGCAACAACGGTGATGATGGTGGGTTAACACGTACTTTAGAAGATTTTGAAAGAGATATGCAGTTTAGATGGCGTATGGAACAATTCATTATTAAAGAAAATGGACAACCAGATACAGACATTACTCCAGATTGCCTAGTAGAAGTAAACATTACTGAGACTACATATCAAGATATAACAAGGCAAGGGGTCAATTGTGAAAACGAGATTATTTCAGATGAATATCTATATAATTTATTAGAGGGAAATGTTTTAGAAGTAGTGGACGAAAATGATATTGTGATTTTGTCAGTCATTGTATCCTTCCTAAATGAAAATACCATGCAATTTTCACAAGATAATCTTAATGGAAACCCGGATCTTTCAGCGGAAGCAACTTACTCAAAAATCACAGAATAATAATAAAGCTATGAAGACAATTACTTTAATTTCATTTCTTATAATCCTAAGCCATATAAGCCAAGCGCAAGTTGGTGTTAAGAGGCATATAACAGACAAAGGGATCCCACCAATACAGAATATTTCAGTTCTTAACATACCTGATATTAATCCTGATATGGTTGTAATTGCTAAAGAAGTGCGCAATGCACAATACGGAACTGATGCCATTGCTGGTGTGGTTAATCCTATTAGTGTTGGTTACGACGCCTTAATTGGTGGACATTATATTAAATATGATGATCCAAATATAACTATGGCATCAGGTAGAATTTTTAATGTGATTTATGCTCCAAGAGATACTCCCGGATCACAAAATGGTAATTTCACTCATACGGCAATAGCTAACTCTATTTTTCCAGTTGCACCATACGCCACAGTGATTGATAATCCATTAACAAACAATGATGATACATGGAATCTTGTAAGTTCAAAGAATGTTGATGACAATGAGATTTTTAATGATCTCCCAGTAAATCTAAATTATAACTTTTATGGTTCAGGTGAATGGGTGATTCGGTGTCAACCAAGCTTTAACATTCCCATAAATGCAGAATATAATATTATAGGAGATACTTCTAGTGTCTATCTCTATGATCACATTACCACCCCTCAAAACGTAGATGAGATTGTGATATCTGTAACAGAATATGCTTATTTTAGTTCTTTATCACATCCATTTCTAAACAATAATCCAGATGCAATAGTATTTGCTGAGCCTATTATACCTGAAGGATCAGGTAGTAGTTTTTATTTTGAACACTCATTATATTATAATTCAAATACTGGATCTCATGAAATTCATTTAGATTTAGATACTTTCCCAGGTTCAGGCTATAACTTCCCAACTAATATAACGTTTAAGATTTATGCTGCTAATGAAACGTCATTGAGTACGACAGATATTTCAATTTTTGAAAACTTAAAGGCATATCCAAATCCAACACAGCATTTTTTCAATATTGAAGCACATAATACAATTTCAGAAGTCGAACTGTTCAATATACTAGGTCAAAAATTAGAGATTATAAAAGGAAATGGAACTCGGAATATACAAATGGATGTAGCTAAGTATAGTTATGGATACTATTTTGCAAAGGTAAAAGCAGGAAACCAAATTGAAACTATACGATTTGTAAAGAACTAATCATTATAATTAAGAACATCCACAACTATCATCGCTTCCGCAAGCTTTTGTAGACGCTTTCTTAGGCTTCCAAATGAATTTTCGCACCAAAAATATAAGTGCTAAACTTAAAGCAGAAAAGACTAATATGTTTTGAATAATTATATTCATTTATTTCAAAATTTGAAAAGCTATTAATGCTACAATATAAGCAAAACCACTCATTATCACGAGTTGGTACATCGGCCATTTCCAAGAATTAGTTTCGCGCTTTACAATAGCTAAAGTACTCATACATTGCATGGCAAAGGCATAAAATAGTAAGAGGGAGATACCAGAAGCAAAATTGAACAACGGACCACCAAGAATTGGATTAACTTCACCTGCCATTCGGTTTTTGATGGTTTCTTCTTCGTCACTCCCCACACTATAAATAGTCGCTAAAGTGCCTACAAATACTTCCCGTGCCGCAAAAGAGCTTACAATAGCAATACCTATTTTCCAATCATAACCCAATGGCCTAATGACAGGTTCTATAGCATGGCCAGCAATGCCGATAAACGAATGTTCGAGTTTATGGGATGCTATTTTTTGTTGTAGTTCTTCCTCAGATAAATTCTCTGAAGCATATTGCTCAGTGACAATGGTTTCAGCATTGTTAAAACTTTCACCTGGACCATAAGAGGCTAAAAACCATAACACAATTGAGATAGCCAAAATGATTTTACCAGCACCAAACACAAAAGCTTTTGTTTTTTCTAAAACGGTTAAGGCAACATTTTTAAGCAATGGCAACTTATAGTTAGGCATTTCCACGACAAAAAATGTCTTACTTCTGATTTTAAGGATTTTATGTAGAATCCAAGCAGATCCGACTGCTGCACCAAATCCAATGAGGTAAAGTAACATTAAGGTTAAGGCTTGATAGCTCAGTCCAAAAAATCGCCCTTCAGGAATAACCAATGCAATAATAATAAGGTATACAGGAAGTCTTGCAGAACAGGTTGTGAATGGCGTCACTAGAATAGTGATAAGTCGTTCTTTCCAACTTTCAATATTACGTGTAGCCATAATTGCTGGGATGGCACAAGCAGTACCTGAAATTAAAGGCACTACACTCTTTCCGCTCAATCCAAAACGACGCATGATACGATCCATTAAGAAGACAACGCGACTCATATAGCCACTCTCTTCGAGAATAGAAATAAATAGAAATAAGAATGCAATCTGTGGTATAAAAATAACAATGCCTCCGAGTCCTGGAATAATACCTTCGGCAATAAGATTAGTAAACGCACCCTCCGGAAGCACACTTTTAGTCCACTCGCTAAAGGAAGCGAAAGTACTATCAATAAAATCCATGGGAACACTAGACCAATCGTATATGGCTTGAAAAATAGTTAGAAGTATAACACCAAATATCAGGTAACCCCAAACTTTATGGGTTAAAATTCTATCCAGTTTTATTCTTAGATCTTTGGCCGTAGCCAAATCTATGGTCTGACCTTTTTTAAGTGTATCGTTGATAAACTGATAACGTTTTATGGTCTCTTTTTGTTGGAGTCGTTTTAAATCCGCTTTGGATTTTGTCTTAAAATCAGAAACTGCATCAATGGATTTTCTGTCCGTTTTACCAAAATTGACATCTTGGGTAATCACTAACCAGAGTTTATATAACAACTGATTAGGAAAAGCTTTTCTGAGGTTATTAAAATAATCATCATCTATTGAAGACGCATTCATACAAGGTCGGGTTGAAAGCTCTTTAAAATTAGTGATGAGTTCTTTCAATTCGCTGATGCCCTTATTTTTTCTGGTACTTATGAGTGCAATTTTAGTTTCCAATTGCTGCTCTAAATAGTCGATATCAAGCGAAATGCCTTTATAAGCCATGCGGTCAGACATATTAATGACCAAAATAGTTGGGATTTCTAAGTCCTTGATTTGAGTAAATAGTAAAAGGTTACGCTTGAGATTTTCGACATCACTAACGACGACGGCAACATCGGGAAAGTCCTTGTCATTTTTATTCAACAGTAATTCTATAACGACGTTTTCATCAAGCGACGAGGCATTTAAACTGTAAGTTCCTGGCAGATCAATGATATGTGCCTTTACACCTCGGGGCAATTTGCAGATACCTTCTTTTTTTTCAACCGTAATCCCTGGATAATTACCGACTTTTTGATTAAGACCAGTTAGCGCATTAAAAACGGAAGTTTTTCCTGTATTTGGATTCCCTATTAAGGCCACATTAATTTGCTTACTCATCTACTGTTTCTATTAAAATGTGCATAGCAGTTTCTTTTCTAATGGCTAGATGCGTACCGTTAATATTAAGATACATGGGATCCGCGAAAGGTGCCACTTGAACCAACTCTACAGAATTGCCTGGCAGACATCCCATTTCTAAAAGCTTTAATGGAATATGGATAGAAGAAACATCAGTAATGATACCTTGCTGTCCACGTTTTAGATCTGCTAATGTCAACCTTATTTTTATTTAGAATGAATTTAAAGAAGCAAAAATAAGCTAAAAATTTAAGGACGTAAAACCCTTTTTAAAGAATTTAAGATTCGTCCTTTAGGGTTTCAATGTCCTCCAGAAGTTTCTCAATATCCTCTGGCTGCGTGCCATCATAAAACCCTCTGATTCGTCGCTTTTTATCTATGAGCAAAAAGTTTTCGGTGTGAATCATGTCGTATTCATCCCCATTTCCATCTGTTTTAACGGCTAGGTAACTTTTTCTCGCCAACTCATAGATTTGTTTTTTATCACCAGTAACTAAATTCCACTTACGGTTTATAACACCTTTCTCCTTTGCATACTTTTTAAGCTGGGCAACGCTATCAATTTTAGGCGTGACGGAATGTGAGAGTAGCATGACATCATCATCATTTAGAATTTCCTTTTGAATTTTGTACATATGATCTGTCATAATAGGACAAATGGTTTGACAAGTCGTAAAAAAGAAATCAGCCACATAAATTTTGTTCTTATAAGTGTCTTGGGTTACAGTTTCCCCATTTTGATTGGTTAAACTGAAATCTGCAATCGTGTGATATTTGGCTTTATGTTGAATGGAACTATCAACTAATTCTTCGCTCACTGAAACTGGGTTCCAGACCGGTAATTTTGGTTTTACATTGAGTATGTTGTATATGATAGTAATAATGATAATACATAATATTGAGAAGAATACTCCGAATTTTTTATAGGTTTTAAAATATGAAAGAAAGGACATAAATTTTGCTTCAAAAATTAGATTGCAAAGTTACGATTACGCTTAATTTTCAAGAACTTTTTTAACATATATGTGTCCTTGAAATCGTCTGATTTATAAATCATTGTTAAAAATAAATCGATTGGAATTACAATTATTTTCTAAGTTGCCCGAAAACGTTACTTTTGTCAATCGAAATTTGAAAATGACTACATGGAATTTGTAATTAAGATATCCCAATTTTTATTAAGCTTATCCTTACTAATTGTATTACACGAGTTAGGACACTTTATACCAGCAAAACTTTTTAAAACTAAAGTTGAAAAGTTTTACCTCTTTTTTGATGTTAAATATTCCCTATTTAAAAAGAAGATAGGGGAAACCGTTTATGGTATAGGTTGGTTACCGCTTGGAGGTTATGTGAAGATAGCCGGAATGATAGATGAAAGTATGGACAAGGAGCAAATGGCGCAACCGCCACAACCTTGGGAGTTCCGATCTAAGCCAGCTTGGCAACGTCTAATTATTATGCTTGGTGGCGTAACGGTAAACTTTATTTTGGCCTATGTGATTTTTGTATTTGTATCTTTTATTTACGGTGATACGGATATAAAAATCGCTAGTCTTAAAGGCGGTTATTTAATTGAAAACCCTGTACTTCAAGACGCTGGATTTCAGACAGGAGATAAGGTATTGGCTATTAACGACCAGAAAATTGAAAAGGATTCTGAAATAGGTCAGTATATCATTGGTGCTGAACAAATGACCATTGAAAGAGATGGGCAAGAAAAGGTGATTAGTCTTCCTGAAAACTTTTTGGGTCAATTATCAGATGAAGGTAGTAGAAACCTGTTTAGATATAGATATCCATTTATTGTTGAATCGGTACCAGATTCTTCAGCCAACAAATCAGCTGATCTTAAACAAGGCGACATGATTTTAGGTCTTAATGGAAAAAAACTTGAGTATTTTGATCAATTTGAAGGCGAGCTAGAAAGCTTAAAAGGTCAAACAGTTACTGCCGAGGTGTTGAGGGATGATGACGTACTTACAAAAAGTCTTAAAGTCAATAATGAAGGAAAATTAAATATCTTTAGACTAATTGATGCAAAACGATTTACGGAACTTGGATATTACGAAGTTACCCGAAGAGACTATTCATTTGGTGAGAGCTTCGTGGAAGGCGGAAACAAATTTGCATCTACAATCACTAATTATTTTTCTCAACTTAAGGCTATTTTTAATCCTAAAACTGAAGCTTACAAAGGCCTTGGAGGGTTTAAAGCTATTTACGACATCTTCCCGGACTTTTGGAGTTGGGAAGCCTTTTGGAAATTAACAGCATTTCTTTCCATTATGTTGGCGGTTTTAAATCTTCTACCAATACCAGCTTTGGATGGTGGTCATGTTATGTTTTTACTATACGAAATGATTTCTGGTCGCAAACCAAGCGAGAAGTTTTTAGAACGTGCTCAAATAGTAGGATTCTTTATTTTAATTGCCTTAGTGTTGTTTGCAAACGGGAACGATATATTTAAAGCGATTACGAGGTAATAGCATGATTTGACAAGAAATTTTGCAGGCTTATTCGTGAACACGAAACGTTTTTGAAGCACTAATAGGTTTACCGCTGGATGAAAATCCTTCTAAGTTTATTTGATAGTCTCCTTGAATATCAGAGGTATACAATTCAATAACTTGGGCATTGTCCAGAGTTATATTTGGAATCCAAAGCAATTGTCTCCTAAAATCAGGAATACGATCCCATTCATTATTTGTATCAGTTTGATAGTCTTGTTTAAAATATATTTTATTGTCTTGTGGAGCGAATAAGTCTAGTTTTTCGATATCGTCAGCTTCAAAATTTTCATAGAAATCGCCATCAATAGTCTCAATAGCGATTATACCTTGATATGGTATTGAACCAATTAAATATCTGTCTCGAGAGAGACGAATTGTTTTTATGTTCTTGGCATTGTAATCCATAAATGCCTCTTGGTCTTTCACGTAAACTCCATCAACAAATAATAGATTTGTAAAACCCATATATTGATATTCAATTTTTGGTTTTATATAAAAACTTCGATTTTCCTGTGGCGTTTTTTTAATACTCATCTCGTCAACAACTTCTATAATGGTTTCTTCAATAGTATTGAATCTCGTGTAGTCGTCTAAATGGTAGATCGTTTTAAACTCTCTGTAAAAAGGAATATTTTGCTTGATTGTTGATTCCCGATCTAATTTTAAGCTTATGTAGGCATTTTCGATTTGGTTTTCGATACTACGCTTCTCTATGTAATCTTTCATGCTTGGGTTGAGCTTAAAAGATCTAAACTTTAAGTCTTCATACTGCACTTGGTTCTTATTAAAATAAATAGTATCGCTTTTCCAATCCTTTGAAAAATGCTGTAAAACTGAACAGGAACTCTCGTAAGGCGCATCTAGATTAAAATAGAAACGTCCAAAATCATCGGTAGTAGAAACTTTAAAGAGATAATTCTTTCCTGGAAATGAAAGTGCAATTCTTTTACCAGAAACGAGACTATCATTTTCTTTGTTCACAACAGTTCCTGAAATAAGTTCACCTCTAAGCTCAGGTAAAAAGGATAAATTAGGAGTGATGTTTTTGCTGTACTTTGGTGAATTTTTTAACCGTTCGATAAAGCCTACACTAAGTTCTGGTTCTAAGTTGACTATATCGTTAAGTTGTCGTACAGATAAAGAATAATTAACATTATTAATGTTTTTATTGTCTATCGTGATCCTAAGTTTTTTTCGTTTTCCAAGTTCTGTTTTATCCAAACTGATTAATCCCTCAGAATCTTCATTATAGCTTGTAGATTCTGGATGCTTTATATCTCCTGTGACTACTTTATTAACTAGGGTATCCATACTTTTTTCTAAATAGTCTTTTGGAACTTTCTGATAAGGGTTAATAATCGCAATATCTGCTTCAAAAAAGGATGCTGTTCCATGGTTCCGCATCCATTGAGTATAAGCGAATAACTTATAAGTTCCTGTAGAAAGGTCAGTAGGGATAAAAAAGTCTCCATCACCTGTACCAGTGTCTAATCTTATTTTATGTTTAAAGACGACAGATTCATTTTGAGCTATCAATTCTATATATGCGATTTTACTGATATTACTGAAAGTCTCACTTTCATTATTAAAACAATAAATTTTATATAAGAATTGTTCTCCTACAAACAGTAGGCTTGTGTTAAAATGGACAAAAACGCTCTCCTGTGGAATATTCTTTAAACCATGTGCTGCAATGTGCTTTTCATTATTATTTAATTGCGCAAAAGAGCGTATCGACCCTAGCATAAAAATTAATATTATAATTATTGATTTCTTCATCATATTGTTAATCTATCCAAAACGGTGGTACTACATTACTGCCTAATTCTGTACAATCTCCACAAACATCGGTAACCACAAGAAATGGGCCTGGGAACTCTGCATTTGGTGCGGGATTTTCACTGACAAACTCTACAGTACCAGACCTCACAAAATTAGCCAATATGCAAGTGCCAGATAAAGACACAGGCGGCGCAAATTGTTCACATGGGTTTACATATGGTGGTAATGGTTCTTCAGAAAAAAAATCGGTATAATTAAAAAAGATACGCTGTTCTGATACACTAGCGACATCAAAATAACCCAGCACTATTTCATTTTCGTTGTTTGCAGAGAATACGTTGCCTACAAGAAGTCCAGGTTGTATTTGAGAAAATATATTATCACTTTGAGATAGATTTCTTAAGGTTTCAAAAAAATTATAAGCGGCAGGAGATTGAACAAACTGACGTACCAAAATACTGTATCGATGGGTTAGAATATAATTGTTCTTATTAATAAAATGAACTAAAAACTGGGATACATTATCTTGTTCTAATCCAGAAGTATTTGTTAAAATAATAGTATTAGAAATATTTGTACCATAGCAAACACGTTCATTATTTTCCCCTACGAATACTTCTTGCACAAAACAATCAATTGGGTCATCCGTAAGTGTAATGAGATCGTCTGGTCGCCAGAATGGTGCAATGATTTTATAAGTCTCCTCAAATTCATAGCGATAAAATTTACTGCTATTGGTGGGATCAAAAGTATTTACAAAAAAGCCCATGCCGTCTTCTCCATTATTTATAACTCTTTGAGCAATGACTTCATTTATTGGTGTAATTTGGGTGAGTTGTGCTGCATCGGAAGCATAATTCCTCCCATCAGATGTTGTTATGGATAGGCGATAGTTTTTATTTGGTTGTGCTTCAAAAGCTTCTTCAGAAAGATATAAGCCAGGCTCACTTTCCAAGAACCTAATTACATTTCCATCATCATCCAAAACCTTAACCTCTGCATTGCTTTCTAAAGGGGTAATATTTTCTTCAAATTTAAAACTCCTGGTCAATCTAATTTCGTGCTGTTTTAACTCATTTGTAATAGTTGCTTCTATGACCAAAACACTTTCAAAATCATCAACAAGTCCTTCAGGATCCAAGGTCTCTATACAGCTGTTGAATATGACTAATAACAAGACATAGTATATCAACATTGATCGGTATTTAATTTTAAATAGAGAGGCCATACTTTAGAATTTAAAATTATAGGTAATGGTTGGAACGGGAACGGCAAAAACAGAACTCTGCAAAGCTTTAACTTTGCCATCCTCTGTGACAAAAAAGACAGAATAAGGGTTATTTCTTCCTAGAACATTATAAACCGAAATATTCCAAAAACTATGTGCAAACTTTTTAATCTTATGGGTTCCCTCTACGTTAAAGCTAAGGTCTAACCTGTAAAAATCTGGGATTCTAAACGAATTCCTGTCACTAAAAAAAACGTAGTCCGAGTCATTAAACTCAAAATTCCCTAATGGAAATGTAGCTGGCCTGCCAGTTTGATACACAAAATTGGCAGAGGCGCTAAAGCGACGTGTAAACTTGTAATTTGTTACTAAGCTAAAATCATGTGGTTTGTCATAATTTGTTGGGAAAAAGTCTCCGTTATTTACACGTTCTTCGCTAAATTCACTATTCAAACGTATAAACGAACGTGCGTAAGTATAAGATAACCAGCCATTTAGTCGCCCTTCATTTTTCCTTAGGAGCAACTCTACGCCATAGGCCTTTCCATCACCTTGAAGCACTTCTGCCTCTACTTGTTCATTTAATAATAATTGTGCTCCTACTTTAAAGTCCAGCAAATTGCGCTGTGTTTTATAGTATCCCTCAAAACTAAGTTCATATTTATTCCCTTCAATGTTTTTAAATATACCTAATGAAAATAGGTTCGCTTTTTGCGGTTTTATATTTAAATCCGACAACTTGTAGGTGTCTGTTTGGGAAACGGTTGTGTTACTATTTAGAGTATGGACATATTGAAAGGTATTATTAAAGCTGGCCTTTATTGATAAATCTGAGCTTAAAAAATAACGCCCAGAAATTCTAAATTCTGGACCACCATAGGTCTTTATGATTTCATTTTTATCAAATGCTCTTGTCTCAATAAATGTACTTGCATTGCGTGGACCGTTGTCTTCATAAATGCGTTGTATCCCTTCTCCCAGAGCAGAAAAAAGCGAGAATCGTACTCCTGCTTCTAGACGTAATTTATCACTTACTTTATAATTATCGGATATAAATAATGCCGTCTCAAGGGCTCTTTCTCGCGGTATAGATATTTTTGCAGTTTCTGAATCTGGACCTAAAGGGTCAACACGTCCAGGATCAATTTCATACAATTTAGCAGAGAGCCCATATTTAAACTTATGAATCTTACTATGCAGATAATCAAACTCAGCTTTGAACTCACTTTCATTGTTTACATATTCTAAATCAAAGTCTGTGTTGGTTTTGCCATCAAATTCTATATTGAATTTATATTGGCTATTGGTTAAAATAAGCCTGCCCCTATTTTTTTCATTGAATTTATGATTCCATCTTAAAGATGCCATTCTATTACTGTAAGCAAAAATAGAGTCGGACGTTATGCTAAAGGCGTCTCTACTGTAGTATCCTGTTGCTTTTATGTCATTATTCTCATTAATACTATGACTGTATTTGGCTATGATATCGAAGAATGAAGCCTGACTATTTCTTAAATCATCATTGTCTAATGACCTCAATATCCATTCGGAATATGTGGCTCTTCCTCCCACTAATAATCCTGATTTATCCTTAACTATAGGTGTTTCTAAGACAACGGTACTTGTTACAGGACCTATGGCTGCCTCTCCCGAAAACTCAGAAGTATTTGGAGTTTTTGTTTTTAAATCGAAGACAGAAGATAATCTACCACCAAACTCAGCAGGAATACTTCCTTTGTATATTGTCGCGGAGCCAGTGCTAAATGGATTTAATGCTGAAAATATTCCGAAAAAATGTGTTGGATTATAAATAACACCATCATCCAATAGCACAAGATTCTGATCTGTTTTACCACCGCGAACATTAAAACCTGAAGCCCCTTCACCTGCATTTGCTATGCCAGGCAAGGTAAGTGCTGCTTTTAAAATATCCCGTTCTCCTAGTACTAAAGGCATAGTCTTTATTTGTTCCACCTCAATTTTTATAATTCCGGTTATAGCTTCTTCTACATTTCTGTCTCTGTTCCCAGTAATTACTACTTCATCCAAAGCTTCAGCACTGTCTTGCATTCTTAAATTTAGAGCGCCATCATTATACATTATCACTCTTAAATTCCGTGTTTCATAACCGAGGCCTTGAACAGTCAAAATATGAGTTCCAATAGGAAGTTCTATTTTGTATGAACCGTCCTTGCCTGTAGATGTCCCTTTCTGTCTTTCTTGTATTACTATAGACAAATCTGAGATAGGTTTCCCATTTGAGACATTAGTAATCTTACCTGAGAGGACTGCGGTTCTTCTTAAATTGGTTGCATTTTCCTTACCAATTCGGTAAGTTGTAATTTTACTACCATTATTTGTGGCTATCTTTTTGGTAAATAATGGTGCTGTCTTCTCAGTTTGAAGATTACTCGTCTGGGATTGTAGTGTATCTTTTTTCTTATAGATAGAGAAAAAATCTTCTGGTAATGTATTATAAACAACATTATTTTTAGTGAGATAAATATGAGTATTATCTTTTATGAAAAAATTTATATCTGTTTGTGCTAAGACTTTTTTTAATAGTTGATCTACGAAAATATCTGTATAATTCACAGATATGGTATTGCCATTAAACCATTTATCAATGTAATAAAGTTTATATTCTGTTTGTGATTCAATAGTTTTAAAAACTTCCGTTAGAGGTTGGTTATCTATAGTTATTGATATCTTAGGAATATCGTTTTGACTGCTAAGCACGGAGACACTGCATAAGAGTAAGTAAAGTATTGCTTTTTTAAGACTCATAGCGCAGTGACCAGTTTAAATAATAGATTCTAGCTGTCTAACAACAGTTGTCATAATTGCATCAGAATCTTTTTTATGTCTCTTCTTAGCGTTATTGTATAATTTCTTTATCTCCTTTTTATGATTTGGAAAAGCACTTATAATATCTTTTTTTGAATTTAAGATATAGTAGTCCTCATCATATAATAAAACATATTTTGTTTTTGCATCTGTAAATTCATAATAGGCATAATTATCATCTTTAAGTTGCCAAATATTTTTGTGGTATTTGGCATAAAGCGTGAACTTATAATCTTGGAATAATACCTTGTGATAACCAAATGACTCTAACGGCAATGTGTTTAATTTAAGATTGACAAATTGATCTTTTCCAAGGCTAAAAGAATCGATATCTTTTTTCGATAATGTTAGGATGTTTTCGCTTTCTTCAAGCTTTAACAACAATTCATCTTCATAAACATCATATTTTAGTAGCTGGTTAAAATAAGACTGTCCTTTGTACCAAACATCTCCGATAATAAACTCAATAGATTTAAAAAATTGTTGGCGATTGTTTATTGTTCTATATTTTTCAATGTATAGACGTCCTTGATACAGGCTCGTGTTTTCGGAACCAACCAATTTGTCGAAAGTAGTGTATCTTTGTTCTGTGTTGTTAGTTTGTTGCGCGGATGTACTTAATGGATTAAAAAGTATAGCATTTAAGATTAAAAACGAGATATAAAAATGCTTTTTCATAATTGAACTTAATATCTTAATAATAGATATTTCTATAATCTAGACTATTTCATTTTAAATATAATCAATTGTCTGACACAGACCGGGCCAATTAAGAAATTTTAGCACAAAAAATGGGATTTCACATTGTAGAGATTAAAAAATAATTTATATTTGCGCTCGCTAAAGCGAAAAATATCTTCCTCTTTAGCTCAGTTGGTTAGAGCATCTGACTGTTAATCAGAGGGTCCTTGGTTCGAGCCCAAGAAGAGGAGCAAAAAAAGTCTAGTATTTTCACTAGACTTTTTTGTTTTTTGCAACTCTTAAGAATTATATTTTTTCTTCAATTCTTTTAGCATCTCAGAAGTCATAGCATCCAAATCAAAACGATGCTGCCAATTCCAATCATTTCTTGCCACAGAATCATCAATAGATGATGGCCAACTATCGGCAATAGCCTGCCTAAAGTCTGGTCTGTAAGTGATTTTAAAATTTAGTATATTCTTTTTTATACTGTCATAGATTTCTTTTGGTGTAAACGATATTGCAGAAAGATTGTAAGAAGATCTTATACTCAAGTGTTCAGAAGGTGCTTCCATCAAATCTATGGTAGCTTTAATAGCATCTTCCATAAACATCATGGGTAGACTTGTATCTTCAGAAAGAAAGCACTCGTAGCTTTCATTTTTAATTGCTTCGTGATAGATTTCTACAGCATAATCCGTAGTACCTCCACCAGGCATAGCTTTATGACTAATGATACCTGGATAACGCAAACTTCTTACGTCAACCCCATATTTTTTGTGATAATACTCACACCAACGTTCACCAACTTGCTTAGTGATTCCATAAACCGTTGTAGGTTCGCAAATAGTATGCTGAGGCGTATTTTCTCTTGGAGTTGTAGGCCCAAAAACGGCAATACTGCTAGGCCAATATACTTTTTTTATAGTGCTTTCTTTGGCTAGATTAAGCACATGAAACAAGGAATTCATATTAAGATCCCAAGCTTCCATAGGATACTTTTCACCGGTAGCACTGAGCAAAGCCGCCATTAAGTAAACGGTATCAATGCTATAGGTCTTGCAACAATCCTTAATGGCATTATAGTTTTTAGCATCAATGATCTCAAAAGGACCAGAGTTGACTAAATCTAAATTCCGTGTATTTATATCACTGGCAATGACGTTCTCGGTGCCATGCATTTCTCTTAATTTTGCGGTAAGTTCTGTACCAATTTGTCCACAGGCACCAATAATCAATATTTTTGAAGACATATAGCGTGTTTATAGAATTCTCAAAAATAGAAAGAATTTAGACGCATTAGAATTAAAATTTTCAGAAAAACACCCTTTTTGGTGTGACGTTGATAATTTCCGTTTTATGATTACACTAGGAAAGTCAAACTAATAGTTTAAGTATATTTACAAACAAATTGTAAGCATTCATGAAAGCTGAATTGATTCTTTTATATATATTTTGTCTTTTATCATTTGGCTGTGGAAATGATAAAACAGTGGGTGATGCTACAGATACAGAAACCACAAGCCAAAAAAGAGCAATAACGACTCATGCTATTGAGAATTTGAAGTATACAGATTATGTATTGAGTAATACTGGAGAACAGGCTGTTGCCAGTTGGGACAATTATCAAGAATTGGCTATTCAGATAGGCTATCTAAAAAAAGCGGATATATCTTTTTTTAATGGCGATAAAGAACTACTAAAGAAATTCGTGGCAGAGTTTAAAATTGGCCTGCCAGAAGATCTGAATACAAATCCTATCCTTTCAAGAATGGCTATGGTTGAAACCTCAGTCTTAAAACTTCATGACGATCTTACTTTAGATAATATTCCAGACGAGAACAAGCTTCAAAGTGTAAAGGAAGTTATTGTAGCATTTTCAAATTTCAATTATCAAATCAATAAGAAATTGGAGCGCGATAAATTCGACCAAATAAGCTCTGAATATTAGTCTCTGATAATCTTAAAGTTTTGTTAAGTTGTAACAAAAGGAATTTTTAAAGGTCTTATTACAAACTACTTTTAATTCGAATTAACTAAAATCAAATTATGGCACGAGCATTTTCGCAATGTAATCTTCTTAGTAGAATGATTGATAACGAACTGCATGTGACCATAATAGACAAATCAAAAACAAACACATGA
Source organism: Winogradskyella flava (assembly GCF_014243395.1). GTDB lineage: Bacteria > Bacteroidota > Bacteroidia > Flavobacteriales > Flavobacteriaceae > Winogradskyella > Winogradskyella flava. The sequence goes on along the minus strand of NZ_JACLCP010000001.1, from coordinate 329,270 downwards.
AAACCAATCTTAGTCGCGTTCTAGCGATATCAGGTTTGGCTTTTTTTACTATTCTAGGATGTAAAGATGAAGCCAAGAAAGACACTGCCATGGCAGAAGAGAAAATTCCAGGTATTATCCTGGAAAATATGGACACTACGGTAGATCCAAAAGAAGACTTTTACAGTTACGTAAATGGTAACTGGATGAAAACTACTACAATTCCTGAAGAGGAAGCTAGTTGGGGAGGATTTGGAGTATTGCGTAAATCTACTCGAAATGATGTCTTAGATATTGTAAAAACTTCAAAAGAGCTTGGTACTTATAAAGAAGGCTCAGATCAGAAAAAGGCACTTTTATTTTTTGAGTCAGAACTCGATACTATTGCAAGAAATGAATTAGGAACTAAACCTATAGAGCCTTTAATGAATGCAATTGACGGTATTAATAGCCTTTCTGATATGCAAGAAGTTTATGCAAAAACAGTTGGAGTAGGTGCACCATTTTTTAACCTTGCCATATTTCCAGACATCAACGACAGCAGTATTTATGCACCTTACATTACACAGGGCGGTTTAGGGTTACCAGATCGTGATTATTATGTATTACAAGATGAAAAGTCTAAAGAGCGTCGTCAACAATATGTAGATCATGTCACTAGAATGATGCAGTATATAGATTATAACGAAGTAGAAGCTAAAAATGCTGCTGAAATGATATTGGCTCTAGAGACTAAATTGGCTGAACCTCAATTCGATAAGACTGAGAGACGTAACTTTAGTAATTTTAATAACCCAAGAAGTATTGAGCAGCTATCTGAATTGACTCCAGCAGTTAATTGGAATAAGTTCATTTCAGACTCTGGCGTTGAACAAAAACTTGATACGGTTTATGTCGTGGAGTTAAGATATATGAAAGCTCTTCAAGAGATATTATCATCTACACCTTTAGATGATATTAAAACTATAATGAAATGGAATACTTTAAATGGCGCAGCGGGTTCTTTATCTACTGAAATTGAAAAAGCCAATTGGGATTTTTATAGTAAAACCTTAAGAGGTACAGAAAGCCAAAGACCGGCAGAAGATCGTGCAATGGATCACGTCACAGGACGCGTTGGTGAGGCAATAGGTAAGTTATATGTTGATGCGAAATTCCCGCCTGAAGCAAAAGAAAAGGCAGAAAAAATGATTGCCAATGTAATTACAGCCTTTAAAGCTAGAATAGATAAGTTAGATTGGATGAGTGCCGAGACAAAAGCAAAAGCTATAGAAAAACTGGATAAGTTTACAGTTAAGATTGCATATCCTAATGAATGGAAAGATTATTCTGAATTGATGATAAAGGAGGGAAATAGTTATGCTGATAACATGATGGCTTTTTCTGACTGGAATTTAAAAGAAAGCTTAGCTGACTTAGGTCAAAAAGTTGATAAATCCGAATGGAACATGCCACCACAAATGGTAAACGCATATTTTAATCCATTAAATAATGAGATTGTTTTTCCGGCAGCAATTTTACAACCTCCATTTTATAACTATACAGCAGATGAGGCTGTAAACTATGGTGGTATAGGAGCGGTTATAGGTCATGAAATTTCTCATGCATTTGATGATCAAGGGTCACAATTTGATAGTGATGGAAATTTAATAAACTGGTGGACACCAGAAGATTTAGCTGAGTTTACTAAAAGAGGAGATAAATTGGTCGAACAATATTCGGCTATTAAGATGGGAGACAGTTTATATATTGATGGAAGAAACACTATAGGTGAAAATATAGGTGATCTCGGTGGAGTATTAGGCGCTTATGATGGGCTACAATTGTACTTTAAGGAAAATGGAAGACCAGAAGATATTGATGGATTTACTGCAGAGCAACGTTTCTTTATGTCTTGGGCTACAGTATGGAGAACATTAAGTAGACCAGATGCTTTGGAGACACAGATAAAAACAGATCCACATTCTCCAGGTATTATCAGAGCAACACAACCACTTAAAAATATTGATGCGTTCTATGAAGCATTTGATATTAAAGAAGGGGATGCTATGTATTTACCACCAGAAAAACGCGTAAGAATTTGGTAAGAAAGCTATATGATAAACAAAAAATGCTGCCAAATGGCAGCATTTTTTTTGTTATAGTCTTACTGTTTAATTCTTGGTTGCTGTAGTAGCTTGTTGCGCTTTCTGATTTTCTAAAGCTTGTCTGCTTACCTTGGCCATGTTAAAATTCGGATCGATAGCTAATGCATCGTTCATAAACTTTATAGCTGTATCGATATTAGCGGTTTTATCTTCTGAGAACAACATTATGCCTTTAAGATACATCAATGCTGCTTTCATGGACGTCTCATAAGGTTGCTGACTTTCATAAAACGCACGTTTCATATCATCTTTTACATTTGCTAGACCATACTCAATGTTGCTTTTAGCACCAGCTATATCATTGGTTTGCAATTTCATATCTGCCATTTCGTATGACAAGTATACATTGGGATTGCGCTCAAATAATATTTCATAATATTCTAAAGCTAATTTAGGCTGATTAAGATTCTTGAGCGCTAAAGCCTTAACTTCTACATTCATATCTGAATCGGTTTCATTTTTTTCAATACCTAAAGTATTAAGTGCCTGCATGTATTTACCTTCAGAAAGATATAGATAAGCTAATGTATCTTGTCGGGCTATAGATGGTTCTAAAAGATTAAGATGCGTCATAGCATTTATAATGCCTTGTACATCACCTTGTTTTTTCATTTGCTTGTAATAAGCGTCATAGTGTTTTTTCAATTCTGCATTAGTCTGGGCAAAAACACTTACCGAGAAAAGCATAACAACTGCAATTGTAATCTGTTTCATCTTAAATAAATTTTGAGGGCTAAAACTATAAAATTTGTAGCATATAGGTCTTAAAAAACTATTAATTTCTATAGTGCCTGTTTAAAACTATAGTTCAAAAGCTGTTCCAGTTTTGAGCTATCAATAATTTTCCCCATACTTTTTCTTGTTGAATCGAACTTAGGCAGCTCAAGACCATGGTCTTTGCAATAGGCAGAATAGTAGGTTTCTTTACTAGGATGATCAGGATATGCGGCGTTTAAAGACGTATTCCAAATGTTGTTTCCAACAATTTCAGAGATAATATGGATGCAGTCTTTTTTATGAATTAAGTTGATAGGCGCATTTGGGTTTGCAATACTTTTTTTCCCTGAAAGATACTTTGCAGGATGACGTTTGTCATCAAATAAACCACCAAAGCGCAAAATAGTGGTGTTGAACTTTGGATTTTCTTGAAGCATCTGCTCAATTTTTATAAGTTGTTTAGCATTGTTGGAAGTTGCGGTTGGTGTAGAAGTATCATCGATTTTGGGAAAATGAGCTTCATCCTTAAACACCGAAGTTGAGCTAATATAAATCACATTTTTAACTTGTGCCCTTTCGATTGCAGTTATCAAATGCTTTATTTCCAGAATATGATTTTTCAAAGGATGTTTTCTTAATCCTGGAGGGATATTAACAATTACAGTCTCGCTTTCAGCTAGGAATTCTGAATGATTTCCAGTAATACCGTCTTCATTTAACTGAATTAAAAAGCTTTCAATTCCGGCTTCATTCAATATTTTAAGCTTGTCTATAGAAGTTGTAGATCCTATGATTTTGTAGTCTTTGGCTATTAAAAATTCAGCTAAGGGAAGTCCAAGCCAGCCACAACCAATGATACTTATTTGCGTTTTTATTGTCATAACAAGTCTTGCCGATAAAAATACACAATGTTAGACCAAGCACCTTACATTTTGCTAAGCAATTAATTTTCAGTAACTTTAAAATGAACTCTAAAATTATAACGTTATGGGAATTAAAAGTTTTCAAGGTGCTCGCAAACAGCAACAGCAAAATACAACACAGCCAATAGCACTCAAGGTAAAGGATTATATGACCACTAAACTTGTAACGTTTAAGCCAGATCAATCTGTGCAGGAAGTGGTAGAGTCGTTGATTAAATACAAAATATCTGGAGGACCGGTTGTTAATGATCGCAATGAGTTGGTAGGTATCATTTCTGAAGGTGATTGTTTAAAACAATTGAGCGAAAGCCGTTACTACAATATGCCATTAGAGCATGATAAGGTAGAAAAGCGAATGGCAAAGAATGTCGAAACTATTGATGGTAACATGGACGTCTTTGATGCCGCCAACAAGTTTTTACAATCTAAGATTAGACGTTTTCCGATTGTAGAAAATGGAAAATTGGTAGGACAGATTAGCCAAAAGGATATTTTAAAGGCAGCACTTCAATTAAAAGGTGAAAACTGGAACAGCACCACTAAAGGCGGTTCTTAATCATCGCGTTTGACCAAAGCATAATATTCTCCCTCTAAGGGTAAATAACCTTGATCATACACAAAGTAATAGGTTGTGCCAGCTTTTGTTGTGTATAAGCTAGTAATATAATTAAAGTCAAACCCTTGCTCTATCATTTTGGCCCTAGAGCATTTGGTCTTTTTGTTTGGATTGAGCCTTTCCAAAATTCTATAATTTTTTCTAAGGCGATTATTGGTATTCCTTACTAGATTTTTAGAGTCTTTGTTAAGACGATTGTTATGAGCGTTGCGGCAACCATCACTACAGAATTTTTTATCTACTCTACCAATGATTCTATCACCACACTCTGGACATTCTCTTTTCATGAGATTTAAATTATCTAAAATCTAATTTACAAAATATTCGCTTACAAATGTTTACGATAAAGGAGTGCGAGCTACTACAAGCCATACGCTTTCTTTGCACTTTCAATTTGTTCTTTTTCAGTGGTATTAGGATAAGGGATATACTTCGGCGCAATAATGGGTTTTGAATGTGTAACAGTGATTTTGGAAATTGTTGCGAACGAAAACTTTCCTTCAGTCATTTTAATTAAAGTGCTTTCCATGTCTTGAAATTTAGGATTCTTTTTTCCAATGATTTCGGCTTTTCCTTTAATTTGAAATCCTTTTTTTACTAGGATATCAATAATAGAATAAGCATAATAGTTTTGTTCATTTGTTGCGTCTAGTTTATTCTTGCGATTGCTTCTTGATCCAGTCCATAAGTTCATCTTTATCTATTGTACTCCAAGTTGTCTGTGTATTCTTGTTTCGTGATGACTTATCTTCTGGCTGCAAAACGATTAATTCTGTGTTTTCGTTTCCTGCGAGTTCTAACTCGGCTAAGAATCCGACGATATCTGTCGAATTGTTTTCATACAAGGTCCTGAAGTACTTTTTTAAGCGATATTTTATTGCGGGTTCTATATATGCTCTAACAGCATAATCTTTGTAAAGCTTAATATTGTCATTATTTTCATCAAAGTAGCTGTACGATGAAAAATTGTGATAATGTTCAGGTACTGTTTTAGGTGTGCCATTTAAATGTGTTTCCAGCATATAATTTATAAACTTTGGCTCCCAAAGATTAATTCGGTTGATTCGTATATCGCGTTCGTGTTGATACCATTTTCTTGTCCAGTCCAAGGTAAAATTACACATGACAATACCTTTTATATTAAGCTGAAACGCATCCTCACGCTCTTTCATAAATTGGATATACCTCATGGCCCTATGCCCTACCAAACTTGCGCCCAAAAAGAAAATATTGTCATTTGGCAACTTATGATAAGAAAAAGCTTCATGAATGAGATTGTGTGCTGTAAGCATAGACACCTCAGAAAAGTAAAAGTCAAAAGGAATTTCGGTTGAAACTGACAACACTGCAAAGCCTATTTCAGAAGCTTGAGTATACATCTCCTTTGCACTACTATTCATTTTGTCATATCCAGAATCCTCAAGAAAAATGAGCACACCTTTAATTGTCTTGTCTTCTGGAAGCATTAGGGTATAACCACTTTGGATAAAAGGCAAGAAATCATTGTCTCCTTTTCCAATTCTTATGCTATCGTTTTTTACCGGTGCGTATTCTTGTATAATATTTTGCGCAAAAGAAATATTACATAAACCTGTTAGCAATATCAACAATGAAAGCTTTCTAAGACATTTGTTCATATCATCCTAATTAGATAAAGAGTGTTTCATCTCCTAATTTAGTAAATACAAATCGAATATAAACGAGCGCAGTGAAATGATGTAAGCAATTTTCAGAAGTTGGCGAGAGCAAGTAATTGTTTATAACCATTGTTGTGCTTTCGTTATTTTTTTAATTCTTTTCGTATTTCTTTTTCCAATTTCTCTAAAGTCAAATTAAGTTCTCTCACACGCCTCAAGGCTCCACTATCTGTTTCTAATTTTAAGTTTAAAATATTTGATAGTTCCAAATCTTTAATCAAATCGGCATAATCGATGTTTTGACCTGTATTTATTGAAGTTGTGCTATTTTGAATTTCAGCGTGATTCAGGTTTTTTACAACATATGGTTCTATTAAGGATTGATATTGAGTAGTGGCATAATTAGTGTAAAAGTCCAAAAATGATATTTCGGATTTTAATTTTAGGGCAAGGGTTTTTAGTTCCGAGTTTTCTAATTTCTTTGAATTATCATCTTCAATAAATCGCATAGTACTAGGAAGCTCAAATTTAAATGATTGCAAATACACAAGACCTCCTAATGTGTTTTTTAATTGATAAGCAGAATCAATATTTTTAGTTTTGAGTATACTTAATGATTTCTGGGTTTTTAGAATTACAGAATCTATTTCTTTTAAATCTGTTGTGGTCAAAGAATGTGTAATCGCTATTTCTTCCAAAATACTTTCGAGGCTACTTGTCAGCTCATTTTTTCTTTGATTTTCAGTATTCCAATTATTTATTCCCAATGCGATTAAAATTCCGATTACGACAAGAATTATTTCTCCGATTGCGTAAATCAGATACTTACTGAATTTATTTTCAGAGAGTAGTTTTTGTCTAATTTTTCTAAAGAATTTTATCATTGGTTAGTTGTTTCTCGAAAGTTAGGATAAATATTTCATTCCGATCGAGTGAGAGATAATGAAGCACAACTAGTGCATAAATACATCCATCATAAAATTCCAATTATTCCTATAATTGCATTAATTTAATCATTTTCAAACGTTTTTAATCAATTACAAACGTATGTAAATAGGTAACTACCGACTAAAATTTGCAAGCTGTATAATCTTTGCAGTGTTGAATCAACAAGGGTTCAATAGTATTAACTGTTTAACATTAAAAATTTAGAACACATGAACACATTAAGAAACAAAGTACAGTTGATTGGTAATTTAGGTAACGATCCGGAAATCATCAATTTAGAGTCTGGAAAGACCTTGGCAAAATTTTCAATCGCAACTAATGAGAGCTATAAAAATGCTCAAGGCGAAAAGGTAACGGATACACAATGGCATAATATTGTGGCTTGGGGAAAGACCGCACAGATTGTAGAAAAATTTGTGGGTAAAGGTAAGGAAGTTGCTATAGAAGGTAAACTTACAACACGCTCTTGGGAAGACAAGGATGGGATGAAGCGTTACATCACCGAAGTAGTATGCAGTGAGTTACTGATGTTAGGTAAATAGGAAGACTTTTATAAACTAAAAAAGAGCAATCCTTAGGATTGCTCTTTTTGTTGTTATAGGAATTATTGTTTTAGTTTTTGACGATCTTCTTAGTAATACTACTATTGTTATTAAGGTTGGTGATTTTTATAAAATAAAAGGCATCCTCCAAGCGGTCTAAATTAGAAATTGTGATGGTACCATTTGTGGCAGAAAACCGTTCACTCATGACAACGCGCCCATTAATATCAAATAGATTTATATTGTAATCATCATTAATGCCATTGGCTAACTTAATGTTTACTGATTCTGTAAATGGGTTTGGACTGACCTCAACAGAATCAACATTAAATTCATCTACCGTCAAGGATCCTCCACAAATAGACCAACCCATATCTTCCATAAAACCAAGTGTTACTAGTCCAGGATCATGAATGGCTTCTCCTGGAGCAATAAATGGTGTCATTAATGATGTTGGATTACCAGCAGGATAGGTGTTTTCATCCCAGTGACTGTAGCTAGATCCAGAGTTAAACGTAACTGGAGCATAAGTCGAAGGCTTTACATTTCCATTTTGGGCTGTTGTAATTGGGCCGTTACTAAACAAATTATTACCTGTAAATTCTGAAAGGAGTGCTGCGGAAGGATCTGGGAAACTTGTTATGGCAGCTGGTGTTCCATTCTCAATAAAATTATCCCAGACGTTCACAAAACCACTATTTCTAAGGATTCCTACTGTAGGATTATTTTCGTTATCAACACTACCAAAGCCTAAAATCCCTAAACCGTGCCCCAGCTCATGCAAGACTACAGACACAAAATCTATTTGACCTAATGGCGTGTTACCATCAGTACCAAAATAGAAATTCGCAGTACTGCTAAACGTAGCATTGATGTCTATTGAAGTCGATGAAGGAGGATCTGGTATTTCTGCACCTGTTAATTTTTCTGCCAGAGCAATAGGGAAAACGGTATTTGAAGGAAATCCAGAGAATAAAACAGTTCTAAAACTAGTTGGGCCTGCACCGCCTAAAACGCCTGGATCAAGAGGGCCAAAATTGGCAGATACTCTAATTGGGATAGGTGATTCTATAGAATTAGACCAAATATCTACTGCAAACTGAAAGGCGGCTTGAGCTTCTGGTGTAAAACCATTATAGCCAACAATAAATGTGGCGCATCCTCCTCGGCCACTCTCCATTCTTTGTTTTATCTTTTCAGGAACTCCAACTTTAGATCGATGTGAATCTGGTAGTGGATAATATGTACACACATCCCAATCTGTATGTATTACAGTATTGCCCAAAGTCATCTCTTGTCCATTCAAACCAAGAAAGAAAAAAAGTAAAAGGGTATTAAACAGTATTGGTTTTAAGGAAATTTTCTTTAACAAGTAGTCTTTTTTCATAGAATAGGTTTTTATATTATAGTTAACTAAGTTAGGGGATTAGTCTAAAAAAACCGATAGAAATTACAAATTAATGATAAAGTGCACAACTTAAAACTGTTAAGCTGTGCACTTTGTTGATCATTTTATGTATGATATTTAAGAACTGAATTACTCAACAGTCAAAGTATATTGGGGTGTTGGATTCAAAGGGCAGAAGTACACATATTCACCTTTCGCCAATGACGTTACATTAGATGTTTCTTTTGAGTTGTTCTCTACAGCCTTGGTAACATAAGCCGTTTTTATATGGTTTTCTGGTTTAGAGGCATCTTTTCCTTTAGGTACTAAAACAAAGCCTACTTGATGACCAACATTACTATTGGAGATTTCAAAGATATAATCACCTTTTTTTAATGTGATTTCTTTCTGGGTAAACTCACCTTTGGTTTGTTCTAAAGACACAATTGTTGCTTTTGAGTCTTTCATCATAGCATCTTTTTTCATGCCATCTTGCGCATTACCAGTTAATGTAAAGGTCAATGCTATTACTACTATTGAAATGATTTTTTTCATGATTTTAAAATTTATAGTTTATTAATTATTAAATAGTTTCTAATTCTAATGGTTGCGCCACAGGAAAATCTACAGGAACTTGTGTGGTACTATGGATATAGTTTGAAATCGTTTTATCTCCAACCAAAGCAATTGTGTCGATTAAGTTACCTTTAGTATAACCAGCATTAAAAAAGTTTTCTAAAACTGATTCGTCAGTTCTGCCTCTATTTTCAGTTATGTTTTTTGCCAATTTTGCTAAAGCATCTAGTTTAATATTTACTGAAGAATAACCAGCTCTTAATTCTAAGATTTGCTCATCGGTAAAACCGTTCATTTTTCCTATAGCGGTGTGTGCAGATAGGCAGTACATACAGTCATTTACTTGACTTACTGCAAGGTTTACTACTTCTTTTTCTTTGGCAGATAGCGAAGTCTTTGCATTGGCAAAGTTTAAATAGTTTTCTAATGCTGTATCGCTATGCGCATAAGTAGCATATAGGTTTGGAACAAAGCCTAAACTTTTATTTAGGTTATCGAAAATTGCTTGGTTGTTAGTACTTACGTCTTCTCTTGTTGGTACATTAAATGTGCTCATAATTTTAATTTTTATACTGAAATTTAATTCAGCGATTTTATTATTGTTTATTTGAAATTTTTGTTGGTACAAAGTTGCGATCGATTAGTCTTTTATAAAATGATTATAATTCCCTAAGACTTGTCATTTTTTCCTTTTTAACTAATGTGGGGTTTTTCAGCATCACAGTAGTAATCGTGAAGATGCTTATGTTCACAATGTGTTTTAGGAATAATAGTATTCATGATTTGTTTTGGACTACTTCTAAATATTTCAATAAGATTGAATATCGATTTGTTTTTTAGTGTCATCTTTTCTTGTTTTAGTATTACAGTGCAAAGATGATGTAGAAGCTAATATGATGAAATGAAGAATTTGCCCTTAGGCTTGTCAATTTTTCCTAACTTAAGGATTTTGTACCTTTTTTAAACTCAGATGGTGATTGAGACGTATATTTTTTAAATAGTCTACTAAGATGAGAAGCATCTTCAAAACCGACTTCGTAGGCAATTTCTTTTGCCGTTTTATCTGTATAGGTCAGCAGACGTTTAGCTTCCAAAACAATACGTTGATGAATAATTTGTAATGGACTTCTATTAAGTTTCGCAAAGTTATTGGACAAGGTCTTGGGCGATTTAAACAACTGATCAGCATAAAAGGAAACACTATGCTGCTGCTTAAAATGTTGCTCGACTAAAAAATTAAAAGATCGCAATAAATCTACTTTAGAGCTTTTAGGTGTTTCAACTAGACCATTTTTGGCTTTTAAGAGACGTGTACTTTTAATGATGAATCTAGCCATTAGCATACGTAACATTTCTGCTTGGATATTATCTTCGGTTTCCAGTTCGTCGATAAAGACTTCATGAAGCATTTTAAACTTCTGCTGTTCTTTTTTATCTAAATGAATTACTGGAATATTGGTATTGCCAAAAAACAGGATGCCAACACAACTTACTTCTTGATCGTGATCTTTTATACAATAGAATTCCCTGTTAAATTGATAAACAATGATGTCATTGCCTTTTATATATTGTAAATATTGAATAGGTGTAAGCGCTAGTATGCTATTAGGTGGTAGAGTTAATGGCACGCTATCAATAATAAGACTAATGGCTTCGGAATTTGCCCAGATGAACGTATAAAGCTCTACTTGTTGAGATTTAGAGAACGCGTTTAAATTAGCATCATCTCCAATTTTAAAAAGTGCATCCGTGGAAAATTCTTTGAAAGTATGTGTCATGCTTATCTAAGTCTGTTAATTAGAAAAAACATTACATTATCATTAGGTATTAAGCGACTTTTTTAAGAAGGTCGAAGCACGGACATTTTCTGCAGCGCTTATGCTCATCTTTCTTATACTTTTTACAGCATTTGGATTTTACCTTTCCCAAAGTTTCAACCCCAGAAGTTTTAAGAGCTTTAATACGCTCCTTTTTAAACTTTTTGTTTTTCTTTTTTTTACCCATTGCAGAACTCAAACAATGGCGCAAAAATAATTATTTTTATTTATTCTAAATAAATTTTAACACTTGTGCTAAGCTCCTGTGTTTAAATCTTGGGCAGCAGAATTTATCGTGAGTTGCTGTATATCCCTATCAAACAAGTATAAACCACCTTTATCATCTCCAATCATATTTATCTTGTCTAGGACTGTTCTTGCTACGGCTTCTTCTTCAATTTGTTCAGCGACATACCATTGTAGGAAGTTATGAGTAGCATAATCCTTTTCTTGTAATGATATATGGACTAATTCATTAATGCTTTCGGACACAAAGATTTCATGCGCTAAGAGTTTTTCAAACATTTCCCTAAATGAATTGAATTCAACATTAGGCGCATTAAGTTCAGAGATATGTGCATGGCCACCACGTTCGTTGACAAACTTTACTAGTTTAAGCATATGCTCACGCTCTTCATCAGACTGATCGTACATAAAGTTAGAAATGCCTTCTAAACCTTTAACTTCTGCCCAAACAGCCATGGCTAAATAGACTTGAGATGATTCTGCTTCTATTCTTATTTGTTTATTTAATGCAGCTTCTATTGATTTTGATAACATAATTTCTTCGTTTTATACAAAGATAAGCAGTTATAAATAAGTATTAAAAGGTTTCACTTGTAAGTCATTAGAATAAGCGAATTGAAAAAATTTGTGGCTAAGAAATTTGGAAATTAGGCACAGTTTATGTCATATTTGCAGCACTAATGATTAAAACAATAGCACATAGAGCACCTAAATCACTGATGTATCAGTGGGATTATCGAGGAAATAGTATTGAATTATTTCAACGACAGGGACGTTATGTATCTATTTTTAATCATTAATTGCCTATGATTTAAATACAAAAACTATAAATAGTACAAGCGTCCAAGAAATTGGACGCTTTTTTTATGAAAAAATTTAGATGAATTTGAAAATAGACTTTAAAAAATAAAATAACACGTATTGAAGACTAAGCAATTGGGAGACAGACGCTTGCCAAAAACCTTCAACTATCTGCATAAAGCGGACAGGAATTTCTTTGTCCTCAAATTAGTATAAACAATTGATAATCAATAAATTAAGTTAAAATTTTATTTGTTTTTCTAAAAATAGTTTACATCTTTGCATCGCAGAATTAAATAAACAATTCTCAATAACATAATTAATAACAAAACAAGAAGCCATGCTAAAACATAAAGTAGCATTTCAAAATTTAAGTTATGACCTCGAGTCATTTACACGGCTTCGGTATTTTCTGTAGATAATTTATTTCCCAGAGAAGAATCCGAAGCAAGCAAACTGTTTCGGGTTTTTTATTTCAAAAAATTTAAGAGTACAAAATCTGAACAGTTTTAAGAGTAGCACTTTAAGTGATGCGTTTAAAACAGTAAGGAACTATTGAATAAAACTATCATGGAAAATAATTTACATAACAGCTATTTGTTCAAAGCGATAGAAGCCTATCCTTGGGAATTAGAAAAAGCAGTAGAGGCATTAAATTATGCTTTGTCTTATGACCCAGAAAATGTAAAAACTTTGTATTTAATGGCGAAGGTGCACTATGAGCAATTAGGTGATAACGAAACGGCTAAAAGCTATTTTGAAAGGGCTTTAGCAAGTAGATTGGATATGCCAGATATATATCCAGATTATATCAGATTATTAATTAATAATCACGATTTCAAAGAAGCCCAAAGATTAATTGACTTTGCTAAAACTGTAAAAGGAATTGATAGAGCAGGTATCGCTTTAGTACAAGGTCAACTTTATGAAAGTATGACATTATTTGTAGAAGCCGAGAAGGTTCTTAAAGATGCAAAGCAATTAGCATTGAATAATGATTTTATCAGTTACGTTGATGACATTTTATCTCGAGTAAAGAAGAAAAAAAAGATTCAAGCTAACGAAAATAGAATCATAGAAAATCAGGCTAAAAGAGAAGTCGAAGCCGAACCTAAAAAATGGTTTCAAAATCGACTGAATAATTTATTGTGATTAACAAAAGAAAGGAGAAATAGGAAAATCGGCAAACCTAGGTTTGCCGATTTACACAAAAGATATTGTAGCTCAATGGTTAGAGTGCTCGGTTGTCTCCCGAGAGGTTGCGAGTTCGAATCTCGTCGGTACTGCAAAAAATGGAAGAGCAAGCCAATTGGTGGTGGCCGCAGTCTTGAAAACTGTTAGGAGATAACGACTCGTGTGGGTTCAACTCCCACTTCTTCCGCAAAACGGAGAGTAGGCAAATACTGGTTAGTTGCGCTTACCTGCTAAGTAAGTTTACCATTTTGGTAATTAAGGTTCGATTCCTTTGCTCTCCGCTTAATGCTCTATTAGCATAGTGGTTTAGTGCATCCGACTTTCTATCGGAAGACAAGGGTTCGATTCCCTTATAGAGTACAAATTGAGGTATAGCTTAATTGTTAAAGCACCGAGCTTTTAACTCGGGCGATTTAGGTTCAAATGCGAAGCATTCATGAATACAAAAAAGTAAAATGAATATCCATGAATAATTCCTAATACCTCAACAAATTGCAGGAATGGCGAAACGGTAAACGCACTCGGCTTAGAATCGAGAGACTGGGAGTTCGAATCTCTCTTCCTGTACTAATGCTTCGCTGGCCAAACTGGAAAAGGCAACACGTTTAAGCCGTGTGACTTCTTGGTTCGAATCAAAGGCGAAGTACAAATAAGCTCATGGTGTAGTGGATAGCATTCAAAGTTACGGACTTTGGGGTATAGGTTCGAACCCTATTGAGCTTACAATAATAACCTGTGGTGTAATGGTAACACTCAAGATTTTGATTCTTGTATTATAGGTTCGAATCCTATCAGGTTATCTGGTGTCTATAGTGTAATGGCTCGCACAAGAGGTATATCCTCTAAGATCAAGTTCGAATCTTGATAGACACTTAAACCGGAACAGTAGCAAAGTTGGTCAATGCACCAGATTGAAGCTCTGGCGATATAGGTTCGAATCCTGTCTGTTCCACTAAAATTTAAATTTAGTAGTTATGAGAAATGACATTTTAAAAAGGTTTTTATTTAAAACGGAAAATAGTGGACGATTTATTGTTAAATCTCAGGTTACGGGTATTATCTATTTTGTTGAACCTATAGATAATGGAAAGCCTAATAAGCTTTGGGGCGATGTCGATCCAGTTACGAAAAAGCTAACAGGAGATTATGGCAATATACGCAGAGGTGCAGTTAAGGAAAAAGATTCATTAATAATTTCTGAAAACGGATTCAAGAATATTGATGTTTTCAAGGGAAGTCCCTTAGCTGAAATTGATAGAAGAGATGCTTTACATCAGAGAAAATAAGTATAACCGCCTCGCTTAAATATTAAGCGAGGCTAAAATATCAAGCTGGTCTTGTTGGGTGTTTCGGTATAGCACTATTGTATAATTCGTTGCAGAGATGTATGACGCTTTATATTCAACTAGACTTGAAGGTTTGACTGTTAACCAAATAATAGTCACCGACTCTATAGGTCGTGGGTTCGATTCCCACTCTCAGTGTATCTGAGATAGTTCAGTCTGGTTAGAACAATAGAAGCGTAGTTGTTGTCGGTTCGAATCCGATCTCATTTAAGAATGAGTAGCTCAATTGGCAGAGCACTGCACTGCACTTAAAATGCAGCTCAAGGACAAAGGATGTCCACCAAAGCTTATCATCTTGTAAAACTGATAGAAAAGCAGTCCGTCAAACTGCTCAATAAAAATGACGAAATAGTAGATTGTAAATTGGCTTTAATAGTAACTCATTAGTGTTCAATAAAAAGCAATCTTAGACATACTTTGAACTACTGATTTGTAATCTCAAAAGTGGTTACTACTTTGATTAAAAGTAAAAAGATAAAATAGAGATGTTTTCTTTTTTTGACTGACTTTCATTGTACTGATTATGACTGATATTACTATGAGTAATTCCGTTTGGAAGAGATGATTTGCAATCTACTATTTTCTTAAAAATAGGAATAGAAATAAAGATAAACTTTAAATAGTGCTGAACTCGTCAACACCATTTTGAAGCTGGTAATCCGTCCGTTACAAGTATTACCAAATCGCCTTAGTTGGCAAACACTAATGTTTAATTTTAAAAACAAAAATAATGTTACGAGTAAGAATTAATGTAGGAAAAGTAGGTTTAGTATTCAAAAGAGGTGATTACGTTAAGGTAATTACTCAAGGAGTACACTGGTTAGGTTTAAATCAACGTGTATTAACGTATGATTTAAGTACTATTTTCATAGCACCACTAGCATTAGAAATCTTATTAAAAGATGAGGTTTTGGCTAACATGCTAGACGTTATCGAGGTAAAGGACGGAGAATTGGTTTTACTTTACGAAAAAGGCAACTTTAAATCTGTTTTAACTTCTGGTCGCTATGCATACTGGAAAGGTTTGATTGAGCGTGAGTACGTACGTGTAGATTTAAGCAAAATCTACATTACAGAAAGCTTAGACAAATCATTATTCAGCAAATTAGAAGTTAGTAAATACATTAGAACGTTTGAAGTAGCAGCTTACGAGAAAGCGGTGCTTTTAGTAGATGATGTATATACAAAAACTCTAGAAGGTGGTACTTATCGTTTCTGGAGAAATGATACTACTGTTAAAATTGCTAAAGTGGATTTACGTCAGCTCCAATTAGAAATTGCAGGACAAGAATTGTTAACTAAAGATAAAGCGGCCATCCGTATTAACTTTTACACACAGTACAAAGTTACAGATGTAGAAAAAGCACTTTTAGATAACAAAGATTACGAAAAGCAATTATACATTACTATGCAATTAGTTTTGCGTACTTATGTTGGCGCCTACACTTTAGATGAATTGCTAGAACGTAAAGAAAATATTGCAGAAGCTGTATTTGAAGACGTAAAAGCAGGTGCCTCTAAACTAGGCGTAACCGTTTTAAACTGCGGTATTAGAGATGTAATTTTAACCGGTGAAATGAAGGATATTATGAACCAAGTTTTAGTTGCACAAAAGAAAGCACAAGCTAATGTTATTATGAGACGTGAAGAAACAGCTTCTACGCGTAGCTTGCTAAATACGGCAAAGTTGATGGAAGAGAATGACATGCTGTACAAGCTAAAGGAGATGGAATATGTTGAGAAAATCGCTGATAAAATTGGCGAAATCACAGTTTCTGGTAATGGAAATATGGTAGCACAATTAAGGGAGATTTTCTCCGTAAAATAAGTGGGTGTAAAAAAAGCGCAAGTGATTCACTTGCGCTTTTAGTTCTGGGACATATTACTTTTTGGCTAGCTCAAAATTAAAATCTATATCGACCTCGTCAGATAATTTATTGGCAACTATCTTTGGAATCTCAATTTCAAAATCTGAGACTAGCACTTTAAAACTACCTGATAAAACAATTTTACCGTCTGCAAGCTTTATCGTCATTGAAATATCTTTTAGTTCTTTTGTTACACCATGAAATGTCAATGATCCATTAACAGATGTAGAACCCTCTGACGCACTTAAATTATCAAACTTAAAACCGTTTATTTTACCTTTAAAAGTGGCTTTGGGATGTTTATCAGATTCGGCATAATTTTCATTAAAATGCTCTTCCATCAATGCATTTTTAAAACGAAAAGCCTTTACCAAAGCCAATGCTGCGAATTCACCATTTTCTGTGTTTAAGATTGCTGTTACTGAGTTGTTTTTGGCAGCGACCTCTTCAAAAGATGGTACTGAAGCTTCAAAATCTAATGAACCGGTTTTAGTTAGGTATTTGCTTTGTCCGATAGCACTTAAGCTTACACAGAATAGTGCTATAAATGTGATTTTTTTCATGGTATAATTTTTATCTAAATTTAGTTAATATCATTAGGGAAGCATTTATTATGCCATATGTCCGTCATGGGTTAATTTTCCAATAAACCTTCTTGTTCCCATTGAATAACAAGGTCAATTAAATTTTGCGGTAATCTTGGTCCTCCAGCAGGCATAACTGATCCATCTGTAGCTGAAATACGACCTATTAAGTTTCTGTTTTCGACAGCCTGCTTAACATTATCAAAAGTGATTAATGGCATTGGAGCGCCATTGACTGGAGGATTGTTGTGACAGTTTATGCAATTATTGTCTATAATTGATTTAATATTAGCGTCATAAGTAACAAAATCATCAATTATAATTTCTTCAGATAGATCGTCTTCACTATTATAAGAACAGCTAAAAAACAATGTTACAAATAGTATGAGTATTGGATATTTTGATTTCATAATTATTTTTTTAAAACACACGACTTAAATTAAACCCAAAGTAGATATCTCCATCTGCCCAATCTCCTGTGGCTTGTCCGATGAAACCATTAGTATTCATGGCTTGCGCATTGGTAAAATGCATTTGGAATACATGACCTCCAGTTTCTAAATCAAAACCAATTGAGAGTGGATTTTTAAAAGGAGAGTTATCAGCTCTATTAAGATGCCAGCCATAGTCCACATTAACAGACCAACGCTTACTAAGCTTGTGTCTACCACCTAAGCCAAGTGCGTATTGCGAATTGTGCTGCTCGTCTACAAACACAAAATTATCATGGAAAAATGTTGGAGCGATCTCAAAAGAAAAATTAGAATTTACTTTTCTAGATATCAATAACTGCGCGGTATATCCCAGACGATCACTAAATTCTAACTTTGGCAGGTTATCTTCTTCTAAAGATGAATTTATTAATATAGAGTTGTAGCCGACAATAGTAAAAGGAAACCCATTGTCTTTTTGTCTAACTAATCTGTATTTTGCTGAAGCTTCATATATCTTTTGAAATGAGCTACGAGACACACCAACGTTAATAGCATCAGTAATACCATAGACAAAATTGATCCTAGTTACGGCATCATCGAGCCCAAAGAAACTATCAAAACCGTTCTCTATACTACCAAATCGATGGGCAACAATTAGTGTGAGTTCTTTTTTAGCAACAAGTTTTGTAGATTCAAAATTCACAACTTTTAAACCTTTAAAAGCTGCTGTTGCATATTGATCTCCTACGGAATCTGTATCTATCTCACTCAACAAATCGTCTTGAGCATTTAATGAGATAGTCACCAAAAATAATATAAATGTAAAATAATGTTTCATGTTAATTGATTATAGTGCATTGATCTAGTTTTACTTGTTCTAATAAGTCATCGTAGCCAATGACGCGTCCTTTTATTTTTATTGTATCGGTTTTATCTAGAGCTGTTGTAATAACATCTGAAAATTGACAAAAAGCCTTATCGTCTATGGTGATGTCATTAGTATTTATTTCTGATATTATCCCTGAGATCTCTATAGTTTTATTTAAAAATTTTTGTTCAGCTGAAGTGATATCTTCAGAAAACAGTGTTGCTATTTCAGAGGAGGGCATTGAAAATTCTGCCGTTTCAGTTTCAATATCCCTGTGATCTTGATAAATGTAGTTGTATCCAAATATTGCAGCAATAATTAATATTACAGCAAAAATTATTATCTTTTTTTTTGTCATGAGCGAGCTCTTTTATAAATGTGATTTAAAGTTAGTTAATTTAATTAGAAAAGGCCTCAGATATCTAAACGCTCCGAAGTCATTTTCTACTATTACTCAAAGGTGTATTGCGTTCAACTTAATAAAAAATAATTTAGTAATACCTTTTTTAATGACAGGTTTAATTTTTTTGAAAAACTAATGTATCCGGACTACCATCGCCACCACTAACATCCATGAGGCTCAATGTTGCGCTATTATGGCTAACAATATCCCAATCGTCATTTAAATCTTCAAGGTCGTTATCGTCTGGTACTGGAAAAAAAATATTGAAATCAATATCATTGTCACTGTCGCTGTCGTCATTACTATTACTGCTATTCCTTACAGACCATGTACCGTTGTAAGTGATTGTGCCATTTGTAGCCACTAGAGCACCATCAGCTTCAAAAGTAAAGTTGTAACCGTTAAAATCACTAGTTTCATTATCCCCAGAATCTATATAGCTACTAATTCGCCATGTTCCAGATTGTACGTTATTCTCAATTTGTGAAATTTCTTGAGAGTTGTCATCGTTTTGGTCATCATCATCATATGAGCATGCCAAAATCATTGCTGCGAAGCTCAACATAAATAGTGATCTGTAAAACCATTTTCTTTTCACGAGTCCTAGATTTTTTATATGATTAATCACAATCATTTTCATATCGTAGTCTATCATCATCACCAACCCTAAGGTCTACTTTTGTTTCGTCAGAACAATTTTCTAATTCGTGTAAAATCCAATTATTGTTACAAAGTGGTAGTGCTGGGACATCAATTAGAACCTCAAGATTATTTCCAGAACCACTTGCCACCCAAGTACCCATAACAGTAGTTGTATTCCACGACACGGAAAGTGCTCCATTATTAAAAAAGTTAAACGTATAGCCATCGTAGATATCGTCATAGTCAATGCCATTGCGTTCAATTTTGTCTACTTCCCAGTTAGAACAACTGGTTAGTAGTTCCTCAACAGCAAGAGTTGTACAATTGTCACAATCATCATCATTGTAGTCATAGTCATCATCTTCGTCGCACGAGTCGGTGGCATTTTCGATAGCTGTTTCAAGCTCAACAAAGTTGTTAATACTGATTTCAGAATTATCAGCTAATATTACAGTGATTGGAAAGTCCATAGTTACGATATTGGCTTCATCTATGTCTTCAACAAAATTATAAAGCTCGTTATCGTTATCAATAATTATAGTATCTAACAATTCGTTACTAGGGTTAAATATTGAAGCCTCTATAGGATAGTTGAAATCAATACATTCTATATCGTCGTCGTCAATATTTTCTCCATTACAACCGCTGGTGTAACTATTAAATTCTGATAGATTGTTGATTGTTATTTCGGAGAAATCGGCTAACACAATTGTAATTGGAAAATTGATATTTATTGTATTGTCATCATCATCGGATTCATCGAGAACACATTCAATTACCGCATAGTCTTCTTGTGAAGTTACAATTATTTCAACGCTATTAACCACAACAGTATATGGAAAAGCGATATCAAAGCAATTCGCTCTATCAACTATATTATCTAATGAGCCATCGTTAGATGTTGTTCTTTGTATTAGAGTTGCGATACTAGAATTGGCTCCCAAAATCTCCTCTTCAGGTGTCTCAATAAATTGGGTCTCTTCCTTTCTGCATGATGAGAAAATCAAAGTAAAGATCAAGAATATTAAAGTTGTTTTAAGTTTCATGATGACTTTGTTTTATTTCCGTTTAATATAGAACAACTAACTTTTAAAAACTACTGAACTTTTTAAAAAAATATTTCAATATCTTTATCAAAACTATTTACAATTGCCAGAAAACCTTAGTGAGAATATCTGCCAAGAGGCAGCGTTTGAGCGAATTTATAATAAGTACTCAGATGATGTACATAACTTTTTGTACTATAAATATGGTGCGCAATTCAATCCAAGAGATAAAGCGCAAGAAGCCTTTATTAAATTATGGGATAATTGTAAAAAGGTAACTTTTGCCAAGGCTAAGTCCTTTTTATTTACCGTAGCTAATAACATGATGTTGAATGACATTAAGCATCAGAAAGTTGTACTGAAACACAAAAAAACAAAGCCTAAACACTATACCAATGAAACTCCAGAGTTTGTTTTGGAGCAAGATCAATATTTAGAAAAGTATAATAAAGTACTGGCAAGTCTAAAAGAAGAACAGCGTGTTGCATTTTTAATGAATAAGGTTGAAGGTAAAAAGCAAAGTGAGATTGCTGAGTTTTTAGGAGTGACACAAAAAGTGGTGGAGTATAGAATTTATAGTGCCTTTAATGTTTTAAAAAAAGAATTAGAGAATTTTAAATTAAAATAATCAGGAGAAACAGAAGCTAAGTTGTTATATGCTTAAGGAGATTAGTTTATGATTGAGGACGGTTTGTTAAGAAAATGGTTGAATGATGAACTTACAGATGCCGAAAAACTGGCATTTAGTAAGAGAGAAGATTATGCCTTGAATCAAGATATTATTGAAAAAGCAAAGTATTTTAAAGCTTCAGAATTTTCTAAGATGGATGACTTTCAAACATTCAGGGATATATACAAGACTAAACCAAAAACTAAATCTATTAATTGGATAAGACCCCTACTAAAAATAGCTGCATTGGTGGTTGTATCTTTAGGTGTTTACTTTACTTTTTTTGGAAATGATTTAATTGAAGAACGTACCTTGGCAAGTGAACAGACCACAATAAATTTGCCCGATTTATCGCAAGTGACTTTAAATGCCAATTCAGAGATTACTTATGACGTTGATTCATGGAATTCTAAAAGACGATTAAATCTAAAAGGCGAGGCCTATTTTAGAGTGGCAAAGGGAAAAACCTTTGCTGTTATTACTGAGTATGGAATAGTTAGTGTTGTTGGTACAAAGTTTAATGTAAAAGCACGAGACAATTATTTTGAAGTGGAGTGTTACGAGGGTATTGTTAAAGTAACTTCGGATACCATTATGAGACATTTGCTAGAGGGTGATACCTATCGTATTTTAAACAATGAATTTAGTGAAGTTGAAATTTTTGATCCAGCACCAGAATGGATTAATAAAAGAAGTCGTTTTAGGGCTATACCATTCGAAGAAGTGATATATGAGTTAGAGCGTCAGTATAATATTAAAGTAGTGGTTAAAGGCGCAGATACAGGTCGATTATTTACAGGTGGCTTTACACATACCAACCTAGAAAATGCCCTTTCTGCAATTACACAACCAATGAATTTAACATTTGAAATTAGTTCACTCAACCAAGTACTAATTCATGGCAATACAGATTAAGCGATTAATAACAGTACTATTTCTAGGCTTTATTTTTTCTTTTCAAATACATTCTCAAGACACCGAGAAGAAAAAACCGTTGTCTGAAATTCTGAGCGCTTTAGAGCAGCGTTTTAATATTCAGTTTAATTATGCAGAAGACCTTGTTTCTAGCGTTAAGGTTATAGGACCATCTCAATCATTATCATTAGAAGAGGTCTTAAATTATCTAAAGGAAAAAACTAATTTTATATTTCAGCTTACGGATGATAATATGGTTTTAGTGATCACAAAAGCGGCGGACTTTGATCTTCAGGAATTATCCGAAATTATAGTTTCAGGTTATATTGTTAAAGGGATTAATAAGCTAAGCAACGGATCATTTGAGATAGATGTTTCAGATTTCGATATACTTCCAGGCTTAATAGATACAGATGTATTACACGCTGTTCAAGCTTTTTCTGGTATTCAAAGTATAAATGAAACGGTATCTAATATTAATATTAGAGGAGGCTCTCACGACCAAAACCTTATTTTATGGGATGACATTAAAATGTACCAGTCTGGACATTTTTTTGGACTCATTTCCATGTTTAATCCTCAAATTACCGAGCGAGTATCACTCACTAAAAATGGTTCTGCTACTGAATTTACAGATGGTGTTTCGGGAACCATTTCAATGCAAACTGAAAAAGAAGTAAATGACACTTTTAAAGGGAACGTTGGTATTAATTTCATTGATGCTAATGGTTTTGTGGACATACCTATTAGCGATAAATCTTCTTTGCAAGTTGCTGCAAGAAAATCTATTAGTGATTTTACAGAGACACCAACCTATAACAATTTTTTTGAGCGTATTTCTCAAGATACAGAAGTAGAGAATAATGCCATGAGTATTATCAATTCCGATAAGGCTTTCGATTTTTATGATGCATCATTACGTTGGATTTATAAAATAAATAATAAGGAAGAACTTAGAGTCAATTTTATAAATGTGGCTAATGAATTGATGTTCAATGAAAACACCTCCATGGGTTCAGTTGATGACTCAAGACAAAGTAGTTTGTCTCAGAATAGTATTGCAGGTGCTATTGCCTATTCAAAAATCTGGAATACGAAATGGCAAACCACGCTCGAAGCCTATGAAACCGATTATAAACTCAAATCTATAAATGCAAATGTGTTAGAGTCGCAGCGTTTTCTTCAGGAGAACAAAGTGTCTGAAACAAGTTTAAAGCTTAAGACCAATTATAAAATTAACAATCAATTACAATTACAAAATGGCTATCATTTTGTTGAAACTCAAATTACTAATTTGGATGATGTAGATATTCCACGCTTTCGATTGTTGGTTTCGGAAGTGGTAAGAACACATGGTATTTTTTCGCAACTTTCCTATAAGTCTAAAGATAGAAATACAACTATAATTACAGGATTGAGGTATAACTATATTGACAAGTTTAGTAAACATCTTTTAGAACCAAGAATAAGCTTTTTACATAAATTTCTCGACCATTTTTCTGTAGAGGCTTTGGGCGAATTTAAAAATCAAAATACATCTCAAGTCGTTAATTTTCAGAATGATTTTTTGGGTATTGAGAAGCGAAGGTGGCAATTGTCTAATAACGATGATATTCCCGTCATCCAAAGTCGTCAAGGATCTATTGGTCTAGCTTTCAATAAAAATGGCTGGTTAATTAGCGCAGACGGTTACTATAAGAAAGTGAAAGGGATAACCACTCAGAGTCAAGGATTTCAGAACCAGTATGAGTTTGAGAGAACTAGTGGTTTTAACGAAGTTAGAGGGTTGGACTTTATTATAAGAAAGCAGTTAGAAAAGTTTAACTCTTGGCTGAGTTATTCTTATATGAATAGTGATTATAGTTTTAAAGATTTAGCTGAAAGTAGATTTCCAAGCAACTTTAATATTAGACATGCCATCACTTTTGGAACGAATTACACCTCCGAAAAACTAAAACTATCAGCAGGTTTAAATTGGAATTCGGGAAGACCAACAACGCGCCCTATTGAAGATAATGCGATCTTAAATGATAACATCAATTTTGAAGCAACCAATTCATCGGAATTACAGGATTATTTAAGGGTTGACGTCTCTGCTTTATATAATTTTAATTTGGGTTCTAAGACCAAAGCCAATTTAGGACTATCCGTTTGGAATCTTTTGGATAGAGAGAATATTATAAACAACTTTTATCGCATTAATGATGGAGAGATAGTTGAAATTAGACAGCGTTCATTGGGTATTACGCCAAACGTTGTGTTTAGAGTTAATTTTTAATTCTTCAAAAGAAAATGTCTTGTGCCAAACGAAACGTATTGGCATGTGCCTCTACGATCGTCTTAATATCTGGCGAATAACCACCTCCCATACTACACATCACAGGTATGTTATAAGTTTTGCATAGTCCTAGTACAAAACGGTCACGTTCTTTGCAACCATCTATTGACATACCAAGTTTTCCTAATTTATCAGATGCAATAACATCTACACCACAGAGATAATAAATAAAATCTGGTTCTTGTTCTTCTATGAGTCTTGGCAAGGTGTTTTTTAATAGCTCGAGGTACGTTTTGTCATCAGTATCATTTTCTAGAGCAATATCTAAATCACTCTGTTCTTTTTTAAAAGGATAGTTACCTTTTCCATGCATGGAAAAGGTAAAAACGGTATCATTGTTCTGAAAGATTTCTGCTGTACCATTCCCTTGGTGTACATCGAGATCTACGATTAAGATTTTTTTTACCAAACCTTTTTGTTGAAGATATCGCGCGCCAATCGCTTGGTCATTTAATAGGCAAAAAGCCTCACTATGATTAGTGTAGGCATGATGCGTGCCACCTGCGATATTCATGGCAATACCGTGTTTTAGGGCATATTTACTAGCTTTCATAGTACCATCCGCAATAATGACCTCGCGTTCTACCAAGACCTCACTTAATGGAAATCCAATTTTTCGCGCTGCACGCTGATCTAATGTGATATTCACTAAATCATAATAATACTCAGGGCTGTGAATAGCTAATATATATTTATCGTTTGGTTTATTGGGTTCAAAAAAATTATTGTCATGGCAAGTGCCTTCATGGCGTAATTGCTGCGGCAATAATTCATATTTTTCCATTGGGAAACGATGCCCTTTTGGAAGTGGATGTTTGTATATAGGGTGGAATGCTATTTTGAGCATGTACAATTAGACATTTTGCCTAATTTAATGATATAGATTTCTCTTCAAAAATAAAAGAGCCATCATTTGCAATACCTTCTATAAATAATTTTATAGGAACATTAGGCTTTTTGATCTTAAAATCAAAGTTACCATCGGCACCACTATTAATTTGAGGTTTCCAATCCACGGTGCCATATTTTAAATAAAACTCGTCGTTGTAGTACTTGTATTTTGGAACATAGAATGTCTTGCTCGCAGCAAACTTCAATGGGAGTTCATAAGTTTGACCTATTTCTCTCGGGCCTTCAGGATCTAATTTGGGATTTGTATATATTCTTAAAATACCACCAGAGCCTTTCAAAGTTTCTCCAACACCAACTCCTAATCCTGTTCTATTGATCTCTACATAATCAACATTATTCATTAAAATAAATCTTCGAGGTAAAGATCTACCAAAATATGAATCATCTACAAAGACATCCATAGGAACAACTCCTCCTGGTCTTATGTTTCTTGATAAATAATAGATGATATCCACACCTGTATCATCAACTTGAACATTTTTAGTTCTTACATAATCTTCAAAACTAAAAAAAGCTTGTCTTTCCTCGCTGGTAATGACCTCGACATTATTACCAAATCTTGTACTATTAAGCTTTTCCGCTCTTAATCGCGCTCTATCTCTTTCGGTAACTATAACGACCTCCTCTAGTTTTTGCACCTTGCCTAGCGACTCCATTTTCATTTCATTAGTATTCAAATGCGCTAGGGTGATATACTCATGTTTTGGTTTTAACAAAGTGTTATTATTGTTTAGATATGGAACGTTATATGGAAAACTCTGAAGATATAACCTAGGGACATTCATGGTATTGTTTTTAGTGACCTCGGTAATAAATAACTTTTCATCTTCTTCCAGAAAAATATTATTGACGATGAAAGATTTTTGTCCTTTCTCTGGCTTTATGACCAATCCCTTATCTCTATTACTTATATCTACCATATAGGCCTCAGTATTTTTAATATTTTTAGTATTAACATTGGCCTTTATAGTTATGCCTCTTTCAAAAGGATATCTCATTACGCTGTCGCTAAAAATATCATCCCAGTCGTAGCTGCTCCATCCTTGGGTAATCAATAAGTTATCCATATCGAGCTTTGTCCGCGTATTGACCTCGCCAAAATAGTATTTGGAACCTTCTATCTGCCCTTTGATGTATGGCCTTAAAAAGTTAGACGCCATTATATTATCATATCTGCTGTAGCAGTCCGTCTCAGTGGGAAGGATGGATACGCTCAGGCTGTTGAACTTGGTTGGGTCGATGTTGAATGCCATCTTCAGGTTTATGGAATCGCCAACGGCCTTTGCGGTCACGGATTGCGACTGTAACCTGTCAATACCATCGTAGTTGAAGAATAGTCGCTCTGCAATGGGCTGGTTGTTCCCATCGAATAGCGTGAATATGTTTATTCCAGCAGGAAGGTCTGAGAGATCATAGGACTTGGTTATCGATCTGGCGTCTTCGAAACCAATATCGATGGCATTTATGCCATTGCCATTGTGCAGGGTCAGCTTGAGCGGCCGGTCCTCTAGATATTCGAGGCCTTTCTCGTTAGTAGCTATGGTGACCAAGGCCTTGTCCTTTAGTGCAGCAACGCTAAGGGTGGCGCCAACGGGCTCGATGGTTGTGTTGAGATCGAAAACGAACGCCTTGTTCTTATAATCTATTTTGGCGGTGTAATCGTTCCCTAGCTCTGGCAATAGCAGGAACCTGCCTATGCCCAAGTGGTTGACCTGGAATTCTGATACCATTTGGCCGTCCTTGTCATGGATGGTTCCCTTGAGATTGGGCACGCCATAGCCCTTACTATCCTTGATCACCACACCGATCGTATTGTTCACCTTGTCTAGCAAGTGGCCACTTTCTGGCAAGAACTGGGCGTCAATGGTATTTTCCACAAAAGCTGTCTCTATGTACTGTTCGACCTTAGGATCGATGATCCTTATGGTCTCCGCAAAGTAGTCCTGTTGGTCGAAGTTACGCATCCAGTTGGTATATGCCTTTATGGTGTAATGGCCAGAGGTAAAGCTGGAGTCTAGCTCTATGATGTTTGAGGCCACGCCATTTTCCAGTTTGAGGAGCTTCTGTTTTATGATGTTGTTGCCCTCGTCCTCGATGCTCACGTATAGGTTGGTGGCCATCATGGAGTTGCGTTTTGTCTTCTTGTCGAGCACGTATGCCGTAAGGCCTATATGCTCGCCCTTGATATAGGTGGACTTGTTTAGGTGGAGATAGGCAACCTCTCTAGGTGTCTCCGCGTACTCTTCGAAAGCCTCGGTAATGGCTTCGGTATCTTGGGCATAGGATATAGAGCTAAAGACTAAAGATAAAATAAGCAAACGTAGTGATACTTTCATAATCAAGCTGTTTTTATAAAGATAGTTAAAAGCGCTTTCTATTAATTTCTGATTAACTGATTATTAACTATTGGAAGTGGTTATAACTATTATAATTATTAGTTATACAAGCTCAAGGAAAAGTTATAAATCAACTATATTTCGATATCAGTAATTCAATTAATAAAAACCTTTTTCAAGTTAAAGATTAAAGGTTCTTATTAGAACTCAAAATGAGTAAAACTACCTTTTAGTTGAGTTACATAAGCTTTTCGATGAGTAAAGTCAAAGAATTTTTTTTTTAGTAAAAAGTCTTCGATTAATTTTTTAATCAAAAGAGATGGTTTTTTCTTCAAAAATGAATGCACTATCATTGACAATGCCTTCAATAAATAGAGTTACAGGAATACTGGACTTATTTATTTTAAAACTAAAGTTACCATTGACGTTACTACTAACTCGAGGTTTCCAATCCACAACGCCATAGTTTAAATAGAAATCATCATTATAATACTTGTACTTGGGGACATAGAATTTTTTATTGGTAGCGAACTTGAGTGGAAGTTTGTACGATTTACCTGTTTTTTTATTTGAGGAGGCCTGCTGTGCATGCTTAGGGTTTGTATAAATTCTTATAATACCGCCTGAGCCCTTAAAACCCTGTCCTACACCTGTACCTAAACCTGTTTTGTTAATCTCAACATAATCAATGTTTTGAAGCAGAAAAAATCTAGGTGCAATTTCTTGACCGATATATGCATCATCTACAAAAATGTCCATTAATTGGTTACTATTTGGGCTTATGCTAGTGCCTGTGTAAAACGTAATACCACTGTTAGCGTCAGGGCTTCGTCCACTAGTACGAACTGCACGTGTTTCATAAACCGTTACCCCACCTTTAACCCTAATATATTCTTCTAGTGTAGAAAAAGACTCTCTGTCTTTTTCGGTAATGACTTTTATATTATTTCTAAAACTCTTTTTATTTAATTCGTCCGTTCTTATTCTTACCTTATCTCTTTGCGCTTCAATTAGAACTTCATCAAGTTTTTGGACCTTATTAATGGGTTTTATCGATTTTATATCAACGTCTTCTATATATGCTAGAGTTTCGTAGAGAAACTTAGGTTTTAAAACAGGTTTGTTTTTATCTAAATAAGGTATTTTATTAGGAAAACCTTGTAGATATAGGTTTGGAACTTTGAGACCATTAGTTTTATGAAGTTCTGATATATAAATGTTTTCATTTCCCTCAAGGAAGACATTATTTAATACGAAAGATTTTTGATCTATGTTTGGCTTGATAATTAAACCTTTGACTTTATTACTTATATCTACCATATAGGCCTGAATGTTCTTTATATCCGTATTATTTACATTAGCCTTAACTGTGATACCCTGTTCAAATAGGAATTTGAAAGTTTCTGGAGCGTCAAATATATTGTTCCAGTCATAGCTGCTCCAGCCCTGTGTCAACAGAAGATTGTCCATATCTAATTTTGTCCTTGGGCTGACCTTTGTAAAATAGTGCTTGGAACCCTCAACTTGCCCCTTGACGTATGGACTGAGGAAATTAGCGGCAAGAATATTATTGTGCCTGTCGTAGCATTGGGTCTCCGTTGGAAGCACGGATACGCTTATACTGTTGAACTGACTAGGAGACATATTGGCGAAGTTCACTTTCAGGTTGATGGAATCACCAACCGCCTTTGCCGTAATAGGCGAGGATTCCAGCCTTCTGATACCATTATAGTTAAAGAAGAGGCGTTCCGCAATAGGATGGTTGTCATTGTTGAAGAGTGTAAATATATTGATCCCAGTGGGCATACTAGTTAGATCATATGATTTCACTATGGACTTGGATTCTCTGAACATGACCTCTTGTGCATAGATGCCATCACCATTATGCAGCGTCAGGGTATAGGTTTTATCCTTAACTACCTCAAGGCTCTGATCGTTAGTTGAAAGGGTTATGTATGTTTTGTTCTTGGATCCCACAACACTTAGAACAATGCCAATGGGCTCAATGGGCTGATTGAGGGAGAAGGTGAATTCCTTGTTAAGGTAGTCGATCTTAATGGTATAGTCGTTGTCAAGTTCTGCAAGTAGGAGGAATTTACCTATGCCGAGATGGTTTACTTGGAACTCCGTTATGAGGAGGCCGTCTTTATTGTAGACCCTACCTTTCGCATTGGGCACACCAAAACCATTTTGGTCCTTGAGCACCACACCAACGGTATTGTTGACCTTATCCAGCAAGTGTCCGCTTTCGGGAAGGAACTGTGCATCGATGGTAATTTGTACTGCTTCCGTTTCAATATATTCCTCGACTTTTGGATCTATAATCCTGATGCTTTCAGCGAAATAGTCTTGTTGTTCGAAGTTCCGCATCCAATTAGTGTAGGCTTTTATGGTGTAATAGCCGGATGTGAAGCTGGAATCGAGTTCAATGATGTTAGAGCTTATACCATTTTCTAATTTTAGCAGCTTTTGTGTTATTACTTTATTATCGCTATCCTCGATACTCACGTATAAGTTGGTGGCGATTAGTGAGATCTTCTTGGTCTTTTTATCAAGGACATATGCGGTAAAGCCCACTTGCTCCCCTTTGATATAAGTAGATTTGTTCAAGTGTAGATAAGCAACCTCTCTGGGTATATTGTTGTAGTTTTCAAAAGCATCTGTAATGACAGTATTTTTCTTATTTTGTGCGTAAGATTGAAAGCTTAGAATAAAGTATGCGATTATCAGTTTTGAGCATATATAAAGTATATTCTTCATGTGTAAGTTTTTCTAAAAATAGACCAAATTATAATCGACCGATTATTAATTAACTCATCGTTAACTATTACAAACAATTATACTTTAATTCTTAATCATAAAGTAGCGTAACTTCAACAAAACAACAGCAAAAAAAGATTGAATTCATAAAAAGTATAGAATACATCTTTATTGAAACTAACTAATCTTTAATCCATTGGAGACGTCATTGATGTCAGGATTTACAAAGACCAAATTACCCATTTTGTCTTCGGTCATTAATATCATGCCCTGACTTTCTACACCTCTTAGTTTTCTAGGCGCTAAATTGATTAGAACTGTAACATGTTTTCCAATAATGTCTTCTGGCTTAAAGCTTTCCGCAATGCCAGAGACTATAGTGCGCGTATCTATGCCTGTATCTACTTTTAGAACCAAAAGTTTTTTAGTCTTTGGCATTTTCTCTGCTTCGAGAATTGTCCCTACGCGTATATCCAATTTTGTAAAATCATCAAAGGAGATTTCTTCTTTTTGGGGTTCTACTGTTTTCTTGGCTGCTTCATTTGCTTTTTTATTGGCTTCAAGTTTCTGTATTTGTTTCTCTATCTCTGCATCTTCGATTTTTGAAAACAATAACTCGGGCTTCCCCTTTGTTATTACATGACCAGGTGGAAGAAATACGTCTTTATTCGAAACCTCATCCCATTTAGGTTCTGAATCAAGGTTAGAATGACAAAGAATTCTCTTTAATTTTTCCGAGGTAAATGGTAAAAAGGGCTCACACAAAATACCCAGTGCTGAAGCTATCTGTAAGGCCACAAACATCACTGTTTTAGTGCGTTCTTCATCTGTCTTAATGGTTTTCCAAGGTTCTTCATCGGCCAAGTATTTGTTTCCTAGTCTTGCTAAATTCATCAGTTCTTGGCTTGCCTCTCTAAAGCGATAACGCTCAATAGAGCTTGCGACGACAGCTGGATAGGCTTTTAAGGTAGCTAAAGTGTCTTCGTCAATTTTTTTATAATCTGACGGTTGAGGAATAACTCCATCATAATACTTATTGGTTAAAACGACTACTCGATTTATAAAGTTTCCAAAAACAGCTACCAATTCGTTATTGTTTCTCGCTTGGAAATCTTTCCAAGTAAAATCGTTATCCTTTGTTTCTGGGGCATTAGCCGTTAAAGCATAGCGTAAGACATCTTGTTGATTAGGAAAATCCTCTAGATAATCAGGCAACCAAACTGCCCAATTTTTTGAGGTTGATAATTTGTTGCCCTCCAGATTCAAGAACTCATTTGCTGGTACATTTTCTGGTAGAATATAAGACCCTTCTGCTCTAAGCATCGATGGAAATATAATGCAGTGAAAGACAATATTATCCTTGCCAATAAAGTGAACCAAGGTTGTGTTTTTATCTTTCCAATAATCTTCCCAATTTTTACCTTCTTTAGCTGCCCATTCTTTAGTTGCAGAAATATAACCAATAGGCGCGTCAAACCATACGTAAAGCACTTTACCCTCACCGCCCTCAACAGGTACGGGAATTCCCCAATCTAAATCTCTGGTAACTGCTCTTGGTCTTAAGCCATCGTCAACCCAAGATTTTACTTGACCATAAACATTAGGTTTCCAGTCTTTTTTATGACCTTTTAAAATCCATTCTCTTAAAAAGTCTTCGTGCTTGTTCAATGGTAAAAACCAGTGCTTTGTCTTTTTAAGAGTTGGTACATTACCCGTTATTGCAGATTTTGGATTGATTAAATCCGTTGCGTTATGACTTGTCCCACAATTTTCGCATTGATCACCATAGGCTTCTTCGTAACCGCATTTTGGACAAATTCCGATAACAAAACGATCTGCCAAAAATTGATTGGCTTCGGCATCATATAATTGTTCAGAGACCTCTTCTACAAATTCGTTTTTATCATATAAAGTCATAAAGAACTCAGAAGCAGTGTCATGATGAATTTTGGCTGAGGTACGTGAGTAATTATCAAACGAAATCCCAAAATCTTCAAATGATTTTTTGATAATTGTGTGATATTTATCTACAATATCTTGAGGAGACACGCCCTCCTTTTTTGCCTTAATTGTTATTGGAACACCATGCTCGTCACTACCACAAATAAAAGCGACATCATTACCTGTTAACCGTAAATACCTTGAATAAATATCAGCAGGCACATAAACACCAGCTAAATGGCCAATATGTATTGGACCATTAGTATAGGGTAGTGCTGCTGTTATGGTGTATCTTTTAGACATTGCGCTCTTGATTAAATGAAGCGCAAAATTAGCGATTTTACTTTTAGTAATAAAAAGAAAAGCCTCCAGTATTAATAGAAGCTTTAAGATTATATGTTTTTAGTTTTAGCGTATTATCAAGGACTTACTGTAGTTTTGATTACCAACTGAAATTCTATAAATGTATTGCCCAATATTGAGTTTCTGAGAAACTTCATTTTTAACACTAATGCTGTGTTCTCCAGCAAATAACATTTCATTTTTTAATGTCGCAATAGTTCTACCCATAATATCATAGAGCTTTATAACCGCGTGTTGTGTGTATGGATTTTTTATTTTAATAACAGCGTCGTTGTCTGTGTAAAGTACATAGTGCTTAAAGCGTTCTCTATTAAAATCATCAACACTTAATAACGCGTTGCAATTAAAGCCAAGATCAACTCTAGCATAGGTATTATTGAGTAAAGCTTCATCCACAAGGTCAGGGTCAATACATAGCCACTCTTGCATAATGCTTGCGTAAACTTCCCTAAAATCTTGTGTGTAATCCAAATTTCCGTTGCCCGTGCTCAAATCGGGATGCTGTCCTACAAAACCATTACCTTCAATTGCAGGACCAAATAGCATCAATGGTGCTGCTTTACCATGATCTGTCCCATTAGATCCATTTTCATAGATACGTCTACCAAACTCACTTATGGTCATTGATAGGACTTTATCATCAAAGCCACCTTGCGCCAAATCATCGTAAAATGTTTTTATTGAATTAGATAAATCTATAAGTAAGTCCCTGTGATCATTGACTTGATTAGCATGTGTATCAAAACTACCAAGGGTCACCATATAAACTTTAGTACCTAAATTTCCTTTAATTAAACGCGCCACTATGGAAAGCTGTTGCCCGAGATCGGAATCCATGTAGGTTGAATTATTGGTGCCATTATTATAAGCTTGGTTTATAGTACCTGCATATTGATATGTGGTATTAGTAGTGCCACGCATAAACTCCAGTTGATCTCCGTAAATACAATCAGGAAAGCTAGACATATCATGCACAGTGCCGTTTTGGGCGATGGTCTCTAGTTGATTTGGATTAGCAACTGAGAATGCGTAATTGTTTGTGTCTCCTTGAAAAATTAAATTACCTATACTACCTATTTGAACGGCGGCTGGTATGTCTGGAGGATTTATGAGATATTCAGGATATAATTCTTCGAAATATCTTCCTATCCAGCCGGATTGCTCTGTATTAGTAGGATCGGTTGATGCCCAAATATCTGAGCCTGCAAAATGTGATTGACTAGAGTTTTCATAACCAACACCATGTACTACTTTCATTGCACCATTATCCCAAAGGTTAATTAAATCATCCATATAATTAGGAATGCCAAAATCTGACGTTAATGCCGTGACTTGATTAAGTTGATGCCTAATGCTGGGTCTATTAGCTGCGTAAGTATCATAATCATATATTGGGACAATAGTATTGAGCCCATCGTTACCGCCTTTCAATCGTATAATTACAAGTACACGGTCAGTTTCAGAATTACTAATAGCAGCAGCAAGTTTAGAATTACTTGAAGCCGAAAGTGGCATACCTCCTAGCATCATCGTACCTGCTCCAGATAAGCCTAGTGCTTGTAGAAAAGATCGTCTGTTCCACTTCTTATGTTCATCATCATGAGCAGAAGTTCCGAATTTTTTATTTTGATTTGGGTGTTGGTTGCACATAACAGTAGATTATTTAAGTTGAAATTCAGGAATTTTTATAAGATGTCTAATGAGTAACAAGACTTGATATGGTGCGGATTGGTATTGCAAGTTCCATATGCCATTTTCATAATAGTTTTCAGGTAAGTTGTGTTTTAACACGTCAGTAGCATCCTGATAATCGGATTCGGTAAAAAGTTCCAAGGGCATAAATCTATCTATAATACTTTTAGCAACTGCGTAAGGATCATTACTGTTATTCGAACTTTCAATGGCAAAATACCTTAGTTCCTCTTGAAAATTATCCCAAGTATGCCAAATAATCCATTGTAATATTCGCCATCGACCAGTTAATGTGCTAGAATTAATCCAATCTCTATCTCCTTGCCAACCTGCAACGTCTACTGGTTGAAACATTCTTTGACCTAGTGTCGTATTGAACCAAGGAAAGGCCTCAAGATAGTCCGGCTGAATGCTAAAGCCCGTAACTTTTAAATAAGACATAAACATGTCATATGGACTTTTTATAAGAATGCCTATGGTCTTAGCATCAAAAAAGTGTTCACTTTTAAATAACACTCTTAATATATTTGAGATGTTAAAATCTTGAATAAATAGATTTGCCATTTCTGTTACTATATCCTCGTTGATAGTTGCACTAACAAAATAAGCGTAGAGCTTTCTGCAGATATGTTCTGCAATTAACGATGCCTTTTCTTGAAATAGTATATTTATAACATCATCATAATCCCAATTACCTGTTTGGTTAAAAATGGTTTTTTCTGAATCGTCAAAAGTACTGGCGTCAAAATAAATAGGATATGTCCAGTTTTCTCTATGATTGTAACCTGTTAAAGCTTTAGCGGTTTCAACTATATCCTGTTGTGTATAACCGTTGTCTACACCAAGGGTAAAAAGCTCGTAGAGTTCGCGAGCGTAATTCTCATTTGGACTAAGATTTGTGTTTTCATAGCCATTGAGATAAACTAGCATCGCACTGGTAGTACCAATTTCTCTTACGAAATTTTCAAAATTGCCAAGCATATTGTTCTCTATAACACTATAGTATTCGTAAAGATGATTACTAGTGTAATAATCTTCTAAACGTGTAACAAAATGGTTGCTCCAAAACATAAGCAAACGACCTTTAAGACCAACGGTTTGCATTTGATCCATAACCTCAAGAACTACCTCTTGGTGATTGTTTTGAGTTTCCTCATTAAAATCAAAACCTAGATTGGCATAATCGTCGTTAGTGAAGTTGGCCCAAGTAGGTTCTGGCCAGTTGGGTGCGTTTAGAGATTCGTCAACCAACTGATCTATAAAGTCATTTGGTGACATGGACATTGCACTCGAAATCATAGTTAAGTTTGCATCATAGCCAATACGTCTGTAAGCATGTCTTATCCTTGCCTCGTTCCAAGGATCTTGAGATGTGGGAATATATGGTTGCAAACTAGATGTAATACAGGTGGTTAGTACAGCCATAGTGTAGGTTTTTTAATTAAAAGTCAAATTTTTTAAAAAGGGAATAAGGTATATACGTGTATTTTGTCAAATTTGGATGTTTTCTGTTAAAAACTTATTAAAAAAGTAAAATCATGAGACTTAAAAGATTAGTTTTTATATTTACAGAAAGCAGTTGTAATGATTTTGAGACAAGCTATTCTAGTATCTTTTTTTTCCATGGCAATGGTTTTTACTAAGGCAGTTTATGCTCAGGGTGAAGCTGATAATTCTTCTAAGATGATTTCTGAATTTATACAACCACCTTACTTAAAAGCAGGAGATACTGTAGCAATTATAGCACCTTCGGGCATTTTAAAAAATCGAGAACGTGAAGTAGAACAAGCTATAGATCTATTAAAAAGTTGGGGTTTGCATAGTGTGGTAGGAGCGCATGTTTTTAGCAAAGCCAATCATTTTGCAGGCACAGATGATGAGCGTTGTGAAGATTTACAAAAAGCTATGGATGATCCAAAAATCAGTGCAATTTGGTGTGCAAGAGGTGGTTACGGAACAGTAAGACTATTAGATAAGTTGGATTATAGCAAATTTAAAGAACATCCTAAATGGCTTATAGGCTATTCTGATATTACGGCTTTACATAACCAATTACATAATCAAGGGATTCAGTCCTTGCACGCACTTATGTGTGTGAGTCTAACCAAAGATTTGACTGAGGTGCAAAGTTCTATAGATACGTTTAAGGCCGCGTTGTTTGGAAAGCCAAAAGACTATACTTTAGAAAGTTCAAGTTATAACAGGGTAGGAGAAGCTAAAGGTGAACTTGTAGGTGGCAATCTTACCATGTTGCATACCATGCTGGGTTCCAATGAAAGTATTGACACCTCTGGAAAAATTCTTTTTATAGAAGAGATAGGTGAGTATAAATATCATATAGACCGTATGCTACAAAGTATGAAACGTGCAGGTTATTTTGATAACCTCAAGGGACTTATAGTTGGCGATATGTCCAAGCTTCGCAAAAACACAACACTTTGGGGAACCTCGGTGGAACAGTTGATTTTAGATGCCTTATCAGCTTATGATTTTCCGATTGCTTTTAATATGCCAGCAGGCCATGAAAAGGATAATCGTGCAATGGTTTTAGGAAAAACGATTGAATTGAAGGTTACAAAAGTTGAGTCTCATATATCCTTCAATTAGTGTTTACAAACTCAACTTAACTTCAAACCCAATTGCATCAGAAATAAGACCATCTTTTAGCTTACCCTCAATTTCTTTAGAATTGTATGTAATGCCCCAAAGGGTTCGGTCTATTTTAAATCGGGTTGTTAATTCTTGTTTTTGGTAATCGACTTCAGCTTGAAAGTTAATCGGTAAGGTAACATCCTTTATAGTAAGATCTGCATATATCTTCATGCGGGTATCATTGTGATAGGATACGCTTGTAATAACTAGTTTTGCTGTTGGAAATTTTTTAATGGCAAAGAAATCTTCATCTTTTAAGTGTTCATCTAAACCTTCTCTAGACTCTTCATTATCCATGTCCTGACTTTTTATCGAATTCATGTCTATAATGAATTCACCACCAGAAATAGCACCATTATTTTTCAGAAAATACCCTTCCTTAAAATTGATGATACCATCGTGACCACCATAATAAAAAGCATATTCACCAGACCACTTTATTTCACTTTTTGAGGTGTTAATTCTCAATAGCTCTTCTGAGCTATTTGATGAGGTTTGAGCATAAGACAATACGGAGTAAATTGCTAATACAATTAATAAAGTTCGTTTTTTCATGATATTATTTTTTGATTATTTTTTTGTTTTGATAAAACTAGATTGAGAAGCAAGAAAGAGTGTCAAAAAAATGTAAAAGAAGTGTCAACAGTTGTAAAATGTCGCGAAATTGTATGTTATTTACAGTAATTATGAGTAGAAAATCTATTTTTTCATTTGCATATTTCGCCGTTGTTTTATTTTTCTTCTTAATTGTGTCCTGTTCAATAGAAGAGAATGATGAGTTTACTGAACGTGTAAAGATTTCACTAAGGGAAGTCGGCAATCAATTATTACTTTCTGACCAAGATTCTACGTCCTTGATATTGCCAGTGATTGCTCTAGAGCAATCAAAATATAGCTTGTCATTTCAAAGCGAATTGTCTTTTCAGCCAGATGATCTGGTTTCAATTGTACACAAGAACTTTCGAAAGTCAGAATTGCCAAAACATTACAGAGTAGAGGTAGTCCAGTGTACGGACAGTGAGGTGGCTTATAGT
The DNA here is from genome assembly GCF_014243395.1 of Winogradskyella flava. GTDB lineage: Bacteria > Bacteroidota > Bacteroidia > Flavobacteriales > Flavobacteriaceae > Winogradskyella > Winogradskyella flava. The sequence goes on along the minus strand of NZ_JACLCP010000001.1, from coordinate 290,936 downwards.
TATCAGATGAGTGTAGATGAAGAGAGTACGATTATTCCTTGTATGAGCAGGGTATTGCCAAAAAACTGTTATACAATAGAAGTACGGTTTATCAGAAGGGCATCATCGTTGTTAGGCAAAACAACAATAGCTTATATTATGTTCTTTAGTGTTCTTATTTTGTTTGCAGTGATTATTTATAAGCGAAAAAAATCGGAGACAAAAGATCAATCCAATAGTGGCGACTATATTAAAATAGGCAGTTTTCAATTTTATGCTGGGCAAAATAAATTGATAAAAGAAGCTGTAGAAATTAGTCTTTCAAAGAAAGAGTGCGAACTATTAGAAATCTTTGTGGCCAATCCAAATCAAATTATTAAGCGCGATGAATTAACAAAACGCGTATGGGAAGACCAAGGTGTTTTTGTGGGACGAAGTTTGGATACTTATATTTCTAAATTGAGAAAAAAGCTAAAAGAAGACGACGCTATTAAGCTTACTAATATTCATGGTGTTGGTTATAAGTTAGAGATAAATAAAGACTAGATAGTATGGCATTCTATGATCTATCAAAACCAGAACGGCATCGATTAGTTGAAAAAATCAATCAAGAAATCCTTGCTGATTTATATCAAGATGAGAATACAAATATTGTTAGATTTTTTTCAGATGATGATACTTATGTTCGTAAAACAGGGTATTTAGCTATTGGAAAGCTTTTTTATACACGACCAAAATTACAGTCGGTTATATTTTCAGTGTTAAATACCTTAATAGAATCTGAAGATGAATTGATACGACAAACTGTAATCAATGCGGCTGGTGAAATTGGGAAGTTCCATTTTGATAACATACAAAGTTTTATGGATACAGGATTATTTGATGACCATCATCGTGTTCGCAATGCAGTGATTGGATCGATTAAAAAAATGGGTGAATGTAACCCAAAACCTGTTTTGGCTTGGGCAAAAACGTATTTAAAACATACAGACAAAGAAATACGTCGCGAGATTTGCCATGGCATTGAATTAAGAGGGCGAACGCATCCTCAAGATATTCTACCATTATTAAAAGAATTAGAGTTTGATGATACCAGACGTGTATCGGATACATTGATTCATGTATTGGGACAAATCGCTTATAAGAATGGTTGTTTAAAAACTGTAATAGCACATCTTAATACTTGGACGAATAAAGCCTTAGTTCAAAAAGCATTGGATGAAATTGTAGATGTGCATGAACGTTACAAGAAATTTGCAGTATTGACACAACAAGAAGCTATTGCATATATTGATGATAATTATATCTCGAATAAGTCCTATTAAAATTTCGTCGGAAATATCTGAAACTTTTTTATCCTTATTTTTACCAGTAGCATTAAATTAAATATTTTTAGAACGTTCAACCTCTTTAATATATGCTGTAGGAGTCATTTCTGTAATTTCTTTAAACGCTTTATAAAAAGTAGATTTAGAATTAAATCCAACCTCAAATGCTATAGAAATTAATGTAAATTCTTTATGCTTATTTTCGTGGATTCTTTGTGAAAAATCGGCAACGCGATATTCATTAACCAGTTCGTAAAAAGCTTTTTTATAGATGTTATTTAAAACCCAAGATAACTTATTCGTTGTCGTATTAATTTCATTCGCTAAAATAGACAAACTTAATTCTGGTCTGCGGTATCCTTTTTCTATTTCGAAGTAAGCTTTAACTAAACTTTCAATTTTATGAATTTCTTTTTCGTCTAGTGTATTCTTTTTTTTGAGCTCATTTTTATCCTTCGAAGGAAATGGTATTTTAAATATTTCAGGAAATTTTAGATTATAAAAACTAACTATATAAATTAGAACACCAAAGATTAGACAAGATATATCATAAATTAATGGTCTTTTAATCCAAGTAATAATATCAAATATTTCAAATATACCTAGCAACCAAAAAAGCATATACAATGCCAAGCATAAGAGTGTTAATTGTATGTATTGTATACTATTTGGGCTGAAGGATAATTCTTTAATTTCATTCTTTTTGTAATAATAAAAAAGACTATAGGATTTAATAAGGTAAACTGTAATAGATATAAAAAATATGATCTCTACAGTATAAAATAAGTTGGTTCTGTAATTGCTAATGTTTTCTATAGAATCATAACTATTAATATGAAAAATGCCATATATCAAGTAAAATACTACTGGCAGATAATGGTAATATTTTAAATGGTATTTGTCATTTTCATAAAATAATAAACGCCTTATATAGGTGTAGACAAAAGGACCAATTAAAAGGTAAAAAACATTTGTTAAATAAGCAAATTTGCGAAAATAGGCTGCCGGTATTTCAGAACTAATAACCCGCTCAAGTAAATAGAAGCTATAAATCCCTAGTAAATACTGTATAATTCTATTTGTACCTGTGTTTTTTTTAGGAATATATTGTATCGCAAAAATTAGAAAAATACACTGACCTATAATTAATATAAGTAAGAACTCATATAAGGATATATTCATTTACTTAAGATTTATATTAAATTCTAAATTATAGTAATAGTCAAACTACTAAAATAGGATTTATATATTTTTCATTACAAAAAATAGTCTGAAACTATAGTTTAGGACATTTTACAATAACGATTCCAACATTCCTCAGTAAAAAAAAGCTTCCTTTATCAAAATTCTTGTAAAAGAATACAAATATTCTACTTTATAACAAATTATAGAAGTATCAAATTTTAATCTTTCAAAATGAACAAGTTACAAACAGTATTTTTTTCGGCAGTAATTACATGTTTTAGCATTATATTTTCGAGTGATGCACAATCAAAATCAATACAATTTGAAGATTATGCTGGTTTATGGAAAGGAAATGTACCTGACTATAATCCATTTCAAGTAAATATTACCATAGCTGATTTAGGAAATTCAAAAGCTTCTTTTGTTTTATCAAACGATAAAGAACTCATCCGTAAAGAATTTACTCTAAAAGACACGCTGCATATTGAGCTTGATAAAAAACTATATTTTGAAGGTGTCGTAAATCAAGATAAGTCTCAAATTAATGGTTTTATAAAACTTGGTAATGATTTTTACCCTACACAACTTCAAAAAAAGAATAAAGCATATAAAGGCATATTAAACCTTTCAGCGAATCATTTCTTACAACCTGAATCACATTACTTAGAAATAAGAAAAGTTTATAATTCTGTTGAAGGATATGGAGCCTATCCACTCTTAGGTGCTTGGGTAGATGATTTAAGAATAACGAATAACAATATTTATTTTGAAGAATTTAAAACAGGATTAATATTTCAAGGTGAACTTAAAGAGTCTCAAATTATCTTGAGCGTAGGTCTAGACTCTATAGAATTCGCTAAAATAAATTACATAAAAGTAGATAAAAAAGGAAAAACAGAAACAATAGAAATAGAAGACGGTTGGACTTATGCAAAAGACAAACTCTCACTTAAAGACTTGGAACATGATATCGATCAAAATTCACTAAAAGGTGTTGAAAGTGTTTTAGTAGCACAAGATGGTAAAATACGCTACGAAAACTACTTTAATGGTTCAAATAGCACAACAACTAATGATTTACGCTCGGCAGGAAAAAGTATTGGTTCCGCTATAATTGGTTTAGCTATAGATGATGAAATCATAACGAGTACTCAAGAAAAAGTATATGATTACTTACCTCAATCATACCAATACACCAAAGACGAAGAAAAATCTAAAATTACAATTGAACACCTCTTGACCATGAGTTCTGGTATTGGCGTTTATGAAAATGATTATCAAGAAACGGACGATTGGCTAAAAACTGTTTTAGAACCAAAGCTTAAATATAAGGCTGGTGAACGCACTAATTATATGTCCTCAGATCCATTTTTATTGAGTGTAAACTTGAGTGAACGTTTATCGTATCCCTTAGAGTTTTATATGGAGAAAAAATTGTTCGGTCCTTTAGGGATTACTAACTATATTTTAAATACCGACGATAAAGGAAATCCTTATTTCGCTGGTGGGCTTTGTATGACACCTAGAGATATGCTAAAATTTGGTCAATTATATTTAGATAAAGGAGTGTGGAATGGCAAACGCATTCTTTCCGAAAAATGGATAAACACTTCTTTTAAAAAACACACTAATTTAGAAAACACGTCTAAAAAGAATGCGTATGGGTACTTTTGGTGGCACGATACCTATACAGTTAATGGGAAATCTATTTCTACTATGGAAGCTAGAGGAAACGGAGGACAATACATTAGTATTATTCCTGAATTAAATACTGTAATCGTTGTGACCACTGAAAACTATAATAAAAGAGGAGCTGCCCAACAAACAGAAAAAATCATCGAAGCATACGTGCTTTCTACTTTAATGGAAGAGTAAATTTAGGTTACATATCACAAATTTTGGTGTCTCGAATTGTAATAACTCTTCTAATTTGAAGGTTGTATAATCTCTCTTATTGTTGCCCATCCTGTTGGGCTATCGGCATATTTTATATAAGTCACTATCGTTCTTCCGGAAAAAATAAAAGACTCACCTCCTTGTTTTGGTGTTCCTTTTATTGAGAATTTGGTTTGTTCAATGGCTATATTGCCTTCAACTAAAATATTTTCAATCTCGTTTTCTATAAACTCTAAATTGTAATTTGACAGCGTGTCTCGTAATGAGCTTACAACAGCTTCTCTTCCATTTTTTATATCATTATAGCCTAATGCTTTGATAACTTCGGGATGATGCAGAGACCTTATTGTTTCAATATCTGCTTTAGAAAATGCCTCTCTAATTATTTCCCCATGTTTTAAGACTTCTCTTTTTATATCATCCCCAGGTACTTTAACACGAATAAAGTTGCCAGCATAAAACAAACCAGTTGGCTTATCATTTTTATCGAATTGTTCAGATTTTAACTCGTACTCATCATTAGTAAGCCATGTATATGTATAGACTCTATAAGTACCTTTTGGTTCTCCTTCAAAAGACAATTTTAATCTTAGGTTTCCATTATCATCAATAGTTCCTTTACCATGCCCAGCCCTTATGTCTCCAAAGCTAGACAGATGGTATACTTCTTTGGTATTTGGATTATAGGACCAAAAGATATGACCATTTGGTTCAGGACCATCAATTATGGATATTAAAGTATTCTTAGTATTGATTCCGGCTGAAACCGTATGATGCTTTGGAATTTTAATATATTCCGTTTCCCCTCCCCAATTTTGACGCCAATCATCATCCTTTAGCGTCCATTCTCCAAAAAATTTTGCAAATGGATTGCTTGACCTTAGAGTCGTGGTTTTTCCGTTGGATTCATATTTAATTGAAGCTTCTTGCGCATAAATACTAATTGATGTGAATACCAAAAAGAAAGCTATTAGCAAAAGATATTTTTTCATTTAGATTGATATATTTATTAAAGAATAAAGTTCAATTTAATACAAAACGCCACAACAAACACTTTAATAGCGTTAATTAACTTCCTCTAGAATCTTATGGGATAATTCCTTTCCATTCTCGTCAATAGAAACAAACCAAACACTAGTAGTACAGGTTCTATTAAAAACATCTGTATTGGAAGTGCAATTTTGAATGGTTCCTTTTATTAAATATCCTGAGTTAGTCTTTTCAGCTAAATAACCATATTCATTGTAGAAGTTTCCATAAGTGTTTTGCCATAGTTTTTTTCCTTTTTTATCGGTTTTAATGACAAACATATCATAGTTGCCATTTCCGTAAGAGCTTGTAGAACCTATAATGAGATAGCCATCTTCCGTTGCTAGAATAGAGCTGGCCTTATCATAGCTATTTCCACCAAATTGTGTGGACCAAATTTCATTGCCACTAGGGTAGTTTTTAGTTAATAAAATGTCTGAAGCATCACCATTTCTAGATCCAATAGTCGTCACTTGAATAGAGCCATCTTCTGTTTTTATTTTTGGTTGAAATTTTAAATTTGTTTTCTTTTTAAACCTATTATTTTTAGCTCTACCTAAACTTAATAGTATGTCAGTGACTCTATCGAATTGATCTCTTTGAACTTTCATAATAAAATTAGAAGCTAATAATTCATTTCTATTGAACACTTCTACATCCAATTCGCCTTTTCTATTCGATGAAGACACTAGAAGTTTATTTTCTGCGGTTAATCTAAGTTCAAAACTCATATCTAATTCACTGCTTTCGTAGGAGCCAACTAAAGCTTCTAAATCAGCATAAGAAGCAGGTGGTGTTGAACTTCTTTTATATATGAATATTTCACCAGATGGTTCAAATAAAGCCATTTCTCGGTCATAAAAGACCAACTTTGATTTAGAGTCATAATCGAGATGAAATTTGTTCTTTGCTTCTGGAATGAGTTCAATACGAAGATTTTGTCCTTGTCTAAAATATGTTTTACCCTCTTCCTTTACAATTCTTGTTAAATAACCACTTTTGCTATGATACTGCCCTATTATTTGTGCTTTGCCAGTGCTATTTATGGTTTCAAATAGTCGACTATTATATTGGCCTTTCTGCTTTATTTCAGGAAGAAGAACATGTGCAATTTCTTGAGTAATTACGTTAGTTGAGATATTACCATTATTACTCATCGCAAAAATGGTTAATTTTTCATCTAGAAATCGAACCATTTGAGAATTATATCCGCCAGTTCCTCCGCTGTGATGTACTGCTTTTCTGTCTAAAAAATTATCGAGTTTTAGCCCAAAACCATAGGTTTTTATTTCACTATTAAGAATAGATTGTTGACTTTTAATTAGTAGAATATTATTGTCTTGATTTGCATTTTGTATTGCTTGTTCAAAAATTAATTGATCTTTTAAGGTCGTGTATAAAAAGCCTTCTCCAGCAGTTTTTGTTACTGTCGGTGTTTGTAGCCAAACGCCATCTCCCCAATCAGCATAAGGTTCTGCTCTATAGGGAATCACACCAGCGTAACGTTCAATAAATAATGTTTCTTTCATTCCTAAATCACGGAAAAACTGTTTTGAGTAATCTGTAAATTTTTGTCCAGAGACTCTCTCTATGATTTCTGCCAGTATATTATAACCTGAGTTACTATATGTGTATTGCGAGCCAGGTTTAAAAGCTAAATCTTCTTGTTTTTCTAACAAGTCAATAATATCATCATTTTTTAAACCTACTTGTTTCCACCATACCTTGTTTTGTAAACTCATTAATTCGACATAGTCTCTAATGCCGCTGGTATGATTAAGAACGTGCCTAATTTTTATTTTTTCTTCCACTTTTTTATAAAGTGTAGGAAGATATGTTCTAATATCGTCTTCTAAGTTTACTTGATCTTTTAAGGCTAAATCCAAAATCATTAATGCTGTATATTGTTTGGCAATAGACGCAATATTAGACTTGGTCTTTTGGTCCATTTTCATTTGATATGGTAAATAAGCTAGTCCACGATATTTTTCATAAATGATAGTTCCATCTTTAACAATGCCGATCATTAAACCAGGATCGTTGTCTTCAATCTTGGAGTTAACAATTGAGTCGATTATTTGTATTTTATTTTGTGCGAAAAGAGAAGCTGAAATAACTGAAATAAAAAGAGCAGCTAAAGCAATGCGTTTTTTCATGATGATTAATAATTTGAATCAAAAATGAAGTAAAAACTTATAAAAAACGCTTCAAATCTTGATTTGAGACCTCTTTTAAGATAATTTTTCGATATAATCTTTAGGTGAAAGTGATGTACTTTTTTTAAAGGCTCTATTAAATGTAGCCTTGCTATTAAAGCCGCAATCTAAGGCGATTCCTAAAAGGGTAGAGGTGTTTTGTTCGCCTTTTTCTAACTTGTCTTTTACGGCTTCAATCCTGTAATGGTTCACAAAATCATTAAAATTCATGTTGAAACCAGAATTGACAACCGAAGATATGGTTTTTGTAGTGGTGCCTAATTCACCAGCAACATCAGAAAGTGTCAAACGCGGATTTTCAAATAGGTGTTTTTCAGTCATTAATCTAGAAAGTTTGTCTTTCCAAATTGACGTATCGAACTCAGTAGTAACTGTCTTAGTATCATTACTTGAAATTGAATACTCATCATCAAAAACATTAACGACCTTTAGCTTTTCACTCCTTAACGTTGTTTGCTTTATAACATTACTATATCCAGTTATCGCGATGTAGTAGAAAACAAACGAAAACGCAATATAGTGCCAAAACTGGCTTCCAAAATTACCCCATTCAGGATTCAATATAAAGAACAAGACTCTTAAAATTAGAATGCTTAAAAATGCAACCATAAAATTACGAATCCACTTGAACAATAATGTGTCTGCATAACTTACCTTATCAAATACTAATTTTCTGTATTCAAAATAATAGCGCAGACTTAAAACCAAGTAAAATGCCATAGATACTAAGCCTGTTGCTTGATACCAATTTGCTAAATCTTTATCTCTATCATCTGCATAGAAATAAAATTCATCTAAAATTAATTTATCGGTAACAAAAACAACCAAACTATATAGCGTATATAATAGAGCTGGGATAAAATGAATACAGTCTTTTTTTGAAACTTTGAAACTAGTATTTAATAAGCTTTTGGTATAAAAGTAAACTACTGGCCCAATCAATAAAATCTGCATAAAGGGAACAAAAAAAAGAATTTCTTTAGTTAATTTTTCTGCATACCAATTTGCATAACCTAACATGTAAGGTGTAATATACATGGCGTAAAGGAAAAGTAATAGACTTAACCATTTACTTGCTTTATTATTATGAATTATGCTCTTCCGCAATAGTAAGTACGAAAAGACTATTCCATGAAAAAAGAATATTAATAATAAAGAACTTTTTTGACCAAAGCTAAATGGAAAGTCAAATATTGAATTGATGAGTCCAGGTGTTTTTTTACGATTTAAATGTAATACTATTTTTGATTTTGATTTATTACTTTAAGAAAATCATTTATCTCTTTTTCGCAGTCCTTAAATTTCTTGATTTTTAAATCTAGTGCAAAGCGATAAGTAGATAAGGCATTTGAAAATGTCTTTGAATAATAAATTTCAGGGTCTTGGACCATACTGGTAACTAAATCAAAATTCTCCTTTACATAGGGAAAAAAATCATCAAAGTATGCCGCTCTGCAACCTTGGTCTAGGGATTCTGTCCAAGTATAATATTCATACATGTTAATGATGTTTTTCTTTTCCTCGAATGACTTTATAAAACGGATATCGCCAGAATTAACCAAAGAATTGTATGCATTTCTCCTTATGTATAAATAACCCACATTAAATATTTCAAAAGAGAGTTTATTTATGGTTGAAACATCACCCTTTTTTGAAATTAAATTTATGATAGAGTCTATTTTTGCAAAGTTAGATTCTGATAATTGAATACTATATTTAAGATTTAAGACATTGAGCCTTGTTTCTTCCTTTATATAGTTTACATGTTCATCAACTAGCTTTTGCTTGTTGTTATCTGATGCACAACGGTCTAGCTGAAACGCTAATAATATACCAAAGACAACGACTACAAATTCTCTGATATGATTTTTCCAATTAACCTTTGCCATTTTATTTAAGATTATACTTCTAAATATAAGAAGTTTTTAAAACTTCTTATACTAAAAAGGAAGCATAATAAAAAAGCCTCAGATAGTTTTAAAACCAAATGAGGCTCAACCATTTCAACCATTTAAATTTAGATAATAATCTTTTTTGTTACTTTTTTATCATTTTGAACGCAATGCAATATGTATGTGCCTTCATGCCAAGTTGATGTTGATATATTTAAGGATAATTCAGAATCATCTATCGTAAAGCTTTTTTGATATATAATCTTTCCTTTAATATCTATTATTTGAATTTCTAATGGATCGAGAATGTTTAACTTCATTTCTATTTTTAGATTGTCTTTTACAGGATTAGGAAATGCCTGAAGTTTAAATGAGTCTGCCGTAAAATCTTCTACAGATAAAAAAGCGTTTTCTATGATTCTAAGATTTTTAACAGGACCAGAACTACCAGCATCTGACACATAGATTTTACCTGTCGATTCATCTACAATGATGCCATTAGGGCCATTGAATGTTGCTATTGAAATTTCACCATCTTGCCCACCTTGACTAGACCCTGCGAACAAATTGACTTCACCTGTCATTGGGTTAATGGTATATATTGAATTTAAGCCAAAATGAGTAGCATAAAGGAGTCCATTTGCAGAAGTTAAAAATCCTAAGAAATCAGTTTGAGGATTGTTACTGCTTGGAAGTTGGGCAACTTCAGTTAAAATACTATTTTGAAATCTAAATATTTTACGATCGTTAAAATTAGCGATATAGGGAGTGTCTCCAATAAATGCAATACCTGCGGGTCCGTTAAGAGGCGCTCCTGAAAAAAGAGTGGTTACAGTACCATCTGCTGACAACTGTTTTATTTTTCTACCAGTATTATTATTGTATTCAACAACTAACATATCTAAGGTATTTGGTATGGGTTTAATGCCAGCTGGAGTAGTAAATTGCCCTATGGTTGTAGTCATTAGTAAAGTGCCGTCACTCGAAAACTTCTTAATATTATTTGCAAAATGATCACATACATATACTTCATCTTGACTATTAATGCCAATACCATTTGGACTTACAAATCCAGTTGCGAAAACAGTTACATTTCCACTAGTATCATATTTGTAAACATTTTTTATAGGATTAGGAAAAGGAGCAACAGGAGGAAAATCTGATCCATAAACGTTGCCTTGGGAGTCTACAGCGAGGCCATCATGAAAATTGCCTTCAGTAACTGTAGATACGGTTTGTGAAACGATGCTATAAGAGCATAGAATAAGAGATAAAAGTAAAACTTTTTTACACATAGTTTTTTATTTAAGATTTAAGTAAAACTATATGGTATAAAAGGGTTAATCGACTAATTGTATACTATCAGACTTATTTTTAGAAATAGTATTTTTTATATAATTTACTGGTGTGTCATTTACAATAGTTCTAAAAGATTTATTAAAGGTAGATTTTGTATTAAAACCAACCTCGAAAGCTAAAGCAAGTAAAGTTTTTTCTTGATGTTCGTTATTCTGTACTTTTTTAATAAAGGCGTTTATTCTGTGTTCATTTATAAAGCGATAAAACGTTTTATTTTCAATTTTGTTTAAGTACCATGAAAGATTATTAGAGGATGTATTTGCATATGTTGCCAACATTGATAAACTTAAATTTGGTTTTAAATATAAGTTCTCTTTGTTCATTGCAACGATCAACTTAGATTTTAAGTCCTCAATATCTCTTTCAGACATTCGATCTCTTGCTGCTTTTCTAACGGTTAATTTAATTGGTAATCTAAAAATTTCTGGTTGTGTTAGGCTATAAAAACCAATAAAATACATGAAAATTGAAATAGATAGCCACATCATGTTATAGTTAAATAATGGGTGATAGTACCTAAAAATATATCCAGATACAAAACTAAACACCCAAATACTAATAAAAATGCTAATAGCAATTATTATGCGCTTAATATAGTTGGTAATATTTTGATTATAAGCAATTTGAGATTGTTCGTATTTTTTGTAAGTGCTTGTTAGTTGTGTTAGTTTGTAGGTGTAAAATAGCATTGAACAAAGCCCTGTTAATTCAATTAAAAGAAATAGTTTTCGTAAGTCTCCGTTGTTAAGATTTGTTTTAATCTCATCTTGGCTTAGAGTAAAGGTCCATACCGCATAAATCCCAAAAAGACAAATAAGTATATAGTGTTTGAAGGATAATTTATAAGCTTCCTTATCTCTAAATAGTAAACGTCTAAAATAAAGGTAGAGTAGAGGTCCAAATAAATAAATGGTGCCATCTATGAGTGTGCCAATTCTTAAAATAAGAAATGAGTTATATTTATATGCTAAAACCCGACCTGCACAAATTACAGACGCAATTAATAAAATAACAGAAAGTACATTATTGGCAGTTTTATTTCTTTTAGGTATTAGTTGTAAAACAATAGCTAAGAATAGGCCTTGACTTACTATAACAATAAGAAGTATATCGAATAAAGAAAAGCTCATTTTTATTTTCAAAAATAAGGTATTGATGAGCTTAAAAGGACAGTTTGGGTACAAAAAGACCCTTTGTTGAAGAGTTTTAACGTAATTTTATATATCATTAAATTATGGCGCAACACAACGAATTAGGCAAAAAAGGGGAACAATTAGCTGTAGAGTTTTTAATTAAAAATGGTTATGGAATTCTACAGCGTAACTACCGTTTCGATAAAGCTGAAGTAGATATTATTGCTCAAAAAAATGATATTCTAGCGATTGTTGAGGTAAAAACGCGCTCTAAAACAGATTTTGGTAATCCGCAAGATTTTGTGAAGCCAAAGCAAATTAAAAACCTTGTAAAGGCCGTAGACGAATACGTGACTGAAAGGGAGTTAGATGTAGAGGTTCGCTTTGATGTTATTGCGATAGTAAAAGAAAAGACAGGCTTTGACATAGAGCATTTAGAAAATGCGTTTTATCATTTTTAATAATTTTTGTCATTCTGTCCAGAATGACACTATACTATTTATAAAAATTCATTTCATCGACATATTCCCAAACATGCTCAGGTAGCATAGGTCGAATATTTTTTCCCGCTTTAATAGATTTTCTAATGAATGTAGAAGACAATTCCATTATTGGTGCATCGACATGATGTATTTTAGGATGGTCATTAAATTGTGTTTCAATCTTCCCTTTAGACAATCTAGGATATACGTAAATGTTGTGATTGTTTAAAATCAACTCATAGTTTTTCCACTTGTGGAAACTCTTTAAATTATCTTCTCCCATGATTAATGAAAACTCATATTCAGGAAATTTCTCTTCAAGATAAGTTAAGGTATCGATAGTGTAGTTCGGTTGTTTTAAACCAAATTCTATATCACTAGGTCTTAATTTTGTATAGTCTTTTGTAGCGCGATAGACCATTTCCAAACGTTGATGATCATCCAGCAGTGTGCTTTTCTTTTTAAATGGACTTTGAGGCGTAACTACAAACCAAACTTGGTCTAAATCACTATGTTCTGCCAGATGATTAGCAATGGTTAAATGGCCAATATGTATTGGGTTAAAAGTGCCAAAATACAATCCGATTTTCATAACTAGTCGTTTATAAAATCCGAAACTAACCTATATGCATTCTCAAGAGCTTCTTCTAAATTAGAATTAACAACAATTTCATCAAATAAAGGTGCAGTCGCCAATTCAGCTGGTGCCTTAGCAACCCGCATACTAATTTTTTCTTCGCTTTCCTCGCCACGATCTTTCAGACGCCTTACCAATTCATTCAAGTCTGGAGGTTTTACAAAAATAGCCAAGGTTTGCTCAGGGAATTTACGCTTTATACGCAATCCGCCTGAAACATCTATATCGAAAATAACGTGCTTTCCTTTTGCCCAAATACGTTCTATTTCGGTTTTTAAAGTACCGTAGAAATTATCTCTATATACTTCTTCCCATTCTAGGAATTCATCGTTCTTTATTTTGTTTTTAAACGCTTTTAACGACAGATAATAATAATCCTTACCGTCAACTTCATTACCACGTTTGTCACGAGATGTTGCGGAAATGGAAAATTCTAAATTGAGCTCTTCTTGTTTTAGTAAATGACGCACTATAGTTGTTTTTCCTGAACCTGAAGGTGCAGAAAATACAATAAGCTTCCCTGGTTGTTTTATTTCTGTTTCTGACACAGCCTCTAATTTTTAACTAAAGCACATTCAATAACTGTTCCTTAATTTTTTCAAGTTCATCTTTCATCTGTACGACCAACTTTTGCATAGGTGCATAATTAGATTTTGAACCTATGGTGTTGATTTCCCTTCCTATTTCTTGAGAAATAAAACCAAGCTTTTTACCATTGGAGTCTTCCGAATTTAAGGCTTTAGTAAAATAATCTAAATGATTGTCTAGTCTTACTTTCTCTTCGGTAATATCAAATTTCTCGATATAATAGACCAATTCTTGTTCAAAACGATTCTCATCTACTTTTTCCTTGATATCTGCTATACCTTTTTCCAATCGTGCTCTTACACCATCAATACGATCTGGGTCCATTGCTATCACGTCCTCTAACAAACGCTTTAGTACAGTAATTCTATCTAAGAAGTCTTGCTTTAAGATAGCGCCTTCATCTTTTCGGTAGGTTAAAATTTTAGAGACGGCTTCATTAATGCCATTATAGATTAATACCCATTCTTCTTCATCTATATCATCACGTTCTGTAGCAACAGCATCAGGTAACCGAATGGCCATTTTTAAGAGCTCCGTAGTATCACCATCGACAACGTCCTTAAGTTGTTTAATATACTCATTAACAACCGTTTTATTGATTTTAGAACTTGTGTCTTCACCAGTGATTTCAACATAGAGCGAAAAGTCTATTTTCCCTCTCACCAAATGTTTTGCTAGCAGTTTTCTTATATCGAGTTCTTTAGCGCGATACATCGATGGCATACGAGCGTTGACATCTAAGTTCTTACTATTCAGAGATTTTAGTTCTATTGATATTTTTTTGGTTGGGAGCTGAAGTACAGATTTCCCGTAACCAGTCATGGACTGTATCATTAATACGACGTGATTTAAGTTGCGCAAAGGTACAAAAAGGAATGGTTACCCTTTGTTTAAATAGTTTCAAAAGCATGGACAGGACATCATGGACTTTTATAACTTTACATTTCTCATTTTGAATATAACTATGTACAAGAAACAATTTGAAATCCGTTGGAGCGATGTTGATGCTAACGGTCATTTGGCCAATTCGGCTTATACTAACTTTATGAGCCACGCTAGAATGTCGTTTTTTAGCGATAGAGGATTTTCTATGCCAGAAATAAGAAAATATAATGTAGGTCCTGTGGTCTTTTATGAACACATGTATTATTTTAAGGAATCATTTATTGGAGCTCCAATTACCGTGACGATCGAAGTTTCTGGCCTTAGCGAAGACGGAATGCTCTTTAAGTTTGAACATAATTTTTATAACGAGAAAGGAGATAACTTAGCCTATTGCGAAATGCAAGGTGCCTGGATAGATTTAAAAACCAGAAAGTTGACCAGCCTGCCCGAATCTTTATTGCAGCTAGCTAATAAATTCCCAAAATCTAAAAGTTTTAAAGTTCTAACAAAAGAAGATACTCGAAAATACGGTGTACGACCAAAGCCATTAGAAATCTAGACTCTATTTAAAAGGCCGATGCTCTTTAAATGATTTTATTTGTACATTTTTAATAAATGGCTTTAGAATTTGGTTTGGCAAATAATGCTTGTGCTTGCAGTAGCATGTTAAAGTTTTTGGTTGTGCGCCAAGGGTGCTCTTAATTTCTGAAGCAGTTCTGCCTAAATTTATCTGAGTGGATTTCGTTTTGATGCCTAAGCGGACATAATCATTTAAAATTCTGGGATAGATTGCATATTCTTTATTTTTTGAATAGTCTATACCTATAAAATGTGCATCAAGGTGCGTGTCGTTTTGCATAGCAGATAGGAAGCCAACAAGCTTGCTTTCAAGAAAATAACCTTTTACTATAAATTTATCTTTAAACGTATTTTTAAGATGAATATAAGTGTCTAGATTTAGAATTTGGGCGTTAAAGTCGGCATTGTCAATAGTATTTTGATACAAGGCTTGAAGCCCATCCTTGTGACAAATAATATCTTCTTCGGTAAAAATTTTTGCATCAAGATGATTACTTTTAGTATCTGCTCTGTTGGCTTTTACCCTATACTTAGATTTTAATGCTTCAGTATAGTCTTCAAATGATTGCCATTCGGCTTTAAGAGAGATAATCATATTTGGTTCGACATGCATTGAAGCATAGTCAAATGACTTTAAATGATCGGTGATGTAGAGCGATTCGTCTTCAAAATCCTTAACAAATATAGTATGCAGTCGCTTACATCTATATAGTTTCTTCACGGCTTTTGCAATGGCTTTAAAAGTTTCAATTTTTGGTTCGCCATCTTTTAGAAATGTGCCATATTCTCCACTTAAAAACACATTACCGCAAAACAATACTTTTATACTATTGTTACAAAACATGCTATTGACAATTTGCCTAATCTTACTAGACATTTTTATGTTTTTGGTAATTGTTTCGATACCAACAGTAACAATTTGAGTATTAGCAAAAGCAACAGCTTCGTCATTTTTTAAGATAAAGATGTAATTGAAATCTATATCCGTGTTTGACAATTCGAAAGCTCTTAAGAATTCTGGAGAATAGTAGATGTTTGAGGTGCAATTAAGACTTTCCCAATACCTTTGCGGAATTTTATTTACAGCTTTATATACTTCAGAATTGAGATCCAAATTAGTTGGCCTTTTTTGGTTTTTTTATTACGAGATACACTCCTAAAAATATAAATAACATCGCTCCAATTTTAAGCGCGTCAATAAAATCTGCCCCCATGGCCAAGGCAAAAAGTCCGGCTATGACTGGTTGAAGATAAATAAATATACCAACTGTTGAGGCTTTTAACTTGTTTAGGGCCAATGGATTCAAAAGATATGTACCAAAGGTTGCTCCAATAATTACAAATAGTACAGAAAAGGTAATGTAAGGTGTAAACGATTGCCATTGTACCTCTTTCAGATCATTAAAACCAAACGGAACTAATATAATTAGCCCAAACAAAAAGAGCCATTTAATAAATGAAAACGGATGATATTTTGTAGTTAATTTTTTAATCAAGACCACATAGATGCTATAAGATATGGCATTTAGAAAAATAAGTAAGTTACCTAATGGCACATTATCTCCAGCCCGTGCAGATTTACCATATATGGTTAGAACCAATGCGCCAATCAAACCCAAAATAACACCGATAATTTTTAGTGATGTCACCTTTTCTTTTAAGATATAGGCTGAGAGGATTAAAATAATTATTGGCGTAATGGTCATTATTGCAGAGGCATGAATAGGCGAAGTAAACTCTAAGCCTTTAAAGAAGAATAACATATTTATGACAACACCAAATAGAGCAGCTACAAAGAGTTTTAAGAAATCTCTCTTTTCAATCTTTTGTTGAGGAACTATGAGACTTACAAGCCAGAATAAAAGAGTTGCTCCCGCTACCCTTAATAATACAAAACCAAAAGGCTTTATATAGTTCTCGTTCATAACTGCTTTTGCTATGGTATAATTAAGACCGTATAACAATTGTACCATGAACAACGCGAAAATGGCAAAGCCTCTACTATTCATGTATAGCTTTTTTAGCGCCTTCAATTGTTTTTTTTGAGTTACCTATAAAAATTTGGTCATTGCAGATAACTACAGGACGTTTTAAAAAGGTGTAATGCTCTAAAATATAGTTTTTATAATTGTCTTCCGAAAGTGATTTGTCCTTCAGTCCAAGCTCTTTATAAAGTCTAGCGCGTTTGCTAAAAAGGCTTTCATAACTATCTGTTAAGCTTCGCATGTGTTCTATTTGATATTTTGATATTGGTTGTGTTTTTATGTCTTGTAATTCAAAATCGTCGGATAGGTTAAGCGAATGCATTATGCGCTTACAGGTGTCGCAAGTACTTAGGTAGTATATTTTTTTCATCTATAATTATATGATTAATTTAATCACTACAAAGTAACCGCATTTGAATTGAAAATTAGTTACATTTAAGAAAAATATAATTGCATGGAGTACTACTCAATCGCTACGATTCTAATCGTTTTATCAGGTGTTTTTGGATATATAAATGTGAAGTTTATAAAATTACCGATTACTATTGGTTTAATGGTAATTACTATTATGTTTACTGCCATTGTGGTTATTATTGCCCAGTTTGATGATACTTTACTGGTTCAAGAAAGGGCATTTATAAAGAGTATTGATTTTGAAACCGTACTCCTGGATATTATGCTAAGTTTTCTGCTTTTTGCGGGTGCATTGCATACTAACTTTCAACAATTAAAAATCCAAAAAGGACCAATTTTAGCATTTGCCACTTTAGGCGTTCTTATGTCTACATTTCTGGTTGGAATTATTATGTTTTATGTATTACAATGGATGAATTTAAATGTTGAATTTATTTACTGTTTATTATTTGGTGCCCTAATATCACCAACAGATCCTATTGCAGTTTTGGGCATTTTAAAGAAAGCAGGAGCTCCTAAAAAATTAGAAACAAAAATTGTGGGTGAATCACTTTTTAACGATGGTGTTGGCGTTGTTGTTTTCTTAACCATTTTTGCTATTGCAGCTAAACCAGATGCAGCAATAGAGTTTTCGGATATAGCAACATTGTTTGGCCAAGAAGTTATTGGCGGTTTGGTTTTAGGTTTGGTTTTAGGTTGGATAACCTATCGTTTAATGAAATCTATCGACAACTATGAAGTAGAAGTTATTATGACTATTGCTACCGTTATGGGTGGCACTATGTTGGCTCATAAATTTCATTTATCAGCACCTTTAGCTATGGTTACGGCAGGATTGATCGTTGGTACTGATACGGTTAGAAATACGGCTATGTCTGAAACAACAGAAGCTTATGTGGACAAATTCTGGGAACTCATTGATGTACTTTTAAATACCGTTTTATTTGTGATGATTGGTATGGAAATGCTCGTGTTGACTTTAGAGGGAAAATATATTTATGCAGGGCTTTTGGCTATTCCAATTATATTAATGTGTCGTTATATTTCATTATGGTTACCAATAAAGTTTTTTGCAAAGCGCCTAGATTTTGTACCTAAAACCAATTTAATTATGACTTGGGGAGGATTGAGAGGTGGCATATCAATAGCATTGGCATTGAGCCTAACGCAGGAGATGCATAGAGAGTTGTTCTTGGTAATAACTTATATTGTAGTTATTGTGTCTATAGTTGGGCAAGGTTTAACGGTAGAGCCAATTATTAAACGATTGACCAGGAAATAAACTAATGCACTTTAAGAAAAGATGAAGCTTCTTCAAAAGGAATTACAAACTCGGTATAACCTTGGTCATAAGATGCCACTTCATAAACATTATATAACAAGACCAAGCCATCATCAGTAAAACCAATATTTTCTGGTAATTGAAATGGCTTACCAAAGAAAAAATCTTCCATTTTTATTTGATCATTCTCCTTGTCAATTGATTTTATAAAATGTGTTTTCGCTAGTGTTTTAAAGTCAGCCAAATTTTCAATAATGGCATTTTGATTCAGGATTTCACCAGTTTTAGTATTAAGATTTAAAAACTTGATTTTATCATTACCATGAGCACCACCTTTGTATTCATAAGTGCTTATGGCAATAGTTATGACATCTTCAGATTGATAGGTTTTTTCAGTTTCAATATGTAATTCCCATTTAGGCTCTGAAGCATCTGGAAAATCATTTTTAAATTTAAGATACTCCATGTTGAAATCTTTCAGAATGGATTCCAAACTTGTTTTTTTAGTAGCATCACTTAACGTTGTGATTATTGCTTCTTCAATCTTAAAATTTAGGGTTTTGCTTAATTTGTCATTCCCAATTGCTGTATCATACATAGCAGTAATTTCAGCATCGAAAGATGACTCTATTTCGGTAGTCTCAAAAGCTACAGGTTTGACCTCCGAAGTGCATGAGTTAAGTGAGATAAGAAATACTAATTGGAAAAATATACGTTTCAAAAGAAGTAGTATTCGTTAAACATTAGATAAAGGTATTATATAGATTTAAATACAACGAATTATAAATTAAATTTGTTACATCAAAAGCCTTTATGAAAAAATACTTACAAGTATCATCTAAAAAGCTTAGCTAAAATTTACAATATGAAATTTAATACAAAAACGATACATGGAGGGCAAGAACATGATCCAGCTTATGGTGCTGTAATGCCACCAATCTATCAGACCACAACATATGCGCAGTCTGCTCCAGGAGGTCATAAAGGCTATGAATACTCAAGAACGCATAACCCAACTCGTAATGCACTTGAAAACGCTTTTGCTAGTATTGAAAATGGGAAATACGGTTTGGCATTTAGTTCTGGTTTAGCTTCCATTGATGCAGTTTTAAAATTATTACAACCTGGAGATGAAGTCGTTTCAACCAACGATCTATATGGAGGCACCTATCGTTTATTCACAAAGATTTATGAAGATTTTGGAATAAAATTTCATTTCATCGGAATGGGTAATACTAAAAAAATCGAAGAATATATCACTCCAGATACTAAGTTGATTTGGGTGGAAACACCAACTAATCCAATGATGAACATTATAGATATAGTTGCCGTTTCTAAGATAGCGAGAAAGCATGATGTTTTGTTGGCTGTTGATAATACGTTTGCAACACCGTATTTACAAAGGCCATTGGATTTAGGTGCTGATATCGCTATGCATTCGGCGACTAAATATCTTGGAGGTCATAGCGATGTAGTTATGGGAGCCTTGGTGGTTAAAGATCAAGGATTAGCCAATCGCCTCTATTTTATACAAAATGCAAGTGGCGCAATCTGTGGCCCACAAGATGCATTTTTGGTTTTAAGAGGAATTAAAACTTTGCATGTACGCATGCAACGCCATTGCGAAAACGGAAAAGCCGTGGCAGAGTTTTTGGCTAAGCATCCTAAAATTAAAAAAGTGTATTGGCCAGGTTTTGAGACCCACCCAAATCATGATATTGCAAAATCCCAAATGGATGATTTTGGCGGTATGGTGTCATTTACAACAAAAGAGAATAACTATGAAGAAGCAATTAAAATCGTTAAGAAGTTAAAGGTTTTCACACTTGCTGAATCTCTTGGTGGTGTTGAGTCCTTAGCTGGCCATCCTGCGAGCATGACGCATGCGAGTATTCCGAAAGAAGAACGCGAAAAGACAGGAGTTGTAGATGCTCTTATACGCCTGAGTGTTGGTATAGAAGATAAATTCGATTTGATTGAAGACTTAAAAATGGCAATAGAATAGTCTAATCTATATAATAGATATAACCAAAGTTAAGCCATACCAACCAGTCATTATTTTGATTCGAGGGCAATTGATGATTAAGACCGTCTGTCCAGTCACTGAACATGTACTGAAATCTTAAATCGATCATTAAATCAGATAAAATGGATAATTTATATCTTGTTCCAATGCTTCCTACAATAGACCATGTAGTGCCGCTTTGATCAGATATAGAACCAGGTTCCCATAATTGGTAAAAATTGTTTGGATCTTCAATATTACCCACATCATTTGGATTTAAAGGATCTGAACTCACATAGGTGGTAGTGACGCTTGGGTTGTAAGATACATAGTGAGCACCAAGACTCGCAAATGGAGCGAACTTATAAACGCCAGCTGAGAAACCTCTAATACTCCTAGGGAAAAACTCTAATTGCATTCCGATATCCCAATTTTGAGCTTCTCCAGAATGTGTTCTTAAACGTTCCGCATTTTCGGTCAGCTGGTCTTCAGCAACAAATTCGCCAAAATGTTCAAGTTTAGTCTTATTCCATGAAATTTCACTTCTTAACTTAAAATGGTCATTAAAATACTTCTTCGTAGTGTAGCAATTACAATCTGATCTATAAGAAAAATTAATGTAGTGAACTATTCCAATACCAAAGCCTGCATTTCCCGAGTTGGTTTCAAAATCTGATCTGACTCCGAAGTCCGATTGATATGCTACGGGTCCAACAATAACACCTAGTTCGTGAGAAAAACCCAGTTGGGAATAACTTAATTGCATTGCAAGAATAAATACAAATGCAGCGTAAAGTTTTTTAGTGTCTATTGCCATATAGCTTGAAGATAATTCTATGTATTAATGGACAAATATAAAAAATATCGACGAAACACCAAATAAAACGGATAAAATGCATTTTTATTATTAGATTGAAGAATTTTAGCTCAAATTTTGTTTTAAAATCTAATTGAGAATATGAAAAAAATGAAGGCTTATTTTTACAGATAATGTATCTTTGTACCCAATAAATCACAATTTCTTAACAATTTTTTATATGAAAGACAAAATTGAAGCTTTTTTAGATCTTGTAAAGGAGCGCAATGGGCACGAACCTGAATTTCTGCAGGCTGTACAAGAGGTAGCAGAAACGGTTATTCCATATATTGTAGAGCACGATATATATCATGGTAAAAACATTCTATTACGAATGGTAGAGCCAGAAAGATTGATTTCTTTTAGAGTATGTTGGGTTGACGATAGTGGAGAAATACAGGTCAATAGAGGCTATAGAATTCAAATGAACTCGGCTATAGGTCCATATAAGGGAGGTCTTAGGTTCCATCCGACGGTGAATGCTAGTATTCTAAAGTTTTTGGCTTTTGAACAAGTATTTAAAAATGCCTTGACTACTTTACCCATGGGTGGTGGTAAAGGTGGTTCTGATTTTGACCCTAAAGGAAAATCAGATAATGAAATAATGCGATTCTGTCATTCGTTTATGAGTGAATTGTCTAGACATATTGGTCATAATACCGACGTGCCAGCAGGAGATATTGGAGTAGGTGCAAGGGAAATAGGCTTTATGTTTGGAATGTATAAAAAATTAAAAAATAGTTTTACAGGTGTACTAACTGGAAAAGGACAATCTTGGGGTGGATCGTTAATAAGACCAGAAGCAACAGGATATGGAAACGTTTACTTTGCAGAAAACATGCTGAAAACCAAAAATGATTCCTTTGATGGAAAGAAAGTCGTGATTTCTGGTTCTGGTAATGTTGCGCAATATGCTGCCGAAAAAGCTATTGAATTAGGTGCGACTGTTTTAACATTCTCTGATTCAGGAGGGTATATTTTAGATGAGGAAGGCATAGATACTGCGAAACTGGAATTTGTTATGCATCTTAAAAATGATAAACGTGGAAGAATAAGTGAATACGTAGAAAAATATCCTAATGCTAAATATTTTAAAGAAGAAAGGCCCTGGTCTGTTAAATGTGATATTGCTTTACCATGTGCCACTCAAAATGAGTTAAATGGCGATGAAGCCAAACAATTAATAGAAAATGGATGCATGTGTGTTTCTGAAGGAGCCAATATGCCATCTACACCAGAAGCAATTCATGAATTTCAAAATGCGAAAATCTTATTTGCACCAGGAAAAGCGTCAAATGCAGGTGGCGTTGCAACCTCTGGATTAGAAATGAGTCAAAACTCACTTCGTTTAAGCTGGTCAAGAAAAGAAGTTGACGAAAGATTGAAAGATATCATGGAAGATATTCATGACTCGTGCGTAAAATATGGAAAAAGTGAAGATGGCTCTATTGATTACATCAAAGGAGCTAATATTGCTGGCTTCGTTAAAGTTGCTGATGCCATGCTAGCTCAAGGTGTTGTGTAACTGTAATTATCATTAATTCATATAAGCTCCCATGTTTTCATGGGAGTTTTTTTATATCTATTGCATATGATAAATAATATATTATCGTTACTATTAGATATATTTGAGCTACAAAAATTATTAATGAATAAAGCCACTTTTAAAATAATAGTATTCCTTTTGGGATTATCTCTTAAAAGTTATTCTCAGGAATTTTCATCCTTATGGACAGCTCATTACTCTTATAATGATATAGTAGACGTTGTCAGTGGCGATAACAAAATATATACAGCAGCACAAAATGCAATTTTTCAGTACGATGTAGGGACTGATGAACTCAAAACAATTACTACTGTTGATGGGTTGTCAGGAGAGCAGATAACCACCATATACTATAGTGAAGTGTACCAAAACCTACTAGTTGGTTATGAAACCGGCTTAATAGAAGTGTTTTCTGAGACTGACGAATCTGTCTTATCTGTCGTAGATATTTTGGAGAAAGAGAATATTACACCAGCAAACAAGAGAATCAATCATTTTTATGAATATGACGGCTCAGTTTTTATATCTACAGATTTTGGAATTTCAGTTTACGACTTAGATGCCTTAGAGTTTGGAGACACTTATTTTTTGGGTAATGGAGGCACTCAAATTAAAGTGAATCAAGTGGCGGTTTTAAATGAGGAGATATATGCGGCTTGTTCAAGTAATAATGGATTAAAAAAAGCAGACTTAAATAACCCAAATCTTATTGATTTTTCTCAATGGCAAACAATTTTACAAGGTAATTTTATAACAACCACTGCCCTTATTGATAAAGTTTATGCCATAAGAGACAATAGGGCATTGTTTGAAATTGACGGTTCTGTTTTTAATCAATTATTGGTGTTGGATGTATTGCCAGAAGACGCTGAGGTGAATAATTCGAATTTGATTATATCCACTTCAAATACAGTTTATATTTATAATGAGGACATTCTCCTAATTAATAGTTACCAGCCAACCTCAGACTATGCCACAAACTTTACTTCAGCTGCTCAATTGGGGGATTTTGTTTATATAGGTACTCAGGATTTTGGAGTGTTGAGAAGTTCAATTAATGACAATACGTTTTATCAAGAGATAAAACCAAATGGCCCCCTGTTTAATGAAATTTTCAGGATCAACGCAGAGACTGAAACGGTCTGGACTAGTTTTGGAGATTATACAGAATCCTTTAATCCTTCACCAGTAAGGAATAGAGGTTTGAGTTATTTTCGAGATGATGAATGGACTACAATTCCTTATGATAGTGTTTTAGGTGCAAGCAATCTTTCTGAGATTTCTACGAATCCTTTTAATCCAAATCAGGTTTTTGTAAGCTCATTCTTAAATGGCATATTGGAAATAAATGATTTTGAACCTTCAATACTGTACAATCAACAAAATAGTGGTTTAGAGCCCATATCAGACCAAAACTCTAGTATTAGGGTTTCTGCAAATACTTTTGATAGAAATGGGGTACTATGGTCTTTGACATCTCGTGCTCCTAATCCTTTAAAATCGTATGATCCTATTTCTGGAAATTGGCAAGGGTATAATTTTTCTGCTATCATTGAAGATAGTGGAGATGAGTTTGGTTTTTATGACATAGATATAGACAATAATGGTACTAAGTGGATTGGCGGTTATTCTAATGGGCTTTATGCCTACAATGAAAATATTACTGATAGCCCTCTTAGAAATATTTCGTCCGAAGAGCAGAATTTATCATTCCCAAGAGTTACCTCAGTAGCAGTAGATAATAGAAATCAACTGTGGGTCGGTACATTTTTTGGTTTAAGAGTATTATTTAACACTTCTGGATTCTACGATGATCCCAACCCGACATTGAGTTCAATCATAATTTTAGAAGACGGCATACCAAAAGAACTATTAGAAGGACAAACCATAAGGGATATTGAAGTAGATGGTTCTAACAACAAGTGGGTTGGCACTGTGGATTCAGGTGTATTCTATTTCTCACCAGATGGACAAAGAACTATCTATCATTTTACAACAGATAATTCACCCTTACCATCCAATCGAATCAACGACATATCCATAGATCCAAATAATGGAGTGGTTTACATTGCAACCACCAAAGGACTGTTATCATTTAGAGCTGGAGGTTCCAAGCCAGAGGATACCTTAGAAAATGCTTTTATTTATCCAAACCCAGTGCGACCAGAATATGATTTACTTGGATTTAATGATCTGAATGATGTAAACAAAGGTATTAAGATTAGTGGTCTCACAGATAGTGTCAATATAAAGATCACAGATATTGAAGGAAATTTAGTGACCGAAGCACAATCTAATATTAACTTAAGGTCATCTAGTGCTAATTACAATTTTGCCATTGATGGTGGTACTGCTGTTTGGAACGGCAGGAATCTTGCTAATGCTGTGGTAAGATCTGGCGTGTATCTAGTAATGATTTCCGATTTAGACTCTTTTGAAACTAAAGTGCTCAAAGTACTTATAGTAAGATAAATATGCTTACGGAAAACAATATTATCGTACTTTCAAAATTGAAGTATAGAGATTACGATTTAATAGTAAAATGCTACACTCAGAAAAGAGGAGTAGTTAGCTACATATTAAGAGGTGTCTTAAAATCAAAAAAAGGCCAAACAAAAACTGTATATTTTCAGGCTTTATCTCAGTTACAGATAGTAGAAAATTTCAAACCCAACCAGTCTCTTCATGGAGTAAAAGAAGTAAAGCCTAATTACATCTATAAAAGCCTACATACAAATATCTACAAAAGTGCTATCGTATTATTTTTAGCCGAAATACTTTCTAATGTACTCAAGGAAGAGGAAAATAATGATGGACTTTACAACTACATTAAGACGGCCTTGCAATATCTCGATAACGAAGAGCAGTACTCAAATTTTCATTTGTTGTTCCTACTAAAATTAACCCAATATTTAGGATTTCAGCCAGAAAAAAGAACGTCTAACCTTTCTTATTTTAATTTGGAATCTGGCGTTTTTGAAGCTGTTAACACAAGTATATATTCAATTTCTGGGCAAAATTTAACACTATTAAAACGCTTGTTGGGCATAAATTTTGATGCATTACATACTATAAAAGTAAGTGCAAAACAAAGACGCGAGTTTTTAAATATGTTATTGCATTATTTTGAATTACATTTGGATGGTTTTAAAAAACCAAAATCATTACAAGTACTTAATGACGTATTTCATTAAGCAATTCTACGAATAGATTTTAATGAAGATGTGCATAAAATCAAAATGCAATACGATATTTAGCCTTGCTTTATTTCTGTTCTTACAGATTGGGTTTTCTCAGACGGTTACTGTGTTTGAGGGACAGACTAATGAACCAATTCCAGGAGTTACACTATATAATTTTAATAAGACCAAATCTGTTGTTACAGATTTGAATGGTAAAGCAAAATTAGATAGTTTTAACGATAGTGAAACCATCTATTTTCAGAACTTGTTGTATGAAAAAATTCAATTGAAAAAGTCTGAAATTGCTCAAAGAAATTACATCATCTATCTAAGACCAAAAGTGGAGGGTCTAAAGCAAATAGTTATCTCTGCAAGTAAATTCGAACAAAACAAAAGAGATGTTCCGCAAACTATAAAGAGTATAAGTGCCAAAGAAATAGCATTAGCTAATCCACAGACTAGTGCAGATTTGTTGGAAAATACGGGAAATATTTTTGTCCAGAAAAGCCAGCTAGGTGGTGGAAGTCCAATGATTAGAGGTTTTTCTACTAATAGACTTCTAATTACGGTAGATGGTGTTAGAATGAACAATGCTATTTTTAGAGGTGGGAATTTGCAAAATGTCATATCAATTGATCCATTGTCCATAAAAAACACCGAAGTGACCTTAGGCGCAGGTTCTGTGGTTTATGGAAGTGATGCTATTGGTGGTGTTATGAGTTTTTACACTAAGAAACCGCAACTATCTTACAAAGACGATTTATATTTAAATGGTAGTGGCTTAATGAGGTATGCTAGTGCTAATCGAGAGAAAACCGGACATTTTGACCTTAACCTTGGCTATAAAAAATGGGCATTTTTAACCAATGTAAGTTATACGGACTTCAATGATTTAAGAATGGGAAGTCATGGCCCAGATGACTATTTACGAACAGCATATGTCGTTAGAGAGAATGGAGAAGATCTTATTGTTGCCAATTCAGATGATAAATTACAAACACCAACTGCATACAGCCAGATTAACTTGATGCAGAAAGTACGTTATGAGCCTTCCGACAATCTTAATTTTGATTTAGGATTGTATTATACGACAACTTCAGATTATCCAAGATATGATAGGTTACTGAGGCCCCAAGACAATATGCTCCGTTCTGCGGAATGGGAATATGGACCGCAAGAATGGTTTATGGGAAACTTTCAGGTGACCAAAACAAGCAGTAGCTCTAATCTTTACGATAAAATACATGCAGCTGCAGCATTTCAAAATTTTCAAGAAAGTAGAAGTGATAGAGATTTTCAATCACCATTGCGCGAAGTTAGAGCGGAAAATGTGGACGTTATTTCTTTTAATCTCGATTTAGAAAAAAAACTTAATCCAAAAACTAGTATTTTTTATGGCTTGGAATATTTGTATAATACCGTTGGTTCCGAAGGCAAAGAAGAGAATATTGAAACTAATACATCTATTCCCAACGTAACTCGATATCCAAATGGAGCAACTTGGCAATCTTTAGCTGGTTATGCAAGCCTTAAGTATAAGCCCAATCCAAAATTTGTGTTTCAGTCTGGTTTAAGATATAATCAAGTTATCGCTAAAGCAGATTTTACGGAGAACAATACGTTTTTAAATCTACCATTCAATGATGCAGAGATAAATACAGGAGCGTTAACGGGTACCGCTGGTATAACTTGGTCACCAAGTGACATCATGCAATGGAAGTTAAATGCATCAACAGCTTTTAGAGCTCCTAATATAGATGATATAGGTAAGGTGTTTGATTCAGAACCAGGTGCAGTCGTCGTACCTAATAAAGACTTAAAGGCTGAATATGCTTATGGTGGTGAGTTAGGTCTTAAGCTTAATTTTAATGATAAGGTCATTGTAGACATGGCCACTTACTATACTTTTTTGGATAATGCGTTAATTCGCAGGGATTTTGAACTTAACGGGCAAACAGAAATTATTTATGATGGCGAATTGAGTACGGTACAGGCCATACAAAATGCTTCCAAAGCTTGGATTTACGGTTTTGAAGCTGGTGTAGAAATCAATTTTTCAAAAAAACTTAAGTTGAGGTCGCAATACAATATTATAGGTGGCACTGAAGATAATGATGGCCTAGAAGTGCCTATAAGACATGTCGCTCCAAATTTTGGAAGAACTCATTTTATTTGGAAGAATGATAAACTGCTGTTTGATGCTTTTTTAGTTTACAATAACGAATTATCATTTAATCAGCTGGCACCATCAGAATTGTCAAAAGACTATTTGTATGCTAAAGATGAAAACGGAAATCCTTATTCACCATCGTGGCATACTTTAAATTTTAGAACGCAATACAATTTTAAAAATAAATTTACTATTACGGCTAGCTTGGAAAATATTACGGACCAACGCTATAGACCTTATTCTTCTGGTATCGCAGCCGCAGGTAGAAACTTGATTTTAGCACTAAAGTATTCATTCTAAAAAAACCTCACATTGAGGCTTCTAATTATAATATTAGGGATACTATAAAGCAAAGAGCGTAGTTCTTGTTATAGGGATTAATTAACTAAAAACTAATTACAAAGATATATTAAATTCGTTGTTAATCAGGGAGTTGTAAGGTGAGAAATTATAATCAAAATGTTATACTTTCGTACTCATGAATCCGCAAAAAACCTATACTGTCGATGAAGCACAAAAAAAGCTCGAAAATTACTGTGCTTATCAAGAGCGTTGCCATAAAGAGGTGAGGGATAAGCTTTGGGGCATGCGAATGATTCCTGAAGCTATAGATAAAATCACTGTACACCTCATTCAGAACAACTATCTCAATGAAGAACGGTTTGCCAAGGCTTTTATAAGAGGTAAATTCAGGATTAAGAAATGGGGAAAAAATCGTTTGGTTAGAGAACTAAAGTTTAGAGAGATTTCTAAATATAGTATCGATAGTGCTTTAAAAGAAATTGATCAGGGCACTTACCAACAAACCCTTGATGAACTTGTGAGAAAACGTATATCACAAGTGAAAGAAAAAAATATCTACAAGAAAAAAAGAAAAGTAGCCGACTACCTGCTCTATAGAGGTTGGGAGTCTCATTTTATTTACGAAAAACTCAATGAGTATTTATGAAAAAAGCCTTTCCAAATTAATGAAAAGGCTCTAATATCATAGTTGCTTTTAAGTGCTGTTATAGGTTGAAAGTAGCACCGATATTTAAAGTAAACTGGTTATATATATAATAACCAACGTCTGTTTTGTCATCATCATATTTCGCTAATGGAAATGCTGCTTCCGTATATATTCCAAAGCCTTCAGAGAAGAAATAACGTGCGCCTACATGACCGCCAAAATTCTTTAAACTTAAGCTGAGGCCAGGATAAAAATCGAAATTCTCATCAATATTCAATACGCTCCCTAAGTTGGCATTAAAACGACCTTTAATATCAAAACGGTCTCCAAAATCTGCATCCAAACGGTCATCGATACCCAGTGCATAAGAAGAGGATACACCAATGGAAATATTTTCGCCTAAGCCATAGTCGTAAGTGACATTGATTCCTGTGGCTTCATCTTGAAAATTCGCACCAATCTGGAATTTTTGGTCTCCTTTGCCCTCAAACGCTTGTGAGTTGCCAAAACTAAACGCCAATAATGCTGCTATTATAACAATTTTTTTCATGTTCATGATTTTTAAAAATGTGGGCTAATATACAAATTTTAGATTCCTGACGTCATAGCAATTAGAAAGAAATTAAACGAACCTATTCGTGTTGATTATTGCTTTTTCGTTCTTCCAATCGATCCATTTCTGTCCTTGAACGCGTCGCATTAAATTGTCATAATTGCGCATTAAAAATACATTATACAATGCTTTTCCTAAGTTCTTAGGATTTCTAGCTATAGCTCTAAGGCTCATAGAGAAGCCAGGTGTGATATAGCGCATATAATGCCAATAACCCTCTGGCATATATAATACTTCACCATGTTTTAAGTCACAAATCCAACCTTTGGCATGTTTAAGTGCTGGCCATTTTTTAAAATCTGGATTGGCAAAATCTATATCTTCTCGTGTGATTAATGAATGTGGAACTTTATATAAATAGTTGTTCTGTTTCTGATCGAAAAGAATACATTGTTTTTTGCCTTCAAAATGAAAATGAAAGATATTGGCCAAATCAATATCATAGTGCATGAAAGTATAGGAATCTGTACCTCCGAAAAAGAGCATAGGCAAACCTTTCATTAACCGAAGCCCAAAATCTGGATAGCTAAAATCTTTTTGAAGCTCTGGGACCTCCTTTAAAATATTCCAAAGGAAAATCCTGAATTTTGTGGGTTCACGTTTTAATAAATCCACATAGTCACTCATTTTCATGGTAGCATGTGCTTCATTAAAACCATCTTTATAGTCTACAGGCCTATTGTCATAAAGCGGAACAGTTTTATCACCTGCTACTTCCCTCATATACTCCAAACTCCATTTAGAATATGCTGGCCAATGATCTATAAAATGTTCTATCACCACAGGCTTTTGTGGTTTAAAATAGTGTTTTAAAAAATCAGCTTTCGTGATGGTTTCAACACGAGGTATATCTTGAAGATTTAATTGCAATTTCGATTGATTTACTAAGTCAAAGTTAATAAAACGATATAAATGTTAGCATATTGTTATATGAATTAGATGAATGATTAGCTTTTTATTTTAGATTATATTTGACTCAGCCTAAAGTAATTTTAATGAATAGATTCAAAGTTTTTTTAAAAGATCCCAATAAGAAAAGTTTTTTAAAGATTATTAAAGAAGTCGTCATTCTGATTTTTATTAAAAAGGAGATTCCTTTTTATTATTTTAAATATTTGTATCGACAGAATGTGGATAATTATTTAGATTACTTAAGTCTGAAAGAACAAAGAAAACTTCAAGACCATAAAAGGTTACATAATCCCGAATACGTAGAAATTCTAGACAATAAGCTCAAGTTTGCTTTATTTGGTAGATCTAATGACTTAGCAGTACCAAAGATGGTTGGGTATAACTTGAAATCAAAATTATTTTGTGATGCTGCTGAACATCAAATATCTGATTTAAATCAACTGATACTATCTTATAAGAAGTTGTATGAAGATCATAAAGTTAATCAGCTTTTTTTTAGACCACTTTCTGGAAGTGGTGGCAAAGGATGTTTTAAACTTTCAAAATCTAATTTAGAAAGCGAGTTGAAACAAAAAGGCGATACCATTTTAAATTCAGAATATATTTATACTAAAGTAGTTGCGCAACATCAATCCATTAATCAAATACACGAGAAATCCATAAATACCCTAAGACTAGTAACTTTGATAACTTTAGAGGGTACTTGTGAAATCATAAGTGCTTTTATGAGATTTGGTATAGGAACAAGTGTTGTAGACAACGCTTCTTCAGGCGGTTTTTTTGTGGGTATAAATCACGATGATGGGACTTTAAAACCTAAGGGCCATTTTTTACCACAATATGGAGCGCAAGAAATTTATGAGCACCCTGACAGTGGTTTTAAATTTGAAGGTTTTAAAATTCCATTTTATAAAGAAGCTTGCGAAACGGTTATAAATGGAGTTAAAGCCTTACCAAATCGATTTATTGGCTGGGATGTAGCTATAAGTGATAAGGGACCTGTGATTATTGAAGCTAATACAAAACCTCATATGCAAATGAGTAATATCGCTGAAGGAGGTATGCTAAAGAACAAGCATGTAAAAAATGTAATGGCAGAATTATCTTAAAGCTTTTGCATTTTGCTTTGATTCTTCACAATAAGGTCAAACTTATGCTCTTGGTCGCAACAATGCTTGATATTTCGAATCTGACGTCCAACTGTTTCTGGCTACATTTTTTTAACGAATGGTTTTGATCTTCTAGAGGTGTACCGTCAATAGCTACCAAAGAATTGATCGGAACAAATTCTCGTTGTGGGTTTAAAGTTGTTAGCAACTACTAACATGCCTGCTCTTTCCTTTTCTCTCATACCAATTATGCTTCCAGAACAAACCCATCGGGTTTACGGACATTATCAATAATTTTAGTCAGTCATTAAAGCCACATATTGAAATTGCTTCTCCATAATATTTTCCTTAAGAATCTAAATTGTGATTATAATTATATAAACTAGCTTCAGCTAAATGTGGTGCCTGATTTACGGTAAGTTTTAATGGATAATAACGTCGATACTTAAATCATGTTTTTAATCAAGATATTTTCTATGAATTTATGCATTTTCATGGAGTGATTCCATTAAAGATTTTTAATTTATGTTTAGAATTTTTCTTTAGCCCAGTTGCATCTTACTTTGCCTTTATAGGCTCATGTCTTGGTATAGCAAAAATGGTTACAGCCATTTAGATTCTCGCTCCGTGGCATCTAGGATGTCTATATTTAATATAGATGCTATTTCTTTTGCTTTTCTAAAAGCATCATCAACATCATACGTGTTATAGGCTTCAATTTTTTGATTGGTATTATAAAATAAATTTAGTTTTATAATTTGGTTTGTGACATTGGCCTCAGCCGACAACTGTCTTAGGGTGGTGGTTTCATTTGTCCGAAATACTGAAACATATTCAATATTTGGGATAGGTTTCCATTTTCCAAAAGATATCCCTAAAATTGATTTTATCTCACGATACCTGTTATTTTTGAAATCAAATTCAGAACCCTCAACCAAAAGAAAGAAGACGCCCATACCCATAAGAATAAAGCCCTTAAAACTAGATAAAAGAGAGATTATTCCAATTGCTAATGCGGTGCAGCCAAGTATTAACTTCCAAACAGGGAGCTTTCTTTTAAAAATAAATTTGTCCATCTACTATCCAATAGGAAAAGCCCACCATTACAGTGAGCTTTTTCATTTTACTTATCATTTGATTTTTCAATTTCAGCATCATCTGCATCAATCTGTCTTTTGTCTTTACCTTTTAAATACTCAGGTAAATCCATACCAGCCATATTAAACATTTCTTGCAAAGGTGGTACTGACTTATACATGCCAGAGATAAAGTTAGAAGTCGATGATTTGCCATCTTTTCCTCCGCCATTCTCCCAAACGGTTACCTTATCAATCTTAATATTCTTAATAGCTTCTGCTTGAGTTTTCACTAACTCTGGTAATTTATCTGCAATTAATAAGAGTACGGCATCTTTAGAATTGTTACCTGCTGCCTTCACGATTTCATCTAAACCAGCAGCTTGCTTAGTCAAGACTTCGTAAAGTCCTTTTGCCTCTGCCTGAGCTTTGAATAATATAGCATCGGCTTCACCTTTTGCACGTCTTCTAATGCGCTCTGCTTCAGCTTCAGCATCGATTTCTACCTTCTTTTTGTCAATTTCTGCAGGTACAATAACATCAGCCATTTGTGACGAACGCTCACGCTCTGCTCTTGCCAATTCCGCTTGTTGCTCAGCAGCATAAGACTCTTCTAAGGCTTTTGCAGACTGTACTTTCTCTGCTGCAATCGCAACACGCTCAGCTTCAGCTTCGCGCTGACGACGAAGGGAATCTGAATTCGCCACTGCAATTTTCGCTGTATTTTCACCTTCAACGGCCTGCGCATTTGCGGCTGCAACCTGGGTGCGCTCATCTTGCACAGCATTAGCTTCACCAATAGAACCATCTCTTGTTTTTTCGGCAACCGATTTACGTGCTGCATTAATAGCGTGAGCAGCAGCTTCTTTACCAAGCGCCTCTATATAACCAGACTCGTCAACAATATCCGTGATATTTACGTTAATCAATTTTAAACCAACTTTCTTCAGCTCTGATTCTACAGACTGTGAAATATTAGCTAAGAATTTGTCTCTGTCCGAGTTAATTTCTTCAATATCCATAGAAGCCACAACTAAACGTAATTGTCCAAAAATAATTTCTTGAGCCAAATCTTGTATTTCGTTTTGTCCTAAGCCTAATAGACGCTCGGCAGCGTTTTGCATAACGCCTGGCTCAGTAGACACACCAATTGTAAAACGCGATGGTACATTAACACGAATGTTTTGTTTTGATAGCGCATTGACCAAATTCACTTCAATAGAAATGGGTGTTAAGTCCAAAAATTCATAGTCCTGAATAACTGGTAATATAAAAGCCGCACCACCATGTATACATTTGGCAGATTGTCCGCCACCAACTTTACCATAGACGACTAAAATTCGGTCTGAAGGACAGCGTTTGTAACGTTTTATTAAGATGATAATTGTTAAAATAATAAATAAGGCCACAAAAATGAGTAGCATTGGTCCGCCAAAGCCTTCCATATTAATGTTTTCTTGAATGAGTAAGTTGATCATAGGACTTAGATTTTAATAGTTAATATTCAGTATTTTAGTTAGTTTTTTTGATTATTCGTTGCTTAATAGATGCTTTCCGCCTTTATCTAGTTGTTTATTTTGAGACTGATTGGGTTCAATGGGTTTACGCGTATGGTCGACAATGAGAATTCCGTTGGATGTGACATCAACCACTTTAATGATAGTACCTGATTTTAGCTCAGTCATAGCATCCGTGAGGGCGTCGAGTTCGCGAACGGTTCCCTGAACGTTAACACTTACTTTTCCCATTCTAGAGCGATCTGGACCTATTGTTAAATAAACTTCTCCAACGGCATCTAATGCATTTTTATAGTTTAAGGTGCCACTATCCGAGAGTTTATGAATAAAGTAGAATAGTGTTGCCATAATTAGCATCATCAATAAACCACATACAACGGATATGATAATGGTTAATGGTTTTGATAGACCAGCATCGATGCAAGCAATGCCACTCCAGCCAAATATGGTAAAAAAGCCAACGAGATTTTTAAAGCTTATAAATTGAAATCCAGCACCGACATCACCATCAAAATCGCCATCAACATCACCTATATCGTCTGCATCGCCACCAGCAAAAGCCATGAGCATCACTATTATAAACACCAATGAGCCAACAAGAGCAATTGCCCAATATATTTTGGATAAAAATTCTAAGTTTGAAAACCATTCTGCCATAACAATGTAGATTTATAATGCGTTAATAAATATACGACCATTGTAAGAAATCACCACGTAATTTCTGAAAGTAAATCGGACACAAAATCACCACCAAGAAAGACGTTTTAAGTCGTGGTTTTTGAAATCTTTTTTTGAACTATGATTGTTCAAATTAGGAATGTCAATTTGTACTATGATGGTTAGTGTAAAGTACGGTCGTTTCTATACTTTTTTCATCAAATAAGATTTGATATTTGACCTACTTTCAATATATCAGTAGTGATTGAAAGAATTTTGTTACAAGAAATTTAAAATATTTTCTACTAGAAATTATAACGCATTCCGAATAGAACATTACTAGGTGGCATTGGTGTAAACCCAGTTTCAATATAGTCAGCATCAAAAATATTACTCGCTGTAATTGTCAATTCCATTTGTTTTAATCTCCAGACTAATGATGCATCCCAAACATTATAGGTTTGTCCAGTAGTTCGTTCGGCATATTTATAGACAATATTCTGACGCATGTTTTTAAATAGTTGCGTACTGAAGCGCGTTATGTATTGGTGCTTTAGCGTATTTAAGGAATAACGTGACAATTCCTCGTTTTGATCTAAAATATTATCGTCTAAGTTGGCATAACCGAAGGCAAGTGTTTGTGTGAAACCGTTTAATTTAAAGTTATAAGCAGCGTCAAATTCTAACCCTTTAGTATTTACTTCGGTTATATTGGTAGCTGTAAAAATAGTTTCCGTAGCATTAGGTCTAATATAATCTATGAGGTTTTTAGCATCTCTGTTAAAGACAGCAAGAGTAGCTCTAAATTTGGGTGTAATGTACTTGATACCTAATTCTTGGGCGAAAGCTTCTTCAGGTTCTAAATCTGGATTACCATTAGTTCGTGGGTCGCTATAATATAAATCTGTGTAGGTTGGTATTCTGTAGGTATATCCAATATTTCCATAGGCTTTTAAATTTGAAGAAATATCAAAACCAATATCTAAACCAGGAAAGGCATGAAATTTAAAATCTGAAAAGTAAGTCAATGCCACACCAGGCGTAATATCTAATTTGTTTTCTAAAAGAGAGAATCGATGTTCGAGAAAGACGTTAGTCATAAACCGATTTCTATTTCCTAAATTGTTACTTCTCAAATAGATTTTAGATATATCTACGCCAAAGCCTGTAATACCCAATTCTGTAGTGTAAGATGCATTGGCTTCGGCCCCAATTTTATCTGAAATATGAAAGTTTCTAAAAAAGTTAGGTTCAAAACGTTTTAGCAAGAACATATCTTGATTACGCTTCCAATATACTCTTGGTTGAATTTTCAATTTATTCGTTCTGAACGTTGTTGTTAATGCAATGAGGCTATTTTGGGTTTCTTCGTATTCATTCCAATCTGGATTGGTAGTGTAGAAATTTTCAGCACCAAATTTGCGCTCAAAAAATGTAGCTATCATTTCAATGGGCTGTTCTTTCTTGTTAAAAACGCTTTTTAGGAAATAATTTGAATTATCATAATCTGAATTATTTCTGTAACCCTCGGAAGTTACTCTCCCAACATGTACAATATGTGATGAATTTTCCAATGCCGCACCAGCAGTTACATTCCCGTTGAGCTGGCCAAAAGAGCCCGTTTCGACATTTGTTGAGACTGTATTATTCAAGTTCTTCTTGGTGACAATATTAATAGCTCCAGTAAATGCATTTTGTCCAAAAACTCTGGCTGCAGGTCCTTTTATAATCTCTATACGCTCAATAACTTCTATAGGCAGAGCAGCATTCATAGTGTGATGGCCAGTTTGTGCGTCATCCATTTTAATACCATCAATGAGTAAAAGTGTCTGGTCAAAACCACCACCTCTAATGTGTAAATCGGCTTGGCTTCCACCTGTACCACGACGTCTTATATCTACACCTGCCACTTGCTGTAATAAATCAGCAACATTTACTGCAGCACTGTTTTTAATATCAGCTGCTGTGATAATATTTATAGTTCTTGAATTTTCCCTAAAAGGCAAATCGATGCGTGTACCAGTTAATGTAATAGAGTCTAGATCCTGTTGTGGAATATCTTGTGCATTGAGCTGAAAACTAAGTGCAAAAAGTAATGTGGAAAGGCAATATATTTTTCTCATGATATGATTAACGTTTGAATAGGCAAAAGTCGTAACTTTCCGGACGATTTCAATAGGCCACTTTAAAAACGTTGGATAGTCCGGTTAATAACATACTAAAACAACTGATATCATTTGATAAATCCTTGGTGCAACCTGTCTATGTCCAAGTCGCTCAGCAAATTATAAATGCGATTCAACGTGGTTATGTATCAAAAGGCAATAAATTACCAGGTACACGAACCTTAAGCAACTTATTAACTATACACAGAAATACAGCGGTAGCCATATATGATGAGCTAGCATCTCAAGGATGGGTGGATATTGTAGCAAATAAGGGCACTTTTGTTTTAGAGCCAGAGCAGACCACAGCAAAGATAACGGCTACTGGTAAATCCGTGAATCAAGCTTATTCGTATCCTTCGGAAGCTGGTTTTCCTTTTCAAGAATCATTTCATTTGGCGTCTACAGTCCAAGAAACAACTGCAACATTTGTAATGAATGATGGTAAGCCCGACTTACGATTGCATCCAACACATCAGTTTTCGAGATGGTATAGTGCAGCTATGAAACGTAAGTCTTTAGTGCATCATTGGAATCGATCCACTGCTACAACAACTTCAAATTTTAAAGCACAGCTTTGTAATTATTTAAACGCTACGCGGGGATTTCATATACATCCAAATCATATAATGAGTACGCGAAGCACAGAAATGAGTCTTTATATAGTATCTCAATTATTGATTAAACAAAATGATGTGGTTTTGGTAGGGCAATTAAGCTATTATGCTTCAAATACCATTTTTCAAGAGGCTGGTGCAATTATAAAAACAATTCCTGTAGACGAGCATGGTCTCGACGTTGATTATATCAAAAAGCATTTTATTAAAAATAGTATTAGATGTGTTTATGTATGTGCGCATAGACATTATCCAACGACAGAAACTTTAAATGCAGAGCGACGACTGCAGCTATTGCAATTGGCAAAGTCTTATGGCTTTGCAATTATTGAAGATGATTATGATTATGATTTTCAATTTGAGGGTTCTGCTATGTTGCCTATGGCAACTGCAGATGCTGACGGTATGGTTATTTATCTAGGTAAAATGGGTCAATCATTATTTACAAGTTTTCAATCAGGTTTTGTGGTAGCACCAGAAAATCTAATTTCTGAAGCCAATAACTACCTGAGCTTACTCGACGAACAAGGCGATTTAATACAACAGCAAATGTTAGCAGAGTTAATTTCTGAAGGTGAAATTTATAGGCTAGTCAAAAAAAACAATTTGATATATAAACAACGTTGCAACTATTTGTGTGAGCAATTAGAACATTATTTTGAAGACATAGTAGCGTTTAAAAAACCTTCGGGTGGTTTGGCGATTTGGTTACAGTTTCGTAAAACCATTTCACTAGTAAGATTCGCTGAGGAAGCCGAAAAAATCAATTTGTTTCTTCCTAAAACGATTCTTTATCAAGATAAAAGCACTTGTGCTATTCGCTTAGGTTATGGCCACTTAAATGAAGAGGAACTAGAAACTGTCGTGATAAAATTGAAAAGAGCCTATGATAGTGTTGCTAGTCTTCAGTAGTAACTATAGTATCGCAATCGTCACACTTATATTGAAAACGTGCGCTGATAGGCAAAGTTCCTGTAACGAAACCAATTATAAAAGAGAAAAAAGATTTGAAACCAGTTATTGTTGAATATAGGTTCACACTATTGTTATTGCAATTTGGACAAGTAATGGCATTTCCATCGTCATCTAAAGCATAGGTTTTAATAGATTGTAGAATGGCTCTCGCTTGTGCTTCATCCTTGGCAAGCACTTTTAATTTTACGCCACCAATGGCTTGACTTACTAAAGGATCTGTGTCTATAGTAATATTATCTCTCAGAAAAACTTCAATACCATCAGCCTCTAATCGGCCTTTTACAATTTGGGCTTCAGTAGAATATGGAAATCTTGCTATAGTAACGAATGTGTCTTGCATATATCAAAGATAATTAGAGCTATTGGGTTTATAAAACTTAATAACACAGAGTTTTGAAATTACTTATTACAATAAAAAATTATTGTTTATCAATAATTTTTATATATTTGTTATTGTTAAACAATAATAAAATGAAAAAAATTAAGTTCCTACATTATTTTGTGATTGCTCTTCTTTTAATTAATATCATTTGGTTTTTAAGGTATATTTATTATCAACCAAAATTTCACAAACTGTTTTTCAATATAGCGGAGGTTCAAAACTATGCGCCATATAAGGATGTTAATTTTCTTGTAGATATGTTTTTTTATCTATTAACAATAGTTGGTCTTTTTTTTATCCATCTTGGGCTATATGACTTTATTAAGAAAGGATTTTTTAATACTAAAAGCTACTCTAGGTCTAGAAGAGCAGCTTTATTATTTGTTATTTCTGGCTCTTTCAACTTTGTTTTTCATGTAGTGAATCCACTATTTAAAGGCAGAAATTTTTTCGAACTCTTTATTGGAAACGACTTTCTTATTTTGGTTTTGGGTATTGGGCTTTACGTTTTGGCAGATCTTGTCCAAAATGGAAATGTGTTAAAACAAGAAAACGACCTAACCATTTAACAATATAATTATGAAAGACAATACAAAACTATTAACCATCATTACTTATGCTATTTTATTAGGTGCGGTTTCAGTCCTTTTAAATGATATGCGTGAGTTTGATTTTAACCAATTTGAGAAATTTCAAAATTGGGCAAAAACGGCAGATAAAAGTGAACATTGGTTCACTTCAAAAAACGCCATTGAATGGAGTTATTACGCTATAAGCGCGGCTATTTTCTTTTGGCGAGGCTACCTTATATATGGCTTTAGTTATTTCCTGTCTATTCTAAAAGAGGTTGAAAACGGAAATTACTTCAGTGATAAGAATATTAAATACTTCAAAAGGATTGGAAGTATTTTTATCAATTATACAATAAGCATACTAGTCTTAAGGTTTCTCTTAACCGCAATAGATGGCTCTACGTTTAAATTTATTAGAGAGCTTAAAGGAGAATTCACATTTTTAATTCCAGCGGGATTGGCATTTTACATTTTGGCTAAAATTTTTGAAAAGGGTAAAGCAGTAGAAGAAGAAAACGATTTAACTATATAGTTATGCCAATAGTAGTCAACCTAGACCTTATGTTAGTAAAGCGAGACATGAAGAGTAAAGAACTTGCTCAAATTATTGGTATTACCACGGCTAACCTATCTATCTTAAAATCAGGAAAGGCTAAAGCAGTGCGCTTTTCTACTTTAGAAGCTATTTGCGAGGCATTAGATTGCCAACCAGCTGATATTTTAGAGTATGTTGAAGATTGATCTATTAAATTTATATTTGTAAAAAATAAAATATTAAGTGAAAGACTTTATTACAGTGTTAGTTCTAATCATTTCAATATCTACTTATTCTCAAAAGAGAGATTTTAAGGATGATATCGATACTTTGGTTTTGAAAAATGGAAAAGTTTTAACAGGTGTCGTTACAAAATTAAAAGGTGGACGTGTTGGAATTAAGGAAGGAAAAACAAGAAAAGACACGAAAAAGAGTGTTGAATACACCAATGATGAGATAGAGAGATTTGTTATAGGACATACGGTAAGTTTTAAAAAAAGATTTTATTTACAGTTTAAAGAAGAAATAAAACCATATAATTACTACATTCTTGGTTTTAATGACCCTGATAAATATAGGTTGGTTAGTGCTTATATAATACATAAAGGTGAAAACTACGACTTTTACGCTTACAATGTTAATTTTCAATCAACAACGTGGCATTTTTATGTCATTACTAAGAAAAATAGTAAGGAGGCTTTATATAGATATAGAGACAAGGGAAAGAAGAAAAATTTGAAAGCTATTATAGAGAAGTTTACTGATTGTGAACAAATGAAGAAAATATTGGAAGATAAAAGTTACAAGAAAAAAGATTTCAATTTATACAAAGAAATTGATAATCATTGTATTTGAGTAAATCTTCATATATAAATATATTTTAGAGTATGTTGAAGATTGATCTACTGATGTCTATTCGCCAATAAAGGAGGCGGTTCGCCATTAAAAGGGTTCCAACGACTAATCGTTTTAGCTTCCATACCAGCAGCACTCATCACAACCCTATCGCCATAACGTTTACGCATCTTGTCCATGGCATTTGCTAAATTGAGATGCATCTCGTTGTCTTCAAAAAGGTTGACTTGATGACCACCTTCTACCAAATGACTAAACTTTACACCAATTAATCGAACCAATAATCTGCGATTATATAGTTTTTTAAATAGTCCTAAGACCACAGGAATAATATTGTGGTCCATGGCACTATATGGAATTCGCTGTTGTTGTGTGTAGGTTTGAAAATCAGAATATCGAATTTTAAAGGTGACACAAGCTGTGAGCTTATGACCACGACGCAGCTGGAAAGCCAAATTTTCTGCCATAGCAATGACCAAGCCTTTAAGCTTATGCATATCTGTAGTGTCTTGCCCAAAGGTGCGCTCTGTAGAAATAGACTTACGCTCATGGTATTGTATTACAGGACTATTATCAATACCGTTGGCTTTTTTCCAAATAGAAAGGCCGTTTTTACCAAGAACTTTATGCATTAATTCCATGGGCATGTCCTGTACGGTTTTAATACGTTTCACGCCTAAATCGCATAAAGCTTTGTAAGTCACATTACCAACCATTGGAATCTTTTTCACCGAGAGTGGTGCTAAGAATGGCTTTTCGGTACCAGATATAATTCTAATCTCATTATTGGGTTTTGCTTCACCTGTTGCAATTTTTGAAACGGTCTTATTTAATGACAAACCAAATGAAATTGGTAATCCGGTTTCTTTAATGATGCGTTGCCGTAATTCTGAAGCCAACTTGTGGCAACCAAAGAATTTATCCATGCCTGTTAAATCTAGATAAAACTCATCAATGGATGTCTTTTCGTAAAGTGGTACACTTTCTTTTATTACATCTGTGACTTCATTAGAGAATTCGCTGTATAGCCCAGAATTTCCTCTAAGTACAATGGCTTCAGGACATAATTGTTTTGCCATACGCATTGGCATAGCAGAATGGACACCAAAAGTTCTGGCCTCATAACTACAAGAAGCAACAACACCTCTATCACTAGTGCCACCAATAAGTATAGGTTTGTCATTTAGACGACTATCCTTACGTCGTTCACAAGACACAAAAAAGGTGTCTAAATCCATGTGTACTATAGAGCGATTATTATTCATATTGTGCTTTAAGGTCCTTAAAACTTTTCTTCCTTTGAAATGTTGGATTCAAAGAATTGATAGCGTAACGTGGATCTTCAATAATAGCCAAACGTTCTAGCTTTGAAACTTCAATATTCACACAATCAAATTCTACCATCACTTTGCCTATAACTTCATAAATGCCTTTTCCTCTAAATGGGTATTTTACTGCTATAGGAGGAAAGTGAACCGTATCTATAAAATCACCATCACGATCTAGAAACGTCCCAAAGTGCATGAGCTTTCCATTTGCGGTTTTTGTGTTTTTCGTTGTTACTAAATACCCTTCAATTTTTATAAGCTTTCCCTCTAGCTTCAGTAGATGTTTGGCACGTAATCTACTAGTAGATGGTTGCTCTAATAAATAAAACGGATTGCAGAGTGGAAAGCCTAATAGCTCTATTTCGTCAAAAGCATTTTCTAATGCTGTACTTGGTAATTTTGGCGTACTGTAATTAATGCGCTTGGTTTTAAATAGCGTCACAATATGTTCTTGGATAACGGTTTTACTGATTTTTAGATGTGCTTCCCATAACAGCTCACGTTTATTAATTTTAGTAAAGCGAAATGCATTTATTTTTA
This sequence comes from Winogradskyella flava, assembly GCF_014243395.1. Lineage (GTDB taxonomy): Bacteria > Bacteroidota > Bacteroidia > Flavobacteriales > Flavobacteriaceae > Winogradskyella > Winogradskyella flava. The sequence continues at coordinate 247,506 of NZ_JACLCP010000001.1, read as the reverse complement.
TAAGAATGGTAATCTGTTCTACAGAAATAGGAACACGCTCTATAAAATCATCGAGAGATTTAAACAATCCATAACTTTCGCGTTCCTCAAGAATACGCTCTATGGTTTTAGATTCTAAAGATTGTAAAAACATAAAGCCTAAAAAAATAATGTCACTATTGATAATGGCTTGTGCAAAACTAGTGTTTATACAAGGCGCTTCAATTTTCCCGCCATGCATTCTAGCTTCATGAATATAAAGCTCTGTTCGGTAAAATCCACCAAAATTATTGATAGTGGCCGTCATATATTCCAAAGGATAATAGGCTTTTAAGAACAGGCTTTGATAGCTCTCCACGGCATAGGATGCCGAATGCCCTTTTGCAAAGGCATAGCCAGCAAAACTTTCAATTTGCCGCCAAACGTCAGCCACAAATTCATAGGGTTTTCCATCGTTTATACAGTTATCAAAAAATTGTTGTTTCACTTTTAAAAATTCGTCACGCGAACGAAATTTACCAGACATGCCGCGACGTAACATATCGGCTTCACCCAAATCCAAACCGCCAAAGTGATGTGCCACTTTAATCACATCTTCTTGATAGACCATAACGCCAAAAGTTTCTGGCATCAGTTCTGCTAATACAGGATGTGCCTCTTGTCGTTTTTCGGGATAGCGATAACGTAAAATGTATTGACGCATCATGCCACTTTTGGCGACACCAGGACGAATGACTGAACTTGCAGCTACCAAACCCAAATAATCATCTACTTGTAATTTTTTTAATAGCATACGCATAGCAGGCGATTCTACATAGAAGCAACCAATGGCTTTGGCATTTCGCAATAGATATTTTATGCGTTCATCTTGTTTAAAACGCTTAATATCATGAATATCAAGTTTGGGTTGATGAGGATGGTTATAAGCCACAATGTCTACGGCATCTTTAATTTTTCCTAAGCCGCGCTGACTTAAAATGTCGAATTTGTAGAGGCCAATATCTTCTGCAACGACCATATCAAACTGTGTCGTGGGAAAACCTTTAGGAGGCATAAATGTCGCACCATAATAATGAATTGGCTTTTCTGAAATTAAAATACCACCTGCATGAATGCCTAAGTAGTTAGGAAAACCCTCAATGTATTGGCTGTATTTAAGAACGAGTTGTGAGAGTCTATCCAATTGGCTCACATTAAACTTACCTCGTGTTAGCATATCCATTTCAGACTTTGGTAATCCAAAAACCTTACCTAATTCGCGTACAGAAGCCTTGAATTTAAAAGTGTTATAAACTGTTATTAAAGCTGTGTTCTTGAAGTTGTCGAAAATGAAATGTGTAATATCATCTCTATCTTTCCATGAAAAGTCGATATCGAAATCTGGCGGATTTTGTCGAAAGAGATTGATGAAGCGCTCAAAATACAGATCTAGCTCAATAGGATCTACATCTGTAATACGAAGTAAATACGCAATAATACTATTGGCACCACTTCCGCGACCAACATAGAAATACCCTTTACTGCGTGCGTATTCCAAGATTTTCCAGTTGATTAGAAAATAGGATACAAAGCCTTTCTCTTTTATAATATGAAGTTCCTTGTCTATACGTTGGTAAATTTCTGGTCTAGCATCATTACCATAACGATAAGTGATGCCGTCGTAGGTTAGTTTTTCTAATAGGGCATAGTCTGAAGCTACATTTTCAGTTAGACATTTTTGATTTTTGGGTTCGTTGTTTTCAAAATCGAAATCAATGGTACAATCCTCCAGAAGTTGCTCTGTATTATGTATTAGCTTTGCAAATTCGGAATATGTATGACACAGTTCGTCATAAGGCATCATCATATCATCTGGGTTACCCTCTTCAGTTTTTGGTAGTTTACTCAACAAGGTGTTATTATCAATAGCGCGTAGTAAGCGATGTGTATTAAATCCTTTCTTATTTTGAAAAGAGACCGTTTTCAAGACTACTAATTTATCTCTAAATTGATTCCATTTCGAAAATTTCAAATGATTAAGGTCTTTAGGAGCAATACCTAAAAACTCATTAGGTTTTAAGTTGAAATTCTTGCCTTTTTGGTAAGGATAAATCACGAAACAATCTTCTAAAATAACCTCAGGTCGTTCAGGAATTTTTAAATCACGGTTATGAAGAAATTTAGACAGATAATCATTGATATTTTTAAATCCATTGTTGTTTTTTGCAATGAGAATAAATTCTTGATGCGCCTTGTTTCTAAAATCGACACCAAGAACAGGTTTTACTTTATATTTTTTAGATAGGCGCACAATATCCAAACAGGCTGAGGTGGTATTAATATCAGTAAGCGCTAAAGTCTGAACACCATTTTCTGAAGCAATAGCAAGCAGTTTCTCAGGTTTTATAGTGCCGTAGCGCAGGCTGTAATAGGTGTGACAGTTTAAATACATAGGATTAACAAAATTAGCTATCATATGTAGTTTTTGTTGCTTATATTTGTAGCAAATATTGTTAAATATGAATTTTGATGAAGCCTATACAAGCCAACATAAAACACCTTAGAACTTTAAAGCAATTATCCCAAGAGCGTTTTGCAGATGATCTTAATTGGACACGTTCTGTCGTTGGATCTTATGAGGAGGGAAGAAGTGAGCCACCTATTGAGCGGCTAATAGATTTATCCAATTACTTTGATATTCCTATAGATATTTTGGTGCGTAAAGATTTGCGAAAGGCCAAGGACACCTCGTTTATTGAAGTTGGTAACAAGCGTGTTTTGTTTCCGGTTACGGTAAATGAGAATAACGAAGATCTTATAGAGATTGTACCAGCAAAAGCTTCTGCAGGTTATTTGTCTGGCTACGATGATCCAGAATATATAGAGCAACTCCAAAAAATTAAATTACCGTTTTTACCAACGGGAACGCACAGGGCATTTCCTATAAAAGGCGATTCCATGTTGCCAGTTAAGGATGGATCTTTTATAGTAGCAAAATTTATAGAAGATATTCGCGATATTAAGAGTGGGAGAACTTATGTTGTCTTGACTAAAAATGACGGTTTGGTTTACAAGCGTGTTTATCGTCCTGAAAATGACGAACAGCATCTATTGTTGAGTTCGGATAACAAGGCATATCAACCTTACTTGGTTGCTAAAGACAGCATATTGGAACTTTGGGAATTCACCTGCTGTATCAATACCCAAGAGTACGACGAAAAGGAATTAAAACTCAGTAGCATCATGATGATGTTTCAAGAATTGAAAGTAGAGTTGGAAGCTGTAAGGCAGTTGTAAATTAAATAAATAATTCCATCTCAAACTGATCAACAGTATTTTCCAATCCAACAGCTTCAACAGCTTTCAGTTTATGGGTTAATCTGTCATCAATATTATTGATTCTGATATTTCGATTAACGGATTTGATAGCAGAAAAAAGTATAGTCCATTGTTTAGCTGAATCCTCGAAAACTTCAAATTGTGCTACATAACCACTTTCAGAATTCATAATGAAATAAGATTGTATCTTGTCTTTAATCCACACTTGGTAACAGTCAAAATGTCCTTTTGCTATGCTTTCCTTTTGGTTGTCCCAAGAATAGTAATCTTGATTTGATAATGCATCCCAATCCATATCTTGATGGTTAACCTTTTTTAAGATGAAGTCATTATCAATTTCTGTTGTAACCATACCCTTAAAACATTTGTAGTGTTTACGGATTTTAAAACCAATACCTTGGTATGATTTTATGGCTTTCTCATTTTCTGTAATAACTTCGAGTTGGCACTTTGTAACGCCATGTTCAACTAACTTTGGAAGCGCGTAATCGTAGATGGACTTCACAATGCGTTGTCCTCGATATTCAGGAATAACACCTGTGCCAGAATTATAAGCGGTTAAATGACCTTGACGTTGATCTATGGCACTAATGATAAATCCAACCAATATATCTTCATCAAACATACCAAAAGATAAATCATATTGTACGCCAGCCGCTTTCCAACCTCTCCGATAAAATTCATGATCTGTTGGCATTTTCACAAAGTAATTGTCGAATGCAGAAAGAAAGCATTTCATAATCACATCAAAATTGGTATTGCCTAAATGCCGAACTTCCATTATTTATAGATTGAAATATCTTCTTGTCCGTTAGAAGATCTACAAGCACGATACATACCTTCCGTATTAAAAGGCATTGCTATATTCCCATTAGCATCTACAGCAATCAATCCACCATCACCATTAATCTCTAGAATACGTTTATAAATAACCTCATGAGAGGCTTCCTCCAAAGACAAACCTTTATGTTCCATTATGGAAGACACATCATAAGCCACAACACCACGTATAAAAAATTCACCACTTCCAGTGCAACTTACGGCACAAGTGTTATTATTGGCATAATTCCCTGCGCCTATCATTGGCGAATCGCCAACACGCCCCCATTTTTTATTGGTCATACCACCTGTTGAGGTCGCTGCTGCAACATTACCATATTGATCGCAAGCAACAGCACCAACCGTTCCAAACTTTCCATCTTTTTTTACGGAATGGTCCAACTGAAAACTATCACTATCCTTTATGCCTTGCCATTGTCTATAACGCACCTCGTCGTAAAAATAGTCAGGAGACTCAATTCCATGACCGTGATCTTCTGCAAATTTCATGGCACCTTCTCCTGCTAAAAACACATGATAGCTTTTATCCATAACATCTCTAGCTAATGACACAGGATTTTTGATACCCGTTACAAGTGACACTGCTCCAGCATTTAGTGTTTTTCCGTCCATAATGGCAGCATCCATTTCGTGTGTGCCTTCTGCCGTAAAAACGGAACCTTTCCCAGCATTGAATAAAGGAGAATCTTCCAATAGTTTTACAGCTGTCTCAACAGCATCTATAGCGCTTGCTCCATCTTCTAAAGTGCGATAGCCCTCATCCAAAGCAAGTTTAAGTGCGGCTTTATATTCGTTTTCTAGTTCGGCCGTCATTAATCCTTTTACTAAGGTGCCTGCACCACCATGTATGGCTATTGAGAATGTTTTCATATTAAAAAATTGATTGTGGAAAATTACAAATTGCTTTTCAAATAAACCCTTAAGTTTTCGTAGTTTTATAGACTTCAAAATTTTATTTCATGTCAGACCAAAAACGACTGTTTCTCGTAGACGCTTATGCTTTAATTTTTCGTGGCTACTACGCTTTTATAAAAAACCCAAGAATCAATTCCAAAGGCGAAGATACTTCGGCCATCATGGGGTTTATGAACTCACTTTTGGATGTAATCAAACGTGAGCGGCCAGACCATTTAGCCGTTTGCTTTGATAAAGGTGGGAGCGTCGATCGTGTAGAAATGTATGAAGAGTACAAAGCCAATCGCGATGAAACTCCAGAAGGCATAAAAACAGCCATTCCTTACATCCATGAGATTTTAAAGGCTATGCATATTCCAATTATGGTTAAGGAAGGTTATGAAGCAGATGACGTTATAGGAACCTTATCTAGGCAAGCAGAAAAGGAAGGTTATAAAGTATTTATGGTCACGCCAGATAAGGATTTTGCACAGTTGGTTACGGATAATATTTTTATGTATCGTCCAGTCTTTGGTGGTGGATATGAAACTTGGGGGATTCCTGAAGTACAAAAGAAATTTGAAGTGACTGAGCCAATGCAGGTGATTGACTTTTTGGGTATGATGGGAGATTCATCCGATAATATTCCGGGTCTTCCTGGAGTTGGTGAAAAAACGGCAAAGAAGTTTTTAGCACAATTTGGTAGTATGGAGGGATTGTTGGCCAACACGGATCAGTTGAAAGGTAAAATGAAAGAGAAAGTCGAAGCTAATGGCGAACTTGGATTATTATCTAAGAAATTGGCGACTATAATGCTCGATGTTCCTGTTGAATTCAATGCTAAGAATTTTGAACTCGATCATCCTGATGTCGAAAAAGTAAAACAAATTTTCCAAGATTTAGAATTTAGAAGACTTACCGATAATTTCTTGAAAACGTTTGCCGCAGATACAACATATGATGTGGCTCAAACAGCTGAAAAGAAAGAAGCTCCTAAATCGCCGCCAAAAGAACAAAAATCAGCAGGTGCTGGTCAGTTTTCATTATTTGGTGGAGAGGATGTAACAACTACTGAAACTACATCTGAATATACAAGGAACACAGGTAAAACTACATCGCATTTCTATCAAAGTGTGGCTTCAGGGATGGCAACTAAACTCTTTGTAAAAAATTTACTGAATCAAACTTCGGTATGTTTTGATACAGAAACAACAGGACTTAATCCGCTAACTGCAGAACTTGTAGGTATTGCATTTTCTTGGGAAACAGGGAAAGGATTTTATGTGCCTTTTCCGGAGGATAGAGAAGACGCGCAATTGCTTATTGAAGAGTTAAGACCATTCTTTGAAAATGAAAACATCGAAAAAATCGGACAGAACTTAAAATACGATATCAAGGTTTTGGCAAAATATAATGTTGAGGTAAAAGGCAAGCTTTTTGATACCATGTTAGCGCACTATTTGATTAATCCAGATATGCGTCATAATATGGATGTCTTGGCGGAAACGTATCTCAATTACACACCTATTTCGATTACAGAACTCATTGGTAAAAAAGGAAAGAATCAACTCTCAATGCGAGATGTACCTTTGGACAAGCAAACCGAATATGCAGTTGAAGATGCCGATATCACCTTGCAACTCAAAGAACATTTTGAAAAGGAATTAGGAGAGGCCAATACACAAAAACTATTTAATGATATTGAAGTGCCATTGCTTCGTGTTTTGGCAGCTATGGAATTGGAAGGCATCAATTTAGACAAGGACTTTTTAAATTCACTTTCTGAAGAACTCAATAATGATATTGCCAATCTTGAAAAGAAGATTTATGAAGCGGCAGGAGAAGAGTTCAACATTGCATCGCCCAAACAATTAGGTGTGATTTTGTTTGAAAAATTAAAATTGGTTGACAAACCGAAAAAGACGAAAACTGGACAATATTCAACAGCAGAAGATGTCTTAAGTTACTTAGCTAAAGACCATGACATCATTCAGAATATTTTAGACTATAGAGGACTTTCGAAATTAAAAAGCACGTATGTCGATGCACTTCCATTACAAGTGGAAACATCCACAGGACGCGTACACACGGATTACATGCAAACCGTTGCTGCAACAGGTCGTTTGAGTAGTAATAATCCAAACCTACAGAATATTCCAATCCGAACGGAACGTGGTCGTCAAGTACGTAAAGCCTTTGTTCCTAGAAATGGGGATTACACTTTACTAGCTGCTGATTACTCGCAAATAGAATTGCGAATTATTGCCGCATTAAGTGAAGAGGAAACCATGATTGAAGCGTTTAAAAATGGAGAGGACATTCATGCCTCAACGGCTTCAAGAGTATTTAATGTTCCTATTTCAGACGTCACAAGAGAACAACGTAGCAATGCAAAAACGGTCAACTTCGGAATTATTTATGGTGTTTCCGCATTTGGTTTGAGTAACCAAACCACTTTATCACGTTCTGAATCCAAGGAATTAATAGACACGTATTATGCGACGTATCCTAAACTAAGAAATTACATTCAGGATCAGGTAGATTTTGCTAGAGACAACGGCTATGTTCAAACTGTTTTAGGTCGCCGTCGTTATTTAAAGGATATCAATTCTAGAAATGCGGTTGTTCGTGGAGCTGCAGAACGAAATGCCGTTAATGCACCTATACAAGGTAGTGCTGCTGATATTATTAAAATAGCTATGATTAATATTCATAAAAAATTAAATGAAGGCAGCTACAAAACAAAAATGCTTTTGCAAGTCCATGATGAATTGGTTTTTGACGTATATAAACCTGAATTAGAAGGCTTAAAGAATCTCATAAAAACCGAGATGGAAAATGCTTATCAACTGTCAGTACCCTTGGATGTAGATTTAGATATTGGAAATAATTGGTTGGAGGCGCATTAAGGAGCAGTTTTTTCGCGTTTTATTTTAAATAGAGCTGCACTGAAAATTAAAATTATTGACGCTAATAAAACATAATATACTATGTTAGAAGTTGTATTCACGATAGCTTTATCCTCACCATAAAGTACAAAACCTGCCCAATAATAAGGTTGTTCTAATTTGGTATTTGTATGCTTGTTTTTATAATCGTTTTTTGCATTACTTAATGCTAAAGATTTTGTTTGTCCGTCTTTTAAGTTTTTATAAAAACTGACCATAATTTCCTTCGTAGATTTATCTGGAACTTCCCAAAGACTGGCGACTGTCGCAGGAACACCTGCAAAGGTAAATGCGCGTTGAAAAGATTCAAAACTAACATTTGACTCACTATTATCTACACCTGTATTACAAGCACTCAACACCGCTAAATCTGCATTTAATCTTAAACCGTAGAGCTCTTCTAAATACAAATCATCATTTTGAGACGTTTCATCACCAAACAATAACCGACTTATACCAGATTCCTTTTCATTAATCATGGTATGCATGGCTAAATGCAAAACTTTGTATTTCGATGCTGTTTTAATAAAATCTTGTTTTTTTAAATCTTTTCCATTGTAAAGATTAGATTTGAACAATTGACTAATAAGTTCAGATTCTTTTTGTGCGCCTTCTAAAAAAGTGGATTGACTTCGTACTGATAATTCTCGATTAGAATTAGAATATTCTGGTGCATAAATAGCCAATTCATTGGAGTACTGACCTTTATTGATTTTAGGCATCACAAATACCAAATTAGACGTATAACTAATACTATAGGTTTGCGTGAGAAGTTGATTGTTTTTTGACAAAATCTCAAATGCCAATTTATTTAGAACTGCATCTGGATTTATTATAATATGCTCGATATTATCTTCTATATTTGGAAGTAAAAGATTAGCTATCTCATTAGCTTCTTCAATATTGAATTTTTGAGTCTTTATATTATTAATAAACGTATTTATGCTATTACCATCAGATTTACTCAATGGTTTTAAATCAACTTTTATGGCATTCTGTGATATACTATAAATTGCTATTTGATCTTCAAATACAATATATTTTAGGATAAGCTGATTAGGTTTTAGCTGTTTCCTTAAATCTTCTATTTTAAAACTACTCGTATTAAATAAGCTTAAATTTGGTATTGTTTCTTTTGTGAATTTTTCTGTTTGACTTAACAGTATTTGTAATGAATCTTCAACACTAACTGCTTGTTCTGCTTTAGCACCTGCAATTAAACCTCGTAATCTATAAGTCCGCAATTGCAATGAGTCTAATACTGGAAAACTATTAATCTGTCTATTTTCCTTAAATTTCTGCCATGCCAATAAGTTTTGAATGTTTTCATAACGATTTAAAATGTTAGTTGGGCTTAAATCCTTATTATAACCTAGTTTTTTTGTTTGAAGAACTCCTTGAACAATCTGTTTTAAATAGGTTTTTTGAGTTTTGTTAAACTTTCGCTTATCGTAACTATTTTCAAACTGTAAAAACGCCATTGGATACAATCTCGCCACTAACTTTTTTACGTGTTTATCTTTTGGAAAATACTTTCGTAACTCTTCGGCTATTCTCAGCAACAACTTGGTATGTCCGTAAGTTAAACTTGGCTTAAAATTTTTAAAATCTTGAGTTAATTTAATAGAGTCTGAATGTACCTTTTCAACAGCTTTATAAAAAATAGCAAGAGCACTATCTTTTTGTTTTTGCTTTGCTTTTATAAGTCCTTTTTGTGCTAAAAAAAAGGGTTTCCTACCGTCTGTTTCTGATAATGGCTTTATAAGTCCAGACATTAAAGCTTCAGCTTTATCTAATTCATTAGATAGAACAAGTGCTTTAACCTTGTTGTACTTAAATGTGGATGCGCTTCCCTTATAATCTTTATTTTCAATTAAATCTAATGATTTATCTATGTAATAATGAGCTTTTTCTAAGTCTTGTATTGCAGTTTCTGCTTCGGGTTTATGACTAGCGTACCAATCACCTATATGGTTTAATGCTGTTGTATAATATACGCCATCATGCTCTTTATGAAAATCTGGCATCTTATGTAATACTTCAAACTTATCTATACTTTTTTCTATCTCAATACTATCCTCTACGGTTTTTCCATATTGGTATAGTTGATATATCTTGCTATACAATAATATGATATCATATTTGAACCTGTAGCCGTCAGGTCTTGTAACAGCTACATCAACTTCTTTTTTATTATTTCTATAAAGTGCTTCTGCCTGTCTTAAATACTGTTTAGCGTCATCGAAATTACCATGATAAGCACATTGCTCAGACAAATATCTGTAAGAGGTAATGAGATAATCATAATCAGGTTTTTTAACGCTCCTTAAATATTTAATAGCGTTTAAAGTTGAATTGAAGGTAGCCTTGTCTTTTTCCGTATAATTATAGGCAGATGCTTTATCAGAATATAATTGTCCCTTTAGTAAGCGCCCAGCTTCTGTATCGTTGCAAAATTTAATTGCCTTGTCTAAAACCTTAAGACTCTCCAAATACTCTTCGAGTTGGTAATGCGCTTTATTTTGGTATTTGTAAAGTTCGGCAATTTCTAAACTATCTATTACTGGTACTTTTAAAAGTTTTGGAATTTCTGTTTTGCAAAAAGCAATTAGTTCCTCTTTTTTACCAGATTCTAATAATTGACTTGCTTTATAGCTTGGTTTAATTACTAGTGTGTCTTGTTGAAATTTAAGAGAACTTTTTATTGTAACAGCAGATACTGAACAATTAATAAGTACTACTAATAACAGGGTTAACTTAAAATTCAATGAGGTTATATTTAGGAATTTAAAAATAGGATAATAAGAGCGTTAGTACAAACGCTCTTACTAGTTTATTATTTAGTTTTTCTGTTTTGAAGTAATTTAAATTACTAAATTTTAGTTTGTGCTGAACGAAAACTCTACGGGTTCTACAGCACCTTTAAAATCAACAGACTTTACAGTTAATTGTATTGAATATTTTCCATTTGGCATAACACCCTGATTTCCTTTCTCTTTAGAGATTGATGCTAATATTGCTATAAAATCAAAAGCTTCTGCAGGAATGAACATTTCGCCTGGAAAATATGGTATTGGTTGTTTACGTATTACATTTTTAACAAGTTCACCATCTTTCTTTATTGTGGTAATAAATTCAAAAAAGACAATCTTTTCTTTGTAAATATTGGTCGGAATTTCTTTTCCTTTAAAACCGAATTTTATTTGATATTTTCCTGTTTTAAACTCTTTAAATAATTGCACTGCAGAATTAGATTCTAATTTCAACTCAGTTTCAGATTTTCCGTTTAATGTCAAATTACCAGAAATAGATTGTGCATTACAAAATGAAGAAAAGACTATAAGTAATAGAAGTGTTTTTAAAATTTTCATAATAAGTTGTTTTAAAATAGATTAGTACTTTTTGCAATTGCAATTGCTATATCTTTAACATCAGTGTTATTATCGATTTGATTTTTACCAGACATTTTTGGCGGAACTGTAATCATAGCATCATAGCCTTTCATTTTTATTTCTAGCTTTCTTTGTTTACCATTCCAGATGGCGGCCATTCCTAAATTTTTTACGTATTGAACAGACTTGAAGCGTTTTTTCTTCATTTCCCAACTTTCCTCCCAATTAGCACTATTAGTATTTTCATTAATAAATATTGAGCCCATTATATATTGACTTTGGTCATTAAAAAAGACAACATTAAACTGGCAGTTTTTATTCCCAAAAGAATTTTTACCATTAAAACTTACTGAAGTAGCATTATCGTAACCTTTTAAAATTGAAGCTTCATCCAAAAATTGACATAAGTCTTTTGGTAATTCTGAAAAGTCCTTTTTGTTTCCTTTATAGTTTTCGTTTACAAAACTTGTGTCACCAAAGTCTTCACCAATAATGGTTTTTTGATCGCCAAAACAAGATGTAAGGCAGGTACTAAATGCAAGTACATAAATTGTATGTTTTAAAAATTTCATTTTTTTAGTTTTTAGTTAATAAATCCTGAAGCTTTTACCATTGCAATTGCTATGCTTTTATAGTCTCTATTTTTGGAAGTCTCGGCTTTATTTAATCTGTTTTTTAAGGGATAAACATTAAGTGTATAGCCTTTAAATTTTATTTTAAGTTCTTTGCTTTTATCATTCCAAAGTGCTGCCATACCTATATTTTTAATCCATTCAGAAGATTTAGAAATAGATTTATTTATAGCCCAAGCTTCTTCCCATTCCTCACCATTACCAGCTGCTTTAGCAACGTCGTAGGCAGTTTCGTTTTTACCAATTTCGGGCTGCACATTCATAGAACCTCTTAACCATTCAAAATCACTAGCGCCATCTTTAAGATAAAACATGCATGTTGGTAATGAGTTTGGTACTCTTCTGTCTGATTTTGAAATGTCCTCAAAGACAATCATACTCTCAGAAACATTATATAGTGAGGCAATATCACTGGTGGACATAGTCTCGCAAGCACTCATGTCTTTTGAGTAATTAAGAAGGTTGCCTTTGAAGTTTTTATTGACGAAACTATTATCGTTCATTTCAGCTATGTTTGCTCCTTTTTTATCACCTAAACAAGACGATAAAACAATTGCAATAAGACTAAAGCTTAACATATTTTTAAATTTCATAATTATTATTTATTTGATTAATAGCTTTTTAGAAATGACTGAATTTTCTGTTTGTATTTGAAGAGTATATAATCCTTTAGAAAGGTCTTCAAGATTTAGTATATAAGATTGTTGATTAATACTTTTTATAGTACGAACTTCTTTGCCTGCGATATCAAATAATGACACACCATCAATGTTCGAATTTACTTGAATATTAACCTCTGTATTTGCTGGATTTGGAAATAACGTTATCTCTGAATTTAATGTGTTATTATCAATAGAGAGTGTTGAGCTATCTACCACCTCTATATTAAAGTCACCTACTAGATTAGTGTTTTGTTGCGAACGTCCGTTTGGATTTCCACCTATCCAAATTTGTAGGTAATACGTTTCTCCTGGTACTAAGTTAGTAACCTCAACCGTGCCTGAATCGCAACTAATTGGTTCGACTTCATTACAATTATTATATATGGCAAGATTGATATTTAAACTACTTAAAATAGTACTTGCCACTGCTGTTATAGCTCCTGAACTTGGTGCGGTAAATTGGTACCACACATCAATAAGCACTATAGTATCTTCTTGACAACTAGGGAAGTTAGAAGACGACGTTGCGCTGAACGTAGTTCCCGAAATAAGTGTTGCCAATGTTAATGTACTAGCCTCCAAACAGTCATCATTGGTAGGTGCACAATCGATACCAAAACTAGTTTGAGCATCAAAATTGAATTGTGGTTCTGTATTTAACCAATTTGTATCACTATAATTAATATCATCTACAGTAATGCAGGATAAATCAATATTATTTTGCGCTTCAAAATTTGAAAAATTAGTGTTGTTACCATTATTTACAATTAAAGAAACTAAATCATTATCATTGCAAAAAAGTGAAGTAACATTAGAGTTTTGACTAATATCTAATTCTACAATATTATTAAAACTTAATCCTAAATTCTGAAGATTTACAAGCATTGAAACATCTACTGCATCTAAGTTGTTTTGATTTAGAAATACTTGTGTTAATAGAAGATTATTAGATAAATCAATCTCTTCTAAATTATTCTCATTTAAGCTTAAACTAACAAGGTTAGGATTGTTAAAAAGATCTATTTCGCTTAAATTATTTAAGGCTAAAAGTAGGGTTGTTAATTCTTCATTTTGACTCAGATCTACTGCATTTAAATTATTGTTAAAGGCAGTAAGTACTTCGAGATCCGCAAAAAACTCAATTCCTGAAAGATCAGAAATATTATAACTATTGACATCTAAATCCGTAACACCAAGTGCATCACTCTCTAGCATTTGTCCATTAACAATGCCATCTGAATCGATGTTTAAATCGATTAAAGCTTGCTCAAAGTTTGGATCGGGAATATTAAAATTAGGCAACGAACTACAGTCCAATTGGTCATCTGTGATCGACCAATTATTAGGTGCGGACGTCAGTATTGTTCTAGCAGTATCTGCATTACAATAAATTAAACCGTCTGCACTTAATGAAATCTCAGAATTCACGGTTTGTGCAGCCCAGCCAATCAACGTCGCATCATAATTTGTTACAGTAAGCATTGTATTTGATAACATGCCAAACATGTCTACAACATTATTAATGTCCCAGTTGCCCAGATTCTGGTTAAATACAACTGCATTATTTAACATAAAAGACATGTCAGTGACACTTAAAACATTCCAATCTCCAATATCTTGATTAAACAAAAGAGCATCTGAAAACATAAATGACATATCTAAAACATTACCGACGTTCCAATTATTAATGTTGTTATTAAAGGGTGTCTCTCTAAACATCTCCGACATATCTTGCACATTTCCCACATCCCAGCTACCAATAGGTTGATTAAATACTGGGTTTCGTAAAAACATGCTATTCATATTAGTTACACTACCTACATCCCAACTTCCTATATTTTGATTAAATACTAATGCCTGCTCAAACATCTCACTCATGTCTGTAACATTAGATACATTCCAATTGCCAATATCTTGGTTAAATACAAAAGCGCGTCGAAACATACCGTTCATATTGGTTACGTTACTTACATCCCAAGTTCCTATATCTTGATTAAAAACAGCGGCTTGATAGAACATCCTAGACATACCTATGACATTAGAGACGTCCCAACTACTTATATCAATATTAAAACTATTTGCCTCGCTAAATAGTGAATTCATTTGCGTTACGTTACTTACATCCCAACTGCTAATATCACTATTAAAATTACTTGCTTGATTAAATAATGAATTCATTTGTGTTACATTATTTATGTCCCAATCGCTAAGATCACCTGTTAAATTTGTTGCTTTAAAAAACATGAGACTCATGTCTGTTACCTGACTCAAATCTGGGTTATCTGTTGCAGTTACTGTTAAAAAAGAACATCCAGAAAATGCGTTATTCATACTTAACCATGAATTTGTCCCCCATTGTTCAATTGTTTTAATTCGATTTCTATTAGCTGCTAAGGTTGGGTTAAAAGGACCTGCAGAATTAAAATAGATTGCTGGGAATAATCCTGATATTGATACCGTGTAGGTACCTGAATCAGCGTAAGTATGTTGGGCGTTACCTGTTTCATTTGTTGAAGTTGTTCCATCTCCCCAGTCAATATCATAATTATAGGTATAAACTGAATTAGTTGGTATAATTATAGACTGGTTATTACTTGTAGTTTCCCAAGTTGTGATGAATTGTCCAAAACTTAGCTGAATAGAAACAAGAAGAAAAATTGTGAATATTTTTAATTTCATTTGATTATTTTTTTAAAACATCTTTCGATATTCCTTGGGGTTTATAGTTTTACTGATATTGTCATTTATAGCTATGGTTTCGCTTGTCATATTTCCGTCTTTAGACACAATGGTATATTCCATAATATGTCCCTTGAGCACCTCCCGATTTTGAATAAACCAGTTGGGTAGATTTACCTCTGGCGCAACCCAAAGGTTCATTTTTACATCACTATCTGACATTGTATATTCATAACATTTTGCGCCAAGGATGGTTTTAGTTTCCCCTGTTTTTTCAAGATTTGTATAATCGTAATTTTCCATTTGGTCAGTAGGATTTTGCATTTTTTGACCTCCCATCATATTCTGTGATATTTGCATTTTCATACCTTGCGTTTCTACAAAAATGTGAGAATTACCTTTGTCCATTATTATAATAGATTCGCCAGCAATTTCTTCCTCTGAATAAGCCCCCATATCCACCTTTAATCCAATATACTTTTCACTAGGATTTAACAAATAAGACATGTCATATGAGCGATTTTGCTCTGGGACTGTAACTTTTACTTTAGTTTCAAAAGTGAATTGATAGGTGTCAGGCTCGGCAGTACTAATTGGTGCTTCATTTACAGTATAACCAATACTGTTTTGTGCAGAATCCTCTTTCTTTTTTACTGTTGTGTTATTAATAAACTGTGGTGATGTGCCATCAATGCCACCTTTAATACTAGCTTCATAATAGCGTTCTGAATAGTCTTCAGAATTGTTACTGAGTCTTACTATTTTCCTAAGACTCACACGTCCATTAAACGAAATCTGAATAGCATCTTCGGACAACACATCAATAGTAACTTCTCCTTTTGAAACATCATAAGTTTGGTAGTCATCAGTAACTGCCCTTTTGTAGTCCTCTTTATTTTTATCGTAATGAGGTAGTAAAGGATCGTATGATAGTTTTAAAGTTGCCTCTTCTGGAATTTTAAAAGTTCGTTTAACGGCTTTGTCTTCATTTCTATCGTGCCGTAAATCTTCTGTAGTTTTTACAGAAAGATAAAACCCATCTTGTATGTCGGCATCGTGAGACCACCATGATGTACTAAAATTATAAGAGTCGTTAGTTTGTTCTGCATTTATTTTTTTAACTTCAGGTATATCTACGGATCCATAAATATTAGAATGTGTTAAGAAAACACTACCGAAAGTTGGATTTTTCTCAACCTCTTCTTCAACATTCTTTTTACCAGAAATTACTTTTTCAGCTTTCTCTTTTAGCCTCTTAAATATTTGAGCTTCAGAACCTTGAATAGAACCAAAAATTAATAGAATTAGTAAGAATTTTAAAAGTGTTTTCATTGTGATTTTTAAATTGATTACACCTTTTGTTCTTTCATCTTTTAAAATGTTAACACGTCATCTTAAAAAAATTTATCTTTGACTTTCTTGTTAATGTTTTGCCCTTTTAAATAACTAAATGAAAAACACGGTTAGTGACGACCAATTACAAAAACGTCTTAGAGCTGATGATAAAAAAGCTTTAGAAGAGATTTATGTGGCGTATAAGTCAGAGTTTATAAATTACTCGAAACGCTACAAAATTGAAACTTCGGATGTTTTAGATATTTATCAAGATGCTATTATTGCCATGCATCAAAATTTTGTAATGTCGCGAATTGAATTAAAAACTAGTACTATAAAAACTTATTTGTTCGGTATCGGAAAGAATAAACTATTTAAGAGATTAAAGGAAAAACAACGCTTATTAAGAGTAGAAGTTGAACAACAAAAAGACGAATACACAGAAATAAAACTAGAAAGCAATTTACCTACAGAAAACCAATTGAAACTAGCCAAGCGTTTAAATGAAATCTCGGGAACATGCAAAAAACTTTTACAACTCTTCTATTATAGAAATTTAACGATTGAAGAAATTGTAGAATTAACCCATTACAAGGATGGCAATACAGTGAGAAGTCATAAATCACGATGTTTAAAAAACTTAAAAACGTTATTTAAAGTTAAGTAATGAATAATGAGGAACTCATACAAGATTATATAGCAAATAGGCTTTCTGAAAAAGAAAAAGCTAAAGTTGAGCGTCTATTAGAAACAAATTCAGGTTTTAAAACAGCATTTGAATCTCATAAAGATATAGCAGTGGCTTTTAAAGTTTCTGAGGCTGATAAATTAAAAACTTATTTTAAGCAATTAGAAGATAATCCTGTAAACTCAACATCACTTTTTAATAAATTTAAGTATGTTTATTTAGCAGTTGCAAGTATTATTGCCATTGGTTTTTTCTATAATTCATTTAATACGGTATCTGGTAATGAATTATTCAATTCAAATTTTGAAATTTACCCTAACACCTATCAGCCTGTTACTAGATCTAATGAATCTAGTGCTAATAATGATGCTTTTGTAGCTTATGAGAAAAATGATTTTATAACCGCTGAAAGAGACTTCGAAACACTTTTAAAAACATCAGAGAATCCTAATATTCGATTTTATTATGCATTATCCTTGTTGAATCAATCTAAATTTGATTTGGCCCTAAAGCAATTTGAAATACTTGATGGTAAAGAATATGATTACATAGAAGAGTCACTTTGGTTTTCTGCTTTAATTCAAGTTAAAAAAGAAAATGATATTAAAGCAAAAGAAAAACTAAATCAATTAAAAATACTTAAATCTGCATTTAAATCTGAAGAAAGGAAACTTCTTTTACAGAAATTGAACAATAGATAAATATTAATATTTCTAAACTTAAATGTAAGTGCTTAATATGGTTATGGTGTTTCTAATACTACAATAAGTCTCTAGAGTCAGTAGAACTAAGAATTAATTTGCCATTTCTTATCTTTACACTACATAATTTGAAAATACTTATGGGACAGTTCAAACCCAAAACCTGTGAGCATCTCAATACTATTGATGATGTGAAAAAGTCGAAAAATTATCATTGCGACGACTGTATAAAAACCGGAGATTCTTGGTTACATTTAAGAACTTGTCAAACCTGTGGCACAACATTATGTTGCGATAGTTCACCAAACAAGCACGCAAGTAAACACGCTTCAACGCAAAATCATCCTGTCGCCAGTTCTGCCGAGCCCAATGAAAAATGGCTATGGTGCTATGAACATAAATCTATAAAAACGTATTAAAATTGAAAGACCCAAGATTTCCTGAATTAACACATAATCAAGTTACCAAGCTTAAAGATTATGGCTCCGTAGAAGATTATAAAGATCCTACAAGAGTATTTGCACTTGGTGACAATCTTTATGACTTTTTTGTTATACTTAAGGGAGCCATCAATATTAATGATCCATATAATAAAACCACTATTGTTACTCACGGTAAATACGAATTCTCTGGAGATAGTGGCATGTTATCCAATAGAGCGGCCCAATTTCATGCAGATACCATAGCGAATACGAGCTTATTACGAATAAAACCAAATCGGTTGAAAGAAGCTATATCGAAGAATAGTGATATTAGTGATGTATTATTAAATGCATTTTTATTGCGTCAGCAAACCGTTTTGTCTGAAATATCTGGTGGATTAAAATTAGTAGGGTCAGCCAAATCTAATGCGACTTATGAAATCCGAGATTTTCTTGAAAAGAATCACATTTGGCACAATTTCATTGATACGGATTCTGAAGATGAAGCTTTGGAACTTTTAAAAAGTTTTGATTTAACTGAGCAAGATTTACCAATTTTAATCAATAGTGAATCTAAAGTATGCAAACAACCCTCTGTAGACGAGGTTGCGAGGTACAGCGGTGTTTTAATGGACTTTGAAGATAAAATTTTTGATGTCTTGGTCATTGGAGCAGGCCCAGCAGGATTAGCAGCTAGTGTTTATGCAGCTTCTGAAGGGCTAGAGGTTGTCACTATTGATAGTCAAGCACCGGGGGGACAAGCTGGGAAAAGCTCAAAAATTGAAAATTATTTAGGTTTCCCGACTGGCATATCAGGAGGGGATTTAGCCAACAGAGCTTACATACAAGCGCAAAAATTTGGATGTAATATTTCGATACCACATCGTGCAAAGCGCTTAGAATATAATCAAGATCATTTTATAGTTTATGCAACAAATGATAAGGTTATAAAATCTAAAACCATCATCGTGGCAACTGGTGCTGCCTACAGGCGTTTGCCACTTGAAAATATTGAGGATTATGAAGGAAGTGGCATATATTATTCTGCCACTGGGATGGATGTTAGTAATTGCATTGATCAACCCGTAGTAATTGTTGGTGGTGGAAATTCGGCAGGCCAAGCGGCCATGTTTTTATCTAATCATGCCAAAATGGTTTATGTAATGATTAGAGGAAATGATCTTGGAGCAAAAATGAGTGATTATTTAGTGCAACGTTTGGAAGCTTCTGAAAAAATAGAAATTCTTAGAGAAACAGAAATAACGAAGCTTAGAGGTGACCATCATCTAGAATCCATTACGATTTCGACAAATGGCGAAAATAAAGATATGGAAGTGTCCAATGTATTTTCATTTATTGGTGCGCAGCCCAATACTAGATGGATGGATGGTATAGTAGTAACTAATGATAGAGGGTTTCTTTGTACTGGTACTTCTTTGATTAAAAAGGACTTAACTAAATGCGATATCTATTCTAAGCGCGAACCACAAGCTTTGGAATCGAGTATACCTGGCATATTTGCCGTTGGTGATGTGCGTGCCGACTCAGTGAAACGCGTAGCGTCTGCAGTTGGAGAAGGTTCGGTTGTTGTGAGTATGATTCATCGTTACCTTAGTGAATTGTCATAGATTATTACAGTTTTTTGAAGTAATATTGCAGTCTATTTAGACAATGGGTATTATTTCAAAAAACATATCAAAGGCTGTTACACTTCTTAACAATGAAGAACTAGTTGCCATTCCAACCGAAACGGTTTACGGATTGGCAGGTAATATCTATTCTGAAAAAGCAATCAAATTAATTTTTGAAACTAAAGAGCGTCCGTTTTTTAATCCGCTTATTGTTCATATACCATCAGTGGATTACTTAGAAAACATTGTAGATGAGATTCCTGAAAAAGCAAAGTTGCTGGTAGAAGCCTTTTGGCCAGGACCAATTACTTTGGTCTTAAAAAAGAAGGATATAATTCCTGATTTGATTACTGCAGGAAAAGATACAGTTGCGGTGCGCATGCCTAATCATTCAATGACATTAGAGTTGTTGAGGCAACTCGATTTTCCGTTGGCAGCACCAAGTGCTAATCCATTCAACCGAATAAGCCCAACCAAACCAGAACATGTTGAGCAATATTTTAAGAATAAAATTAAAATGGTTTTGGACGGTGGACCATGTGTGAGTGGTATTGAATCTACTATAATAGGTTTTGAAGATGACCAACCTATTATTTACAGGTTAGGCTCCACACCAATTGAAGTTATAGAAAACGCTATTGGGAAAATAAAAGTTAAGAATAAAAAAGACATATCCCCAAAGGCTCCTGGAATGCTAGCGCGCCATTACGCACCAAAAACAAAAACAATACTTACTAAGTATCTCCTTGAATCTATTAAAGAACATCAAGGAAAACGCATTGGCCTTTTAATTTTTAATGACAATTTTAATATTGAAAATATTGACTTTAAAATTGTATTGTCTCAAGAAAATAATCTTCAAGAGGCGGCATCAAATCTGTATGATGCACTTCATCAATTAGATGAACAAGAATTAGACATCATCATTGCCGAACGTCTGCCAGATTACGGTTTAGGCAAGTCCATAAACGATCGATTAGAGCGTGCCACAAAATAATCTAATTTTTAATCAGTAGTTTTTAACGTTGAGTTGTTCTATATAAAACAACGTATAAAATTATAGTTAAAATATTATTTTTTGACAGCAATAGTAAAAGAAACACCATTATAAATGTCGGTTTTTTTCATCGAAATGTCGGTTTTTTCTGCCTAATTGAAATTATTATGACTTATTTTTATAAAAAATGCTCCAATAGTTAATGAATGCTCTAAAAGTCATCATCTACTTTTCAATCTTTAAATATCCTTTAAAAAAAGAGGAGATATTTTCATTTTCATCTGCAAAAATTATTCAAGATATAGAGTTCGAACTTCGAGAATTAGTTGAAAAGGGTATTATTTTTAAGCATGGTGATTATTATTCAGATGTTAATGATACATCCCTTGTTGAGAGACGGTTAAAGGGTAATAAAATGGCAGAGGAGATTATGCCTAAAGCATTAAAACGCGGAAAATTCATAGCATCATTCCCTTTTGTTGAATCTGTAGCAATATCAGGAAGTTTATCTAAGGGCTATTATGACAATGATGGCGACATTGACTTTTTTATTATCACTAAACCGAAGCGTCTTTGGTTTGCAAGGACACTATTGATTCTTTACAAAAAAATATTCCTGTTAAATTCAAAAAAGTATTTCTGTGTCAATTATTTTATAAGTTCTAGTCGTTTAAATATTTCTGAACAAAACACCTTTACCGCTACTGAATTATTGACCTTGGTGCCAGTTTACGGCAAAATGGTATTTAATGCTTTTTTAGAAAAAAATAAATGGGCGCATGACTTTTACCCTAATAAATTTATAAATAAGGAACATTTACTAGAGCGGAGAAAAAAGCCTATATGGAGTAAAATAATTGAAGTTTTATTTAACAATAAATTTGGCCAAAATATAGAGGTTGTACTAAAAAACCTAACGTTAAAAAAGTGGAAATCTAAATTTAAACATCTCAATAAAGATAATTTTGAAGTTGCTATGAAATCGACTAATGATGTTTCCAAGCATCATCCTCAAGATTTTCAAAATAAGGTAATTTGCAAACTTAATGAATGCTATGACGATAAAAACAAAGCATTCAACCTCAACTTAACTCTAGAAAATGCTTGATGTTGTCTTTTCACATTCATACTATTATAAGTTCGATTCCAAGCAGTGGAAGAACAAAACACCCTATCCACCATTAGGCACTTTATATGCTGCGTCATATCTTAGAGAAAATAATTATAAGGTTGGTGTCTTTGATGCTAATCTTTTAGATAGTCCTTTAGAGATACGACCATATTTAGAAAATACAACACCTAGTATCTTTGTATTATACGATGACGGCTTTAATTATCTCACAAAAATGTGTCTTACAACAATGCGCGAAGCTGCTTTTGAGATGATTAAAATTGCCAAAAACATCAATTGTAAAGTCATAGTTTGTAGCTCTGACTCCACAGATCACTATGAGAAATATTTAGACGCTGGGGCAGATTTTATTATCCAAGGAGAAGGCGAAATTTCTTTAAAAGAACTTGTTGATGCTTTATCAAAAAATGAAGATACTAGGTTAATTAAAGGAATTGTTTTTAAGGATAATGAGGAGATAATAAAAAACCCAAAACATCCTGTTCTAAGAAATTTAGACGAATTACCAATGCCAGCTTGGGACTTAATAGATCTAGAACCTTATCGCGAAATTTGGAGATCAGGTGGCAATGAATTCACGCTAAATATTGCAACAACAAGAGGTTGTCCTTTTAAATGTAATTGGTGTGCAAAACCTATTTACGGAAATAGGTATAACTCGCATTCGCCAGAATATATTACAAGACACGTAAAATACCTTTCAGAGACTTATGGAGTTAATCGTTTTTGGATGTGCGATGACATTTTTGGACTAAAACCAAATTGGGTTCAGAATTTCAACAAGGAACTTAAGAAAGAACAGCTGAATATTAGGTATTATATACAAAGTCGGGTTGATTTATTACTAAAAGAAGACACAATTGAAGCTTTGGCTGAAAGTGGCTTGGAAGAAGTATGGGTTGGTGCAGAGAGTGGCTCACAAGCTATTTTAGATGCCATGGACAAGGAGACAACTGTTGAGCAGATTTATCAAGCAACTAAACTTTTAAAGGAGAAAAATGTGCGTGTTGCTTTTTTTATCCAATTTGGATATCTAGGAGAGACCAAAGCAGATATAGACAAAACGATTGGTATGATTAAGGAATTAGTTCCTGATAATATTGGTGTTTCGGTATCATATCCTTTGCCTGGAACTAAGTTTTATGATAAAGTAAAAGATGATCTTAAATTAAAAGCTAACTGGACAGATTCAGATGATTTGGCTATGATGTTTAAAGGGACCTATAATACAAGCTTTTACAGAAAATTACAGCGTTACGTCCATAAAGAATATAGAATTAGTCAGGCATATGATAATTTAAGAACGTTTTTTAAAAATCCTTTAAAACTATCCAAGCATCAATATAGATCACTTGCTTTACTATGCTATTATTTACCATCGGCATTTTTAGATAAAATGCTCCTAAAAACCATGCAACAAAATAATGACTAATGGTTTTGATATCGCCTCTGTTCAATATGATACCGCTTTCACATTTTCGAAAATTGGTAAAGCACAACGTCAGAGGGTTTTTAAATATCTACGGACAATTATAAATACAACTGAAAAACTATCAATTTTAGAATTAAATTGTGGTACAGGTGAAGATGCTATACAATTTGCTCGATTAGGACATAAAGTCTTAGCAACTGATGTTTCTACTGGTATGATTAAAGTAGCTAAAGCCAAATCACATTCTAAAAATATAGAGTTTAGAATTCAAGACATTAATACCTTAAATGAGACTAATTTTGAAACAAAATTTGATATGGTCTTCTCTAATTTTGGTGGATTTAATTGCTTATCTAAACAACAGCTAGAGGCATTTTTCAACAACATATCTCAACTACTGAACGAAAAAGGTAAAGTTATCTTAGTCATAATGCCAAAACATTGTATATGGGAGCAAATATACTTTACATTAAAAGGGAGATTAAAAAAGGCTAAAAGAAGACATACAGAACAAAGTGTTCCTGCAAATGTTGATGGTCTTACGGTAGATACCTGGTATTACAATCCTGAAGATATTGTATCTTTAGCAGAAAAGGATTTTTTTATTAATCAGATAAGACCAATAGGTTTAACCATACCGCCTTCTTATCTTGAAAGTTCCTTTTTGGCCAATAAACTGTTTGTTTCTATTTATAAAGGTATTGACTCTATTTTGACCAATTCATTTTGGTCTAAATATGCAGATCATTTTCTTATAGAATTAACCAAGAAATCGTAAATGAGTATTCTACTAACACATACCTACTATATTTATGAAGATGTTAAGGAACAATCCATTATGAGGCCATATGCGCCACTTGGTTTGCTCTATATTTCAGCGTATTTAAATGAACACAAGGTAGAAAATCATGTGTTTGATTCTACATTTTATTCAAAAGAAGAACAACTAAATTTTATTAGAGAAAAGCAGCCTAAAGTAGTGGCGATATATACCAATTTAATGACTAAGATCAATGTTATTAAATTGATTAAAACCCTTAAATCTGATGGGCAATATGGCTTTCCTAAAGTCATTCTTGGTGGACCAGATATTACATATAATTGTGAAAACTATCTCAACACTGGTGCAGATTTTTTAATTATTGGAGAGGGTGAGCAAACCACCTTAGAATTGTATTGTGCCATTTTTAAGAATGAGGATTATTCAAATATCACAGGTGTTGCGTATTTGGACAAAGGTAACGTTATCAAAACAGCACCTCGTGTAAAGATGAAAGATCTGTCTGAACTGCCTCTACCAAATAGAGAGGCGATTCCTGTAGAAAAATATTTAGACACATGGAAAACCAATCATGGCATGAGTTCTATGACTGTGAGCACGCAACGTGGTTGTCCTTACACCTGTAAATGGTGCAGCACAGCGGTTTATGGACAAAGCTACAGAAGACGACCTGCTGAAATGGTAGCAAAAGAGTTACGGTTATTGAAAGACACTTATAATCCTGATAGTATTTGGTTTGTAGATGATGTCTTTACAGTGAGTCATAAATGGGTGAAAAGTTTTCATGAAGAGGTTATAAGACAAGATGCTATTATTCCTTTTGAATGTATTACTAGAGCAGAACGTTTAAATGATGAGGTTCTACAATTATTAAAAGAAGCTGGTTGTTACAGAATATGGATTGGTGCAGAAAGTGGTTCTCAAAAAATCATTGATGCTATGGATAGACGTGTTGATGTCGATGTAGTAAAAACAGCTATTCAAAAGACCAATAATTTGGGCATTGAAACAGGTACTTTTATCATGGTAGGTTATCCAGGCGAAGACGAAAAGGATATTAACCAAACCATTAACTATCTTAAAGCTGCGAACCCAACTCATTTCACGATTACAGTTGCCTATCCAATTAAAGGGACATCCTTGTATACTGACATCGAAGACAAAATCACTGTTCAGCCCAATTGGGAAACTTCAACGGACAGAGACATTGATTTTAAAAGAACTTATTCTCGCAAGTTTTATGATTATGCTGTTAGGAAGGTGGTTAATGAAGTGAATTATAGCAAGGAGAAAACAGGTAAAAAGAACATCAAAAAAATGATAAGCTTTAAATTAAAATCTACCTTAGCTGGTACTTTAATGAAATTGTCTAAATAGCATGAAATCATTTCTTAGCGCTTTATGCTTTATCCTTTTTGTAATCTCTTTATCATGCAGCCCTAAAGAAGATTATGAAATTAAATTAAAATGGAATAAAGCCTACCCAGAAGATACATTTGAAAGAAGTGTCACTGGTTTAAAGTGGGCATTATCATATTTAGGGTCTACAATTGCAAACGATTCAACATTAATTAAGTTTAATCCTCAGGATTCCATTATTAATTTAGATATTAAAGTCTTAGGCTTTTCAGATGATGCCAGTAAAACATTGGCTAAGCTTCAATATACATTTAAAGAAACTGAATATTACAAAGAAAATAACAGTTATGATTTGGGGAGATATGTTGCTTTAACTTTCGGGAATCCTAATCATTATTATGCCATTACGGATATCTCTGAAACGTTCAAAAAATTTCATCAGAATTATACTTTTTCTAGTGCAAAAGGCTACATCAATAATTCTAGTGTGTCAAAAGTGCACCGTATTCTTTCTTTCACAAATATATCTGAAGACAATAGTCAAGCTTTTTTATCCGTTGAAATAGACTCTATAACCAAGGATACTTTAGAATATGAAACCACGGAAAGAATGCCTAATGGACAATTAAAATTTGGTATTTATGATAAGGATGGAAAATTGAAGAGTGCTGCCAGTAGCATAGTTACCAAAGCAGGAGCACCGGCAAAATGTATTTGGTGCCATGAAGTTGTCGTACAGCCATTATTTAGAACACAACAGAACTATAAAGGTTACTTAGACTATTTTAAACTTGATGATACCTTGACGTATTTTAATAGAAAACTTCAAAAATATCAGGATTCAATATGGATTGATAAAAGTCTGTCTAATAAAAAGCTCCATACAGAACTAGAGTTGCTTTATATTTCTTTTATGGAACCTTCGGCTGAACGTATCTCAAGAGAATGGAATATGCCCTTAAAGGATGTTAAACAAAAATTATCTGGTTTAGAAACCCATATTTACGAGGAATTTCCTTTTCTAGGAAATCTATATCATAGACAGGATATCGATGCTCTTGCGCCTTATACTGTTCTCGAAGTCTCAGAAAGTATTAGGGAAAAATCCAATAATGATGTCAACCTCCTAAAGTAATGCTTCATCAAAAGAAAATAGTGGTTATTCTTCCTGCCTACAATGCTTCTAAAACATTAGAACAAACGTACAAAGAGATTCCTCTCGATATTGTAGATGATGTTATACTTACTGATGATTTTAGTAGTGATAATACAGTCGAAGTCGCGAAACGCATAGGTATAAGTCACATTATTGAGCACAATATAAATTTAGGATATGGCGCAAATCAAAAGAGTTGTTATGATAAGGCTATTGAACTTAGTGCTGATGTTATTATAATGCTACATCCAGATTATCAGTATAACCCTAAATTAATACCGGCAATGGCTGATTTA
The DNA here is from genome assembly GCF_014243395.1 of Winogradskyella flava. Lineage (GTDB taxonomy): Bacteria > Bacteroidota > Bacteroidia > Flavobacteriales > Flavobacteriaceae > Winogradskyella > Winogradskyella flava. The sequence goes on along the minus strand of NZ_JACLCP010000001.1, from coordinate 220,232 downwards.
GTTGCTAACAACGTTTATGATGTTGTATTAGCCTCTCGTATTCTGGGTAAAAGTGCGCTTTCGGGCGGAATGCCTTTATATAAATATATATCCAATCGCGTATTGACCCTTATCCAGAATTTATTAATGAATCAAAAGCTGTCAGAGTATCATACTGGTTATCGTGCATTTAATGCAGAAGTTCTGAAGTCAATTCCTTTTCAACACAATTCAAACGATTTTATTTTTGATAATCAAATTTTAGCGCAGTGCTGTTACAAAGGCGTTATCATTGGTGAAGTCTCTTGTCCTGCAAAATATGAAAAGGATTCATCTTCTATTAACTTTAAGAGAAGTGTAATTTATGGTTTGGGTGTATTAAGGGTGTCTTTCTCATACTTTTTACATAAACTTAAACTATACAAATTCAAACTGTTTAGATCTATTTCATAATACGATTTTTTAAAATTGAAATTGATTCAACTAGATTATTTGGACTTGATATCTTAAGGGCTTTAGCAATTCTTTTTGTTATATACCAACATGCAGGAAACTATCTGCCTATAGTACTAAAAGAAAAATATAATGTCTTTGTTTTTGATGGCGTATCCATATTTTTTGTTTTAAGTGGGTTTCTAATAGGGAGGATTCTTATTCAACTTTACAGTAAACCTAATTTTAAAACCAAAGATCTATTAGTATTTTGGAATAGGCGCTGGTTGCGCACATTGCCCAATTACTTTTTAGCATTATGTCTTTTAATACTGTTGAATTTCGCTTTTAATCCAAGCTTTACAATAAGAAGTATAACAAAGTATTTATTTTTTCTTCAAAACTTTAATTCACCTCATCCTAGCTTTTTCCCAGAATCTTGGAGTTTAAGTGTAGAAGAGTGGTTTTATTTTATTATCCCGATTGGTCTTTTATTTTTAACTAAAGGCTTAAAATTGAACACTAGAAAATCGGTATTATTAATAGTATTTACCTTAATAATCTTTACTACACTTTTTAGATATTATAAGTTTGCGACTCATGAAATATCTAGTTTGGGAGATTGGGATTTGCTGTTTAGAAAACAAGTCTTAACAAGACTAGATAGTATAATGTACGGTGTTCTTGGATCGTACTTTTTTTATTATCATTCAAAAAATTGGTTTAAGCATCGCTTAAAACTCTTTTGGGTTGGACTACTGTTGATATTATCTGCTAAAATTTTAAGCATTTTCAACTTAAAACCTACCCTAGGAGTCTACAATTTTGTATTTTCTTTTTCGGTATTCGCTATTGGTGTGTTAATGATAATCCCTTATTTGAGCAGTATTAAAAGTGGAAAAGGATTTCTGTCAAAGATAATAATTAGAACAAGTGTCATATCTTATGCTATGTATATTCTTCATTTATCTCTTGTTCAATTTTGGATTATAGATAGAATAAATTGGCAAAATTCATATCTAAATTCAAACTTAATTATAACTGTAAAGTTTCTCTTGTTTTGGGTCTTGACCTTCTTTCTGTCTCATATACTTTATAAGTATTTTGAGCGTCCAATTATGAACTTAAGAAAAGCTAAAACATCTTAATCTTTCAACCACTTTTTAATAGCTAGTTTTCTTTGGATTTCAGTGAGAAAATGTTTGGCGTATTTAGAATTGTAGCATTCTTCAAGATAAGCTTTGTCAAACCTGATAAACTCTTTAAATCTTCTGTACAACTCGCCTGAAGTTCTATTAGCAGTGATATTAGTATTTACAAGTTTGAATTTTGATATCTCACAAAATTTACCAATTAATTTTTCCTTTAAACTATCCTCTAGATAACAATTCATAATCAAGACTTCTATTCCATCTTGGTGAATTATAGTATGGCCTATTTCCGCATTAAACGAATATTTATAAACATCTATTTGGGTGTCATTATGGAAATTATCATCAAACCATTTTAGTGGATATGTATAAGGCAAGTGCTTATGAAATAGATATTCCAAATGTTCTAAATCACCTGCATAAACTTCTGGCTTTGTACCTGCATATAATTCAAAGGCATCAAAAAAAGCTGAAATATTTCGTTCAATGGGGTCTCTAAACATAGAAATAATTTTGTAATCCCTTTGCTTAGAAATAATCTTATCATGAATTAAAGACACTGGACTTCGACTTCCAGGATATATTCCATTATCAAAACAATAGGTGACATCTTTCTTAGCAACTTCAACATCTAAACTATGGGTGTGAAAAACCGACGTTTTTGGCATCAGTCGCTTTATAGAATTATAAACACTCAATGAGCCCACTTTTGCCATAGTATGCACAATGATAGGTGTGTTATGCTTCCAAATATTTAACTGAATTGCTTTTTTACTTAGAACTAGTCTATCATAAATGTGATATTTAAAAAAACGTTTCACTTGTTATTGTTACAGATATTCAATTTCTTAATAGTAAACGCACCTCTTCGAGAGTTGGAATCTGTAAGGTAATACACTTCACATCCATTTACTAAAACCGGCTTTTTCTTTAATGCAGGTGTATTTGTAATCTGCTTACGTTTCATCACGATTTGATTATTTTCAACTTTACATGCTACAACATCAAAACTAGTAATAGCAATCTCTGCATTAACAACTTCGTCACCATTTTTCCCAATTGCACTGTAAACTAACATATTATTTTCAACGTTAAAATCATAAATCATAAAGTGATTTTTATGATCTAGAACATAGGTTGAAGCATGCTTTTCAGGAGTAAAAAACATATCGCGATGCAATGGTAAAAGCAATAAAAATCCTAGAGTAATATACTTATAGTTAATTTTCTTTTTAAAGCTCGTGTAAAAGAGTAGGGCTAAAATTAATGACAACCATAATCTAGAAAATTTAAAAAATAACGGCAATGCTTCTAAACTAGATATTGGGAGGTTGCAAACTAAAAATAAGACACCAAGAAATAGAACTTTTCTGATTAAAGGCAGCGTTGAGGATATCATATAAAATGCTGGAATAATCCATAAAATTTGAGCATAAGTTGCCGTTCTAGATTGAATTAAAAACAGGGTTACTACCCAAATAGAAAGTACTTTAAAGAGTTTATCCTTATGAGAAAAACTTAATGAAATGGCTATACCAACAACCACGGATTTAAAAATCCATTTTAAAGCATAATACCACCGTGCGTTATTAAAAATTGCGTCTGGGTTGTAGTAGGTGTCTTTTATAAATAGGGTCTTTAGGAAGACATCCATAGATTGTGCATTGTACTGAAAATTTACAGTGCTTTTGTTTTTAATGGCATTAGGTATCACATCAAAAATGTAGGCTTCCCAAATAGAAGTACCTGATACCAATAAAGACAGTGACAGCAATGTAATTCCAATGAATATGATTATTATTACCGTTTTCCATTCTTTTTTAAAAAGTAAAGGAAATCCATAAGCAACAGGAAATACTTTTAATAAGGCTGCTATCGCTAACAGACTACTTCCTGAAATTTTCTTATGTTTTTCAAATAATATATAGCTAAGCACTACTAAGGCAAAAACTAAAAAATAAGTCTGCCCAAACAATACCTGATTTCTTAATGGCGCATAGCATATTATAGGAATAGCTACAACTAACCATTTTGATTTCCTGCCATAACGCCTTGCCAAATAAAAAATGGCTAATAAGAACAACACGCAGCTAATAATCGTATAAATAGATTTTGCCAAGTAAGCATCTTCTAGTTTAGCGAAAGGATAGAAAAAAGTCGCATTAAATGGACTATTAAGATAAAAATCTGCTAAAACCTCATCATAGCCTAAATCCCAGATATACTTATTAAAGGCATAAATATCAAATAGCGTTTCCTCTGGTTTATTATCATTAGTAGCGATATGTGCAGGAAAATAACTATTTGAAAAATCGTGTAAAGGAAAAGTTAGAGATTTCCAAAACAAATAGACTAGGATGAGCCCTAATGGTATAATATAAATTAGAGTGTTTTTATTTTGTTTGAAAAAATTTTTCATTGCTTTTGATAAAAGTAATATTAATCGTCGATATAGATTGAATTGTTTTTCAAATAACTTAAATTGTAATTATACTTATAAAACAATAAAATTAATATGGAGTTATATTAAGTAAGTTGTTATATAGGTAACACTGTAAGTATATTAGTTTTTAAACTTGAGAGAAACCTATTCAAATAATTACACGTCTAAAGCTAGAAGTAGAATTTTAGTTAGAGCCTTATTGGCTATTTACAATACTGGTAGAAGATTATTAGTCTCAGCCTTTAGTCTGTTGCTAAATTTTATTTTGATTAATTATTATCCTGAAGATGTCCTAAACACATATGTTTATTTTGTTAGTATTTATGGGTTATTTTATGTGTTTACAAATTGGGGAAGTAAATTTTTTATAACAAAACAGATTAGTAGTAGTCCAAAGGATATTAAACATCTTGTTACTGGTTCTATATCGAGTAAATTACTTTTATGTGTGCTTGCAAGTTTAATTATTATTGTCTTACCTCTAGAACTTGGAGTAAAAATATTAATGATTCTATTTCTTCTATTAAAATCCCTAACACCTATTTTTAATGGTTTAATAATCTATACTAAAACAAGCCAAACAGTTTTTATAGTTGAACTATTTTTTAACGTTCTATTCCTTGCTTATATTTTTTTTAATCAAAATACGATTAGTCCGTTTACGTTTATTCTTTTCTTTGTATTATTAGAATTACTTAAGTCTTTATATTACTTCTATAAATTTTGGGGCGAGTTGTCACTCGAAGTATCTTTACAAAAAGGCCTAACAGTTTTAAAAACATCTATTTATTTTTTTGGTGTCTCTTTTGCAGGTTTTATTGCGTCAAAGTCAGATTTTTATATTGTTGGTATTTTAATTGACCAGAGCACAATGAGTCATTACTTCATTATTTCAAGTTTATCTGCTATTTCTATGGTTATTTATGCATCATTAATCAATACTTTCGAAACAAGTATTTATCGATTTAGTAAATCTGTATTTAAAAAGTTAGAAGACACGCTTAGGAGTTTTGGAATGTTTTTTTCGATACTGTCAACAGCAGGGTTCTATGTGGCTATTAATTATTTCTATAATATTCCCGTAGATATAAAGTTTACGATATTGTTTTTAGTCAATATTTATATTTTCACTCTATTGAATTTTGAAATGTATCGATTTACTAAATTAGAGAAACAGAAGATAATTTTATTGATACTAATATTTGCTGGTATAATTAATCTAGGTCTTTCATTTATCCTAATTAAAAAATATATTTTATTTGGTGCTTTTATGGCCAATACTATTAGTCTACTATGCAACTACGTACTTCTAAGATTATATCTTAAAAAATATCTATGTAATGAAGTTTAGCATTATTACTATAACATATAATAGAGCACATTTAATTGCTCAAACTATTGATAGTGTTTTAAATCAAACTTATCAAAACTATGAGTTAATAATTGTTGATGACGACTCTACGGATAATACTGAAGCTGTTGTTAATACATACCAAAATGAGAATCCAAATAAGATAAAATATATAAAAACCAATAGATTAGGAGCCCCAAGTAAGTTACGGAATATAGGTCTGAAAGCAGCTAAGGGAGATATTATTTCAGTGCTAGATTCTGATGATTTGTGGTTAGAGGAAAAACTAGAAGAAATGCATGCAATTTTCTCAAAGCATAATGATGTAAATTTCATTATGCATAATCTTCAGCGTTTTTCAGAAATTGACAGATTAAATAAGCCATATTATAACTTCAAAACTTCATTTTATAAAGATATAATGCAAGAATTACTAATGTGCAAAATTTTAGCCTTTCCCGTATTTTCAATGCGGATTTCTCTGCTAGATGAGATTGGGTTTTTTGATGAAGAGATTGTTGAGGGACAACATGATTATTATTTGAAAGTGGCATCAAAGCACAAAGTATTTTATTTAAATAAACCCTTAACATTAATGAGGCGACATAAAGGAAACTACACTAAAAGTTACGATGTTATACATTGTTTAGATGCCATTAAATCTTATGACAAATTGTACCATCTTAAAAAATTAGACTTGAAACAGTACAAAGTAGCTTCAAACTTTATGAATTTTAAAATAGCTAATTTTTACTATCAAAATAACGAAAAAGAAAATGCTCGGATATACATCAAACATATTTTAAGTAATTCTTCATTTTTAGATAGATGGTATATTAGAGCTAATCGGTTAATGCTAAAAAATCAGATGAATGAGCGTTTCAGTATTTAAAAGAGTAAACAAGAAATATTTTCCTTCAAATTATATTTTCAATCCAGAGTGGATTGTTCTTGGTGTAAACAATGTTTGCAATCTTCATTGTAAAATGTGTGATGTTGGTACTAAAAATATGGAAAGCAATTTTGCTCAAAATCTTGTAGGTACTCACCCTATAAATATGCCATTAGAGCTAATAAAAAAGATAATCAATCACACCGCTAAATATTACCCTAAAACAAAACTGGGATATGGCTTTACAGAACCACTTGTTTATCCATCATTAATAGAATCATTACATTACGCCAACACAAAAAACTTATTTACTTCAATAACTACGAATGCTTTAACCCTTAAACATAAAGCCAAACAACTTGTTGGTGCCGGTCTTAATGAATTGTATATATCTTTGGATGGGCCGCAAGATATTCATAACGAAATAAGAGGGCATAAAAAGTCCTTTCAAAAAGCATTAGAAGGTATTGAGGAGTTATTAAAATATGAAAACTCACCTAAGATTTCGGTTTTTTGCGTTATTACAGAGTGGAATATTGGTTATTTAAATGAATTTTTAGAGGTTTTCAAAACATATCCATTATCGCAAATTGGATTTATGCATACAAACTTTACGCCTCAAGATATTGCGGATAAACATAATGAAATTTGGGCACATTCTTACCCAGCTACGTCTTCTAATATGGACGAAATCAATATTGATAATTTTGATTTAGAATTACTTTGGGAAGAAATAAAAACTATTAAAAACAGTACTTACAAATTCCCTATTACATTTTCTCCTGAAATAGACTCAAAAGAAAAATTAATTGAGTTTTATCATAGACCTGAAAAAATCATTGGAAGGATGTGCAATGATATTTTTTCTAACATTATGATTAAATCTGATGGATCTGTTATACCAGCTCATGGTCGATGCTATAACATTGATATAGGTAATATTTATGAAAGTAGTTTAAAAGACATTTGGAATGGACAGATTATTAAAAGGTTTCGATCAACTGTATCTAAAAATGGAGGATTTTTACCTGCATGTAGCAGATGCTGTAGTGCATTTAATTAATTTATAAATATGGCAAATAACAAAATCATCATATTTAATCCTCGGAGTGCTAATGCAAAGCATCGCATACCAAATTCTATTTTACAAGTTGGTGCTTCAATCTATGGGCAATTTGATTTTGCATTTGTAGATGGTAATTTAGAAAAAGATCCTTGGAGAAAAATCAGTTCCTATTTTAAAACAGGAGAATATAAATATTTCTGCAGTACGGTTATGCCAGGTCCCCAATTGCGTCAGGCTATTCCATTTACAAAAAAGATAAAAGAAGAATTCCCCGGCACAATAACTATTTGGGGAGGTTATTTCGCATCAAATCAATACAAGGTATCCATTGAAGCACCTTATGTAGATTACATCGTTAATGGCCCTGGTGACGTTACCTTTCCGGAATTATTAAAGACATTAGAGTCTAATAAGTTAAAAGCGTTGCCCAATATTATGAATCTCATCTATCAAGATAAGGATGGTGTAATTATTCGCACTAAAAAGGAGAAATTGCTAGATCAAGATACTTTACCGCAATTGCCCTATACACATTTAAATTCGTTTTATAATCTTGAAAGTTATTTAAGTAAGACGTTCTTAGGACAAAAAACATTCTCTTATCATTCTAGCTTAGGTTGTCCTTTTACATGTTCATTTTGTGCTGTTGTGCCAATTTATGAAGGACGTTGGAAAGCCAAGTCAGCACAAACCGTTTATAATGATGTGAAATACTTTAAAGATAATTATGGTATTGACGCTATAGAATTTCATGACAATAATTTCTTTACGTCTCGAAAACGTGTAGTAGAATTTTCAGAGCTAATCAAAGATGATGGTATTACATGGTGGGGAGAAGGTCGTATTGATACCATTAATAAATATTCTGATGAAGACCTAGAACTCATGAAAGACGCAGGTTGTAAAATGATTTTTCTTGGAGCTGAAACAGGGAATGATGAGATCCTTAAACAAATGAATAAAGGAGGAACGCAAACTGGTCAGGGAATTAAAGATTTTGCTGCACGTTTGTATCCTATAGGCATTATTCCCGAATTCTCTTTTGTCTTAGGCATGCCTGCTGATACATCAGAACAAGTTATGAAACAGATAGAATGGGATATTAATTTTATCAAGGAGATTAAAGAGATCAATCCTGATGCGGAAATTATTATTTATCTATATAGTCCTGTAGCTACTGAAGGCTCTGAGTTGTATGAACAAATTCAAAAGGCTGGCTTTAGTTTTCCAAAACAATTAGATGATTGGTTAGATCCTGCTTGGGAGAATTTTGATTTACGTAAAAACCCGCTTACACCATGGCTCACCCCTAAAATGGTAGACCGTATTATGAATTTTGAAACGGTTTTAAATGGTTATTATCCTACAGCTTCAGATTTTAGAATAAAAGGATTTAAAAAGAAAGTATTGCGATCGATTTCTAGGTTACGCTACAAAACTGGTATTTATAAATATCCTTATGAAATTAAGGTACTACATAAAATTTGGAAATATAGACAACCAGAAATTCAAGGTTTTTATTCAGAATGATAAGAAAAATACTTAAAAAACTCACGCATCCATTTTTAAAATATGGAACAGGAAAGTATTTTTCTAAACCAAGACCTTATAACTATGAAAGTATTGAGGTCATGGTAATGCCAGAAGTTTTTCCGCCACACTATACCTTGAGTACTAAAATACTCTTAGACTATATAAAACCATTAAACTTAAAAGACAAAACAGTCTTAGAATTAGGCTGTGGTTCTGGGATTATTGGATTATTTGCAGCATCGAAAGGAGCAGAAGTAATAGCTTCAGATATTAATGAAGTTGCCATAAAGACTCTAAAACAATCGGCATCCAAAAACAAGTTAGATATTACTATTATTAAATCTGATTTGTTTGAACAAATATTCAAGGATGACTTTGACTATGTTATTATCAACCCACCGTATTATCCTAAAACCCCTAAAAGTGTTAAAGAACGAGCTTGGTTTTGTGGTGAGAATTTTGAATACTTTAAAATACTATTCAAACAGCTCTCAATGCGAAAAGATCATTACATCCTAATGATATTATCTCAAGATTGTGATATAGATAAAATTAGAACTATTGCTACTCATAATAATCTTGAATTTATTTTAGAGCAAGAACGTATGGCTTTAGCCGAGCGTAATTTTATTTTTAGAATTAATAAGAAGTAAGACTAATTTTATCATATTCAAACGATCTAGCAACTTCTCCTTTTTTTAGCCTTAAAAAAACTCAGCTAAGGTTTGTCAATCCAATAGTTTATCGTAAATTTGCAAACTCTTTTTTAAAGAGGAATGTATAATCTTTTGCGCTTTAAAGTGCAATATTAAATCAAATTAGTGTGGATACATTAAGCTACAAAACAGTTTCTGCTAACAAAGCTACCGTTAATAAGGAGTGGGTTTTAGTTGATGCTGAAGGACAAACTTTAGGTCGCTTAGCTTCGAGAGTAGCAATACTTTTAAGAGGTAAGCACAAGCCTAATTTTACGCCACACGTTGATTGCGGTGACAACGTTATTGTTGTAAACGCAGAAAAAATCAACTTAACTGGTAACAAATGGACAGATAAAAGTTATATCCGTCACACAGGTTATCCAGGTGGTCAAAGAAGCTTGACTGCTACTGAGATGTTTGAGAAAGACCCAACCAGATTAGTAGAGAAGTCAGTAAAAGGAATGTTACCTAAGAATAAATTAGGCGCTGTTCTTTTTAGAAACTTAACTGTTGTTGCTGGTACCGAGCACGCTCATGAAGCTCAAAAGCCAAAGGCAACTAATTTAAACGAAATTAACTAATGGAAGTAATTCACAAAATTGGCCGTAGAAAGACGGCTGTTGCTCGTGTGTACGTTGCTAAAGGAAAAGGCAAAATCACAGTGAACAAAAAAGACATGGCGGAATACTTTACTACTGCACCATTGCAGTACAAAGTAAACCAACCTTTAACCATGACTAACAATGATGGCAACTTTGATATTACTGTTAACGTATATGGAGGTGGTATCACCGGCCAGGCAGAAGCAATACGTTTAGCTTTATCCCGTGCAATGTGCGAGTTAGATGCTGAAAACAGACTAGTATTAAAGCCAGAAGGTCTATTAACAAGAGATCCAAGAATGGTAGAGCGCAAGAAATTCGGACAGAAAAAAGCGCGTAAGAAATTCCAGTTCTCTAAACGTTAATATCCAACAACACTTAATTCAGAATCTGAACATTCAGATTCTGAATTATTTTATTTTATTGAAATCGTCGAATAGTTCGGCATAATTAAAACCAGTTATTGTTGTCCACAATGGAAACATTGGGATTTAGTTTAGCATCTAAATGGTTAAGGCAATTCGCTTAATGTGAAGACCACTTAATCATTGCTAATTCAACAGAACGTAAACTATTACAAACATGGAAAAAGTAGAAGTTAAAGAACTACTAGAAGCAGGTGTACACTTCGGTCACCTAACACGTAAGTGGGATCCAAATATGGCTCCTTACATTTATATGGAGCGTAACGGTATCCATATCATTAACCTTTACAAAACAGCAGCTAAGATTGAAGAGACTTGTGCGGCATTAGCAAAAATTGCAGCATCAGGAAAGAAAATCTTATTTGTAGCTACTAAAAAGCAAGCTAAAGACATCGTTGCTGAAAAAGCGGGTGCTGTAAATCAACCTTATATTACTGAGCGTTGGCCAGGTGGAATGTTAACCAACTTCGTCACTATTAGAAAGGCTGTTAAGAAAATGGCTTCGATTGATAGAATGAAGAAAGACGGTACATTCAACTCTTTATCAAAGAAAGAACGTTTGCAAGTAGATCGTCAGCGTGCGAAGTTGGAAAAGAATTTAGGTTCTATTTCTGACATGACACGTTTGCCTGGGGCTTTATTTGTTGTGGATATTAAGCGCGAGCACATTGCGATAAAGGAAGCTCAAAAATTGAACATTCCAATCTTTGCAATGGTAGATACTAACTCTGATCCACGTCAGGTTGATTATCTTATTCCTTCAAATGACGATGCTTCTAAATCCATTAATAAGATTTTATCTATTGTTGCTTCATCTATCCAAGATGGCTTAGACGATAGAAAAGCAGAACGTGCAGAAAAAGACGGAAAAGCTGAAAAGACGGAAGCAAAAGCTGAGGCTAAACCAGCAAAAAAAGCTGAAAAAGCTCCAGTAGCAACGCAAGAAGAAGAATAAATAACATTTATACAATATTAAAAGTCATTTAATTCTTTTCAACTCGAAAATTAATTGAATGACTTTTTAAATTTTAAAAACTATGGAAAATACTGTAAAAATTACAGCAGCAGAAGTTAACAAGCTAAGACAAGCAACTGGTGCTGGTATGATGGATTGTAAAAAAGCTTTAGTTGAAGCTGGTGGTGATTTTGATAAAGCCATTGAAGTTTTACGTAAGAAAGGACAAAAAGTTGCAGAAAAGAGAGCTGACAGAGATTCATCTGAAGGCGCTGCTGTTGCTAAAATAAATGCAGATAACACTTCTGGTGTAGCTATCGTTTTAGGTTGTGAAACTGATTTCGTTGGTAAAAACGAAAACTTTGTGAATCTTGCTAACGAGTTGGGTGAGGCTGCATTAAACTATAACACAAAAGAAGAATTTTTGGCAGGTGATTTCGGTGGAATGACTGTTGCAGAAAAGTTAACTGAACAAACAGGTGTTATTGGAGAAAAATTAGATATTACTGCGTTCGAAAAGTTAGATGCGCCTTTTGTAGGCCAATATGTTCATATTAATAAGATTGCTGCTCTAGTAGGATTATCTGCAAAAGTAGATAACGCTGAAACTTTGGTAAAAGACGTAGCAATGCAAGTAGCTTCTATGGGAGCAACAACGCTATCTTACAAAGATTTTGATCCTGCATATGTGACTTCTGAAACTGAAGCACGTATAGCAGTTATTGAAAAAGATAATATCGAATTAGGACGTTTAGGTAAGACCTTAAAGAATGTTCCCAAATATATCTCTATGGCACAATTAACGCCAGAAGTATTGGCAGAAGCTGAAGAAGCTGCGAAAGCGGAGTTAAAAGCTGAAGGTAAGCCAGAGCAAATCTGGGATAGAATTTTACCAGGTAAAATGGAGCGTTTTATTTCTGATAATACAACTTTAGATCAAGAACAATGTTTGTTAGATCAGAAGTTTATCAAAGATGAAAAGCAAACCGTAGCAGAATATGTTAAAACCTATGGTAACGTTGAGGTTACTGGTTTTAAAAGGGCTACAGTAGGATAATATTCAATAATATAAAATTTAAACCTCCAAGCTAACGTTTGGAGGTTTTTTATTTAATAAGAGTTTGAACTAAGCAAGTATATTCCTATTTTCGTCAAACAACTGAAAGCCATGGAAAAGAACAATAATAAATCGTTTTTAGAAAAATTATGGACTCGTAAAATTCCACAGTATTTAGGGACTTATTTAGCGGTTGGTTTTGGTTTATTTCAATTTATCCAAAGTGTTATTATCCAACGTTATGGCATCAATGATTTATGGCAAGACAGATACTTGTTCATTTGGCTAATTTTGACACCCGCGGTTTTTGTTTTGGTTTATTTTGGATATCAACCAAATGGAAAAGAAGTTTATGAAAAAAAGAAATGGCCAAAATATTTTATAATCACTAATATTATTCTAGGCCTAGGTGCTGGTTTGTTCTTAATAAATGGCAAGGATAATATTACGGATAAAGAAACTGAACTTATCGCTTTGGTAGATGAACAAGGTAAAGAAGTTAAAGCTATAGTACCTGACTTAAGAAAAGTTAAAAGTATTGCTCTATTTCAATTTGAAAACTTAACTAAGAATAAAGAACTAGATTGGATGGGAGTTGCCATGTCCACTCTCCTCGATTTTAATTTGGAGCAACGCCCTGAGTTTTATGTCTCTTCGAGTTTTGAATTAAGCCCACATTATCAAAGATCTGGTGTACCCTTATTTACAGCACCAAATATTGGTGTGCAACGCAATATTGCTAAAAAATCGAGAAACGACTATTTTACCAAAATTTCTTTTGAAAAAACAGATGGTATTTATACATTTTCAGGCGATTTGTACCAAACAAAAAACAATAAAAGTGTTTTAAAAATAAATGTCACTAACGCTGATATATTTTTGGCCCTAGATGCTATAAGGGACCAAATATTTGAGTCTATTTCAACGGATTATGATATAAAGGATAAAGATTTAGCCAATTTTGACAGTAATTTTACGCTTCCTGCATCTGCCTTAGTTACTTCAAATGTAAAAGCATTAGAACATTATATTAAGTCTAGTATAACGCTATTTAAAAATCCAAGTGCTTTAAATGAACTTATTGCAGAAGGTAAAAAGGCTATAGAACTAGACCCTAACTGCTCTATGTGCTATTTGAGTGTTGGTGGCGCATATTTTGGACAAGGAAATCAGACGGAGTCCTTAAAGTATCTTAAAGATGCCATAAAATATGGATCGGCTTTACCAAAGCGTATGCAGTTTTATCCTAAGCAACTGTTTTATAGTTTACAAAACAACAGTGATGCTTTAATGAAGTTATTAGAGTTTCATAAAGACTTATATCCTTACGATTTTAACACCTATAAACTATTACTAACACGCTATACAATTAATGGTGGTGTTGAAAAAGCTAAGGCTTTAATGCAAGAAGCAGTTGAAAACGGCAATAGAGAGCTTGGTCTTCTTGAATTATATAAAATACAATTAAGTAATAATAACTTTGCCGATGCAAAGGGCTCTTTAGATCAACTAACTAAAGAATTTCCAGAACGCGAGCAAAACCGATTACTATATGCCGACTTATATGAAGAGCAAGGAAAAATTAAAGAAGCCAAAACCATTTTACTAAAAGAAGAATCCTTAGACCCTTTTAACACTAGTATTCAAAGACGAATTGCCTATTTAGATTTCATAAACCTTAATTTTGAGGACGCTTTAAAGAGAATAGATAAAGGTCTGTCAGAAGCTACATCTTTATCTGACAGTTTAAGCTATATGAGGTCTAAATACGGTTATGCGCATAGTATGGGCCAAGTAAAGAAGGCTTTAGGTCTTATAAAAGACTATGAAGAATTAGCGATTAAGCAGCAACCCATTATTAATGTAATGTTTTCAAATTATACAAAAAAAACACTACTTTATCAATCTATAGGACAATTAGAAGGTGTTGAGGAAGTTCTAGAGCAGTTAGGGACATTTATGCCTAATAGCTATGACAACTTTAGGTGCGGTATTAATCTCCAAGCTATATATTATGGTTACCCCTTAGTTGGTGATAATTCAGATTATCTTTTGTGTAAAGATTCTGTATTTAAAAGTCAAGGCGAAGGATTTGTGGATTTATTTGATCTTTCTAAAGCCTATATAGAGAAAGACTACTCAAAATGCATTGGAGTTTTTGAAAACAGTAGTGCTGATTTAGAAAAGCTTATAGGCTTTAAGTTTTTTATCGCTGACATTTTTCACAAAAGTGGTAATTCAAAAAGAGCTTTAGAAATAATGAAAAATGAAGTCGCAAAAAAAACTCAAGACCCATTAAATTATCTAAAGCTCGCAGAAATTTTGGAAAAAGAAGACAAAACAGAATCTAAGAAATATTTAGATATAACCCTTGGGTTTTTGGCGAATGCAGATGCTAACTATATTCCACTTAAAAAAGCCAAAGCTTTAGAGAAAAGACTGGCTGAATAAACCTTAAAGTTTGGCGTTTTTTTCACTTTTACGGATGCTAATAATTATGTAGTTTTGTTAAACTTTCAAATCGACTGATGAAATATAAAAGAATACTACTGAAATTGTCTGGTGAAGCTTTAATGGGAAACCGACAATATGGTATTGACCCAGAACGCTTAGCTGAATATGCAAAAGACATTAAAGAAATCACTAATCTAGGCGTAGAAGTTGCTATAGTCATAGGTGGTGGAAATATTTTTAGAGGTGTTGCAGGCGCTAGTAATGGTATGGATCGTGTGCAAGGAGATCATATGGGTATGCTGGCCACGGTAATTAACGGTCTAGCTTTACAAAGTGCTCTAGAAGATGCTGATATTCCAACACGTTTGCAGACCGCTATTAAGATTAATGAAGTAGCTGAGCCCTTTATAAGACGCAAGGCTATGCGGCATTTGCAAAAAGGTAGGGTAGTAATTTTTGGTGGAGGAACTGGTAACCCTTACTTTACTACGGATTCTGCTGCGGTTTTAAGGGCTATTGAAATCGAAGCAGACGTTATATTAAAAGGCACTCGTGTTGATGGAATATATAATGCTGATCCAGAAAAAGATAGTACAGCAGTAAAATTTGATCATATTACTTTTGATGATGTGTTACGCAAAGGACTAAAGGTTATGGATACGACAGCGTTTACACTCAGTCAAGAGAATGAATTGCCAATTATAGTATTTGATATGAATAAAAAAGGGAACTTACTTAAAGTAGTTTCTGGAGAAGCAATAGGAACGGAAGTTAATCTTTAAAAATTTGGTATAACCTTTGATAATTTTCAACTAAAGTTTTAAAATTATGGACGAAATTAAGTTTATTATAGATACATCGAAAGAAGCCATGGATGCTGCCATTAAGCATCTAGAAAAACAATTAGTTAATATTAGAGCTGGTAAGGCAAGTCCTGCCATGTTGGGAAGTGTTATGGTAGATTATTATGGTTCTCAGACACCTCTTAATCAGGTCGCTAATGTTAATACACCTGATGGTAGAACTATTTCCGTGCAGCCCTGGGAAAAAAGTATGCTTCAGGAAATAGAGCGCGGTATCATGTTAGCTAACTTAGGTTTTAATCCTATGAATAATGGTGAAATGATTATTATCAACGTACCACCATTAACGGAAGAACGCAGAAAAGATTTAGCGAAGCAGGCTAAAGCTGAAGCCGAGGACGCAAAAATTGGTATAAGAAATGCGCGTAGAGATGCCATGCATGATATTAAAAAATCTGATGTTTCAGAAGATTTACAAAGCAATGCCGAAATTGATGTACAAGAACTTACAGATTCTTACGTTAAGAAGATAGATCATATTCTTGATGTTAAAGAAAATGAGATCATGACGGTATAGAATAGCTTTTGTAATTCTGAATTTATTTCAGAATTACATTACATATAAAATTTAAAAACCTGAAACAAGTTCAGGTTGGCAACTTAAGATGTTTGTTCTTCTGTTTTAAATTAAAAGGTTTTATGCTAAAACATCTGCTTGTTGTTCTTCTTCTTTGTTTTGCAACAAATAGCTTTGCACAAAAGCCTATTCTGAAAGAAAAGGATTCTACTGAAAGAGCCCAAGACTCTATAAAGAAAATTAAATATCTAAAGCAACTTGGGAATGGTTTTCTGCCCTTTAACTACTTTGATGCGGATATGCGTTATCTCATTAAGTTTAATCAATACGAGGGTATTAGAACTGGTTTAGGAGGTGTAACCAACAAGCGATTTTCTGAACGCTTCAGATTAAATGGCTACATTGTTTACGGATTTACGGATAAACGCCTCAAATTCAGCGGAGGAGGAGGTTTTAGAATAAATGAAACTCATAATACTTGGGTCAATTTCACCTACACTGATGACCTCATGGAAACTGGGAGTTCTACCTTTTTAACGGACAAACGTTTTTTTACTTTTTTTGAACCTCGACTTTTAAATATAGACTTATTTCATAGGCATATTACGAAGTCTGTAGCACTAGAACATCGATTTTCCGATAATTTCTTATCTGAAACACAATTGGCTGTGAGCGATATCAATCCTACCTATTTCTATAATTTTTTGATAAATGATAAAAGTTACAGTAATTATGATCTTAGTACTTTGCGAATAAGCTTGCAATGGAGCCCATTCAATGAAGTCAGCACTATTGATGGTAAAGAGAAAGTCAAGGAAGGCTATCCAAAGTTTACTGCACAATTTACTCAGAGTTTTAAATCTATTTTTGGCAGCGATTTTAATTTTTCAAAATTAGATTTTAGAACCATACAGCAATTCAATCATAAAAATAATTCTAAAACGAATATTACCTTGGTTGCTGGTATTGCAAGTGGTGAAGCACCGCTCACACATTTGTATCATGCCTATCCCAATAATATAAATAAAGAAACCATATTACAACGGTTTTCTGTGGCAGGTTTAAACAGCTTTGAGACGATGTATTTTAATGAGTTTTTTAGTGATAAATTCTCTACTCTACAACTAAAACATTTTTTTAGACCTTTTAATATTTCAGAACGGTTTAAACCGCAATTAGTATTGATTTCCAGGTATGCTATTGGCAACATGAATAGTATAAACAGACACCAGGGTATAGGTTTTGAAACTTTAGAGAAGCTCTACTCAGAATCTGGTTTTGAAATCAATAAATTGTTCTTTGGCTTCGGCTTGAGTTTTGCATATCGCTATGGTAGTTATCACTTGCCAGAATTTGGAGATAATATTGCATTTAAGTTTACTTTTAATATTTCACTGTAAATCAAATTATAATACTGTTAATTGCATAGCAAATCCTTAGGTTTTTTCTACCTTTGCGGCTCATTTCGTTTAAGTAATGAGTGTCAACTAAATGACAAGGTAATTCAAGTATGTTTAAACTATTAACCACAGGATTTTGGGAAGCTATTGCGAGGCTTATTCTTCGCAATAAAATCTTTATTCTAATAGCTATAATTGCGGCTACCGTATTTTTTGGTTTACAGTGGAAACATATGCGCTTTACTTACACAGAAGCCAATATGTTACCTGATGAGCATGAAGTAAACCTTACCTACAAGGACTTCTTGAAAGTATTTGGGGAAGAGGGTAATCTTATAGTGCTTGGAGTGAAAGATTCAACGTTGTTTACTGTTAAACAGTTGAATGCTTGGAATCGACTTGCGGAATCCTTTAAGTCTTACGACGAGGTTGAAACGGTTCTATCTATTAAGGACCTCCAAAAATTAGTCAAGAACACAAAAAAAGAACAGTTCGAAACAGAACCTTTTATTAAGGATTCTATTTCGAGCTTAGCAGAGATCAACACACTTCAAAACGAACTATTTAAAAAGTATCCGTTTTACGATAACTTTCTATTCAATTCAGAAACAAAGACGATTCGCACTGCGATTTATATAAAGAAAGATATCGTAAACACTTCAGCTAGAAAAGACTTTATTATTAATGTCCTAGAGGAAAAAATCGAAGACTTTGAGACAGCGACAACTCTCGATGTAAGAGTTTCGGGAATGCCTTACATTAGAACACTCAATTCTCAAAATATAGTAGACGAGATTCCAATCTTTATTGGCGCTGCACTTTTTGTAACGAGTTTAATTTTCTTTTTATTTTTTAGGTCGTTTAGAGCTACTTTTATATCGCTTATCGTGGTCTGCGTTGGTGTGATGTGGACGTTTGGTATCCTTGGTTTACTTGGTTACGAAATCACAGTTCTCACGGCACTTATCCCGCCTTTGATCATAGTTATTGGTATCCCAAATTGTATTTTCCTAATCAATAAATATCAGCATGAGGTTAAGTCGCATGGTAATAAGGTAAAGTCTTTGCAACGCGTTATCACAAAGATTGGGAATGCTACCTTGATGACAAATGTCACTACGGCTTCGGGTTTTGCAACATTCATCCTTACAGAGAGTAAATTACTTAAGGAATTTGGTATCGTAGCATCGTTGAGCATTTTGGCTATTTTCATTTTATGCCTATTAATTATTCCAATAATCTATACATTTTTACCATACCCTAAGCAACGTCATTTAGAGCATTTAAACAAACGTTGGATAGGTGGTTTTGTTGACTGGATGGAGCGTATGGTAAAGCATAAAAAAATCACCATTTATGTTACGGCATTGATATTGATTATTGTGAGTATGATTGGTATGAACCAAATACGAATTTCAGGAAGCTTAATAGAAGATATGCCTAAAAACAAACAGTTTTTTAAGGACATTCGTTTTTTTGAAGAAGAATTCAATGGCATTATGCCTTTGGAGATTATGGTGGACACCAAGCGTAAGAAAGGCGTTATGAAATTGGCGACATTAAAACGCATCAATCAACTTGAAGAACTTATTGAAGAAACTCCTGAGCTTTCCAAGCCCATTTCAGTTGTAAGTTTAGTTAAGTACAGTAAGCAGGCTTATTACAATGGCAATCCAAAATACTATCAGTTACCAACAAGCCAAGAGAATAGTTTTATTTTGTCTTATGCCAAAAACTCATCTTCAAATGTAGATATGCTAAAGAATTTTGTGGATAGCACAGGTCAATATGCACGTATTACAACATTCATGAAAGATATTGGCACCGACAAAATGGAGCGTATTCAGGAAAATCTTCAAAATAAAATTGATAAGGTTTTTCCGGAAGAGCGTTACGAAGTTACGATGACAGGAAAAGCCTTGGTATTTCAAAAAGGGACAAAATATTTGGTGAGGAATCTAGTGATTTCATTAACCTTGGCTATTTTCCTTATTTCGTTATTTATGGCATACTTATTCCGTTCTTTTAGAATGATTATTGTATCGCTCATTCCTAATTTGTTGCCGCTTTTGGTTACAGCTGGTATCATGGGGTTTATTGGAGTGCCTATAAAGCCATCAACTATATTGGTGTTTAGTATTGCTTTCGGTATTTCGGTAGATGATACCATTCATTTCTTGGCCAAATACAGACAGGAATTGCAAGCCAACCATTGGAAGATTAGAAAGTCTGTTTATGCAGCATTGCGAGAAACAGGAGTCAGTATGTTTTATACATCAATTGTATTGTTCTTTGGATTTTCGGTATTTACAATCTCCAGTTTTGGAGGTACAGTTGCATTAGGAGCTTTGGTTTCAATAACCCTGTTGTTTGCAATGCTTTCTAATTTATTATTATTACCGTCGCTACTTTTATCATTAGAACGAAGTATTGCCAATAAGGAGGTTTTACGTAAACCAACAATTGATATTATTCCAGAAGAAGATGATTCTGAAATGGATTCAGAAAACGAACTATAACATATATCTTAGCATTTCAAAATAATTAAAAATGACAACAAAAACTGTAGCAGAATTATTATCGCAAGATGTCACCTTGCAAGACGTTACCGTAAAAGGATGGGTAAGAACATTTAGAGCAAATCGTTTTATAGCTTTAAACGATGGTTCTACAATTAATAATATTCAGTGTGTCGTAGACTTTGAAAATTTTGATGAAGCACTTTTAAAACGAGTTACCACTGGCGCTGCAATCCATGTTACTGGTGAGTTGGTAGAAAGCCAAGGTAAAGGGCAATCTGTTGAAATTCAGGTGAGAGAACTCGAAGTTTTAGGAGATTCTGATCCTGAGACATATCCAATACAACCAAAGAAACATTCTTTTGAGTTTTTAAGGGAAAATGCGCATTTACGAACCAGAACCAATACATTTAGTGCGGTAATGCGAGTAAAATCAGCGTTATCTTTTGCTATTCATAAATATTTTACTGAGAATGGTTTTTATAATATGCATACGCCTATTATAACAGGAAGTGATGCTGAAGGCGCTGGTGACATGTTTCGTGTTACCACTTTAAATGCTAAAAATCCACCATTAACTGAAGATGGTGAAGTGAACTATAAAGAAGATTTTTTTGGCAAAGAAGCTAACCTTACGGTTTCGGGTCAATTAGAAGCAGAAACTTATGCGATGTCATTAGGGAAGGTCTATACATTCGGACCAACATTTAGAGCAGAAAATTCAAATACATCTCGCCATCTGGCTGAGTTTTGGATGATAGAACCTGAAGTTGCCTTTATGGATTTAGCCGGCAATATGGATTTGGCAGAAGATTTTTTAAAGTCTGTTCTTGGTTACGTTTTAGAACATAACGAAGAAGACCTAGAGTTTTTGGATAAGCGTTTACAAGATGAAGAAAAAGGGATGCCACAGGCGCAGCGCAGTCCAATGAATCTCATTGATAAGATTAAGTTCGTAGTAGACAATAATTTCAAACGAGTTAGTTATACAGAAGCTATAGAGATTTTAAGGAACTCTAAACCTAATAAGAAGAAAAAATTTCAATATATCATTGAAGAATGGGGAGCAGACTTACAATCGGAGCATGAACGCTTTTTGGTAGAAAAACACTTTAAATGTCCTGTAATTTTGTTCGATTATCCGGCAAATATCAAGGCATTCTACATGAGATTGAATGAGGATGGCAAAACCGTAAGAGCAATGGATATTCTTTTCCCAGGTATTGGTGAAATGGTAGGAGGCTCTCAACGAGAGGAACGTTTGGATGTGCTTAAAGAGAAAATGGCTGCCCTAGATATTCCAGAAGAGGAATTATGGTGGTATTTGGATTTAAGAAAGTACGGAACAGCGGTACACTCTGGTTTTGGGCTTGGTTTTGAACGTTTGGTTATGTTCTCCACAGGTATGGGTAATATTAGGGATGTGATTCCTTATCCTCGTACACCTCAAAATGCAGAATTTTAGATAACTATAAAACCTGTTGGGTTTGAAAACCTTACAGGTTTTTTTTAGTATTTTTATATATATTCGGAATTTATAATATGGCCCTAAAACAGTATTTACAATTTAAACTATCCCAGAAGCTATCGCCTCAGCAAATACAGTTGATGAAGCTGATACAATTGCCTACTCAAGCTTTTGAACAGCGTTTAAAGCAAGAGTTGGAAGAAAACCCAGCATTAGATACTGGAAAAGAATCAGAGGCAGCAGAAGACAGTTTTGACGAATTTGACAATACAGAAGAATATAACGATAGTGAAAAAATAGAGGCTGAGGACATCAATGTAGACGAATATCTTAGTGATGATGAAATACCAGACTATCGTACTCAAGCCAATAACTATAGTTCTGATGACGAGGAGAAAAGTGTACCCTATGCAGCTGGTACTTCTTTTACACAGCACTTAATCAATCAACTCAATACGTTTAGGCTTTCTGAACAGGAAGAAGAAATTGCCTATTTCTTGGTTGGTAGTGTTGATGAAAGTGGCTACATACGTCGTTCATTATCTGATATTACGGATGATTTGGCCTTTACTCAAAACGTATTTACCACAGAAGAGGAAGTCCAAGAAGTACTCAAGGTAGTACATCAACTCGATCCAGCAGGTGTTGGTGCTAGGAATCTTCAGGAGTGTTTAAGTATTCAATTACAAAGAAAAGAACCAAATCCAGATGTGGAATTGGCACAAAAAATAATTGATAAGGCGTTTGAACAGTTTACTAAGAAGCATTATAAGAAGTTAATGCATAAGTTCAATATTGATGAAGAGGAATTAAAAGATGCCATTGAAGAGATTGAACGTCTTAATCCCAAACCAGGTGGTTCTTACGCTGGAAATAATAAAATTGTTGAGCATATTGTACCCGACTTTGCTATTAAAATTGTGGATGGCGAACTAGAGCTTACGCTTAATGGTAGAAATGCACCAGAACTTCATGTATCTAGAGAATATAACAACATGTTAAAAGGCTATAAAGATTCAAAAGAGAAATCTAAAGCACAAAAGGATGCCGTTATGTTTATAAAACAAAAACTAGATGCAGCTAAATGGTTTATTGAAGCAGTAAGACAACGTCAACAAACTCTGTTTGTAACGATGAGTTCTATTATGGAATATCAAACAGAGTATTTTTTAACAGGAGATGAGCGCAAGTTAAGACCTATGATACTAAAGGATATTGCTGACGAAATTGAAATGGATGTATCCACAATTTCACGTGTGGCAAATAGTAAATATGTCGATACGCCTTATGGTACTAAATTGATTAAGGAGTTTTTCTCTGAGTCTATGACTAATGATCAAGGGGAAGAGGTGTCTACAAGGGAAATCAAAAAGATTCTTGAAACCGTCATTGAAGAAGAGAATAAAAAGAAGCCTTTGACGGATGAAGCACTTTCAAAAATCCTTAAGGAAAAAGGCTATCCTATTGCTAGAAGAACAGTGGCAAAATATAGAGAGCAATTAGATATTCCTGTTGCGCGTTTAAGAAAAGAACTATAGAATTTCTGGATGAAAAATCATATTCTTAAAGGTATCTCATTTGTTTTTCATCCTTTGATCATGCCACTTCTTGGTGTCTTGTTCTATTTTTCTAAAACGCCACGTTTTATTCCAGAACCTGTAAGAAATGCCAAGATTTTTTCAATTGTGATTCTCACGATTATCCTACCAATTCTCTTATTCTTTTTACTAAAGACTATAAATAAAGTTAATAGTATCTATTTAAGAAGCACACGAGAGCGCTTAATACCATTATTTATTAATTGTGTCATTGTCCTGTTAATACTTCTTCGTGTACTTCCATCAAATGAAATATTTGAATTGTACTACTTCTTTTTAGGTATTTTATGTTCTACCCTTGCTTGTTTTTTTATGGCTGTTTTTAAAGTAAAAGCAAGCATACACATGATTGCTGCTTCAGGTTTTTTTATGTTTGCGGTAGCTTTGGGTATCCACTATCAAATTAATATTAACGGAACAATTGCCTTAATGATGATTGTTCTAGGTGCTATAGCAACATCTCGTTTGCATTTAAAAGCCCATACCAATCAAGAATTAATAATTGGTATGCTTACTGGGCTATTTCCGCAGTTGTTATGTATGAACTATTGGCTATAGGATATAGAATATTAGCCCTATTTTAAACGATGATAGATCAATAGAGTTTCCCTCTAGTTTGGCTGAATCATCAAATATAGGGTTTAGGCCATAATACATATGAAAATTCCAAGTACCATAGCCAACACTTAATGTTAAACCATACTGTAGTTTGTTAAAAGCGTCGATATTAGATAATCTTTCATTACCAATATCACTTTTAAACTTTGAAGAATTATAGAACAGATAGCCAAATTTAAAACCAGAATAGATGCGCCAAAAGTTGTAGTCAGTTGCTGTTGAGGTCCGCCACCTATATTCTAATGGTACTTCTACCAAGTAGGTTGTAAATTTATTTTTTGAAACATTAATTTCGCTCCCATTGATGACTTCATATACAAAATCACCATTAGTTTCAAGAATTGAAACATTTTGATTGTAGGAATTGGTAGAGAGCCCTAGGCCTAATCCAAAAGCTTTATTCCTACGTTCATTAATGGGCATATCCCTAATAAAGCCAAAATGGAACCCAGAAGAAAATCCATTCTGATTGACGTCTTCGGGTTTATTATTTAGAAGATTATAAGTAACTGAAATATAAAATTGATCTTCCCTATACTTTTTATATAGCTCTGATTTGTCTCTATCCTCGTTTTGCGAATAACAAGTACTACCTACCAAAGTTATCAAGCCAAGTAAAAAAATCTTCATAAGTTAAATCTACAAAATCTTTTAAATGCCTAGTACAAAAAAACGTCCTGATTTCTCAAGACGTTTTAGAAATTATAAAATTAAGAATGTTATTGCTTGGATTCGACGTTTGTAACGTACATTACTTTAAGCGTATTTGCTTTTCTAAGTTCTTGTTTTACATCTGAAACTAATCCAGCATGCGTCTCTTTATCAACTTTAAGACCAACAACAAATTTAGGTTGCAATTCTTCAGTTAGTGCTCTCTGAGCTTCCAATACGCTAGGTTGAACTTCATCAACATCAATAAACTTGTCATTAAATTGAATACGTGGTTCTTCTCCTAATTGTTTATATTGACTGCTTGGTTTACCAGCATAAATGAACGCTGTTCTATCTTTTTTTAGCTTTTCTACCTGATCAGCGCTAGGTAAGATGTTTTCAATCATTAAACTACTATCACGCATTACTGTCGCTACCATGAAAAAGAAAAGCAACATAAATACAATATCAGGTAAGGATGCCGTCGAAATCGCTGGCAATTCGCTTTTACCTCCTTTTTTAAATTTTGACATAATTGTTACTTTTTAATTATTTATCAGGTTCTGCCTCAGATAATTTCAAAGGAAAGAGCGTTTTAATCACAGTTATTTGTTCATTAAGTTTCTCATCCTTATTAAATTGGTTCTTTTCTTTTTCCTCTAACATTGATTGGAAGCTTCTATTGTATAAACGTTGCGCCTCTCTTTCTCTCAAGAAGTTGTAAGCTGCGACAAGTTCATTTTGCACTTCTATGTACTTCTCGTAAGAGGTTTCCCTATCATGTTTCATGGATATAATTGCCTTGTCAGGATGATCAGATGAGGTTTCATCTCGCTTACCTTTACAATACGTACAACTCTCTCCAGCTGCATTAGTTCCTCCGCCATTATCTAAAAAATCTATAGCTGCTCGTCTTAAGTCTTTTAATTCCATTAACTCTTCTTCAACCAATAGTTGGTTATCACGACTTACAAGAACTGTAAATAGATTCTTTTGCTTAATAATAGGTGGTTCTACCTCTGTATCGTCAATAGGTGGCAAACTTCTTAGTAGTCCCTTATCCTTTTCTATAGTTGTTGTTACTAAGAAAAAGATAAGCAATAAGAAAGCAATGTCAGCCATTGAACCTGCATTTACTTCTGGTGCTGCTCGTTTTGCCATGCTCTATTATTTACTAATTACTTTTTTAACTCCTGAGAAAATCATTGTTAATGCTGCCACAATAATCAAAATATAAAATGCTGTTAAGCCAGCACCTACCATTTGAGATTGTCCGTCTGTAGCAATGCCGTCTTGCAATTTATACTTCATTGTATCGCCACCAGCGGTAACGTAAGAAATAATCAATACTGCAACAAATGCACCTACACCTATTAACGTGTTTTTAAGACCTGAAGTATTTGTGAATAGATTTTTAAGTACAAAAACCACCACAAATAATAAAACTAGTCCCAAAATAATATATGCAATGATTGCCATTGGTTCAACAATAGAAGTGTCACCCGCTAGTGCTGCTGCTTTAATTTCGTCATCGCCCTCTGCTATAATCCTTCCAAGAAAGATGATACCAGCAACGCTGAGTACTAAAGCTACTATTTTTAATATTTTATGTAACATAATTTAATGTGGTCTTTTATTTTTTGTGTCTTACTAATAAATCCATTAATGTAATGGATGCATCTTCCATATCATTTACAATACTGTCAATTTTAGCAATAATGTAATTATAGAAAATTTGAAGAATAATAGCCACAATAAGACCAAATACCGTTGTTAAAAGTGCTACTTTAATACCACCAGCTACTAACGATGGTTGCATGTCACCAGCTGCTTCAATTTTATCAAAGGCCTGAATCATACCAATTACCGTACCCATGAAACCAAGCATTGGTGCCAAAGCGATGAATAACGAAATCCAAGATACATTTTTCTCTAACTGTCCCATTTGTACTCCACCATAAGCTACTACAGCTTTCTCAGCAGCATCGATATCTTCATCTGCTCTGTCTAAACCTTGATAGAATATGGAAGCAACAGGTCCTTTAGTATTTCTACAAACTTCCTTAGCAGCCTCGATACCTCCTGAGTTCAAAGCATCCTCTACATTTTGGGTTAATTTTTTAGTGTTTGTTGTTGAAAGGTTTAAAAAGATAATTCTCTCTATAGCAATTGCTAGTCCAAGAATTAAACATAATAATACAATTCCCATAAAACCAGGGCCACCTTCAATAAAACGCTTCTTTAATTCTTGATGGAAACTCAATTCTTCTGCTGGAGCATCATCTTGAGTTACACTTGTTACAGTTGCTGTTGTGGTAGCTAAAGTAGTTGCATTAGCATTAACAGTTCCGATAGCCATTAAACATGTAATGGCGAGGATAGAAAATAATCTTTTCATTGTTCTTAATCTTAATTTTATTAGTTAAAGTGTTAAAGATAAAAAAAATAATGTAACCATAGCCTAAAATATAAGCAGAGAGGAAGGGATTCGAACCCTCGATACCCTTTTGGAGTATACACACTTTCCAGGCGTGCGCCTTCGACCACTCGGCCACCTCTCTGTAAATTCTAGTAAAAAATTACAGAACGCCAAATAACGAAAAAAACTTTAAACGCTAAAATTATAGTCGTTAATTTTAGGACATTTCGCCGCGTAAGGACTTTTCGAAGTAAAATTGGAATTCTTCAGGCTTAATATTGTAGCCAACCAGATACATTAATTTTGCCACCGCAGCTTCTGTTGTAATATCCTTACCAGAGATTACTCCTATGGATTTTAATTGAGAACTTGTTTCGTATTGACCCATCGTAACACTGCCTCCAGGACATTGTGTTACATTGATGACATACAATCCATTCTTAATAACGTTTTTCAAACTCTGAATAAACCATTCTTCAGTTGTTGCATTACCAGAACCATAAGTCTCAATGATTAATCCTTTTAGATTTTGAGAACCAATGACGGCCTCAACAAATGGTTTTGAGATACCTGGAAATAATTTCAAGATACCAATATTGGTGTCCATTGCTGTCCTTACAATAAGGTCCTCTTTAAATGTTTCATGTCGCAAAAATTCGTGATTTACCTTAAGATGTACACCAGATTCCGCTAGCGTTGGGTAGTTTGGAGAATCAAAAGCCTCAAAATGTTCTGCGTTAATCTTGGTCGTTCGATTGCCTCGGTATAATTTATATTCAAAATAGAGGCAGACTTCCCTAATTATAGGTTCGCCATCTCTGTGTAATGATGCAACTTGTATGGATGTAATTAAATTCTCTTTGGCGTCTGTACGTAAATCTCCTATAGGCAACTGAGATCCCGTGAAAATGATTGGCTTTTCTAGATTTTCCAACATAAAACTTAAAGCAGAGGCCGAATAGCTCATGGTATCACTACCGTGTAAGACAACAAAACCATCGAACGCGTTGTATTTGGATTCTATTATTCTCGCAATAGCTTCCCAATAGGTAGGATTCATATTGGAGGAATCTATGGGCTTGTCAAACGAAACGGTTTGGATATCACAGTCTAATAGTTTTAGCTCAGGAATCTTATCTAATAAGCTGTCAAAATCAAAAGCACGTAAGGCACCAGTGTCGGCATCTTTCATCATACCGATGGTTCCACCTGTATATATTAATAGAATATTAGGTTTTTGCATATATTAAATTCCAAAGACTTGTTTCGAGTTTTCAGTTGTTATTTGAGCGATGTTTTCTTCACTCATTTGGTAAAGTTCGGATAATTTTTCTAATACTTTCATTACATATGAACTTTCATTCCGTTTTCCACGATATGGTTTTGGTGCTAAATAAGGAGCATCGGTTTCTAAAACTATATACTTAAGGTCAATTTTATTGATGAACTGATCTATTTTACCATTTTTAAAAGTCACAACGCCACCGATCCCCAATTTCATATTATAAGATATGGCTTTATGCGCTTGTTCTAAATTACCCGTGAAGCAATGAAAAATACCATACAAATCTTCAGATTTTTCATCTTCCAATATTTGAAAGATTTCATCAAAAGATTCCCTGCAATGGATTACAATAGGAAGTTTATATTGTTTTGCCAAATTGATTTGACGCCTAAAAGCTTCAATCTGAATATCCAATGTGCTTTTATCCCAATAGAGGTCAATACCAATTTCGCCAACGGCATAAAACTTGCGTTTGGCAAGCATTTCTTCGACGTGTTTTAATTCTTCCTTGAAATTTTCTTTAACACTCGTTGGATGTAAGCCCATCATTAGAAAAACATGATCAGGATAATCTTTTTCGAGTTGCAGCATGGATGTCGTGTAGTTTGAATCAATGGCAGGAATAAAAAACCGTTCTACGCCAGCATCCAAGGCTCTGCTTATCATTTCTGCTCTGTCTTCATTAAAAGCTTCACTATATAAATGTGTATGTGTGTCTGTAACAATCATGGAGCAAAAGTAATTGTTTGTCGTATTATTCGTTTATTATATTTACACAAATTCTATAAATGGAAACACTAACAGACTTTCTTATAAACAGAGGATATTCAAAAGTTAAACTGAAACTGACCAAAACCAATCACTTTGAGATTAAGGCTAGTATTAATGGTGTCAATGGACGTTTTATTTTAGATACTGGTGCCTCAAGTAGTTGTGTCGGTTTTGAAGCCATTGAGCGGTTCAATCTTAAAGTAAAGGATTCTGAAATTAGGGCTGTTGGTGCAGGTGCATCCGATATGTTAACACAAATCTCTAGCAGCAATGATCTTAAAATTGGAAAATGGAAGAAGAGGAGAGTCGCCTTAATACTATTTAATCTTTCGCATGTCAATAATGGACTTGTTAACCATAATGCAGATCCTGTAGATGGTATTATTGGAGCAGATATTCTCAAAAAAGGAAAAGCCATTATAGATTACGAGAAGAAATATTTGTATTTAAGAATGAAAGATATTTCCAAACCAAAAGATTCTTAGTATCTTTAAGTCCCTAGTAGTTGAATTAATAGCAAAATGAGCCCAACCATCATCATTGCAGATGACCACCCTCTGGTCCTCAAAGGTCTTGAAGAATTTTTACTTGAAAAGCAGTACAATGTTTTAGCAAGTGCAAAAAACGGTAAGGAAGCCTTGGCACTGATAAAAGCCCATTCTCCAGACATCGCTATTTTAGATATTAAAATGCCATTTTACACAGGTTTGCAGATTGCAGAAAAGTGTAATGTGAGTAATTTACCCACTAAGATTATACTCATCACTTTTGAAAAGGACGAAAAAATCTATAATGAAGCTAAATCTCTTGGCGTCTATGGTTATGTCTTAAAAGAGTTTGCCCTAGAAGAAATAGAAAATTGTATTTCAGCTGTCTTGAAAGACAGACCTTATTTCAGTCCTGAACTTATAGAGTTTATAGAAATAGATCGATCTCCTGAAGGTTTAAGTTCTTTAACCAAAAAAGAGCTTAATATTTTAAAATTGATCACAAAAAATAAGACAGCAAAAGAAATTGCAGAAGAATTATTCATCTCTCCAAGAACTGTTGAAAAACATAAGAGTAATATTATCAGAAAGTTAGGGATTGAAAGAACGCCTAATAGTCTACTTATTTGGGCTAAAGAGAACCAACGTCATTTATTTTAAAAATACGTAAGGTTACGTATATTCTCATATTGATTTATTTATCAAATTTGCATAACTGATTTAATGGTTACATTGAATCAATGTTATTAATTAAGGGTTAATAACAGAGCTATTAATTAGTTCTTAGGGGATTTTAAAGGCCTTGAACATTTGTTCAGGGCTTTTTCTTGAAAAAAATGAAAAAATACGTAAGGTTACGTATAGTATGGCATTATAATAATTTGCAATTTTACACCAGCTATTAGTCAACGCCTCAGATTTTTAACTATAAGGGCTCTGAATTAGCTTATGATCCAGAGCCTTTTTTCAAAAAAACGAACATTATGGAAACCATGAAAGATAACACCGCAAAACGAGATAGAATCTTTATGATACTCTTAATTGTCAGTTCTATTGTCGTAATCTCGGCGAACATCGCCGTTAATTTTTTTAGTTAGTTTTAGTTAGTTGCACTCTTGTTAGTTAGGAGTAAAAAAGCGCAATTCATACGAATTGCGCTTTTTTTATTTTACATATAAAATGGGTTGCTGTTACATCTCCAAAGCTTTCTTTGGATCGTTATTCATTAAGAGTTCAATAGGGTTTTCTAGGGCTTCCTTAACGGCAACCAAGAAACCAACAGATTCCTTACCATCAATAATTCTATGATCGTAGGACAATGCCACAAACATTATTGGTCTAATTTCCACCTTACCATCAACGGCGACTGGTCGCTCCACAATATTATGCATTCCTAAGATGCCACTTTGCGGAGGATTGATAATAGGCGTTGATAACATACTACCAAAAACACCACCATTGGTTATGGTAAATGTACCACCTGTCATTTCATCAACGGTGATTTCGCCCTCTCTTGCTCTAATGGCTAATCGTTTTACCTCAGATTCAATACCTCTAAAGGATAAGTTTTCTGCATTTCTAATCACAGGAACCATTAATCCTTTCGGTCCTGATACTGCAATACTGATATCAACAAAATCATACGTCAACATTTCCTTGCCATCTATCATGGAATTGACTGCAGGATACATTTTTAATGCTCTTACTACAGCTAGACTAAAGAAACTCATGAATCCTAAGCTTACGCCATGCTTGGCTTTAAAGTCTTCTTTGTATTGCTTACGTAGATCAAAAATAGGAGACATATCAACCTCATTAAATGTGGTTAACATTGCCGTTGTATTCTTAGCCTCTACTAAACGTTCTGCCACTTTACGACGTAACATGGACATTTTACTTCTAGATGTTCCTCTATTACCTCCAGTAGGAGTTCCCATTGATGGTACTGCATTGACAGCGTCATCTTTAGTAATACGGCCATCACGTCCAGTACCACTTACCGAGCTTGCTTCAATTCCTTTTTCATCTAAAATTTTCTTGGCCGCAGGACTAGGGGCACCAGTAGCATAAGTTTTAGATGCAGTAGCAGTTGGTTTTAGCTCTTCTTTTTTTGGAGCTTCTTCCTTGGCTGCTGAGCCTGTCGAAGTATTTTCTTTAGCAGGTGCGGCATCACCTTCAGGTTTTGATGCGCCAGTATCTATTAAGCATACCACAGCACCAACGGCAACGGCATCGCCTTCTTCGGCCTTAAGCGTAATTGTTCCACTTGCTTCTGCTGGTAATTCTAAAGTTGCTTTATCACTATCTACTTCTGCAATGGCTTGGTCTTTTTCCACATAATCTCCATCTTCTACTAACCATTCTGCAAT
Organism: Winogradskyella flava; assembly: GCF_014243395.1. Classification (GTDB taxonomy): domain Bacteria; phylum Bacteroidota; class Bacteroidia; order Flavobacteriales; family Flavobacteriaceae; genus Winogradskyella; species Winogradskyella flava. Next base: position 188,228 of record NZ_JACLCP010000001.1, on the reverse strand, counting down.
TTCTACTTCTGTAATTGATTCGCCTGGCGAAGGCACTTTCATTTCTAAAATCATGCTTGTTGTTTTATTAAGCTCTAATTTGAGTTGTTTTATTTCTTTCTTTGATTGTTTTTGCTCTTATCAAAAACGTAATCTATAACTTGTTGATGTCTAATTTTTGAGCGCACAGAACTACCTGCCGCAGGAGCACCGTACGGTCTTCTTGTTGCTGCTCTCCAATTTTTGGCATCGTCAAAATGCATTAACATATGACTGTAAGCTCCCATATTACGTGGCTCTTCTTGTGCCCAAACTATATCATCTGCATTTTTATATTTTTTAATCGTATTTTCAATAGCTTTACTTGGAAGCGGGAACAATTGCTCTATGCGAACTAAGGCCACATCATCTCTTTTGAGCTCTTCTTTTTGTTCTAATAAATCGTAGTAGAATTTACCTGTGACGAAAATTAGTGTTTTTATCTTGTCAGCTTTAGCGATTTCGTCATCAATCAACATTTGAAAGCTGCCATTAGCGAATTCTTCTACTTCAGACACTACCTTTGGATGACGTAACAAACTCTTAGGAGTAAACACAATTAAAGGTTTTCTGTAATTGGCTACCATCTGTCTACGGAGTAAATGAAACATGTTCGCAGGTGTTGTGCAATCAGCTATAAACATATTATCCTTAGCACACATTTGTAAATAACGTTCCATGCGACCAGAAGAGTGCTCAGCACCTTGACCCTCATATCCGTGAGGTAATAGCATTACTAGACCGTTTGATGTTTTCCACTTGTCTTCACCTGAAGAAATATACTGGTCAATCATAATCTGGGCACCATTGCTAAAGTCTCCAAATTGTGCTTCCCAGATGGTTAAAGTGTTTGGACTTGCCATAGCATAGCCATAGTCAAAACCTACAACACCATACTCTGACAATAACGAATTAAAAATATTAAACTGCCCTTGATTTTCAGCAACATTTTTAAGTAAGATAATTTCTTCCTCACTATCCTCAACTTTTACAACCGCATGGCGATGCGAGAATGTACCTCTTTCAACATCCTGTCCTGAAATCCTCACATTATAACCTTCGGCTAACAGTGATCCATAAGCTAAATGTTCTGCCATGGCCCAATCTAATCTATCTTCATCAAACATAGTTTGTCTAGACTCTACTAAACGCTGAATTTTTCTAATGAACTTTTTATCTTTTGGAAGATTAGATATGACTTTAGTTACATCTTTCAAAAGCTTTTTGGAAACCTTTGTATTGGTAGGCTCCATCATTGCAACTTCAGTCACCCGTTCTAAACCTTTCCACTCTTCCTGCATGAAAGCAGTAATCTCTGTCTTATCCTCCTTACGGGAATCTTCGAGGTTTTCCTCGAGTTGTTCTTTGTACTTCGTTTCGATATGTTTCACATAACCTTCATCAATCACACCCTCAGCAATAAGCTTTGCTGCATAGATATCCCTTGGGTTTTTGTGCTTTGAAATAGCTTTGTATAGCAGTGGTTGAGTGAATTTAGGTTCATCACCTTCATTATGACCGTATTTCCTGTAACCTAATAAGTCTATAAATACATCACGCTTGAATTTCATTCTAAAATGAAGGGCAAAAAGTGCTGCATGAACTACGGCTTCTGCATCATCTGCATTAACATGGAGTACTGGTGATAAGGTTACTTTTCCAACATCTGTGCAATAGGTACTTGACCGACCGTCAAGATAATTTGTAGTAAAACCAATTTGATTATTAACTACAATATGAATGGTTCCATTAGTTTTGTAACCATCTAATTTTGCCATTTGTACAACTTCGTATACTAAACCCTGACCAGCAATAGCTGCATCACCATGCACCACTATAGGTAGGACTTGAGAAGCATCGGAAATATCATCTTTGTCTTGCTTGGCCCTAGTAATACCTTGGACTACGGCGCCAACAGTTTCCAAGTGAGATGGATTAGGTGCAATATTTAAGTTTATTCTTTTCTCGTTATAAGTTTCACGATTACTGGTCCATCCGAGGTGATATTTAACATCTCCATCAAAAATTTCTTCTTCGTAATCCTTTCCGTCAAACTCACTAAAAATATCCTTAGCAGACTTTCCGAAGATATTAGTTAATGTACTCAAACGACCTCTGTGCGCCATTCCCATAACAAACTCTTTCACACCTTCATCTGCCGCTCTCTCAATTATCGCGTCAACAGCGGGAATTAAAGATTCGTTACCTTCTAAAGAAAAACGTTTTTGGCCAACATATTTTGTATGAAGAAACGATTCAAACGTTACGGCTTGATTTAGTTTTTTAAGTATGTATTTCTTTTCGTCTGTAGTGAAATTGCTGTGATTATCATTGATATTCAGTTTTTTCTGAATCCATTCAATCTCTTCAGGCTTTCTAATATACATGTACTCAATCCCGATAGAATCGCAATAAATACGTTCTAAATGGTCAATGATATTTTGTAGTGTTGCCGTTTTAAGACCAAGGATCTCACCAGCGGAAAACACAGATTGTAAATCGGACTTCGATAATCCAAAATTCTCAATTTCCAACGTAGGAGCATACTTTCGCCTTGCTCTAACAGGATTAGTTTTAGTAAATAGATGCCCTCTATTTCTGTAACCATCTATAAGTTTCACAACCTGAAATTCTTTTTGGATTTGCTCCGGAATTTGTGTTGAAACACCTTCAACAATTTCACCGTCCATTCCATAGTTTTCAGAGCCAAAATCATAACCTTGGAAAAAGGCACGCCAACTAGGTTCTACAGAATCAGGATTTTTTAGGTATTGGTCATATAAATCAGCAAAGTATGCTGTGTGCGCTGCGTTGAGAAAGGAATATTTATCCATTATTTTTACGAGACGTTGTCGTTTCAACAAAATTTCTTCAAAAATACAACTTTTAGTAGATATAGTAACGGTTTTATTATATTTATAACAATTATAGATTTAAGAATTATTAAGATGACAAAATTTAGAATAATCAGTGCTAAAAAAATAATTATTAGCTGTTTTCTTACGTGTTTTTTTGTGTTTTCTGTAAGCGCACAAGGCACAGATGGTAGTAATAGTTTTTGGCAGAATGTACAATTTGGTGGAGGCATAGGTCTTAATTTTGGAGACGGCTTTTTTAGTGGCGCTTTGGCACCAGCCGCTCTGTATAGGCATAATACTTACGTGTCGACAGGAGTTGGTCTAAATTTTCAATATAGCTCTCAACGTGACGTCTTTAAATCGACTGTTTTAGGTGGAAGTATTATTGGTTTGTTTAATCCATATAGGGAATTACAAATATCTACTGAGTTTGAACAGCTTTATGTGAATAGAGATTTTGACGAGCAATTTGTTGCCAATGTGGATGATAGTTATTGGTATCCTGCATTGTTTCTTGGTGCGGGGTTTAGAAGTGGTAATGTAACGTTTGGCATTCGATATGATGTCTTATATGATGAAGACAAAAGTATACAGAATCAAGCTTGGATGCCTTTTGTTAGGTTTTGGTTTTAAATAGAGTTACTATTATTTTTATACCAAACCTTTTGCCATTCGCGCTGTAAAATTAAAAATGTGACTGCCTCAGAGAGCTGAACCATCTCCTCACCATCCAAAGATCGAATCTTTAATTCGGAAACATCTACTTGATAGAGCAGATTCAAATAATCTGAAAACTTATTTTGAATAAGGTGAATCACCGTGTCTTGAAGTACAAGCTTTAAACTCGTTGGAAGTGTGTCTTTATCAAATTCCAAATCTATGTTTGCCAACACTAAATCCTTATTGAGCTGTGAAACAAGTTTCTTATAAAGCTGAAGCTGATTGGCCTCGAATATTAAATCTTCAAAAGTTGTTGGCAGAGCCATTATACGCGTCTATTCATTAATTGCTCTCCGAATAATTTCAAAACCTGTTTTTTGTCATCCGAAATATTCAGAGTTTTGAGTAATTCAAATGCTTTTCTCGTATAATCCTTAACGGCTTTTTGAGTGGCGTGTGACGCGCCAGAATCATTGAAGAGTGTTTTTACTGAGGTAATCTTTTCTTCATTTGAAATCATGTCATTAGACATGATTTCAACCAGTTTAGACCTATCGTTTGGTGAGCCTAATTCTAGTGTTTTTAGGTATAAATACGTCTTTTTATTTTCCAAGATATCACCACCTACTTGCTTACCAAAGGTCTCCGGATTTCCAAAAGCATCTAAGTAGTCATCTTGTAATTGAAATGCAATGCCTAAATAACGTCCAAAATCGTAAATTGCATTTTGATCCTCTAGAGAAGCTTGTGCTACTATGGCTCCCATTTTCATAGCCGCACCAACCAAAACCGCAGTTTTATACTCAATCATTTTAAGATATTCTGGTATGGTGACATCATGTCGAGTTTCGAAATCAATGTCATATTGCTGTCCTTCACAAACCTCCAAAGCCGTTTTACTAAATAACTTTGCCAAGGCTTGAAAGGTAGCTGGCTCATAATTTTCAAATAGCTGATAAGCCAAAATCAGCATAGCATCACCTGATAGAATTCCAGTATTTAAGTCCCATTTTTCATGAACCGTTTCTTGTCCTCTTCTTAGAGGTGCGTCGTCCATAATATCATCATGTATCAATGAAAAATTGTGAAACACTTCTACTGAAAGGGCTGCATTCATAGCGTCGTTGGCATTACCATTAAACACTTCTGAGGTCATTAAGGTTAGGACAGGTCGCAAGCGTTTGCCGCCAAGTTTAAGAATGTAATTAACAGGTTCGTAAAGATTTTTAGGCTCCTTGTCCACAGCAAAATCCTCTAAGTAAGCTATGAAGGACTTTTGGTAGGTTTCGATGTTCTGCATGGCACAAAAATAAGACTTTCAGCAAATTAAAAACTAATGTTGCCAATGTTAAATAATTATTAAAACTTTGGAAACTTTTATTGTTTTTAAAGTTTCCATGCTTAGATTTGCAGTAGAATTATGAAAAATAAAATCATACATAAATCAACGGAGCTATTTCTTAATCTTGGTTTTAAGAGTGTGACCATGGATGATATTGCCAGTGAAATGGGCATTTCAAAAAAGACCATCTATGTGCATTTTAGTAATAAGACCAAGTTAGTAGAAGCCGTAACCTTCTATTTGTTTGATACCATTTGCGATGGTATAGATGATATATGCGAAAATGCACCGAACCCTATAGAAGAGCTATATTCAATTAAGATGTTTGTGATGCAACATTTAAAAAATGAAAAAACATCACCACAGTATCAATTAAAAAAATACTATCCACAGATACATGCACAGTTAAAGTTTAAACAGTTCGAGAAAATGCATAATTCTGTGCAAGAGAGTTTACAACAAGGTGTTGATACTGGAGTTTTTAGAGACACTATCGATGTGGACTTTATATCGCGAATGTATTTTACAGGTATGACCGGTATTAAGGATAACATGTTTTTCCCTCCTGAGCAATATCAAATGGAATATTTAATGGAGAGTTATTTGGAATATCATCTACGTGCTATTGTAACCGAAAAAGGATTTAAAATACTCAATCAATTTATAACAAAGAACCAATCTTAAAATAGAATGAAATACCTATCAACTTTCATTTTTCTAATGTGTTTTATTTTAGGCTTTGCCCAAGACACTCCTGCAAGTTTCACTTTACAAGAGGCTATAGATTATGCACTAGAAAATAACAGAAAAGCTAAAAATGCGGCAAGAGATATTGAAGCGGCAAAACAGCAAAAATGGGAAACCACTGCGACGGGTTTACCTCAACTCAACGCTACAGTGAACTATCAAAACTTTTTAAAGCAACAAGTATCACTGTTGCCAAATGCGTTTTTTGATCCTTTTAGTCAAGTTAGAAATCTAGACGAGTACTACGATGAACTTTCTGCACCATCAGGAATTCCTGATACTGAACCTGGATTTACCGAAGTTATATTCGGAACAAAACAAAATGTCAATGCTACGGCTACGCTCAGCCAGCTACTTTTTGATGGCTCTTATCTCGTAGGCTTACAATCGGCGAAAGTGTTCTTAGAGATTTCTAAAAATGCTAAGGATAAAACAGATTTAGAAGTAAGAAAAGGTGTTATTAATGCCTATGGAAATGTTCTTCTTGCTGAAGAAAGTGTTATTATTTATGAAAAAAATATTACTGTACTTCAGAAGAATCTAGATGAGACTACTAAAATTTATGAAAATGGACTAGAAGAAGAAGAAAGTGTAGAGCAATTGCAAATTACATTATCAAATCTTCAAAGTAGTCTTAATAATGCCAAACGTTTGAGAGGTATCGCCTATCAAATGTTCAATATTACTTTAGGAATTGATTACAGTACAAATATTAGACTAACAGAAAATTTGGAAAATTTAACGGTGAAGAACATCTCATTAGAAGCCCTTGAGCTAGCAAATGATGTTACTACGACTATAGATTATAAAATAGCAGAAAACGACAAAAGATCCAAAGAGCTGTTATTGAAACTAGAGAAAAGTAAGGCATTGCCACAGTTAAGCGCTTACTTAAATGGTGGTTATTTAGGTTTTAGTGATGATTTTTCTTTTTTGAATAGTGATCAAGATTGGGCAGGCTTTTCTTCGTTTGGCTTTAACCTCAATTTACCAATATTCAGTTCTGGAGGAAGAAGTGCCGCAACACAACGTGCAAGAATTAACTTAGAGAAATCTAAAGATGACCTTACGGAAACTGAGCAGCGCTTAAAACTTCAAATTGAAACTGCAAAAAGTAATTACAGATTCGCTACTGAAGACTATAATAACAAAAAACAAAATTTATCACTTGCAAAACGTATAGAATCTAAAAACCAAACTAAATTTTTTGAAGGTGTGGGTTCGAGTTTTGAACTAAGACAAGCTCAAACACAATTATATACTGCTCAGCAAGAATTATTACAAGCCATGCTCGATGTTATCAATACCAAGGCAGAACTTGAAACCATTACAAATACTACAACCAACTTTTAAAAAACAATCATCATGAAAAAAATATATAGTCTAACCATTTTAACCTTAGTGCTTTTAGCATGTTCCGGAGAAAAGGAACAATCCGTTGAAGAGCTTGTAGCCACTGATAATGCAGAGGGCATTCAGAAAAAGAAAGATGAATTGGTCAATCAACAACAAGCGCTAGCCGTTCAAATCAAACAATTGGATGAAAAGCTTCAAAGTATTAGTCCAGATCGTAATGTGCCATTGATCACCACGATTATGGTGAACAATGAAGAGTTTAAACATTATCTGGAACTCCAAGGAAGTGTAGAAACCAAACAAAATATAGTTGTAACTCCAGAAACAGGAGGAATTATCACTCGTATTTACGTTAAGGAAGGTCAAAAAGTATCTAGAGGACAATTACTGGCCTCAATTGATGACGGAGGCTTGAGTCAACAAAAAGCACAGTTAGAAATTCAAGCAGATTTGGCCAAAACCACCTATGAAAGACAAAAACGTCTTTGGGATCAAAAAATTGGAAGCGAAATACAATATCTACAATCGAAATCCCAATACGAAAGTTTACAAAAAGGTATTGCTCAAATCAATCAACAGTTAAGTAAAAATAGTGTTAGAGCTCCATTTTCGGGAGTTATTGACGATGTTATAACAGAACAAGGAAACGTAGCGGCACCAGGTCAAACGCAGTTGATGCGTTTGGTTAATCTTAGTGACATGTACATTAAAACAGATGTCCCGGAAAGCTATATTACAAGTATAAAAGAAGGTAAGACAGTAGAGGTTGAATTTCCAGTATTAGGAAAAAGTATCACATCAGAAATAAGGCAGACTGGGAATTTTATCAATCCTGCTAACCGAACTTTCGATGTTGAAATTGCTGTACCGAACAAGGACAGATCTATCAAGCCAAATCTTACTGCACGTTTAAAAATCAATGATTACACAAACGATAAGGCCATACTCATTCCGCAAAGTATTATTTCAGAAAACGCAGATGGACAGCAGTATGTTTATGTACTCTCAGATAAAAAAGAAGATAAAGCTACGGCTAAACAAGTCGTTATAAAGACGGGTAGAACCCAAGGTGATAAAATTGAAGTACTTTCTGGTCTTGAGGAAAACGCTGAGGTCATAAGAGAAGGTGCGCGCAGTGTAAAGAATGGGCAAACCGTTAAGATAATTAGTTCTAATAATTCTAACGCCTAAAAAACACCAACCAATGGCTAAAAGAAAAATAACAAAAAAGCAAGTCGATAAGGAATTTGGGCTGTCGTCTTGGGCAATAAATAACAAGACCACCATGTATGTGGCTATTGCTTTAATTCTGTTTTTAGGCGGTTCAGCTTATTTTAGTATGCCTAGAGAGAGTTTTCCAGAAATTCGCGAAACCAAAATCTACATTAGCTCGTTATTTCCTGGAAATACGGCAGAAGATATAGAAAAGTTGATTACGGATCCTCTTGAGGATAAGCTAAAAAATGTGAGTAATGTTGTGGAGATTACATCAACATCTCAAGAAGATTACTCCATGGTAATTGTTGAGTTTGACGAAGATATTTCAGTCGACGCAGCTAAGCAAAAAGTAAAGGACGAAATAGATTCAGAAACGTCTAGCGAAGATTGGCCAACCTTTAATGGTGCTAAAGTAGAACCAAATATTTTTGAATTGAGTCTTTCTGAAGAAATGCCGATTCTGAATATCAATATTTCTGGCGACTATACAGTGGAACGTTTAAAAGAATTTGGAGAATATCTTGAGGATGAGATTGAGGATCTTGAGGAAATCAAAAAAGTAGATATTAGAGGCGCTCAAGAAAAAGAAGTTGAGGTAGCAGTAGATGTCTATAAAATGATGGCGTCAAAGGTTAGTTTTCAAGACATCACTGGTGCTATCGGTAATGGTAATATGACCATGTCGGCAGGAAATCTTATAGCGAGTGGACAACGACGAACCATCCGAATTCTAGGAGAAATAGAAGATCCTGATGAACTCAAAAATTTCGTTGTAAAATCCGAAAATGAGAATCCTATTTATCTTAAGGATATCGCGACTATTTCCTTCAGACCAAAAGATAAAACTACATACGCAAGAGAATATATTCCAGAAGCCAAAAGAAGTGATGCTGTTGTCATGTTGGACGTTAAAAAACGATCTGGTAAAAACATGGTCGCAGCTGCAGAAAAGATAGAAAAGATTGTTGCAGATGCTAAGGCCAACGTTCTGCCAACCAATTTAAGAATTACAATTACCAACGATCAATCTTCAAAAACAATAGGGCAAGTTGATGATTTGGTAAATAATATAATTTTCGGAATTATACTGGTAGTAACCGTATTAATGTTCTTCCTTGGATTTAAAAATGCACTATTTGTGGGGTTTGCTATACCAATGTCCATGTTTATGTCTTTAATGATTTTAAATGCATTGGGTTATACTATGAATACTATGATCCTCTTTGGTCTGATTATGGGACTCGGGATGTTGGTAGATAATGGAATTGTGGTTGTAGAGAATGTCTATCGTCTTATGGAGCAAGAGGGTATGTCTCGAATTGAAGCAGCCAAAAAAGGTATCGGTGAAATAGCTTTCCCAATAATTATATCCACAGCAACTACGGTGGCGGCATTTATTCCATTAGGTCTATGGCCAGGGTTGATGGGTCAATTTATGATTTATTTTCCTATTACCCTATCCGTTGTACTTGGTTCATCGCTCTTAGTTGCTATTTTCTTTAACTCGGTCTTGGTATCTCAATTTATGACTACAGAAGACAAGGATATGCCACTAAAGAATATCATTTCTATTTCTGCTATTTTAATAGTTGTAGGTCTATTGATTATTTTCTTCGGTGGGACTTATAAAGGTTTAGGAGGCGTCATGGTATTTACTGCAATATTGCTTTGGGTCTATAGACTTATTCTCAGAAAAGCAGCTAATAGATTTCAAACAAAAACCTTAGTACGTTTAGAGAATTTTTATGAAGGTGTACTTACAGGTTCTCTTAAAGGTTGGAAACCACAACTCATTGCATTTGGCAGCTTGTTATTGTTCTTTATAGCTTTTGGTAGTTTTGGAGCTTCAGTTGCAAGTCAACGTACAAAAATCGAGTTTTTTCCAGATAATACGCCCAACCAGATTATCGTTTACATAGAGTATCCTGAGGGTACAGATATCGAAAAAACCAATCAAATTACCAAAGAGATAGAGGCTAAAGTCTACGATATACTTTATGATGATGAATATATTGCTGATGGAGAGAATTTTCTAGTAGAAAGTTCGGTATCCCAAGTTGGTGAAGGTGCTGGAAATCCACAAACCGATGGTGGCTCAGCTGCAGAAATGCCGCATAAAGGAAAGATCACGGCTTCCATGCGAGAGTACAAATACAGAAAAGGAAGAGATAGCAAAGTATTGCGTAAAAAAGTTCAAGAGGCATTGACAGGTCTCTATCCAGGGGTATTAATTTCTGTTGAAAAAGATGCCAATGGACCACCAATAGGGCCACCTATAAATGTAGAGTTAGAGGGTAATGATTATGACGAACTTATTGCTGTGGCAGAGCGTATGCGAGAGTTTATCAATTCAAAGAATATTTCTGCTATAGATGAGCTAAAAATCGATGTCAACAAAGACAAACCAGGCATGCAAGTCCTTGTTGATCGTGAAAAAGCAGGCGAACTTGGTGTAAGCTCTGGACAAGTAGGTCAGCAACTGCGTAATTCTTTATTTGGTGCTAAGGCAGGTATCTATAAAGAAGATGGCGAAGACTATGATATCTATGTGCGCTTTAATGAAGACTTAAGATACAATACGAGTGCGCTTTTTAATCAAAATATGGTGTTTAGGGACCAGGCTTCTGGCAAGGTCAAAGAAATTCCTGTTTCTACCGTGGCTAAACAAAGAAATAATTCTGGGTTTAGTGCCATTAAGCACAATGACACGAAGCGCGTCGTAACGGTATATTCTGCTTTAGCACCTGGTTATGTTGATGCAAGTGCAGCAGTAAATCAGATTAAGAACGAAATGAAGAATTTTAAAGACTTACCTGCAAATATCAAAATTGATTACACAGGTCAGATTGAAGAACAGACAAAAGAACAAGAATTCTTGATGGGAGCATTCTTTACTGGTCTTGGATTGATTTTCTTAATCCTTATTTTTCAATTTAACTCAGTCTCAAAACCTGCTATTATTATGATTGCAATCTTCTTGAGTTTAATAGGTGTTTTTGGAGGTATAGTAATATCTGGAGATTCTTTTGTTATTTTAATGACCATGATGGGAATTATTTCATTAGCAGGAATTGTTGTAAATAATGGGGTGGTATTGTTAGATTATGCACAGCTACTAATAGATAGAAAGAAGAATGAACTCGACCTAGATATCTCTGAGTATTTACCAAAAGAAGAATTGTTAAAGCAGATCATTAGAGCTGGTAAAGCACGTTTAAGACCAGTATTGTTAACTGCAATAACAACTATTTTAGGATTAATTCCGCTAGCGATAGGGTTAAATATCAACTTCTTTACATTTTTCAGTGAGTTTGATGCTAATATCTATTTTGGTGGAGATAATGTGATATTTTGGGGGCCATTGGCCTGGACTGTAATTTATGGACTTTTCATAGCGACGTTCTTAACGTTGATTGTAGTCCCTGTATTATTCTTTTTGTCCATTCGTTTAAAGGTATGGCTCAAATCAAAATTTAGTTCTGTAGAAGAAGAATTTGAAACTTCAGATAATGAAACTCTTGTACTTGAATAGGAGTACTTAGGTTAATAGCAGAAAAGCCTCAACAATTGTTGAGGCTTTTTATTTTTTATCCTTGAAGTTGCTTAAATTTGCACCCTTAATAATTTCTTATGTACAGAAGTCATACTTGTGGTGAATTACGAGCCGCACACAATAATACAGAAGTTACACTTGCTGGTTGGGTGCAAGGTGTTAGGGATAAAGGATTTATGGTCTACGTAGATGTGCGCGACCGTTATGGTATCACGCAGCTTTATTTTGATGAGGAGCAAACGTCCAAAGACTTATTGGAGCAAGCTCAAAAGCTTGGGCGTGAATTTGTGATTCAAGTTACAGGAAAAGTGCAAGAACGTGCCTCTAAAAACCCGAATATTCCAACAGGAGATATCGAAGTTTTAGTTTCAGACTTAACTATCTTGAATAATTCACTAGTACCACCTTTCACTATAGAAGATTCTACCGATGGTGGTGATGACTTGCGCATGAAGTATCGGTACTTGGATATTCGTCGTAATCCTGTAAAAAAGAGCTTGATTTTTAGACATAAAGTTGCACAGGCAGTTAGAAATTATTTATCGAATGAAGACTTTATTGAGGTAGAGACACCGTATTTGATAAAATCTACGCCAGAAGGTGCTCGTGATTTTGTGGTGCCGTCTCGTATGAACGAAGGGCAATTTTATGCACTTCCGCAATCACCTCAAACCTTTAAGCAACTGCTTATGGTTGGTGGTATGGATAAATACTTTCAGATTGTAAAGTGCTTTAGGGATGAAGATTTACGTGCTGATAGACAACCTGAGTTTACACAAATAGACTGTGAAATGGCTTTTGTGGAGCAAGAAGATATCTTAAATACTTTCGAGGGCTTAACGCGTCATTTGTTAAAAGAGATTAATGGTGTTGAGGTAGAGAAATTCCCGAGAATACTATACGATGATGCTATGCGCTTATACGGAAACGATAAGCCAGATATCCGTTTTGGAATGGAATTTGGAGAACTAAATGCGGTTGCTCAGCACAAGGATTTTAATGTTTTCAACTCAGCAAAATTAGTTGTTGGTATTGCAGTTCCTGGAGGAAATGCATACACTAGAAAAGAAATCGATAAGCTTATTGATTGGGTAAAGCGTCCACAAGTTGGTGCCTTAGGTATGGTCTATTGTCGTTGCAATGATGATGGTACTTATAAATCTTCTGTAGATAAATTTTATGATCAAGATGATTTAGCAAAGTGGGCAGAAGTCACCGGCGCCAAAGCTGGCGATTTAATTTGTGTACTTTCTGGTGAAACCAATAAAGTAAGAGCGCAATTAAGTGCATTGCGTATGGAACTAGCTGAACGTTTAGGGTTACGTAAACCAAATGAATTTGCACCACTTTGGGTCCTAGATTTTCCACTTTTGGAATGGGATGAAGACACAGAACGCTATCATGCCATGCACCATCCGTTTACGTCTCCAAAACCTGGACAGCTAGAATTATTAGGTACGAATCCAGGCGATGTGAAAGCTAATGCATACGACTTAGTTTTAAATGGCAATGAAATAGGAGGGGGTTCTATTCGTATTCATGATAAAGAGACGCAAGCTATTATGCTAAAGCATTTAGGTTTTAGTGAAGAAGAAGCAAGAGCACAATTTGGATTTTTAATGGATGCTTTTGAATATGGTGCACCACCACATGGCGGTATTGCATTTGGATTGGATAGATTAGTTGCGATTTTAGGAGGTCAAGAAACTATTAGGGACTTTATTGCGTTCCCTAAAAATAATTCAGGTCGAGATGTCATGATCGATGCACCAGCACCCATTGACGAAGAGCAGCTGACAGAATTAAATTTAAAATTGAATTTAAAATCATAACAACTAAAATCCTGCTTCTTGCAGGATTTTTTGTTAGATTTAAGCTATGCCAACTAAATCTAATTTTTTTAAAAGTATTCTTATTTGGAGGTATAAATACATCTCCGAAAGAAACTTCCTGTTTTTATTGAGCATTGTAATTGGGTTGTTAGCGGGATTAATCTCGGTTTTCATTAAAAATATCACTTTCGCGATAGAGGCCATTTTTGAAAAAGGCATCATACTTTCTGAAAATAGCATCTATTTTATTTTACCCATTGTAGGTCTATTTCTGGTGTATTTGTTTGTTAAGTACATTTCCAAAAAACCAAGTGGACATGCAATTCCGTCTATTCTTTTTGCTTTATCTAAACGCGATGGTATAATTAACAAACGCAACATCTACTTGCCATTAATTACTGCGCCATTAACTGTTGGTTTTGGAGGGTCTGTAGGTTTGTTAGGACCAGCAATTGCTTCTGCTTCAGCCTTAAGTTCTAATCTAAGTCGCTTATTACATATAGATCGTAAGACAAGGAGTTTGCTGATTGCTTGCGCAGCTGCAGGAGCCATTGCATCTATTTTTAAGTCACCAATTGCTGCAATAATTTTTGCCATTGAAGTTTTTAGTTTGGATTTAACGTTTGCGTCTTTATTACCATTATTGATAGCGTCAGTATCTTCTGTTATAACTTCCTACTTTTTCTTGGGTGATAGTGTGCTTTTCGACTTTAATGTCACAGATAAGTTTGCTATTAGGGATACCCTCTTTTATATCCTTTTAGGTGTGGGAACGGGCTTTGCGTCTATTTACTTTTCAAAAATATATTTCGGGATTACGTCATTCTTTAATCGATTTAAATCTGCAAGGCATAGACTTATCATTGGGGGTTTGGCTATTGGTATCATGCTGTTTTTTATTCCACCACTCTATGGTGAAGGTTTTGGTTTCATCAATAATTTAATGTTGGGCAATGATCTTGATGCCATTGGAAGTTCATTATTTGATGATTACCTAGATAACATTTGGGTAGTCATAGCTTTATTGTTTGGTATTACGGTATTTAAGGCCATAGCAATGACCACTACTTTTGCGGCTGGTGGAACAGGTGGAATTATCATTCCAACTTTGGTAATGGGCAGTGCTCTGGGTAATGTGGTTGCCAAAGTGATTAATAATTGCGGATTGGGATTTTCTGTTTCGGAAGCTAATTTTACTTTAATAGGCATGGCTGGTCTCATTGCTGGTGTACTCCATGCGCCTTTAACGGCTATTTTCTTAATTGCAGAAATAACAGGTGGCTATGAATTATTTGTGCCGTTAATGATAACGGCTTCGATGTCTTTCATCATTAATAAAAATGGATTGGATCATACTATTTATACCAAAGAATTGTTAGAAAAAGGTGCGCTCTTAACTCAAAATAAGGATAAAAATGTGTTGACCTTAATGAAGTTGGATTCGGTTATAGAGCAAAACTTTATAGAATTGCATCCAGATATGACTTTAGGAGAAATGTTAAAGAATGGTGTCTCTAAGTCCAATAGGAATTTGTTCCCTGTAACGGATAATCATAAAAATTTTATTGGAATTATTTTATTGGATAATATTCGGTCCGTAATGTTTGATCAATCACTTTATAGTTCTACATCCGTTGAGACCTTTATGCAAAAACCTCCTGAAATTATTTACTATGAGCATGATTCTATGGAGAAAGTAATGAAGAAATTTCAAACCTCACGCGCCTGGAACTTACCAGTAATCAAGGACAATAAATATTATGGTTTCGTTTCAAAATCTAAACTCTTAACAGCATATCGGCGTGAATTGATTAATTTTACATCGTAAGCTCATAAGGGGCATTTGGAAATAAATAACCAACTATGAAACCAATACACATCATCACGCTTATTGCTTTTATTGTCTCAATGTCGAGTATTGTATGCGGATTGCTATTGGAGGTTGATTATGCTCAAAAGCTCGTCGGATTTGGTGTTTCAGGATTATTTTTAGTCGTATTCCCACTGTTTTCATATTACAGATGGAAAGGAAAAGATGTCAAAGACTATATGCTTACCAAGGAAAATCTCGATAAAATGCGAGAGAATCAGAAAAATAACAAAATCTAAATCCACCTTATTCTTTTTACTTTAAAATTCTTCAATATCATTATTGGCAAGGCTTTACAGTCATTTTTTTAATTTCTATTCAACTCATTAATTTTCAATAATTTAAAATAAAACAATTATTTTACATAGGACATTGGTTAATCTATTACCTTTGCACTTTAATTTTTATTTATTTTATAATGACTGGAACAGTTAAATTTTTCAATGATTCAAAAGGATTTGGATTCATTACAAACGAAGAAACAGGAAAAGACATCTTCGTACACGTATCAAACCTTAATGGCGTAGAATTGCGCGAAGGTGACAATGTAGAGTACACAGAAGAAGAAGGAAGAAAAGGAATGGTAGCTGCAAACGTACAGGTACTATAAGTATATATCTTACAAGTTTCAACGCTCAACCTATGGTTGGGCGTTTTTTTTGTGCTTTATTGAAATTCTATTGGCAAATTGGTTTTAGAAACCTTAGCAATATAGTACGGTTGCGTCATAACAGCTGTTGCCATACCATCAGGAGAATTTTGTGTAACTTTAATTACCGTTTTGTCTGAATGAGACGCAATATCCAATTCAACACTATAACCTCCCGATGTTTTTACCTCATCAAAAACAGCAATAACAGTATATTTTGAAAAATCTATTGCAGTCTCTGTAAAACCATTAGAGACATTATTTACGGAATTCAATTTTGTTATTAGGTTATTCCAATCTTGTCTTTCCGTTATTACAAGATGCTGCTTTTTTATACCTTCTGCTCCGGCGCCATAAAGATTACCCTTGGCAATTAAAACAACAGCCTCATTAGCCATTTTAGCTTGATTTTCCGTGGATTTACAATTGAGTGCTAAAAAGATAATTAGCACTGAAAAAATCTTATTTATCATAAATTGTGTTCGTTTTATTATCATTTGATGATACGTCTTTCCTAAAATCTTCAAAATCAAAATATCTTGATTTAAAATAAATGGTCATTCCAACTTGATTTTCTTGCAAATTATCTGGTTCTATATCACCATTAACTGATGAGGCACTGTAATAAATATCACTCTTAAATTTTACCATTCCATAAATTACCTCATTTTCTATTGCATCAGGGATTTTTGAGAGAATAATTTCTGTTTCAGTGCAAGGAACTTCTATTCGAAAATGTAATTTACCATCCTTAGTTCTAGAGTATATTGGAAAATCATCACCTGAAAGCATGTGGTATAGAATAGGTTCTTCATTAACAATTTTTAAGGAAAAACCAAATCCTCCAAATAAACCGTAAGCTCCATCTATAGAAATAGTATCATTTTTTTTTAGGAAGAAAGATTTAAAAGGCATGCGCCTTTCTTGGTTTTTAGTGGAAAATGTAATTGAATCGCTTTCATAATTATCTAACAATAAGACATTGTCATAGACAAAGAAAAGTGTATCAAATGTACTACCAAGTTCTGATTTAGAAATTTTAGAATTAACCACTTCTTCAATTTCACTATCAATCTTAAAATTTGAATCTTTGAAAGTTCTTTTACAGCTAAAAAATGTAGCAATCAGACAGAATATATATAAATATTTTTTCAAATTAATTCTTAATTCAAATTGCGTTTCTCTATAAAGAATCGTTTTAATAATGCTGAAGCTTCTTCAGCGAGAATACCACTTATTACTTTTGTTTTTGGATGTAGTTGAGTGCCTAAAGTTTTAAAACCACGTTGCTCATCCGAGGCTGCATACACTATTTTGGCTATTTGACTCCAATACAAAGCGCCAGCACACATCTGACATGGTTCTAAAGTGACATATAGTGTGCAATCAGTGAGGTATTTTCCACCTAAGAAATTAGCCGCAGATGTAATGGCTTGCATTTCTGCATGCGCTGTAACGTCATTTAGTAATTCCGTAAGGTTGTGCGTTCTCGCAATAATTCTGTCTTGCACAACAATAACTGCACCAACAGGAATCTCACCTTTTTCAAAAGCGACCTCAGCTTCCTGAAGCGCTTTTCGCATAAAATAAGTATCGTCAAAAGGGTTTATCATAAATACATTGAAGTGTCAAAACTAATTAGTCCTTAATGACCTTTGTGTTGTGGCTAAAGTTACTATTTTTTATATTTAAGATATACAATCCTGTTTGCAATTGACTAGTGTCTAAGGTAATTGTATTGAATAGTTCCTTTTGCAATAGAAAAACTACTCTACCATTAGTATCTAATAAGGTAATGGTTACGTTACCTAAATTCTTAGATGTTGAAATTGATAATTGGGTTTGTGTTGGGTTTGGAAAAATCTTTACATCATCTTCTGAGAACTTATCAGTACTTAAACTAGAACAATTTGCCAATGTAGGAGTATTGCTTGGAGGTACTGTAAAATCTTCAATTTGATCAGTTCTAGAATCCGTATTTCCCTGTTGAGCATTAAACCCTAATCCACGAGCAGCAAAAACTTCCCAAATCATGCATTGATTTTCTCCTCCTGTGGTAGCCATATCAGCCGCCAATAGCGCATCTCTGCCATCTATAAAACCTGGACTACAAGGTTGTAATTTTAGACCATCAATAACCAACTTCATGACACGGTTATTGCCACCATTTCCGTTATATAAATCAGAATCAAAACCGTATTTGTCTATATATGCCCAAGTTAAATCCCAGAGGACCGTAGCCCAAACAAAACCAATACCATGTGGTCTACTAAGATCTGTATTGTTTGTGTCACTGTAAGTAAAGCTGTTAATATTAAAATCCGTGGTGTAGGTAGCGGGACGAATACCGTTGCCATTTGTAGGTTGACTTATGGCGAAGGTGCCTATGCCGCGAGTGTCTTCTGGAAGATCTGTAGATTTCATGGTTATCATTAATCCAAACCAATCAGACCAACCCTCTCCCATTTGTTCGGCGTTTTGTAAACAACCAGCAGCAGCTGGTCCACCTGTCAATCTGTTTGAGATCCCATGCCCATATTCGTGAGCTATGATAACATTATCAAAGTCTCCATCAATAAAATCTGTAATATCTGGCCCCTGCAAACGGGTAGTAATAGTCTCCCCATTAATAAGGGCAGTTATTAGTGCTTCTCCTTCTCCTTGTGTAAGCATCAAAGCAGGTATGGATACCAAATCGCCAACAGCTCCAGGAGCCATAGCAAAGGCATCACCAGGTTCATTATTAACCACAATTACAGCAATGGCACCAGCATTTTCTGCGGCAAGTACTTTAGCACCGAATTCGCAATTTCCTCTTCTTATAATTGCAATATTTCCATTGAGTGAAGCTACATTGGTAATACTTTCACAAGCATCATACATATCTATTCCAGCATCAGTTACTAAGATTACTTCAGACATAATTGGGACAGAAGACAAACGTTCACCAAATGATGCACCAACACCTTCATAAGTACCTGTTAAACTCCCATTTTCTACAGTAACCTGATTGTTAGTGCTGACTCCTGGAGGTGACCATAAAAACATTTGCATTCTTGGGTTAAAACCATCTGGAGGTGTGCCAAAATTAGCATTATTGAAACGGCTTCCATCTTGGGCATCAGCAAAAACAAAATCGTCTCCAAAGCCTTGATTACTATAATTTGTAGTTTGAAAATTTCCAGAGACTTCATCGAATCCGTGATGAAACCATATGTCATGCATCATATTATTTAAGTAAAACAAATTTGTAATTGCAGCTTCTTGATAATCTAATGGAGATAGATTAAATTCCAAAGGATAATCAAAGCTCAACGATAATGTGCCATCAGGTGCAAAACTAGAAATCGAATTATTTCCCTTATTATCTTCCTTTGCCCAAACATTATTACCTCTAGTAATCGTGTAATCTGCTCCTGAAATACCATCATCATCATGCCAGCCAAAAGGAGAAGCGTCAGTACTTGCGGGATTCGTTACTATCTGTCTTGATCCATGATTAGGGCTCTCTATTGGAAGCGGAAAAACATTATAACTAGAACCATCAACTATGACAGATTCAGGCGATGTAATAAGAGTATTAAAATTTAATTGGTTTGAATGTGCTTCAGAGCTATGTTCTTTTTCGAAAACACATGATAATATTAGATCATTATATTCTATGATTTCGTTTGTGGTAGCATCGATTCTTACGCTCCACCAATGCTTGTCTGTATATATGATTGTATCCCAGGCTAATAGCAGACTGTCATTCTTCTCTATAAAAACTAATTCAACTATTATATCTTGTGTTGAAATACCAGCATTAGAAAATCTATAGCTACTGCTATTGTTAGCTAATTGCTCCATGTTTTCGAGATCACCCAATTCTAGTTGCATCGCAATTTTTTTAATTGCTAAATCTGGAGAGAAAGAAGGTGATGTTGTATTTATTTTATTGGCAATACTGCTTAAAAATCTGTTAGAGTAATAAAATACTTTATCATTTTTAATAGCGATACTCGAAATAGCGTTGAAAATTCTAATGTTGTCAAAAGTCTGATTAATATAAACTTGGGTGATATCAGTATTTTTAGAATAATAGGTATTAGCTACAACTAAATCCTTTAAATCTTCTTCTAAGAAATCGAATTTTGATTTTTGATTTTCTAAATAGCTGATAATCAATTCACCATATGTTGTAGATTGTAGACTATTTTGACTGAATATAGGTAAAGTTGCTAAGGCTAATTGCATTAGCATTAGGCTCAAGGTTTTCTTTTTCATAGTATTGGTAATAGTAGTTGATTCTAGTCGAAATAATCCACCTAGTCTTACAACTAATTTTTACTTATTCGTAAAGCTGAATAGTCTATATGCGGCGTAAAATCAATCATGTAAAGTTAAGAAATGAAATAGACTTATTGCTCTAGAAATATTTGTTAATTGTTGTAGCTTTGCTTTGTGTCTCAGACCACTTTAAAACATATCAATTTCCCTAAGGATGTTCGTGAACTCCAGGTAGAAAATTTGCCTCATTTAGCGAAAGAGCTACGAGAATTCATAATTAATATCGTAGCGACTAAAGAAGGTCATTTAGGTGCCAGCTTGGGTGTTGTAGAATTGACCATTGCTTTGCACTATGTATTCAACACACCTGAGGATTTATTGATTTGGGATGTTGGCCATCAAGCTTACGGACACAAAATCTTAACTGGTAGAAAAGATAGTTTTGAAACCAACCGACAACTTAACGGTATTAGTGGCTTTCCAAAACGAAGCGAAAGTAATTATGATGCTTTTGGTGTAGGACATTCCTCGACCTCAATCTCTGCAGCATTGGGCATGGCAATTGCTTCGAAACTCAAGGGAGAAGACAAAAATCATATAGCAGTAATTGGTGATGCATCTATCGCTAGCGGTATGGCTTTTGAGGGGCTCAATCACGCAGGAGTTACTGATGCTAATCTATTGGTGATTTTAAACGATAATGCCATTGGAATTGATCCAAGTGTAGGAGCTTTAAAACAATATTTGACCAATGTAAAAAAGGGTACTGAAAGGCAAGATAATATTTTTGAGGCCTTAAATTTTGATTACTCTGGACCCATTGATGGCCACGACTTACCCTTATTAATTTCAGAATTAGAGCGTTTGAAATCGGTAAAAGGACCTAAGTTGTTGCATGTTATTACCACTAAGGGCAAAGGTTTAAAACAAGCAGAACAGGATCAAGTTAAATATCATGCACCTGGAAAATTCGATGCTAAGACAGGTGAACTTCCTGCTAAATCTGCTATGAGGCAACCTCCAAAGTATCAGGATGTATTTGGTGAGACTATAGTAGAACTTGCGTTTAAGAACGAAAGAATTGTTGGTATCACACCGGCTATGCCAACAGGAAGTTCTCTAAAATATATGATGGATAAAATTCCGGAACGTGCTTTTGATGTTGGTATCGCAGAACAGCATGCTGTGACCTTAGCGGCAGGAATGGCAACTCAAGGTTTAATTCCATTTTGTAATATTTATTCAACATTTTTACAGCGCGCGTACGATCAGGTGATACATGACGTAGCATTACAAAATTTGCCTGTGATTTTTTGTTTGGATAGAGCAGGACTAGTTGGTGAAGATGGCGCAACACATCACGGTGTTTTTGATTTAGCGTATTTGAATTGCATTCCTAATTTAGTCATTTTTGTGCCTAGAGACGCGATTGCACTTAGAAATATCATGTACACGGTTCAATTAGGTATTGATTTTCCGATTGCAATTCGTTATCCACGTGGGAGAGGACATATTTTAGATTGGAAACTGCCTTTTGAGACGATTGAAATTGGCAAAGGTAATTGTATGAAACAAGGAGAAGATATTGCAATACTCTCCGTAGGTATTATGGCCAAAGTAGTGGAAGAGGTGACAACTGATTTAAATGTATCGCATTACGACATGCAATTTGTTAAACCTCTAGATGAAACTTTATTGCATTCAATTTTTAAAACGTATAAGGCTGTAGTGACCATTGAAGATGGCACCATAATAGGCGGTTTTGGTAGTTCGATTTTAGCTTTTACTAGTAAGAATAACTATAAAAAACCAGTGACAACTTTAGGTATTAAAGACGAATTTATAGAGCATGGCACTGTTGACCAATTGCATAAGCTACAGCAATTGGATTCGGACTCATTAAAACGTAAGATTGAAGAATTACTCCTCGTCCTCGTCAAGGACAGCTAAGTCGGTTTGTTGTTCCTCTTGTTGATCTAAAGTTTCAACATTTTGATACTGAATTTGTTCTTCTTTAGTGTTCGAAATATCATCGATCATTAAAAGGCATGTTACTACAACAAAAAAAATGACTAAGCCTCCAAGTATATTATTTCTCATAAGTAGGTTGTTAAGTGGTTAACTATGAAGTAAATAAATACATTATATCGTTAAAAAACAAATTTATTCGATGAAATGCATTTTTAAATAATATTCCCTTTCAATTTTTGATGTAGCAACATGGCGTTGGTATCAGATAATTTTGAAATATATAAACAAATGTTGAGTAGGTTTTTATATAGAGATTCATTGGTTAGTTTCACTTGTTCTGGAAGAAAATTCAAAAGTAGTTTATCATAACTTGATAAATTGTCTTCATAGTAGTTATTAGCTAATCTTCCGTAGGCATTCAATAATTGATTTAGGATTTCATAACCAGCAATTTCTTTATTGATGACATCTTTTGAGCGATACACATTCTTGATACTCAAATTAATGATATCCTTAATTTGTGCCTTGTATTGGCTTAGATCTAAAAGTGCAGTTTCAAAATTACCTGCTAGTATCTGTTCTTCATATTTCATGAAAATTGAGACAGCTTCATCAATCAATGTACTAATTGCTAAAGCACGTAAATAACTGACACGGTCTTCAGTAGTCTCTAGTGCATTATAGTTCTTAGTAATAATCTTCTCTTTTACGAGTTTGATTAAATATTCCAACGCATAGTCTTCTTCAATAAGTCCAAGGTTAATACCATCTTCAAAATCTATTATGGTATAGCAAATATCGTCAGCTGCTTCTACCAAATACGCCAAAGGATGTCTATTGAAGCTTAAATGATCATTGCTTCTTCTTATTAAGCCTAATTCAGAAGCTACCTCTTCAAACATGTGTTTTTCGCTTTGAAAAAAACCATATTTCTTATCTATAATATGCTTAGTAGGTTTTTTAGGCAAGGATTCTTTCGGGTATTTCATAAATGCGCCTAGCGTGGCATAACTCAATCGTAATCCTCCTGACCTACCTATTCTACTTTCGGTTAAGATTTTAAAGCCATTGGCATTACCTTCAAAATCACAAAGATCTTGATATTCTTTACCGGTCAAGTGCGATTTAAATGCTTCGCCTTTGCCATCTTTAAAATAAGCGCCTATAGCCTTTTCACCAGAATGTCCAAAAGGAGGATTGCCAATATCATGAGCTAAAGCTGCAGCAGCTACTATGGCGCCAAAATCATTCATCTTATAGCCATGAACACTGTCGAGATGTGGATGTTTTTTCAAAAGTAATTGGCCTACTTTTCGTCCCAAGGATCTTCCAACAACACTTACTTCTAAACTATGCGTTAATCGTGTATGTACAAAATCGGTCTTGGATAAAGGGACGACTTGAGTTTTGTCTTGAAGACCTCTAAATTCTGATGAAAAGATAATACGGTCATAATCCACCTCAAAGCCCAAACGAGTTTCATCCTGCTCTTTCCTCAGTCTTTTATTGGTGTCGCCAAAGCGTTTTAAGGATAGTAATTGCTCCCAATTCATAATCTCAAAATTAAACCTGCAAGATAGAGAAATTGCTATAGAATTGGTTGCAAATCCCTTAGTTAGATTTTGTTAAAACCAATGTTACCAAATTGTATCCTAAATACTGTTTTTCCTTAATGTTAAGCTAACAGTAAGCTAACCTTTTGATTACAAATCTTTAATTTTTGATTAACCTCTAAACCATCCTATCGCAGTTTCTTTGCAGCATCAATTTTAAAAGACTAATGAGACAATTACAATTTATACTCATATTATTAATAACAGCATATTCTTTTGCTCAAAATACGGGTGCAATAGCTGGTAAATTAATTGACAAGGAGTACAATAATGAACCTTTGCCATTTGCTAATGTTTTAATTAAGGGTACTACTACGGGTACGACGTCAGATATTGATGGACTTTATACATTTGAAGACTTAGAAGTAGGTACTTATACGTTGGTATTTAGTTTTGTAGGTTATGAAACCCAAGAAATAAATGCTGTGGTTGTAGCTGGAGAAGTTACAACTGTTAATGTAACGATGATGGCTAGTGCAGCGGCTTTAGATGAGGTGGTTTTAGAACCCGTCACTGCAAGAAAAGAAAGTGAAAATGCACTTCTATTAGATCAAAAAAAGGCAGTTACTATAAAGCAGAGTATTGGTGCAGTAGAATTATCAAGAAAAGGTGTAAGCGATGCCGCAGGTGCTGTCACTAAAATATCTGGTATTTCTAAACAAGAAGGAGGGGGTAATGTCTATGTTCGTGGTCTTGGAGATCGCTATTTAAATACTACTTATAACGGCCTTACACTTCCTGCCAATGATATTGAGAAAAAGAATATGGATCTTAATCTTTTCTCATCTGATGTTATTCAAAATGTAGGAGTAAGTAAAACGTATGCAGCCAATTTTTATGGTGACTTTGCAGCCGGTAATGTAGATGTTGTTGCGAAAGAGTATACAGGCGATTTTTTCTTAGATGTTAATTTAGGCTCAAACTTTAACTCAAATGCCATTGGTGAAAACTTTGTTAAAAGTGAAGGAACTGGCTATTTTGGATTTTATAAC
Organism: Winogradskyella flava; assembly: GCF_014243395.1. Lineage (GTDB taxonomy): Bacteria > Bacteroidota > Bacteroidia > Flavobacteriales > Flavobacteriaceae > Winogradskyella > Winogradskyella flava. The sequence continues at coordinate 163,280 of NZ_JACLCP010000001.1, read as the reverse complement.
CGCTATCGTAATAATCCGTATGCCGTTATTTTGTCTCACGGTGTAGATCCACAAAATATCGATGGAGCTTCTGGTATAGAAGGAAGTATCTCTGGTGGTAAGTCCTGGCAACTTGGGGAAGAATCACGTTTAAGTGTTTTTGCTACAGCTGCTTTTGGAAGTAGCTTTGAATACAGAAGGGGACAATTTGCTAATGTAACTGCCGCTGCAAATCAAATATTTCAAGATTCAGAAGAGTTTGAGTTCTCACGAAATACAACAGCAATGGCAAATGTTGTATACAGAATTAACAATGATCATAAAATAAAATTTAATTCATTGTTTATTAATGATGCTACAGACGAGGTTGGACGTTTCGGGATTGATGGTCGAGGTTATAACCGTAACACTATAGCTGACAATGATGACTTTGGTTTCTTTACGCAGAACGTGCAGTTTGAACAAGATATGATTTTCGTTAATCAAATTTTAGGTACTAGTACTATTAACGAAAAACTAAAACTAGATTATGGTTTAGGATACAATAATGTACTTGCTAGACAACCCGATCGTAAGCGTATAGCTCTTGAACGATTTGAAAACACACTTGATAACGACCCATCTACAAATGCTATTTTCTACAGGAATGTAGACTTTGATAATCAACGGTATTTTCAGAATATTGAAGATAGTGAATTCAACGCTCGTGTCAATCTAAGTTACGAGCAATCAGAAAACTTAAAATTTAACTTCGGTTATAACGGACGTATAAAAGAACGTACTTTCGATAACCAACGTTATGGTTATGAAATTATTAATCCATTCACAGAAATTGAAGATGTCAATAATTTGGATGCCTTTTTCTCTATAGAGAATCAAGGTGTGTTATACAATACAAGTGTATTCCGTCCATTGCCTGGTTTAGAAAGAGAGAACTTACCTGGTCAAGTGGAAAACGCATATAAGGGTAATCTTAATGTACATGCATTATATGCGGATGCTACTTATCAAATAGGCGAAAAATGGAGTCTTGTTCCTGGGTTACGTGTGGAACAATTTAATCAAGAAATTAGTTACGACGTAATTAACCTTTCTTTTAATAATCCAGGTAGTAATGACGCCACTGAAACGTTTTTTCTTCCTAGTTTAAATGTTAAATATGCATTAACTGAAGATCAAAACCTGCGCTTTTCAGCTAGTAGAACAGTTTCTAATCCTGAATTTAAAGAGGTCGCTCCGTTTGTATACGAGAATGTAACTGATCGTATAGGTGGTAATCCAGATCTTTTAAATGACCCTGCATTTTCAACAATTGTAAATTTAGATTTAAAGTATGAGTGGTTTATTAATAGAGGTGAAATATTCTCTATAGGTCTTTTTAATAAGACTATTAATGATCCTGTAAACTTAGTGTCTGCAAATGATGCTACTGGGACTCAGCGTTTCTTTAGAACTGGTGACCGTGCTGATGTTTTTGGAATAGAACTCGAACTTAGAAAAAGATTGATTAAAGATGAAGACGATAATAGTATTTTATCGGCGGGTATGAATATTACATACACTTCTACAAAACAAGATTTAAAAACCGTATCGGGAACATTTAACACCAACTTTAATAAAGATTCTGACGAGCTTCAAGGTGCATCTCCTATACTTATTAATGCTGATGTAAGTTATAGCCCTACGTTTGGAGAATATAAGCCTGTTGCCAATCTTGTATTTTCTTATTTCTCAGATAGAATTGATGCATTAGGTTCTGGACAGTTAGGAAATATTGTAGAAAAAGGGGTGCCTACATTAGACTTCGTATGGAAAAACACCATCAATAAGAATTTTGAGATTAACGCTAGTGTAAAAAACATATTAAACCCTACAATAGAGCGTGTACGTGAAAATGTGTCTTTTGATGCCACATTAGCAAATGACTTAGGACTAAATTCAAATCTTTCTGAGTTTGCATTATCAAGCTACAAAAGAGGTGTTAATGCGAGCATTCAATTGAAGTATAAATTTTAAAAACAATCAAAAAAAGAACATTAAATTAATTCAAAGCAAAATGAAAACAAACAAATTTCTTTTAGGATTATTCGCAGCTGCAACGCTTTTTGTTGTTGGTTGTGCAGCAGATGACACTGCAGATGTAACAATTAATCAAGGTGGTGACGGACCATCAGATCCTTCCGGCACTGAAATAGGTGGAACATTAAACGCTGATTTAACGCTTACAACTGGAACTGATTATGACTTAACAAGTGGTCTTATCGTACCAGAAGGCATAACATTAACCATAGAACCAGGTGTGGTCGTTAGAGCAACTACAGGTTCAGATGTTTATGTAGCTATTCAACAAGGTGGTGTTATTAATGCAGAAGGAACATCTTCTAACCCTATTGTATTTACATCAAATTCTTCAACACCAAATCCAGGAGATTGGGGTGGTCTAATAGTCTTAGGTCGTGCACCAATAAATTCAGTAGTTGGTGGTGATGCAACATCTACTTCAGAAATTGGAGGATTACCTTATGGAGGTAGTATTATAAATGACAATTCTGGAATTATAAGATATGTACGTGTAGAATATTCTGGTGGTGCTGCTGATGCTGCATCAGAAAATAACGGTTTCTCATTTTATGGCGTTGGAAACGGAACAACTATAGATTATATACAAGCATTTGAAGGTGCTGATGACGGTGTAGAATTTTTTGGAGGAACGGTTAATGCTTCCCACATCTCTGTAGTAGGTGCTCAAGATGATTCTGTAGACTGGACTGAAGGGTTTACAGGTACACTTACAGATGTTTATATAGAACATAGACAATCCCATGATAAAGGTATAGAAGGCGATGGTTTTAATACTGATATCGGAAATAATTCAGATCCTGTATTTTGGAGTGCCCCAACAATCAATAATATCACTATTGATGGTTTAGGGTCAAGTAACGGCAATGAAGCTATCCGATTAAGAGCAGGAACTAGAGCTACATTTAACAACGTTTTAATTCAAGGTTTTGAAGAAGGATATGATCTTGATGATGAAGAAACAGGAATAGGCGTACTTGCTAATGAAACAAGTGTCTCAGATATTACCTTTGATGATGTTATGCTGACTTTAAAGAATGATACCAATGGTGCCTTTGATGAAAACTCATTCTTTAGTGGTGTTGGTAATGGAACTGGTGCGGATTATAATTCTTGGAATTCTGGATGGACGAGAAACTAATCTCCATATGAGAATTATGCATTTTGCAAACAATACGCTCTAAGCCTATTAGAGAAACAAAAAAAGCATCCTGAATAGGATGCTTTTTCTATATAATAAGTTTAACGTACTCTATCTATTTGAAGCTACTGATGTTCCACTACTCTTCCATTCGCTCACATTAGCAACAGCGTTATCAGAATAATCTACTTCTCTCAATGTATCTCCACTCCAGTAGAACCACTTTCCTACTTTTTTTCCATTATCATATTTAGCTGCAATCAATTTATTCCCTTCATTACAATAGCTTCTCCATTCTCCATGCAATTTTCCTTCTACTGTGTAAAATCCGGTTTGACTAACTTCTCCATTGTCATGGAAGTAAGTAACCTCTATTAAATTCTTTTCTTTATCTAGTTTTAATGTTCTCTCTTTTTGTGCATAGGTGAAGCTTACACTCAACATTATTAGTAACACTACTATCTTTTTCATATCTATTTGGGCTTTAATTAATGATTACATAACAAATCTAGTGCTTTTTTTACATTTAAACAACAATTGCGTAACATTAAATTAACATTAAAAATATACATATCTGAATATCAATACTTTATAATTTTAAAAATTATCATTTTATCACTTGCTTTTTGTTGGTTTTTTATGCGTTAATTCTGGCGCAACGTACTTAAATTTGTATGTGTCATGTTTTAAAAGTCATAAAAGTATCTACTAGTAAGTAATATCATGCTCTCAATTAAATAGAAAATAAAATGAAATTGAATTTTTCGATGCTATGCTTTTCAATGGTACTATTCGCACAGTTCTCAATTGGCCAAACAAAGAATGAGAGAGAAGAGCGTATAAAAATTTCTGAATTTCCTGAGTTGGCTATACCTGTTGTGCAAGCACTACCCGAAGCCTGTAAACGGATTAAATTTTATAAAGAGACTGATGGAGATAAACATAGTTTTGAGGTCAAGTTTAAATATAATAAGCAACGTTACAGTTTGGAATTCTCTGAAGATGGCATTATAGAAGACATTGAAATTACGACTAGATTCAAAAGAATTGAAGAGAAATCTAAAACAGAGATAGAGCGATTTTTGAAACAAGCATTTGACAAACACAAACTCATTAAAATCCAAAAGCAATTCGTTTACAGCGTCGAGAAATCCGCATCTCAATTTATCAATGAGGCATTATCGGATGCTTCTTTGTTAGTTCCGAATTTTGAAATCATCGCTGAAGTAAGACAGAAAAAAAGGAGGGAGATTAGAGAATTTACATTTAATGATAAAGGACTGTTTAAAAATTCTAGAATCCTAAACCCAACGTCGTATGAGCACGTTCTATACTAAGATTCTTCTTGTAAGCCTTTTTTATTTTTTAGGATGGAGTCTCTTTTCACAAAATGATTTTGAAAGTTTGGGGGAAACAGAAATTGCACTAAATCATCAGTTAAGTAGTGATTATAAGTTCAATTTTTCTGTACGCTCTAGATATTATCTATATCAAGATGATACCTTTAATTTTGAGAATAGGCAGTTGGATGTTGTTCACTTCTCAACCTTAAATCTCGACTATAATCACAGTTTAAGTTTGGGAGTTCAATATCGTGTTAGGGAATCTATTGATGGTGGTAGTAACGAATTAAGATTGACCCAACAATTCAACTATATTAAGAAAAATTTGGCTTTACGATTTGGACATAGAATACGATTTGAACAGCGGATTCTTGAGGACTTTACGATACTCCGTTCTCGCTATCGATTTGCAATGGATTTTCCGCTGAATGGCGAAAAACTAGATATCGGCGAAAGTTACTTGGTAGCATCCATGGAAGCCCTGCTCAGTGCAAGTAAAAATATGAAGCCTGAATTGGACCATAGAACGACAGCTCAATTGGGTTGGCTTTTTTCCGAAAAACTAAAGTTTCAGCTAGGTTTGGAATATCGTTTTGAGGCATTCAATATAGAGACTGAAGAAAAATTATTCTTATTAACCTCATTCATTCTAAAAGTCTAAAAATAACAATTAGATAATGTGTCATTCAAAATAATTGAAGTATTTTGCGTGCAATTTTATTTTCTGTTTACATGGAAAACCTTTATGTCTATATGCTTGCTGCTTTGGCTTTTTTGGCCGTTGCAGATTTAGTGGTTGGTGTAAGTAATGATGCTGTTAATTTCTTAAATTCTGCAATAGGTTCTAAGGCAGTTTCCTTTAGGACCATTATGATTGTTGCCAGCATTGGTGTCGCTGTAGGAGCTATGACTTCAAGTGGCATGATGGAAGTTGCACGTAAAGGTATATTTAATCCTGGTGAATTTATGTTTAATGAAATTATGGTCATTTTTATGGCCGTAATGCTCACGGACATACTTTTGCTAGACTTCTTTAACACTTTAGGTTTACCAACCTCTACAACAGTATCAATTGTTTTTGAACTTTTAGGAGCGTCTGTTGCTGTAGCACTAATTAAGGTATATTCTGATGACTCACAATCCATTGCAGATTTAACTAATTATATTAATAATGAAAAAGCCATAGAAATTATTCTGGGTATATTGCTATCTGTAGTCGTAGCTTTCACTATTGGTGCCGTAATACAATATATTTCAAGGCTTCTTTTATCCTTTAAGTTTGAAGAAAAACCTATCGCTTACAGCGCAATTTTCAGTGGCTTTGCTATTACTTCGATAATGTATTTCATTATTGTAAAAGGGCTTAAAAATGCGGCTTTTATGCCACCATCCGTAAAAGAGTTTTTGAGTTCAAACCCTTTGACTTTTATAGGTATAAGCTTTTTGACATTTACCATTTTATCTTTTCTTGCAATTAGACTTTTAAATGCTAAAATATTTACCCTAATTATTATTGTAGGTACATTTGCTTTGGCTGTGGCTTTTGCAGGAAATGATTTAGTAAATTTTATTGGTGTACCTATTGCGGCTTACAATTCTTACGAGGTATGGTCGGCAAGTGGTGTGGGAGCTACTGACTATGTCATGACAGCCTTGGGAGAACCTGTGCAGACAGAGCCTTATCTGCTGCTTATTGCTGGTTTAATTATGGTTTTGACCCTCTGGTTTTCGAGTAAAGCTAAGGCTGTTGTTAAAACATCGGTAGATCTTTCTAGACAGGACGAAACCAAAGAACGTTTTGAACCTAATTATTTATCTAGGAACATCGTAAGGCTAACAATTGGCCTCAACGATGCTGTTAATAACATTCTTCCAGAATCTTTTAAAAACTGGTCCAATAATCAATTCATCAAGCCAAAAATTGTAGCAAAGGCACAAGATATGCCTGCATTTGACTTGGTTAGAGCGGCAGTAAATTTGATGGTAGCAAGCGTACTCATCTCTATTGCGACTTCCATGAAGTTGCCTTTGTCCACAACTTATGTCACTTTTATGGTAGCTATGGGGACATCTTTGGCAGACAGAGCTTGGGGAAGTGAAAGTGCTGTGTATAGAGTTGCAGGTGTACTAAATGTTATAGGAGGTTGGTTTTTTACGGCTTTCAGTGCTTTTGTAGCGGCGTCCATAATGGCCTATATTTTGTATTATGGTGAAGGTTATGCTTTAGTCGGCCTATTAGTTTTAGCTGTCCTACTTTTAATTAGAAGTTACTTGTCGCACAGAAAGAGTTCTAGAATGATGCGTGAAGAAGATCAGCTTGAAAAAGCAGAGAGCAGTTCCACACAAGGTGTTATTCATGAGAGTGCATCAAACATCGCTAACGTTGTAAAAAGAGGTAATAGAATTTACACTTCTGCAATCAACGGTTTAGCTATACAGGATTTAAAACTACTTAAAAAGAATAGAAGACAAATTGATAAACTGTCTAAGGAAGTAGACGACCTTAAGGACAATATATTCTATTTTATTCGAAACCTTGAAGAGCCAAGTGTCTCAGCTAGTAATTTTTATATTAATATTTTAGGTCATTTACAAGATATGACGCAGTCATTGGAATACATTTCCAAAGCCAGTCATAAACATGTTAATAATAATCATAAGAAGCTAAAGTTTAGCCAAATTAAAGAGCTTAAGGATTTGGATGAGCATTTAGAAGAATTATTCAAGACTACCCAAACGGCATTCGAATCCAGGTCTTTCGAAATGATTGGTGCTATCTTGACCGACAAGTCAAAAGCATTTGATTTGGTAAGGGAAAAAATTCAAAAGCAAGTGGAGCGGACCAGAAATGAGGAATCTAGTCCTAAAAACACAACGCTATACTTTAGTTTACTTTTGGAAACAAAGGATTTACTCACTGCAATGATGAACCTTTTAGAAGAGTATTATCATTCTCATGATAGTTCTGTAGAGCCAGCACAACTAAGCAGTTCAGAACAAGAGGAATAAAATTAAAAACGGAATAAAATCAATGCCTTAGTATAAATACTAGGGCATTTTTATTTGGGTAAAACTAAATTTAAATAAATCATTATTCAAACATCCAAGTGTTTAATTTCGACGTATATGTAATTGTATTGAATCAATTAACCAAAAACTTAAACATGAAAAAAATTTCGATCCTATTTGTAACCGCACTTTTACTAAGCTCTTGTGTTTCAAAGAAAAAATATTTAGCCTTAGAACAAGAAAAAGGAGAAATACAAAGTGAACTTACTAAAACACGTGTAGAAAAGGAAGATCTAGAAAATAAATTCGCAGTTATTGAAGCTCGCGTTAATGAGTACAATTCTAAAATACAATCTTTAAATGAGGATGTTGAGGGACTGACTATTGAAAATAAGGCAAAGTTCAAGCTATCTGAGGATGGAACGGTGACTTCAGGACTTAGCCAAGAGAAAATGCGTGAAACGCTTCAAAATGTGGATCCAGAAAAATTAGCCAATGCTAAAACATTAAAAGATTCTATGAACTTAGCTGTTCAGTATAATTTGAGTAAGGCTATAGATACAAGTGATTTAAATGAAGATGAAGATATCGTTGTAGATATCAATGAAACTGTAGTAATGATTTCTATTGCTGATGATATGTTGTTTAACACGGCAAGCTATAGAGTTGGAAATAAAGCCGATAAAATCTTAAAAAAATTAGCAGACGTTATTAATTCTGAGCCAAGCTTGGACGTTATGGTCGAAGGTCATACGGATTCTAGAAGTATTAACACTGAGAAAATTGCAGATAACTGGGACTTAAGTGTGTTGCGTGCTACCTCTGTAGTTAGAAAATTACAAAAGCAGTTTAAAGTGGCGCCAGAGCAATTGATTGCATCAGGTCGCAGTAGCTACCAACCTTTGGTAGAAAATGACTCAAGACAAAATAGAGCTAAAAATCGTAGAACACGTATTATTTTAATGCCTAATATAGACAAGTTTTTTGCTTTAATGGAAGCAAAATAATCCACAAATCTATCTAAATTTAGTAAAAGCATCCTCCCGTAAAGTTCGGCATTGGATGCTTTTTTTTATGGCTTAATTTGTAATTTGCAAAGAAACAATCAAAGTATGAAATTTAGCCTGTTCTTTCTCACCATACTATCATCAATGGCTTGCTTGAGTCAAAACCTTACAGCAAAACAAATATTGGACAAAAGTATCTCCTATCATGATCCAAATAATGAATGGGGAAGTTTTGATTCCTCTTTTACAGTAGAAATGACCACGCCAAATACTTCAAAACGCACTAGTGTCATCGAGATAAATTTACCAACTGAATATTTTAGTGTTAAGGCAACAAGAGATTCAATTACCACAACTTATACAATAGACAAGAGTAAATGTATAATGGCATATAATGGTAAAGTCTTGGATAGTGTAAGCGCCAAAGAGAAGAGAATGTCTTGTGATAGAGCCAATCTATACAAAAACTACTATACGTATCTTTACGGTTTGCCAATGAAACTGAATGACCCTGGAACAAACTTGAGCGAAACGATTGAAAAGAAAACTTTTAAAGGTAAAGCGTATCTGGTATTAAAAATCACTTACGACGAAGCTGTTGGTAGTGATGTCTGGTACTTTTATTTTGACCCCACAACTTATGCCATGGAAGTCTATCAATTCTTTAAAACCGATGACAAAGGCAAAGAAAATCCAGATACTGGCGAATATATATTACTCAATGAAGAAGCTAGTGTAAATAGTATTAAAATGCCAAAAGTACGTGCTTGGTATTATAATAAAGATGACAAGTATTTGGGAACGGATACTTTGGTTGGGAACTAATGTTAAATAGAGCATACATACTGCGATCAAAGAGATGCTTTTAAGAACTTCATAAAAATGGCCTTTAGAAAGTATCTTTTTCTACTATTGCTAATATGCTTCAATTGTAAGGATCATAAAACGCCTTATCAGGATAACTCAAATACTTTATTTACTAAAATTCCGGCAAGTCACTCCAACATAGATTTTGAAAACAAAATAGAAGAAACTGTAGACTTCAATTTTTTAAATTACAGCTATATCTATAATGGAGGAGGAGTTGCAGTTGGAGATATTAATAACGATGGCTTAGAGGATATTTACTTTACTTCGAATCAAAGTTCAAATACATTATATCTTAACAAGGGCAACTTTGTATTCGAAGATATCACAGAAGACGCAGAAGTAGAAGATGATAAGGGATGGACGACAGGAGTCACTATGGTAGATATTAATAATGATGGCTGGTTAGATATTTATGTGTGTAAATCAGGGTCTTTAGATAGTAGGAGCGCACGCCAAAACAAGCTTTATATAAATCAAAGAGATAATACGTTTAAAGACGAAGCATTAAAGTATGGGCTTAAAGAATATAGCTTTTCTACGCAAGCCTATTTTTTAGATTATGATAAAGATGGTGATTTAGATATGTATCTGGTAAACCATAGCACAGATTCCAATACTAACAGTTTAATTCTCAGTCCGCAACAGCAAGCAAGTTTAAAAACAGATAGCAGAGATATTTTATTTAATAATGATAATGGTACTTACAAAAATGTGTCGTCTGCTTCTGGAATTTCAAAGTTGAAAGCTTGGGGATTGAGTGCTTCAATAGGTGACTTTAATAATGATTCATGGCCAGATATTTATGTGGCTAACGATTTTTTAGAACCTGATGTTCTATATATCAATAATAAAGATGGCACCTTTACGGATGAAATTCTTACACGGTTCAAGCATATGTCAGCCAATAGTATGGGTTCAGATTTCGCTGATATAAATAATGATTTGCAACCAGACCTTTTAGTTTTAGATATGATGGCTGCCGATAGAAAAAGAGGCAAAGAGAATATGGCTACAATGAGTACAGCAAAGTTTAACCGTATAGTAAATAAAGGTTGGCATCATCAGTATATGTCTAATATGTTACAGCTTAATTATGGTAATGGTAGTTTTGCCGAAATTGGTCAATTTTCTGGAGTAGCTAAGACAGATTGGAGCTGGGCACCATTAATTGCAGATTTTGACAACGATGGTTTTAACGATATATTCATTACAAATGGGATCGAAAAAGATATTGCCAATCAAGATTTTAAACAGACAATACTAGGAAAAAATCTTAGAAATAATAGAGAACAAACCTTTAATGAAGCTAAAGACTTAATTCCATCTGCAAAGCTATCAAACTATATGTTTATAAATAATAGGGACTATACGTTTCGTGATAGTTCTTTCGATTTTGGATTTGAAGCAAAACTAAATTCCAACGGAGCAGTTTATGCTGATTTAGATAATGATGGCGACTTGGATTTGGTATTGAATAACCAGTCTGATAAAGCCTCGATTTATAGAAATAATTCTAAAGCTAATTATATAAAAATTAGTCTAAAAGGTTCTGGTAATAATATAAATGGTATTGGCAGTCGTGTTGAAGTTTATACAAAAGAAACAAGACAACTCAAAGAATTATATGCTAGCAGAGGTTATCAATCCTCAGTAAGTGATAAGTTAAATTTTGGACTGGGAGAATCTGAAGTTATAGATAGCTTAAGAATAATATGGAGCGATAATAAAACTCAAGTATTGACTAATATAAAAGCAAATCAGAGCTTAACCTTATCCTATAATGAAGCAACGATTACAGCTACAAAAAAAGAAACGGAAAAAGCTTTATTCCAATCAGTCTCACCATCCAGTTTAGGAATAAGTTATAAGCATAGATCTGTTAAATTCGATGACTATAATCTACAATTGTTATTACCACAAAAACAATCTACAATAGATAATGCCTTAGCAATTGCAGATGTAAATAGTGATGGCTTGGATGATTTTTTTGTTGGAAATACAATGGGATATCCTGCTGAGTTGTACATTCAAAATAATTCGGGTTCTTTTTATAAAGTAAATCAGAATTTATTTGAAAATGACAAGGCATATAATGATAACAATGCGCTCTTTTTTGATGCTGATGGTGATAATGATTTAGATTTATATCTGGCTTCAGGTAATTATAGTCAAGAAGCGCATAGTGCCTTGCTTCAAGATAGATTATACATCAATGATGGCGAAGGAAACTTTTCAAAAGGCAGGCTGCCAAAAATGCTCACAATTACAAAAGCTATAGCAGCAAATGATTTTGATAGTGACGGTGATTTAGATTTGTTTATTGGAGGTCGTGTAGTCTCAGGGCAATATCCAAAAGCTCCGAAATCTTATGTATTAGAAAATAGAAATGGAACTTTTATAAATGTTACATCTAAGCATGCAGAAGCATTCAATACTCTCGGATTGGTTAATGACGCCATTTTTTCAGATTATGATAATGATGGTGATTCAGATTTAATAGTTGTAGGAGAATGGATGCCAGTGACTATTTTTAAGAATGATAAAGGACTATTTAAAGAAGTCGATTTACCTACAAACGAGAAAGCAGGCTGGTTTCAAACCATAAAAGCTATTGATTATGATGGTGATGGTGATGAGGATTATTTTGTTGGGAATTTTGGAGAAAACAATAAGTTTCATCCAACAGAAGAAAAACCACTTCATATTTACGCCAATCACTTCGATGATAATGAGAGCTATGATATGGCGCTTACCAAAGAATCCGAGGGTGTTTTATTTCCTATTAGAGGAAAAGAGTGCTCTTCGCAACAAACCCCTTTTTTGAATAAAAAAATAGGAACCTTTAGCGAGTTTGCGAACTCCAATATAATGGATATATATGGCAGAGAAAATATTGAATCAGCCTTGCATTTAGAAGCATCTAGTTTTAGTTCGTATTATATTCGAAATATTGGTAATGGTAATTTTGAATTTAACCCATTACCCAATCAATCACAATTTGGACCTACTCTAGATTTTCACTTTTTAGATCTTAATAAAGATGGGTCAGTCGAAGTTTTTGGTGTAGGCAATATATATGATTCTGAGGTTGAAACGATTCGTTACGATGCTTCTCAAGGTTATATCTTAACTAAAGATAATGATCAAATAACGCTCTATAAAGACTTTGTAAGATTTAGCAACGGAGATGTTAAAGCTATTGAAAGTGTTTTTATAAAAGGAGAATTACATTTATTATTGCTAAATGCAAATCAAGAGCTGACAATACTAAAGCTAAAGAAATAAAGAGAAAATAATGCAATTTGAGAATCCTTTATTATTTTTTATTTGTGCAATAGGTGTATTTAACGGCTTTTTGGTAAGCCTATATTTTTTGTTTTTTAGTAAACAAAAGCCAACACAGAATTTATTATTTGCGCTATTGTTACTTCTCTTAAGTATCCGTATTGGAAAATCTGTCTATCGCCTATTCATACTAACAGAGGACATCGAATTATTGATACCACAAATAGGATTATCAGCTTGTTTTTTAATAGGTATTACATTGTTTTATTATTTAAAATCGTCGATTGAAAATAGAGATTCTATTCCAAAGTTGTGGAAAATCCATTTTAGCACCCTCTTTCTATTTATAGTAATTATAGGAATTTTAAAACCCTATGAAACTAATCCATCTTTTTGGGATTGGTTTGTATGGGTTATTTATGGAACTTGGGGTTTATACCTGTTAGCATCTACTTATTTGATGAATATCATTATTGTAAAACTGTTTTCTAAATCGCAAAAATGTACAACTGCAGAACATTGGTTAGTTGCAGTTCTTATGGCCAATATTTTAATTTTTGTAGCGTATTTAATAGGCTATTATTACTTATATATGGCTGGGACTATTACCTTTTCGATAGTGTTTTATGTATTATTAATTTTCTTCGTTTCAAAGAAAAATCGCGAGACTATTTTTCAAGACATTCCAGAAAAGTATGGAGCAAAAAAGATTGATGAAAGAGAAGCTAAGGTTTTGCTAACACAATTAAATAGTATGATGCAAGAACAAGAATTATATAAAAATTCTGATGTAAAGCTTAAAAATATTGCTAAGCAAATCCATGTCTCTACCCATAAATTATCCCAATTACTAAATGATAATTTAGGAAAAAGCTTCAATACTTATGTAAACGATTATCGTGTAGAGGAAGCAAAACGATTATTACGCGAAAAACAAAATTTAACGTTAGAAGCGATCGGTTTTGAAGCAGGTTTCTCCTCAAAATCAAACTTTTATGCGACATTTAAAAAAGTAGTTGAGCAGACACCCGCAGAGTTTCAAAAGCAATTTATGTAGTATAAGAAGTCCAAAGTTATAATGTTGGACACCTAAATTATAGCGTATCACTTTATTATAATATCATTTTTAGAGGTTTGAGTTAATCAATTAAATTCTTAAAAATGAAAAAAGTTGTTATTCTATTTGCATTAGTCTTAATGTACAATTCCCTTTTAGCGCAGTCTGAAGATAATTCAGAACCAAATACGAGTGTTATCACATTAATTATCCTAAACGATAATGGAGAGGTTTTAATAAAAAGAGCAACAATAGGTTGGATTACTATAGGTGCGTTTTATGAGCAAAGACAGACAATTAATGAGGTAATCGCTAGTCTTACAAATAAATATGGAGTATCTATTTCAAAACCCGAACTCAAAGGTGTTTTCACCTATAAATTTGGCTTTAATAATTCTTTAAGTGTAAGACAGTTTTATGTTGCAAAATCCACCACTAATGACTTACCCAAAAATAAAAATGTTGAATTTCATTGGGTCCCAAAAAACGAGGCTATTGAAAAGTTTAGTGGTACGGTTCCTTCTTTAGGCCAAATGGTTGAGCAAATTTTAGATTATCCTCAAGTAGTTTGGGGTGGGTCTTTTTTAATTAATAGAGAGAATGAGAAAACAACTTCTGAGCAAACAGAGGATTTTTATCCAATAAGTGACCCATCTACTTATAGAACATCACCATCATATTCAACATCATCATCTAATCCTTTAATCGAGAGAACACTCCAAAATTATATGGAAGGCAGTTCTTATAACAAGTTAGATATGTTAGAAAGTGCCTTTACAGATAATGCCACCTTATACCTGACTAATAAAGATGGCTTATTTAAGCTATATACACCAAAAGAATATACAGGCTTTTTTAAAAATGCAGATAGAGATGAGTTCAATGGACGTTATGCTAAAATTTTAGAAATTGAGCAAGTAAAGGACATCGCAACTGCAAAGGTTGAAATTACAGGCCCTGCAAGAGAATGGGTTTATATTGATTTATTCTTGTTAAAAAAGTTTGAGGGAGATTGGAAAATAATCAGTAAAACAGCAACTAGACTCGATGATCCTAAACAGAACTCTGTTTTATTTATTCTTTCTAATGCGCATTTTTATGGTGATACAAAAATAAGCACGGGAAATAGTTTTTCAGAAATTGTAAATGCTTATGACGTTTTTAAAAATGCTGGTTATTCTGTTGACTTCTTGAGCCCTAAAGGCGGAGCTGTTCCGTTAGCATATATAAATACTTCCGACGACATGAGTAAAAAGTATTTGTATGACACTGCTTTTATGAATGCACTTAAAAACACGAAATCTCCTTCTGAAATTAATGCTTCTAAATATAAAGCAGTTCAATACATAGGTGGTGGTAGCGCTATGTTTGGAGTTCCAGAAAATAAAGAAATTCAAAAAATAGCAATGGATGTTTACGAGAAGCATAATGGTATTATTTCTTCTGTTTGTCATGGCACGGCAGGTATTGTCAATTTAAAAACCAAAGACGGGAAATATTTGGTTGATGGTAAAAGGGTAAGTGGTTATCCAGATGATTATGAAAATAAGTCAGAACCGTATTTTAAAACATTTCCTTTTTTAATCAAAAAAACAATTGAAGAGCGAGGAGGAAGTTTTAGATTTTCAGAAAGAGGGAAGTTTACTTTAGAAGTAGATGGGCGTTTAGTTACAGGGCAGAATTTTCAATCTTCAAAACCAGTCTCTTTGAAAATTCTAGAGTTGATAAGCCTAAATAAGGAATAATAGAAATTCTACAAAAAATGAATCGTTTTAGCATATTAATAATATGTTCTCTTTGTTGCTATACAAGTTACTTATTTTCTCAAACAAAAACGATTAAGTACATAGACACTAAAGTTTCAATAGATGGAAAACTAGAAGAATCTGTTTGGCAGCAACTACCAGAATACACGGGTTTTTACAATTATGCCCCAAATGATAAAGGGCTCGCGGAACAACAAACTGAAGTAAAGCTTTTTCATGATGGTGAAAACTTGTATGTCGGACTTGTATATCACGATATAGAGAGAAAATCACAAGTTGGCTCATTAAAACGTGATGTGCCAATTGGCTTGAGTGATGGTTTTGCAATGATTTTAGATACTCAAAACCAAGAACAAAATGCCTATTACTTTTCTGTTAATGCTTATGGGACTCTGATAGATGGTTTGGTCGAAAGAATAAGCGAAGGTTATAATTTTTCTACCAGTTGGAATGCTGTTTGGAATGCAAAAACCAGTATTGATGGTAATGACAAAATATACGAAGTAGTTATTCCGTTAAAGTTTTTAAATTTTAATAAAGACAATGCTGTTTTTGGTGTGCAATTTTATATGAGAGATATAAAAAAGAATGCTTGGACCATACTTAAGAATGTTAAACGCAATTATAGACTGTTCGATTTACGTTTTACAGAAAAATTCTCAGTAGAAAACTTGCCAAGTATATCCAGTTCAAAATTTGCCGTTACACCATCTGTAACTACTAATTATCTAAATGATGTTGTTGAGGAGGTAGATGAAACTCCATTTATACCGAGTTTGGATGTGCAATATAGTGTTACATCATCTTTAAAACTCGATGTGACGATAAATCCAGATTTTTCACAAATAGATGTAGATCAACAAGTGACCAACTTGACGCGGTTTTCCATATTTTTCCCTGAAAGAAGAAACTTCTTTTTAGAGAACGCAGATTTATTTTCCAATTTGGGAGTAGATGGAGTTAATCCATTTTATTCTAGACGCATAGGTGCTAATAGTGACATCCAATTGGGATTGAAACTATCAGGAAACATATCACCAAAAACTAGAATAGGTGTTTTAAATGTACAATCAGATGAGGATGGAGATATAGCCTCGCAAAACTACGTTGTTTTTGTAGGCGAACAGCAATTATCAAAAAATATAACTACAACAGCATATTTAATTAACAGGCAAGAAACAGATGGATTTGAGTTTATAAATGATTATAATCGTGTAACAGGATTAAACCTTAACTATAGGTCTAATAATAACAAGTGGCTTGGTTTGGTCAATTTTGGTAAAAGCTTTAGTAATGGTATTTCGGGAGAAAATAATTTTTATCACGCAGGAATTTGGTATAACAAAAGAGGTTTGGAATGGAGTGCTGCAATAAAGAATATTGGTAAAAACTATATTACAGATTTAGGGTTTACACCTAGACTAAGTAATTATGATGCAATAAATGATGTAGTTGTAAGAGAAGGATATACCCAAAGCACAGTAAGTATTGAGCATGAAAAATTTTATGAAAATTCTAAAGCCTTGAATTCTGTTAGAATTCTAAACTATAGTAATAACACTTACCTTGATGACACTGGGAAATTAAATCAATCTTCACATTTTTTAAATTCAGCACTATTCTTTAAAGATTTGTCTGCAGTTTACTATGTATATACACACGATTATGTAGACTTAAAATATGGATTTGATCCTCTTGGGAATGGAGATGCACTACAGCCAGGCACATACAACTTCGGATTATTAAAAATAGGCTATAATTCTGCCAACAATCAAAAATTCAGGTATAGTGTCAATGTACAAAAAGGAAATTATTATAGCGGAAAACGAATTGCTGGAGGCGTTTATTTAAACTATCAATTATTGCCATTTGCCAATTTAGAATTATCTTATGACGTCAATGCTATCCACCTTAATGAGCTAGGTAAGGAAACGTTTCATTTAACAAGATTTACTGGACAAATATTTTTTAATAATCGATTAAATTGGACGACATATGTGCAATATAATACCCAAAGAGACAATTTTAATATTAACAGCCGTCTGCAATGGGAATATAAACCGCTATCCTATATTTACTTAGTTATTTCAGATAATTATAATCAAGATATAACGAGAAAAGATTGGGGAATTGCTTTTAAAATGAATTATAGATTCGATTTTTAAAATAAAAAAACGCGAAGTAAGCACTTCGCGTTTTATGTATACAGTGATTGAAATAGCCTAATCAGCTAAAACAATTAACTTGTTATCTTTCATTTCAATAGTGCCAGAATTAATGGCTAACCAAACACCTTTGTCTGACTTGGTAAATTTTTCTTCAATCTCTTCTTCAAGTTGAATACTATTACCAGCTACTTTCACATGTCCTTCTTTAAGAATGGATACAATTGGCGCGTGATCTTTTAGCATTTCAAATTCACCATTAACACCAGGAACAGTAACAGAATCTACTTCTCCACTAAACAGTGTTGCTTCAGGTGATACAATTTCTAAATACATAATTTTGAAATATTAGATTAAGCTTCAGCCAACATTTTCTCACCAGCTTCAATAGCTTCTTCGATAGATCCTTTAAGGTTAAATGCCGCTTCTGGTAAATGATCTAGTTCACCATCCATAATCATATTAAAACCTTTGATAGTTTCTTTAATGTCTACTAATACACCTGGTATACCAGTAAACTGCTCTGCTACGTGGAATGGCTGAGATAGGAAACGTTGAACACGACGTGCACGTCCTACAGCTAGTTTATCTTCTTCAGATAATTCCTCCATACCAAGGATAGCAATAATATCTTGTAATTCTTTATAACGTTGCAACAACTCCTTTACTCTTTGGGCACAGTCATAGTGATCATCACCTAAAATATCTGCTGTCAAAATTCTTGATGTAGAGTCTAATGGATCCACCGCAGGATAAATACCAAGCTCAGCAATCTTACGAGATAATACAGTTGTTGCATCTAAGTGAGCAAACGTTGTTGCTGGAGCAGGATCCGTTAAATCATCCGCAGGCACATAAACGGCTTGTACAGATGTAATAGAACCTTTCTTAGTAGAAGTAATACGTTCTTGCATCGCACCCATTTCAGTTGCTAATGTCGGTTGGTAACCTACCGCAGAAGGCATACGACCTAATAAAGCAGATACCTCAGAACCAGCTTGTGTAAAACGGAAGATATTATCTACGAAGAATAATACATCTTTTCCCTGTCCATCACCAGCACCATCACGGAAATATTCTGCAATAGTTAAACCAGATAATGCTACACGAGCACGAGCTCCAGGAGGCTCATTCATTTGCCCAAACACGAAAGTTGCTTTAGATTCTTTCATGATTGATTTATCAACTTTCTTCAAATCCCATCCACCTTCTTCCATTGAGTGCATAAAATCATCACCATACTTGATAATTCCTGATTCCAACATCTCACGAAGTAAATCGTTTCCTTCGCGAGTTCTTTCACCAACTCCTGCAAATACAGAAAGTCCACCGTGACCTTTAGCAATATTGTTAATTAACTCCTGAATTAATACTGTTTTACCTACACCAGCACCACCAAATAAACCAATTTTACCACCTTTTGCATAAGGCTCAATTAAATCGATTACTTTGATACCAGTAAATAAAACTTCAGTAGACGTAGATAAGTCTTCAAATTTAGGAGCCTGTCTGTGAATAGGTAAACCTGCATCACCAGCTTTAGGTAAATCACCTAATCCATCAATAGCATCACCAATTACATTAAATAGACGTCCGTAAACATCTTCACCAATTGGCATTTGGATTGGAGCACCAGTAGCATGAACTTCTGTTCCTCTACTTAAACCATCAGACGAGTCCATTGCTATAGTACGTACAGTATCTTCACCGATGTGAGATTGTACTTCTAATACTAATTTAGAACCATCTTGGTTATTAATTTCTAATGAATCATAAATCTTTGGAAGTTCTGAACCAGCAGCGAATTCTACATCGATAACTGGCCCTACGATTTGTGCAACTTTACCTGTAACTTTTGACATTACTTATATGTTTTTGTTTTGCAATAATTTAAATATGAAAAACAGCTCGTTTTTCGCGCTGCAAAGATAGAGTTTTATTTAAAAAAGTCAGGCTTTTTTGAATAAAAAAAACACGCTTTACAAAAGCGTGTTCTTATATTATAGTTTACTAGAAAGTTACTGAAGTAAAGGCGAGAAATTTGTTGGAAAATCACCAGCTCTAGCCAAGTTTCCAGAAGCTTCGAAATTAGAACCGTAAGTAGAGTCAATAGCTTGTAAAAAACTATTAGCCATTAATGCATATCCTCGTGCCGTTAGATGCACACCATCTAAACTTACTAAACCACCAAAAACTAAATCTGTATTCATATTGTAGTCGTCAAACATAATACCTGTAGTCGAAGCTTCAGTCAAAATAGCATTAACATCAACCAAAGCCAAGCCATTAGTACTTGCAACACTAGAAATAGTTGCGTTATAAGCATCTACAGCTGCTACTATTTCAGCATTTTCACTAGGTAATAACACCCATCTATCGTCTAAAGGATAAGTAATACCTTCAACAGCAAACTGACCAGCAAGGGCAGCAGGAATACCACTTCCAGTTAAAAACGCAAAGAAATCGCTATTCACTGTACCAATAACCGAAGCACTTGGCAGTGTTAGTAAATCCTCAGAATTAGCTTGTCTTGTTTGTCCATAAGTAGCACCTAATAAATTGGCAACTAAAGGAGCTGCTGCTGCTGGTAAGCCTAATGATTGCACAAAAAGTGGAAATGTTGGGCTCGCATTAAAGGCCGCAATCATTTGTGCAGATACGTCGGCTAAACTTTCGTCTCTAATAACGACTGGACTTGCAGCTGTTTCAGAGAAAACGATTGATCTTTCTGGCTGTCCAAGAGCTTGATATACTAAATTTATTTGACCAAATATGCCATTTAAAGTTGGTATGAGTGGACCGAAAGCTGGATTGGTTGGATCCAATGCATCAAAAGGAACCGCATTAAAATACGGTAGACTAGAAACATAAGGAATATTTGTGACTGCACCTTTGGCTCCATTTGCGGTAAGTCCAGCGATTATAGCATTAAAAGCGCCTTCAAAAATAGCTGGGTCTGTTATTTGATTTATGTTAGCATCACCACCTGCTGTTGCATATCCTAAAACATCATTACCACCTATTAAATCAGCAGTAAAAAAACTAGGGTTTTGATCTGTTGCTAATTCTAAGATTGTGGCATTGGGTGTATTGCCTGTAACACGCACTGCATAAGGATTGGCAGCGGCAGGGAAATTTGCAAAATTTCCATATCCTGGAGCAATAAAGTGAAAACTTTTAGCCCCTGGAATACCTAAATTATTAAAGGGTCCAGAAGGATTATTGAGTACAATATCTGTTCCAACGGTTACAGGTCCAATTACAGATTCTAATGGTACTGGCCCAGCCCCGCCAAAAACTAATCTAGGATCTGTAATACGAGTTCCACCAGCAGCTAAACCACCAAAATTATCACTCATCCAAGGTTGTGTGAACGAACCTCCACCGGCGTTAGCAAATTTTCCTGCAAGAATATTTGGAAAAGAATTTTCTTGTGACGCAATAAAAAGGCCATTATCTGTAAACCCTGCTGTAAACGATGGTCCGATAGATACATAATTAGAAAAATCTGCACTACCTGCCGTGAGGTCTGGTAACGGATCTGTTGGAGGATTATTTCTATCTCTTAAATCATCAACGAGTTCATTCTCGCAAGCCATCATTCCCAAGGTCAGTAATGATAGTACTATATATTTTAGTTGTTTCATTTTAAACATTTTCTTTTCCGTTATTTATAGATTATTGATAGTCAAGGATACGTAATACTGAGAGCCAATCAAACCAGTTCCGAATGCTGTAAAGTATTCGTCTTGTAATAAGTTAGTAGCTCCAGCTTTAATTGTTGACTTTAAGCTAGGAATCCTAAAGTTAACTTGTGCATCTATCACATGGTAAGCAGGAACATCACCATCACCAAAAGACGCTTCCCAGAAGAAATTATCACTCCATCTCCAGGCAACATTGAATCCAAAGTTTTTAAATAACTCCGTTTTACCAAAAGATGCTTTTACTTTATGTTCTGGCGTATTGAAATTCGTTCTAAAATCAGGATTTTCAGTAACATCAAAATCTAATTTAGCATAGGTGTAATTTGCGCTCAAATCAAATCCGCCAAATACTTTTGCCGATACTTGAATAGCAGCACCATACGAATTTACGTCTTCATCAGAATTTGTATAAGTTTGATAAGCCTCGAAATCACCATTGGCGATTGCCGCAACCGCTAGAGGTGTTCCATTAGGAAGAGTTTCCGTTAATTGGACATCACCATAGAAAGGACTAATAACTGTTTCATTAGCCAAGAAATCTTGATATTTATTGTAGTATGCCGATGCGTCAATGATAATACCGTCTAATTTACCACGATAACCCAGCTCAAAAGAACTTACTTGCTCAGGTTGTGCTAAATTGGAATTGGCAATTTCTAAATCAGCAGGATTACCAGTTTGGGCGAATCCATTAAGCACGGAGTTCGCAAAGAATGAATTATTATATGCACCTGCCGCATTTATAGTAATCGATTGTTGTCCACCAAAGATATTGTTCACTGCAAACGCACTTAAATCACCATCTGCTGCATTGTACGTTCTTAAGTCTCTTTCTGGATTGTCAAAAGCACCACCAACTAAAATCGCCCTACCTACATCCAAACCAATATATAAATCTTGTGTGGTTGGATTTCTAAATCCTGTTTGGTATGATGCTCTAATATTGTGGTTTTCATTAATTGTAAAACCAGCAGATAATCTTGGTGAGAAAAAGCCGTCAAATAATTCAGACTTATCATAACGCAAAGAACCAGTTAATTTTAAATCAACATTATCAGATAATTCTAACGAACGTTGTAATTGGGTATAAAAACCAACTTCTGAATAATTGATTGGTCCATCAACATCTGTATAAATCGTTCCAAACGAATTTAATCGATATCTTCTGTATGAACCACCAACTTGTACCTCGGCAAATTCTATCATATCACCAAAGTTATAATTGGCATCACCATGATAAATTTTAGAGTTATCTTGAAATTTGGAACCGGTACTTAAATCAGGATCATTAATACTTTGATTGAAAGCAGATTGAAATTCAGGACTTCCTGGTAAGAATCGACCAGTATCTGCTTGTGCTCTTGCAGCTGCATGAGCCGCATCATTAGTAGCACCACCAAGTGTGGCACCAATATATGTACCAACATATTCTCCAAACCAAGTATTGTCATCTTTCCATGCTCTATTGATATTAATTCCAGTAAAAACCATATCGTAGGAATCACCAGCTTTATCTTCCGTTACATATCCTCTAACAAAGAAATTATCATTTCTGATTTCTAACTTATGTTGTTGTAAAAAGAAATTCTTAATGTTATAGCGATTTGCGCCTTGATAGATTGTATTACCTGAACCTATCTTACCAACGTATTGTATTTCAAAATCATTTTCCCATGGACGGAAATATAATCCCCAATCCGCCTTAATACTTTCAGCATTGTAATTGGTTAAATCTCGTTCATTATAACCTGTTCTACTAACATTGACTGATGGAACTAGTGCGGAAGAACCAGATGGAGCTAAGCCTAAACTTTCTAAAGTCTGGGCAACGCCATTAATATCTGTACTAACCTCGTCACCATAAACATTGATACCATCATAATCAATATCTGCTCTGGTAAGTCCTCGATTAAGTTTGTCTTCCTCATTAACGGCAAACCAGTCAGTCCCTTTTAAATAGCCGAAGTTAACTTTAGCGGCAAATTTGTCATTGAACTTAAAAGCCATTCTTATACCTAAATCCGTATAATCATTATCACCTGCTGCCTCTTGAGATGTAATACCTCTTTTAATATACCCGCTTATACCTTGGTGGTCAAAAGGGTTTTTACTTCGCATAAATAAAATTCCGTTAAAGGCATTAGCACCATATAGTGCAGACGCTGCACCAGGTAGAAGTTCTACACTCAATACATCTGTTTCTGTCATACCCAATAAATTACCTAATGGGAAGTTAAGTGCAGGAGCGGAGTTGTCCATACCATCTACTAATTGCATAAAACGCGTATTGGCAAATGTTGCGAAACCTCTAGTGTTTATAGACTTAAATGTTAAACTGTTGGTATTTATATCTACACCTTTTAGATTTTCTAGTCCGTCATAAAAATCTACGGACGCAGTGTTTTTAATTTCTTTTAATCCAAAACGCTCAACTGTAACAGGGGATTCAAAAATACGTTCTGGAGTACGAGAGGCCGAGATAACAACTTCGTCAAGTTCATTACCTTCGACTAAGGTAACATCTACGGTTTGACCGTTAGTTGTTACTTCAACAGTTTGTTCTTGAAATCCTGTATAGGTTACGCGAATCGTAAACGGTGGATCTTGATCTACCGTCAAAGAATAATTACCATCAAAATCCGATACTGTACCAGAACTAGTACCTACTACTACAATATTAGCTCCAGGCAAGGGTAACCCAGTATTGTCGGTAATTTTACCTTTTATTGTGGTTTGAGCAAACGATACCACGCAAAAAAGCATTGTGAAAAGCTTTAAGATTGTCTTCATTTTAGAGAATTAGTTAATTTATTAGATGAGCAATTTAAATAAATATATGAAAATTCAATAAGAATTTCTCACAAAATTATGCATGCATAATATTTTTTGTAAAATCAAAAGCCCTAAAATTGAGAAATTCACAATTTCCAATCTTTTTTGAGTTACATTAAAAAGAACAGTTAATGATTATTAGTATCTTAAACATTACTGCTGAAAGTTATATTACTTAGTTAAAGTCAATACTTTAGATAGCAGAACGTATAAAATTGCTTTACATGGAATAATTTAAGTTATGAATGGATTTATTCCTATTATTGAAAATTATTAAAAACAAATCTAATCAAACAAATTGGAATGAAGACATTAAGAAAGTTTGCTTTATTTATTATTGGGATTTTTATTCTGATGTTGTGGAGTGGTATTGTGAGAAATGCTGCGCTTGGTCAGCGTGCCGCTGGACCTTTAACTGGACCTATAAAGACTTTTTCTGAAATACCGTCAAACATGAAAATGGCGTATAATCATTTTTTCCGTGCACCACAATACTATTTGAAAACGAATGCAGAAGATGTAAATGATATTAATAATTTAAGTTATAATTTATATGGTTCTTATACCTATAGACAAGGTGACCAATACAATGTTGAATTAAAGAATTTCAAAACAAATAAAGTTATAAAAACATGGGATTTACCCATTGAGATATTATCAGAACATTATGAAGTCGGGCAAAATGACAGAATTTACCCAGCTAAAATGATGTCTGATAGAGATGTAATTGTCTCTTGGAATGAAAAACCAGGATTGATTAGGTTAGATTCGAGTTCAAATGTTAAATGGTTTAACAAGGATTTCATATTCCATCATGCATTGAATTTCGATCATAAAGGGAATATCTGGATGCCTGGTGTAAAGCATGAAGAAGGCATTATAGTGCCTAAGACATTATCTGTAGATGGCGAGAAAACTGATTATCGAGATGATCTAGTTTTAAGTGTGGATGCAAAGACTGGTAAAACACTTTACAGCAAGTCTCTTACAAGTATTTTTCTTGAAAATGATCTTGATGAATTATTAAATAAAGCGACACATGTTACAGATCCATTTCATTTGAATGACGTACAACCTGTTGTTATTGATAGTTCAAAATATTTTAAAAAAGGTGATATATTTTTAAGTTTTAGGCATCTATCTGCAGTAATACAATTTAGACCGTCTACGGATAAGGTTATTAAAGTCATTGATGGGCCATTTACATTTCAACATGATGTTGATATATTATCTGATAGTACAATAGGGTTATTTAATAATAATTCAGCAGCATGGGATGTCAATTTCAATAAAAATGAATTTAAACCAAGTAATGGAACTATTCAACGAAAAATAACACACTCAAACGTACTAATTTATAACTTTGAAACAGATTCATTTAAAGCACTTTATGAGAATAATTTTATTGAAAATGAAATTTACACTGGTGCAGAGGGCTTATTTGAATTTTTACCCAATGGAGACATGTTTGTAGAGGAGCAAAACTCTGGTCTCTTATGGGTATTAAATAAAAATGGAGTTGTCTTAAAAACCAAATTAAAAAGTGATATAGAGGGTTATCATTACCTTCCAAATTGGACGACTATTTACACAGACATTAACTTTTAAAATCTACTATTATGCTAGCATATATTGGACCTGGATTGGGACTTGGAACACTACTTATTATCATTTTTATTGCACTTCTTGTAATATTTTCTTTTGGGGTAGTATTATGGATACCGATTAAGAGGTTTTTTCGTAACCTTTTCAAGAAAGGATAATGCTATATTTTATAGTAGCAGGTGTATCCGGTATTGCTCTGGGGGCATCTATAATTGCATTCAAAAAAGTATTTTTTGATATGCTAGAGTCGTCTATTGCGCTTTCTAATGAGGTGCTCTCAAAAGAAGACGAAAGAATTAAGCAAAAGAAATTAATTGTTGCTTTAAAACGCATTCTTATTTCATTGGGAAAGACTGTTGGAGCTCTCATTGTAATCGTTGGTTTAACAATTCTCCCACTTTTTTTATATGGCTATTTTAGTGAAATAAGTTTTGAAAGTCTCGACTTTAGTTCATTTTGGTTTTTTGCAAGTTTATCTATAGGAAGTATTATTCCTTTTGTTTTCAAGAAAAATAAAAAGGTGGAAAATTATTCTGAAGCATCGATGCTTCTGCACAAGCTTATATTGAATAATTACAATCTGTCAAAACTTCTATTCTCTTTCGACAGTAAATTCAAGTCAGGAGAAAAAATGGTAGATAAGTCTGAGTTTGTAATTGTAACTGGCTTGGCAAGAGCAGGAACAACCAGTTTAACAGATCAGTTATTTAAAGCTGGAAAATTTAGTTCCTTAGACTATTCTAACATGCCATTCCTTTTAGCACCAAATCTGTGGAAAAAGCTTTATAACCCCAAAAAGGCCAAGCTTAAAGAGCGTAAACATGGTGATAAAATGATGTTTGGTTTAAATACTATTGAAGCATTAGAGGAATATTTTTTTAAAGCCCATTTAAATGATAGCTTTATAGGTGAATCGATATTGACCAAGCATGATATAGATGAAGAGATTTATAATAAATATATTGCTTACCAATCTCTTATTAGATCTGAGAACTCATATACTTATTTGTCAAAAAACAATAATCTAATTTTAAGATATCCATCCCTGAGGTCCCTAAATAAAGATTTTAAGGCGATATTTTTGTTTCGGAAGCCGGAGGAACATGCACATTCCTTGTTAAATCAGCACTTAAGGTTTTCGGAATTTCAGCATGATGATGATTTTATTGAGACTTATATGAATTGGTTAGGTCATCATGAGTTTGGTGAAAATCAAAAGGTATTTAGTTTTGATAATGAACCTAAGGACTTTAGCTATGATAAAAATTCGCTGGATTACTGGTTATCGGTATGGCTTAATTATTACGATCACCTTCTGACCTTAGACGATTCAGAATTTTTACTTATAGAATATCAGGATTATTTGTCCAATCCTAAAGAGGTGCTTCTTTATTTAGAAAACGAACTGAGTGCAGATTTTGATTTATCTAATGTACAGCCATTCAAGAATAATAAAGCAATTGACACGACAAATTGTGATAAGGCTGTATTAAAATCTGTAGCTGTTGTTTATGAAGAACTTAAGAAAAGAAAAGTGCAATTTAAATAAAAAAGCATTGCACTTTTTAGATTTATTCTACAGTGACAGATTTTGCTAAATTTCTAGGTTGATCTACATTTTTATTTAACATAACTGCAATATGATAAGATAATAACTGTAGTGGTATTGTAGTTAATAAAGGGGTCAGGCATTCTAACGTTTCAGGGACTTCAATTACATGGTCTGCCAATTCCTTAACACTTTTATCCCCTTTGGTAACAATACCGATTATTTTGCCTTTTCTAGATTTTATTTCTTGGATATTACTAACCACTTTCTCATAATGACCTTTCTTAGTGGCAATAACCACAACGGGCATTTGCTCATCGATTAATGCGATTGGGCCATGTTTCATTTCAGCAGCTGGGTACCCTTCCGCATGGATATAGGAAATTTCTTTTAACTTCAATGCGCCTTCTAAAGCAACAGGGAAATTAAATCCACGGCCTAAATACAAAAAGTTTGTAGCATCTTTATAAATATCTGCTATGGTCTGTACATAAGCATCTGATTTTAAAGCTTCTTCAACTTTCTTAGGTATAGTTTCTAACTCAATTAAATGATGTCGAAATTCTGAGCTAGAAATCGTGCCTTTAGCTCTAGCTAGACGTAACGCCATTAAGGTTAAGACTGTAATTTGTGTTGTAAAAGCTTTTGTTGAAGCTACACCTATTTCAGGTCCGGCATGTGTATAAGCACCTGCGTCAGTTTCCCTCGCTATGGAAGACCCAACAACATTACAAACACCAAAAACAAATGCGCCTTTAGATTTTGCCAATTTAATAGCTGCTAAAGTATCAGCCGTTTCTCCTGATTGAGAGATAGCAATTATGATATCTTTTTCAGTAATTACAGGGTTTCTATATCTAAATTCCGAGGCATATTCTACTTCAACAGGAATTCTCGCTAAATCTTCGAAAATGTATTCCGAAACCAAACCAGCATGCCACGATGTACCACAAGCAACAACAATAATACGATCAGCTGCAAGGAATTTCTTCATGTTATCCTCTACACCTGCCAGCTTTACCATAGCTTTGTCACTCAGCAATCGTCCTCTAAAGGTATCAAAAATGGCTTCTGGTTGCTCATGGATTTCTTTTAACATAAAGTGGTCATAACCACCTTTCTCTATCTGTTCCAAGTTGAGTTGAAGCTCCTGAATATAAGGGTCAACTAAAGCGTCATTTTTAATCTTTCTAACTTTAATATCTTTACCTCTCCTGATGATTGCCATTTCTTCATCTTCGAGATAAATAGCGTTTTTTGTAAACTCTATGAAAGGTGAGGCATCACTAGCTATAAAGAATTCGTCATCTCCAATACCAATCGCTAAAGGGCTGCCCAATTTGGCAACAACGATTTCATTGGGTTTGTTCTTATCGAAAACAGCTATGGCATACGCTCCAACGACTTGGTTTAAAGCAATTTGCACTGCTTTTCCAAGTTTAGTGTTTTCGTTTTTCTTCACATCTTCAATTAAATTCACCAATACCTCTGTATCTGTATCTGATTTAAAGGTATAACCACGTTTAATTAATTCCTTTTTCAAAGAATCGTAATTCTCTATAATTCCATTATGAATAATTACTAAGTCACCAGAATTAGAATAATGAGGGTGAGAATTGACATCATTTGGAACGCCATGGGTTGCCCAACGTGTATGTCCAATACCCAAAGTTCCAGCCGTCGAAATTTCGGACTCTAGCCTTTCTTTAAGATCAGAAACTTTCCCTTTTGTTTTAGAGAGCTTTATATTACTACCGTCGTATAATGCAATACCTGCACTGTCATAACCACGATATTCTAATCTTTGAAGTCCTTTAATTACAATAGGATAGGCCTCTCGATGGCCTATATATCCAACAATTCCGCACATAGGTTAGCTGTTTACTTAATTTGGTTTTTAATCTTCGATGCAATCATTCTCTTCTGTACAGGTGTAAAAGATTTCTAAATACACTTTTTTACTTAAGTCCTCAGTGTTATTACCATGTAATACTGTGCCTCTAGGCGACATCACTGAACTTACGGGTATAGTTAAATCAGAATCTTCTGTTGATTGAACTTGTCGTTGTGTAATCGACTCCTCTAAATTAACATTTAAGGAAGTAGACAGGCCTAGCTCAACATTGGTTGAATCTCTTACTAACAAATTATTAATATGTTCAGTAATTCTTAATTTATATTTTATGCCATTTCCGTCTGATTCATCACCATCCCGTTCTAACGGTCCAAGATGATTTGCAACAGAAAACAAAGGAAAGCTATTATTAATGCCATCTAAAAAATAATCTACCAACGGTCTCTTATTATCTACATCATACAAAAATATGCGATCTGGTTCACGAGCATCTGCTGTATTGACTAGATTTTCGTCTACATAGAAAACCAAATTAGCTTCATTAACTAATCGTTTTGATCGAACAAAATTTCCTTCTTGATCGGTTTCGACAAATGCACTTTTCCATGTGTCAAACGTCATATCATCTCCATCGTTTATATCATCACCCTTAAATAATTTTATTTTACCAATTGCTCCTGCACCACCTTTGAGATATATTCTGCTATCACCTGCATCCGGATTGCCATCTGCTATTGGAGTCGTGAAATCATTCACAAAGAAATTAATACTACTAGTACCAGAATTACTACTAGTGCCGAAATTTAGCACAAAAGTATCTTGCTGTGTAGCAGTAGCATCATCTGTAGTCGAAGGCGTTAGTCTGGTATAATAAATGGTAATATTTGCATTTTGACTTGAGGTATTTAGAATTAAAAGACTACCATCATCATTAATCGGTTCTGCTTTAAAATAAAGTCCTCTAAAATAATCAGCAAAATTATTAGTGTTACTTAGAACGGCGTCTCCCTCTAGTACTATTATTTTATTTTGCCAATAGTCAGGGTCTAATTTGAGCCTAATTCTAGGGGAAAGTCTCTCTGAGATTTGTACATCTCCGTTGTCATCTATAGTTTCTAAATTATATCCTTGTTCACTGATATTAATTTGATTGTCTGAACTTCCCACAATATATGACGTTTGAGGCGCTGGAATGATTGTAAGTTCTTCGCCTTCTAAAGCAGTAATTGTTTCTGTACTTGACGCGGAAAAATTTGAGAAATAGGCTTGAGATTGGTTGAAGTCCGCCGTAGGGTCAAAATCTCTTATAAAATAATTATTCTCAAATATTCGTAGCCTTATTGGTTTGTAGGTGCTTCCAGTCGGTTCTGGTATTATTGAATCCACGTCATAAATGAAGTCACCTTCTTCATCAACCTCAGTAACTGAAAAGAAATAAGGTAGATTGAGTACCACAGAATCTATTTGTTGGAATTCTTCCTCACCAAAATCAGGATCAAAAGCTCCTGGTGTTAGCTGTGTAACAAAGCTAGATGTGGTTCTACCATAAAAATCATCATAAATACCTAAAGAGTTTACAGGTAAATTATTAGTTTGAACGGGATCTAGGTTCTCGGTATAAGTTATAACTTCCCACGTATCACTAGTTATATCAAAATTGGTAGCAATATCGCTATTTAAAATGTCAGATTCTAGATTAGAGAAGTCCTTATCACAAGCAATGAAACTTGTTAAGATTAGAGCAAAAGCTAAAATTTGAAGGGCAAATTTATTTTTTTTCATAGTAATGTTAACTGTTTAAAACAGTATTTGTGTAAAACTCAGTATAGGGATCGGCAAATTCCTCAATAGAATGAAATTCCAAAACGGGTTTTGTTAAATCGCTAATGTAGCTATCTAATTCTTTAGGCAACATTTCTGAGCCTCTTATAACAGCATCGGAATTATCAATTGCTACTTTCATTAGATTAATATAGTCAGGTTTTTCTAGTGGTTTGATAGCGTCTTCATCCAAACCATCAAATTTTATTTTTTCGATCATCTGTTTATCTAACGTACCATCAAAGTTTTGATTGTAAATAGAGGTTACAATTTTACTTTCTGTAAATAAAGGCTCCGTTTTATAAAATTCCTTAAGATATAATGGTAAGAGTGAAGCCAACCAACCATTCACATGTATAATATCTGGAGCCCAATTTAGTTTCTTCACCGTTTCAATGACACCTTTAGCAAAGAATATGGCGCGTTCGTCATTATCTGGGAATAGTTTGCCATCCTCGTCTGTCAAGGTCGCTTTTCTTTTAAAATACTCTTCGTTATCTATAAAATAAACTTGAATGCGTTCCTTTGGAATGGATGCTACTTTAATAATTAGAGGCATATCCAAATCGTTTATCACTAAATTAATACCGGATAATCGTATAACTTCGTGCAATTGATGTCTGCGTTCATTAATGTTTCCAAAGCGTGGCATAAATATTCGTATCTGCCCTCCCTGCTTGTTTACCATTCTTGGAGCTTCAAAGGACATTGAAGAAATCTCCGTTTCTGGTAAATATGGTACTACTTCAGAGGACACATATAATATTCGTTTATCTTTCATAAATCTGCTGCTTTTGAAAATTAAGAGTAAAAAACATGCAAAATTACAAAATTTTGGGCAGATTGCCAGTAAAATATTATGTTTGCACGCGTTAATTTTTTGTTACAGTATTGAAAATATTTCATAATAAAACCGAATTAACTCATCATATTGATGACTTAAAAGCCAAGGGCAAATCTATCGGGTTTGTTCCTACTATGGGAGCGCTTCATAATGGTCACTTATCTCTGGTTAATAAAGGTTTGAGTGAAAATGATGTTGTATTGGTGAGTATTTTTGTTAATCCTACGCAATTCGATAATCATGAAGACTTAGCTAAGTACCCAAGAACCTTGGAGGCTGATGTTTCGCTATTAAAAACGGTGAGTGACGAAACAATTATGGTCTACGCGCCAACTGTTGAAGATATTTATGATAGCAATATAAAATCCCAATCATTCACATTTGATGGTCTTGAGCATGAAATGGAAGGCGCGTTTAGGGATGGTCATTTTGATGGCGTAGGCACTATAGTAAAGCGTTTATTCGAAATCGTTAAACCGAATAGGGCCTATTTTGGAGAAAAAGATTTTCAACAGTTACAGATTATTAAAAAACTGGTAGAGTTGCATAATTTACCAGTGAAAGTCATTGGCTGTGCAATTCATAGGGCGCTAGACGGTTTGGCCATGAGTTCTAGAAATACGAGATTGACACCAGAGCATAGGGCAGCTGCGCCATTCATTTACAAAACACTAAAAACTGCCAAAACTAAGTTTGGCACAAAAAGTGCTAAATACGTTACGGAATGGGTTGAGATGCAATTTGAGACACAACCACTCTTAGAATTGGAGTATTTTATCATTGCCGATACAAAGACCTTAAAACCAGTAAAACGTAAATCAACAAAAAAGACATATAGAGCTTTTATAGCAGTATATGCTGGTGATATAAGACTAATAGATAATATCGCCTTAAATTAATTATCTTTGCCTCATGCAAATTCAAGTTGTAAAATCTAAGATACATCGCGTTAAATGTACAGGTGCAGACCTCAATTACATTGGTAGTATAACTATTGATGAAGATTTAATGGATGCTGCAAACATTATACAGGGAGAAAAAGTTCAAATTGTAAATAATAACAATGGAGAACGCCTAGAAACATATTGTATTCCTGGGCCTCGCAATAGCGGTGAAATTACATTAAATGGTGCTGCGGCTCGTAAAGTTGCCGTAGGTGATATCCTGATTTTAATTACTTATGCCTTTATGGATATTGAAGAAGCTAAAGTTCTTAAACCATCTTTAGTATTTCCAGATGAAGCTACCAATCTTCTAAAATAAACTCTTGAACAATTCAAAATCTATCCTAAAAGTTGCTTTGCCTTTACTCTTAGGAGTTGTTTTGGTATGGTATTCTTTATCTCAAATTTCGGTTTCAAAACTAGTTCAGTATTTTAAGGATGCCGATTATTTTTGGATAATTCTTGGTGTAATCTTGGGAATTTTAAGCCATACCTCTAGAGCTTATCGTTGGTTGTATATGGCAGAGCCATTGGGCTATAGACCTAAGTTTATCAACAGTTTTATGGCCGTATATTCAGCATATCTTATAAATTTCACAATTCCTAGAGCAGGTGAAATCGCCAGAGCTTCTATTTTAACTAGTTATGAGGATATTCCTTTTGACAAAGGATTCGGTACTATTGTAGCAGAACGCGTTGCAGATACAATTATGCTTCTATTGATAGTTGGTATAGCACTTGTCTTAGAGTTTGAATTTATTTATGATTTTTTTGCGAAAAAATTCAATCCAACAACCTTAGTTATTGGTGGAGTCGCTTTTTTGTTAATATGTATTGCACTATATCTATTTATATCTAAAAGCACTTCAAAATTTGCTCAAAAAGTAAAAGGTTTTGTTCAAGGACTTATAGAAGGTGCATTTAGTATCTTTAAAATGAAAAGGAAATGGGCCTTTATTTTTCACACAATATTTATTTGGGCAATGTATTTGTCCATGTTCTACGTTACAACCCTAGCTTTACCAGAGCTCAATAACATATCTCTTGCGGCGGTTTTAATTGGTTTTATTTTGGCGAGTTTTAGCATCGCTGCTACCAATGGTGGTATTGGATCGTTTCCAGAGGCCATAGTCATTGCGTTCACTTTATTTAGTATGCCAGAAGACCCGAGTAGAGCATTTGGTTGGATAATGTGGTCTACTCAAACCCTAGTGATCATAATTCTTGGAGGGTTATCTTTAGTCTATTTACCAATCTATAACAGAAAGAAAACCAGCATATAGAAATATTTTTTACCTTGCTTTAACTTTTAAGTTTAACTATAACATGAAGAAATTTTACACGCTAATCATATTTTGTTTAGTAGTTTTTAATATACAAGCGCAAGCGATTTACAAATCCATTGATTCTTATAAACTGGGCCAGGAGCGTGAGCTAAAAGTACAATTGCCGCGAAATTATGATCCTGAATCTAAAAGAACCTATCCTTTGGTTATTGTACTTGATGGTGATTATTTATTCGAACCTGTGGCGGGAAATATAGACTACCAAGCGTATTGGGAAGATATACCGGACTGCATAGTTGTAGGTGTAAAACAAGCAGATACAAGAGAAGATGATCTATTTTATGCTGAAGAAACAAGCTTTCCAATTCATGAGGGAGCAGATTTCTATGAATTTATGGGTGCCGAATTAATTCCCTTTATAGAACAAAATTATAAAGCGTCAAAATTTAGAATTATCGTTGGGCACGATAAGAGCGCAAACTATATTAACTATTATCTTTTTAAAGATGTACCAATGTTTAGGGCGTTTATAAGTTTAAGTCCCGATTTTGCTCCGAAAATAGCAGATAGATTAACGCAACGTTTGGCTATAATAGAACAGGAGACGTTTTATTACATGGCCACTGCAGATGCAGATTTAAAGGTGTTAAGAGAGTCTATTGTAGAAGCAGACTCTACAATTAAATCAATTGAGAATCCCAAGCTCCAGTATACGTTTGATAATTTTGAAGATGCTAATCACTATTCTTTAGTAGGAAGAGGAATCCCAAAAGCGCTAAATGAGATTTTTTCACTTTACAAACCCATAAATGGTAAGGAATACAATGAAAAAGTCCTTACATATGAGGGTTCTCCATATGATTATTTGGTAAAAAAGTACGAGGACATAGAATATTTCTATGGTTTTGAAAAGAAACTAATTGAAAACGATATCAGAGCTATCGCCGCGGCAAGTAAAAAGAAGGACGATTTAGAATCTCTTGAAAATTTAGCGAAACTGGTTAAGAAAAAATTCCCTAAATCTATGTTGAGCGCCTATTATATGGGAATGTACTACGAAAAAGAAGGTAATCTTAGAAAAGCATTAATACGTTATAAATCAGGTCTGCTTCTTGAGCCTTCTCAGTATATTGACAAGGAAATTATGCTTGAAAAAATATACGATCTTCAAGAAGAGACGGACAATTAATTGCATTTCGTCGAAAAAAATTCGCAACTTAACGATATTTTAGTATGTTTGGAGTCCCAAATCTAAACCTACTATTATGAGAAAAGCTACAATGATAGCTCTTGCTTGCTTCATTTATGCGGCATCTTTTGCTCAGATATCTTACGAGGAAATAAGTTCAGCACGACTTAATTCAGTTAGAAAAATAAAGGTTAAACTCCCTAAAGACTATGATGCAGATTCAGAGATGAAATATCCTGTAATCGTTGTTTTTGATGGTGATTACTTGTTTGAACCTGTTGTTGGTCAAGTGGAGTTTCAGACATATTTCGATGATATGCCGCCATCTATAATTGTTGGTATTCTTCAGAGGGAGGAACGTGAATATGATAGTTTTTATGAAGCTAAAACGGGTTTGCCTATGGATTCTGGTAAACGTTTCCATGAGTTCGTTGAGACAGAACTATTGCCCTATATTGATGGTAAATATAATACGAGTAAGTTTAGAGTTGCAGTTAGCCATGACGTTATGGGTAATTTTATCAATTCTTACCTTTTTAATCAAGAGCCAGCATTTCAAGCCTATGTTTGTATGAGTCCGGATTTTTATGGCAACTTAATGCATTTTATTACTAAACGTTTAGAATTGTACAAGGGAGATATTTTCTATTATATGGCAACTTCAGAAAAGGATATTCCATCATTGAGGAAAAATATTTTAGATTTAGATGGACAAATAAAAGCACTGGAAAATTCTAACATCACGTATTATTTTGATGATTTTAAGGACGAAAACCATTATACCCTAGTTAACGGTGCTATTGCAAGGTCTTTTGATAAAATCTTTGAAATATATAATCCGCTAAGAGAAAAGGAATTACAAGAGAAAGTATTTAATTATGATGGTACTCTAGATAAGTATTTGGTCGATAGATACGATAGAATAGAAAAACTATTTGGAGTAACTAAAGAGATTAGCGAGGAAGAGTTAGAAAAAGTAGCGAAAGTTGCTGAGCAGCGTGAAGACTTCAAGTCATTGGCTAAGTTAGGAAAGCTATCAAATAAATTATTCCCTGAAACTTTATTAGGGACTTATTACATTGCTTATTCTGCCGAGAAATTAGGCAAAATTAAAAAGGCTAAGAAGATTTATGAATCTGCACTAGAGTTGAATGATGCTACTAATATTAATAGAGACTACATAACTTCAAAAATTGAAGAGCTAACTTTAGCTTTAGCACCAGTAGAAGAAGTTGATGATGAAGCAATCATTGCTGATTTAGAAGAAATTGAAGATGAAGATGAAGAAAACTAAACAAATAAATACCGACCATTTTTTTGAGTCCTTATATCGAAGAGCAAAACACTTTTTATTTTCTGGCTTTATTTCAAGATTAGCCTCATTAAAAGTTTTAGCCTTTATCACTTGGTTTAAAGACATCAACTAAAATTATATTAATTTAGCCATTCTAAAATTAATGTGATTCCTTCCCGAAAACTATCGGGATCGAGAAGAGAACATGGCTAAAGTAAAAACAACTTTTTTCTGCCAAAACTGTGGTAGTCAGTATGCTAAATGGCAAGGACAATGTACATCTTGTAAGGCATGGAATACTATTGCAGAAGAAGTTATACAAAAGCCAGAGAAAAGCGACTGGAAATCGCCATCAACAGCTGCAAAGCGAGTTAGTAAGCCTTTAAGAATAAATGAAATCGATACTTCGCAAGAAGCACGGTTAGACATGCAAGATGCAGAATTTAATCGCGTACTTGGTGGTGGAATGGTACAAGGGTCATTAACGCTTTTGGGAGGGGAACCAGGTATTGGTAAAAGTACACTTCTACTTCAAATTGCTCTAAAGTTGCCATATAAAACGCTTTATGTTTCTGGTGAGGAAAGCCAAAAACAGATAAAAATGCGTGCAGAGCGCATTAATCCCAACAGTAACAACTGTTATATTCTCACTGAAACCAAGACGCAGAATATTTTTAACCAAATCGAAGCTTTAGAGCCGGATTTGGTGGTTATAGATTCTATTCAGACATTGCATAGTGACTATATAGAGTCTTCTGCAGGTAGTATTTCACAAATAAAGGAATGCACCACTGAACTAATAAAGTTTGCAAAAGAAACAGCAACACCTGTATTGTTAATTGGTCATATTACTAAAGATGGCCATATTGCCGGTCCAAAGATTTTAGAGCATATGGTCGATACAGTGCTTCAGTTCGAAGGCGATCGCAACCATGTTTTTAGAATCCTAAGGGCTCATAAAAATCGATTTGGCTCTACCAATGAGCTTGGTATCTATGAAATGCAAGGCTCAGGATTACGAGAGGTGTCAAATCCATCTGAGATATTGATTTCCGAAAAAGATGGCGAACTCTCTGGCAATGCTGTTGCAGCAACATTAGAAGGTTTAAGACCTTTGATGATTGAGGTACAAGCTTTGGTCAGCACAGCAGTTTACGGAACGCCTCAACGTTCTGCAACAGGATTTAATGCCAAGCGTTTAAACATGCTGTTAGCTGTTTTAGAGAAAAGAGCTGGTTTTCGTTTAGGTGCAAAAGATGTCTTTTTAAATATTACTGGTGGTATTACAGTAGATGATCCAGCGATTGATTTGGCCGTTGTGGCTGCTATTTTGTCTTCAAACGAAGATGTGGCTTTACCTAGTGATTATTGTTTTGCAGCTGAGGTTGGTTTATCTGGTGAAATAAGGCCTGTACAGCGTGTGGAGCAACGTATTTTAGAAGCAGAAAAACTAGGATTCTCAACTATTTTTGTGTCTAAATACAATAAAATTTCCTTAAAAAAGTCAAGTATAAAAATCCAACTGATTTCTAAGATTGAAGATTTAATAGGGTTTGTGGTTTAAGTAAAATTCCTTTGAAAAAAAGAATTTTAAAAGTGACTTAAGTTAAATAATGATGAAAAAATCGCTGTCATCAACTTTAGGGCAATTTTTTGCATTAATTAGTTATATCTCATTGATTATAGCAGTTGGTGTAACACTTTACTCTATTATTGCTAAAGACTTGTCAGGAGTCATCGTAGGATTGATTTTTGTAAGTTTCAATTATATAATTTTCGCACGAAAATTACTTAGAGCTAGTACTATCTCTTTCGATGAGGATTGTTTTTATTTCAAAGATGAAACAAAGATTGAGTTGTCCCAGATTCAACATATCCAAGATGGAGAAATTACTTACCTCGATAATGGTATTGAGAAGACGGTATTCGTAAATCCGTTTTTCCCATCCAAAAATCATCGACTCTTCTACAAGTATTTTAAGTTAAAAAAGTAAAAATCCAGTATTAAACACTTACATCTTAAAACACTTACTTTTTTGTTTAAATTTCTTTAATTTTGCGCTCTTGTAATACTAGACGATAATGAGCCAAAAGTTCACTGAATATAAAGGACTTAACTTACCAAAGGTTGCTGAAGATATCAGTAGGTATTGGGAAGACAATAGCATCTTTGAGAAAAGCGTAACGACACGCGAGGGACATCAACCTTATGTGTTCTTTGAAGGGCCGCCATCTGCAAACGGACTACCTGGTGTTCATCACGTTCTTGCGCGCGCTATTAAAGATATCTTCCCGCGTTACAAGACCATGAAAGGGTTTCAGGTAAAACGTAAAGCCGGTTGGGATACGCATGGTTTGCCAGTTGAACTTGGTGTAGAGAAAGAACTAGGCATTACCAAAGAAGATATTGGGACTAAGATCTCCATAGAAGAATATAACGAAGCCTGTAAAAAGGCAGTAATGCGTTATACAGATATCTGGAATGACCTCACCAAAAAAATGGGTTATTGGGTAGAT
The DNA here is from genome assembly GCF_014243395.1 of Winogradskyella flava. Lineage (GTDB taxonomy): Bacteria > Bacteroidota > Bacteroidia > Flavobacteriales > Flavobacteriaceae > Winogradskyella > Winogradskyella flava. The sequence continues at coordinate 124,136 of NZ_JACLCP010000001.1, read as the reverse complement.
ATGGATGATCCATATATTACTTACAAGTCCAAATACATGGAATCTGTTTGGTGGTTATTAAAGCAGATTTACGATAAGAATTTGTTGTATAAGGGTTATACCATTCAGCCATATTCACCTAAAGCTGGTACAGGTTTAAGTTCTCATGAGCTAAATCAACCAGGAACGTATCAAGATGTTACAGATACTACCGTTGTGGCACAGTTTAAAGCGAAGCCAGAATCCTTGCCAGAGTTTCTTCAAAATGAAGGTGATGTTTACTTCTTGGCTTGGACGACAACGCCTTGGACTTTGCCTAGTAATACAGCTTTAACTGTTGGGCCTAAAATTGATTATGTTTTAGTTGAAACATACAATCAATATACATTCCAACCGATGAATGTCGTTTTGGCTAAGAATTTAGTAGAAAAACAATTTGATGGAAAATATAAACAAGTTGAAGCAAAACCAGACCTTTTAGAATTCAAAGAGGGCAATAAAAAGATTCCTTTTTATATAGTTAAAGAGTTCAAAGGTAAGGATTTAGTAGGTGTTACTTACGAACAACTTTTAGATTATGCCTTACCTAACGATAATCCTGAAAATGCATTTAGGGTTATTTCTGGGGATTTTGTAACTACGGAAGATGGTACAGGTATTGTGCACACAGCACCCACATTTGGAGCCGATGATGCTTTGGTAGCAAAACAAGCTAAACCAGAGATTCCTCCGATGCTGATAAAAGACGATAATGGCAATATGGTGCCGCTTGTAGATTTACAAGGACGTTTTAGACCAGAAATGGGAGAGTTTGCTGGTAAGTACGTGAAGAATGAATATTATAATGATGGTGAAGCACCAGAAAAGTCTGTAGATGTAGAATTAGCCATTAAATTGAAGATTGAAAATAAAGCCTTTAAGGTTGAAAAGTATAAGCATAGTTACCCAAATTGCTGGAGAACTGATAAACCAATTTTGTACTATCCTTTAGACTCATGGTTTATTAAAGTTACTGACGTCAAAGGTAGAATGCATGAGTTAAATACATTTATAAATTGGAAACCAAAATCAACTGGAGAAGGTCGCTTTGGTAATTGGTTAGCTAATGCCAATGACTGGAATTTATCACGGTCACGTTTTTGGGGAATACCTTTGCCAATTTGGAGAACCGAAGATGGTAAAGAACAGATATGTATTGGTTCAGTAGAAGAATTAAAATCTGAAATGGCAAAGTCTGTTGAAGCGGGCATTATGTCTGAAGATATTTTTGATGATTTTGAAGTCGGTAATATGTCTGAAGAAAATTATGAGACTGTTGATTTACACAAAAATGTAGTTGATAAGATTGTATTGATTTCGGAATCAGGACAACCCATGAAGCGCGAAAGTGATTTGATAGATGTTTGGTTTGATTCGGGCTCTATGCCTTATGCGCAATGGCACTATCCTTTTGAAAATAAAGAGCTTATAGATAATAACGAAGCTTTCCCAGCAGATTTTATAGCAGAAGGGGTAGACCAAACACGTGGTTGGTTCTATACACTTCATGCTATTGGGACTATGGTTTTTGATTCTGTTGCTTATAAAAACGTGGTGTCTAACGGGTTGGTTTTAGATAAGAATGGACAGAAAATGTCCAAGCGTTTGGGAAATGCTGTAGATCCTTTTGAGACTCTTGCCAATCATGGTGCAGATGCAACCCGTTGGTATATGATTAGTAATGCCAATCCTTGGGACAACTTAAAGTTTGATATTGAAGGCGTAGAAGAGGTGAAACGCAAATTTTTCGGTACACTGTATAATACCTATTCATTCTTTTCACTTTATACGAATTTAGATGGTTTTAATTATGCTGAGGAAGACATTCCTGTAAACGAAAGGCCGGAACTCGATCGTTGGATTCTGTCAGAATTAAATACTCTTATTGAAAAAGTGGATACCTTTTATGCAGACTATGAGCCCACAAAATCTGCTAGAGCTATTTCAAACTTTACACAAGATTACTTGAGTAACTGGTATGTGCGGTTAAGCAGAAGACGTTTCTGGAAAGGCGACTACCAAACTGATAAAATTTCGGCTTACCAAACCTTATATACTTGTATGGTAACTATTGCTAAGTTGGGTGCGCCAATTGCACCGTTCTTTATGGATCGCTTGTATCTAGACCTCAATGCAGTAACCAATAAAGAAACCTTTGAGAGCGTTCATTTGGCTGAATTTCCTGAGGTACATACATCGGCTATAGATAAGACCTTGGAACGAAAAATGGAAAATGCACAAACAATATCATCTCTAGTTTTATCGTTGAGAGCTAAGGAGAAGATCAAGGTGCGCCAACCACTTCAAAAAATTATGATTCCTATTGATAATGCGCAACAAAAGGAAGAAATAGAAGCCGTTGCAGATTTAATAAAGCATGAGTTAAATATCAAGGACATAGAGCTTTTAGAGGATGCTTCAGACATTTTGGTGAAACAGATTAAACCAAATTTCAAGGTTTTAGGACCAAGATTTGGAAAGGATATGAAGCTGATTTCCAATGTTATAAATGCATTTTCTGCAGAAGATATCAAAAAAATCGAGCAAAATGGCGTTTTAGACGTTGAAGTTAACGGAAAAAATATTACTTTGGAGATAGATGATGTAGAGATTACATCGCAAGATATTGAAGGCTGGCTTGTTGCAAATGAAGGTTCACTAACCGTGGCTTTAGATGTAACTATAACTGAAGAATTACGTAAAGAGGGGATTGCACGTGAGCTCGTAAACCGTATTCAAAATTTGCGTAAGGATTCTGGTTTTGAAGTGACGGATCGTATTGATGTTCAACTTCAAAATGATGTACAGATTGCAGCAGCAATTGCTTCAAATGAAGATTACATTAAAACGGAAACCTTAACCGAGACATTACAAATTATTGACAATGTAAACAATGGTATAGAAATTGCTTTCGATGAGGTAAATACCAAATTGTTTATACAAAAACATTAAAAATATGGCGACAGATACAACAAACAGATATTCTGATAAGGATTTAGAAGAATTTAAAGTATTAATTCAAGAAAAAATTGACAAAGCAGAGCACGATTTAGAATTGATTAAAAGTGCTTACATGAATGATCATAACAATGGCACGGACGATACGTCTCCAACCTTTAAGGCCTTTGAGGAAGGCAGTGCCACAATGAGCAAAGAAGCAAATTCTGCTTTAGCAATTCGTCAAGAGAAGTTTATACGAGACTTAAGGAATGCTATGATTAGAATTGAAAATAAAACCTATGGTGTGTGTCGTGTCACAGGTAAGCTTATAAAGAAAGAGCGTTTAAAATTAGTACCTCATGCGACCTTAAGTATCGAAGCTAAGAATATGCAGAAGTAAATGAATTCTTAGGAAAGCAGAAATCTTTCTCAGACTTAGATTTTAAAAAATTATAGCAATAAAACCTTAAAGCTTTGAATCCATAAAATTTCAAAGCTTTTTTTATTATGTCATTAAAGAAAGCTTCATTTATCATCTTATTAATTTTACTGATTGATCAAATCAGTAAAATTTATATTAAAACCCATTTTTCCTTAGGAGATGATCCTATCAAAGTACTGTCTTGGTTTGAGATTGCTTTTGTGGAAAATGACGGCATGGCTTGGGGTGCGAAACTGAGCGATTTTTTCACCTTTATTTCAGACAGGTTCGCTAAACTTATTTTGACACTATTTAGAATTGTAGCAGTAACCGGTATTGGCTTTTGGTTGGTTGATGTCATCAAAAAACAAAAATCTAAAACCCTAATTTTTGCTATTGCCATAATCTTCGCTGGAGCTTTAGGCAATATTATTGATTCCGTATTTTACGGTATTTTGTTCGGCGATAGTCATATGGAAGTAGCTGTATTTCTTCCAGAAAGTGGAGGTTATGCAGATGTGTTTCACGGCAATGTTGTAGACATGTTACATTTTCCAATTTGGAGTGGTATTTTACCAGAATGGTTACCAATTATAGGAGGAAAATACTTTTCGTTTTTCGATCCTGTATTTAATGTTGCTGATATAGCTATTAGTACAGGAATAGGAATTTTAATCGTGTTTAATAAAAGGGCTTTTAAAAATTAGGCGGTTTTGTTAAATACAGCCTCTAATTCATCTATCTTAACTGGCTTAACTAAATAATTCTCAACAGTAGAGAGAGATTTCGCTTTATCGATATCGCGCACATCAATGGAAGAACTCACCAAATAGAGTGTGATATGACTATTGAATTTATTCTTGATTTTTGTAAAGCGTTCTATGAATTCCCATCCATCCATTATAGGCATGTTGATGTCCAGTAAAATAACTTCTGGAATATTTTTTTCGTCTAAATTCTGAAGCAGCGCTTCAAAATATTCAATACCTTCCTTACCGTCATTGAACACCAATAAATTTTCACAGAGCTTTTTTGTTTCAATAATTTTCTTAATCAAATTGATATAGATACTATCATCATCAATGATACAGGCCAAATGTATTTTATCTTTCATAGCACAGAAATTAAAACTTAATCGTAAATGTAGTACCTACATTTACTATGCTAGCCACATTGATTTCGCCATTAAGGGATTCTATTTGGTTTTTAGTAATAAATAGGCCAATGCCTCTAGCGTCCTCATTATAGTGAAATGTTTTATACATTCCAAAAAGTTTGTCTCCGAATTTATCTAGGTCTATTCCAGAGCCGTTGTCTTTGATGTTTAAAACAAGCCTATCATTGTCTTTGAAATCGAGAAGTGTACTTATTTCAATAAGAGGATCGCGCTCTGCATGTTTGTACTTTATAGCATTTGTTATAAGATTCAATAAAATACTATCCATATAAGCAGGAATGTAATTTACCTTGTCTCCTTTTGAAAAGTCCGAAACAATCGTCACTTTTTTGGATTTGATAATTTGATTGATAGACGTTGTAACTTGATCTAATGTCTTGGATAAACTGACAATTTCTTTGCTTTGTTGTGCATTGGTCTGTATGGTGACCACCTCATTTAAGTGCTCTATTGTAGTATTTAAACTATTGGACACATCCTTGATATTGTTGATAAGTTCTAATTTTTCTTCCTTGCTTTCTACGTCGCCAATCAAATCCATAATTAGAGAGAGATTACTGGAATGCGATCTGAGATTGTGCGAGACGATATGCGCAAAATTGAATAATCTTGAATTCTGAGTTTCAATTATTTTTGATGTCTTTTCAAGATATAGCTCTTTTTGTTTTATATCATCAATATCTTGAAATATGCCTCTTAAACCAACAATTTCTTTGTTATCATTGAATACAGGTTTACCCATGGCTCTAGCCCAAAACTTTCTATTCTTTGCTGTGACCATTAAAATCTCTAAATCAAAAGGTTTTCCTGAGAGACTACACTCAAAAAATGCGCTTGATGCTAGTGCTTGATGCTCTTCAGAGTATAATTTATAGGCCATCTTCAGTGATGGAATAAAGTCTTCAGGATATTCTAGTATTTTTCTAGTAATATCGTCCCAGTAACTTTTCTTCTTTTCAAAATCTATATACCAACTCCCTGTGGAAGTCATTGTTGCTGTTTCTAAATAGTAAAAGTTATTATCTCTAACCTTTTTATGTGTTTTTAATTTAGACTTAAAGAAGAAAATGGTTTTTGTACTTTCCTTATTTAAAGAAATTTTCAGTTCGTCATTAGTTTTACAAATAAATTCTGAATATCCTCCCGATCTATTTTTCAGTAAAAGCTTTTGCCTAAAGTCCACATCATTTCTGACGAGATTGTAAAAATTATCTTTAAAGGCTTCCCTGTAGTTCTCGTGAATAATTGAGTCCAAAAAGTAATTAAGTGAAGTATCTACTTCTCTGGGCTTAAATTTAAGTTGTTTTATAAACGCTTTTGACCAGAAGCTTGTATTATTATTCAGCTCCCAATAGGCAATTTTTTTATCGGGAATTAGATTCTGTTTAAGGGCAGATTCCGTCATTAATTTGTAGGTTAAGAATCAGTGCTAGGGGATTGATTCCGATTTAACATTCCTGCAATATATAAAAAATACACATTTAATCTATATTTTTGGCATTTTATCGATGAAATACAAAATCTAGAAAGCGTATATCTTGTTGGGAATAACACAATAGTCTAGGGTGACATCGTTTTGGTCTGAGTAAGAAATTTCTTTTTCAGGTTCAAAGAAGGATAATCCAATTTTTAGGGTTTCAGGTGTACAATTGGTTAAAAAGCGATCATAAAAACCTTTACCATAGCCAATTCGATTTCCAACCTTATCAAAAGCTAAGAGAGGGACTAAAACTACATCAATTTGTGAAGGTAAAATCTCTATACCATCAATGGGTTCTGGAATATTGTATCTATTTTTTCTAATTTTTGTATTGTCCGTGAGCAAAAAGTGTGTCATAGAGCAATCGCTAAAATTGCTTTTAGAGATAACAATATTCTTGTCTTTTCCCGCTAAAATATTTAGAATGTATTCTGTATTGATTTCTTTCTGCTCTTCAATAGTTAGAAAGATGTGATAAAAGGACTTGTTCCAAATATCAAGTTGCAATAATTGATTTGCAATTTTTAAGCTGTAATCTTCAATTTGAGATTCGGATAAGTTTTGACGTAAGGTTTTATATTTTTGTCTTAACTCACTTTTTTTCATGATTTCAATTTTGTAGAAATATGAAAAATAGCATCACCTTGATAAATGATTGGTGATTCATTGACATTAAAAATATAACCATCGTTAGGAGCTTTCACAAAATGGTTAAAGCTACCATAAGGATCTGTAATATGTCCTAGAACATCACCTTTTTTCACTTGAGCATTAACGGAAACTGCGGATTTAAACATACCAGAATGATTTGCCCTAATCCACTTACTGTCGGCAATTTTAATACAGCCTTTTTTTGGTTTGGATACCTTAAATTTTCTATTTAACATCTCTAGATGATATAGTACACGTTTGGTGCCATTGACTCCTGTATTCGTCACGGTACTATCGATGTGAAATGACTTTCCGCCCTCGAAAAGTAACATTGGTATACCCAGTTTATAGCACGAATTTCTAAAGGATTTATTGAGGTTTTTAGAGTAATATATTACTGGAGCTCCAAAAACCTGTGCCAACTCGTCCAAAACTATTTCATTCTTTACTATTCTAATTTGTGCTGCATTAAATCGATCTGCACCACCAGTATGAAAATCCAGAATTAAATCCGTGTGAGGTACAATCTCGGTCATAAGTTTGTGTGCGACTCTACTGGCCAAAGAACCACCTTTTCCTCCAGGAAAAACACGATTTAAATCTCTACCATCCGGAAATTCTCTATCCATGTGGATAAAACCAAATACATTGATAACAGGAATACAAATAATGGTACCTCTTTTTGGTTTATTAATGCCTTTGGCTATAATCTGACGCACAATTTCAACGCCGTTGACTTCATCCCCATGAATACCTGCAGTTATTAAAACCGTTGGTCCAGGTTTTTTTGAGCGCTCAATAATCACTGGAACGTCAATGGTATTTTGAGTGTGTAGTTTGGCAACATTAAAACTCACTTTCGCACTTTCGCCGAGTGCCACGCTTTCTCCTAGAATGTGTAATACTTCTTTATCGCTCATTTATCTTCTGTTGCGTTCTATGAATGTAATAATTGCTCTTGCTATATTTTTATGAGTAGCCCCTTCTATACCTTCTAAACCTGGCGTGGAATTAACTTCCATTATTAAAGGTCCTCTAGAGGATTGTAGCATATCAACACCACAGACAGGCAGTTTTAAGGCACGCGCAGCTTTGATGGCCAATTTTAATTCATCTTCTGAAAGTTTTATGTAATTGGCACTGCCTCCGCGATGAAGGTTTGATCTAAACTCGCCTTCGCGTCCTTGACGCTTCATGGCTCCAACCACTTGTCCATCTACAATAAGCGCTCTTAAATCAGCACCTTTGGCCTCTTTGATATATTCTTGAACTAAAGCCCTAGCTTGCAACCCATTAAACGCTTCTAATACGGACTCGGCTGCATTTCTAGATTCAGCCAGAACAACGCCTAGGCCTTGAGTACCCTCCAAAAGTTTTATAATTACGGGTGGTCCGCCAACATGATTCAAAACTTCTTCAACATCTCTAGAATAATTGGTGAAAACCGTTTTGGGCATACCTATTCCTGCTTTAGATAAGCGTTGAAAACTTCTTAGTTTATCTCTACTTCTAATAATGGCATCAGATGTAACGGTTGTGAAAACATTCATCATTTCAAATTGCCTCACGACAGCACAACCAAAAAAAGTAACCGAAGCTCCGATTCTAGGGATAATAGCATCTACATAATCTAAATAGCGATCTCTGTAATACACTGTTGGTTTTTCCTTTTCTATAATGATGTCACACTTTAAAGGATCAATAACCTCTATATCATGACCTCTGTTTTCACCCTCTTCAATAAGACGTCTTGTAGAATATAAATTTTCATTTCTAGAAAGAATGACAATGTTCATAGTAGTACTTAAAGTGTCTAAAGTTAAGAAGTATTTAAAGTTCCTCAAATTTTTAAGTTGGTTTATTAATCTAGATGAATTATCTGTTAACTTTAAGTTCTTATAACTCAAAACTTATAACTTTTATATACTTTTGGTTTAATGCCAGAAACTACCTTAGATATTCAGATTAAAACACTACCGCATCAACCTGGAGTGTATCAGTATTTCGATGCTGATGGAAAGCTGATTTATGTTGGTAAGGCCAAGGATATAAAAAAACGAGTAAGTAGTTATTTTACCAAGCATCACGATTATGGTAAAACACGTGTTTTAGTCAAGAACATAGCTTCAATAAAACATATTGTTGTTGAAACAGAGAATGATGCTTTATTATTGGAAAACAACCTGATAAAGAAGTATCAACCTAAGTACAATGTGATGCTTAAGGATGATAAATCTTATCCCTGGATTTGCGTGAAAAACGAACGTTTTTCTAGAGTCTTTCCAACTCGAAGAGTAATTAAGGATGGTTCGGAATACTTTGGGCCTTACACCAGTATGAAAACGGTTAAAACACTTCTTGGATTGATAAAAGGGATTTATCAACTAAGAACATGTAATTACGATTTGTCCGAAGCCAAAATCGAAGCTGGAAAATATAAAGTTTGCCTTGAGTACCATCTTGGAAACTGCAAGGGACCTTGTGAGGGTCTTGAAACAGAAGAAGAATACCATGTTAACATCACCGCAATTCGAGAAATTTTAAAGGGAAATTTTAAGGATTCGCTACAGCAGTTTAGAAAGCAAATGAAAGATCATGCCGCTGCAATGCAATTTGAAGATGCCCAAAAAATAAAGGAGAAACTTGAAATTTTAGAAAATTATCAGTCCAAGTCTACAATTGTGAATCCTAAGATTAGTAATGTAGATGTGTTTTCTATAGTGAGTGATGAAACCTATGCCTATATTAATTTTTTACAATTGAGTTATGGGTCTATTATAAGATCTCATACGTTGGAACTTAAAAAGAAACTGCAAGAGTCTGACAAAGAACTTTTAGAGATAGCCATTACTGAAATTCGTCAGCGATTCAATTCTAATTCCAAAGAGGTATACGTGCCACTTAAGGTAGATCTAGGAGATGATGTTAAAGTGACCATCCCTAAGCTTGGAGATAAGAAAAGTATAGTAGACTTATCCAAACGCAATGCCATGTATTATCGTATGGATAAGTTAAAACAAATCAAGATTGTTGATCCAGATCGTCATGCCAATAGAATTATGGCACAGATGAAAGCTGATTTGCGTTTGTCTGAAGAACCAAGACATATTGAATGTTTCGATAATTCCAATATCCAAGGTTCTAATCCTGTAGCTGCTTGTGTTGTTTTTAAAAACGGAAAACCAAGTAAAAAAGATTATCGCCATTTCAATATAAAAACGGTTGAAGGTCCAGATGATTTTGCCTCAATGGAAGAGGTGGTTTTTAGACGTTACAAACGTTTATTGGAAGAAGATCAACCATTGCCACAACTTATAATCATTGATGGTGGGAAAGGACAACTATCTTCTGCTTTAAAGAGTCTTGATCTGTTGGGATTGAGAGGAAAAATAGCAATCATCGGAATTGCTAAACGTTTAGAAGAATTATTTTATCCAGATGATCCAATTCCACTATATTTAGACAAGAAAAGCGAAACTTTAAAAATCATTCAGCAATTACGTAATGAAGCACATCGCTTTGGTATAGAGCATCACCGAAATAGACGAAGCAAAGGTGCTTTAAAGACTGAACTCGAAGATATTCCAGGTGTTGGAGAACAAACAATTATCGATTTAATGAAACGTTTTAAAACCGTAAAGCGAATCGCCAATGCCAAATTAGACGAACTAGAGGCTGTCGTTGGCGTATCTCGAGCTAGCAAAGTGTATAATTATTATCATAAAGAATAAAGCTAATTGAAGTTGCCCCTAACATATTGCCTAAGGAATAGAATAGTGCTGCTGGTATTTGTACTGTTATGTTTTGTTTTAAGTACAAACAGTTCATATGCCCAAGAGGAAAATGAACCAAAAGTTGGATTGGTGCTGAGTGGTGGTGGCGCTAAAGGTTTTGCACACATAGGAGTATTAAAGGTAATCGATAGTCTTGGTATAAAAATAGATTATGTTGCAGGTACGAGTATGGGTGCCATAATAGGGTCGTTATATGCTTCTGGTTATTCGGGTAAACAGCTTGAGGAACTTTTCAATAAACAAGATTTTGATGTATTGATAAATGATGCTTTTCCTAGGGCGTCTAAGCCATTTTATGAGCGCGAAAATGCCGAAAAGTATGCTGTAAGCTTACCTTTTGAGAATTTTAAAATCAGCCTACCTTCTGCCTTATCTAGAGGGCAAAATGTATATAATCTTTTGTACGAATTGATGCTTCCGGTAAATGAGATAAGAGATTTTAAGAAATTACCTATTCCTTTCTTTTGTATAACCACAAATATTGAAACTGGTGAGTCTATCGTTATGGAGAACGGTAGATTAGCCGAAGCAGTTACCGCTAGCGGAGCTTTGCCCTCATTATTTCAGCCTGTAGTTTTAGGCGAGGATATTCTCATAGATGGAGGTGTCACCAATAATTTCCCTGTTGAACAGTTAAGGGCCAAGGGCATGGACATTATAATTGGCGTAGATGTCCAGGATGCGCTTCGGGATAGGGAATCCTTAAAATCTGCACCAGATATTCTATTACAGATCAATAATTTCCGTACCATAAATGCCATGAAAAACAAGGCGCCACTTACGGATATCTACATTAAACCGGACATTAGCAATTATTCTGTAGTGTCTTTTAGTGAAGGTGAAGATATTATTGCTAATGGAGAAGCTGCAGCAAGAGCTAATATCTCTCAGTTGAAAAGTATCAAGAAAAATAAGAACTCATTTGTGGAAAGACAAAAAATTGAGCTTTTGGACAGCATAAAAATCAACTCGATTAAAATACAGGGTAATGATCATTATACGCGATCTTATGTACTGGGCAAGTTAAAATTTAAAAATGATGAAAAATTAAGCTATGAGGATTTTAAAGACGGTATTAATAATCTCATTGCGACCAATAACTTTGATACATTTAGATACTGTTTAGAGCCAAGTAAAGATAATTTGGGCTATAAGTTAACAGGTGAATTGAGAGAGTCTGAAACCACCACATTTCTTAAGCTTGGTATACACTACGACGGACTTTATAAAAGTGCTATATTGGCAAACCTTACAAAAAAACGGTTATTATTTAATAACGATATTGCTTCCTTGGATGTTATTCTTGGCGATAACTCTAGATACAATTTTGATTACTTTATTGACAAAGGGTTCTATTTAAGTATTGGTGTAAAATCTAGATATAATCAATTCAATAAAAATGTAAATGCACTTTTAGCTTTAGAAGAAGATTCTCCCTTACTGGAAGATTTGAATAAAATAGATGTAGAACTTACAGATTTTACCAATCAAGTCTATTTACAGACCATATTCAGAAAGGATTTTGCTTTGCGTTTAGGTGCTGAGCATAAGCGACTTAAGATTACATCAGAAACGCTAATTGATGAAAATCAAGAAGATGAAGTAACGTTTGATAATACTGATTATTTCAGTGTTTTTGGTAACTTGATTTTTGATGATTATGATAATCCATTATTTCCTAAAAGAGGATTTTATTTTAACGGTGACTTTCATTTATATTTAAATGCCGCAGGACTTAATAAGGATTTTGAAGAATTTTCAATAGCAAAAGCCGATATAGGTTATGCGTTTAGTTTTAATAACAAGGTGGCCTTAAAGACAGAAGCTAGTGGTGGTTTTAAAATAGGAGATAATTCTACAACGACCTTAGGTTTTGGTTTAGGTGGCTATGCCAATAATTTTATCAATAATTTTCAATCATTTTATGGATATGATTATCTAGCACTTTCTGGAGATAGTTTTGTGAAAGCGATGTTTACTTTGGACTATGAGATTTTTAAGAAGCACCACATTCTTTTTTCTGCCAATTATGCGAATATAGAAGACGGAATTTTTGAAACAGGTGAGTGGCTAACAGCTCCCGATTATAGTGGTTATGCTCTAGGATATTCACTAGAAACTTTTCTTGGTCCATTAGAGGCCAAATATACCTATTCACCAGATATAGGTGAGAGCTATTGGTTTTTTAATCTTGGATTTTGGTTTTAAGGCAAAAATCATCAACTTTGTAATACTATGAAATCATTCTGGGAAAATCTAAAACTTCATTTACACTTCCTTATCAAAAGGAATCCAGAATAGATATGCATTTTTTGTACCTTTAATCAGTTTTATTTATACAAATAAACGTATAAACAATTCAACATTTAAACAAAACGACAAATGCCATTTTATCATAAATTAGGAGAAATTCCACCAAAGCGACATACCCAATTTAAAAAACCAGATGGTAGCTTTTATTACGAGCAATTATTCGGCACCATTGGTTTTGATGGTATGTCTACAAATAGCTATCACGAGCAGCGTCCAACTCAGGTTAAGGACATAAGAAAACAATACAGCATTGCACCAAAAGTTGCAAAAGCAAATAACATTCAATCCTATCGCTTTCATGGCTTCAAAGTTAAGCCAGAGCAGGATTATCTAGATAGTAGAAAAATAGTTTTAACAAACACGGATTGTAATATTATCCTAGCTGCACCAAAAGAATCTACAAGAGACTATTTTTATAAGAATACTGATGCCGACGAATTAATCTTTATCCATAAGGGTTCAGGTAAATTAAGAACACATCTAGGTAATCTCGATTTTAAATATGGTGATTATCTTTTAGTGCCAAGAGGAATTATCTACAAACTCGATTTTGATACGGAAGACAACCGATTATTTATTGTAGAATCCTATAGACCAATTTATACACCTAAGCGTTATCGCAATTGGTTTGGACAATTATTAGAACATTCACCATTTTGTGAGCGGGATTTGCGTCAACCACAAGAATTGGAAACATATAACGAATCGGGCGATTTTCTTATCAAAATAAAAAAGCAAGACGAGATTATAGAAATGGTTTATGCGTCACATCCGTTTGATGTTATAGGTTATGATGGTTATAATTATCCTTATGCTTTTTCAATTCATGATTTTGAGCCAATAACTGGTCGTGTACATCAGCCACCTCCTGTCCATCAAACTTTTGAAACGGATGCTTTTGTGGTTTGTAGTTTTGTGCCACGTTTATATGATTACCACCCATTAGCTGTGCCTGCACCATATAATCACAGCAACATTGATAGTGATGAGGTACTATATTACGTAGATGGAGATTTTATGAGTAGAAATGATATTGAAGCTGGGCATATATCATTGCATCCTGCTGGTATTCCGCATGGTCCACATCCAGGTGCGATGGAACGTAGCATAGGCAAGGTAAAGACAGATGAATTGGCTGTGATGGTAGATACCTTTAAGCCGTTAAAAGTTACCGAAGAGGCAATTAAAATTGCTGACGATGATTATTTTAAATCTTGGTTAGAGTAGTTTAATAAGGATATTACATTTATGAATCACAATAAATTACCGGCAGATCCTTTATCATTAGTTTTAGGAATTTTAGCGTTAGTTATAGGCATAGCAGGTTGCTGTTGTTATGGAATTACGGCCATTGTGCCTTTAATTTTGGGAATCATAGGTTTGGTAACAGCCAATAAAAGTTTGAGGCAATATGGAGAAAACCCTGAGTTCTATTCATACCAATCTAGAAGCAATGTCAATACCGCAAAGGTTATAAATATTATTGCTATTGTAATGAACGGTATTATCGTTCTTTTTGCAATTGCCGCAATCGCCTTTTATGGTACAATGTTATCGTCAGGTGTCTTTGAAGAGTTGCGAAAGAATTCTAGATATAATGATTTTGACAATTACGATGAAGAAATGGATACAATTTGGGATGACGATTATGACATGGAAATTGAGGAAGATTCCGTGAATATAGATGCCTTACTTAAAGAAGAAATAGAAACTAAAGAATCAGATATAAATTAATTTATAATGAGTAAAGAAGTTAAAAGTGTAAACTACGGTTTAGAAAAAATATTTGAAGGAGCCCAAGATTTTTTACCGCTTCTAGGAACGGATTATGTCGAATTTTATGTGGGTAACGCAAAGCAAGCAGCCCACTTTTATAAAACGGCATTTGGATTTCAGTCATTTGCATATAGAGGATTGGAAACGGGAAGTAAAGACACGGTGTCTTATGTTTTAAAGCAAGACAAAATTAGACTCGTACTCACTACACCTTTAAATTCAAAAAGCCCGATAAACGACCATATCGTTAAACATGGTGATGGTGTTAAAGTTGTAGCACTTTGGGTGGATGATGCGCGTAAATCGTATGAAGAAACAACCAAACGAGGCGCAAAATCTTATATGGAACCCGTGGTTGAGAAAGATGAATTTGGAGAGGTTGTGAGAGCTGGAATTTGCACATATGGCGATACAGTGCACATGTTTGTTGAAAGAAAAAATTATAATGGTGTATTCATGCCCGGCTTTGAAGAATGGAAGAGTGATTATAATCCAGCCTCCGTTGGTTTAAAGTATATTGACCACATGGTAGGTAATGTCGGTTGGGGAGAAATGAATACTTGGGTAAAATGGTATGAAGATGTCATGGGATTTGTGAATTTCCTTTCGTTTGATGATAAGCAAATCCATACGGAATATTCTGCATTGATGAGCAAGGTAATGAGTAACGGAAATGGAAGAATAAAATTTCCAATAAACGAACCAGCAGAAGGTAAAAAACGTTCTCAGATAGAAGAGTACTTGGATTTTTATGAAGGTCCAGGTGTACAGCATATTGCTGTTGCAACAGACGATATCATAAAAACGGTCTCAGCATTACGTAAAAGAGGTGTGGAGTTTTTATCTATACCTCCAGAAGAATATTACAGAGCAGTACCAGGACGACTAGAGGAGTTTAGCCATGAACTTCGAGAAGATATTGAAACTTTGAAAAGTTTAGGTATAATGATTGACGCAGATGAAGAAGGTTATCTACTTCAAATTTTTACAAAACCCATTGAAGATCGCCCTACCTTGTTTTTCGAAATTATTCAGCGCATGGGAGCACGTGGTTTTGGTGCTGGAAACTTTAAAGCTTTGTTTGAAAGTATTGAGCGAGAGCAGGCGAAACGAGGCACGCTGTAAAAATAGAAAGCACGTTTAGTCCCCTATGGCTAAACGTGCTACTAAAAAACCAACTCTAAAATTACAAATACACATTAACCGATGTAAAGTGTGTGTATGATGGTTTGCTCTATTTTAGTATCGCGGAAATATAAAAATGTGAGCATTTATCGGAAAAAATCATAAATCAACTAAGGTTTTTGCGTGTATTTCAGAGTTTTAATAGATTTGGAATAGTAATTGTATTTAAGATAATTGTAACATAATAATTGTTGCACATTATTTAAATTTACAAACTGGAGGTTATGAAATATCTATTTACATTAATACTATTTTTTGCTGGGCTAAATGCATTGACGACGCAAAAGGATTCCGCCTTTCAGGAAGGTGAATGGTTTAAATTTAGAATGAGCTATAGTGGTTGGTTTAAAGCTGGTGAAGCCACTTTAAACGTCAGTCAAAAAAAACTAAAGGGTAAGCAAGTGTATCACGTTGTGGGCAAAGGGAAAACTACAGGTGCAGTTAATTTATTTTTTAAAGTAAGGGATCGATATGAAAGCTATTTCGATAAAGAAACCGGTACACCTTATAAATTTATAAGAAAAATTGATGAGGGCGGACACACAAAAGATATCGAGATAAATTTTAACCATAGAGAGAAAAAAGCTATTGTAAATAACAAGAAGAAGAAGAAAGTAGATACATTTACTACTACCCAAGATGTTCAGGATATGGTGTCCATGTACTATCATTTAAGAAATAATATCGATGTATCTTCCTTAAGACGTGGAGATGAAATAAGGACCAATATGTTCTTTGATGAAGAAAACTACGGTTTTAAGTTAAAATATTTGGGAAGAGAAACCGTTGAGGTTGATATTAATGGTACAGAAGTAAAAGTAAAATCACTAAAGTTTAGACCTTATGTTATGGCGGGACGTGTGTTTAAAGAAGAAGAAAGCTTAACACTTTGGGTTAGTGATGATAAAAATAGAATACCACTAAAAATAAAAGCGGATTTGGCTGTTGGTTCACTTCGAGCGGATCTTGTTGCTTTCAAGGGATTAAAGCACTCTTTTAAGACCATACATTAAAATTAATTTATGCCAGACCAACATAATTACGATGACATTATAGGAGCGCTTCAAGAGAAGTACAATAAAATAGACCAAGATACAGACGACCATTTATACGGCTTGCTTTATAGCAAGCCGATTACATATTGGGACTATATACAAACCGATGCATTGCTTAATCTTCAGATTCAGCGTACAACCCTTCCAGATGAGATGGTATTTATCGCATATCATCAAATTAACGAGCTTATTTTTAAAATGATACTCTGGGAAATCTCCCAAGTTGCCGAAAAGAACAACTTAGATGTCATCTTTTTTGAAAATAAAATAATGCGTATCAGTCGTTATTTTGATATGTTAACTACTTCCTTCAATATTATGAGAGAAGGTATGGAGGTAGAACAATACATGAAGTTTAGGTATACCCTAACTCCAGCCAGTGGTTTTCAAAGTGCTCAATATCGATTAATTGAGTTTGCTTCAACTGAACTTATCAATCTTATTGATTATAGATTCCGAAAAGATATTGATAGAAATACGCCATATACACATGCCTTTGAGCATTTATATTGGCAAGCTGCAGGAAAAGATCATAAAACAGGAAAAAAATCAACGCTTTTAATTAATTTTGAAAACCGTTATAAGGACGAGTTTCTAAGATTTATGGAAGCGTACAATACCAAAAATCTGTGGACGCGGTTTAAGGAGTTGCCACAAGATGATCAAAAAGATATAGACTTGGTAAAAGCAATGCGTCATTTTGATTATACGGTAAACGTCACTTGGGTAATGGCACACTATAACGCGGCTAGGCATTATATCGATAGTGGAATTGGTGATGGTGAGGCTACAGGGGGAAGTGATTGGAAAAAATATATGCATCCAAAGTATCAAAGACGTATATTCTTTCCGGATCTATGGACCGAAGAAGAATTAAAAAATTGGGGAAATAATTAATAATTAGCATAATTAATGCACTTAAGACGACTAATGGCAATTACTGCAATAGCAGTATTTGTTTTTGCATGTAAAGAAGATAATTCAGCAGAAGAGACTTACGAAAAGGAGATTGCCGAGATAGCAGAAGAAGAGACAATTCTTGAGTTCGGTTATGATCTTAAGCAGTACGAATTTAAAAGAGATACAATAAAAAAGGGAGATACCTTTGGTATTATTTTAGAACGGAATAATATCGGTTATCCTAAAATTTATCAAATAGCTGAAAAAGCAAAAGACACTTTTGATATTGCTACTAAACTTCAGGTTGGTAAGCCATATACCTTATTGTTTTCAAAAGAGAATTTAAGCGATAGTCTTCAGAAACCTACAACATTTATCTACCAGCAAACTTTGGAAGAATACGTGGTCATAGACTTCAAAGACTCTATTCAAGCCTACACAAGTAGAAAACCAATAACTTATGTTCAGAAAACAGCTACTGGTGTCATAGAGAACAATATTTCAGAGACGTTAGAGAAAAAAGGCTTAAGTCATATGTTAGCTTATAAAATGGCAGATGATATTTATGCATGGACCATTGATTTTAGACGTCTTCAAAAAGGAGATCGCTTTAAAGTTATGTATACAGACAAATATATTGACGACACTATTTATGCTGGAGTACATAACGTAAAAGCAGCCTATTTTGAACATAATGGGGATTCGCTTTATGCCTTTGAGTTTAAAACGGATTCTATTAAAAATATTATAGATTATTTTAATGAAGACGCTAAAAATTTGCGCCGTGCATTTTTAAAAATGCCTGTCAAGTTTGGACGATTGTCTTCACGATACAATCTTAAGCGAAGAATTGCTTATTACGGATATAAAGTAAGACCTCATAAAGGAACTGATTTTGCAGCACCAATTGGCACACCTATCATGGCAACAGCAAACGGAACTGTTGTTGAATCCCGGAGAAGAGGAGGCAATGGGAAATATGTAAAAATTAGGCATAATGATACTTATAGTACCCAGTATTTACATATGAAAGCCCAAAATGTTAAAAAAGGTCAGTTTGTAAAACAAGGAGATATAATTGGATGGGTTGGTATGACGGGTAATTCTGGTGGTCCTCATGTGTGTTATCGTTTTTGGAAGAACGGAAAACAGGTTGATCCTTTCAGACAAAAATTGCCTGAAGCCAAACCGATTTCAGATAGCTTAAAGGTGAGGTATTTAGAATATATTAAACCCATAAAACAGCAACTGGATAACATACATTTCTTAGAAGCTGAACCAATAGAGCAAGAAAATACCATAACCGAAGACCAAATTACAGATATCCAATAAATGGCATTACAGGCTACCAATCCGACAACTACAAAATCTTGGAAGAAACTACAATCGCACTTTCAGGGCATAAAGTCTAAAGATTTAAGAGAATTGTTCGCGTCTGACAACAGTAGAGCAAATGATCTAACAATTAAATGGGATGATTTTTATGTTGATTTCTCCAAAAATCGGATATCAACTGAAACAATCAACCTGTTGACTGAACTGGCAGATGAGGTGGATTTGAGAGATGCTATCTCAAAATATTTTGAAGGAGATGTCATCAACGCTACAGAAAGTAGAGCAGTATTACATACGGCTTTAAGAGCTTCAAAGTCGGCACAAGTGTTTGTAGACGGCGAAAATATAATTCCAGAGGTTTATGAGGTAAGACAAAAGATTAAAAATTTTACTAAAGCTATTGTCACTGGTGATCATAAAGGATTTACTGGTAAGACCATAACCGATGTTGTTAATATAGGTATAGGTGGTTCAGATCTTGGTCCAGCTATGGTTGTAGATTCGCTTCAGTATTATAAAAATCATCTGAGCACGCATTTTGTAAGCAATGTAGATGGAGATCACTATCAGGAAATAATAAAAAATTTAAACCCAGAGACTACGCTTTTTGTTATAGTTTCTAAAACCTTTTCTACGCAAGAAACCTTATCTAATGCTAATTCCATTAGAGCTTGGTTCTTGGAATCTCAACCTAAAGAAGCAGTGTCAAAGCATTTTGTAGCAGTGTCTACAAATATAGATAGCGTTAAAGCATTTGGTATTGATGAAGGCAATATTTTCCCAATGAAGGATTGGGTTGGTGGTCGTTTTTCTCTTTGGAGTGCTGTTGGCCTATCTATAAGTTTAGCTTTAGGCTATGAAAATTTTGAAAGCTTGCTGACTGGTGCTCGAAAAATGGACGAACATTTTAGAGACACCGATCTTGATCAGAATATCCCTGTGATTTCGGCACTGTTAACCATTTGGTATAACAATTTCTTTAATGCTGAAAGCGAGGCTATAATTCCTTACACCCAATATCTAAACCAATTCGCAACTTATTTACAGCAAGGTATTATGGAAAGTAATGGTAAATATGTAGATAGAACAGGTAAAGAAGTAGACTATCAAACGGGCACGATTATCTGGGGTGAGCCTGGAACAAATTCGCAACATGCTTTTTTTCAGTTAATCCATCAAGGCACTAAATTAATTCCTGCTGACTTTATAGGTTTTGTAGAATCACTTCACGGAAATAAAGATCATCATGACAAATTAATGTCTAATTATTTTGCGCAGACAGAAGCATTAATGAATGGTAAAACTAATGCCGAAGTCTCAACTGAGTTAAAGGAACAAAACCTTTCAGAAAAGGAAATCGAAAAGTTATTGCCTTACAAAGTCTTTAAAGGCAATAAGCCTACTACTTCTATTCTAATCCAAAAATTAACACCTGAGAGTCTAGGGAAACTTATAGCGATGTATGAACATAAAATATTTGTTCAAGGCATTATATGGAACATCTATAGCTATGACCAATTTGGTGTAGAATTGGGTAAACAACTAGCAAAAACAATACTTAAGGAACTTGAGGTTGGAAAAAATTCTACAGGTCACGATTCATCTACTCAAAACTTGATAGACTTTTATAAGAATAATTGTTAAAACTTGTTAAAAAGTTTTAATAAATTTTGCTATGCGCGCATATTAATTGGTAATTCAATAATTAACTTCGTACCCTTAAATTGTTAACATTTTCTTAATGTTTTAGAACTAGTATTGCGTAATTTTGCGCTGATTTAAAAAACCAATTAACTTAAATTTTATATGAAAAAATTTAATCAATTTTTATTTGCAACTGTATTGATGCTCTTCACTACTGTTGCTTTTGCTCAAAGCACTATCAAAGGTAAAGTTATTGATGGTGACTTGAATTCGCCGCTTCCTGGTGCGAACATCATCGTAAAAGGAACAACTAATGGTGCGACTTCAAATTTTGATGGTGATTTTACCTTGACAGCAGAATCTAATTCTGGTGAAATTGTAATTTCTTATGTAGGCTATGTGAGTCAAACATTAGCTTTCAATGGTGATACTGACTTAGGAACTATTACCCTCATGTCAAGCGATGTAGGCTTGGATGAAATTATGATTGTGGCATCTGTTGCTGTCGATCGTAAGACGCCTGTTGCTGTTTCAACAGTAAAAGCTGCGGACATTCAGTTGAAGTTGGGTACTCAAGAGTTTCCTGAAGTATTAAAATCTACACCTGGTATTTATGCTACTAAAGCCGGTGGTGGTTTTGGTGATGGCCGTGTTAACTTGCGTGGATTTAGCTCAGAGAACGTTGCAGTTATGATCAATGGTGTTCCTGTTAATGATATGGAAAACGGTCGTGTATTTTGGAGTAACTGGGCAGGTCTTGGTGACGTGACAAGCTCTATGCAGGTGCAAAGAGGACTTGGTGCTGCAAGAGTTGCTGTACCATCAGTTGGAGGAACAATCAATATCTTAACAAAGACAACTGACGTTGAAGCAGGTGGAAATATTTTAACTACTTTGGGTAATGACGGTTACCAAAAATTTGGTGTGACTTACTCTACAGGTTTAATGGATAATGGTTTTGCTGCAACAGTTTCTGCGGCTAAAACAGATGGTGACGGTTATGTAAGAGGCACGCAGTTTAACGCAGTATCTTACTTTGTTAATATATCTAAAGAGATCAATGACCAACATAAATTAGCTTTCACTGCTTTTGGTGCAAAGCAACGTCATGGTCAAAGACAAAACAGACACCTAATTGATACTTATAGAAGAAGCGAAGATGGAATTAAGTATAACTCAGATTGGGGTTACAAAAATGGTGAGGTAACTTTCATTGAGGATAACTTCTATCATAAACCACAAATTTCTTTAAATCACTATTGGGATATAAATGATAATACAAGTATCTCAACGGCTGCTTATGTTTCTTTCGGAACTGGTGGTGGAGGTGGTACTCTAGGTAGTGACGCTGTAACTTTAGGTGATGATGCAGATGGAAGATTTAAGTTCCAAAGTTCAGAATACCGTATTGGTGAGTTCGGACCTTTAGATTTTGACCGTATAGTTGAGGAGAACATTGCAAATGGAGCCAATGGTTCTAGCGCGGCTCTTAGAGCATCCCGTAACGACCACAACTGGTATGGTGTTTTATCTACTTTGAAGTCAAATATAAATGATGACTTGGTGTTATTAGCAGGTCTTGACTGGAGAAGTTATACAGGGAAACATTTTAGAGAAGTTACAGATCTATTAGGTGGTCAGTTCATTATCAACGAAGATGATGTTAATAATCCAACAGGAGTTGCGAGAGTTGGCGATAAGGTGGCTTATAATAATGATGGAATAGTTGGCTGGTTAGGCTTTTTCGGTCAATTAGAGTATGATGTTAATGAAAACTTTAATACTTTCATCGCTCTTAATGCTGCGAATACATCTTATAAAAGAAAAGATTATTTCAACTATTTAGATGGAGACGATTTACAAGAAACAGATACTTATAATTTCTTTGCTTTCGGAGCTAAAGGTGGTGCTAATTATAGATTAACGCCAGAGCACAATGTATTTGCAAATTTTGGTTATTTTGAAAGAGCACCGGATTTTGATGCGGTTTTTCCAGAATTTAACAATGAAGAAATTAATGATGATGCCGAGAACCAAAAAATTATTAGTTTTGAATTAGGTTATGGTTATAGAGGTGAGCGTTTATCTGCCAATGTCAACGTTTATAGAACATCATGGAGAGATAGAACGGAAACTATTCCATTTCAATTAAACCCGGATGAGACAGGATTTGCGAATATTTTAGGGGTAAATGCAATTCACCAAGGTATTGAAGTTGATTTTGTATACAAAGCAACAGACAAATTAAACCTAACAGGTATGTTGTCTTTAGGTGACTGGAGATGGGAAGAAGACATCACAGATGTTAATATTTTGGACGAAGATCAAAACGTTGTAGAGGTTGTTAATTTGTTTATTGAAGATGTACCAGTTGGTGATGCTGCTCAAACCACTTTTGCTCTTGGTGCAGATTATAGATTTGGATTAGATACTAGGTTATCATTAGATTACAATTACTTTGATCGTTTGTATGCGGATTTCGATCCAAGTGATAGAGGTGATGAGAATGCAGCAGATCCATGGCAGGTTCCAGCTTATGGTGTTTTTGACGTTGCTATGACGCACGGGTTTGATTTTGGTCCCTTTAGAGCTTCATTAATTGCCAGAATGAATAATATATTAAATACGCATTATATTGCAGATGCATTAGATGGTTCAGGATCTAATGCCCAGACTGCTTTGGTATATTATGGTTTTGGTAGAACATTTAGTGTAGGCGCAACCTTAAAATTTTAAAAAAATAGAAAAATGAAAAGAATAGTTTATTTATTAATCGCTATTTCGGCTATAATTTCAATAGGTTGTAACCCTGTTGAAGATATTAATAGTGATCTAGCGGAACAGGCAGAACCTATTATTGGTACTGATGAGTTTACACTTACTTCAGATGATTATGCTGATCTTGTTGATCAAGGAGATGGAGATCCAGATTTTTACGAAATGTTTGAGGCATTTAGCGATGTTGACGATGCAAAGGTTATTTTACCGCCATTCTTAGCGGATAAATATCCGTTTTGGGGAGACGGATCATCAGTGACAGTTATTTTTAACTTGTTTGATGGTAATCCAGAAGATGTTAGCGCATTTACTGGTGCGGATGTTTACAATCTTGGTTCTGGTGATTACCCAACTAGTAATAGTAATGCGTTTTTGCTAGAGGAAGATCCAGAAATGACACTAGAAGACGTATTAGCGGATCAATTTGGGACACCTACCGATGGACAAGTTGTAAGATTGGGATATAATAGATTCACACAAGCACCTGAAGTTGGTTTAGCTAGTGTTTATGAGGTCGCTTTTCCAGATAGTTATGATGATTTTGAGTTAGTTTCAGTTTCAGGTCCTGATGCCCTTGGTTGGACAGTGGGTTCTGCAAATGTTCAGGGTTCTGGTTTTGATGGTGGAGCAAATGCCCTTGAGGAATGGCTAATATCTCCAGGAATTGATTTAACCGGAGAATCGGGTTTATCTTTTCAAATTACTCAAGAAATAGATTTCTTAGGTGATCCTGATCTTATTGATATTTTAATATCTACAGATTATACTACTGGTTCAGACCCTATGATGGCTACATGGACAGCCTTACCTTTTGATAAAACAATATATGGCAGTTTGACAATATCAGAAGATTTCGATTTCTCAGCATATGATGGTGAGAGTATTCATGTGGGTCTTAAGTATAGTTCTACAGATTCTGATTCTCCAAGATGGAGAGTTCAAGATTTTGCTATAAGAACGACTGGTTTTTCTGGTTCTACTGAGTCTTTATCTGCATACTACAAATATTCAGACGGTTCTTGGGATGATGTAGATGGTGTATACTATTTGAGTGCAGCAGATTACGATTCTATGGGTGAATCTTCTGGGCAACCTGGACGTTTTGATAATTTTAGTGGATCAACGCTTCCTGCGAACTACTTACCTCAGTTTTTAAACATCACTTATCCATTTGCACAAGAAGAAGATGAGCTATTTGTTATCTATAGATTCTTTCAAGGAGGTGATGTAGGAACTGTTACTAAAGGAAATCTATACACTTTTACGAATGGTGAGTGGGTTCCAAGTATATCATCCCTACAATTTGGTTTAGAAGCTGGAATTTGGGTACCAGATAATACTATAAGATATACGTTAACTGCAGGAGATTATGCTGCGGTAGTGAGTGGACTAACAGGTGTGGCAGGTTTTGAAGCTGCTGTAGGAAACCTTGACAGTTTTGGTAATTTTAGTAGAACAGGTGGTAGTACCAATTGGTCTGATGAAATGATATTAACAGCCTTAAACATAGTACTGGATAATTTAAATCCAAGTGCAGAAGAAGGACAAAAATATATCGTAACAGTCGCAACATGGGCTCCAGGTAATTCAACTGAGGACTTCGCAGTTATTAAAACAGGCGGAGAATGGATTTACCAAGAGTAATAATTATATCACAAAATAAAATAAAAGCAGCCAACTACTGGCTGCTTTTTTTATGTAGCTAAATGAGGTCTCATACTTTCCAAGGTAGACATTACATAATTCGCTCAATATCCTTTTTTAGATAGTCTGAAGAGATAAATACAACTGTGTAGTAGTTCCTCATTTAAAGAATATAAAATAGAATGCAAGGTCTTAATACGTAAAAACTTTATGTGTAAACTATAAAAGGTAAATGTTATTTAACTAAAAAAAGCCGAAACTAATGTTTCGGCTTTTTTAATGATTAATAGCACATTAATATACTAACAAAGCTTTTTTGTCTTAACTTTAATTTGAAGACTTTTTCTGTAAGCTTTAATACTTATAATTTCATTACTTTTTTTACGGTTGATTTTTAAAACCTTAGCTTTCGTCTTAGCGGAGATAGTAGCTTTCTTAACGATAGGCTGGTCGACTTTAATAGTCTCAGCGATTTCAGTTTTACTGTGAGCTGCAACATCTTGCTGAGCTAATCCAGCGAAAGACATTGTTAAAAATAATATGATGACTAAACTTTTTTTCATAATATGTG
Organism: Winogradskyella flava; assembly: GCF_014243395.1. GTDB lineage: Bacteria > Bacteroidota > Bacteroidia > Flavobacteriales > Flavobacteriaceae > Winogradskyella > Winogradskyella flava. The sequence goes on along the minus strand of NZ_JACLCP010000001.1, from coordinate 98,454 downwards.
AGGGATTTGGGTTCATTTCCACAACAAAGAAACATCGGTTTGTGTGTTAATGATGAAATTTTTGGATGAAAGCAGTGATAATTAGATAACTGACATTTGTTAGCCAAAAATATCGACGAAATGCATAAAATGGACTTGTAGCCCTTTAAAATCACTATTTTTATTGATAAAAAAACGTGAGAATTGGACTAAATGAGGCGGTTTGTCAATAATATCGATGAAGTGCACCATATTGATAGAATGTTATAAAAAGATAAATAAATAGATGAAAGATTATCCAGATAATCCCTATTTCAAGTTGTTTAAAAAACAACAAGAAAAGCAATTGAATATTGGACAAACAAGCTATACCTATAGAATAGGACTTTTAAAGAAGTTACAACTAGCTGTAGAAAAAACATATAGGAGTCAAATTATTGACGCTTTACATAAAGATTTAGGAAAGCCAAAAGTTGAAACTGAACTTACAGAAATCTATCAGATAATTAGTGAGATTAAATTTGCAAAACGTCATTTGCATCGATGGATGCGAAAGCAAAAAGTTAAAACACCACTGTCAATGCTAGGGGCAAGCTCTTACTATATCTATGAACCTAAAGGTGTCTGTTTAATTATTTCTCCATGGAATTTCCCATTTAATTTAACCTTTGGTCCATTGGTTTCTGCAATAGCAGCAGGTTGTTCTGCAATTATAAAGCCCTCCGAAATGACACCAAATGCATCTGCCTTAATGAAAGATATTGTTAATGACATATTTTCTGAAGATGATGTCGCTTTGGTTGAAGGCGAAGTCGAAACTTCTACGCAATTATTAGAACTCCCTTTTAATCACATATTCTTTACAGGTTCCCCAAATGTTGGAAAGATTGTAATGACAGCTGCCGCTAGGAGCCTCTCTTCAGTAACTTTAGAACTAGGAGGAAAATCGCCTACGATTATAGATAGATCTGCAGATATAGACAAAGCAGCTAAAAGAATTGTTTGGGGAAAATTCATCAATGCAGGACAAATATGTGTATCTCCAGATTATATATTGATAGATGAGACTCTTAAAGCGCAGTTTATTGAGGTATGTAAAAAATGGATCAGTCATTTTTATACGGAGCAAGCCCAAAACTCTGATGCTTATGGAAGAATTGTGACTCAAAAGCATTTTGACCGATTAAAATCCCATATTGAAAATGCCAAATCGTTAGAAGCTAATGTGGACATTGGAGGTAATTTTGAAAAGGCATCGAAATTTATAGAACCGACCATAATGTCTAGTTTAAAACCGGAAGCTACATTGTTGAACGAAGAAATCTTTGGCCCGATTTTACCAATAGTAACTTATAATACCTTAGACGAGGCTATAGATTACATCAACTCGAAAGAACGCCCTTTAGCTTTGTATATCTACAGCAAGAGTAGAACCAACGTTAAAAAAGTAATGCAACATACTAGAGCAGGAGGCACATGTATTAATAGCAATGTCATTCATTATGCCAACCACAACTTACCATTTGGTGGTGTTAATAACAGTGGTATAGGCAAGAGTCATGGGTTCTACGGATTTAAAGCTTTTAGTAACCAACGTGCAGTCGTGAAACAATATACATTTGGTATCAACGAATGGTTATTTCCACCTTATACTAATTATAAAGAGAAGCTAGCTAGATTCACAGTAAAGTGGTTTTAAGCTTTATTAAAATAATCGGACTGAATCTGCTCATTGACTCCATATTGAAATTTGGTCACACTAAACCATTGATGAATTGAGTAACTTCCTATATCTCCTTTTTTGTTTACTGCAATATAACCCACTTGAAAATCTTTATAGTTACTATTGGGCTTATTCACAATTCTACTAATTGCTTCTTCACAAGCGTTTTGAGGTGATTTACCTTGGCGCATTAATTCTACAACTAAAAAGCTGCCAACGGTTTTCACAACTTCTTCACCTAATCCTGTAGCCACACAAGCACCAATCTCATTATCTACAAATAAACCTGATCCTATTATTGGAGAATCACCAACGCGTCCACCCATTTTGTATGCTAATCCGCTAGTAGTACAAGCACCAGAAATATCTCCGTTTTGGTCTATCGCTAACATACCGATGGTGTCATGATTTTCAATATTGATGATAGGTTTATACTTGGCTTCAATTTTCCATTTCTTCCACGCTTTTTTGGAAGCATTAGTTAATAAATCCTCAGGTTCAAAACCTTTTGAGATGGCAAATTGTTTGGCGCCTTCACCAGCTAACATGACGTGAGGCGTATCTTCCATCACCTTTCTAGCCACAGAAACCGCATGTGTAATATTTTGAAGATAAACAACCGAACCACAGTTACCATAATTATCCATAATGCAGGCATCCAACGTGACATTACCATCGCGATCCGGTAGCCCTCCTTTACCAACGGACTGTCCTTTTTCATTGGCTTCTTCGACTCTGCAACCTTCCTCAACAGCATCGAGAGCATTACCTCCTGCCTGTAAAACTTCCATTGCTTTAGCTGTGGCTTCTTTAACATGCCATGTGGCAATGACTAAGGGTAACTTGGCTTTAGAGCTACTTTCAGAACTAACAATCGCAGTTTTAGAATCTTCAGCGGGTTTGTCAGCACAGCCTATTAAAGACTTACCTATAGTTAATCCTGCTCCAGTTAATGCGGTATTTTTAATAAATTTTCTACGATTCATAACTAGACTATTTTAGTATTCTACACCTTGCTTATCAAGCACTGTTTTCGTTCTAAATGCATAAAATAGTAGGTACACGAAACAAGCCACAGCAATCCAATAAGACGACTGAATAGTAAATACATCAGCCAATTTTCCTTGAACAGGTGGTATTATGGCACCACCTAAAATCATCATAATTAAAAAAGCAGAACCTTGGGAGGTATATTTTCCTAAACCTGCAATACTTAATGTGAAAATACACGGCCACATGATTGAACAGAATAACCCGCCAGATAAGAAAGCAAATAAGGCCACATTCCCTGAAGCGAATAAGCCAATTAGCATCGCTACAATTCCAAACAAACTAAATATTTTCAAAGTCTTAACGGGTTTGTCTTTAGCCAAAAAGAACCCAAATATTTGAACGGCGATACAAATCGCAAAGAATACCATTTCGTTAGTGCTGAAATTTAATTCAAATGATGTTGATAATGATTGTGCTGAATTGGCTAGAATAATAACAGCAAATGCAATATAAGGTACAATAATGAGTAAGATTTTCTTTAAACCTTTGCTTGGATTAAAAACGGTTATAGCTCCAACCCAACGGCCAATCATTAATCCGCCCCAATATAAAGAGATGTATTTTCCTATTTCTGAATCACTTAGAATAGGTAGATCAATGGCGTTTAAATTGGTGTTTCCAATAGCTTGCTTCAAAAGTTCTCCTAGGTTACTGCCAATGGTAACTTCTACACCAACATACATAAAGATAGCTAACATCCCTAAAACGAGTTGCGGATATTTCATCGCTCCCCAACCTTCTGGTTTTTTAGAAGCGCTAGAATTAGCAATAAAAACGGCTGCAATTACAGCAAAGAGTGCAACGAATAAAACGATTAAACGGGTTTGCTCTAGATCTTCTGTAGCTTTTGCATTACCAGAATAAGTACTAAATATATATCCGAAACAACCTACAATTACAAGTGTTAATATGATTAATAAGTTACGTGCTTTATTGGCCGGTTCAAAAGCAGTATCAGATTTTAATGCAGGTAATTTTTTTGAGAAATGGAATAGTGCAGCAGCTGCTAAAAACAAAGCTCCGACACCTAAATACAAACTTTGCACAGTGACTAAGGTGATCTCATTATTAGTAATCATTTGTGCCAACTCGTCTGTACTCCAAGTTGCAGAACCAAAAATAACAAGACTAACAACGATAGGTCCAATGGTTGTTCCAAACGAATTGATACCACCTGCTAAGTTTAAGCGATGAGAGCCTGTTTTTGGATCTCCTAGTGCGATGGCAAAAGGATTTGCTGCCGTTTGCTGTAAGGAGAAGCCCAAGCCTACTATGAACAGGGCTACAAGCACTAAATAAAACACACCAGTTTGCCCTTGTTCTGCTCCAGCAGTTGATGGATACATCACAAATGCGCCGATAGCTGAGAGCAACAATCCATATACGATTCCATTTTTATAGCCCCAATTGTTTAATATATCTTTTTTGATCGAACCTGATAAAATAAATAAAAGTAAAGCGCCTATATAGTAAGCACCATAAAACGCAAAATCTACCAGTTGCGATTGAAATTGATCGATATTAAAATAGGTTTTACAGAATGGAATAAATACACCGTTGGATGCGGCTATAAAGCCCCAGAAAAAGAATACGGTGACTAAAGTTGCTAATGCAGATTTGTTGTTTTGATTGCTCATATTTAGTTATTGTTAGTTAGGTTCTAGTTCTTGACCGAATTGAATTCTATAGCCATTACAGTCGTAAATGGCAAATTCACGCATGCCATATTCAAAAATTTCTATGGGATAGCAAATATCAACCTTGTCTTTGAGTATTTGCCAAATGACATCGATATCATCGACATAAATATATAAACCACCAGTGAAAACGGGTTTGGGATGTTTGTCTTCATGAAACCTTGAAGACAGCATAATGCCAACATCATCCTTTTGTACAAAAGCCCATTTATCATTGTCGCGACTAATACACTCAAAGTCGAGTAGCGATTGGTAGAATGTTATGGTTTCATCCATATTCTCAACCTCTAATGTTGGTACCAATGCGTTAAATGCCATATTTAGTCAATTGAAATTTCATCTACAAAAATCCAGGTCCTACCATCCATAGGATAACCCAAATGCCATTCGGGAAGTGCTCCCATTTTCTTGGCAATAATCTTTACATATTTATAACTATCATCTGGAACTTTAAATTCAATGGTTTTTATATCCAGATTACTATTTCGCTTTGCGGCATCAATTTTTTGTGATGGTAAAGCTTTAAAGTTTTTGTTGTCTTTAGAAACTGAACATTCTACTTCTGTAGGATAAAAAATCCAAGCGCTTTGATCTTGCAAAAAGTTTACGCTTACGGTTGAAATTGCTTTTTTAGACCCTAAGTCAACTATAGCAACCAAGTCTTGGTCATGATAGCCTTGCCAGCTACCCGTTCTATAGTTTTTTGTACTTCGTATGCCATCGATCAGGGCGTCATTGCCACCTGCAGAATATTGATTGGCGTAGTCGCTTTCTAGGCTTATACTCAGGTTTGGATCTATTTTATAAAAAGGTGTGGTGAGTTCAGGGCTTTTTAAATCACCTTTTTCAGAGTATAACTTCAGTTCGGTATCGTTTATAATTGTAAAAGGCTTTGTGTAAGTTTGAAAATCACCATTATCTAGCGCAAAGAATATTTTGGCATCAGCTTCTGAAGTATTTAGAACCACTTCAGTAGAATCTCTAAATGTGATATCTCCTTTGGCAATAAATGGCGATGGTAATATTATGTGATCTGTAATTTCAGTTTTTGGATGTTGTACGTCTTTAGTTCCCCAAACCCCTGGACTATGGGTCATGTAAAACTCTAGTGTGCCACCACTCATTATTTCATCATGAGTGATATAGGTTCTTTCTAATTTTTCGCCATTTAGGTATACATATTCAATGTATATAGAGGTATCACTAAGGTTGTGACTTTTTATAGTAAAGGTATTCCCATTCTCTAGATGGATAGAGGCTTTATCAAAAAGTGGAGTACCAATGATATATTGATTACTTGCAGGCGTTACAGGATAAAATCCCATTGATGAAAATACATACCAAGCACTCATTTGACCGCAATCTTCGTTGCCTGAAACACCATCTGGGTCGTTTTTATAGAGTTCAGTTAAGATTTGATGAACTTTCTCTTGTGTTTTATGAGGTCGTCCTACAAAATTATAGAGATAGGCCATGTGATGGCTAGGTTCATTGCCATGTGCATACTGACCAATTAAGCCTGTGATATCCGATTGTTCCCGACCAGAAGTTTCAGTCTTGGCATTGAACAATTCATCAAGTTGAGCTTCTAGTTTATCTTTTCCTCCTAGCAGATTTATAAAACCTGAAATATCCTGAGGTACATAAAAACTGTATTGCCAAGCGTTTGCCTCGGTATAATTAAAGTTGACTTCATAAGGGTCGAAAGGTGCAAACCAAGTGTTTCTAAAACGACCTCTCATAAATTTAGTTTTAGGATCAAAGGTGTTTTTATAGTATTGTGCACGTTGAATATAGGTCTTATAATCTTCAAATTTACCCATTTCTTTCGCCATTTGTGATATCGTCCAATCGTCATAAGCGTATTCTAGCGTCTTTGAAACAGATTCACTTTCTTCATCCACAGGAATAAAGCCATATGTTTTATAAGCCTCTAAACCAAACTTATCTCTGGTGGCTGAATGCTTCATAGCTTCAAATGCTTTTTCTATATCATATCCTCTAATCCCTTTTAAATAAGCATCAGCCAATACAGGAACAGCATGGTAGCCAATCATGCAGTCTGTATAGTTGCCTGCTAAATCCCACATTGGCATGATACCTCCTTCATCGTATTTAGCCAGAAACGTATTGATGAAATGATTGGTGCGTTCTTGTTCAATAATGGTGTATAAAGGATGTGCAGCTCTATAAGTATCCCAAAGCGAAAACACCGTGTAGTAGTCAAAATCGGCTTGATGAATTTCTAAATCCATGCCTCTGTAACGACCGTCTACGTCCTGATATCGGTTTGGAGCTATCATGGTATGGTATAGTGCCGTATAGAAATTGGTTTTTCTATCTAAGTCATCACTTTCAATAACAATTTTTTCCAGTTGATTTTCCCAATACTTTTGGGCTTCTTTTTTTACAGTTTCAAAATCTTTATTACCAATTTCGGCTGTCATGTTTTCTTTTGCTCCATGCTCATCCACAGCGCTAATTCCGGTTTTAACATATAAAGGTTCATTATTGGGATTGTCAAAAAGTAGAACTGCTTTTTTGCTTTCAAACTTGTAATTTTTTGAAATCGCTGTGCCATCATCATCATAAACAATGGTTTTAATAGGATGTGAAAATTTTATATGATAAAACAAACGCTGATCCTTTGCCCAAGCTTCAGAATGCCTGAAACCATTTATTTCGTAGTCGTTTAACTTGTTGATTCTATAATCCAATAACTTATCTCGGTGAGCTAAATCTAAAACGATATACTGATTGTCACTTGCAGGAAATTGATACTTGTGTATGCCACTTCTCAAGGAAACAGTAAGTTCAACATCAATTTTGATAGAATCTAAATGCACTTTATAATAACCTGGTTCGGCAATTTCATTATCATGGGAAAAATGTGCGCGATAGCCACTTTTGCCATCAGACCCATTATTGAAAGTGATCTTATTTGTTGGCATTAACAACACATCACCATAATCACTGATACCTGTACCACTTAAATGTGTATGTGAAAAACCATAAATATAGTCATCAGTGTAGTGATATCCAGAACAGCCATCCCAACCTTCTAATCGTGTATCTGGACTGAGTTGCATCATGCCATAGGGCAATGTCGCACCAGGATAGGTATGACCATGACCACCTGTGCCAATAAAAGTGTTAACATAATTTATTAAGGGCTGGTCTTTTTGTGCTTCGGGAATTGTAGATGACTCTTTGCAGCTTAAAACTAAAGCAAGAACAATTAAAACACTGGTTAGTTTAGAGGTCATCAAAAAGATTGCTAATTTTAATGCATCTAATATACTAAAATGGATGCCAAGAAAGTAGCTATACTTTTCCTTTTATGCTTTATCTTTTTAGGATGCAAAGAAAAGACTGCTCTCGAAATTGAGCCTAAGATTATTCCTATTCCACAAAATCAAACAGTGGGTGAAGGGAGTTTTGTGATCAACCAATCCACAGGAATACAATATTCAAATACGTTTAAAACTTCTGCTGAATTTCTAATCGCTTTTATTGAAGGTGGAAGTACTATTAGACTTAAGGATTCGAACGATATCGAGTTTATTTTGGATACTACAATAGAAAATGACGAAGGTTATGCTTTAAAAATTCAACCCAATAAAATTGAAATAAGGGCAAAAAAAGACCGAGGTGCTTTCTATGCAGTTCAAACACTAAGACAATTATTTCCAGAGAGATTTGAAAATGAAAGTTATTTTAAAGATGAAGTTATAATTCCTAGTTTAACAATTAAAGATCAACCGCAATTCTCTTATAGAGGCATGCACTTAGATGTAGGGCGTCATATGTATTCCGTGGAATTTATTAAAAAATACATCGATGCTTTAGCCATGCTGAAGATGAACACTTTTCATTGGCATTTAACTGAAGATCAAGGTTGGCGCATCGAAATAAAGAAGTATCCAAAACTTCAAGAGGTTGCTGCTTTCCGAGATGAAACTTTAGTTGGTCATTATAGTGATCAACCGCATCAATTTGATGGTAAAAAATACGGAGGCTTTTACACCCAAGACCAGATAAAAGATATCGTTGCTTATGCGGAAGAACGTTTTGTAACTATAATTCCCGAGATTGAAATGCCAGGTCATAGTCAGGCGGCCATTGCGGCTTATCCAGAATTGGGTTGTACAGGAGAACAAGTTAAGGTCGCTAATAAATGGGGCGTTTTTGAAGACATTTATTGCACAAAAGATGACACCTTTAAGTTTCTCGAAGATGTTTTGGACGAGGTCTTGGAGCTCTTTCCAAGCAAATACGTTCATATTGGCGGTGATGAAGCGCCAAAAACGCGCTGGAAAGCTTGTGAGAATTGTCAAGCACTAATCAAGTCTGAAGACTTGAAGGATGAACACGAACTTCAAAACTATTTTATTACAAGAATAGAGAAATATCTCAATTCCAAAGGACGACAAATCATTGGTTGGGATGAAATTTTGGAAGGTGGTTTAGCACCAAATGCCACCGTAATGTCTTGGCGAGGAATCAATGGCGCCGTGGAAGCAGCAAAATCTGGTCATAATGTGGTGATGACACCGACATCTCATTGTTATTTTGATTATTATCAATCTGATAATGAAGATGAACCAACTGCTATAGGTGGATTTCTGACTTTAGAAAAAGTCTATGGATTCAATCCAATTCCTGAAGTGCTAACCGATGAAGAAGCTAAATATGTACTTGGTGCTCAAGGCAATATTTGGACAGAATATATGCCAACAGAAGATCAGGTAGAGTATATGGCATTCCCGAGACTATTAGCTATGAGTGAGGTTCTTTGGTCAAATTTTGAACAGAAAAATTATGATGATTTTGTACTGAGATTAGAGAACTTTCATAAAAGATTGGATGCTCTAGATATTAATTATGCCAATCATTTATATGAGGTTGATGGTGAAATAATAAAGGAAGAAGGAGAGACAAAATTAGCTTTAAATACCTTGATTAAAGATGGTAAGATAATTAGAGTAACTTTAAATGGTGATGAACCTAACTATGAATCTAGAGTATATACTAAGCCAATCGTTTTGGATACGTCAAGAACAATTAAAGCAGCAGTTTTTAAATATAATTCAAAAGAAAAGTTAGGAAAAACGTTTATGCAAAGCATTAACTATCATAAAGCTATTGGCGCAAAGATTTCCATAAATAAAGCACCACACAAAGCATATTCTGGGAGTGGTGCAGAAGGTCTAGTTAATGGAATTAATGGAAGTGACTCGCGTTTTGGAGATAAGGAATGGTTAGGGTTTTGGGGAGAAGATATTATAGTAGAAATTGATTTAGGTGAAGAAAAAAAAATTAATTCCATCGAGACTAGATTTTATAATGGCAATGGGCAATGGATCTACGCTCCTAAAGAAGTTTTATTTGCTTTTGACAATGAACAATACCAATCATTTAAATTAAATGATGAAAGCTTATTGATCAATTTTAAATCTGATTTTTCAGGTAAAAGAGCTAAGAAGATATATGTAAAAGTCCAAAATTTTGGGACTATCCCTGAAGGCAAGCAAGGCGCTGGTAATAAAGCTTGGACCTTTATTGATGAGATTATAATCAACTAATATGCTTCTAGAAATCTGTGCCAACTCATACCAATCCGCAAAAAATGCTCAAGAGGCGGGAGCACGTCGTATCGAATTGTGCCAAGAATTATCGGTTGGAGGGATTACACCTTCTTTTGGTTTTATGGCCAATGTTTTGTGTAATTTGACAATACCGGTTTTTGTTTTAATAAGACCACGAGGTGGGAATTTTGTATACACAGAAGATGAATTCGAAATCATGAAGCTCAATATTCAAAAAGCTAGAGATATCGGTTGTCAAGGTATAGTTTCAGGCGTTTTAAATACCGATAATACTATTGATGTAGATCGAACAAAAGAGTTAATTTTTTACTCAAGACCATTGTCATTTACATTTCATCGTGCCTTTGATGAGGTCGTTAATCCTAAGGAGTCTTTAAAGCAATTAATTGACTTAGGGGTGAATCGTGTGTTGACTTCAGGGCAACAACCAACTGCTGAAGAGGGTCTAGAACTATTAAAAACGTTGAATGAAATGACAAATGGAAGAATTACAATTCTTGCTGGTGGAGGTATACATTCTAAAAACGCCATCAAATTCAAGGAAGTTGGTTTAAAGGAGATACATGCCTCAGCGTCATCCCAACACCAAGATGATAATTCATTATTCTCTATGCCGCTAACGTATTCAGATCCTATAAAAATCAAAGCTATTTTAGATGTTATATCTTAACAGTGCTGTCATTTCGAGCGCAGTCGAGAAGTCATTATTAGTGTTGATACTAATATGTTTTAGTTGTCAGCCTAAACATGATGTCCCTGTAACTATTGAGCTGAACAATAATTGGCAATTCAAGAAAGCAACAGATTCTGTTTGGCATTCTGCAACCGTTCCTGGCAATGTATTTTCAGATTTACTCGACCATAAGCTGATTGAAGACCCGTTCATTGGTAATAACGAAGAAAAAGTACAGTGGGTTTCGGAAACGGATTGGGAGTATAAAACAACATTTTCATTAAATGAAGAAACACTGCAAAAGAAACATTTAGAACTCAATTTTGAAGGCTTAGACACCTATGCTTCGGTATATTTAAATGATAGCTTAATCCTAAAAGCTAATAATGCATTTAGGGCATGGGATGTAGATGTAAAACCAATTTTAAAAGAGGAAAATGAATTGCGATTGATATTTGAACCTACTTTAAAATATGAAGAGGCTGAAAAGGAAAAACTACCTTATGAGCTGCCCGAGGGTAATCGTATTTTTACTCGAAAAGCGCAGTTTCAATACGGTTGGGATTGGGGACCAAAATTAAATACAACTGGGATTTGGAGACCAATAGAATTAATCGCCTGGAATAATGTTAAGACGGATGACATACTTATTATCCAAGAAGAACTGAGAGATGATATGGCAATTATAAGTGTTGGTTTGTTAACTCAATTTGGAGATAAAGAGGACCTAACTTTAGATTTTTACATAAATGATTCACTATATAAAACCTTTGATTCTTATAAAGGTCCTGGTATTACATTTAGTATCGAAAATCCAAAACGTTGGTGGCCGCACAATATAGGCAAACCTTATCTATACGATTTAAAATTTATTTTTAGAGATGGAAGAAATATTTTAGATAGTACTTCTGTAAAAACAGGTTTGCGAACTATAGAATTAATCACCGAAAAAGATAACATCGGAGAGTCGTTTTATTTTGAAGTCAATAATGTACCTGTATATGCCAAAGGCGCGAATTACATTCCACAACATAGCTTTCAAGATAAAGTCACATACGCTCATTATGAAAAATTGTTAAACGATGTTGTTGATGCCAATATGAATATGCTTAGAGTTTGGGGAGGCGGTATTTATGAGAACGATATTTTTTATGACTTATGCGATGAAAAAGGAATACTAGTGTGGCAAGATTTCATGTTTGCTTGTGCCATGTATCCTGGTAATGAGGATTTTTTAGAGAATGTGCATCAAGAAGCTTCTTATAATATAAATCGATTAAGAAATCATGCGTCAATTGCCCTTTGGTGTGGTAACAATGAAAGTTCCGAAGGTTGGCAGCGTTGGGGCTGGCAAGCGGATAGAAGTGAAACCGAAAAAGAAGAAATTTGGAGTAACTATTTGAAAGTCTTTGACTCTATTTTACCGAATACGGTTTCAACTTTAACCGATACACCTTATTGGGAATCTTCACCCAAATACGGAAGAGGAAATCCCAAATACAAAACTGAAGGTGACGCGCATGATTGGTGGATTTGGCACGATGGCTATCCTTTTGAACATCTAGAAGAGAATGTACCACGCCTTATGAGCGAGTTTGGCTTTCAATCCTTACCTAGTTATGAGACGATTCGCTATATCAATCAAAATGATGCTATTGAAATAGCTCCTGCAGGTTTTAAAAATCATCAAAAGCATTCTAGGGGGTTTCAAATTATTGAGGATTATATGAAACGTGATTTTCCGGTACCAAATAACGCTGAAGATTATGTGTATATGAGTCAGTTACTTCAAGCTCATGGAATAACCAAGGGTATAGAAGCACAACGAAGGGCTAAACCCTATAATATGGGAACTTTGTATTGGCAACTCAACGATTGTTGGCCGGCAGTGTCATGGTCTAGTATTGATTATTTTGGCAATTGGAAAGCACTGCATTATAAAGCAAAACATAGTTTTGAAGATGTTTTAATTTCTTCAAAAGTTGAAAATAATATATTGAAAACTTGGATAGTCAACGATAATCTAAATTCTGAAAAAGGAACACTTTCAACGCAACTGATGACTTTTGATGGGACCGTTCTCTGGAAAAATTCCAAAGAAATCAAGGTGGATTCTATTTCGAGCGTAATAAAGCGTCAATTGGATTTAAGAACTATAAAATTCAACAAGAATGAAACGGTGTTAGTTTCAACATTCAACAATTCAACATCTAACTTTTATTTCGCTAAGCCAAAAGAGTTAAAATTAAAACAAGAGTCCATTCAAAAAAAAATAACCAAATCAAAAACTGGTTTTACGATTGAACTACGCAGTAAAACACTTCAAAAAGATGTGTTCGTATTTACAAAAAGTAAAGGGCATTTTTCGGATAATTATTTTGATTTGCTTCCAAACCAAACTAAAACGATCGAATTTTTAACGGAAAATGAGGATTCAGTCAATTTTAACATCAAGAGCTTTAACAATTTCATAAGATAAGGCGTTTGGCATATTAGTATCTTTGTGGGCTAAATTACAAGTATGGCACGTTGGGTTATTTTTATAATCATCTATCTATTGTTATCAGTTTATGGTTTTCAAGCTATAAAAACGATAACCAAACAAAGTTGGATACATTATGTATTTATAGCTATTGCTATACTTGTTGTAGGTAATTTTATATTTCAGTTCGCGGCATCCTCAGAAGGTCGTGTTTTAACTCCAGCAAAAAGTTATGCTTTCGGATTTTTATTAGCTTTTATGTCATTAACTCTTGTGCTGGTTCCCATTCTTTTAGGTGAAGACATTATAAGAGGTGCTCTAGGTTTATATGACAAGTTGGTTACTAAAGAAACTTTCTATTTGCCATCGCGTAGAAGATTTGTAAGCCAGATTGCATTGGGCTTAGCAGCAATTCCTTTTGCGTCGTTACTTTATGGTATGTATAGAGGTAAGTATCAATTTAGAGTTTTGAATTATACATTGCATTTTGATGATTTACCAGACGCATTCGATGGTTATCGCATTACGCAAATAAGTGATATTCATTCTGGTAGTTTTGATAATAAGGAGAAGATAGAATATGCTATTGATTTAATAAATGAGCAGCAATCAGACGTTCTGTTATTTACTGGAGATATGGTAAATAATAAGGCTTCTGAAATGCTACCTTGGAAAGAAACGTTTTCGAAACTTAAGGCCAAGGACGGGAAGTTTTCAGTTTTAGGCAATCACGATTACGGTGATTATGTAGACTGGTCCTCAAAAGAAGAGAAAGCGCAAAACCTCGAGGATTTAAAAGCTATTCAGAAAGAGATTGGTTTTGATCTGTTATTGAATGAGCATCGCTATTTGAAAAAAAATGGTCAGCAACTGGCTTTAGTAGGTGTAGAAAATTGGGGCAAAGGCGGTTTTAAGAAAGCAGGCGATTTAAAGAAAGCTTCTAGTTTAATAGACAAAGATGATTTTAAGATACTTATGAGTCACGACCCAAGCCATTGGGATGCTGAAGTTGTTAATGATGATTACCACTATCACCTTACGCTTAGCGGTCATACACACGGCATGCAATTCGGTATAGAAATTCCGGGCTGGATTAAATGGAGTCCTGTAAAATGGCGGTATAAGCAATGGGCTGGTATATACGAGTCCGTTGGGCAATATATCAATGTTAATAGAGGTTTTGGATACTTGGGTTATCCTGGTCGTGTCGGGATATGGCCAGAAATTACTGTTATAGAGCTTAAAAAAGGAACAAAAGACTCATAATTGCTAACAATTGCTTATTTTTATCTTGTTGATTACAAAGGCACTAGATTTGATATTAAAAATTCTAGAAGACTTGTAAAACACATTTGACTAAAACTATAACCTATGTCAAAATTTGGGGAATTAATAGATGTCGATATTCCGGTGCTATTAGACTTCTATACGGAATTGAATGACCAATCCGTAGCCATGCATCCTGTGCTAAGGGATGTAGCTGCAGCTCTTGGCGATAAGGCAAAAGTCATTAAAATTAACGTAGATAAGAACAAAGAGTTGGCAGAAGCACTTCGCGTTAAAGGTTTACCAACGTTAATTATCTATAAAAATGGTGAAATGAAATGGAGGCATAGTGGAGAACAAGATGCTGACACTTTAATAGGTATCATTCAAGAGTACGTTTAGGCCAAGGTCATAAAGACATATCCCTTTTTTTTATAATATTCCAAGATTTTCGGTAGTGTATATTTTAGGTTCTTTGATGCCTTTACACTATCGTGAAAAACAATAATACTCCCTTCTTTCGCTGCTGAAATCACATTGCTAAGACATTGTTCTTCGGACACAGATTTATCCCAATCATAGGACAACACATCCCATAGAATAATTTTGTATCCTAACTCTTGAAGTTTTTTACTTTGCTTGGTTTTAAATTTTCCATATGGAGGTCTAAAAAGCTTGGAAGAATTTAGATCATATGATTCTGCAAAATGAGAATTTTGAATTTGAAATGTTATTACAGAATCAGTAAGTTCTGTGTTACCTACATAGCCTTTAGTCTTGCTTTTCCAACCTTTCAGATGGTCATAAGTATGATTGCCGACGGCATGACCTTGGGACAAAATGTTTTGAAAAATATCGACATTGGATTCAATATTCTTACCAATGCAGAAAAAGGTAGCTTTGGCATTATACTCTGCCAAAACATGTAGTACCCAATCCGTAATTTCCGGAGTCGGACCATCATCAAAAGTCAAATACAATTCTTTTTTGTCTGTATTTATACTCCAGACAAAATTTGGAAATAATGTTTTAACAAATCCAGGTGTCTTGGCTGGAATTATCTTCATATTTTAATTTTCTGGAGCGATAGAATCTGGGATACTATCTCTTAAAATTGAATTGATGTCGAGATCATCTATGCTAGTCGGCACTTCTTCTTCAGCTGGTCCCATAAGTTTATCTAATAGACTTAAATAACTATTGAATTTTTTGGTTTCTTCCAAGGCAAAGTCCTTTTCATCATAAATTACCAACAAGTCTACAAGTGCTCTATAACGCTGAACATCTAAATAAATATCTTCTATTAATCGCATTTGGTCATTTTCGTCCATGCTACTGTAATAGATTAAATTTTCTTGATATTTTTTGGCTACATCCTTGTAAAGAGCACGTCCTTTTTCAACATTCTCAACTTCATAATAAGCACTTATGTAGGGTTCTAATAATGAATAGAAACCAAAAGTATCAACTGGCATTTTATCCATAGCCAAATCCGCTATTTCTTCAGCTTTTTCTAACTTATTTTCATTAATTAGGATTTCAATTAATCTGGCCAAATTACCTCTGTAAGTAATACCATTTCTTCGTGTCTCAATATCATGATAGATATCTTCTCCACTACCACCCCAATTCCATTCTTTTACCATATCGTACATAAGATCTGAATCGACACGGCCCATATCGTAAGGATTAGCTCTATCCACAGGAGTTTTGATAGGAACCAACTTATAGCACATACCGTCTAGTTGAAGATAATCTTTAAGCCATATGTAATCATCAGCACCAAAAGCACCACCCGTAAAATAAATAGGACGTTCCCAATTGTTGTTGGCAATGATATCCAACATCAATAATCTATTCTTATAGATGTAACTGCCTTCAATTTCTGCATAGAGGTTATCTACTATTTTATCGGCATCTTTTGATTTAACAGTGCCATTTTTAAGCACTTCAGCTTTATTAACTGGGATACTTATATTTCGTGTTGGAAAGTAATTTGTATTTAAAAGATGGCTTGGATATTGTCTAGAGTCTTCGCCTTGTTTTTCTACAACAAACTTAAATTTAGTACTTGCCTTTTCGCTTGAGATAAAATCCATGAAATCCTTAATAGGTAGAGTATCCTTTGTGATTTCACGTCTAATTATAACGTCTCTTGTGCCTCCTCTATACTGTTTGTGGGTTAATTGTGATGGTATTGGGTCGCTCTCATAAGCTTTGCGCTTCATTTGATCTATATACCAATCTGTTTGGAACAGACTTGTGTTAACCACACGTACATCTGTTCTTACGCCTTCAATTTCTTGCAGATACCATAGTGGGAATGAGTCATTATCTCCAATGGTAAAAAGTATGGCATTAGGCGCACAAGATTCTAGGTATTTTCTAGCCATGGCATTTGCTGTATACTTACCAGAACGATCATGATCATCCCAATTATTAGCTGCTAAGATGCCTGGCACAACAACTAAACAAGCTAATGTCACAGCAGGAGCTAATAATTTAGATTTGATGTTCGACTTTAAAAGATCATAAATCGCATAAACGCCGAAGCCTATCCAAATGGCAAATACGTAGAATGAACCCACAACGGAATAATCACGTTCGCGTGGTTCAAAAGGTCTAACGTTGGTGTAGAATTGAATGGCGATACCAGTCAACAAGAAAAATACCAATAGCACCCAAAAACGTTTGGCGTCAGAATATAATAAAAAGAAGAAACCAACAAGACCTAGTAGTAATGGTAAAAAGTAATAGGTATTTCTAGCTTTATTATCTAGTACATCTGTAGGCAGATCATCTTGAGATATGCCTAAGTGAATTTCGTCAATAAATTTTATACCAGAAATCCAGTTACCATTAAAGTCATCATATCTTCCTTGTATGTCATTTTGTCGCCCAGTGAAATTCCACATAAAATAACGCCAATACATATAACCAAACTGATACTGAAACATGTACGTGATATTATCAAAAAACGATGGCTTTTCTATTTCCAAATATTGTTGACCATAGCGTCTTAAAAATTGATCATAACCTTCATAATCTATCTCTCCATTTCTTACGCGCATTCTAAAGTCATTCACAATTTGGTCGAAACGGCGCTTTTCCTGCACAGAATATTGCCCAGCTTCTTCCTCAGAATAGCCATAATTTAATGCTTCATTGTAGGCGCGTGTTTGTAAATCTGGTTTGACCTTAAAATCAATAAGACCTGTAAACATCATATAATTTTCCGCATGTTCGCTACTCCACATTCTAGGAAGTATTGAAGCATGATCGTGATTATAATTTTGCTTGCTGTTTTCCCAGTCATTAATAATGGCATATTTGCCTAACTCTTCATCACGTTCATAATTCTTTTTGTCATCTACGAAAGGTTCGTTATCATCTGCTCCAGAATAAATCTCAGTAAACTGAGGTCCGTAAAACAAATGCGTTTCAGGATATTGTTCTAGATTGTAATAGGCTAGAAGCTCTCGTGCATCTGATGGATCATTTTCGTTTATTATGACATTGGCATTAGCACGAATTGGGAGCATCATCCACGACGAAAACCCAATAAAAATAAACATTAAGCAAAGTACCAAGGTATTGGCATGGATCATACCTTTTTTGCGCGTATAGTTCAATCCAAAATAAAATAGGGCAATCACCATTAAACCTGTAATAATAGTTCCTGAATTAAAAGGTAATCCAATGGAGTTGACGAAGAAAACTTCTAAATACCCAAACAATTTTAAAGTAGAAGGTAATAATAGTTTGAATATGAAAAGAAGTATTGCAGCAGAAGCTACATTAGCAATAATAAAGTTCTTAACTGTTATGGTTTTATAGTTCTTAAAGTAATAAATAAGACCAATGGCAGGAATAGTCAATAAGCCCATAAAATGAACACCAAATGATAAACCAATAACAAACGCGATAAGGATGAGCCAACGATTACCTCTAGGTTTGTGCATGTCTTGTTCCCAACGCAGGGCGAGATAAAACATGATTGCCATAATCAATGTTGCCATGGCGTATACCTCTGTTTCAACAGCATTGAACCAAAAAGAATCCGTAAATGTGAATGCTAAACTACCAACCAAAGCACTTCCTAAAATAGCCATGCCTTTGCTTGAACTAGAATCTTTATCGTATTTGACCAGTTTGACCAATAGTATACCAATGGTCCAGAACATAAAAAGAATAGTGAAAGCACTTGCGGTAGCACTCATCATATTCATTATCATTCCTATTTGAGAAGGCTCCAATGCAAACATAGAGAAAAAAGCTCCCATCATTTGAAATAAAGGCGCTCCGGGTGGATGTCCAACTTGTAACTTGGATGAGGTTAGGATATACTCCCCTGCATCCCAAAAACTTACTGTTGGCTCAATGGTTAGGGCATAAGTTACAAATGCGACCGCGAATGCGAACCATGCCAATATGTTATTCCACTTTTTAAAGTTAAAATCTGTCATTCAAAATGGTAGTTATTGATGCTGGCGAATTTACTAATTATTATAGTAATGCCTAAGTTTTTAAGTTAACGTTAAGTAATTTCAATTATTTTTCTTCATTTTTTTTGCCCAAGACAAACTTTGTTTTAAATTTGCACCCTCAATTTGAGAGATTGGCCTATGGTGTAACTGGCAACACGTCTGGTTTTGGTCCAGAAGAGTCTAGGTTCGAGCCCTAGTAGGCCAACAAAAAATCCTAATCGAATTCGATTAGGATTTTTTATTTCAAAATAATTCAAAGTTAGATTTTAAACGTAATCACAGGTCGTTTAGCATGGTTAACCAAATCCTCACTTATACTACTGTTAAAGAAGTGAGCAATACCTTGCCTGCCGTGAGTGCTGATACCAATAAGATCGGCATCGATTTCTGCAGAAAAGTTCAATATCCCTTGTTCTACGCTAACATCATTATGCACATTGGTAGTGTAATTTTCAAACGTCTGTCCTGAGATAAAATCATTGATTCTCACTCTTGATTCGTAGGTTGTTAAAAAATTATTGGCCGTATTAACCAATAGCAAGTGAATTTTAGCATCAAATATTTTAGCAAATGCAATGGCCTGCTCATATGTTTTTTTATTGTCGTTTTTAAAGTCAGATGCAAACACAAAATCCTTAATGTTAAAACTAGCATGATAATTTTTTATAACTAACACAGGGACATCAGAAGTTCTGACAACTTTTTCGGCATTAGACCCAATAAACATTTCCTTAAGTCCTGAAGCACCATGAGATCCCATAACTATAAGGTCAATATCAAATTCTTTGCAGGATTCTTTAATTTCATTAAATGTAATATCAGCTTTCACAGTTTCGTATACCGTGATACCCTCTAAAAAATCACGCTCCATCAAATCTTCAAACTTTTTGTGTGCCAATTTCATAAAGAATAGGGTCTCTGGGATGTCGCTCTGCACGGCTCCAGGATCTATTTGCTGCATAGGTATTTCCATCATATGCAATAAGTAAATCTCGGCATTGTGCTTTTTGGCCAGCATCGCTGCTACCCTCAACGCATTTTCTGCTTGCTCCGAGAAATCGGTAGGGACTAAAATTTTATTCATTGTGTTGTTGATTTGTGTTAGTCTTATAAATTTAGGAAAATAAATCCACTTAAATGAGCTTTGAAAAATTAATATAAATATTGTATATTTGCACCGTTGTTTACGGAAACGAAAAGGCGAGAGGACGAAAAGTCCTCTCTTTTTATATTGAAAAATGTTCAGGAAAAAGGTAGAGGATTTACTACAAAATGCATTAGAGGAAAGACAAGATTTATTCTTAATAGATTTTAGTTTGTCAGAAAATAATGCTGTCAAAGTAGTAATTGATGGTGATAATGGCGTTTTAGTAGAGGACTGTATGTTCATAAGTAGAGCTATTGAGCATAATCTAGATAGAGATGAGCACGACTTTTCTCTAGAAGTATTATCCTCTGGTGCTACAACCCCTTTGATCTTACCAAGACAATACACAAAACATGTAGGTAGAAGTTTAGAGGTAAAGACTACTGACGGACAAAGTTTTGAAGGCGAGCTGATAGAGGCCAATGATGAAGGTGTAATTCTAAGATGGAAAGCCAGAGAACCTAAACCAGTAGGCAAAGGAAAAGTAACGGTTACAAAGGAGGCAAATGTTGCCTTTAACGATATTAAAGAAGCAAAAGTTAAGATAAAATTTTAATTCATATCAATTATGGAAAATGTAGCGTTAATTGAATCATTTTCAGAATTTAAGGACGATAAATTAATAGATAGAGTTACGCTGATGGCAATTCTTGAAGATGTATTGCGTAATGCCTTAAAGAAAAAATATGGTGATGACGATAATTTTGATATTATTATAAATCCAGATAAAGGAGATTTAGAAATTTGGAGAAATAGAATAGTTGTGGCAGATGGTGAAGTTGAAGAGCCAAATCAAGAAATTGAATTATCTGAGGCACAAAAAATAGAACCTGATTTTGAAGTTGGTGAAGATGTTGCAGAAGAAGTGAAGTTGATAGATTTAGGACGTCGTTCTATTTTGGCATTGAGACAAAACTTGATTTCTAAAATTCATGAGCATGACAACACCAATATTTACAAGCAATTTAAGGAGTTAGAAGGAGAAATTTATACTGCAGAAGTACACCACATTCGCCATAGGGCAATTATTTTGTTAGATGACGATGGTAATGAAATTATTCTTCCAAAGGACAGGCAAATACCTTCAGATTTCTTCAGAAAGGGAGAAAATGTGAGAGGAATTATTGAGAGTGTCGAATTAAAAGGCAGTAAGCCAGCAATAATAATGTCTAGAACATCTCCTATGTTTTTGGAGAAATTATTTGAACAGGAGATTCCTGAGGTATTCGATGGTTTAATCACGGTGAAGAAAGTAGTACGTATTCCTGGTGAGAAAGCAAAAGTGGCTGTGGATTCTTATGATGATAGAATTGATCCAGTTGGAGCTTGTGTTGGTATGAAAGGATCTAGAATCCACGGGATTGTTCGTGAATTAGGAAACGAAAATATTGACGTTATCAACTATACCAATAATATTCAGCTTTTTGTAACTAGAGCATTAAGTCCAGCACGTGTCACTTCATTAAAGCTTGATGAAGAAAATATGAGAGCTGAGGTATTGCTAAAACCAGAAGAAGTATCTAAAGCTATTGGTAGAGGTGGTCACAATATTCGTTTAGCTGGTCAATTAACAGGTTATGAGATAGATGTATTTAGGGAAGGTGCAGAAGAGGATGTAGAATTAAAGGAATTCTCTGACGAAATCGATTCTTGGATTATAGACGAATTCAGCAAAGCTGGTTTAGATACAGCAAAAAGCATTCTAGAACAAGATGTGGATGATTTAGTGAAGCGAACAGATCTTGAAGAGGAAACAATATTAGAAGTTATTCGAATTCTTAAGGAAGAGTTTGAAGACTAAACAATTTAACTTTTAAAATCATATGAAGTTAAATTGATAAAACAGATTTAAGTATATTACAGCGATTTATGGCTCAAATTAGAATAAATAAAGTATTAAGGGAATTAAATATCTCATTGGATCGTGCCGTGGACTTTTTAGAGTCCAAAGGTATCGAAATTGAGAAGAGTCCTAATACTAAAATTTCACAAGAGGTTTACGACACGCTTTCTGATGAATTTCAGACGGATGCAACTAAGCGTGAAAAAGCTCAAGAAGTTAGTGAAGCTAAACTCAAGGAGAAAGAGAAACTTCGTGAGGAGCGTGAACGCGAAATAGAAGAAAAAGAAAAGGTAGAAGCCTCAAAGGAAACTGTAGTAAAGGCCAAGGCAGATTTAAGTGGTCCTAAGCAAATCGGTAAAATCGATTTAGATAAAAAACCAAAGGCTAAGGAAGAGAAAAAAGAAGCAGAAGAGAAGCCCAAAGAAAAGGTAACTGTAAAAGCTGAAAAGCCTGAAAAGAAAGAAGAAAAACATAAGAAAAAGACTGATAAACCAGAGCCTACAAAGAAGAAACAGGAAAAAGAAGAAGTACCTGCAGAACCCGTTGAGGAAACATTAAAGACACAATATAAAAAACTTTCAGGTCCAACGACTACAGGAAAGAAAATAGACCTTACCCAATTTAATAAACCTAAAAAGAAGAAAGAAGAAAAACCAGCAGACTCCAAAGACGCTGGTAATAAACGCAAAAGACGTCGCATCAGCAAAGGCGGTGCCGATTCGGGTAAACCAAATTTCGATAATAGAAGAGGAGGGCAAAAAGGAAGAGGAAATACTAGACCTAAAGTGGTTAAGGAAGAGCCTAGCGAAGAAGAAGTGCAGAAGCAAATTCGTGAGACTTTAGAGAAACTACAAGGAAAGTCGAGTAAAGGAAAAGGTGCAAAATACAGAAGAGAAAAGAGAGATCAACACCGTCAACAGACAGAAATTGATCAGGAAATAGCAGCAGCAGAAAGTAAAACACTTAAGGTTACAGAATTTGTAACGGTAAGTGAAATTGCAACTATGATGGATGTTGGTGTTACGGAAGTAATTTCTGCATGTATGTCTTTAGGTATGATGGTGACCATGAACCAAAGACTAGATGCCGAAACTTTAACTATTGTAGCCGAGGAGTTTGGCTACGATGTAGAGTTTATTACTGCAGATATTGAAGAATCTATTGAAGAAGCTCAAGATGATCCTAAGGATTTAAAACCTAGAGCTCCAATTGTAACGGTAATGGGTCACGTTGACCACGGTAAAACATCTTTATTGGATTACATTCGTGAAGAGAATGTAATTGCAGGAGAATCTGGAGGAATCACACAGCATATTGGTGCTTACGGTGTAGAACTACAGGATGGGCAAAAAATAGCATTCTTAGATACACCTGGTCACGAAGCCTTTACGGCGATGCGTGCCCGTGGTGCACAAGTCACGGATATTGCTATTATTGTTGTGGCAGCAGATGATGCTATAATGCCACAAACAAAGGAGGCCATTTCTCATGCGCAAGCCGCTGGTGTTCCTATAGTTTTTGCAATAAACAAAATTGATAAACCCGATGCTAACCCAGAAAAGGTAAAGGAACAATTAGCAGCCATGAATCTTTTAGTAGAAGATTGGGGAGGGAAAATTCAATCTCATGACATTTCTGCTAAAATGGGAACTGGTGTTAAAGAATTACTAGAAAAAGTATTACTTGAAGCCGAATTGTTAGAGCTAAAAGCAAACCCTAATAAACCGGCAATCGGTACTGTAGTAGAAGCTTACCTAGACAAAGGTAGAGGTTATGTTTCTACGATATTAGTACAGGCTGGTACTTTAAGAGTTGGTGATTATGTATTAGCAGGAAAGAATAGTGGTAAGGTAAAAGCCATGCAAGATGAGCGTGGTAATGATGTCGAAGCAGCGGGTCCTGCGACTCCAGTATCTATACTAGGTTTAGATGGAGCACCACAAGCTGGTGATAAATTTAATGTCTTCGAAGATGAGCGTGAAGCGAAACAAATTGCCACCAAACGTACTCAATTACAACGTGAGCAGTCGGTGAGAACACAACGTCATATTACACTTGACGAGATTGGAAGACGTATCGCTTTAGGTGATTTCCAAGAATTGAATATTATCCTTAAAGGTGATGTGGATGGTTCTGTTGAAGCATTGACTGATTCATTCCAAAAATTATCGACTGAAGAAATACAGGTTAATATTATCCATAAAGGTGTTGGTGCCATTACTGAAAGTGATGTGCTATTGGCTACAGCTTCCGATGCAATTATTGTCGGATTTAACGTGCGACCAGTTGGAAATGCAAGGATGATAGCCGATAAGGAAGAAATTGATATTAGAACATACTCAATTATCTATGCAGCCATTAACGATCTTAAAGACGCTATGGAAGGTATGCTATCTCCAGAGGTTAAGGAGGAAGTTACTGGTACTGCCGAGATTAGGGAAACCTTTAAAATTTCTAAAATAGGAACCATCGCAGGTTGTATGGTGACTAACGGTAAGATTTATAGAAATTCAGGAATTCGTTTAATTAGAGATGGTGTTGTTGTGCATACTGGTGAACTAGCCGCTTTAAAGCGATTTAAGGATGATGTTAAGGAAGTTGCCAAAGGCTACGATTGTGGTATGCAAATAAAAGGTTTCAATGATATTATTATTGGAGATATTATAGAAGCATTCCAAGAGGTTGAGGTTAAAAAGAAATTGAAATAATTCAGATATTGAATGATAATGAAAGCGACTTTATGGTCGCTTTTTTGTTTCAAAATTCAATGGAAACAGTAAAAAAATACCTACACTACAAGCCAGTTAAAAAATATGGCGAAGGCCTATTAGATAGGCGTTCGTGTCTTATGATTCTCTTAGCAGAGGCAAAATTAAGTGGTAGAATTGCTGTCGTGCCAAAATTTAGGTTAGGTTCGCATCATAATAACGGGAAAGACTTAGAAAGCTACCTCATTGGAGACTATTTTGAAATAGACAGACTCAATGTAGACTATATCTTGGAAGAAGATTTTTCAGTGATTCAATATAACCTTAAGTCAGAATCTATTCTTAATATTGACGAAGCTAAATTTGATTATAGCACGGACCAAATATTGGTACAAAGACATCTCAAAGACGACAACTATTGGCGTTTAAAGCTCTATGATGTATTTCCTTTGGCAAAATTGTACCATGGTGTAGGGGTTAAATTTGTAATACCAGAAGTCACACCAACGCGAGAAATTGAAAAACTTGGCAATGAAATTTTAAGTCGATTAGAAAAACCAACTATCGGTCTGCACTTAAGAAGAGGTGACCGCTTAAACCGGAAGTTAAATGACAGTATGAATGGTGAGACTTTTTTAAATAAACTTAACAAGTTTAGTTATAGCTCGGTGTATTATGCCACTAACGATACAGATTATAAAATAACTAATAGGAAGTTTTTTTCTAGTAGTGATTTTCCAGATGTTTTGGGAGATATAATTGACAATTATTTGTTGTTTGCAATAGAAATGTACGTGATTGATAACTGTGATATTTCCGTAAGAACATTCAATGATTCTTCACCGTTTTATTATATCAAAGATAAGTCTAATAAAAATTATTCAATCTGTAATTATAGCATGCATGGCTCCAACAATAGTTTTAAGAAAGTTCCTATGCAATTAGTGAAATGTAGTTATGAGGATAAGACCAAGATTAATAGAAAGTCTTTCGTAAAACGAACACCATTATTGCCAAGATTAATCATGGCAATAAAAAGAAAGTTAAAGTTAGTTTAGCGGCTTATCTTTTGTCCGACTTGGGTTGAAAGATAATCGCATTCATGTAGTTCTTTTTAATCTTAGCTAAAGCTCTATCAGCTTCTAATCGTGTAGCAAAATTTCCTACCCAAACTTTATAATTAGGCGTGTTCCAAACGGTTTCAACCGGCCATTGACTATAAGCATTCAAGAAATTGGATTTCTCGCGTTGCGCTTTGTCAGGATCAACACTTTGATAGACTTGTATACGGTATACCTTGGTTGTTTTCTTTATGTCTTTTTTGTATTCAAGGAGTCTATCGATATCACTATCTTGCTCTACATTGACCTCGCCTTGTTGGGCAAACAGTGAAAACGATAGAAATAGTGCCACTATAGATGCGCTTATATATTTGATTTTTAGACTCATAATTTAATGTTTAAATGCAAAGGTATTATATTCAACGAAACGAGTTGTCAAAAATTATTTTATCTCTAATTATATTAAGATTAATACGTTGGATGTGACAAAATTAAAAAATTAAAATCTTGCGCTACAAAACGCTTAAAAAATATTATTTAGAATTGGTATAAATTATATATTAACAGTTCTCTAAGATTTCTAAAATCGACTTTATATCTTACTTTTGCATGAGTTTTTGGAAACATGACTTTTGTCATATTTATCTGAAAAAATCGTACCAAAGTTTAGAAGATAATTCAACTAAGAATATGAAACAGGTGATCTACCGTAATTTAACCTCAAAGATACTCAGTCTAGGTTTTATTTTATTACTCACGTTTTCAACCTCACTTAACGCTCAAGATGGCGATCCAGTAAACGGAAAATCCTTATTTAATGCCAATTGTGCAGCATGTCACAAATTAGATAAAGACATGACTGGTCCTATGCTTCGTAACGTTGAAGCACGACTTGCTGAAGAGGGATTGGATAGAGAGTGGATTAATGCATGGATTAGAAATAGCAATGCACTTATCAAGGCAGGAGATGCTTATGCTAATAAAATTTACAACGAGTGGAACCAAACTGCAATGAATGCGTTTCCGCAGTTGAGTGATCAAGATATTACTAACATTTTAGCGTATACAGCGCAGCCAAAACCAGAGCCTGTTGTTGTGGATAATGGTCCAATTAATGGTGGGGGAGATCAAGGAGGTGTTTCAAATAACTTAATTCTAGGGGCATTAGCCGTTTTATTCGGTCTTTTGGCTATGGCTTTAGTTTTAGTTAAGCGTACTTTAAATCGCTTTGCTGAGGCTAAAGGTATTGAAGCGGTAGCAGAGTCTAAGGGTAAACCAATTTGGAGAGCCTTTGCAGAAAACCAATTCTTAGTATTGGTTACAGCTATTTTCTTTTTATTAGCAAGTGGTTATTTTGTGTATGGTTATTTTATGCAAGTGGGCGTGAATCAAGGTTATGAACCAGTTCAGCCAATACACTATTCACACAGAATACATGCAGGTGATAATGGCATCGATTGTAAATATTGTCACTCTTCGGCTAGAGTAAGTAAGCATTCTGGTATTCCATCATTGAATGTTTGTATGAACTGTCACAAATCAATTTCAAATGTCTCAGCTGAGACATTAGCGGAAGGAAAGACTAATTACGGCGTTGATTATGATGCTGAGATTCAGGAGCTCTATAAGGCTGTTGGATGGGATGGACAGAAGTATACTGGTGATTCAAAACCTGTTAAGTGGATTCGTATCCATAATTTACCAGACTTCGCCTATTTTAATCACTCGCAACATGTTTCCGTTGCTGGTATTGAATGCCAAACATGTCATGGTCCTGTAGAGGAGATGGAAATCATGTATCAGCATGCGCCATTGACCATGGGCTGGTGTATTAACTGCCATAGAGAGACTAATGTTAAGGTGAAAGATAATGGTTACTACACCAAAATCCATGAAGAGTTGTCTAAGAAGTATGGTGTGGATCAGTTAACTGCGGCACAAATGGGTGGATTAGAATGTGGTAAGTGCCATTATTAATTTTAATAAGAAGTAATTCAGAATTATATGTCATCAAACAAGAAATACTGGAAAAGTGTTGAAGAGCTAAACGATAATAGCTCTATTGTTGAGACGCTGCAACAAAACGAGTTTGTGGAAGAAATTCCAACAGATGAGTTTTTAGGAGATAAAGAAGCGTTAGAGTCTTCATCTACTTCGCGTCGTGATTTCTTAAAGTACGTCGGATTCAGTACAGCTGCGGCGTCTCTTGCTGCATGTGAGGGTCCTGTGATAAAATCAATTCCTTATGTAGTGCAACCAACGGAAATCATTCCAGGCGTTGCTAACTATTATGCGACAACGATTGCCAATGGCTTTGATTTTGCTAGTGTTTTAGTAAAAACAAGAGAAGGACGTCCAATAAAAATAGAAAACAATACTGATGCTGCTACAAATGGTACAGCAAATGCTAGAGTCAATGCATCGGTTCTTGGATTATATGACAATTTAAGGGTAAAAACACCAATGAAAGGCGACAGCGCAATTTCTTGGGAGACCTTTATGTCTGAGACAACGTCTAAGTTAAATGGACTTAGCGATGGCAAGCAAATAGTATTCTTAACATCTACTTTGCCGAGCCCATCAACCAATACATTAATATCAGAATTTGCTTCTAAATTCGGTAATGTCAAGCATGTTGTTTATGATGCGGTATCGGAATCTGCAACTTTAGATGCTTACGAGGCCAAATATGGTTCTAGAGGAATGGCGAATTACGATTTCTCTAAAGCTCGAACAATTGTATCTGTAGGTGGAGATTTCTTAGGAGATTGGCAAGGCGGAGGTTTTGATTCTGGTTATGCTAAAAAGCGTATTCCAGATCATGGTAAGATGTCTAGACATATCCAGTTCGAATCTAATATGTCGTTAACTGGAGCTAACGCAGATAAGCGTGTGCCATTAACACCTAGCCAACAAAGACTAGCTTTAGCTAAGTTATATAGTCTTGTCGTAGGTGGTGCTGTTTCTGTTGATTTACCGAAAAGTATAGCAGAGGCTGTTCAACAAGCAGCAAACGAAATCAAATCAGCTGGCAGTAATGCGGTTGTAGTTACAGGTATTCAGGATGTCAATGCACAAACCGTTGCTTTAGAAATTAACGAGCACTTAAATAGTAAGGCATTCGACCCTAAGACTACTATTAATACAAGACACGGTAGCGACAAAGCAGTAATGCAATTGGTTGCTGATATGAAAGCTGGTAATGTTGGTGCGCTTATTACAAATGGTGTGAATCCAATGTATACGTTGCCTAATGCATCAGATTTTAAAGATGGTTTAGGTAAAGTGGATTTATCTATAGCTTTTTCTATGAAGCAGGATGAAACAGCTTCGAACTTTGAATATATAGCAGCAACACCTCATAATTTAGAATCTTGGGGGGATTTCGAATTCAAGTCTGGTCATTATTCGATGATGCAGCCAACCATTCGACCATTATTTGATACTAAGCAATTTCAGGAAGTACTTTTAGCATGGACTGGAAATGCTTCTACATATAGAAATTATATTAAAGCCCATTGGACAAACAACATTTTAAATGGCGCTTCTTTTAACAAGGCTGTTCAAGACGGTGTGTTTGTAGGTACGTCTGCAGATGCTGAACCTTTAGTTGAAACTGGTTCAGAATCAAGTGAAGAACAAGAAATTGAAACACCAAGTGGAAATGCAGCAAGAGCTCTTGCGCGTTCAGCGAGTTCTAATGGTATGGAATTATCATTGTATACCAAAATTGGAATGGGTGATGGACAACAAGCGAATAACCCTTGGTTACAAGAGTTTCCAGATCCAATCACAAGAACAACTTGGGATAATTACTTAACCGTGTCTAAGGTCGATGCTGATGCCATGGGCTTAGTCAACGAAAATGTTGCTAATGGTGGATTAAATGGTAGTTATGTTAACGTCACGGTTAACGGTGTAACTATCGACAATGTGCCAGTAATCATTCAGCCAGGTCAGGCAAAAGGTTCTGTAGGTTTGGCGTTTGGTTACGGAAGAACATCGGCTGCACTTAAAGAAGAAATGAAGACAGGTGTTAACGCGTATTCGTTCTACCAAAACTTCAATTCGGTACAAAATGTTACTGTAGAGAAAGCAGCTGGAATGCATGAGTTTGCTTGTGTACAATTGCACAATACTTTAATGGGTCGTGGAGACATCATTAAGGAAACAAATTTAGAAATTTTCAATACTAAGGATAAACATGTATGGAACAAAGTTCCAGAGGTATCCTTAAATCATATCGAAACTCCTGTAACATCTCCTGATGTAGATTTATGGGAAGAGTTCGATCGTTCAGTAGGACATCATTTTAACTTATCTATTGACTTAAATGCTTGTACAGGCTGTGGTGCTTGTGTTATTGCATGTCATGCAGAGAACAACGTGCCAGTAGTTGGTAAGACTGAAATGAGACGTAGTAGAGATATGCACTGGTTGCGTATAGACAGGTATTATTCTCATCAAGATACTTTTGAAGCTGATGATACTAAAAAAGAAGAATTCTCTGGTTTATTTGGAGATAATGGTTCGTTAGGTGGATTTGGTGAGATGGAAAGTCCTGCGGATAATCCTCAAGTAGCGTTCCAACCAGTAATGTGTCAGCATTGTAATCATGCACCTTGTGAGACGGTTTGTCCTGTTGCAGCAACAGCACACGGTCGCCAAGGTCAGAATCATATGGCATATAACCGTTGTGTAGGTACAAGATATTGTGCCAATAACTGTCCTTATAAAGTGCGTCGTTTCAACTGGTTCTTGTATAACAAGAATGATGAGTTTGATTACTATATGAATGACGATTTAGGACGTATGGTATTAAACCCAGATGTTACTGTAAGATCTCGTGGTGTTATGGAGAAATGTTCTATGTGTATTCAAAAAACACAAAAAACAATCCTTGATGCAAAGCGTGATGGACGTCCAGTAAAAGATGGTGAATTCCAAACAGCTTGTTCTGCGGCATGTGGAAATGGAGCTATGGTATTTGGGGATATCAATGATAAAGACAGCAAAATTGCTGAATTGAAAGAAGATGATCGTATGTATCACTTATTAGAGCACGTAGGTACAAAACCAAATGTGATCTATCAGACTAAAGTGAGAAATACAGCTAAAGCATAAATAAATTAAAGAAACACGTATATAATTATGGCGTCTCATTACGAAGCACCTATTAGAAGACCTTTAGTTACTGGAGAAAAATCGTATCACGATGTTACGGTAGACGTAGCAAGACCAGTGGAAGGCAAAGCTAACAGAGCATGGTGGATTGTTTTCAGCATTGCTTTGGTCGCATTCCTTTGGGGAATAGGTTGTATAATTTACACCATCTCTACAGGTATTGGAGTTTGGGGTCTTAACAAAACCGTAAACTGGGCTTGGGATATTACTAACTTCGTTTGGTGGGTTGGTATTGGTCACGCAGGAACACTGATTTCTGCCGTACTTTTACTCTTCCGTCAAAAATGGAGAATGGCAATTAACCGCTCTGCCGAGGCCATGACGATTTTCTCGGTTGTTCAGGCAGGTTTGTTCCCAATTATTCACATGGGTCGTCCATGGTTAGCCTATTGGGTACTTCCAATTCCAAACCAATTTGGGTCTTTATGGGTAAACTTTAATTCACCATTACTTTGGGATGTATTCGCGATCTCTACGTATTTATCAGTATCATTGGTATTCTGGTGGACAGGTTTATTACCAGATTTTGCCATGATTAGAGATAGAGCGGTAAGACCTTTCCAAAAGAAAATCTATTCATTACTAAGTTTCGGTTGGTCAGGTAGAGCTAAAGATTGGCAACGTTTTGAGGAAGTGTCATTGGTACTTGCTGGTTTGGCAACACCATTAGTACTCTCTGTACATACTATTGTATCGTTTGATTTCGCAACTTCAGTAATACCTGGTTGGCATACGACAATATTCCCACCATACTTCGTTGCAGGTGCGATTTTCTCAGGATTTGCCATGGTAAATACGCTGCTCATTATCATGAGAAAAGTATGTAGCTTAGAAGATTATATTACAGTACAGCACATCGAATTAATGAACATAGTCATTATGATTACAGGTTCTATCGTAGGTGTGGCATATATCACAGAGTTATTTATTGCATGGTACTCTGGTGTAGAGTATGAGCAATATGCGTTCCTAAATAGAGCAACTGGTCCTTACTGGTGGGCCTATTGGGCAATGATGACTTGCAACGTATTCTCTCCTCAATTCATGTGGTTTAAGAAACTCAGAACAAGTATCATGTTCTCATTCTTTATTTCAATTGTAGTAAATATTGGAATGTGGTTCGAGCGTTTCGTGATTATTGTAACATCATTACATCGAGATTACTTACCATCGTCTTGGACAATGTTCTCACCAACATTTGTAGATATAGGAATCTTTATCGGAACTATAGGTTTCTTCTTTGTATTATTCCTATTATACTCACGAACATTCCCAGTAATTGCTCAAGCAGAGGTTAAGACCATTTTGAAGTCTTCGGGCGAGCGTTATAAGAAAATTAGAGAGCGAGGAGATAGTTTAGTAGGTACAGGAGCTGATTCTAGAACCTCTGGTGGTGTAGTATTAAATGTAGCACCACCTCCAGTAGTGAATTCGGGAGATAATTCTGAGAAAGTCAATAGTCTTTTAGGAAGTATTGGGTCTTTTGACGCTACTACTGAAACAGCGGATGATTTAAAGAAAATTAGCGGTGTTGGCCCTAAAATGGAAGAGGTACTAAATAGTATTGGTATCTATACGTTTTTACAGGTAAGTAAGATGACAAAAACGGAATACGACTTGTTGGATTCAATTACTGGTTCTTTCCCGGGAAGAGCAGAACGTGATGATTGGGCTGGGCAAGCTAAAAATTTATTAAATAACTAAATATAGTCTATGGAAGCTTCAAAAGTAATTCATGCTATTTATACAGATGATGATGTATTAATGTCTGCCGTAAAAAAGGTGAAGGCAGAAAAACATCACATTGAAGAAATATATACACCTTTTCCAGTTCATGGACTAGATAAGGCAATGGGCTTAGCGCCAACCCGTATTGCAATAACATCATTTATGTATGGTTGTGTTGGTCTTACAGTTGCTATTGTAATGATGAATTTTATTATGATTAAAGATTGGCCACAGGATATTGGTGGTAAACCAAGCTTTAGTTATTTAGAGAATATGCCAGCTTTTGTGCCGATTATGTTCGAGCTCACGGTCTTTTTTGCGGCACACTTAATGGTAATCACATTTTACTTAAGAAGTAGAATGTGGCCATTTAAGAAAGCTGAAAATCCAGATCCAAGAACTACAGACGATCATTTCTTGATGGAAATTGCTGTTCATAATAATGAAAGCGAATTAGCATCATTGTTAAAAGAGACAGGAGCGGTTGAAATAAATATAGTTGATAAAGACGAAGATGCACATTAATATGAAGACATCCTTAAAATATATCGTAGTATTAGTAATGTTGGTAGGTTTCGTGTCTTGTCAGAAAAACTCAAGACCTAACTATCAATATATGCCTAACATGTATGAATCTGTTGGGTATGAGGCTTATCAAGAATCTGATGCGTTCGCCAATGGTGTAGAAGCGCAATTACCAGCGGAAGGCACAATCCCAAGAGGTGATTATATGCCGTATGAAATAGCAGACACTAATGAAGGGTACGAATTGGCCAAAACAACGTTGACAAGTCCTCTGGACTCTACCCAGGTAGATTACGAACAAGGTAAAGTTTTGTATGACGTTTATTGTGGTATTTGTCATGGAACTAAGGGTAATGGTGTTGGTAAATTGGTGGAACGAGAAAAAATATTAGGTGTACCTAGTTATGATGATGTAGGTAGAGCAATTACTACAGGTAGTATATACCACGTCATTTACTACGGTAAAAACACCATGGGCTCGTATGCAAATCAATTGAACGAAAGTGAGCGTTGGCAGGTAGTAGCTTATGTTGAAAAGCTAAAAGCAGATTTAGAGAAATAAGATTTAGATAAAGATTATATAATGGAATATAAAATTTCAAATCGATTAAGAACAGGAGCAATCATTATGATAGTCTTAGGACTATTAGGTGTTGGTTATGGCTTTATGGATTCGCATCATTATCAAACCGTTGATGATGTTAAGGAGCTTTTAGCTGGTGAACACCACGATGGTCATGCTGATAGTGCTCATGCTACTAATGACCATGGAGATGATCAAGGAGTTACTGCATCTCATGGAGAAGATAGTCATGCTGATGAAGCCCATGTAGATGAGGGACATCAAATGTCTCATGAAGAGCATGTTTTACACCAAATCCACAACAGGCCTTGGTCGGCATTATATGTAGGCGCATTCTTTTTCTTTATGATAGCCTTAGGTGTTTTAGCTTTTTATGCCATTCAGTATGCAGCACAGGCAGGATGGTCTCCAGTACTATTTAGGGTAATGGAAGGTATTACGGCCTATGTATTACCAGGGGCAGTGATAGTACTATTAATAGCTGTTGCTTCGGGAACAATTGGTCACTATAACATTTTTGTTTGGATGGATCCAGAGGTTGTAGAGCATGATAAATTGATTCAAGGAAAATCAGGATATTTAAATATAACATGGTTTGTTATTAGAGGTATTATTTTTATTTCTGGTTGGGCGCTGTACAGACACTTTTCAAGAAAATTTTCATTGGCTCAGGATCAGGCAGATGATAATAAAAACTTTAAAAAGAACTTTAGAATTTCAGCTGCGTTTCTAGTATTTTATATCTATACCGAATCGATGATGGCTTGGGATTGGGTTATGAGTGTAGATCCTCACTGGTTTAGTACATTATTCGGTTGGTACGTATTTGCAAGTATGTTTGTAAGTGGTATTACTGTTATTGCTATGATTACTATTTATCTAAAATCTAAAGGATTATTGGAATTTGTAAATGATAGTCATATTCATGATTTGGCTAAGTTCATGTTTGGAATTAGTATATTTTGGACGTATTTATGGTTCTCTCAATTTATGCTAATTTGGTACTCGAATATACCAGAGGAGGTCACTTACTTCGTGACAAGAATAGAGCATTACAAGTTGCCATTCTTCGGAATGCTTGCAATGAACTTTATATTCCCATTGCTATTACTTATGAATAGTGATTACAAACGTATCAATTGGTTCGTAATCATGGCAGGTATTGTAATTCTTTGTGGACATTATTTAGATGTGTTCAATTGGATTATGCCTGCAACCGTTGTAGACAGATGGTTCATTGGAGCTCCTGAAATTGGTGCGATATTATTATTTGGTGGATTGTTTTTACTAGTTGTATTTACGGCTTTAGGAAAAGCACCACTATTGGCAAAAGGAAACCCATTTATCAAGGAAAGTGAACATTTCCATTATTAATTTTTAAAAAAGAACAGAAACGATAATGACTGCTTTATTAATAATTATAGTTGTACTCTTTGTAGCCGTTGCCATTTGGCAGCTCGTAAAGATTTTTGATTTGGCTCAAGTTGGTGCTAATAATACGCAAGTGGCCGACGATAAGGACAATAGAATTAATGGATACTTAATGATGGGCTTTTTAGCATTCATTTATATCATTACAATTCTTTGTTTTGTATACCTGGGTGACTTACCATTGACCTCTAACGCGGCTTCTGAACATGGTACAGGACTGGATAGTCTTATGATCATTTCAATGGTAGTGATATTCATAGTACAAATAATAACGCAATTTCTATTGCATTATTTTGCTTTTAAATATAAAGGTGAAAAAGGTAAAAAGGCCCTTTTCTACGCAGATAATAATACATTAGAGTTTATTTGGACTATTATTCCAGTTATAGTTTTGGCTGGTTTAATTATCTATGGATTATTTACATGGAACGATATCATGAATGTTGATGAGAGTGAAGATCCAATGATAGTAGAACTTTACGCGCAGCAGTTTAACTGGAAAGCAAGATATGGTGGTAACGATAATGTTTTAGGTAAGGCCAACGTTAGACTGATTGATTTAGATAAAGCGAATATTTTAGGAGTAGATGAGGAAGATCCAAACGCGCAAGACGATGTTATTGTAACAGAGCTTCATTTGCCAGTGGGGCAACCTGTACTATTCAAGATGCGTTCCCAAGATGTGTTGCATTCAGCTTACATGCCACATTTTAGAGCTCAAATGAACTGTGTTCCAGGTATGGTCACCCAATTTGCTTTTACACCTACGGTTACTACGACGGAAATGCGTCAGAACCAGGATATGGTTGATAAGGTTCAAAATATTAATGAAATAAGAATGGACAAGAGTAAGGTATTAACAGCAAATGGAGAAGAAGCCTTAGATCCTTATGAGTTTGATTACTTATTATTGTGTAATAAGATTTGTGGTAAATCACATTATAATATGCAGATGAAAATTATTGTGGAGACACAGGAAGAATTTGATGCATGGATGAAAGAGCAAAAAACATTTGCAAATTCATTAAATTAGTAAAGAAAAAAATTAAGAAAAAGATAGATTATGTCAGCAACAGCAGATAGTCACGTTCATGATGATCACGACGTACATCATCATAAAGAAACTTTTGTAACTAAATATATATTTAGCCAAGACCATAAAATGATAGCCAAACAGTATTTAATTACTGGTGTTATTATTATGGGTATCATCGGCATTTTAATGTCTTTAATGATACGTATGCAGATTGCATGGCCAGAACAGCCTAATGTAGTTTTTGAAACATTATTAGGCAGATGGGCTCCAGATGGTGTTATGGATGCGGATATCTATTTGGCACTCGTTACTATACATGGCACACTAATGGTATTCTTTGTCCTTACGGCAGGACTAAGTGGTACGTTCAGTAACCTTTTAATTCCATTACAAATCGGAGCAAGAGATATGGCTTCAGGATTCCTTAATATGGTATCGTATTGGTTGTTTTTTGTTTCATGTGTAATTATGATCATTTCATTTTTCGTTGAGGCTGGACCGGCTGCAGCTGGGTGGACCATATATCCACCATTGTCAGCATTGCCAATGGCACAGCCTGGTTCTGGAATGGGTATGACGCTTTGGTTAGTGTCTATGGCTATATTTATTGCTTCCTCTCTATTGGGGTCATTAAACTACATCGTAACTGTTATTAATTTGCGTACAAAAGGTATGTCAATGACAAGATTGCCATTAACCATTTGGGCATTCTTTGTAACGGCTGTAATTGGTGTAATTTCATTCCCAGTGCTTCTTTCGGCTGCATTATTATTAATAATGGATAGAAGTTTTGGTACATCGTTCTTCCTTTCGGATATTTTTATTCAAGGTGAAGTATTGCATTATCAAGGTGGTTCGCCTGTATTATTTGAACACTTATTCTGGTTCTTAGGGCATCCAGAAGTTTACATTGTATTATTACCGGCTTTAGGTATTACATCAGAAATCATCGCTACAAATTCTAGAAAGCCAATATTTGGTTATCGTGCAATGATTATGTCCATTTTAGCAATAGCATTTTTATCAACTATTGTTTGGGGACACCATATGTTTATTTCAGGAATGAATCCATTTTTAGGGTCTGTATTTACATTTACAACATTATTGATTGCAATACCTTCAGCGGTTAAAGCATTTAATTATATTACCACACTATGGAAAGGTAATCTACAATTGAATCCTGCGATGCTATTCTCTATAGGTTTAGTATCAACATTTATTACTGGAGGTTTAACTGGGATTATCTTAGGAGATAGTGCTTTAGATATCAACGTACATGACACGTATTTCGTAGTAGCACATTTCCACTTGGTTATGGGTATTTCTGCACTATATGGTGTATTTGCTGGTATATATCATTGGTTCCCAAAGATGTTTGGACGTATGATGAATAAGAACTTAGGTTACTTACATTTCTGGGTAACGGCTATATGTGCTTACGGTGTATTCTTCCCGATGCACTTTATAGGTATGGCTGGTCTACCAAGACGTTATTATACCAATTCAAATTTCCCATTGTTCGACGATACAACAAATACACAATTGGTAATCACAATGTTTGCACTAGTTGGTGGACTTGTACAATTGGTATTCTTATATAATTTCTTTAGAAGCGTATTTTATGGTAAGAAAGCAGAACAAAATCCATGGAAGTCTAATACGCTTGAGTGGACTGCACCAGTAGAGCATATGCATGGTAATTGGCCTGGAGAGATTCCTCATGTATATCGTTGGCCATACGATTATAGTAAGCCAGGTCATGAAGAAGACTTTGTACCTCAGAATGTGCCACTATATGATGGTGAAGAAGAACTACAGCATTAAATGCTTTTAATAATAATATTAATGAAAAGCCTTTCTAATTCAGAAAGGCTTTTTCTTTATATTTGTTTGGTATGAACGAAAATCTAAATCCTTCCAACGATAGTTTTAGTCCAGAAGATCTGGATGTCGAAAAGAAGTTAAGACCCTTGACTTTTGACGACTTTACAGGTCAAGATCAGGTGTTAGAAAATTTATTGGTGTTTGTACAAGCCGCTAATCTTAGGGATGAAGCATTAGACCATACGTTGTTTCATGGACCACCTGGACTTGGTAAGACGACTTTAGCCCATATCTTGGCAAATGAGTTGGATGTTGGTATAAAAGTCACTTCAGGACCAGTATTGGATAAGCCAGGAGATTTGGCAGGTCTATTGACCAATCTCGAGGACAGAGATGTGCTTTTCATTGATGAGATTCATCGTCTAAGCCCAATTGTAGAAGAATATTTGTACTCGGCGATGGAGGACTATAAAATTGATATTATGATCGAGTCTGGCCCAAATGCTAGAACCGTTCAAATTAATTTGAATCCATTTACTCTAGTAGGAGCAACAACACGTTCAGGATTACTTACAGCACCAATGCGTGCACGTTTCGGTATTAGTAGTCGATTGCAGTATTACAAAACAGATCTGTTGACCACAATCGTTCAGAGAAGTGCTTCCATATTAAACATGCCAATTTCCATGGAAGCCGCTATTGAAATAGCAGGACGAAGTAGAGGTACACCAAGAATTGCTAATGCTTTATTGAGGCGCGTTAGGGATTTTGCACAAATAAAAGGTAATGGACAAATAGATATCAAGATTGCCAAGTTCGCCCTTGAGGCATTACATGTAGATGCTCATGGTCTGGATGAAATGGATAATAAAATTTTATCTACTATTATTGAGAAATTTAAAGGAGGTCCAGTCGGTATTACGACTTTGGCAACGGCTGTAAGCGAGAGTGCTGAAACCATTGAAGAAGTTTACGAACCGTTTTTGATTCAGCAAGGTTTTATCATGCGTACACCACGAGGAAGGGAAGTCACCGAACAGGCTTACAAGCATTTAGGCAAAATAAAAGGACCGACTCAAGGTGGGTTATTTTGAAAAATGATGTCATTCTGAATTTGTTTCAGAAGCTCTTCGTATGATAGACAATAAATCAAAATATGCGCATCTAATTAAAACCGAAGCCAAACGCCTCGGTTTTTTGTCTTGTGGAATTTCAAAAGCGGAATTCTTAGAAGAAGAAGCACCAAGATTAGAGAATTGGCTAGAGCAGAATATGCATGGCGAAATGCGTTATATGGAAAACCATTTCGATAAACGTCTAGAT
The DNA here is from genome assembly GCF_014243395.1 of Winogradskyella flava. Lineage (GTDB taxonomy): Bacteria > Bacteroidota > Bacteroidia > Flavobacteriales > Flavobacteriaceae > Winogradskyella > Winogradskyella flava. The sequence continues at coordinate 59,092 of NZ_JACLCP010000001.1, read as the reverse complement.
CCAACGTTGCTCGTTGAGGGTTCTAAAAGTGTGGTTTCGTTGTTGCTTAATTATTTCCCAGAAGAAACCCAAATCGAAGATACCTTTAAGATCTCCAAATATGCTTTTGGTACAGACTATCATTTTGTTATAAAAGACAAACTCAAATCATTATTGTCACATATTCAAGATGAAATTGGTGATGTATATGGTCGGGCTTTTGTGGATTCAGCGCCAGTTTTGGATAAGGCGTGGGCAGCAAAATCTGGTTTGGGTTGGATTGGAAAACATTCCAACTTATTGACGCAACAAGTAGGTTCCTTTTATTTTATTGCCGAACTAATCATCGATTTAGAATTAGAATATGATACGCCTGTTACAGATCATTGTGGTACTTGCACAGCTTGTATAGATGCATGCCCAACGGAAGCGATTACGGCACCTTATGTTGTGGATGGTAGTAAATGTATTTCTTACTTTACCATTGAACTTAAGGATAATATTCCAACAGAATTCAAAGGTAAATTTGATGATTGGATGTTTGGCTGTGATGTTTGTCAAGATGTTTGCCCATGGAATCGATTCTCAAAATCGCATAGCGAACCTTTGTTTAATCCGCAGCCAGAACTCTTATCCATGACTAAAAAAGATTGGGAGGAAGTAACAGAGGATACCTTTAAGAAAGTATTTAAAAAGTCGGCTGTGAAGCGAACTAAGTTCTCAGGATTAAAACGGAATATTAAGTTTTTAGAAGATTAGTTTTGTTCTCATTTTTCAGTTAAAATAAGGATGAATCCCTTGCTGAAATATAAAATAGATGCCTGATATTAGAATATTTTATCTAGAATTTGGGGTCAGAGTTTTTTATCTGTAGTTGAAACGTTTATTGGGGTGATGTAATGTATAATAAAAAACTTGTAAGATTCGTATTGAATTTCGAGGATTAGATGTATTATTAAGATTTAACTTAAACGAAAAATTAATATAAGTGCTTGGTAAAAATATAGCCATTAAAGTTGTGCATACAGTCTTTTTCCTATTGAGCTTTTTTTCTTTAGCTCAAAATTATGAGTACCCTTATATAGATGAATACAATAAGTTAAGGTTAGAAGATATAGATAGTGCCGAGTCCTTTTGTAATGACTTAATTAATAAAGGGACAGTTCAGGAAAAAACCTTTGGTTTAGCAGGTAAGGCCCATGTTTATGCCTATAAGTCTGATTATGGTGCGGCAGATAGCTTGTTTAGAGAGTCAAAACTAAAATTTAAAGAAAACAATTTAAACAAACACATAGAGCTTAAGGCAAACATACATTACTTAATGGCGTTACGCTATATTGAAACCCATGAATTTGAAATTGCTCAAAACATTTTAAACTCCGCATTAGAGTTTTGTTTTGAAAAATGTTCATTAGTTACAAATAATAAACTACGCTCTAACTTAGGCAGAATATTTGCAATGTCAAATAACCATAAGGAAGCTTTAAAGTTGAGTTATATTTCTTTAAATGAAATAAAAAGTGTTCCTAATTTTTTAAAAGATGATGTTTTAAAAAAAGAGTATTTAAGAGAGCTTCTTAATGTTGCGAATAGGCATTTTATTGTTTTTATTTCTGATAGTGTAGCACAGAAAACTTATTTAGATTCGGTAAAAAAATATACTACATTATCTCAAAAATTCTCGAATAAGTATAACATTTCAGATTATGATAGTTATATACATACATATTTTGGGGATATCGCATTTTATAAGGGGAATTACAAGAGTGCTAAGGAATACTATACTAGATCACTTAATATTTATAGAGAAAAAAAGCATAAGAAGAAAATTGAGCAAGTATTATTTGTTATAGCTGAGTGCCATTATTATTTAAATGAAGATAAAGAAGCGACAACTATTTTCTTAGAACAGATCGAGAGTAATGTTTGGGCAGAGTATCAGCTGTTGAGCTTTGAAGCTCAATGTTATTACTATTTATTTAAAATTTATGAACGTGAAGGTAATTTGAATACAGCACTAGCATATAGTGAAAAATATAGTGAGAAAATTGAAGACTTTTTTAATGATAAGAGTGCTTCTGATTTATCTGTAAATGATAAGATGCACATGAGGGAACGAGAAAAAGAATCCCAGAACTATATTAAGAATTATAGCTTACAAGCTAAGAAGAAGAAGGCTTATCAATACCTTTTATTGGTTTTGATTATTAGTGGTTTTCTGTTTTCAATTTATTTTATAAGACTTAAAAGAGCTCACAAAAGAAACATTAATAACCTTAATTCAAGAATTGAAGAACTGCAACAAGGAGTTTTGCATAAAGATAGATCAGTAAAGACCTCAAGTCTTACAGATACGGAATCTTTAAGCTTACTCAAAAAAATTATGGATTTAGAAAAGGAAGAATTGTATTTAAAACCCAATTATACATTAAACCTCCTGGCAAAGAAATTGAATACCAACTCTACGTATTTGTCCGAAACCGTTAATAAAAATTTAGGTATGTCGTTTTCAACCTATACTAATAAACTGAGGATAAACAATATAGTTTCTAAGATGCAGATAAGTAAGCATCTTAGAAATTACACGATAGAGGCCCTTGCGAAAGAAGCTGGCTACAAAAGTGTTAATTCGTTTAATAATAATTTCAAAAAATTATTAAAAATTACACCATCACAATATCTTAAGGAGATAAGAAAAAAAGAAAATTAAACATCCCAAATCGCACACTCACATCCATGGGGAAGGCATATATAACCATGACCAGGACCTGATGATCCACAAGGAAAATAACCTGGGCCACAATCTATTCTGGTACCTGCATGAATACCTTTTAATGTTTCTCTACTTAGCTTATTTGCCTTTAACTTTTTTAAATACATAATACTTTTTTTAATGCGTTCAATTCAAACCTAATGAAAATTTTACCTAAAAGAAGCATAATATAGGTGAATACGAAGCTCGTTTAATTTCAAACACTTCATAATCAGTTGTTTAATATTAAGCTTATATACTCAAATTTATAAATTCGATGTTTTGTAAAACATAGATATTACTAAGTCCAATTAGATAACCAAAAGAATTTTCTATAAAAACAAACTCTTATTCTACATAGGTATTTTCATATAATCTTGGTTCTCTCGAATTTATAAAATTGAGGAGACATAAGTTGCTTTTTGCTGATATTAAGACAAACTTTAGTGTGTTAATTAACACCTAGGGCAATCCGAAAACCTATTAAATAGAGTAGGAATAATTTTAATGTTTATTAATTATGCTTCACAAGAAGATTTTATCAAAAAAAAATGTAAAGGAACTTGATTCTAAAGCTTTAAAGGCCATTAATGGAGGGACTAGACTACGACCAGTAGTATGTAATTCACCATTATTTAGAACGCCAGGAGAACCTTGTCCTACCGGAACTCATCCGCATCCTACAATGCCGCATTGTATTTGTTGTGCAGATTAAATTATGCATACAGACTAACTCAAAGTTTATTTCGTGTTAGTCTGTTTGTTTTTTGAAAAGACACCACTCACGTCTATTCAATACTCAATGAATTTTTAATTTATTAAACTTTTAAGTGATGAAAAATATATCAGATTTGGGTAAAGTTTTAAATACCATACAGCAAAAACGGGTTACAGGAGGTTACAATAGAAGATGTCCAACTGGTTTATGCGGGTTTTATGGTGGTTCTTGTCGTCCTTGTGGAGAGGATCGACCACCACAACAATAGTTATAAATCCAAGCAAATAGAAATAGCGGAATTTTATATAGAAGTACTGTTTTGGAGAAGAATAGACACAAATAGTGAGTGTCTCTAAGTGTTCACTACAAATGTAATTTTTAAATTTTTTAAAAAAAATGGCAAAATCTATTTTAAGTATTGGGAAAATCCTAAACAAAAATGAGCAAAAGTATATACATGGGGGGCTAGGGTATTTTCACTCATGTGATGTCGTAAATATTGAAAGTATATGTAATGCTAGGGAAGAATGTTATTGGATTCCAAGTTTGACAGGAAATGGTGGTTACTGTAACTTGAGAGATAACAATAAAATACCACATCTCGTAGATGTTTGATTTTAGTGGCAGTTTAATTTTATCGACTATTTATTTAGTATAGAACAAATATCTATATTAGAAAGATGCAGGTAGTTAAAGTAAAAACTACCTGCAATTTTCTTAAAGTTACAAATAATTCTAAGCACATTTTACCTTTTACTTACTAAGTATCTTAGAAATGAATTATAGTTGCCAATTTGATGATTGTTAAATGAAAATTTATAAAAATCACAAAATGATATTTGTATATCAGTTAAAAAAGCGACTACTTTGAAGATATTAACAAAGTATATCCAACAACTTTTAAACAAAATATGCGAGATACCTTAAATGACCTACTAAGACTATATCTTAATAAAATAGATATTCATACAAATAAAGAAGAATTGGAGTTTCAGCTATTAAGCCATCCTTCTTATCCAAGTCTTCATGCGGTAACAGGTGTTTTAGATCACTTTAGGATTGATAACTTGGCTGCAGAGGTTCCAACTGATTTAGAAACTTTTAACCAGCTACCAGAAGTATTCTTTACTTTGATTAAAAATGGATCGAAAGAATTTGTTGTAGTAACGAAGGATAGTCATCAACAAGTAGGAGTTCATTACCATAATAAAGAGAAAAAGCCTAAACCGATTGAAGAGTTTATAGCTGAATGGTCGGGAATCGTGGTTATAGCAGAAAAGAGTAATATTACTGTAGAGAAAAAAGGGGTAAGTAATAAGAATTTTATTAAATCTATAAGTATTATAAGCTTGGCCTTGTTGCTTTTTACTTTTTTTTCAGCCAAACCATCTCTATTTCAAATCGTGCATTTCATTTTGTCCTTAATTGGAGTTTTGATTAGTATATTGATAATTCAGCATGAATTCGGGTTTCAATCTAAGGCTGTAGAAAAACTTTGTACTGGTTCTAAGTCAACAAGTTGTGAAGTGATATTAAACTCAAAAGGCGCTAATTTTTCAAAGTACATTAAACTTAGCGATTTAAGTTTTATATATTTTGCTGGAATGGTTTTGTCCTGGGTAATTGTTGCAAATGTAAATCATCAGTATTTAAGTATTGTAGTACTAACTATATGCTCCATTCCCATAACGTTTTATTCTCTTTTTTACCAATATAAAATTGCAAAAAAATGGTGTCCACTTTGCTTAATGATTATAGCAGTACTTTGGTTACAATGCCTAAGTGTCTTTCTTCTTAATCCGAATTTGAAGGATATCCATATTGAATTTTCAAGTACACTTGTAATTAGTATAATGATTTTGGTTTGTACTGCAGGTTGGTTGTTTAGTAGATATCTTCTAAATAAAGAACAAGAGTTAAATAAACTACAAATCGATCATTACCGTTTTAGGCGTAATTTTGATTTATTTAAAGCAGTGTATCAAAAACAAGAACAAATCATTACCAAAATAATCGATGTCAATGAAATAATTTTTGGAGATAAAAACGCTCCTATTAATGTTGTATTGGTTACTAGTCCTTTATGCTATTATTGCAAAGCAGCCCATGTGGCAATTGATAATTTATTAAAGCAATATCCAAATGATGTCAAAGTAACTGTACGTTTCAATATTAATATAGACGATAAAAAAGGAGTTGGCTACAGGGTAGTGCATAGACTTCACGAGTTATACGATACCAATAAAGTAGAATGTCTTAAAGCGATGCACGAAGCTTATTTCGAAAATGCCAATTTAGAAAAATGGTTAGTGAAGTGGAACGAACCTAGTGGCGCTAATTTCGATAATACACTTTTGAAGCAAAAGCAATGGTGCCATAATAAAAGTATCAATTTTACTCCAGCCTTGTTTGTTAATGATAAAGCTTATCCAAAAGAATACGATAAAGAAGACTTAATTTATTTTATCAACGATTTAGTAGATCAATAAAGACAATAGCATTCATTTTTTCACATTAGACTCTTAATCTAATAGATAGACTTGTTAATTCTACGCTTTAATTAATAAATGGGGTAATTCAGAGATTATTATTTTTAAATTAGCAAAGACTTAATCTTTTTAATCTTTGCGCTACAATTTCTGCTTCTTTATATTTTTATACCTCTTCGCTTTTCAAGTGTCCAATTCCCAAGACTATAAAAAAGAGTTTTATAAAATACAGCAAGCTTCTGATACTTTAGCTAAAATATGTATAGATAGCCTTGTTGTTACCAATATACCAAATGCTAAAGCTTTTAGCTTAAGTGCACAAGCCTATCTTTTAGTTAAAGAAAAGAAATATGTTCAAATCGATAGCCTATTTGAATTGGCTTTTAAGGAGCTTAAAAAGATTGGTGATGGTAGGTTATTTCTAGAGGAGAAACTACATGTGCTATATTTCTATGGTTATTATTTAATAACAAAACACGACACTAAAATAGTAAATGATATAATAAATCAAGGCCTTGAACACTCCCTTGAACTTGATGACATAGAAATGCAAATCAGGTTTCAAAATTTACAGGCACGATACTATAACTTGATTGAACTTAGAGAACAAGCCTTAAAAATGACTCGTGAAGCCATTCAAAAATTGAAATTATCGCAAAATCAGCTAGACGATTGGTTTTTTAAAGACCACTTAACTACAATGTATCTTAATGGCGCCAATAGATCAGCTAGCCTCTATTTGTTAGATTCTATTAAATACAGAACCTATGTCGATACGACTGAGGCTTTTTTGAAAAATGCTAGCAAATTCATTAAAACTTATAATGTAAACCCAAACCCTATTCAACAAATACAATTAATGGGTATAAGTGGTGCGGTGGAGTTTTATAAAAAAAACTATCATCAGTCTATTGAATATTATGAAAAATGTTTAATTATTGCCTCGAATAATGGACTAAAAAAGAAGATTTTTCAATCAAAATATAAAATAGCAGAATGCAACTTTTTTTTAGGAAACTATTCTACAGCCAAACAAGTATTTGATGAATTATCACAGGATGAGCTTAATCAGTATCGACTAGTCATCAATAGAATCCGTATTAACTATTATTATGCTTTAATTTATCAAGAACTAGGCGATACCGAAAAAAGCTTAAAATATTCAAAAGCGTTCAATGACGAGTCACATTCGCACTATAGAGATATGAGCGAAGAAAAGTTGAATAGTTTTATTACAAATGAATTAAAATCCAAACAAAAAATAATTAATGATTTAGATATCGCCAATAAAAAAGTAAGACAAAAAGACCAGTATATTGCAATTGGACTGATTGCTCTTGGGGTAGTTTTAATTACAGTATTTTTTTATGTAAAACGACAAAAAAACCATTTTAAAGTTAAAGTTAATAAACTGTTGACTCACATTGATTCGCTAGAAAACAATGATCAATATCAAACAGTCACAATAGAAGAAGAAAAAGCCAAGACTATCTTAACTAAGCTTAAAAAAATAGAAAAACAGCAACTATTTACCTCTCAGAACTATTCGCTAAATAAAGTTGCAAAGAAAATAGGTAGTAATTCTACCTATGTGTCGCAAGCGGTTAATACCTATTGGAACAAATCCTTTACTGAATATACTAATGAATTGCGCATCAACTATATTTTACTGAAAATTAAAAACGATAAGCAATATCAAAAGTTTAAACTGGAAGCTATTGCGCAAAGTGTAGGCTATAAAAGTCTAAGGTCGTTTAATAAGCATTTCAAAGCACAAACTGGACTTTCGCCTAAGTCATATATTACTTTACTCAAAAAAGACAATAGCTAAACTAATAAGCCAAGTAGCTAAGTATTCTTGCAACAACTTGGCTTACTTTAAAGCGTTTCTTTTAAAAACCTAACAATCTGGTGGTGTAATTGGTTGGCCACAACCTATCATCTTCCAAAACTCTCTAGGAATATTGTCACAATCTGGTGGATCACCGCCTGCTTTAATCTTTTTTAATGATGATTTACTTAAAATGGTAAACGAATTAATGTCTTTCAAACTCATAATTAAGAATATTAAAATTAATACTTCCATAAAAATAACTAAATATTCTCCTGTTTTTACACTATAATTTTGATGATAAAAATTCCACCCTATCTAATTTATTATCAAGATATTGTGTAGGTGAAAATTTATTAATTTTCATATAAATATTTTCAGTATATAGGTTGGTTTTAAAGAATTTACCTCAAAAATCTGTAAAAAAACTTCCGATACAAAAGCGCTATCTATTTTGATTTAATACCAAATGAAATTTTATCAAATTTCAATTACACTCCTTTTTATCAAGTTTTTCTCGTCTTAATTTTAAAGTGCTTTTATAAGTGTAAATAATAGCCAATGCCTTAATGGCTAATAGATGTTTAAGGCAAAACTATATTTAAAAATTATAACTATGAAAAATTTCAGAAAAATTGGAAATGTATTAGACAAAGTAGAACAAAAAAAAATCACAGGTGGGAAAAAAATTATTTGGGGTTTTCAAGTAGATAGCTTCATGTGTGAGGAAAATGGCGGTACTTGGAACCCTGAGGATGGAACGTGTTGTTTTCCACCACAGCTTGCAGGCTTTTATGACTCTCACTGTTAATGGACAATTTGAATTAAGAATACTAGAGTTTCTAAAATAGCTGAACCTATTTTTAACTAGCAATACAAATTTTTAGTGCTGTATTTTTATTGTTAATCTTAAAAAGTTATGTAGTAATCTAGTTATAGCTTTACTAAACTTTTGTAAAAGTGAAAATGCCAATACCTTAATGGCTAATTAATGTTTAAGGTGAAACTATATCAAAAATTTAATAATTATGAAAAATTTAAAAAATTTAGGTAAGCAATTAAGTAAAATTGAGCAACAAAACATTACAGGCGGATTATCTCCATGGCCTCAACCATTACCTGATGAATGTTATTCTGGCACTAGTCCACAAGGTGCTCCACTGCCAGGTGCTCCTGGGCCATGTTGCGAAGCTACAGGTGGTTATTGGAATGGGAAGTATTGTACTTACGAAAGACCACCTAACGCAATTACTGATGCATAGCAATAAATTTAGTTTATACTTGTTGCGCTTTCAGTAAATTATAAGAATATTCTGAAGAAATCTCTGAATTTGAGAAGCGTAGGGTTTTTATAAATTTTATAAAATTTATAAAAAAGAGTATAGTAATTCTGATATAAAATAGAAAAACTAGTATTTTTAGTTTTTCTATTTTTTTATTGTAACACCCAACTTATTTGAAAAAATTCCCACATTATAAGCAAGCAGAGCAAAAAGATTGTGGCCCTACCTGCTTAAAGATTATTGCTAAGCACTATAAAAAAACAATTGCTATACAAAAGCTTCGTGCAGTAAGTGAAACCACACGTGAGGGAAGTAGTTTATTAGGCTTAAGTGAAGCTTCAGAAGAAATAGGTTTAAGAACTTTAGGCGTTAAGCTTACTCTGCAAAGTCTTTCAGAAGCTCCGCTGCCTTGTATCTTACATTGGAACAAAAATCACTATGTCGTTCTCTATAAAATTAAAAAAGGAATCTATTATATATCAGATCCGGCACATGGGCTTTTAACATACAATAAAGATGAGTTTTTAAAATATTGGATTGGAAATAATGCAACTGAAAAAACCGAAGAAGGTATAGCATTACTTGTAGAGCCAACGGCAAAGTTTTACGACACGGACTTTGGCAAGGAGAATACTGAGTATGGTTTTAAATTTTTAACCAGATATCTTCTTAAGTATAAACGATTTATTTGGCAACTAATTATTGGTTTGCTTGCTGCGAGTTTACTTCAACTTATATTTCCATTTTTAACGCAAAGTGTCGTAGATGTTGGTATAGAAAACCAAGACATTCATTTTATATATTTAGTATTATTTGCCCAACTGGCGCTTTTTATTGGTAGAACGGCTATTGAGGTAAACCGTAGTTGGATACTGTTGCACCTAAGTACTAGAATTAATATATCGTTGGTTTCAGACTTTTTTATAAAACTAATGAAACTGCCAATTGCGTACTTCGATACGCGAATGACAGGCGACATTTTGCAACGCATTAATGACCATAAGCGTATTGAGCGCATTTTAACCACATCTTCATTAAACGTTTTGTTTTCTATGGTTAATCTTGTGGTGTTTAGTTTCATTCTTGCTTATTATAATTTAATTCTCTTTGGTATATTTTTACTAGGTAGTTTCTTTTACTTTTTATGGATTGTAATTTTCTTAAAGAAACGTAGAGATTTAGATTATAAGCGCTTTTCAGAAGTCAGTCAAGAACAATCAAAAGTTATAGAGCTTATAAATGGCATGCAAGAAATAAAGCTTCATAATGCCGAAAAACAAAAACGATGGAGCTGGGAGTTTGTGCAAGCCCGGTTATTTAAGGTTTCAATTGAAAGCCTAGCTTTGGAGCAATATCAAAGTGTAGGTTCAAGCTTTATTAATGAATTAAAAAATATCTTAATTACGGTCTTGTCTGCAAAATTAGTAATAGATGGAGATATTACCTTAGGTATGATGCTCGCTGTAAGTTATATAGTTGGGCAGCTGAATTCACCAATAGCTCAGCTTATTAATTTTGTTAGAGAAGTTCAGGATGCTAAAATTTCATTGGATAGACTTGCAGAAATTCACAACAAAGAAGATGAAGAGCAGAGTGGCATACAAAAAATTGTAGATATACCCTCAAATGCAGATATTAAATTATCTAAAGTATCCTATAGATATATTGGCTCTGACCAATTGGTTCTAAAAGACTTAGATTTAGAAATCCCAGCTAATAAAGTTACAGCGATTGTTGGCGTCAGTGGCAGTGGTAAAACTACATTAATGAAATTACTTTTAAAGTTTTACGACCCAAACAGCGGACAGATAAGAATTGGAGCGCACGATTTAAAATATGTTTCGCAAAAAGAATGGAGGCATCAATGTGGTGTGGTGATGCAAGAAGGTTATATATTTAATGATACCATAGCAAATAATATAGCGGTTGGTGAAGACTTTGTTGATAAGCAGAAACTAGCGCATGCCGTAGATGTTGCTAATATTAAGGATTTTATAGAGGGCTTACCATTGTCATACAATACTAAAATTGGTATGGAGGGTATTGGAGTAAGTACTGGTCAAAAACAACGTTTATTAATTGCAAGAGCTGTTTATAAAAATCCAAACTTCTTATTTTTTGATGAGGCTACGTCTGCATTAGATGCCAATAACGAAAAAGTAATCATGGAGAAACTGAATACCTTTTTTGAAAATAAGACAGTTATTGTAATAGCACATAGATTAAGTACGGTTAAGAATGCGCATCAAATAGTTGTTTTAGATGAAGGTAAAATTGTTGAAGTAGGTAATCACAGCGAATTAGTAAATAAAAAAGGAGATTATTATAAGCTTGTTAAAAATCAACTAGAACTTGGAAAATAGATGCCTATAGACAATTTAGATAATATAGAACTAAGAAGCGAAGAAGTACAAGAAATACTTACTAAAGTACCTCATTGGATGATTCGTTGGGGGAACGTTTTGTTCTTGTCACTTATTTTAATGCTTTTATTGCTCAGTTGGTTTTTTAAATATCCAGATACGATTCCAGCAGAGGCCATAATTACCACACAAATACCACCACAAAAAGAGTATGCCAGAATTACGGGTAAAATTGAAGCTATTTTTGTTGAGGATAATCAGATTGTTAAGCCTAACGAACCACTCGCAATTTTAGAGAATACCGCTAATTTTGAAGATGTATTAAAACTTCAATCTATTATAGATACGATTAAAGTAAATAACGAATCTTTTAATTTTCCAGACAATTTACCAGTTCTATTTTTAGGCGATATAGAAACCCAATATGCTTTATTTGAAAATAGTTATAATTTATATAAAATAAATAAAGATTATCAGCCGTTTTCAAATGAGGCCTCAGCAAATCAAATTACTAGCTCAGAACTATACAGACGCTTAGAGAATCTAAAATCTCAGCAAAAGTATAGTAAAGCTGAGCTTGATATTTCTAAGAGCAAGTTCGGTAGACAAAAAGAATTATTCGATAAAGGGGTTATTTCAGCACAAGAGTTTGAAAGCGAGCAATCGATATATGCACAAGCTGAGAGAAATTATGAAAGTTTTGAGTCGCTCATATCACAAACTCGAGAATCTATAGGTAATGCCAGAAGAAGTTCAAGAGGTACAGAAATAAATCGTGCAAAAGAGGAAATGACTCTTTTAAAAAACGTAATTCAATCTTTAAATCAACTCAAAAAAGCGATTAAAGATTGGGAACTTCAATATGTTCTAAAATCCAATATCGAAGGAAAGGTTGCGTTTCTAAACTATTGGAATGTCAACCAAACTGTAAACCCTGGCGATTTGGTATTTACCATTATTCCAACTGAGAATTCTTCTTTTATTGCTAAATTAAAAACACCAGCTCAGAATTCTGGAAAAATTAAAATAGGGCAAAAAGTAAATATTAAACTACAGAATTATCCTGATAAAGAATTTGGAGTATTAAGTGGTGCCGTAAGCCATATCTCACTAATTCCAAATGAAGATGGCTTGTATATTGTAGATGTATTACTTCCACAAAAATTAATTACATCATACAATAAAGAAATAGATTACAAACAAGATATGATTGGTGTAGCTGAAATCATTACTGAAGATCTAAGACTAATTGAACGTTTGTTTTATCAGTTTAGAGAAATTGTTAAGCGTTAACTTTCTGGACGAATAAGAAAGTGATAATCCTAAAAATCTGCAGTAAAATAAACTAAGTTTTTTTGGATTGAAAAGAACTATTAAATTTTTGAAAGACTGATCTATTTCGTAGATTCCCTAATTATCAACTCTGTAGGTAACTCTACTTCTTCGTAGACAACTGCTTGATTGTTTTTTCGTTTTTTAATTTCTTTATAAAGTAATTTAAAGGCTGTTTTACCCATTAAATAACCAGGTTGATCTATAGTTGTTAAAGTTGGTGATATTACAGAAGACATAAACCAATTACTAAAACCTATAATCGAGATATCATCTGGGATTTTAACGCCTCTTTTATTCAATTCATTTATAGCACCTATAGCTACTAAATCAGTATTTATGAATATGCCATCAACATCTTTATGGTCTTTTAGGAGTTGGGCTGCGTAGTAATTGCCTTCGTCAAAACTCATAGCATCTAATATATATACTAATGATGGGTCATAAACAAAACCATGATCTACCAAGGCTTGTTTATAGCCAAGAAAGCGGTCAATAGAGTTTTGAGGTAATAAGGGACCTCTAAAATGTGCGATACGTTTACAGCCAGAATCAATTAAATACTTAGTAGCTGTATAAGCCGCCTTTCTATCGTTTATAATTACTTTTGAGCAATTAACAATTTTAGCAATTTTATCGAACATTACAAGTGGTGTTTCTTGAGCCATCAAATCATTAAGGTGTTTAAAATCACCAGTGCCATTAGCTAAAGAGATAAGTACACCATCAACTCTTTTACTAAACAACAAATCTAGTTGTTTCTTTTCTAACTCATAGGATTCGTTGGACTGAAGTATAATTACTAAGTATCCTTTTTTTTCGGCTTGTGCAATTATGCCTTTGATCACACTCGAAAAAAAGTGATGTACCACTTCAGGGATGATTAAGCCAATCGTCTTAGACTCTTTTGTTCTCAAGTTGACCGCAAAAGCATTAGGTTTATAGTTAAGTGTTTGAGCTAACTCTTTAACTAATCGTTTAGTCTTTTTACTAACATCTGGATAATCCTTTAATGCTTTAGATACTGTGGTTATTGATATACCTAGTGTTTCTGCTATTTCTTTTAATGTTACTGGTTTCATAAATCAATAATAATAACTAATTGATATAAGTACCAAAAATAAGAAATCGAAAACGTTTTCGGTAAATCGAAAACGTTTTCGATTTTAAATTCTTAATTTCTTACCTCATTAAATGTAAATTCGATAAAAATTCTGTTAAATATTACTAATTAAACAACTAAAGAAATGAAATCTATTAAAAGAAAATGGAGTTTACTTTTACTTTTTACCATGATGGCATTCATGGTTTCTGCGCAGAGTAGTATCTCTGGTGTCGTTAAAGACATCGAAGGAATGACACTTCCAGGGGTTAATGTAATCTTGGAAGGCACATCCAAAGGAGCAGTGTCTGATATGGATGGTAAATATGTAATTACTAATGTCGAAAATGGAGCTTACACCTTAGTAGGATCGTATTTAGGATTTACGACATTTAAAAAGGCCATTATCGTAGATGGTCGCGATATCACTGTTGATATGGTAATGACTGAAGATTCAGAATCCTTAGAGCAGGTGATTGTTACCGGTGTGGTAAATCCTAAATCTAAACTAGAATCAAGTGTTTCTGTCTCTACCCTAGATGCTAAGATAATAGAGCAAGCTGCACCAAGAAGTGCAGGAGAGCTTTTTAGAAATATTCCAGGTATTAGAGCTGAGTCTTCAGGTGGTGAGGGTAATGCCAACTTTAATGTTCGTGGTGTACCAGTTTCTTCAGGTGGTTCAAGATATTTTCAAATTCAAGAAGATGGATTGCCATTAAACTTGTTTGGAGATACATCTTTTGGAAATTCGGATAACTTTTTACGAATTGATGCTAATATCGGTAGAGTTGAAGCCATAAGAGGTGGTTCTGCCTCTACTCAAACCTCTAATGGTCCAGCGGGTATTATAAACATGATTAGTAAAACTGGTAATGTTGAGGGCGGTTCGATAGCTACGACTTTCGGAGTGGATTATCAAACAAGCAGACTAGACTTTGAATATGGTCAACCATTAGGAAATGGCTTGTCTTATCATATCGGTGGATTTATGAGAAATGGTGAAGGGCCAAGAGAAATAGGGTACCAAGGTAATAAAGGAGGTCAGTTAAAAGCCAATATCACAAAACGATTTGAGAGTGGTTATGTGCGTGTTTATGGTAAGTTCCTAAACGATAGATCCGTAATGTATCTGCCTATGCCTATGTTACTAGAAGGAAGTAATGATGATCCGACATTCTCTAATTTACCAGGTTTTGATATTACCAATGATGCTGTACAATCAGCAAACTTGCAGCAAAGTGCTGGAACTTCACCTTTTACTGGTCAAAATCATACTAACGATGTTAGAAACGGAAACAACCCCATATCTAAAGCTATTGGTGCAGAATTCTCTTTTAGCTTACCAAACGATTGGAAATTATCGGGTAAGGCAAGATATTCAAATAATAGTGGTCAGTGGGTCGCACCATTCACAGCGGCTGTAGGTACTGTTGCTGATATTGAAGCAACAGCTAGGGATGCTGCAGGTGCAGGCACAGAACCTTTAGTTTATTCAGATGGTAATAGAGAGTCCTTTAATCCTTCTAACGGGTTGGCGCAAATTATACATATGTTTGATGTAACAGTAGAAGATTTAAGCAATTTCTTTAGTGACGTCAAAGTATCTAAAAAAATAGGTGATGACATAGGTGTTACTGCTGGTCTATTCACTGCGACGCAAAATACTAAAATAGGATGGCAGTGGAGCTCATTCCTTTCTGAAGTTAAAGGAGGGGGAGATGCAAGACTAGCCGATTTTGATGGTTTTTCTAGAAATGGTCAATATTCTTATGGAACTCCAGTTTGGGGTAATTGTTGCCAACGCAAATACAATACAGTTCATACAGTAAATTCTCCATATGTAGGCGTAGATGCAGATATTACTGAAAATTTAAACTTTGATGGTAGTGTGCGCTTTGAAAATGTCAAAGTAAATGGGAACATCGCTTCAGGGCCAACGAGTCAAGATTCTTATGATTACAATGGTGATGGAGTCATACAAGGTATCGAGCAAGTTGTGCCGATTATTTCCGGTTCGGACGGACAAATAATCAATGACGATTATAATTTTGTTTCTTTTTCTGCAGGTTTAAATTATAAGATAAATGATGGTTCGGCTGTATTCGGAAGATATAGTAAAGGTGCTTCTGGTAGAGCTCCGGACAGAAATAATTATGGTACCGATGGAAAGGCGGACGTACAGTATGATGAAGTTGCTCAATTAGAGCTAGGTTATAAGAAAAGACTTAACAACGGTGTGTTGAATGTCACTGGTTTTATGAGTAATACTGATGAGGGGTTAAGTAATGAATTAAATAGAGAAGTGGGAAACCCGTTCAAAGCTCTAGGTGTAGAAGCAGAAACTGTATTAAGATATGGTGAGAACTTTTCCTTTATTGGTTCTTTGACTTGGACAAAGGCAGAGATTGATGGAGGAGATAATAAAGGCAATACTCCAAGAAGACAGGCTGACTTTGTTTATAATTTTTCACCGTCTTATAATTTTGGCGACAATGGAAAGCATACTGTAGCTTTAAGTGTTTTGGGTACATCGAAATCCTACGCTCAGGACGATAATGATTTAGTGATGCCAGGATATGCATATTTCAATCTTATTGGAAGAGCTGGCTTAACGGATGGTTTGTCCTTAGTATTAAGCGTAAATAACTTATTTGATACTGTTGGTATCACAGAGGTTGAAGGGAATGGAGATGGTGCTTTTGGTAATGATCGTTTAGTAAGAGCGAGGTCAATTAGCGGGCGTTCTACTACATTATCTCTTCAATATAAATTTTAATTAAGAAGTAATATTTGAGTAAGTTAACTTTTAAGTTTAATTGATTGGTAAAGGAGTCGGTGTTAATATTTTATCATTGGCTCTTTTTTCTAAAAACAACAACTAATTTAAATATAATTGGAGTTATATTTAGAGAAAAACAACTACTATGGGAAGAGCTAAACCCAGCTTAAGTTTTTGGCAAATTTTTAATATGAACGTTGGATTCCTTGGAATTCAGTTTAGTTTTGGCCTACAGCAAACGGCTGTTAATCCTATATTCTCTTTTTTAGGTGCCAGTCCAGAAGACTTACCACTTCTTAACCTTGCAGGTCCTGTTACGGGACTAATAGTTCAGCCAATTATTGGGGCAATATCAGACAAAACTTGGTCTCCTAAATGGGGAAGACGTAAACCTTTTTTTCTAATAGGAGCTATAATTGGTAGTCTATGCTTGTTTGCTTTCCCGTTTAGTCCAGCACTTTGGTTTGCAGTAGGATTACTTTGGATTTTAGATGTTGGTAATAATATGGCTATGGAACCTTATCGCGCTTTTGTTGGTGATAAATTACCGAATAAGCAATTGAGTTTTGGTTACCAAATGCAAAGTTTGTTTGTTGGTGCGGGTATTGTATTGGCCAACGCTTCAATTTTTATTTTTCAAGATTGGTTTGGTGGACAAGAAGTTGCTGATGAAAGCATAAAGACCATCCCAAAGTGGTTATACTACTCATTTTTTATCGGTGCAATTTTATCTGTTAGTACGATTCTATGGTCGGTTTTAAAAACTCCTGAGATTCCTCCGGAGGAAGAAGAGTTAGATGAGATCAAAAGACACAAAAGTTTACCATTTTCAGAGCGTGTTAAAACACCTTTTCTAGAAATTATTGAAGCTGTAAAGGCTATGCCAAAATTTATGTGGAAACTAGCAGGAGTGTATCTTTTTCAATGGTATGCGCTCTTTATATATTGGCAATTTATTGCACCCATGTTCGAAGAAAGCGCAGGATTTAATAAATCCGAAGCCCTAAGTCAAGCGGCAAAGATGAATACTACTTATAATATATCTACTATAGTCTTTGCTTTAGCTTTGGTGCCTTTAGCATTAAAATGGGGAGGAAAAAAAGTGTATGTGTTGAGTCTGTTTTTAACGGGAATAGCAATGCTCACCATTCCGCATATTCAAGATCCAATAATAGTTTTAATTCCAATGATACTTTTTGGAATTGGTTGGGCTGCTATGATGGGTATTCCGTACACAATGGTCTCTAAAATTGTACCTCAAGAACGGCGAGGTGTTTATATGGGTATTTTGAATATGATGATTGTAATTCCTATGGGAATCCAAACTATAACTTTTGGGCCTATAGTTAAAAATCTACTCAATAATAGTGCAATAAATGCTATAATATTTGGGGGTGTGTTTTTCTTAATTGCTGGTACACTGGCATTGAGATTAAAACAGCCCAAAGATATTTTAGATGAGAATAGTATTGATAACTAAGAACAAAAATTGTTTTGGAAAAAAGCATAAAACATATAGATATTCTTTGTGTAGGTGAAGTCCTTATAGACTTTATAGGTCATCAAAAAGACGTCCTTATAAATAATACAAGAGACTATCATAGGTACTTAGGAGGTTCACCTACTAATGTCGCAATGAATTCTGCAAGATTAGGTCTTAATGCAACCATGGTGGCAGTTGTTGGTTGTGATGGTTTTGGTGAATATATTTTTGAAAGATTAAGCCAAGTCGGTGTCAATACAGAAGCTATTGCAAAAATTAAAAATAAGCCAACATCTGTTATTTTTGTGTCTAAATCACATAAAACACCCGACTTTATACCATATCGCGAGGCCGATTATCATATTTCTGAAGAACAAATTTCTTCTCAATTACTTAGACATACAAATATCTTTCACACCACCTGTTTTGCTTTAAGTAAAAATCCTGCACAAACGACAATTTTAAAAAAAGCAGAGGAAGCATATGATTTAGGTTGTCAATTAAGTATAGATATTAACTATGCAGATGAACTTTGGGATAATAAGGAAGATGCACTTAAGGTTATTAAATCATATTGTAAGTTCAATCCACTGATAAAAATTAGTGAAGATGACATGCTTAGGCTTTTCGATGAGCCACTACCTCATAGTGAAATTTTTAAGTTTTTTCACAACGAAGGTGTGGAAACTATATGCCTAACATTAGGCAGTCAAGGCGTAAAACTATCTCAAAAGAATAAAGATATTATTCAGCTACCAGCAATAAAAGTTGATAACGTTATGGATGCCACTGGTGCCGGAGATGCATTTTGGTCCGGCTTTTTATTTGCTTATATAAAGGAAAAACCAATTAAAGAATGTTTGGAAGTGGCATTGACATTAGCGTCTCTTAAACTTCAGAATGTAGGAAGGTTACCGGACAATATCGATATATTATCTAAACTTTTATAGTGCTTAATTACTATGAATAAAAAAAGCCCAAAAGGTTTAACTGGTGTAATGCTTAATGCCTATCCAGATAGTATAGGAAATAAATTAAAGGACACGATCAAAATGCTGCAATTCCCAGAATTTAAGGATGCATTTTCGTTGTTCTATATCTTACCTACATTTTTCAATAGTGATTTGGACAGAGGTTTCTCCATCATAGATTATAATCTTAATGAAGCCTTGGTTTCACAGGATGACTTAGAAGCATTAAATAAGCTCAACATTCAATTAAAGTTCGATATTGTTCTAAACCATCTATCGGTTGCTTCACCTCAATTTAAAGATTTGTTGCAATATGGGAACAATTCCAAATACAAAGACTTTTTTATTAATTGGAATGTTTTCTGGGAGGACCATGGTATTAAGAATGAGGAAGGCGTTATAATTCCAAAAAAAGAATTTCTCAATAAGTTATTTATGAGGAAATCGGGCTTGCCAATCTTGCATGTGCCATTTCCTGATGGCTCGAAAGAGCCCTATTGGAACACCTTTTATCAAAAGGTAACTTATAATAGAATAAATGCAGTAGACTTAGAAGACATAACAGAGCTTAATGAAGACCAAAGAGAAGAGGTTGCCAGAAAAGTTAATGAAGCAGTAGAAAATAATACTATTATTAATACTCTAGACTTTGTAGAAGGTAAAGAAGCAAGGGAAAAGATATTAAATGTTATAGATAGAAAATGCACATACTTAGGACAGATGGACGTCAATGCCAAATCAGAATTAGTTTGGGATTTTTACGAAGAAACCTTAGCTAAAGTTAAAAGTTTCGGGTGTAAAATCTTAAGATTGGATGCCTTTGCCTATTTACATAAAGAAATCGGACAAACTAACTTTTTTAATAAACCTGGCACTTGGGAATATTTAGAGCGAATCAATAAAATTGCTAAAAAGAACCATCTTATTCTTCTTCCAGAAATTCATGCAGAGTATGGTCTGCATCTCCATAACGAAGTAGCGAAGAAAGGTTATAGGATTTATGATTTTTTTCTTCCCGGATTAATGATTTATACTCTTGAAAAAGGCACGAATACTGCCCTATATAAATGGATAGTAGATATAGAAAATAACGGTTATAAAACTGTTAATATGCTGGGTTGTCATGATGGAATTCCTGTTTTAGATTTAAAGGGAAAAGAAGCAAACAACTTTTATGAAAAAGGATTATTATCTGACGATGATATAGCCTATGTAATGAATAAGATTATTGAACGAGGTGGGCGGGTTAAAAATCTTTATGATGCTGCAGGAAAAAAAATATCCTACTATCAGGTTAACGCTGCTTTTTTTAGTGCACTTGGAGAAAATGAAAAGAAAATGCTATTAGCAAGAGCCATCCAAATGTTTATGCCTGGTATTCCACAAGTTTGGTACTTGGATATTTTTGCAGGTAAAAATGATCATGCTGCAGCAGATAGCGCTGGCGAAGGTGGACACAAAGAAATTAATAGAACATCATTATCTCTATCAGATGTTGAGAAAGGGCTGAAAACGAACATCGTTAAACATCAACTTCAATTAATAAAATTAAGAAATACCTCAAAAGCTTTTTCAGGTAGTTTAGAAATAAAGGATTCACTAGATAGCGAGATTCACATAACTTGGACAAATGACAGTGATAAGATACAACTGGAAGCAAATCTGAAAACATTTGAATTTATCATTACTCATGAAGACAAAGATTTAAGAGATGTTATTCGTTTTAATACTACTTAAAACTAAATCCCATAGAAAACTTAAAAGCAAAATTGTCACTCGACTTTTCTAGATGGTGATACCCATAGCGGTAAAAACCTCCAACACCGAAGCCTAAATAACCAATATTTAAATAGGGTAGTTTAATAAGATTTTGGAGTTCTAAACCTGTTTCTAAAAAGAGTTCGTCTTTGGTGGAAAACTCAATCAATTGATGGCTTGACGTGTTGGATAGACTTCCAATACCTAAATTGTTATGCAATAACACATCGGGTTGTATATACCCTTTGTTGTTAAAAAGCCGTCCAAAGTTGTGTACTGTAAATAAATGTGCGTATTTATCTGATAGAAACTCATAGGGTGTTACAGTTTGAAAATAATTTCTAACCACAAACGGAATTTGTTTATCAAGCGAACCCTCTCCAGTAAATAGTAAACCTACAGGAAGAGTATTGTCTATGTACCCCAAATCCAATCGATAGGTCGTTTTTCCTAGTCCTTTAGTAAGAAAGCTGTGATCTAATGTAAATCGAAATTTGTTATAGTCAAAATCACCATCAAAAGTACCTTTTAGTCCTCTGGAATAATATAGATTGAAAATAGGAGCATCGTTTGGTAGTCTAGAAATGATTCCAAAATTGTTTACTAGATTCTCCTTAGTATGATAGCCAATGCCTATATTAAATTCAGAATTTGTATAGTTTGTAATGGATGTGGCGCCAGTCAAAAACTCATAATCATATAGTGGATTCACATCTGTGTTACTAAAACCTAAGGACCAATTTAAATTTCTAAAAAGTTTCATGTCAGTCTGTATGCTATAAGATTCGACACCATCCATTTGACTTGCTATCCAATTTCGTTGAGAGAATGGATGATTAAATCTATGGTCCGATAATGCTCCAGTTTCTCGAAGATCATTTACGTACTTTAAGCTTATGGAAATATCTTTCTTTCCTGGAATATCGACCAACATCTCACCACCATATTTCCAAGCACTGTCCTTAAACCCATAACCAGCGTAACCTCCAATTGATACATTTTTAAAAATATCATCATTAGTGTAAATACCTAATCCAAGGCGAGTGCCTTCATATTTATTATAGCGAGCAATTCTAGATAGATCAATATCTACATATTTTAAGGGAAGTCTTAACTTTAATAAGCTAGGAAGTATAGTTGTAATTTTATCGAACTTAAATTTTTCACCAAGACTGTCAATAAAAACATAGGTGCGTTCTTCATTATAGTTTAGTGAGTCTCTACGATTCAACTTCCAAAATGTATCATTTTTTAAACCAGCGTTTTCGGGTAGGGTTACAGATACAAACGGAAAGTCTTTTTTACTCAATGCTGCATTTGGAGTAATTTTAGACAAATAGCTTTTTCCAATATATGTAACACTGCCTAAGTCTTCACCAATATTAATTTCAAAATTCAACTGCTCCGGAAACCAGTAATTATTCTGGACATACCTGTATTTCTGCTGAATAGTAACATCTAACTTGCCCGAATTAAACGTTTTGGCATCTACACTTTGTACCGCATATTTGTTAGAATTGATAGTAAGTAACCCTTTTAACCCTTCAAAATTCCGATTGGCTTTAGGCTCAAAGGAAATCACAAAAATAGTATCCTTGCCTTGTAAATAGTCCTCTTTTAATCTAAACTTATATTTACGCGTACTTCCTTTAGAAATAGGATTTAAATAATTCGTTTCAAAAAGTTCAATATACTCGTCATAAAAAGAGAAAGGTTGAAAATTATTAGCAAGCATCGCAAACTTAGGATTTTTAAAACCCGATGATCGCGTGGCAATAATGCTATCTTCAGAAAAGCTAGGCTTTAAATATTTATGCTTGGCTATAGTTTCAGTTAAGAAGAGATATGAGCCTTTCATAACACTGTCTATCTGCGCTCGCATCGTATCATTTTCTTCTTTTTGTTTACCAAAATTGATTATAATCTTGTCATAAGATTCATAGGTAAATGATTTTAAACGCTCAGGATTATTAAGCTTTTTATTAGCTGTAGCTTTTCTTATAATACGATGTGCAGGGTTTTCACCATCTATTACAATCTCGTCCAACTCACTTACTTTTGGTTTTAATCGAATGATATGAGAAGTAATTTCTTCTAATTGCAACACTTTAGTTTCGTAGCCAACATAACTTATAGTTATAGTATTAACTGAATTGGGTACATAGAATACACCATCAATATCCGTTGAAGTTCCTTTGTAATCTGTTTTACTAAATAAGATATTGGCAAATGGTACAACTTGTTCTGTAGTATCATCAATTATAATGAGCTTTCTCGAAGTTTGAGCCATTGACGTAAAACATATAAACAATAGCCCTAGAAAGAAGATTCTTTTCATTAAAACTTTGGTTAGTGACACTAAGAAACACAGAATTTTTGAATAAAAATGTTAAAGAAGATCAAATTTCAATATTCGTATCTTTGCAGCTTAATCCATTCAGAATATGAGTAAACAAAGTAAACGTATTGAGGCATTGGTGTATCACGCCAAACCTACTCCTGGAAAGATAAAAGTGGTACCTACAAAAAAATATGCTACCCAACGTGATTTATCGTTAGCGTATTCTCCTGGTGTTGCAGAGCCTTGCTTGGAAATAGAAAAGGATGTCAATAACGTTTATAAATATACAGCAAAAGGAAATTTAGTCGCTGTGATTTCTAATGGGACGGCAGTCTTAGGTTTAGGAAATATTGGTCCAGAAGCGTCCAAGCCTGTAATGGAGGGGAAAGGATTACTCTTTAAAATCTTTGCAGATATTGATGTGTTTGATATCGAAGTCAATACGGAAAATGTTGACGAATTTATTGAAACCGTTAAGAATATTGCTCCAACATTTGGTGGTATCAACCTTGAAGATATAAAAGCTCCTGAAGCCTTTGAAATTGAGCGTCGATTAAAAGAGGAATTAGATATTCCTGTAATGCATGATGATCAACATGGCACAGCCATTATTTCTGCAGCGGCACTATTAAATGCTTTGGAACTCGCAGATAAGAAAATTGAAGATGTAAAAATTGTTGTCAGTGGCGCTGGTGCTGCAGCAATTTCTTGTACACGTTTATATCAAGCTTTTGGTGCTAGACAAGAACATATCGTAATGTTAGATAGCAAAGGCGTCATTAGAAATGACAGGGACAATCTGACGTCGCAAAAAGCTGAGTTTGCTACCGATAGAAAGATAGATACTTTAGATGAAGCCATGCAAGATGCTGATGTATTTATTGGCTTATCTATGGCAGATATTGTCACACCGGCAATGTTAAAATCCATGGCGAATAACCCCATTGTTTTTGCTATGGCTAACCCTAATCCAGAAATTAAATATCAAGTGGCTATTGATACAAGGGACGATATCATTATGGCAACTGGACGAAGTGACCATCCTAATCAAGTCAACAATGTACTCGGATTTCCATTTATATTTAGAGGTGCTTTGGACGTAAGAGCTACTAAGATTAATGAGGCTATGAAAATGGCTGCGGTAAAGGCTTTATCCAACTTAACAAAAGAACCTGTTCCAGAGCAGGTAAATATGGCCTATAATGAGACTCGGTTAACGTTTGGAAGAGATTATATTATTCCTAAACCATTTGACCCAAGGTTAATTGCTGAAGTACCTCCAGCAGTAGCAAAGGCAGCGATGGAAAGTGGTGTAGCTAAAGAACCTATTGATGATTGGGAAAAGTATAGAGATTCACTTCTCGAACGTTTGGGTTCGGATAATAAACTGGTACGTTTATTATTAGGCAGAGCCAGAACTAATCCAAAGCGTGTAGTTTTTGCAGAAGCTGATCAGCTAGATGTGCTAAAAGCTGCTCAGGTGGCTTATGAAGAGGGTATTGCTAAACCTATTTTACTTGGTCGAAAGGATACCATTATCAATTTAATGAAAGAATTGGAGTTTGATGCTGATGTACCAATTTTGGACCCAAAATCTGATGAACAATTGGAGCGCAAAAACCAATATGCAAAAGCCTATTGGCAGAAAAGAAAACGTTCGGGTGTTACCATTTATTCGGCTGAACAGAAAATGAGAGAGCGTAATTATTATGCTGCCATGATGGTTAATGAAGGTGATGCTGATGCATTAGTAACGGGATATTCACGCAGTTATCCTACGGTTGTAAAGCCAATGCTAGAGCTTATTGGAATGGCAGATGGTGCCTCAAGAATTGCAACAACAAACGTGATGATGACGCAACGTGGCCCTATGTTTTTAAGTGATACATCAATTAATATAGATCCAAGCGCGAAAGACTTAGCCAGAATTGCGAGAATGACCTCCAGAGTAACAAAAATGTTTGGTATTGAGCCCGTAACAGCCATGATATCTTACTCAAACTTTGGGTCTTCAGAAAATCCTAGAGCTGAAAAGGTAAAGGAAGCGGTAGCGTTTTTGCATAAGGCTTATCCAGATATGATCATTGACGGCGAATTGCAAACGGATTTTGCATTAAATTCAAAAATGCTACAAGATATATTTCCATTCTCAAAGCTCGCAGGACGTAAAGTCAACACATTGATTTTTCCCAATCTAGATTCAGCGAATATTACATATAAGTTATTGAAAGAGTTGAATAAAGCTGAATCCATTGGTCCAATTATGATGGGTATGGCAAAACCAGTACATATACTCCAGCTTGATGCAAGTGTCGATGAGATTGTAAACATGACAGCCATTGCTGTGATAGATGCTCAAGAACGCGAGAAAAAACAAAAGAAGTCGTTGTTTTCTTAGCTTATGACTTACCCTTAGAATGTAAATAATTTTATTACATTTGGGTTTTTAACCCAAGGTCATATATGATTACGCACTTAGAGGGCAAACTTGTTGAAAAAAATCCGACGGATGTTGTAATAGATTGCAATGGAGTAGGCTACTTTATCAATATTTCACTTCATACTTTTTCGCAGATTCCTGATAGGGAGAATCTTAGATTATATACACATTTACAAGTGCGAGAAGATTCGCATAGTCTTTATGGTTTTTCATCTAAAACCGAACGTGAAATTTTTAAATTACTAATCTCAGTCAGTGGTATAGGAGCTAATACGGCACGTACTATGCTTTCCTCGTTAACGCCAGACCAGGTAAAAGAAGGAATAGCAAGTGAAGACGTAGCTTTAATTCAGAGTGTGAAAGGTATAGGAGCTAAGACTGCACAACGTGTTATCATTGACTTAAAAGACAAAGTGTTAAAAGTCTATGGTATGGACGAACTTTCTTTAATACCAAACAATACGAATAAAGATGAAGCGTTATCTGCTTTAGACGTTTTAGGATTTAACAAAAAACAGTCAGAAAAAGTAGTTGATAGAATTTTAAAGTCCCAACCAGAAGCCGAAGTAGAGCAGCTTATCAAAGAGGCTCTAAAAAACTTGTAATGCAATTGAACAACACTAACTATAATCAATTAGAATCAATTCGTTTTTGCTTCTCATTAGTATTTATCATGCTTTTGAGTGTTTCTGCTTTTGCTCAGGAAACTGAAACCGAACAAGATTCTACGAAGACAACATTTGCTTTGGGTAAATTGAAGATGCCAAACCCCAACAGTATTGTCTCAAAATATACTTACGACCCTATCCTAGATCGCTACATCTACACCGAGAAAATCGGAAGCTTTAATATTAAGTATCCTTTGATTCTCACACCAGAGGAGTTTCGAAGACTTGTCTTAGAAGAAAAAATAAAAGACTATTACAAACAAATGGCAGATGCAGCCGCTGGACAAAAAGAAGGGTCAGAGGAAGCTCAAAAGAATTTACTGCCAGAATTCTATGTTAATTCAGGTTTGTTTGAAACCATATTTGGTGGGAATACCATTAACGTCATACCAAGTGGTTATGCCGAAGTGGATTTAGGGATTCTGTTTTCAAAACAAGACAATCCATCGTTTTCACCTAGAAACCGTACAAACTTTACATTTGATTTCGATCAGCGTATAGGTTTGAGTTTATTGGGAAAAGTAGGAACGAGACTTCAGGTTACTGCTAATTACGACAACCAAGCGACGTTTGATTTTCAGCAACTTGTAAAATTAGAATACACACCAACAGAAGATGATATTATCCGAAAAATTGAAGTAGGTAACGTAAACATGCCTTTAAACAGTTCTTTAATTACCGGAGCACAGAGTCTTTTCGGTGTTAAGACAGAACTTCAATTTGGAAAAACAAGAGTAACGGCAGTCTTTTCGGAGCAGCAATCACAATCAAAGTCCGTAGTTGCTCAAGGTGGCGGAACCTTAGAGGAATTTGAGTTCTTCGCAAGAGATTATGATGAGAATAGGCACTACTTTTTAGCACATTACTTCAGGGATAATTACGATAAAGCCTTATTACAATACCCTTTTATTGATAACGGTGGATTACAAATTACCAGAGTTGAAGTCTGGGTAACCAATAGAAACAATCAAACTGAAAATGTAAGAAATGTTGTCGCTTTTCAGGATTTAGGAGAATCTGAACCAGACAATATAGGGATACAACCACTGCCACCAAATTTTATAAATGGTGCTGTCGGAGCTTTTCCTGATAACGAGAATAATGACTTTGATCCTACAAATATTGACGGTCCAGGTTCTTTATTAACTGATGCCGTAAGAGATATTACCAATGTTGAAGCAGGTGTGCAAGTCCAGGTCAATGAGGGCTTCGATTACGGGAAGTTAGAAGCAGCAAGAAAACTTATTGAAGGACGAGATTATGTCTTAAATTCAGAATTGGGATACATTTCATTGAATCAAAGGCTATTAAATGATGAGGTATTAGCAGTTGCCTTTCAATATACAAGAGGAGGAGAAGTTTTTCAGGTAGGTGAATTTGCTAATGATGGTGTAGATGCAACTGAAGTAAGCGATGGTACTAATGGAAATCAAGTCGTCAACAACCAAAGTTTGGTCTTAAAAATGTTGAAGAGTGCTGTAACTGCAGTAGATCAACCCATTTGGGACTTAATGATGAAGAATATCTATGATACAGGCGCGTTTCAATTAAGCCAGGAAGATTTTAGATTAAATATTTTCTACACGGAAGCTTCTGCACTCAATTATATTAATCCAGTTGAAGGGACTGCCTTTCCACCATTCGATAATAATACACCTTTTACAGACGACGATACAGAAATTAGTGAAACACCATTGATTAGATTATTTCATTTAGATCGACTCAATTTTAATAATGACCCTCAAGAGCGCGGTGATGGTTTCTTCGACTATGTGCCAGGCTTAACAGTATTGACTCAAAATGGGAAGATTATTTTCACAAAAGCAGAACCTTTTGGTCGCTACTTATTTGATGTTTTAGATGATGATGGTAATCCAAATAATAATGATGTCGATTATGAGCAGGATACTTTCACTAATGAGAATCAAGAAAAGTATGTCTATGATTTGCTCTATAAATCTACAAAGACCCAAGCTTTAGATGAAGCGGAGAAAAACAAATTTCAAATTAAAGGGCGTTTTAAAAGTAGTGGAGGCGATGGTGGTATTCCAATAGGTGCATTTAATGTGCCCAGAGGATCTGTAAGGGTGACTGCAGGTGGTCGTTTATTGGTGGAAGGTATAGACTATACTGTAAATTATCAATTGGGTCGTGTTGAAATTTTGGATGAAGCCTTAAAGGCTTCGAATACACCAATCAATGTATCAGTAGAGAATAATGCGGTATTTGGTCAACAAACCAGACGTTTTACAGGTATAAATATAGAACATCAATTCAACGAAAATTTTGTGCTTGGTGCTACGCTATTAAATCTCAACGAGCGCCCCATTACGCAGAAAGCGAATTTCAATACAGAACCCATAAATAATACCATATTTGGTTTTAATGGTAACTATTCTACAGAAGTGCCATTTTTAACAAGGCTCGCAAATAAATTACCTAATGTAGATACAGATGTGCCATCTAATCTTTCCGTGAGAGGTGAATTTGCATACCTATTACCTGGAGCTCCAAATGGTACTGACTTTAATGGAGAGGCCACAGCTTATATTGACGATTTTGAAGGAACACAAGGTGCGATAAATCTTCTAAGCCCCTTATCGTGGTTCTTATCTAGTCGTCCTGAAGAGTTACCGGGAATTAGAGGTGATAATGTAAACGGTCAAGAAAGTGGATGGGGAAGAGCGATGCTCAATTGGTATACTGTAGACCCAATTTTTTATAGTAATCAAAGACCTAATGGCATTTCGGATGATGATATTTCAACTTTGAGTACCAGACGTGTTTTTATTAACGAAATATTTCCACGACAAGACATTGTGCAAGGGCAAACGGCTGTAATTAACACTTTAGATTTAGCCTACTATCCTCAAGAACGAGGACCTTATAATTTCGATCCAGATGAGCTAGATGGTGCTGCAAATCCTGTAAATGCCAATGAACGTTGGGCCGGTATTACACGACAAATCACATCGACGGATTTTGAACAAGCTAATGTAGAATATATTGAATTTTGGATACAAGATCCGTTTCTAGACGATCCTACAAATAATGGTGGGAAGTTATTGATAAATCTTGGGAATATCTCCGAGGATGTATTAAAAGATGGTAAAAAGCAGTATGAAAATGGGTTACCTGAGAATGGAGATGTTTCTGTTCTGGAGCCTACAACTGACTATAATACAGTAGTGCCTCAAAATCAATCTTTAATTTACACTTTTGCCACTACAGGACAAGAAAGAGCCAATCAAGACGTGGGACTGGATGGTTATGATGATACCGAAGAGGCAATGAAGTTTACCGATTTTTCAAGTGAGTCTGACCCGGCTAACGATAACTATACCTATTATTTAAATACCGATGGTAATATTCTTGAACGTTATAAAAAATATAATGGGCAAGATGGTAATACACCAGATGTATTTACAGATACTAACAGAGGGTCTACCACTCAACCAGATGTAGAGGATATCAATAGGGATAATACCATGAATACCATTGATAGCTATTTCGAATATGAAATAGACCTGACACCTGCAACACTTAATGAGAACAACCCTTTAATCTTCGATATAAAGTCACCGGAAGAGCCTGTCACTTTGCCAAATGGAGAAGTAAGGAACGATATACGCTGGTATCAATTCAGAATTCCTATAAATGAGGAAACCAGACGTATAGGTGGTATTAATGATATAAGATCAGTACGTTTTGCAAGACTCTTTTTAAGGGATTTTACCCAAAATACGGTATTGCGTTTTGCAACTTTGGATTTGGTAAGAAGTGATTGGAGGCGTTATACTCTAGATTTGGATAATGATACCGGAAACAATAGTTCAAATGCCGATTTCAATGTAAGTATTATTGGCGTACAGGAAAACGACGGTGATTATGTTATTCCTCCAGGTGTCAGACGTGAAGAGTTAAATAACAACAATAACATTATAAGACAGAACGAACAATCCTTGGTTTTAAATGCTTGCGAGCTAGAACCTACGGATTCAAGGGGTGTGTTTAAAAATATCAATTTGGATATGCGACAGTACAAAAAACTTCGCATGTTCTTGCACGCTGAGGCGCAGGATGGCGCTACTTTAGATCCTGGCGAAATGGTGGCATTCATTAGAATGGGTAATGATTTTACACAGAATTTTTATCAAATTGAAATTCCGCTTTTACCAAGTGATTTTGCGGATGGTTCGCAAGAAGAGCAAATTTGGCCAGATGAAAATGAGATCAATATCCCTTTAGAGTTCCTGCAAAAAATCAAGGCATTGGGTATATCAGCTGGTACACTTGGTGATGAAGATCCTACATATTATAATGTTGTAGATGGACAACTCGATGAAACACCATTGGCTAATGGTAACATCCAATTTAATGATATCTTATCTAGTCCTAAACAACAACGTCTAGCCATTAAAGGAAACCCTAATTTTGGGAATATTAGAGTCCTAATGGTAGGTTTAAAAAATGCTAATCCTGTAGGTGGAGAAAATGTTTGCGGTGAAGTTTGGTTTAACGAATTGCGTATGTCGGATTTAGAGAACCAAGGAGGTTGGGCAGCAGTCGTGAGCATGGACTCGAATATCGCGGATTTCATGGATATCAGTGCAACAGGTAGACGAAGCACTATAGGTTTTGGTGGTATTGAGCAAGGACCAAACGAAAGAAGCTTGGAAGACGTGCAACAGTATGATGTTGTTACCAATGTACAATTGGGGCAATTATTACCAAAAAATTGGGGTGTTCAGATTCCTTTTAACTATGGTCAAAGTGAAGAATTAGTAACGCCAAAGTTTGATCAGTTTTATAATGATCTTACTCTAGAATCGCGTTTGGACGCTGCTGAATCCAACGCTGAAGAAGAGCGTATAAGACGACAGTCTGAAAATTATACCAAACGAAAGAGCATCAATTTTATAGGTGTAAGAAAACAACGAACTGGTGAAGCTGAAAAACGCTTTTATGATGTAGAGAACTTTACATTTAACTACTCTTATAATAAGGTGGAGCATCGGGATTTTGAAATTGAGAAATCCTTGGATCAAAATGTAAGGGCAGGTGTCAATTATAATTATGCATTTAATCCAGTAAGAATCGAGCCCTTTAAAAAGAATGATTCGTTATTCACAGGTAAATATTGGAAAATCCTCAAAGACTTCAACCTTAATTTGTTACCGTCAAGTTTTTCGGTGAATACGGATATTAATAGACAGTTTAGCAGCCAAAAATTCAGAGAAGTTGAATTGGGTGGTAATAATATCGGTATTGAAGAACTTTATAGAAGAAACTACACTTTCGATTTTCAGTATGTGATCAATTATAACCTCACGGATGCTCTAAGTTTCAATTTTACAGCAGCTAACTCTAATATTGTTCGTAATTATTTTGTTGATGATAGAATTAATGGTAGACAAGATCCAGAACTGAATGTTTGGGATGGCTTCTTTGATCTAGGAGATCCAAACATACAGACACAACAACTTCAGGTCAACTATGAATTGCCCTTGTATAAGATACCAGCCTTAAGTTTTTTAAGAACGACCTATGCTTATAATGGTACATTCCAATGGCAAAAAGGATCTGATCTTAACGAGGGTCTACAATTAGAAGATCCAGATAACCCAGGCTCTTTTAATACTTTTAATCTAGGGCATTCTATACAGAATTCTAACACGCATAATATCAACTCTACGCTTAATATGGAAACCTTTTACAAAACCGTAGGACTGGTTAGAAAAGGCAGGCAAAGGGCTAGAGGAAGAACTAGAAATGCACAGCCTACACGTCGCACATCAACACGCGACAATGCGGAGGAGGGTAAAGATGGTCAGCAACCAAAAGATCCAAATAAGTTAAGCGCTGGGAAAAAGGCGTATAATACCATGGTAGATATTATAACCATGGTTAAGCGAATTCAGTTTGGCTATACCGAAAATAATGGTACATTTTTACCGGGTTATTTACCAACGCCTGGTTTTGTAGGGACACTACGACCAACATTAGGATATACATTTGGGAGCCAAAGAGATATTAGGAGTATAGTGGCTAGAGAAGGCTGGTTAACGACATTTCCTGAATTTAATCAACAATATACCGAGGTTACCAATAAGACTTTGGACTACTCCATTAATCTAGAACCGATGCGTGATCTAAAAATAGATTTAATAGGTAATAGAACATACGCTGAGAATATTTCTGAGAACTTCATTGGTATTGACGACCCTAATGATGATGATGGTTTAAGTGATAGTTATGAAGCTTTAATAACCAATTCATTCGGTAATTTCAATATTTCAACAGCACTAATAAAAACGGCTTTCGCACCAAGCAATGAGAATCAATCAGACACTTTCGATGACTTTAGAGCCAACCGCCTCATTATAGCCAATAGATTGGCAAGAGCGTTTTATGGAACGAGTAATTTTGCTACAGATGCAGAAGGTTATCCAATCGGATTCGGCAAAAATAGCCAACGTGTATTATTGCCAGCATTTTTATCGGCTTATCACGGCTCTGATCCTGAAAAAATTACCACCAGTGCTTTTAGGAATGTACCAATACCCAACTGGACTTTAAAATATACAGGGTTAATGAAAATCCCTTGGTTTAAGAAAACTTTCAGGCGTTTTTCCATACAACATGGGTATAGATCGAGATATACAATCAATCAATTTCGTAATAATTTAGATTTTGATAATTCAGTAGAGAACTTAGTCGTTGATCAAGTTACTGGAGAAGCTTCTGTAAATCCCGCCAATCAAGACGCAAATGGAAATTTAAAGAATAGGACGCTTTTTAGTAATATTAATTTAGAAGAGCAGTTTAGTCCTCTGATTCGTTTAGAATTTGAGATGAAGAATTCCGTTAAGGTATTAGCTGAGGTAAAAACCGACAGATTATTGTCATTAAGCTTCGATAATAATTTAATGACGGAGATTCAAGGACAAGAATATACTTTAGGTTTAGGTTATCGTATTAAGGATTTGAGAATTCGTTCGGCATTAGCAGGTGCAAAACAAATTATTAAAAGCGATTTAAATATGCGAGCAGACGTGTCGGTTAGAGACAACAAGACGATTATAAGATACTTGGATTTAGAGAATAATCAAGTTACTGCAGGGCAGACAATTTGGGGAGCAAAGTTCACTGCGGATTATGCGTTCAGTAAAAACCTAACTGCCATTTTCTATTTTGATTATACATTCTCTGATTTTGCAATTTCAACATCCTTTCCTCAGACATCCGTAAGATCTGGTATTACATTACGATATAATTTTGGAAATTAATTTTGAGTTTTAATCTTGAAAAGAAGTAATTAAAAAATTAAATTTGCTGCAATAACTATTTTATATAAACGAAAATGAATATACCATCAGAATTAAAATATACTAAGGACCACGAATGGATTAAGATAGATGGCGATGTTGCCACTGTAGGTATTACAGATTTTGCTCAAGGCGAATTGGGCGATATCGTATACGTAGAAGTCGATACTTTAGATGAGACTTTAGAGGTGGAAGAAGTCTTTGGTACTGTTGAAGCCGTTAAAACTGTTTCAGATTTGTTCCTGCCTTTATCAGGAGAAATTATCGAATTCAACGAAAATTTAGAGGACGAACCAGAAAAGGTAAATACAGATCCTTATGGAGAAGGCTGGATGATAAAATTAAAGTTCTCTGATGAATCGCAA
This sequence comes from Winogradskyella flava, assembly GCF_014243395.1. Taxonomy (GTDB): domain Bacteria; phylum Bacteroidota; class Bacteroidia; order Flavobacteriales; family Flavobacteriaceae; genus Winogradskyella; species Winogradskyella flava. The sequence goes on along the minus strand of NZ_JACLCP010000001.1, from coordinate 25,110 downwards.
ATAGACAATTTATTGTCTGCTGATGACTATAAAGCCATTGTTAGTTCTTAGAAAACTGCTTTTGTTTGTTGCATTGGTTTACACCATTGCACTTACCATAACTACATTCATAAATCTCAATGGCGTACCAAGTCTTGGATCTTCTTTTGATGATAAAATCTATCATTTCGTTGCATATTTTGGATTAGCAGCTTTATGGATAACTTATTTTAAGCCTTCTAAAAAGAAACAAATATTAAACATTGTACTCCTTTGCTTACTGCTATTTGGAATAGTTTTAGAGCTTATTCAGCATAAGCTAAATCCTAATAGAACTTATGATGTATATGATTTAACGGCCAATTGTTTAGGCATCTTACTTGGCACGTTAATTGCGATTAAATTAGATGTAATTAAGTTAAAATAATACCAAGTCTTGCTTTTTTTACTATTATTTAGTTAAATTAGCGACACTCTAATAAAGAAAATATTATGGAACCTAAGAAGAATCCAAAATCGGACGTGAGGCGCAATAGTTCGCTATTTTTCGCTGTAGGTCTCGCTTTAATGCTAGGCATTACATACATGACGATTAACTACAAAACGTATGACAAGAGTGATATAGCGATAGACTCACTAAATCTAGATGACGAATTAGATGAAGAAGTACCAATTACAGAGCAAATAATTACGCCACCACCTCCACCACCTCCACCACCAGCAGCTCCAGAAATTATTGAAGTTGTAGAAGATGAAGAAGAAGTAGAAGAAACTGTTATAGAATCTACCGAGACTGAAATGGATACAGAAATTGTTGAGGTTGAAGAAGTAGAAGTAGAGGAAGTAGAGGAAGACATAGAGGTGCCATTCTCAGTTATTGAAAATGTTCCAGTTTTTCCTGGTTGTGAAAATAAAAAAGGTAATGCGGCCAAGAAAAAATGTATGTCCGAAAAAGTACAGAAGCTTGTTAATAGAAAGTTCAATAAAGAATTGGCGAGTGACTTAGGGTTACCTCCTGGTAGAAAGCGTATTTTCGTTTCCTTTAAAATTGACAAAAGTGGAAATGTAGTACAAGTAGGTGCTCGTGGACCACATCCAGGATTAGAGAAAGAAGCAAAGCGTGTGATTAACTTGCTTCCAAAAATGAAACCCGGTAAACAAAGAGGTAAGGCGGTAATAGTGCCTTATTCATTACCAATTGTATTCCAGGTGCAAGACTAGAGAAAAAGTTTTCTTATATATAAAAATCCCGTTCAAAATTAATTGGACGGGATTTTCGTTTTGGTATGCTTATTGTGACTTTGACATAATATTAACATTTTAAATAATACGTATTATGAAAAACTCTAAAAAAGTCTTCGATAATGCTGGTCAGAGCACTATTGAAGTAAAGAAATCACAAAAGCATGATGCAAATTTACAAAAAAACTCAACCCTATATTTTCAGATAGGGTTGATTTTGTGTTTGCTTGGTACCTATGCACTTTTTGAAATGCAGTTTCAGGATAAGAAGATTATCCTCTCTCAAGAAACAGCCAATGTTGAAAAAGTTTCAATAGAATATGTGGAACCCTTTATCGTCGAAGTTATTAAACCAAAAGATCCTGAACCAGCACCAAGTAAGGATTTAACGGATGTATATAAAGAAGTTAAGGATGACACACCTATTATTGAAAAAATTATCAATACTCCAGATGCTCCAGACGTATCGCCAGAACCAGTGGAAATTGGCGATATTCATGTCGCGCCGCGTCCTAAAGATCCAGTAATAGTGGATTTTATAAAAGTAGAGGTAGCACCGATATACCCAGGCTGCGAAAAGTTCGAAACGAACAGCGAACGTAAAAAGTGTATGTCTAAAAAGATAACCAAATTAGTGGGAAAAAAGTTCAATACAAATATTGCAAATCAGTATGGTATAAGTGGCTTACAAAAGATTCAAACCCAATTTACAGTAGATAAAAATGGTAACGTGACCGATATAAAAATTAGAGGACCACATCCGGCGTTAGAAAAAGAAGCAAAGCGTGTTATTGATAAGATACCTCACATGAAACCAGGTTATCAAAGAAATACTCCAGTTGGTGTTATTTATACACTTCCAATAAAATTTGAAGTAAGAAACTAAAGTATAGAGCATTTAAAAATTAAAAACCGTTATCCATTGGATGGCGGTTTTTTCTTTTATGGTTACTAAAAAAAATAAGTATCTTTCGAACAATTAAACTTACTCCCTTTTATGAAGCGTTATTTGCTTGTAATTCTATCATTGGTCTCTCTTATAGGTAATGCTCAAACCATCTCTACTTACGAGAAGCCACCAGTCTTTAAAGCATGTGATTCACTGGTTGTAGAATATTTAAAATCTTGTTTTAATAATACTTTAAATGACTTCATATTCAACACTTTTAAAGTACCACAGGTTGCTTTAGATGAAGCATATAATGGAGATGTACAAGTTTTATTTGAAGTTGACAAGGAAGGTAAATTCAAAGTAATTTATGTGGATGCTATTTATGAAGAGTTAAAGACTGAAGTTAAGCGTGTATTTAATGAACTACCTCAAATTAAGCCTGCTTCCTATAATGCTAAGCCTACGTTTGTTCAGTATAGTATAAGTATTGCCATTCCGTTAACTGAACCTAGTGACGAACCCTATGAAAATGTTGAGGTTCAGACAGACCAAAAAGACAACCTGAATGCTACGTTATCTAATGAGTTCGATAAGATAAATGATGAGATACAACCATATGAAAAATTAGAATATAGTAGCCAGTTAAATGTGCCGTTTACACATTCGTATTACGCACGTTTTGATGATGACATGAATGCCATTGGTACCAATAGCCATACAGCGGCAAAACCATTTATATATAGTGATGTTGCTAAATATTATGATATTAAGGCAGAAAAGGAAAGTTTAGCAAAATCGACTGATTCTTGGATTGGTAGGAAATTATATAATGAGCATTTGGTAGAAGTACAAGGCAAAGATTATTGGTTCACTGTAGATCCTGTTTTAGATTTGCAAGTAGGTTCTGACACTGAAGCAGATGAAAGTACTTGGAACAATACAAGAGGCGTTTTTATTCAAGGTGGATTAGGAAAAAAATTAAGTTTTTCTGCTTCAGTTTTTGAAAGTCAAGGTCGTTTCGCAGACTATTTCAATCGTTATGCTGAAAGTTTAGGCAAACCAAATACAGATACGGAAATTGCGGTAATTCCAGGACGTGGCATAGCTAAACGCTTTAAGAGTAGTAGTTATGACTATCCTGTGGCTGAAGGTTACTTGTCGTTTGCACCTAGCAAACATTTAAATATTCAGTTTGGGCACGGTAAAAATTTTATTGGTGATGGTTATAGATCCTTACTGCAAAGTGATGTAACCAATCCATACACTTATTTGAAATTGAACACAAGCTTTTGGAAAATAAAATACACCAATACCTGGATGTGGCTTCGTGATATTAGACCAGAAGTAGAAGAAGATGGTGCTTTCTTAACGAAATATATGGCAAATCATTATTTAAGTTGGAATGTATCTAAACGTCTCAATATTGGTCTATTTGAATCCGTTATGTGGGTAGATGTTAATGGACGTGGTTTTGATATCAATTATTTGAATCCAGTGATTTTTTATAGAGCGATTGAGTTTGAATCTGGTCAAGATTCTGGTAATGCAGTGTTAGGAGCTTCGGCAAAATATAAATGGAACAATAAGGTCAATCTTTATGGGCAATTTATTCTGGATGAATTTTCCTTGGGCGATATAAAAGGCGGAGATAAAAGTTGGAAGAATAAATACGGTTATCAGCTTGGCCTAAAATATTATGATGCTTTTAAAGTAAAAGATCTAATGCTTCAAGCCGAATACAATCAAGTGAGACCATATACTTACTCTCATAATTCTGTTGTACTTAATTATGCGCATGCTAATCAACCGATGGCTCATCTTTGGGGCGCTAATTTCAAGGAAGTCGTAATAATTGGCAGATATAACTATAAGCGTTGGTTTGCAGATGCTAAGGTCATTATGGGTCGAAGAGGGTTTGATTTTAATAACGATGAGGACAATTTTTTCTATGGTGGAGATATCTATAGAAATGAAGAAGATAGACCTTTTGATACAGGTGTTAAGATTGGACAAGGTAATAAGACCAATAGTTTTATGACAGAGTTCCAAGCAGGTTATCTGCTAAATCCAACTACTAACTTAAAGTTGTTTACCAATATTATTTTTAGGGACTTTAATCCTGATGCTATTACAGCTTCCACGATGGAGTCTAATACGTTATGGTTTAGTATAGGTATTAGAACTGATCTATTTAACTGGTATAATGATTTTTAAGATTTGTTGCCTTTTAAACTTTTGTAAAACGTCAGTCGAATTCGCTCACTGTTTATAAATCCAGAGCCATAACCTAAATCGTCATAGGTTTTGGTTAATGTTTCATCTGACTTAACCTCATCTTCAGTCTTACCATCATCTATGGCTTTTTGAATATTATCTCTTAATTCTTCAAGCATTTTCAGAAATTTTTTATACTCCTGCTGATTAGATAATTTTCCATGTCCAGGAATAATTTTGGTATTTTCATCAATCACCATCAAGCCACGTTTTGCAGCTTCTATGTAACCGTTCACACTTCCGCCAGAGTTCAAATCGATATATGGATAGCGACCATTAAAATAAGTATCACCAGTATGAAGTACGTTACTTTCTGTGAAGTATAGGATGGCATCACCATCAGTGTGAGCATTGCTCACATGAAATATGGCAATACTTTCATTATTTATTGAGATATTTAATTTATCATTAAACGTAATAACAGGAAGTGCTTCTTTGGGTTTGTAACTACCATCACGTTGCTTAGCTTCCAGACGTTTTTTTACATTATCGTGAGCAATTATTGTTGCTCCAGCTTTTGCCATGTTTTCATTACCGCCAGAGTGGTCGCCATGATAATGTGTGTTTACCAAAAATTTTAGTGGTTGGTCGCTAAGTTCTTTTATTGCTCTAAGAATTTTTTCAGATAATGGAGCAAACTGATCATCAATAACAAATACACCATCATCGCCTACGGAAACCCCAATGTTTCCGCCAGCACCTTCAAGCATGTAGGTGTGGTCTGTTAATTGGGTGGTTTTAATTTCTACGTCATCAAAACGACCTTGAGCATAAATTGAGCTTGAAATAATAAAAAGAAGGACAGACGAAAAAGACAATGATTTCATAACAAAGGATTAAGTGCATTATGTCCTATAAAAATAAATAAACTTACAGGATTTCATAAATTTAAAATTAAACGAACATCCTACGTTGGTAAAAACTAAATTTCAGAGTATCTTTGCACTCGCTAAGAAAGTAACAAAGCACTAAGGACTTGGATAGTACAAAATCTTCGGTATCAGCAGCTTCTGTGATAACAGATTTTAAGGAAATCACAAAAATGGGATTATCCATAAGCGTTGTGTTTTCTGCGCTTGCTGGTTATCTCCTTGGAGTAGAAACTATCAGTTTCACTACACTTACATTGCTAGCTTTAGGTGGTTACTTCATGGTAGGTGCCTCAAATGCGTATAATCAAATCATTGAGCGTGACTTGGATGCTTTGATGGATCGTACAAAGAACAGACCGATTCCAGCTGGTCGAATGTCCGTAAATACAGCTTTTGTCATTGCAACATCTTTTACCATATTAGGCTTAATCACACTCTATATTATCAACCCCAAGACAGCAATGTGGGGAGCGATATCCATATTTTTGTATACTAGCGTTTACACACCCTTAAAGACAAAAACACCTTTAGCTGTTTTTGTCGGTGCCTTGCCAGGGGCTATTCCTTTTATGTTAGGTTGGGTCGCAGCGCGCAATGACTTTGGTATTGAGCCGGGAACATTATTTGCGATACAATTTTTTTGGCAGTTTCCACACTTTTGGGCAATAGGGTGGTTCTTACATGATGACTATAAAAAAGGTGGTTTTTTCATGTTACCTACTGGTAAGCCAGACAAGGGAACAGCAGTGCAGATTATATTGTACAGTGCTTGGACGGTTATTGTATCTGTAATTCCTGTATTTGGATTTACTGGAGACTTGAAGCTGTCAATAGTAGGCGCAATTTTGGTGTTTGGATTAGGCATGTTAATGCTAGTCTATGCATTCAAGCTCTTTAAACTTCGCACCACAAAGGCGGCCAAACAACTAATGCTATCAAGTGTATTTTATATTACAATGTTGCAGATTATATATGTTGCGGATAAATTTTTAAGATAAGATGGATTTAACACAAGGAACACCAGAGGAGAAAAGAGCGAGATCAAAAAAGATGATGCTAGCATTTGGTATTGGTTCTCTAGTAATGTCTTTTGCGGGTTTAATAAGTGCTTTTATAGTAAGCAGCAAACAAAGGCTAAATAAGGATTGGTTATCAAATTACGAATTGCCAAATGCTTTTCTAATAAGTGTTGGTATCATTTTGTTGAGTAGCCTTACATTTATTTTGGCAAAGCGCGCTATAAGACAAAGTAACAGGAGCATGGCTTCGATTTACCTGCTGGCGACTTTGGGACTTGGAATTGCTTTCGTTTTTAGCCAGTTAGAGGGTTTTAGACAAATTATAGAAGCAGGTTATAATTTTACGGGACCAACAAGTAATATTACGATGTCTTACATCTACTTGATAGCTGTAGTACATATAGGTCACGTTATTGCTGGGCTGATATGCATTATTGTTGTAATTTATAATCATTTTAAACAGAAGTATAATGCCAACAATATGTTGGGTTTGGAACTGGCTGCTAATTTTTGGCATTTCGTAGACCTGCTTTGGCTTGTGCTCTTTTTGTTTTTATATTTTTTTAGAGATATAATTTGATTATTTTTGTCCAATCTTAAAAATTTAAATAAATTCTATGGATTCTACAGTAGTTAGTACTGGTACTGAAGGAAAGACTTGGGGAGGCGGTAATAAGCCTTTAAAAGCAAGTTATGGAAAGTTGATGATGTGGTTTTTCATTGTATCTGATGCATTGACATTTTCAGGCTTTTTAGCGGCTTATGGTTTTTCAAGATTTAAGTTTATAAAAGAATGGCCAATAGCGGATGAGGTGTTTACACACGTGCCATTTTTGCATGGTCAGGAACTACCAATGATATATGTCGCGTTCATGACGTTTATTCTTATTATGTCATCTGTGACTATGGTATTAGCTGTAGATGCAGGACACCATATGAATAAGGCAAAGGTGACTTTGTACATGTTTTTGACCATAATTGGTGGGGCCATATTTGTTGGTTCTCAGGCTTGGGAATGGGCAACATTTATTCAAGGAGATTATGGTGCTGTGCAAACTAAAGGTGGTAACATTTTGCAATTCGGTGAAAACGTTACTGTTGATGGTGTAGAGAAGTTTAAACGCATATCAATCGATGAATTTGCAATAGCTCAAACTAGTGAACGAGCACAACACGATCGTAGTAGTGGTTTGTGGTTTGTAACAGAGGAGTCACTGCCACCATACACTGTTGGAGAAATTTACAAAGGTTTAGAAGCCAATGATAATATATTAGTTAGAACTCAAATCATAAATGAGAACGGCGAAAAAACAGTGTTATCGAGAGAAGAGTCTCTAAAACAAATAAAAGAAAATGGGAAATTAGTAGTCAAAGGTGCTAATCTGGTGGTCAATGAGTATGGAACATCATTATTTGCCGATTTCTTCTTTTTCATTACAGGCTTTCATGGATTCCACGTATTCTCTGGTGTAGTGATCAATATTATCATTTTCTTTAATGTGATACTCGGAACCTACGAACGAAGAGGGAGTTACGAAATGGTAGAAAAGGTTGGACTATATTGGCACTTTGTCGATTTAGTTTGGGTATTTGTATTTACATTCTTCTACTTAGTTTAAAAGCAATTTAAGATTCAGTTATGGCACACGAACATAAATTAGAAATATTTAGAGGCTTACTAAAATTTAAGTCAAACACGAGTAAAATTTGGGGTGTTTTAGTATTTTTAACCATAGTCACTGCGGTTGAAGTTGTACTTGGTATCTACAAGCCAGAAAGTTTAATGGAGCCTTGGATGACTCCTTTTGAGGGTGGTTTCTTTGCAACGATTATGAATATTATCTTTTCTTTCTTCATATATATGAAGCCTTTGAATTTAATTTTCATCGTTTTAACCATTGTTAAGGCATACTATATTACTTGGGATTTTATGCACATGCGCGATGAGACTAAAGCTTTAAGGCGAATGGTAGTTTGGACAGGCGTATTTTTAATATGCTATTTAATATTTATCTTATTGCAAGAAGGTGGTTATGTCTTTGAAGTTTATAATTCTGATGACGCCTTGATTAAAAGAGATTTCTAAACTCAAAATATTGAGTTAAATGATACTAAAAAGGTGGTTTTTATGAACCACCTTTTTTATTTTTGCAAATCTAAATCAGCAGTGGTTTAAATAACCTTATGATGGACACTAAAAAAACAAAACGTTACGCGGTACTAGGTATTTTATTCTTTTTACCTGTAGCGTTTTTATTAATGTTGTATCCCTCAACACACAACTATAACCCCTTAGAAGTTGTGCATGAGAATATAAAGGAAATTTCTACTGATGAGTCAAATGCTTTACAAGACCATATTACCATATTAGCATTTCTTGGTAAAGAACCAATGTCTAAGGCGACTGCCGCTTCAAACTTAAAAGAGTTGGTATATGATAAATTTAAAGGATTTAAGAAGTTTCAAATAGTGGTTGTAGCACCATATGGTGCGGAAGAGGCTTATAATGCTTTAAACAAAGAAATATCAAATTACGAAGACTTAAGGTTCTGGCATTACTTATATCATTCAGATGATAATATTAAGGCAATATATGCTAGTCTTCTTAGGACTAATACTAGTTTAGACTCTAATTTGGCAACTGATGAAGTCTTCATAATCGATAAAGACAGAAACCAACGTGGCAGATTGGATGATAGGAAAGAGAACGAAATTGAAAAGAAAGTTCCCATCTATGGGTTATATTCATATAACTGTGTAGAAGTGGCAGAGATAAAAAATAAAATGAGCGATGATATGCGGATACTATTTACGGAATACAGACAAAAACGTAAAGGGAAATTTGAGGATTCCAATTCGCGTAGATCAAAAGACTTAAAGCAATGAGCAATAAAATTAATTATTCTTATGCTGGTATAGCATTTATAATTCTTGTATTCGGAATAATTTTTATTCCTAAAATTATTGACCGCGTGAGTAAGGATGATATCACAAGAGATGAAAGCAGAAGTAAGGATATTTCTACAATGAAGAAAGAAGAGAAAAGTGATTTGGCCTATTTGGAAATCAATGGGCAGCCTAAAAAGGTTCCCGCTTTCAGTTTCACAAATCAAAATGGAAAAACAATCACTAACAAAGACTATTTAGGTAAGGTATATGTGGTTGAGTTTTTCTTTACAACTTGTCCAACCATTTGTCCAATTATGAACCGTAATTTGGTTCAGGTACAGAATCATTTTAAGGATTTTGAAGACTTTGGCGTTGCCTCTTTCACTATTACACCAGATATTGATACACCTGAGGTATTGAAAGCCTATGCCGATAATTACGGTATTGTTAATCCTAATTGGCACTTGATGACTGGTGATGAGGCAGCCATCTATAAATTGGCAAATGAAGGCTTTAATCTTTACACGGCAAAAGATGAAACTGTCGAGGGCGGTTTTGAACATTCAGGTAATTTTGCATTAATCGATAAAGAAGGTTTTATCCGCTCACGAAGAGATAATTTTGGAAACCCCTTAATATTTTACAATGGTCTGATTCCTGAAGCTGATGGAAAGGATGATGATGGTATACCTCAAGAAATTACTATTTTAAAAGAAGATATTGCTAAACTATTAAAAGAGTAATAATTTGTCATTCTGAGCTTGTTTCAGAATCTAACATCAATGATTTATGAACTCAGTTGACTTAGAAAAAGAAAAAAAATATAATAAGTGGATTGTAATTCTTTCAATAGTAGTTCCACTAGTTGTGGCATTACTTTTTGGAGTAAAAGTAGATTTAGAATTGCCTGTTTTTCTTCCACCCATATATGCAACAATTAATGCAGTAACAGCTCTAGTTTTAATTGTAGCAGTAGTAATGATAAAAAAAGGAAATAGAAAACTGCATGAGCGCTTAATGAAGTTCGCAATTGTGCTCTCAATTTTATTCCTAGTAATGTATGTTCTGTATCATATGACTAGCGATTCTACCAGCTATGAAGGGGCATATCGAGGTGTTTATCTTGTTATATTAATAAGCCATATTGTATTATCTATAGCTGTTATTCCTTTTGTTTTGATAACTTACGTTAGAGCTATTACTAATAATATAGAGCGTCATAAAAAAATAGCCAAAATCACATTTCCACTTTGGCTATATGTTGCCATTACGGGAGTGATAGTTTACCTGATGATTTCGCCTTATTACGCATAAATATGAAACAAAAGATTGTCTTATTTATTATCTCTTTTCTATTGTTTCTTGAGACTAGTGCGCAATGTGCCATGTGTAGGGCAGTTCTGGAGAGCGGAGAGGATCAATCTGCAGCAGAAGGCATTAATGATGGCATTATGTTCTTGATGGCTATTCCTTATATTTTGGTTGCGGTAGTGGGCTTCTATGTGTACAGAACCTATGGCAAAAATCAAAAGTCTAAAAATACAGATATAAATCTGTAACATTTCCTTCGTTAGATAGTCTTATTCATAAGGGTTTGTAAAGAATTCTTAACAGTTTGTTGGCATAAAAGCCTAGTGGATTTTCATAAAATTGTACACTCTAACTATCCAGCTATGATTCAGATTAAGGATTTGCATAAATCTTACCACATGGGGAGCAACTCGCTTCATGTTCTAAAAGGGATAAATTTTGATGTAAAGGAAGGAGAGTTAGTCTCAATAATGGGTTCTTCGGGTTCAGGTAAATCCACGTTATTGAATATTTTAGGAATGCTGGACGAAGCTGACGAAGGAGAATATATTCTTGATAACGTTCCAATAAAAAATCTTAACGAAAAAATAGCAGCCAAATATAGAAACGAATTTCTGGGTTTTATTTTTCAATCATTCAACCTTATTAATTATAAGAGCGCATTAGATAATGTATCCATGCCATTATATTACAAGGGTGTTAAAAGAAAAGAACGCACAGAACGGGCCATGCAATATTTAGAAAAAGTTGGTTTGGCAGAATGGTCGCATCACTTGCCAAGTGAATTATCTGGTGGGCAAAAACAACGTGTAGCCATAGCAAGAGCCTTGGCAAGTGATCCTAAAGTTTTATTAGCAGATGAACCAACAGGAGCTTTAGATACTAGGACTTCTTATGAAGTGATGGAATTAATCCAAGGAATAAATGATGAGGGAAAAACCATCTTGGTGGTAACTCACGAACACGATATTGCTCAAATGACCAAGCGTATTGTCAACCTGAAAGATGGTGTTATTATCGATGATAGTAAAGTGAAACAAGTAAGAGCATCGCAGCATGTTTGATATAGAGCGTTGGCAAGAAATATTTGAAACACTTCGTAAAAACAAATTGCGAACTTTTTTAACTGGCCTTTCGGTAGCTTCGGGAATCTTCATTTTGGTTATACTTCTTGGATTTAGTAAAGGTATCGAGAATGGTGTGAGGTCAGAGTTTGAACAAGATGCCACTAACAGAATATCGGTTTGGACAGGAGTGACCACAAAAGGGTATAAAGGTTTAAATCCAGGACGCTATATTCAGCTTAAGAATTCGAGTTTTGACGCTGTAGAAAATAAATTTGATAATTTGCTGGAGTACCGAACCAAAGATTATACAATTTGGGGAGGCACTGTAAACTACAAAAACGAGACAGGTAATTATCGAGTTAGGGGAACTTTGCCTGATAACCAATTTATAGAAAATGCAGATATTGGTTCTGGCCGTTTTATTAGTCAATCAGATTTAAATGATAATAAAAAGGTTGCTGTAATCGGTAATAAAATGAAAATGGACTTATTTAAGGGCGAGAACCCCATAAATGAGAACATTCAGATTTTTGGCATGAACTTTAAAGTAGTAGGTGTTTATTACGATCCGGGAGGCGACAGGGAAGAGAGCCAAGTGTATATTCCTATTAGCACAGCTCAACAGGTTTTTAATGCTGGAGATAATATTAGAAACATGGCATTTACGGTAAAAATGGCTGAAAACTTTGACGATGCTGTAGCACAGTCAGCAGCCATTTCCGAAAGTATCGAAGCTCAGGTAAAAGAAATACATACTGTAGCACCGGACGACCAAAGTGCAGTAAGGGTATTTAATACACTTGAAGAGGCAAAAAAGATTTTTTCACTTATTGCCACAATCCAAGCTGTATTTTGGTTTGTTGGTATTGGTACAATAATAGCAGGTATTGTAGGCGTAGGTAACATCATGCTTATTATAGTTAAAGAGCGCACCAAGGAAATAGGTATTAGGAAAGCCTTAGGCGCATTGCCAATGTCAATTGTTGGTATGATATTACAAGAAGCAGTATTTGTAACCATGTTTGCAGGCTTATTTGGATTAATTTTTGGTCTAGGTCTGCTAGAGCTCGTTGGACCGCAAATAGAAAGCGATTTTATAAAATACCCCCAAGTCAATTTTAATATAGCGCTAATCACAGTTTTCCTATTGGTTTTTGCTGGTGCTGTGGCTGGATTTTTTCCAGCATATAGAGCCGCAAAGATCAAACCAATTGTAGCATTAAGAGACGAATAAAATGTTTAATAGAGATCGTTGGGATGAAATATTAGAAGCGTTAAACGCTAATAAGTTTAGAACCTTGTTAACGGCCTTTGGCGTATTCTGGGGTATCACAATTCTTGTACTGTTGTTGGCATTGACCAATGGGCTGAGAAACGGTGTTACTGCAGATTTTGGGGATTTTGCAACCAACTCCATGTTCATGTGGACACAAGGCACATCAAAACCCTATAAAGGCTTACCAAAAGGGAGATATTTTAACTACAAGATTGATGATGTTGCTGCTATCAAATCGGAAGTCTCAAATTTAAAATACGTTTCACCTAGAAATCAACTGGGTGGTTTTAGAGGTGCAAACAACGTAGTCAGGGGAACAAAAACAGGAGCATTTGAAATTTATGGGGATTATCCAGAATATATCAAACAACAACCAATGGATATTCTTCAAGGACGTTTTTTAAGTTATTCAGATATAAATGAAAAACGAAAAATATGTGTCATTGGTACCGGAGTTGAAAAAGGTTTGTATGATAAAGGAGAAGAAGTTCTTGGGACATACATAAAGATTAATGGTGTCAATTTTTTAGTAGTTGGGACCTTTAAAATGAGCAATAGCCAAGGTGATGATGAACAAGATGCCAGTACTATTTATATTCCGTTTACGACATTTGGACAGGCGTTTAACAGAGGTGAAAGCGTAGGTTGGATGGCTATCACTGCAGTTGATGGTATTACTATCACATCTATTAAACAACAAATCTTCGATTTAATGAAATCAAGACACAAGGTGCACCCAGAGGATGAGCGTGCTATTGGTCATTTCGATTTATCAGAGCAATTTGGGCGTGTAAACGGGCTTTTTTCAATATTAAGCTTGGTTGGTTATTTTGTAGGGGCATTAGTACTTATGTCTGGTATTATAGGTATTAATAATATTATGCTCATTGTAGTAAAAGAGCGCACTAAGGAAATAGGTGTCCGAAGAGCATTAGGAGCCACGCCATGGATGATTAAAGGACAGATTTTACAAGAAAGCTTAGTGCTCACAATTTTATCAGGTATGCTTGGTGTGTCATTTGCAGCTTTAGTCATTTGGATAATGAATGCCATATTGGATAATGCTGGTCCTGTAGAAAATTTTGCAAACCCAAGCGTGGGTATGCAAGTGGTATTCACAGCTTTAATCATATTAGTGGTTTCGGGATTGTTAGCGGGTTTAATTCCGGCCAACAGAGCTACGAAAATGAAACCAGTAGACGCTTTAAGAATAGAATAAAATATAATCAAATAAACGAATGAAAAGAACAAAAACTGTAATTGCCTTAGTAACAATAGTCATTGCCTTTGGAGTAGCGTTGTTTTATCTTTGGAGAAAGAATCAGGAAGACCCTATTACTTACACTTCAGAATCACCAACAGAACAAACTATTGTTGTTAAGACTGTAGCTACTGGCAGTATAGTACCAAAAGAAGAGGTCTTAATCAAACCGAATATTTCTGGTGTCGTAGAAGAAGTCTATGTAGAGGCTGGAGAATACGTAAAGCAAGGTGATCTTATCGCACAAATTAAGGTTATTCCCAACGTTTCGAATTTAACGAGTGCAAAGAATAATATTGCCTCTAATAGAACAGCTTTACAGACCGCCGAGATTAACTTTAAAACACAGAAAGCGATATATGATCGTCAAAAAGAGCTGTTTGATAAAGGCGTCATTGCGGCCAATGAGTTCGATCAGGTCAGCAACACCTATTTGCAGGCTAAACAACAAGTAGAACAAGCAAGAATAAGTGTTACCCAATCGCGACAAAACTATGATATCATTAAAACAGGTACAACATCTGGATTAGGTAATATAGCACAGACACAGGTAAGAGCAACCGTTTCGGGTATGGTATTGGATGTTCCTGTAAAAGCAGGTAATCAGGTTATTGAGGCTAATAATTTTAATGAAGGCACTTCTATTGCATCTTTAGCTGATGTCAAGAAGATGATCTTTGAAGGTAAAGTAGACGAAAGCGAGGTTGGCAAAATAAAGGAGGGTTTACCTTTAGAAATTACTGTTGGCGCTATTGAAAATGAAAAGTTTGATGCTATTCTAGATTATATAGCACCAAAGGGTGTGGCAGAAAATGGTGCTATTCAATTTGAAATTAAGGGAACTTTGAAAAAAATAGATTCTACTTTCATTAGAGCAGGATTAAGTGCAAATGCTTCTATTATTTTGGATAAGGCTGAGAAAGTACTAGCAATTAAGGAAGCTTTAGTGCAATATGATAAGGAAACAAAAAAACCGTACGTAGAGATTGTTGTAGGTGATCAAAAATTTGAACGAAAAGATGTGGAATTAGGCATAAGTGATGGTATTTTTGTTGAAGTGAAAACTGGTATTTCAAAAGACGATAAAATAAAAGTTTGGAACCAAGTACAAGGAATTCCAAAATATGCTCAGCAATAATTTAACATTTATTGTAACACTTTAGAACTTACATAGACAAATAGGCATCATGAAAAAATCAATCATAATAGTTTTAATCTTCACTGGGATTTTGTCCCAGGCTCAAAATAAAAAATGGACACTTAAAGAGTGTGTTCAATATGCTTTAGAAAATAATATTTCTGTTAAGCAGAGTGAACTGGATATTGAGCTTGCGGATATTGAAAAATTAACGGCTAAGGGTAATTTTATCCCAAGTATTAATGCAGGAGGAGGTGTATCGGAAAATACAGGTTTGAGTTTTAACCCAGTAACCAATAACGCACAGACAACAACATTTCTTTCAGCTTCGGGGAATATTAATATTGGTTATACATTGTTTGATGGGTTGCGTAATTTTAGGCAATTACAGCGAGCGGATATATCAAGACTTTCCAGTCAGTATCGCTTAGCTAAAATGAAAGATGATATTTCTCTATTTGTTGCTAACGGCTATTTGACGGTGATTTTGAATAAGGCTAATTTAGAAGTTTTAAAATCGCAAAATCTGGTTACCAAAGAACAAATAGAAAGAACCCAAGAGTTGGTAGACGCTGGCTCATTACCACGAGGTGATCTATTAGAAATCAAGGCCACAGATGCTAGCGAACAACAGCAGATTATTAATGCAGAAAATAACGTACAAATTTCTTTAATAAGTCTTGCGCAATTACTGTTAATTAAGGACTACGAAAATTTTGATATTGAAGATGAGGGCTATAACATAGTTGATGATGGAGTGGCAAGTAGAGATGTTTCAGAAATTATAGCATCTGCTAAAGAAAATAGATCTGAAATAAAAATAGCTGAACAAAATGTAGAATTGGCAGAAATGGATCTGAAAATTGCTAAGGGGGCAAACCTACCAACCTTATCTGCATTTTTTGGTTATAATACAAGATTTGCTAATACGCCATCATTTGTTAACCAATTGGATCCTGATAATCCTACTATAACACAGCAAATTGGTGTGGTAGAGGGTACAGGACAATCTGTAATTGGGACATTTCCTAATACATTTCCTGTGGAGGTTGCAGCTGACCCATTTATAGATCAATTATATCAAAATGATGGTATTGGTTACGGGTTGCAATTGAACATACCAATTTTTAATGGTTTCAATACAAAAGGTAATATTCAAAGGAGTAGAGTGAGCTTAGAACGTTCGAAATTCCAATTGGAACAGGCTGAGTTAGATTTAGAATCAACGGTTTATCAGGCTTATGTTGATGCAAAAGGAGCATTGAAATCTTATGAGGCGGCACAATTAGCCATAGAGTCACAAGAATTGGCCTACAATTATGCTAAAGAACGCTATGATGTTGGTTTAACCAATGCCTTTGATTTTAGCCAATCTAAGCTTAGATTTGACAATGCGAAGATAGAGCTTAATAGAGCTAAATACGATTACATATTTAAATTGAAAGTTCTAGAATTGTTTTTTGGAATTCCAGCAACTGAATTAAAGTTTTAATTATGAGCAAAACAGTAAAGATTATTTTAGGAATTGTAGTTTTTCTACTTATACTTTTAGTAGCGGGAAAATCAATGGGATGGTTTGGCAAAAAAGGAAACTTTAAAGAAGTCACGGTTAAACAAGTTACGCTCAAAGATATTGTTGAAACCGTTTCAGCGACTGGTAAGATCCAGCCAGAAGTTGAGGTGAAGATTTCTTCAGAAGTTTCTGGAGAAATATTGGACTTGCCTTTTAAGGAAGGACAAGAAGTTAAAAAAGGAGATTTATTGGTGAGGGTAAATCCAGATTTAATTCAGTCAGCGGTAAGTAGATCCCAAGCGTCTTATCAAAATGTAAGAGCTGGATTAGAACAAGCCGAGGCTAGTCTAAAACAAGCCAAGGCAGATTATGACAGAAACAAGACACTTTTTGAAAAAGGAGTAATATCTAAAGCTGATTGGGATGGAGCCATTGCTGCATTTGAAACTGCTGAAGCCAATAGAAGTTCTGCATATTATAGTGTACAAAGTGCTGCAGCAACAGTAAATGAAGCAAAGGATAACTTAACCAGAACTACTATATATGCACCAATGAGCGGAACAATCTCAATGCTTAATGTTGAATTAGGTGAACGTGTAGTTGGTACACAACAAATGGCAGGTACTGAAATACTTCGTGTCGCCAATCTTAGTAATATGGAGGTTGAGGTGGATGTAAACGAAAATGATATTGTAAAGGTTAGTATTGGTGACTCTACAATTGTTGAAGTAGATGCCTACTTAAAGAAAGAGTTCAAAGGTATTGTAACCGAAATCGCCAATTCTGCCGCAGGTAATTTAGCGGCCGATCAGGTTACAAATTTTAAGGTAAAAGTGAGAATTCTTGAAGAATCTTATAAAGATTTATTGGAAGGAAAACCAGAAACGTATTCACCTTTTAGACCAGGAATGACTGCAACTGTTGATATCATAACAAAAAAACGTAAAGATGCCATTGCTGTACCTATTAGTGCCATTGTTATAAAAACAGATACAAGCTCTACCAAAAAACCCTATGGGAAGAAATCTGAGATTGAAGACGATGAGGTAACTAAAGAAGAGCAAAAATTCGAATGTGTCTTTGTGAATGATGGTGGTAAGGCAAAACTTAGAGTTGTTGAAACTGGAATTCAAGACGATACCAATATTGAAATCGTCTCGGGTTTAAGTAAAGATGATAAGATTATTACTGGACCTTACAATATGGTTTCTAAAACTTTGAAGCCTGGCGATTTAATCGAAGAAAAGAATAAAAAGGAAAAACCTTCAGAAGCAAAGGAAGAAGAATAGCATAATACATATTTGGAGTAATGGCATTAGTGCTAAACATAGAAACAGCTACAACCAATTGTTCAGTCTCTCTATCTAAAGATGGAGAGACTTTGGTTTTAAGAGAGGATAATAGCGCTGGTTATTCACACGCAGAAACATTGCATGTTTTTATAGACGAAGTTTTTAAAACTGCTAGATTAAAATCTTCAGATATTGATGCTGTTGCTGTAAGCAAAGGACCTGGATCTTATACAGGCTTGCGCATAGGAGTATCCTCAGCCAAGGGTTTGTGTTATGCTTTAAATAAACCTCTAATTGCTATAGATACTTTAGAAAGCCTAGCCCATCAAGCAAATATTAAGGATGGATATATAATTCCAATGCTAGATGCACGTCGTATGGAAGTATATTCAGCCATTTACAATTCCAAGTTTGAACTATTTAGAGAAATAAACGCAGAAGTCTTGACAGAAGACAGTTACAGGGAATTATTGAATCAAACCAAGGTCTACTTTATTGGAAATGGAGTTGAGAAAACAAAAAAACTCATCCAGCATTCTAATGCTAAATTTATAGAGGGTAAATTACCATCGGCTAATGAAATGGCTGTACTATCTGATTTAAAGTATAAAAAAAGCGACATCGAAGATGTCGCCTATTTTGAACCATATTATTTAAAAGATTTTGTTGGTATAAAAAAGAAAGTTTAACCTTGCTTTTGTATTTCAACAGCATGTGGATAAGGTATTTCTATACCAGCTGCATCTAGAGCAATTTTAGCATTTTCATGCGTTTCAAAATATACATCCCAGTAATCTGCGACAGTACACCAAGGTCTTACAGCAAAATTAACAGAGCTATCAGCTAATTCTGAAACATTAACAGTTGGAGAAGGATCTTTTAAAACTTTAGGATTAGAAGTTAACACGTTCATTAAAACCTCTTTGGTTTGTTTAATATCTGCATCATAGCTTACCCCAAAAGTTAAATCGACGCGCAGCTTGCCTTCAGTAGAATAGTTAACAATATTGCCATTTGATAAAGCACCATTTGGAATAATGACTTCTTTATTCGTTGGTGTATTTAACTTGGTTGTAAAGATTTCAATTTCTTTGACAACACCTAGTTCTCCTTGGGCTTCAATTAAATCTCCAATTTTAAACGGTTTGAAAATCATGATTAAAACACCACCTGCAAAATTTCCTAAAGAACCTTGTAAAGCCAAGCCTATAGCCAAACCAGCAGCAGCTATTACGGCAGCAAAAGATGTAGTTTCAACGCCCATTGTGCCTAAAACGACAATGATAAGTACAACCTTTAGAATCCATTTAACAAGGTTGGTGAGGAATTTTTTTAAGCTTTCGTCGTAATCGCCTTTATTTAAGACGCGTTTTAAGCCTTTAAGCATCAGTTTTATGACCCAGTTTCCAATAATCCATATGAGAATGGCGCCAATGATTTTTGGACCATAATCAACGATATAATTGTAACCTGCATCAATCCATTTTTGTGTTTCCATAGTTTTTTAATTAAGTGTGAATAAAAAACTCGGCTTATTAGCCGAGTTTTATTAAGATTTTTATACTTATTTTACTTCGAATGTGATTTTTACATTTACTCTAAATTCTGTAACATCATCACCGTCAACAACAGCGCTTTGAGATTGTACAAAAACAGACTTAATGTGCTTGATGCTTTTTGATGCGTGTTTTACTGCTTTTCGCGTTGCATCTTCCCAGCTTTTTTCAGAATTTGCTAATACTTCGATAACTTTCATTACAGCCATTATAATAGTGTTTTAAGGTTTATATATTTTTAAGAAACAAAAATTTTAAAAAGGTCACTAAAGTTAATAAATATTAGCCATTAAAAACATTCATTTCGAGATTAAAATCATATGACTTTTCTGAATAAATGAAAAGAATATTGAGAATAAAAAAGCCTAGAAGAAAACTTCCAGGCCCTTTAGAGTCTTAGTTTTTTAATATTTCTATTTTATTTCTCGTCACCCTCCTTTGAATCTTCAGAATTTGAAGATATGTATTCAGCAATTTGGATAAGATCACTTTCTTTTTTTGTGGATAGCTTATTATCCTTAATATACGATTTTAGTTTTTTTTCAATGTCTGGAAAGGCTTTTATTAAATCTTTCTTTTTAGTAGGAAAATGGACTACTTCATCATTGAGCATAAAATAGTATGTATCACTGCCTTTGGTGTATTTGGCAGGTACTTCTCTGACATACGAGTTTTTTGCTGGTATTTTATTTTTAAAGATGATTAACTCTTCTTTTAAAAGCTGGAACTTGTCTGTCTCTTTTATCACTACAAGAAATCCTCTTTCACTTTTTCTAGCTAACGATTTATAAGAAAAAGTTCTATAAGTTTTATTCTGACCAATGAATTTAACTTCATAATCACTGTTTACATTCAAGGATATAACTTCCTCACCTGCCTTTAAGTGCATTTGTCCTAAGTAAGCGTTGTATTTGGCAGAAACTTTCGCTTCCAGTCCCTTTAGTTTAATAGGCTCAAATTTATCTTGTACGTATGGTGAGCCCTCAACATCTAATCTTTCTTTAATATTTACGGCAGAATTTATATCCATAATATTTTGCATATCTCTGATAGCGACATTATAGTTTTGGGCTTCAATAGATAGACTGCCTATTAAGATTATAGCTAATAGTGTTAATCTTTTCATCATTTCATTCTTGTTTTTCATAGTTAAATTTAGAGTTTATTTTTTTATTTGATAACGCTTTAAAAGTGATAAAATTATCATCATTATTTTTATTTAATATTTCACAATTAAAGGAAATATTCTTCTAAAAGTATTGTGGGTTAATCTTAATTTAGAATTTAAATGTTATTTGTAATGTAACAATTGATAGGTCAATTATTCAAAACAGGCCCTGAAAATACTAGTTATTAATTGCATTTACAGTAATGGAATTGTCATTTAACATTTCTTTTAACATAGTCTCAATACCATTTTTTAGCGTAAATGTTGAAGATGGACATCCGCTACAAGCACCTTGAAGCAAAACTTCTACTTTTTTGGTTTGTTCGTCGTAAGATTTAAACTCAATATTTCCGCCATCACTCGCTACCGCAGGTTTTACGTATTCTTCAAGGATATTTATAATATTTTTGGAAGTATCATCTAGAGCTTCAAACTTTTGCTCAATGGCCTTTTCTGTTTTATTGAGTTTTTTTGGAGCGTCATCGTTGAGGATTGTCTTTCCCTCTTCAACATAAGCTTTAATAAACTCCCTTAACTGGGCAGTGATTTCTTCCCATTCGATAATATCAAATTTGGTAATGGAGATAAAATTCTTTTCCATGTATACATTTTTTACAAAAGGAAAATTGAATAGTGCCGTGGCCAAAGGAGAAAGCTTGGCCTCCTCAATTGATGTAAATTCATAAAGGTTAGGGACTAATACTTTATTACAAACAAACTTTAATACACTGGGATTGGGAGTGCTTTCCGCGTATACGGTAACAGCAGCTTTAGGCTTTAAGGCTTCTTCAGTAACAATAACACCATTCTTAGATAAGTAGTCTTCTATTTGATTGGCAACCTCTTCCTGTACATCATTCCATTCTACAATGTTATAACGTTCAATAGCGACAAAATTAGACGCTATATATACTTTTTTTACGAATGGTAAATAGAATAATTGCTGCGCTAATGGAGAGTGTTTTGCTTCATCAATATTGTTGAATTCAAAGCTGTCATGATTAGTTAAAAACCTATCAGCTTCAAATTTTAAAATGGTTTCGTTAGAAGTAGGAACTATGGAAATCTTCGTCTTAGACATCTTTTTTTTACAAAAGTATGAAATATCAAGATGAAACGTTAATCCGAAGATTATGTTTTGTATCTAAATTCTTAACCCAATTCATATAATTTGATTAAATTTCGTCCTCATTGAAAATAGCTGTCCTAAAAACACCTGTTCCAAATTGGTAAAAAGTACGTCATTTTTGGTGAGCCTAACTAACTAAAAACTGATGTAATACGGCTTATCACAAGCAAGAAAGCATTGTATTACATTTTGAAAAAGATTACTCATGAAAAAGATACTATTCGTTTTTGGATTCATAGTATCGTCCATTGGATTCTCTCAAGATATTTCCATGCAAAACGGAACATTCAATCGTTGCGCACCAGACAAATTTTATGATTCGGGCGGAGAGTTTGGTAATTATGGTAATAGCGAAAACATTGTGACTACGATTTGTCCGCAAAATACAGATGAATTTATAATCCTCAATTTCGTTTCATTTTTTACTCAACTTAATCAAGATATTATAACAATTTATGATGGAGACGACACTACGGCCAATATAATAGGTTCATGGTCGGGGCCTAACTCACCAGGCACAGTGTCTGCATCCGCACTGAATACATCAGGGTGCTTGACTATTGAATTTGTTTCTAATGATAGTGGCCCAGCTAATGGTTGGGAGGCAGAAATTTTATGTGCTACACCATGTCAAGATATAGTAACTTCAATAGATAGTACAACTCCAGAGGCGAATGGTTCGGGAGTCATAAGTATATTGCCAGGAGATACGGTCGATTTTTCTGGAAGCGCAACTTTTTCATTAGATGGTTCGGGCGCAACATACGATTGGAATTTTGGAGACGGAAATACTGCTGAAGGGACAAATGTTTCCAATACTTTTATAAATCCAGGAACTTATACAGTCACACTCACAGCTACAGATGATAATCCTCAGGTTTGTAGTGATACGGAAACTATAGTTGTTTTTGTATTAGGACCTAATGTTGTGGTAGATCAAGATACGTATACAACAGAGCAGCTTGTAGAAGACGTATTAATAAATAGTCCATGCGCTACAGTATCTAATATCATATCCTCAACAGGAAGTAATTTTAGCTCTGCTGAGCCTAATGGCATAGGGTATTTTATAAGTAATGGAGTGAATTTTCCATTTGAAGACGGTTTACTCTTAACAAGTAGTGATGCAAGTCTTGTGGGTGGACCAAATAACATTAACCTTGGAGAAGGTTCTGGCGCTTGGCCAGGCGATATAGATTTAGATACTAATCTTGGGGTAGATTCCCATAATGCCTCATTTATTCAGTTTGATTTTACACCACTAGCGAATGAGATAAGCTTTGAGTTTTTAATGGCTTCTGAAGAATATGATATGGGCTCTTTTGAATGTACCTATTCTGACGCTTTTGCTTTCTTGCTAACAGATTCTAATGGCGTAACTACTAATTTAGCCGTCATTCCTGGAACTACTACACCAATTCTAGTAACTAATATACATCCAGATAATGGCGCCTCCTGTGGTGCTGCCAATCCTCAATACTTCGGAGAATATACGCCTAGTAATGCACCACCCATCGCATTTGATGGAAGAACTACCGTTTTTACCGCTCAGTCCGCTGTTGTTCCCGGAGAAACATATACTATTAAATTAGTTGTAGCGGATGATCGAGATAATATTTATGATACCGGTGTGTTTATAAAGGCGCGCAGTTTTAATTTAGGTGGCAGTTTGGGTGAAGATTACACAATTGCATCAGGTACAGCGCAGTGCGAAGGCACGGAAATAATATTAGATACCGCCATTGATTCTGCAACTCATATTTGGTACAAGGATGATGTTGTAATTGCTAATGAAGTATCATCAACATTAACTGTAACGGAATCAGGTATATATTATGCCGAGGTGGATTTTGAAAATGTTTGTGAGGGTGCTACAGATCCAATAACTATTGAATATATAACTGCTCCTATCGCTAATACAGCGGAAAACCTGCTGATATGTGACACTGACGGAACTGCTGACTTTAATCTAACTGAGAATAATGATAATATTTTAGGTGAGCAAAACGAGTCTGATTTTATGATAACCTATCATAAATCAGAGCAAGAGGCTATTGATAATCTTGCCCCTTTACCTGATAGTTATACTAATATTTCTAGCCCTCAACCAATTTGGGCTCGAATAGCAGATAATTCTCAATCGTGTTTTGATATTACATCATTTCAACTGTCAACATCTGGACTAATAATTGAAAATTTATTAACGCCATTAAGTTTGTGTGATGATGATACGGCAGATGGTTTTACATCATTTAACCTTTCAAACAGAGATACAGAAGTCATTGGTTCTAATGATCCCAATGAAGTTTCTGTAACTTATCATCCAACATTGACTGATGCTGAAAATAACACATTACCGTTATCAAATACTTTTGTAAATACAACAGCTTATAATGATACTGTATATGCGCGTTTGACGCTTAATGGTAACGATGATTGTTACGCAACGACAACTCTCGACTTAGAAATTATCCCTAATCCAATTGCTAATGCATTGAGTTCTTATGAGCTTTGCGACGATGATTTAGATGGGTTGGTAGAGTTTGATTTGAGCGTTAAGGATGCCGAGGTCTTGGGGGCACAGGCAGGGATGATCGTGACCTATCATCTTACTGAGCTTGATGCAGAATCGGGTACAAGTATCTTGCCAACCCTCTATACCAACACTCAAATAGGCGGACAGTTGGTATATGTGCGCATAGAAAATCCATTAACAGGCTGTTACGAAACAACGTCGTTACAACTTATAGTTGTTCCTTTGCCTTCAACTGTGACCGTATCTTCATATACGCTCTGTGATTATAATAATTCTGGAGACGAACAGGAGCAGTTTGACCTTACGACAAAAGACGTAGAAGTAATAAATGGTCAGCCTAATATGACAGTGGCCTATTACGAAAGCCAGTCTGATGCAATTGCTGGTACAAGTTCAATCACTGGATTGTATGCTAATATGAGCAACCCTCAAGAGATTGTAGCTGTATTAACGAATACAATGACGGGTTGCAAATCAAGAACTATTTTTGAACTTGAGGTCACCCCCCTACCATCCTTAATAGCACCGTTGCCATTGGAGGTTTGTGACGATGGGGTACCAGATGGTTTGACGGAGATAGATTTAAGTATAAAGAATGGAGAGATCAGCGGTAACAACCCTTTGTATTCGGTGAGCTATTATTTGACTCCGGGCGATGCAGATACGGCAACCGATCCGTTGCCGACATTATATACG